>NBOG01000009.1 GCA_002104535.1 Cognaticolwellia sediminilitoris | reverse complement strand
GTTAAAGTTGTTTTACCGTGATCAACGTGGCCAATTGTACCTACGTTAACATGTGGTTTATTACGTTCAAATTTTTCTTTAGCCATCTTAAAATACCTCTGGGTAGATTAAATAAATTAATATAATAAGTTTAAACATTGATTAATCTATAGAAGGTCTAAAGAAGTGGTGCTGATAGGCAGATTCGAACTGCCGACCTCACCCTTACCAAGGGTGCGCTCTACCAACTGAGCCATATCAGCATTTTCTATAAAGACTGGAGCGGGTGGCGGGAATCGAACCCGCTTCATCAGCTTGGAAGGCTGAGGTAATAGCCAGTATACGACACCCGCTAAATTCTATCAGATTATCTCTGTTAAAATGGTGGAGGGAGGTGGATTCGAACCACCGAAGGCTGAGCCGTCAGATTTACAGTCTGATCCCTTTGGCCACTCGGGAACCCCTCCAAATTTTAATTTTCACATTACAAGTAATGTATTAATGGTGCCGACTGCCGGAGTCGAACTGGCGACCTACTGATTACAAGTCAGTTGCTCTACCAACTGAGCTAAGTCGGCACTACATTAAGTGGTGCGAATTCTAGAGTAATGTTTTCGAGCATGCAACAGGAAAATGCAAAAAAAACCATGTTTTTCTGTGTTTGTTGCTTTTTTATCCACAATAGTATTTTTTAAACGATATAAGCATTACTTAACTTGGCTTGAAACAACGTAGTCCGTGAAATATCAGCTCAGACTCAAGCTGACAGTTATCAGTAATTAATTTAACAATTTCTTGACCGTTGCCACCTGTTAACAATATTTTATCTAGCTTCATTATATTATTAGCTTGGGTGATAGCCTCTTTAACTGCCCCGATTGTCATTGCCCAACTACCATGGTTTACGCAAGCTGAACTATTTACGCCAAAGGCTAAATTTGATGCTGTGCTCGCAATAGCATCAATTCTTTTTGTTCGCGTAACTAAACTGTCGAACAATGTTTCAATACCTGGCATTATCCAACCGCCATAATGTTGTCCGCTACCTGCAAGTAAATCAACGGTAGTAGCTGTTCCCGCATCAATAATCAGTAAGTTTTCATTGGGATAAAGTTGCTTTGCACCAATCATTGCAAGCCAGCGGTCAACCCCTAACCTTTCAGGGGTTTCATAACCAGATGTAACCCCGAAAGCTTGCTTTGTACTTTCAACTTGTAAAAATTCAACCTTATTTTCATCTGCCCAACGTCTAATTGAATCTTGGATTTCTTGACCTTGAACATTCGCGAGGATGATTTGAGTAACACCTGAAAAATTCTCTTGTAATAATTGCGCTAAAAAAACTTGATAGTCTGCATAGACAATATCAGAAAAAGGCGATTCTCCAGTGTCTTGAAAGACATATTTCACTTGAGTATTACCAATATCAACTAATAACCTCATTGTCCTGACCTTAGGCTTACTTCACCGCCATAAACTGGCCCTACTTGGCCATTTACTTCTAACATTAATGCTCCTTGAGTGTTAATGCCTCGCGAGATGCCTCGTTTAACTTTATCGCCAGTAATTAAAGCAACGGGTTTATTGATATAGAAGTCTTGTGCTTGCCACTGCGCAACCATGGTATTGATACCCGTTTCACTATGGATCTTTAATCGCTTTAGCAGTGCAGAAATTATATGCCCTGCTAGTATATTGCGATCTATTTCAACGCCGATAGCGCTTGATAAATCAGTCCAAGGTTGATCAACGAGTTCAGCACTCTTATTCGGCATTTTAATATTTAAACCAATACCTATTACACAATGACAGGGCTCCATCGCTTGTGCTTCAAGATCAATGAGAATGCCGGCAAGTTTTACACCGTTAAAATAGATGTCATTTGGCCACTTCAATTCAACATTAACTTTATAAAGTGCATTAATTGCATCACTTACTGCCAGTGCTGCCACTACACTTAACCCCATAGCCGCTGACATACCTTGCTCTAAATACCAGTACATGGATAAATAGATATGAGAGCCAAAAGGAGAGATCCACTGCCGGCCTCTTCGACCACGACCAGCACTCTGATATTCAGCTATGCAAACTTGTCCTGGTACGTTTTGATTAGGCAAACGCCGCATTAAGTAACTATTGGTTGAGTCTATTAAATTGTGTACTTCAATTTTTGTTTTAATATTTTTCTTGGCCAGTTCTGCATGAATTTTTGTTTCATCGAGTAGCTCAATCGGCTCCGCTAAACGATAGCCCTTACCTGTAACACTGAAAATATCAAAGCCCATTTCTTGCAAAGCGCCAATATGTTTAGAGATCGCCGCTCTACTAACGCCAAGCTCATCTCCTAAAACTTGGCCTGATAAGAACTCGCCTTTTACAAGTTGTTTAATTAACTGTTCGCGAATGGCCTTCATGATTCACACCCGACACTTGGGTAGCCAATAAACCTAACTTCAGGCTCTAAGTTGATGCCAAATTTCTCCATCACCTTACTTTGAATTAACTGTGAAAGTTCAACAATGTCTAGACCGCAATTACTAGCATAATTGACAATAACTAACGCTTGTTTTTCATGAACGCCGACCCCTTTAAGGCGAAAACCTTTCAGACCTGTCTGTTCAATTAACCAACCGGCCGCTAATTTAATATCACCATTTTGTTGTTGATAAAAAGGCATAGTGTCATATTGCTGTTGCATGGTTTTAAAAGTTTGCCTGCTTATAACTGGGTTTTTAAAAAAACTTCCAGCATTGGGCAGATGTTTAGGATCAGGTAGCTTCGATTGCCGCAATTCAATAACTTTAGCCATGATTTTGCTCGGAGTTACGGCTAACCCCATATCATTTAACCCTTGGTAACTCGCTACCGGCTGCCATAATTTTGGAAATTTAAAATGTACATGTGTAATTATCCCTTTGCCACTTAATGTTTGTTTGAAAAGACTATTTCTATAACCAAATTGACATTCAGCTTGACTGAATTCAACTAGTTTATGTTTAGAAAAATCATACCAACTGACACGCTCGATGAAGTCGCTTACTTCAACCCCATAAGCACCAATATTTTGTACGGGAGCTGCACCAACACTGCCAGGAATTAAAGCCAAGTTTTCAAGTCCATAGATACCGCTGCTAATACAAAACTTAACGAACTCATGCCAATTTTCAGCACAAGCAGCACTGACATGGAAACTCTTTTCAGTTTCAGTGACTTCAATGCCCATCAAGTTAGGCTTAATAATAATTGGCGCATCTGGCTGACAGAAAAGTGTATTAGTACCTTCACCTAAGATATAAGACTGTGACACTTTCTCATCAGACAGCTCAGATAGTTCACTTAGAGAAGCGGGGAAGAGTATTTCAGCGGTAATGGCTGGAATATTAAAACTATTGCAAGCTTGTAAAGAGAATTTAGTGCGTATTTTCATAACGGTGACTATAAAGATTTTGCCTCATTGTACGCAAAAATCTGTAAAGCATAAACTGTATTAAATGAAGTTAGCCACGCTTTCTTGCTGCAAGCTTAATAATGTTGTTACGTTCGGTGTAATATTTGTTTTGATATTTGTCTGTATCAATGTTTTCACTATGGTTAATCACAACACCTTCTATTGGAGCATTAACTTGTCTTAATAACCTTAAACCAGAAGAGATTTGTTCACGTTTGGTTTTATTACCATGAACAATATATATAACACTATCAACTAACTTAGAAATTATAACAGCGTCGCTCACAGCGTTTACCGGAGGTGTTTCGATAATAATGCGATCATAAAAATTACCAAAAACTTTAATTAACATGCTAAAGCGCTTCATAGAAAGAAATGCCAGCGGATTCGCAGGAGAAATACCAGAAGTTAGGATGTCTAACTTTACGTTTTTATCTCGCAGTATACATTCATTAATTTGATGCGTTTTCGCTAATAAATTTGAGAGTCCTGGGCGATGTTCATTTAAATTCATATTTTTAGCGATGGTCGGGTGACGCATATCTGCTTCAATGAGTAGCACTTTCTCCATTTCACTAAACGAACGAGCCAAATGTAGCGCAACTGTAGACTTTCCTTCATTGGGAACAGATGATGTTACTGAAATAACTTTCGGCGGCGCTTTTTCATTATTAAAAAGTAAAGCGGTTCTTAAGGTTCTTATTGCTTCAGTAAAACGATTATCGACATCATAAATATCTTCCTTATTATCAGTAAGGCTTGCCTTGATCTTGGGTAAAACCGCGAGAATCTGTGCCTCATTAAAGTTTTCAAGTTTACGACGTGAATTAAGGGTGTCCATGAGTAACTCACGCATAATGATAATCAAGGAAATTAACGCCATCGATAGTACAAAAGTTAACATCATCACCAGTATTTTATTAGGCGCGAATTGGCTTTTGGGAACAATCGCTTTGTCGATAAAGCGCACATAAAAATTGGCTTTATAGTTGCCCATTGCATCGGCTTCTTTTAAGCGTACTAAATAGTTATTATAAAGCTCTTTGTTTGTGTCCACTTCGCGGGTTAATTGAGAAAACTTATTCTGTAAGCGACTTAAACGAAGATAGTCTTTTTTGGCGATTTCTAACCGTTGTTTAGTGCCATTGACTCGCTCTACTGCACTGAAATATTCTTTTTCTAGGGAGGTTACTATATCGTAAACTTGTTGTTTGATACGGTTTTGAAGCGATAACAATTCGGCGTTTACTGCCAGTTTTTTCGGGTGCTTGGGTCCGTATCGTTGAGATAATTCAAATAATTTCCGCTCAATTTTTTCTTCTGCTCGACGTAATTGTATTATGGTCGCGTGACTACTTATTTCATGTAATTCGCTAAGTTTATTAATATCACCAGCGTACTTCTGAATATCCTGATAGGAAATAGCGAGATCATCCGCTAACTTGGTTGCTTTAAGCGTTTCAGAAGTTAATTCTGTTAATTGAGATCCGACTAAACCAACAACACCGTGAATATCAACAATACCCTCTGTTTCTCGGTAAACTTGTAGTGATAATTCTGAAGTCTCAAGTTTCTTTCCCAATTCTTCAAGTTGATCTACCAACCATTGAGATGTCGTTTCCTTAGACGCACTGTGGATTTCATCTTGATATTGCAGGTAAGTAATACCGACTTGGTTAGCTACCCGCTGCGATAACTTTGCTGAATAAGAAGCATAAGAAATTTTAACTAATTCGGTACCAGTAATCGGAACAATGCTTAATTTACGTTGATACTTAGCAATGATATCACTAACCGCAGGTTTAGAGTTACGTCGACCTATATCACCAAAAAATGAAATTTTATCGTTATATTTACCACTATTAAATTCTTCATGCTCGACTAAATTAAGCTGAGTGATCACTCGCTCTGCAAACTTGCGAGAACGCAATAGCTCAAATTGTGTTTGAATTTGCTCTTTACTGGCATTTGACTCATTAAAAGCATCATTAATCGACAATGTATTAGCCGGTTTGTTTGTGCCTATTTGTAAAATTGCTGTTGCTCTATAAGATGGTTTAAGTAGAGAAAGATATAGCGCAGCAAAAAATGTAATGATTAAAGTAAAAAATAAAATTTTCCAACGACGCGACCAAAGCGGCGTTAAAATTTCTTTTAAGGCCACTTCTTCATTTGCCGATATTAACGGGTCGTGTTCATGTTTATTCAAAAAAAGCTTTGCTCTATTTCTATTATGTCATCCGGCAGAATTGCACTGGCGACATTACCTTCAAATACTTGCTTAGTTCCTTTCACTAAACGCGTTATCTTCCATGATGATTTTGATGCTCTTGCCGCTAATCCGCCGGCAATAGCAATAGCCTTATCTAAGGTTAAATCTTCCTGATAAGGGTAGCCGCCAGGGCGTTTAACTTGTCCATGAATAAAAAATGGACGATAAGTCGCTATAGCTACAGTTACTTGTGGATCAATTAAATAGTCCCCTCGTAAGCCATCAGCTATTTTATTTTCTAAAGCTTTAGCGGTTAAGCCCGCAACTGTAATATCAGATATAAATGGGAATGAAATAACACCTGATTTATCGATTTTAATCGTAGTCGTTAGGTCATCTTCACCATAAACCATGATATGGATTTGATCACCCGCACCTAATTTATAATCACCAGCTATTGCCTGGCCGAGAAAAAACAACATACAAAACAGCAAAATTCGCATAGTTCTCTTCCAATAAAATTATATTTTTAAATTTATTAAATCCCTTTAATTTATAACCGTAAAACAATGAATTACAGTGAAACTTTCAATTTAAAACCGACACTATTGTATAAATAATCGATGTTATCGACGTTAGCAGCTAACGATTTATATTGATAATTTAACTGCATACTTAACCTAGCGCTATATTGATAATTTAAAGTCAATTGAGCAAAAAAGTAATCTTCTTCTTGGGTTCTTTGTTCTGTTATAAACTTTTCGTTATTGAGACCAACGCTGGCAAAAAAATCTAACGTTTCGGTAAAGGCATGTTCAAGGTTAACTTGGTGCGTATCCGCTAACCGGTAACTACTAATTAAGCGATAGCTCTCATCAAATTTACGGTTTGAAACAAAATGCAGTTTAGTATAATCAGAAGGACGCCAGGTATAATCAAAACGCCATTTAAATGCTTCTTCGTTACTTAATCGACTATCTGAAAAATTTAGCTGTTGGAAGCCCACTAAAAAATTAAATTCACTTATCACCGTGGTATACCACTTAACACCGACTAAACCGGTAATACTATCTCGATTATTCAAAGCATCATTAGGATACTCTGTAATTTTATAATCTAAATCAAACGCTAAGAAAGTTTTACCTGATAACAAGTAATCAAAATTTGATTTAAAGTTAACTATTTCGGTGTCTAAGCTACGAGTTAAATCTCGACGGGTAGTAAATTGATTTTCATTGTAGGTTAATTCAAAGTTTAACTTACCCTGTGACTCGAATGTACCGTATTCATAGCCCAGTACGGCAGCCATGTTTTCTTGTTCGTCACCTTGCGATAAATTTTTTGCGTCGCCTGTTGATATGCCAAGTCCTCTATAAGCATAACTATTCAGCCAAAGCCCCGAGAGGTATAAGCGCTGATTTTGACTAAACTTAAATTGGTATTTAGGAATAATGGTGAAATTGGTATGATTATCACTATCGAAATTTTGAAAAAAATTCGACGTTACTTTAGCATCAACAGTAAATGCTGATTGCTGACTTTTAGTGGTAAAAGCTAAGTCCGATGACAGATTATAGTATGCAGTACTTTGCTCATCATGAGCTAGATATAAAAAATTATCTATGTAGCCTGCTTCAGTGGCGACGTTAAAAGCCACTTTATTTTCAGATTCTGCCTGAACTAAAGCACTAAATGTGCAAATTGCACACAAAGTGAAAATTCGGGAAAAACTCATATCTCAAATTTGCCTGTTTATTATTATTATTTAAATCGAATTAAAGTTCTAATCCGTTTAGCAATACTGCTTTGACAGACTTCAGTATGCACAAAAACAAGCCACTTTAAAATCATTTGTTACCAATTTGTAACAATTTACTTCAATTTAGGCAAAAAAAAGCAGCTTTTAGGCTGCTTTTGCATCAAACGAGTGAAGGAAATTAGATTTCTTTGGTAAATGCCTTCGACTTTCGTTGAATGTTGTACATTTTCTGTTTGCCTTCTGGTAAGTTTTCTATCGGTTGTTCACTGTACCCTTGTTCAATAAACCAATGAGCGCTTACGGTGGTTAGGACAAAAATTGACGTTAAATTTTGTCTTTTCGCTGCCTGTTCTAACGCCTGAATAAGACGAATACCTCGATTACCTCCTCGATAATCAGGATGGATCACCAAACAGGCAATTTCCCCAGTTTTAGCTTTTGGATAAGGATATAGTGCCGCACAGGCAATAATAACATCTTCTTTTTTAATCACAGTAAAGCGATCAATTTCCAGCTCTAGTAACTCTCTAGAGCGCTTAACTAACACTCCTTCTGCTTCTAATGGTGCAATTAATTCGACTATACCGCCAACATCGTCAATATTTGCCGCTGACAGCTGTTCTTGATAATCTTTTGCGATAAGGGTTCCTGCACCATCCCGAGTAAACAACTCTTGTAACAAGGCACTATCGCTGGCATAACTAACACAGTGACAACGCTCTACGCCTTGTTTACCACATTGTATAATTGCTTTTAATAAGAGTTGTTGAACATGATCTTCTTGCTCAGCAAGTAATTGTGCAACAGTCGCAACGCCACAACTGCGGATTAAGGCACCTTTTTGATCTAATAAACCCGCTTGCTCTGTTAAGGAAATTAGCTTATCTGCTTTTAGTGCAATTGCCGTTTGTGCCGCGACATCTTCTAAAGCTAAGTTAAATACTTCACCCGTGGAAGAATATCCTACCGGTGATAACAACACGATTGAGCCAAAGTCTAGCTGGGTTCTTATACCGTCATCATCTACTCTACGCACCAACCCTGTATATTTATAATCAATACCTTCCCGAACACCTATCGGCTTAGCAATGACAAAGTTACCGGTACTAACCCGAATTTGCGCGCCATGCATCGGAGAGTTCACTAAACCCATAGTTAACAACGCTTCAATGTGAATCCGCAGTGAGCCAGTAGCATCTTTAACGGCGAGCAAAGTGTCAGCGTCTGTAACTCGAACATTATTTTCAATTTGTTGAGGCAGCGCTTGGGCTAATACTCGCTGCTCAATTTGTGCTCGCGCGCCATGTACCAGAACTAACTTCACCCCTAAGCTGCGCAATAAGGCAATATCATGAATAATATTGGCAAAATTGGCATGCTGTATAGCCTCACCGCTAAACATTAAAACAAATGTTTTGCCCCGATGAGCATTAATATAAGGCGCAGCATTTCTGAACCACTTAACATTATCTTCATTACTATTCATGACGAGTCATCATTAATTTATACGTAAACTTAAAGCCCATGAGTATTTTGAGTACTACTTATAGTGCGGCCATCAACAATATATTCCATTGCCACTTCATCTTCGGGATCTTTATGTGGGCTTTGCTCACTGTCTTCGATGATGTTGTCTGCTAAAGAGTTTTTATCGATTAATTTAAAGCCTAATTGCTCGAAATATTTAGGGATATAAGTCAGCACAATAATTTTTTGTAGCTCTATTTGGTGCGCAAATTCTAACAAATACTGCACTAATGCTTTCCCTTGCCCTTGGCCATGGACATGTTTATCTATAACGATAGAACGAATTTCAGCGAGTCCCGTCTGATAGATGAAAAGTGATGCACAACCAACGACTACACCATCGACTTCAGCCACAACAAAGTTTTGTACCGCATGAATAATATTATCGCGACTGCGAGGTAATATTTCACCGCGTTCGGCCCAGTAATCAACTAAAGTTGAGATACTATCAATATCTGACATTCTGGCACGTCGTACTGACATTGCCGCTGCTTTTTGCGCATCTAAACGTTGCTTAACTTGCTTTAACGCGACTTGAGTTTGTTGCTTGCCTGGAGCACCAACAACATTCTCATTAAGAATTTCACGTTTGCCTGATTGTATCGTCGCTAGTGCCTGCTCAACTTGACCACGAGAAGTGCCCCCGAGAGCTTCGCGCTTATCAAGCGTAGATTCAATGGATAAATGCTGATAAACATCTTGGCCAATTTTTTCACTGTATTGTTGCAATTGTGTAATGGTTAGATCTTCTAAAGGCACACCTTTATCAATTGCAGCCAGTACAACTTCACCAACAATGTGATGAGCTTCTCTAAATGGAATATTTTTACTGACTAGGTAATCGGCTAACTCTGTTGCATTGGCATAACCTTGTTGTGCTGCTGCCAATGTACGAGAGCGGTTGACTTTTAAACCGTCAGCAACCAGTACTGCCATTTCCATACACTCTTGCCAAGTATCTAAAGCATCAAACAAACCTTCTTTATCTTCTTGCATGTCTTTGTTATAGGCTAGCGCTAGTGCTTTCATAGTAGTCAACATGCCAGTAAGCGAGCCAAATACACGACCTGCTTTGCCACGGATGAGCTCACAAGCATCTGGATTTTTCTTTTGTGGCATCAGCGAAGAGCCAGAACTGACTAAATCACTCATTTCAACAAAACCAGCTTCACCTGAATTATAAAAAATTAAATCTTCAGCGAAACGTGACAAATGCATCATAGAAATACTCGCTGAGGCAAGTAACTCAATAACATGGTCTCTGTCAGATACTGCATCTAAACTGTTTAGCGTAGCGGTTCTAAAACCTAAATTCTGCGCTAGTTTATTGCGATCAATTGGATAGGCAGTTCCAGCTAAAGCCCCTGAGCCTAATGGCGATACATCTAGACGATACAAAGCATCTTTTAACCGGCCAATATCACGGTTAAACATTTCAACATAAGCTAAACACCAATGACCAAAAGTTATCGGTTGAGCCCGCTGTAAATGAGTGTAGCCAGGTAACACGGTATCTTTTTCACGCTCAGCTAAGTTCAACATTGCTTGCTGTAAATTTACCAGCGCAAATAATAATTCGCCGCCGGTTTCTTTACACCAAAGCTTTAAATCTGTCGCCACTTGGTCGTTTCGACTTCGCCCTGTATGAAGCTTCTTACCTAAATCACCAGTTTTTTCTATTAATGCACTTTCAACCCAGCTATGAATATCTTCAGCATCTGAGCCTAAGATTTGCTGTGGATTTTCTTCAACTGAAGATTTTAGTTCGTTCAATGCCGCCGTCAGTTCAGTTAATTCAGTCTCGTTGATTATGCCGACAGAGTGAATTGCCCCAGCCCATGCAATAGAGCCAACAATATCTTGCACTGCCATCCGATAATCAACCGGCAATGAATCATTAAACTTTTTAAACTGTAAACTTGGTTGCCCTTTAAAGCGTCCACCCCATAATGCCATGGTAAATTTCCTTAAAGCAGTTATTTATCGTTAGTGACGACTGAGTCGGCTTGTTTAAGTGCTGTTATTCTGCTCGACAAACTAAACAGGCGAATAAAGCCTTCGGCATGCTTTTGGTCGTAAACATCATCAGCGCCGAAGGTAGCAAACTCTTCTGAGTATAAGCTATTAGGTGAACGACGTTGTGTAACCTGTGCCATGCCTTTATATAACTTAACCACGACATCACCGGTGACTTTTTCAGCAAAAGAAGCTGCAGAAGCAAGCTGAGCTTTCGCTAATGGTGTGAACCAACGACCATCATAAATAACATGTGAAAACTCATGACCTATAGATTCACGATATTTCAATGATTCTTTATCTAAAATCAATGACTCTAACCCCTTGTAAGCAGCCATTAAAACTGTGCCACCTGGAGTTTCATAACAACCGCGAGATTTCATTCCGACCAAACGGTTTTCTACTATGTCGATACGCCCAACACCATGTGCAGCGGCTTTATCATTTAAGTACACTAATGATTGATAAGCTGACATCGTCTTACCATCAACAGCAACTAATTCACCTTGCTCAAAACTTAGCATTACTTTGCCAGCTTCGTTTGGTGCATCCATCGGGTCAACAGTCATCGTCCATACTTCTTTTGAAGGCTCACACCAAGGGTCTTCTAGCTCACCACCTTCGTGAGATATATGCCATGCGTTTGCATCACGACTATAAATTTTGGTTAAAGACGCTGAACAAGCAATATTACGCTCAGCTAAATAATCAAGTAGGTCTTCACGAGATACCATATCCCATTCACGCCAAGGCGCAATAACGGTTAGTTGCGGTGCTAATGCAGCAAAACATGCTTCAAAACGTACTTGGTCGTTACCTTTACCGGTGCAACCATGACAAACAGCGTCGGCACCAACTTTAAGCGCAACTTCAATATGTGCTTTAGCGATCACTGGACGTGCCATTGAAGTGCCTAATAAGTATTGCCCTTCATAAACAGCGCCTGTTTTAATAATTGGGTAAATATAGTCTTTTACGTATTCTTCTTTTAAGTCGACGACGTAACATTCTGATGCGCCTGATGCGATTGCTTTTTCTTTAATGCCGGCTAGCTCTTCTTCACCCTGACCAACATCAGCACAAAATGCCACTACTTCACAACCGTCATAATTTTCTTTCAACCACGGAATGATTGCAGAAGTGTCTAATCCGCCTGAATATGCTAATACTACTTTTTTAATATTTTTCTTTGCTGCTAAAGCCATTGTCTTTTCCTTAGTCTTCCTTTTATGAAGACTAGCTATTTAAATTAATTTTTGATTACTAAATGTTTATTTCAGCTGTAATTGATTTTTATCGTTATGTCATTTAACAATAGCGTAATTATTCATTACCTAATAATGTTACTAACACCGCATTTTGTGCCCACATACGATTTTCAGCTGATTGAAAAGCTACTGACATTTCGCTATCAAACAATTTAGTGGTGATTTCTTCTTCAAGGTGCGCCGGTTGGCAATGCATAACAATACTTGCACCGGCTTTTGCCATTAATTTATGATTTACTTGATAAGGAGAAAATGTTGCTAATATTGCCGATTTTTTAGCAGGGTCTTCATCCCCCATCGAAATCCAAGTATCAGTATAAATGGCATCTTGCGACCCTAGCTCTGTTATGTCATGAGTTAGTAATAATTTAGCGCCTGAAACCTTGCCAAATGCGATAGCTTTATTAGCTATATTGAGATCAGGTCCAAAACCTTCTGGGCAAACTAAGGTGAAATCAACACCCAAAATGGACGCCATTAACATTAACGAGTTTGAGACATTGTTGGCATCACCGACATAGGCGAGTTTTACTTTTTCAAGATCTGAAAAATTTTCTGCAAGAGTTACAAAATCTGCCAGCGCTTGGCATGGGTGATATAAATCACATAAGGCATTAATAACCGGCACACTGCCATGCTGTGCTAATTGTTCTATAGAATTGTTTTCAAAAACGCGTGCGACAATAGCATCAGCGTAACACGACAGGTTTTTCGCATAATCGCTAACCCGTTCACGTTCGCCTAACTTACCATTTTGTTGACCTAAATAAAGTGCATGACCACCTAACTTGTTAATCCCGATATCAAAACTAACATGTGTTCTTAATGAAGGTTTTTCGAAAATCATTGCCACTGACTTTCCCGCTAAAGCTTGAGAATAGTTTTCAGGTGTTTTCTTGATGGCAATTGCCAGCGTGATTAGATCTAATATTTGTTGCTTACTTAACTGATCATCAGCTAAGTAATGCGATAAATCTTTTACTGTAGTCATAGGTATTCCTGTGCAAATAAAATTAACGAAGTATGTTTAAATCGAATTAACAACCGTTTGGTTGTATTCGGGTGCCAATTTTGCCACCGTTTAGCAAATCAATGATCTGCTCTGGCGATTGCCAACTGGCAACCGCGATACTTCGTCGTAATTTATTCGCAGCATGCAGTGCTGCATTGACCTTAGCGGTCATACCGCCAGCGATCACACCTTGATTAATTAATTCTTCAGCTTGTTGATGATTGAGTGACGTTAGATATTCACCTTCAGCACCTTTGACACCATTAACATCTGTTAATAACAACAATTCAGCATTTAACAACTGGCAAATAGCAACAGCGGCATCATCAGCATTAACATTGACTAAATCACCGTTACTTAACGCACCAATAGAAGAAACTATCGGTAAAAATTTTGCTTTCAGTAGCGTATCTAATAAAGCGCTACTATAAGGCGATGGCACGCCAACTTGTCCTAATTGCAGTGGACTCAGTTGGCACTGCACCATTTGACCATCGTTTAAAGATAAGCCAACGGCTTGCAAGCCTATACTTACTGCACTTGCGACGATAGCTTTGTTGACATTACCGGCAAGCGCCCCACTGATGACAGGTATTTGTTCTTTAGGTGTAATACGTAAGCCATTTTTTTTCTCAGTATTAAAGCCTGCTTGAGCAAGCATTTCATCAACAATACAACCACCGCCATGAACGATCACTACTGGCTGATTTTCTATCTTGGAAATTACGCTTAACAGGTCTGTTAATGCTGATGTATTGCCTTGGCTGTAACCATCTAAAATAGCGCCACCAATTTTTATTACCACAGTTTTTTTCATGACTGTGCTCCTGCCGGTAATAGGCTATATTCACTAGGTAAACCAAGGCACAAATTGGCGCATTGTATCGCTTGTGAAGCAGCACCTTTTAGTAAATTATCAATAGCACAGCTAACTACAACAACATGCTTTTCTTCATCAACCAGCCAGTGCAAATCAGCAAATGGGCTATAAGCAACATTATCAATTTTTGGCCAAGCATCAACGAGCCTCACCAGCGGTTTGTCTTGGTACGCGAAGTTAAACGCTTCATCAACTTGTTGTGCTGTAACGGTGCTATTAAGTTGCAAGGTCACAGTAGCCAACAAACCACGTTTATAGGGTGCTAAATGTGGGTTGAAGATCACTTGTGCATGCGCTTCTTGGCTGATCTCAGGTTGGTGTCTATGCTGTAGAATATTATAGGGTGTTAAACTTACTTCACAGAAACTAGTCGCTAGTGATGCTTTTCTGCCTGCCCCTGTAACTCCACTGATACCGTTGACAACAATAAGGCTATTTTCTTGATGAAGGTTGTTTGTGGTAATAGGTTTTAGCGCTAATAAACTGGCTGTTGGGTAACAACCAGGGACAGCAATTAAATCGCTGCTTGAAATTTCCTTTGCTTGCCATTCGGCTAAGCCATATTGCGCTTGTGCTAAAGCGGTTAGCGCTGCATGTTTAAAGCCATAATATTTTGGGTATTGCTGCGCATCTTTTAGGCGAAACCCACCAGATAGGTCGAAAACTTTAATCTTGGCATCGATAAAAGCTTGTGCCCACTGTGCACTAAATTCATGAGGCGTCGCAAAAAATACCGCATCAATATCATGCTCAACAGCACAAATATGTTCAGTAAACCACTGTGACGAAAAAGAATGCAGGGGTAAATCACATACCCCCTGCCAGCGCGCATGCAAGCTCGCAAAGGTTTTCCCACAAGACTCACTATTTTCAGAGACCAACAAATGTTTCACTGATATTTTATTGTGCTGTATTAATAAACTAATTAATTCAGCGCCAACATAACCACTTGCACCAATAACGATAACGTTCATTTTTCTTACCAAACTTTTGACAATTAAACGCTACAATTCAACAATATTTTTTAAGTGTGAACTGCAACTCTATTCAATTTTAATTTAAACGGACTCTAGTGCTTATTAGCCATTTCAAGGATAACTAGCATCTTCTATTTTTGAACTGAACACTACTTATTATCGTCGTCGCATATCTGAGAAGGTGATTAAAATTTTCATAGTATAGTTTTATTGGGCTATTTAGATTATGCTGCTAAAGTATCACCGTAAAAATAGTTATGCAACTATTTTACATAACTACCCATAAAATAATTTAGGTTTATTAGTAATGCACCAGCTTAATAAGAAACTCCCTGACTTTACTCAAGCTATTAGTCAATTAATAGCACAGCCCAGTATCAGTTCATCACAAGCGAGTTGGGACCAAAGTAACCAATCAATAATTAACCTATTAGCAACATGGTTCGAAGCATTAGGCTTTGCAATTACAATTCAAGCTGTCCCAAATGTTAAAGGTAAGTTTAATATGTTGGCTAAGTTAGGTAGTGGTGATGGCGGGTTATTACTTGCTGGTCATAGCGATACAGTGCCGTTTGATGAAAATCGTTGGCTATCCGATCCTTTAAAAATAAACCACATGGACGACAAGCTTTTCGGACTAGGCACTTGTGATATGAAAGGTTTTTTCGCATTTATTTTGCATGTATGTCAAAAGGTTGATCTGAAAAAAATAAATAAACCGTTATATATATTAGCCACTGCCGATGAAGAAACGACCATGGCAGGCGCACGTTTATTTGCTAACAGTGGCCTTATAAAACCTGACGTTGCCATTATCGGCGAACCCACTAACCTAGTACCAGTGATAATGCACAAAGGACATATGTCTCATAAAATCAGTATCACAGGTCAATCTGGGCATTCAAGTAAACCCGCAAGTGGGATTAATGCCATTGAGATAATGCATCAGGTGATCAGTGAATTATTTAAGCTTAGGGAGACGTTAAATTGCAATTATCAAAATGAAGCATTCGATGTACAAACGCCGACATTAAACTTAGGGGCAATTAAAGGTGGTGACAATGCTAATCGTATTTGTGGGCATTGTGAATTAGATATCGATATGCGCTCATTGCCCGGCATGAAAGATGAAGAGTTAATTGCTTGGCTATCGAAAGCACTACAACCAATAGCAGAGAAATACCCTGGTCGCTTAACCATTGCTGAATTAGATCCTAGCTCCCCTAGCTTTAAACAAACCGAAGAAAGTGAGTTAGTACTAACGGCAGAAAGAATCTCTGGTCATACTTGTTGCGCAGTAAATTACGCAACAGAAGCTCCTTTTATCCAGCAATTAGGTTGCCAAACTATAGTCATGGGACCCGGCTCGATTGACCAAGCCCATCAGCCAAATGAATTTCTTGCCGTCAGCGAAATTATAAAGACTCAACAGCTACTGGAGAAGGTTATACAGCATTATTGTTTTTAAGTGTGATCGTGAAGGTTGTTTTATTGTCGATATACGCACCGCTTGATCCGATTTTATCAATAGCACATACTAGCTTCGAGTGATTAATCTGTATTCACAATCTACATCATGCCTGTAGGCATCTAAGGAATATAATGAGTGTAAGTGGCTTAAAGGAAACATTTAAGAGTGTTGCCGCTGCTTTTTTTGGTGTGCAAAGTGACAAAAATAGGCAGCGAGATTTCACTCAGGGTAAACTCAGTCATTTCATCATTGCTGGTTTGATTGCTGTGGTGTTATTTATTGGTTCATTAATCGCCATAGTGAGTATTGTTTTACCAAGTTAACTGACCATGTCGATTAATATAACGCGAGAAGTTCAGCAACTTTACTGCGTTTATTAGCTTTCTGACTGATCGTTCTAGATACTTCAATAGAATGGTGCTTTTTAGCATGCTCATATATCTTACGTGTCCAAATGGTATCGTGATTACTGATTAATACCGATATATTTCGCATTTTGGTCACTTCTTCAGCTGCATTAGCCAAATCTGCTTGCTCATCTAAGCCAAAACCATTACCTGAATAACTGGTGAAACTTGCAGTTTTACTTAATGGCACGTATGGCGGATCACAATATATGACATCGCCAGACTTCGCATGAGCAAACGTTTGTCGATATCCATCACAAATAAATACTGCTTTAGCTGATTTTTCTGAAAAAAAGTGTAATTCTGCTTCAGGAAAATAAGGTCGTTTATATTGCCCAAATGGCACATTATACCCACCTGATTTATTGTAGCGACATAAGCCATTGTAACCATGACGGTTCATATAAAGGAAAACTAGGGATCTGAAGTATGGATCTGAACTGGCGTTGAATTCTTTTCGAAGCTGGTAATAACTCTCTGCTTGGTTGTTTTCTACTGAAAAAAAACGTCGAGCATCAGCAATAAATTTATCAGGTGTACGTTGAATAATACGATAAAGGTTCACTAAATCTTGATTGATATCACTTAGTAGATACTCTTCGTAATCGCTATTAAGAAAAACTGAGCCCGCACCAACAAAGGG
Source organism: Cognaticolwellia sediminilitoris (assembly GCA_002104535.1). Classification (GTDB taxonomy): domain Bacteria; phylum Pseudomonadota; class Gammaproteobacteria; order Enterobacterales; family Alteromonadaceae; genus Cognaticolwellia; species Cognaticolwellia sediminilitoris. The sequence goes on along the minus strand of NBOG01000009.1, from coordinate 146,174 downwards.
TTCAATTAATCGATCACCTTTAGGCAACAAAGAATTGATGACATCGCTAAGCGCATATTTACCACCCGCCCATTTTAAAAAAGCTCGATGTTTCTTCTTCATGTCACGTACAAACCCAATTATTTAATAGCAGATGTTCAGCATCTAAAAAGTAAGCGGGGATTGTATCGTGATTTATACATTATTGGGAGTCTAGAAATACACTGATTTCGTTATTAATCACGGTTACTGGTTTTATCCAAGGCTGTCTTGCTTTTAATGTACTTGGTAAATTCGCCAATGCAGATTTTGCTTTAGATATTTCGTCATAAATACTACTGGTAATTACCATCACTTTTTTATTGTTCAAAAGACGTTGGTAAATATGAAAATCTATTAACGCTAAGTTAGCTAAAAATGTTGGAGGTAAATCCAAGTCACTAAAAACAGCAATTTGAATCGCATAACCTGCCTTACTAAGATAATAATTATTGTCAGCCGTTATTGGCTTAGTTGAAGCTACTTGATTCTTAATATCTTGTATTGGCTGTTCAATGATAAACCCTTGCGTACTTTCACCGGCTAATAAGCCTTCATTCGTACCCGTAAGGTTTATAGCTGAAATGATGTCTGAGGGTGATGCTATTTCGGTTGGTACATCTATTGTTTTCTTAGGAGCAGAGGTAACTAAAGCTGAAAAAATATCTTCAGTAGCTGCAGGGTAATTTATCTCTTTGTGAAGAATGTCATTACTATCTGAAATGACAGTGGTTTGAGGTTCAGTTAAAGCATTTGTTAAAGATATTTTTTCTTGCTGATTTGTCACTAATGGTTGTGCGAAGTTAAAACTATCTTGCTGTAATAGCTTAATTACCATACCTGTTAAGGCTAAAAGTAGCACTATTGAACCAAGTAACCATTTATTATGGATAATGAAGTACCAAGTCGGGCGGCTTTTCTTAAATAGCGCCGAAGTTGTTGAGAGCAACTGACCTGTTTGCGCAGATAAAAGTGTTAATTTATTATCGAATAGATTTTTATTTTCAGCTACTGTTTTACCGGCCTGTACTGAGCCGAACATGACAACATTTATCTTTAGATTGGCTTTTTTTGCAATCGACGCTAATTGCGATAGTTCATGCAGAATTTGTAATGACAAGTATTGTGTATTGTCTAATACGATACTAATAGCTTGTTGAGATTTTTTCGCCAAATTTGTGACACTAACAGCCAATGAAATCTCAGGGTCGAATAATTCGCCGCTGTAAAGCTGTTCAATGATACGGCAACGAATTTGAATATTATTAAACTGACCGGATAGAGAAATGTATGCGGCATTATATTGTTCAGGTAAACCATCTAAGAATTGTCCAGAAATAGGAGTATTTTGCTCAATACTCTCATCGATAACGAGAATAGCTTGTTTAGAAAAGCGAAGGATATAATCAATGCGTGCATGAGCACTTATTTTTGTTACGCTTGAGCTATCGTTTGATAAACCTATCTTTCTTGCTATCGCTGACATACTTCACCTGTTAACTGTAAAATTACAGAATTTGCTGAAGTAGTTCCTCATTTACATCATCGTTAATTTCTGAACAGCCTATCGCTGTCGGTAAAATAAATCGCAGTTTACCTGCTAGATTCTTTTTATCGCGACGCATATGGCATATGAATTCATCATAACCCATATTCTGTGGAGCGATTAACGGTAAATCGAAAGCAGACAGTAAGGCTTCAATACGACGAAGATCTGACACTTCAAGCAAGTTCATTGCTACTGATAGCTTTGCAGCAAGTACCATGCCAGTAGCAACAGCTTCGCCATGTAACCATTTTCCATAGCCTTGATCAGCTTCGATAGCATGGCCAAAGGTATGACCCAGGTTTAATAATGCTCTAACCCCTGATTCAGTTTCATCTTCTGCAACTATATTAGCTTTGCATTGACAACAACGCTCAATCATCTGCATTAGCACTGCAGTGTCACCGTCTTTTATTGCAGCTATATGTTGTTCAAGCCAAGAGAAAAATTCACCATCACCCAAAATACCATATTTGATAACTTCAGCCATGCCAGCATTAAACTCACGGATAGGCAGCGTGGAGAGACTAGCTAAATCAATAAATACCGCTTTAGGTTGATAGAATGCACCTATCATATTTTTGCCGAGAGGGTGATTCACGGCTGTCTTACCACCGACCGAAGAATCAACCTGTGATAAAACAGTGGTTGGAATTTGAATAAAATCAATACCGCGTTGATAACATGCTGCAGCAAATCCGGTAATATCACCAATTACACCGCCACCCAATGCGATCAGGGTTGTATCTCTACCGTGATTACCCGATAAAAGATGTGACATTATTCGTTCGAAATTCGCTAAACTTTTCTGTGCTTCACCATCAGGTAATATGATTTCATCAACTTCAAAGTCTGCAAGAGTGGTTTTTATTTGCTGAAGATATAAAGGCGCAACAATATTATTACTAACAATACAGATGCGTTTATTTCGGATATGACTAGACAACAGATTACTATGAGTTAATAGTCCGCTGTCTATATATATTGGATAACTACGTTCACCAAGCTTAACCTGAAGTGTGGTCATAAGTTTGTCGTTAGAAGTCTAAACGTTCCACTATTTTGCTAGCGACAACCTTTGCACTTTGATCATCCGTTTGCACAATCACATCGGCAATTTCTTCATATAACGGATTACGTTCAACTGCTAGGTTTTCAAGTACTGTTCTTGGTTCTTCATCGGTTTGAAGGAGCGGACGACGTCTATCTCGTTGTGTACGAGCTACTTGTTTATCTATGGTAGTTTCTAGATATACCACTATGCCGCGAGCTGATAAGCGATTACGAACTTGTGCGCTGATCACTGATCCACCGCCAGTTGCTAAAACAATACCTTGTTTTTCACTTAAGTCTTCAATAACTGATTCTTCTCTTTTACGAAAACCTTCTTCGCCTTCAAGATCAAAAACCCACGCGATATCTGCACCAGTACGACGTTCTATTTCTTGATCGGAATCAAAAAACTCTAGATGTAGCTTATCTGCTAATTCTCTACCAATGGTGCTTTTGCCTGCGCCCATCGGGCCCACAAGGAAAATGTTACGTTTTTCTGCCATTAGATTAATTAATACTCGTTTATTTATTACGTGAACAGGTAAGAGGGAACCTCCCTCGAAAATTTCAAGGGCGCAATTATCGCAATTGTTGGGTACAAATTGCAAGCATGTAAGGTGAAAACACCACCTTACATGCAAATTAACTTAAAATCTTTCAGTAACTATGCGGGGTGTAACGAATATTAATAATTCTTTTTTCTCGTTAAAGTTACTACTATTTCTAAACATCCAGCCAAAATATGGAATATCACCCAATACTGGTACCTTAGAAACTGAGCTAATTACTTGTTGCTGATAGATTCCACCTAACACGATAGTTTCACCATTATTAACTAAAACCTGTGTACCTATTCTCTGAGTATCAATTGCAGGAGCTGTACCATTCGATACATCTGAAACGGTATCTTGCGTTACCACTAAATCTAAAATAATTCTATCATCAGGGGTAATATGTGGTGTTACAGTTAAGCTTAATACAGCCTTCTTGAATTGTGTCGTTGTGGCACCACTAGAAGCTGCTTCTTGGTAAGGTATTTCAACACCTTGTTCAATATAAGCTTCTTTTTGATTTGCTGTAGTAATACGAGGACTAGCGATTATTTCACCTTTGTTTTCTTTTTCCATCGCACTTAACTCAAGGTCAAGAATAGTGCCGTCAGCTAAACGAGCTACTTGAAAGGCAATACTACCGGCAGGGTTCCCAACCGGTAAGTTAACATTTAAGCGATCACTTAATGATGGAATAATACCCGTGCGCGCACTATCAGCTCCTGATAAGTTTCCTGCTGTAGATGATTGTCCATCGGTGTCTGTAACCCCCCAACGGATCCCTAGTTCCTCATTAATATTATCTTTAACTGTCACCATACGTGACTCAATAATAACTTGGCGTACAGGTATATCTAATACTGAGACCATACGTTTGATATCTTCTATACTAGTCGCTGTATCTCGGATAAGTAAGGTATTGGTTCGTTCATCGACACTAACACTACCGCGAGGTGATAAAATACTATTATCTTCATTTTTAATTAAGTCCGCGAATTCTGCTGCTTTTGCATAATTCACTTGTACGTATTCTGAGTAAAGGGGTGCAAGCTCTTCTACTTGTTGTAGTGCTTGTAAATCACGCGCTTCTCTTGCAGCAAGCTCATCACTTGGTGCAACCATCAATATATTACCTTCCATGCGCTTATCTAAACCTTTAACTCTTAGAATAATGTCAAGCGCTTGGTCCCAAGGAACACCATCTAATCGTAAAGTGATATTACCGGCAACTGTATCACTAGTGACTAAGTTGAAACCGTTATAATCTGCAATGATTTGTAATACTGTTCGTACAGATATATCTTGAAAGTTTAATGATATAGCTCGTCCACTAAAGCTTTCCTCTTCGCCTAGATAACTTTCTTCTTTTGCTTTTTCATTTACCGTTAAGGAAAAAACGTCATTAAATTGTTGGTGTTTATATTCAAATTGACCGTCAATATCTACCACTAAACGTGCATTACGACCTTCTTTGAAGGTCTCAATACCAGTAACTAAAGTGCCAAAATCTGTCACATCTAACTTATAAATAAAGTCTTCTAAAATTTCAGTATTATGAAATTCAATATAAAGTTTTCCTAGCTTATCGCTAACATCAACAGCGACTTTACTATCTATTAGTTTAACTAACAGTTGGGCCTCATTTTCCTGCCCACGTTTAAAATCAATATTATCAATCTGATTTATAAAACCATGCCCCATAGGAGTTAGTTGAGTAACCGTTTTATTTACCTGGCCTGTATTCAATGTTAAAGCAAAAGTATTATCTTTTTGTACAACATCAAAAATAGACAACTGCTTTAAATTAACATTAGCAACAACCTTGCCAGCCATTTTATGGACAGTTATATTTTCAACACCAGCATGTTCAATGAGGGTATTAGCAATATCAGGATTAAATTGTTCTGCATCAAAAGTAATTTTAACCTGAGCTGGGCTCATCGATGTTGTGACTTCGGGGGGGTTGTCAATTCTATCCGATAATAGAAATACCAATTCTATTTCATTATTTTGGATAGTATTGTAGGATATTCCAGTTAGTTCATTCGCCCAAGAGAAACTAGAAAAGACGCATAAACAGGCGGCTGTGATTAACTTCATTTTTTTACAATGTATCATAAGATTATCGATTTTTATTTTATTAAATAGCAACATTACTTCCTTTGCCCCTCTGCACTTGTCTCCGTCATGGCCACGACTGTTTCACGTTCCACCCAGCACCCGGCGCCATCTGGTATTAACTCTAACACTTTGACATTATTCTGGCTAACAGCCGTAATTCGTCCATGGTATAAACCAACATAACTTCCAACGGCTATTCTGTGTAAGGTATTGTCAGACGCTTCTACAAGTGCCCAAGTCACCCCTAACTCACCTAACGTTCCTCGCATCGACAAATCACTTAATGAAAACTTCTCCAATGGTTGCTTTCTACGACGCGGGTCAGGACTTAAACATCCTGACATTTGTTGAATTTTTTCTTGTATAGCTTCTGGCTTTGGCACATCAAACGGGCTACGTAATACGTGTGCCGAATAATCAAAATGGTCAAAAACTGTCACTTCTGGCATCGGCTCTATCGTGCTTGCCGTATTAGATTGAACATTAGCAATATGTTCTTTTAAATCATCAGTATTATCAAAACAGCCAGTCAAAAGCACAGCACTTAATAGAATGAATTTTTTCATTATTCGTCTGCCTCCCGATAACGATAAGTTTTAGCTTGTAGCTTTAATTTTAAATCTCCTGATGTTTGATTTTGAAGATTAATATCAAAGTTATGCAGTGTCACTATTCTTGGTAATCCAGCAATTCGACTAACGAATTGACCAAATTCATGGTACGAGCCTAAAACTTCTATATCTATCGGCAACTCAATATATATCTCTTGTTCAATTTCCGGCTGCCAATTAAGTTTAACAAAGTCTAAACCCGTTGTGGTACCAACAAAAGTTATATCATCAAGTAAACCCGGCGTTTCATGGCTCTCAGGTAAACTTTTTAACTGATTAGCAAACATAGCCTCAGCTTCAATCATTTGCTGCTCAAATAATTCTAAATTAGCTGAGACATGATATTTAGCTTGATATTGTTGTTTTAAGGTTTGTTCTTCCGCAGTTACACGTTCAAGTTGATTTATTTGATCACTAATCATTAATGCGTAACCCAACCCCAGCACTAGAATAGCCAGAAATATAGATAATAAGGTTTTAGCCGCTTTTGGCCATTGTCCAATATTATCAAGCTCTAAGCCATCAAATTGCTCCATAAATTCCGAAAAGTCAAAATTCATTATGGTGCTCCTTGCTCGGTTGATGTATTCAAATTAATCAAACCTTTAATACGAACACGCATTTTAAAATCACTTAATAATTTGCTTTGAGCATCATTAGAAGTGATTGATTCAAGAATCGCATCTTCAAATAAATCAGAGTTTTCTATTTCCCTGATCATATTGGCCAAATGGTTATTAGACTCACTTTTACCGGTAATATTTAGCGTGTTGTCCTGTTTCTCTAATCGAATAAGGTAAATACCATTGGGCACTACTTTAGCGATTTCATCTAATACTTGAGTACCGACATTACGACTACGTTGCAATTGCTCGACAACACTAGTTCGCTTCTCAAGTTCTTTTTTCTTCTCTTTAAGTGACTGTATTTCAGCGATTCTTAAATCTAGAATTTGAATTTCATTTTTCAAAAATTGGTTACGGCTATTTTGGCCGTCAATTCGCACTTGATAAAATTGGTTTACCGAAAACACAATAGCAAATGCTACCAAACCAACTGCCGCTAAAACCGTGAAGTATTCCCGTTGCTTAGTTTTTTCAGCCTCTTCACGCCATGGTAATAGATTTATATATGCCATGGAAAAAAACTCCTTAATGCTAAACCAGCCGCCACCATATAGCGTGGTGCTGTTTTAGCTAATTCTTCTTGATTTATTGTGCTAGCAATTTCCATTCCCGTAAAAGGATTAGCAATTACTGTATGAATACCTAACTCTTCCTGCAGAAGTTGCTGAACTCCCTCTACAGAGGCGCTACCACCAGAAATCACTAAATAGTCAATTTTTTCTTTACCACTGCTGGTAAGGAACATTTGAATTGCACGGCGAATTTGTTGTACCAAAATAGTATGAAAAGGAGCTAACACTTCAAAGGTATAATTAGGTGGTAAATCATCACTGAGTTTGGCTAACTCTGCCTCTTCAAATGACTTGTTGTAATAAGAAACGATTGAACGAGTGTATTGCTCTCCACCAAATAACTGATCACGGCTATATATATGTTTGCCAGACTCTGTAACAGAGAACAAAGTCATTGTTGCGCCTAAGTCCACTGTGGCTATAACTTTATCTACTGCATCATCAGGCAATTGTCCCAATGTTAAGTCATAAGCTCGACTTATCGCGTAAGACTCAACATCTATCACTTTAGTTTCAAAGCCGCCAGCTTCTAATGCTGCAACTCTCGCTTCAACAGACTCAGTCCGAGCAGCACTTAGCAGAACATTAATTTTACTAGGATCAGACTCATTGATATCGAGTGATTCAAAATCCAAACTCACTTCATCGAGCGGGTAAGGAATTAAACTATCAGCTTCAATTTCAATTTGACTGGCTAACTCTTGTTCTGTCAGCGCAACGTCCATATAAATAATTTTAGTGATAACGGTCTGTCCAGAAACAGCAGACGCGGCATGTCCAATTGATGATGAGATTTTTTTTCTTATTTTTGCAACGACTTTACCCACAGCATCAATGTCTTGAATTTCTCGATCAACAATAGCACCTCTTGGCATAGGTTCAATTGCGACAGCTTCAAGTACGTAACCTGTCTCATTTTGGTTCAACAATACAGCTTTAATAGAGTGAGAGCCGATGTCAATACCAACCATTAAGGCGGTCTTTTTTTTCCATAAACTACTTAACATAGAATCCTACTAGAACATTTTATTATAATAATTTCAGGTATAAAGTTCACATAAATACATTTATTACATGCTTTTACAGGATATACTAGTACTATTACATCAATTTTATAACTTTTATCGAGCATTTTTTTGTGTTTTCTCTAAAAAACCTCTTAAAAACGGGTGCTGTATTGATATTTATCGGAATTATAGCACTTACCGGAATTTACTTATCAATGCGCTCAAGTTTACCCAGTGTCGATTCTCTTAGAGATTTACAATGGCAAACACCAATGCAAATTTTTAGTGCTGATGGCAAACTCATTTCCCAATTCGGTGAAAAAAAGCGTATCCCTCTAACCTTAGATGAAATGCCTCAACAATTAATCAATGCAATTTTAGCAACTGAAGATGATCGCTTTTATTTGCATTTTGGTGTTGACCCAATCGGTATGGGCAGAGCTATTTTAGGTCAACTTACCGGACAAAATAAAGGCGGAGCAAGTACCATTACAATGCAAGTTGCTCGTAATTTCTTTCTATCGCGCGAACAAACTTATGTCCGTAAGATCCGTGAAATCTTTATTTCTTTCCATATTGAGAGCCTTTTATCCAAAGATGAAATACTTGAGCTCTACATGAATAAAATCTCATTAGGGCATAGGTCCTTTGGGTTTGGTGCAGCAGCACAAGTCTATTATGGCAAAGACGTTAATGATTTAACACTAGCACAAATTGCAGTACTGGCTGGCCTACCAAAAGCCCCTTCCACAATGAACCCCATTAGCCGCCCTGATAGAGCACTGCAACGTCGTTCGGTTGTGTTACAAAGAATGTATATTTCAGATTATATTACTGCTGAAGAATTATCTGCCGCAAATAAAGAACCAATTACCGCTGTAAAACATGGAGCAGAAATAGATTTAGATGCGCCATATATAGCGGAAATGGCTCACCAAGAAATGATTGAACGTTACGGTAAGGAAACGGCATATACTGGTGGATTCAAAGTATTTACTACGGTAACTTCCACACTACAATCTGCTGCGCAACAAGCTGTTGTTAATAATATTTTTGCCTATGATCAACGCCACGGTTATCGCGGCCCGCTAATGTCTCTTCGTCCAACTGATGAGACAGGCACTGACATTAAGTCACCTGAATTAGCGCCAATTACCCATGAAGAAATCGCTCTAACACTCGCTCCTTTAGCGAGTTACCAAACCCTGGTACCTGCTGTTATTACAGAAGTTCAAGAGCTTTCTGTGCAAGTGACATTAGAAACTGGCATGGAAATTACCATCGATTGGCCAGGCTTATCTTGGGCACGCGCTTATATTAATGATGATAAACAAGCGCCACCCCCTGAAAAAGCTGGTGATATTGTACAATTCGGTGATGTAGTGATGATTGCCCCTACAGATAACGGTTATCGACTGAGTCAATTTCCAGATGTTAGCTCAGCATTAGTTTCACTTGATACTGATAATGGCGCCATCAAGGCAGCTGTTGGCGGCTTTAGTTTCGAGCAAAGTCAGTTCAATAGAGTAACGCAAGCAAAACGGCAAGTGGGCTCAAACATTAAGCCTTTCATCTATTCAGCGGCATTAAATAGTGGTTACACTTTGGCATCAATTGTTAACGATGCGCCAATTAACCAATGGGATAGAAGTTCAGGTGTGGTATGGCGACCGAAGAATTCCCCGCCTGTTTATAACGGTGAAATTCGTTTACGTTTAGCGTTAGCACAATCAAAAAACGTCATTGCTGTTCGATTATTAAGAGATGTTGGCTTGGATAATATTATTCCATATCTGGCCTCATTTGGATTTAATCCCAATGACTTACCTCGTAATGAGTCACTAGCACTCGGCTCTGCGTCTTTAACTCCTTTAGAAGTTGCGACTGGTTTTGCCACTTTTGCTAATGGTGGCTTTTTGATACAACCTTATCTAATTGAACGCATAGAAGATTCATTCGGCAAGGTTTTGTTTCAAGCCAACCCAGCTGTCGCCTGTGATCGTTGTGAAGACATGTTAACTCTTAGTTCTGCTCAAAACTCTAATGAAATTACTGAAGATAGCCTTGATAGCCTTCCGCTTGCTGATGAGGATAATGAAATACCTGAAGAGCCAAAAGAAATTAATAAAGCTAAACGCGTTATTAGTGCACAAAATGCCTTTCTAATGACAGAAGCGTTGAACTCGGCAATATGGGGTGCTGATTGGAACATCAAGCCTTATTGGCAAGGTACTGGTTATCGTGCTCGTTCACTCAAGCGTAGGGATATTGCCGGCAAAACTGGGACGACAAACCAGGCCAAAGATGCTTGGTTTTCTGGTTATAGTCGAAGAATAGTGACCACCTCTTGGATAGGTTTTGACGACCCGAGCCGAAACCTTGGCCAAACCACATTTAACCGAAACCTTGGGAAAGAACAAACTACCGGCAAAGAATTTGGCGCTAAATCGGCACAACCAGCGTGGATTAACTTCATGAAAGTAGCTTTATCTCAACTACCAGTCGAACCGTTTGAGCAACCTGAAGCATTAATTTCGGTTCGTATTGATAAAGCCTCAGGTAAATTAACCACAAAAACAGATAAATCGAGTGAATTTGAATATTTCGAATTAGGAACTGCTCCTACAGAATATATCAGCCAAGATATTAGTAGCGAAATACTAGATGGTGCATTTGAAGCGATTAGTGAAGAAGAAATTTTTGAATAACAAAAAAACTTCCAATAACTTTTAATCAACACTTTTACAGCAGTAACTTTTATTGCTGTAAAAGTTTCGTTAGGTAAGTCAAAAATATCCATTTTGTTTCCAATCGTAATATTTTCTCAAATTTTTTTTCAAATTTATCCAACTATATCTGATAATTCCTCCATGTTTTTCTTGACCATACAGTCAAGTTGTCAGAACTTTCATCTTGTTGTTTTTAAATAATAATTTAACCAATAGCATACTAAATAATGTCTATCTAATAAAATGCCTATTAGAATGCTAAAGTTATAAATTAAAAAAATACTGAAAGTTACCTTGAAAACTTTCACAACGAAAGAAAAAAAACTTTCGTTTTGCTCAATGATCACCTAAAATTGGCGGCCTTAATCGGAATACCGAACCAAAACATTCAAAATCGTCATACTTTTAGGAGCGAATTCGCAATGGCAGCTTTAGAAAACTCAATCGATTTATCTTCATACGGAATCACTAACGTTGCGGAGATAGTTTACAATCCGTCTTATGAGTTACTTTTTGCTGAGGAAACACGATCAGACCTCTCAGGTTATGACAAAGGGGTTGTTACTGAACTCGGCGCTGTTTCAGTAGATACCGGTATTTTTACAGGTCGTTCACCTAAAGATAAATACATCGTTCGTGATGATACGACACGTGATACCGTTTGGTGGTCAGATCAAGGTAAAAATGACAACAAACCTATGTCTCAAGAAACTTGGACTAGCCTAAAAGGCTTAGTCACTGAGCAATTATCTGGCAAACGTCTATTTGTCGTTGACACTTTTTGTGGTGCAGATGACGACACACGTTTGAAAGTTCGCTTTATCACTGAAGTAGCATGGCAAGCACATTTCGTTAAAAATATGTTTATCCGCCCTACTGACGCAGAGTTAGAAAATTACGAACCTGATTTCATCGTAATGAACGGCGCAAAAACAACCAATCCAAATTGGAAAGAGCAAGGCTTAAATTCAGAAAATTTTGTCGCGTTTAACCTTACCGAAAAAGTACAGCTTATTGGTGGTACTTGGTATGGCGGCGAAATGAAAAAAGGTATGTTCTCAATGATGAACTACTTTTTGCCACTTCAAGGTATTGCTTCAATGCATTGTAGTGCAAACGTTGGTAAAGATGGCGATACCGCTATTTTCTTCGGCCTTTCAGGCACAGGTAAAACCACATTATCAACCGATCCTAAACGTCAACTTATTGGTGATGATGAACACGGTTGGGATGAAAATGGCGTATTTAACTTTGAAGGCGGTTGTTATGCAAAAACAATCAACCTGAGTAAAGAAAATGAACCTGACATCTACAATGCTATTCGACGTGACGCATTATTAGAAAACGTAGTTGTAAATGAAAAAGGCGAAATTGATTTCGACGATAACTCAAATACTGAAAACACACGTGTTTCTTACCCGATTCATCATATCGATAACATTGTTAAGCCAGTATCTCGTGCCGGTCATGCCAAAAAAGTTATCTTCTTAACTGCTGATGCTTTCGGTGTATTACCACCAGTTGCAAAGTTAACTCCTGCACAAACTGAATATTACTTTTTATCAGGTTTCACCGCGAAACTTGCTGGTACTGAACGTGGCATTACAGAACCAACCCCAACATTTTCAAGTTGTTTCGGTGCGGCTTTCTTAAGTTTACACCCAACACAATACGCTGAAGTTTTACGTAAACGTATGCAAGCAGTTGGTGCTGAAGCTTATTTAGTTAACACGGGTTGGAACGGCTCAGGCAAACGTATTTCTATTAAAGATACTCGCGCTATTATTGACTCTATCTTAGACGGTTCAATTGATAACGCCGAAACAAAAGTATTGCCGTTATTTAACTTAGATATTCCTACTAGCATCGAAGGTGTTGATAATAGCATTTTAGATCCTCGCGATACTTATAGTGAGCAATCTGAATGGCAGAGTAAAGCTGTGGATTTAGCCACACGTTTTGTTAAAAACTTTAATAAATTTACTGATACTGACAACGGTAAATCATTAGTTGATGCCGGACCTAAACTTTAAATTAGGTATAGAAACCGAGTTTTAATATTTAGTTAAAATTGTAGAAGCCGTCGTAATTGACGGCTTTTTATTGTCTGATTGTTAACGTTCTAATAAATGAGAGTAGATTTTCACAGTAGTATAAATAAGTTAATCGTGGATCAGTGGTAAACAAACTTCTGCTCGTAAACCGCCTTCTGTGCGATTTGACAAGGAAACCCTGCCACTATGTGTGTCGACAATACGTTTGATGATAGCTAAGCCTAAGCCACTACCTTCTGTGCCTCTTGCTAAATCACCCTGAGTAAAAGGTAAAAATAAACGGTCAATATCGACTTCAGGGATTCCTGGTCCGTCATCACATACTGAAATGCAAACTTCTTTCTTTACTTTATCGTATGAAGTACTAATGTAAACCTTTCCCTCTGTATACCGTAAAGCATTTTGTATGAGATTGGCCAATGCACGTTTCATAGCAACATTGCGTAACGGTACATTTGGTAAAAGTTCAGCATTAAAAACTATTTCACGATCTAGCATACTTTCAGACTGCACAACGTCATCGATCAAGACATTAAGATCCGCCAATTCAGCTTTGTCTTTACTATCATGTCGAATATAGTCAATAAACTGATCGATGATATTGTTCATGTCATGGATATCACCTTCAATACCCTCTTTCAAAAATTCATCCTGTTCAGAGATCATTTCAGTGGCCAATCGAATGCGCGTTAATGGAGTTCGTAAATCGTGAGAAATACCAGCCATTAAAAGATTACGGTCATCTTCTAGCTGTTTTATCCCTTTAGACATATGATTAAATGCCCGAGTTACCGCAACTATCTCTGTAGTACCTCGTTCCGTCAAAGGTTCAGGGAAATCTCCACGACCAACATCATGAGCAGCATGCTGTAACGCCTTTAATGGCCGATTAAGTTGTCTTACAAATATCCATCCGCCCATGACACTCAAGATCCCGAGAATCATAAGGACGATAATTAATGGAGAAAAATTTTCTTCATCTAAACCATTAATTGGTATTTTAACCCAATAGTCAGGTGCTTGTGGTGGACGGATCCAAAATAAATACTCATCACCTTGTGAAATTCTAACTTCAGCGGGTCCGCCTAATAAAATTGACATTTCTTCAGAGCGAAAAGCGTAATAAATGGCATCTTGCAAGCCCAGTTTCATTGCTGCCGCTTCACGATAAACCCCGATCCCGGTTTCTCGTTGAAACGCTTCTCCCATTGCAGGACTTATCGCCTCATCAGCGATATCAATAAACACAACCCTAACCTGTTTAGCCAATAGCTGGTTAACCTGCTGAGCATTAGGTTGGATGATGTATATCGACATCGATATAAACGAAACGACTTGATTAATTAACAATAAAACACCAATTAATAGCACCGTTTGTCCAAAGGCACTACGTGGCAATATTTTCATATACTTCTACTAAGTTAGGCTCTCATTAAATAAGTTAATCATTTTATGCTGCAGATTTACCCTCAGGAACAAATACATAACCTAAACCCCAAACGGTTTGAATATAACGAGGCTTTGCCGGATCCACTTCAAGCATACGACGCAAGCGTGAAACTTGTACATCGATACTACGCTCTAGTGCCGAGTAATCTCTTCCTCGTGCTAAATTCATTAACTTATCACGAGATAGAGGTTCTCTAGGATGCGTGATCAAGGCTTTAAGTACGGCAAATTCACCACTGGTTAATGGCATATTTACATCACCTTTAAGCATTTCTCGTGTACCTAAATTGAGCTGATAGTCGCCAAAAGAAATTATGTTTTCTTCTTGAGAAGGAGCTCCCGGCGCTTCTTGTACTCTACGTCTTAAAACGGCTTTAATACGGGCAAGTAGTTCACGTGGATTGAAAGGTTTAGGCATATAGTCATCAGCACCTAGCTCTAAACCAATAATTCGGTCAACCTCATCACCTTTAGCGGTTAACATAACAATAGGAATATCATTTGAATTTTGACGTAAACGGCGGCAAATAGATAAACCATCTTCGCCTGGCAACATTAAATCAAGTACCAATAAATGAAAATTTTCGCGTTCAAGTAATCTATCCATTTGCTCAGAGTTTGCTGCGCTCCGAACGACAAATCCTTGCTCAACCAGGTATCGCTCTAACAATGCACGTAAACGCATATCATCGTCAACAACCAAAACCTTCTGTGTTTCATGTCCCATAATCTCTATTCCGTTATTATTTTTACGCTAGCTTTACTATAAGGCATATCGTTGGAAAGATAAAAACCTGATCAGTATATGCCTGATCGGATTTGTTACAAATTATGTTTTCAAAAGCATAGCCAAGACAAAGAATTATATAAGTTTTTTATTTCTGTAGGTAAATAGCAGCCTAGCTAATATGCACAATGATATTAGCAAATTGAATTACTTACATTCGCTAACTATTGTGGGAGAATACGCTCATGAAAATTTGGCACCATTTCCACAAAGTTCCCCTACGTGTTTTACGCATCAGTAAAAGACGCACACTTATGCGAATTAAACGCAGTATGGTGCAAGTAAAGATTGCTTTAGCACAAGAAAAAGTGGAAACGAAAGCCATGTTAAGTATATACAAACGATATACTAAACGTGACGCAAGCCCAGAAGAAATGCGTATTGCTAATCAGCAATTTGTCGATATATTAAAGGGACTTGGCATCGGTATATTTGCTATTTTACCTTTCGCTCCTATCACGATCCCAATTATGATTAAAATTGGTCGACTGGTTGGCGTGGAAATTTTGCCCAGTTCATTCTCAGCCGAGAAAAAACCTCAGAACAAGAGTAACTCCCAAGATAAACCTGAGTAACTAGCGTAGATATTGAATAGCTTGCTCGGTAACACACTTGGTAAAACTTTTCTGCCGCTCCTCTCGTGAAAGTTCACCAATAGCATTAATGACTACCAGCATTTTTTGTTGTCTGTCTTCCTCAGTTAAATCATTAAGCTGCTCATAAAAACAACCTTTTAAACCATAATTTAACGCAATGTCTGATTTCGGTGATGCTCCTGCTAAACAGATAATAAGTTTTTCAGCCAGTGCATTTTTATCAAGGTTTGTAAGAACAGATTTAATAGTATTATTAGGTGTTATTTGTTTTTCTTGTTGGCAGCTAAAAAGCATATCGGCAACCGCAACAACGGGAATTAATGCTTGATGTTGTGCTCCAAAGCGCTGTTTTAACCATTTATCCCTTTCAAATGCTTGCTCCTGCTCTGCGTGTGAGTTTGTAGCACTAAGCAAACAAACCATCGTCATAATTTGAAAAAATATACTGTATTGCTTCAAGGCTTTAAACGCCATAATACACTCCTAAGTTACCAGTATTTAAATAATAAAATGTCGTTAAAGTCGATTAATTACAGTAGCATTATTGAAAATTAACCCTTCGCTAAAGCAGCTTAACATGCTTAAATATCGTCACAAATGCTAAATAAAAATGACAATATCCCAATGAAACAAATCAAACCATGCTTTTTACTTAGCATCTTATTTATATTTTCGACGCCTGTTTGGTCTGAAGAAAGTCCTGATGCCACTTCGATTCAACAGTTAGAACAACTTGTCAAAACAGAAAAAGGTAATGTTATTTATATCGATTTCTGGGCTTCTTGGTGCATACCTTGCCGGAAGTCATTTCCGTGGCTAAATAGCTTAAAGGCGCAATACCAAGACCAAGGGTTAACTATTTTGAGTGTCAATTTAGACCACAGCAAAACACTAGCCGATGAATTTTTAACAGAAATTCCTGCTAACTTTCCGGTGATTTATGATCCTAAAGGACTAATAGCTAAAAAGTATCAACTGAAAGGCATGCCAAGTAGCTTTATTATAAATCGCAATGGGAAAATTGTCAGTGCTCATGTCGGTTTTAATCAAAAAAAGCAACTCAGCTACGAGGCTGAAATCAAAGCACTGCTGAGTACTTCCGCCGGCCTTAAATAAACCTAAAAAACAATACTAATCTAGCAAAGCAAAAAGCGAGCACCATGGCTCGCTTTTTCAACCTTCAGCACCTCAGCTTAAAAACTATACTTATAACCTAAGGTTACACTGCGAGGCTTACCTGCCATTATTGAGCCGTGAGCACGTGTTGCCATGTATTCTTTATCAAGCAAGTTATCAACATTGAAGGTGATTTCTTGATGCTCTGAAAGGTTATAATGTGCAGCTAAATCAACCACAGTACGGCTATCAATCACTTTATCTTCTGTAAAAGCACCTTGGCCAGCAGTTGTTCGCATTTGATCCATGTAACGCACTAAAATATCACTACGCCATTTTTCACCAAGTAGGCCAACACTAAATTGTAATTGGTTTTGAGGTACGTAGGGTAATTCATCACCCACTACAACATCGCCCCAAGTATCTAGTCCTGATGCAAACGAATTTTGGAACTCGGTATCTGTATAGGTATAAGTTAAATCAACCGGTATTGATATTTCACCAGTTGAAAACATATAGCCTGTTTTAACTTCTAAACCAGAAACCTCAACGGCGCCGGCGTTATATTGATTTCCTATAAGCTCTTCATCACAACCTTGACTTGCTGTGCAATTGCCATGCATGTTGTCGTAATCTGAGTAGAAAAATAACGCTTCAGCTTGTAATGCATCTTGATTAAAGCGTAAACCTAGCTCGTAGTTAATGCTTTCTTCATTTTCTGATTTATTATTTCCCGGCGCTGGCGGCGCGAAGCCTTTTTGAACACCACCGATAATAATTAATTCATTATTAACACGGTAAGTCACTGCCAGTGATGGTAATAATACCTCGACGCTATTACTAACATCTTTCTTTAGTGGTTCATTTCTATCTATTACGCCTTTATCCCAGTCTTTACGTGAAATAGTCATATCTTCATAACGTAAACCTGCGTTTATAATAAAGTTACCTACGGTATATTCATCTTGAACAAATAACGCAACAGCCTCTGCTGAATCAATACGATTAGAATCAGTACCTTGAATGCCAGCGGTAATTAAGGCCATTTCATAACTATCGTCCATCGCGTAGTTATCAACCCATTGGAAACGGTCCATTTCATCTTCATGATAACGGGCACCAAATTTCACTTGATGATCACCAAAATCAGCATCTAAAGTCGTTTGAATGCCTTTTGAAAGGTAATCGCGACTATTGGCTTTAACTTCAACATTGAGTAATTTATTGTTGCTATCTTGATCAAATGCTGCGGCGATATCAATGCCGCCACCGCTTAAACTTTCACCATTAACTTTATTGGTTTTATACCAGTTACGGCTAAATTCGTTGTAGTACGCAGACGTCCCTAAAGTAAAGCGGTCCGACAATTTAATATGGTGATTAACTTGAAATTGTTTATGACTAGTATCCATGTTATCAAGCTGCGAAGCTGAATAACGAGTATAAGGATTCGCTTTAAAATCATCGGCTGTTAAACCCATGTAAGTTTCGTCAGAATTTTCATCTGAATATTTTAATTTAAACTCTAACTCTTGATAGTATTTTGCATCGCTATCACTGTTGATCATCACTTTTGCCATGATGTCATTTTTTACAAAACCAGTGTCAGCACCAGTATGGTTTACATTTTTAAAACCGTCTGCTTGATAACGAAACACTTCAAATACTGATGAAACATTTTTACCTGAGCCACCAACATAAGCATGCGCTTTAGCAAAGCCATCTTGCCCTGCACTTAAATTTACTTGTCCGGCTAAATCTTCATTTGGAATGGTACGAGATAACATGTTAACCACGCCACCTGTCGTACGAGGTCCGTACATAGCGCTTGACGTACCTTTTAATACTTCAATTTGTTGAATGCGGCCCGCCGTTGGAAAGTAATAAGCTGACGGTGCTGAATATGGCGCAGGTGCTGCTAAAACACCGTCTTCCATAATGGTGACTTTTTCACTGCGATTTTGTCCAGTTCCACGCATACCAATGTTTGGACGTAAACCATAACCATCTTCTTCTAGTACATAAACACCCGGGATAGAGGTTAATGTTCGCATGATATCGGTGAAATCAAATTTTTCTAATTCAGCTTGAGAAAGCATGTGCGCACTACCTGGCACATCATTAACAGCATGAGAGCTACCAAAAATAGCTAAATGTTCCATGTCGTCATCTGCGGTGGCATGATTTGAAATAGCACTAACAACAGATAAAGCGATCAAAGCAGGTTGAAAAAGAGAAGAAATACGCATGAATAAGCCTAAAATGAATCAATAATTGGAATTGCGTGCATTAAATCACGAACCTAAACAAGAATCAATATCATTTGCATTATTCATTGATGTTTTTTATATAATTTATCCCTAACCAACTTATTGCTTTGTTCAATTCAACTTAAAGCGCCATTATTTTTATAATCGCCTCATTCACTTGCTGTACATTGAAGTTGTCTTCAACCATTTGTCGACTGTAATTTGCCATTCGCTGCCATTGCTCTGGATTTTCAATAAACCAAATCATCCGCTCGACTAACTCATTAACGTTTCGCGTTGGTACCAACCACCCATTTTCACCATTAACTACTGTATCTCTGCAGCCAGATGCATCAGTAGTTAATATCGGACGCCCCATACTCATCGCTTCTAATACCGTTCTAGGTAAACCTTCATGGTAAGACGGCAAGGTGTATATATGACAAGCTTCAATATAAGGTTTTACGTTGTCTGTAGCGCCTAAATATTCTATTCCACCTTCGCTCTGCCATTGTTCAACTTCACTTTTTGTGATTTTATCAGGAGAACTATCATACGGGCCGACCAGTTGAAACCTTGCTTGAGGATAGCTTTGCTTTACTATTTTAGCAGCCTGTGCGAACTCACGAATACCTTTATCACCCAGTAAACGTGCGATGAGTAAAAAGGTCGTTTCATTTTTCGGTAAAGGCTGTTGGGGATATTCGGAGATATCTACACCTGAGCCAAAAACACGATGACACTTGTCAGCATCTACCAAGCCTAATTCGACAAACAACTTACGATTATCGAGATTTTGAAAAATTACACTTTTCGCGTTCGCTAAAGAAAATTTATATAAATGCTTAACGATGAAGTTAATAGAATTTCGAGCAATAGAGCCTTTTTCAAATGCATAACCTAGCCCTGTGATCATTGCATTGAAGTCTTTAAAACCAATAAGACGAGCTGCAATTCCGCCCCATATGATAGGCTTAATAGTATAAGCAAGCACATGGTCAGGTTGCAGATCAGTTAAGGCACGTTTAATGGCTAACAATGTTTTAATATCCGCGATAGGATTTAAACCGTTTCGCTCAATACTATAAGGTTGAAATTTTGCACCTAATGCCGTCACTTGCGCCACTACATCGTCTGAGGCAGAGGCAGTCATCACAATAACTTCGTGACCTTGTTCAACAAACTTTCTAATTAATGGGCCACGAAAGCCAATAATTGAGTTAGGGTAAGCCCCAATAATAACAATTTTCAAAAGTACGCCTTATCTAGTAAATCTAAATGACATGTAAGTTTATTTTCTAATGACTATACGGTTTATTTCGTTACGTTCAGCAGGCAGTAAACTTATAAAATAACTACACATAAAATGAATAATACCTGTCATCAAACATCCTAAAATTAAACCAAACCAAGTTTGTGCCACATGGTTCGATAGCATATATGCGATCCAAGCACTAATAAATATTACGGGAAAAGAGTAGCGGATCAGGTTCCGATAAAAATACAACATGTTCAATTTTACAACACGATATAAATAGATATTGACCAAGATTAACTCTCCGATAAATAGAGCAACCGCCGTACCTACTGCTGCGCCAACCATACCCATTTGCTTAACCAACAGAATTGATATTGCAATATTACCTAAAGCGGTTACCAAAAGTAATAAACTACGTACTTTATGCTTATTAAGCGCCTGTAAAACCGCATTGGTTGAGGTTTGTGCTAAAACAAACATAAATGGCAACATAGGAATAAACGCTACCCAATACGCTTGTGAGAACTCTGCCCCCACAAACAAATGAATAAACAATTCCCCAAAAATGGCAAAAACAACAAAAATATAGCCCAGCACCACCATTTGATAGCGACCAATAGTACAAAGTTGGGCCATCAAGACAGTACTTGAAACATTCTGCTTAACCATTTGAACTATTTTTGGTGTAAATATATTGGAAATGGCACTGGCAAAAGCGATGAAACTGAAAACCAACTGACTTCCAACATTAAAAATACCCAGCATTTTACTGTTAGTTAAGGTACCAACAATTAAATTATCTACCCGCCAGTTAATTTGGTTAACAATGACATTCAGTGCAATAAAAAAGGAATAAACGAAAATTTCTTTCATGGTAGCTTTGTCAGGCAGCTTAGCGTGAAATTTTATATCTATATTTCGTTTAATATACACATAGCGAATCAAGCTATGTACTAAGTTAGTTAGCGTGTCGATCACAACAATCGCTAGCACGCCAAAGCCTGCTTGCAAACAGACAACAACAGTAATACAACGGGCAATAAAAACAGCAATTTCAGTGGTTTTTTGAAAACGAAAACATTGATATGCGCTGATAATACCGGTAAGAGAGTTACTCATTAAAGTAATAGCGACATTAATCAATAACACTAAAAAGGCCGACTGCAACAATGCAATTTCACTTGTTGTCATCGAGAGGTGGAATATGTCAGGTAATTTGAACCAAACAATGGCCCCAACACCGACAACAAAAAGTGTTAATGCACCATAAATAACAACAATACTGCTAATAAATTCAGATTCTTTAACTTTATCGTTACTAGCTTTATAGACAGACAAAAAACGAATGGTGGTATTCGCTAAACCAAATTCCAATACGATTAAATAGCCAGCTAACGCTGAAACTAAACTATAGATACCGTAATCACTAATCCCTAAACGATTTATAATAAAGGGAATTAACAACAACGCAACAATGTTGCGAAGGGCTATTGAGCAATAACTTAGTAGTACACCATTACGCCTTTCATGGCTTAGATTTGTCATTTAAGCATCTTTTCGGTAAGTGTTATAAACAATGAGCATTAAGATAAAGTAACTGCCATACTTTCCTAAATTTTGTAGGCTAAAACAGTACAGTACAAAAACTAATATTGGGATCCACGCTAAGCGAAATATATGTGTACTACCAGTACGAATTCGTTCTGCACGAAATCCTAAGTAGATATAAGTAGCAAACAGCACGAAACCAAGTAAGCCAAAACTGATGATAATTTCCAACAATGTATTGTGCGGACCTACCACTTCTGGGAATAGACCTGCTTGTAAAAAATAGTAATTGTAATAACCCAAATACCCATTAATACCTGCACCTAAAAGTATAAAACCGTAAGGTAATTCAAAGAAAAGCTTTACATACTCTTGCAAAATATCGCTTCTAGAGCCAGTTAAGTCCGATAGATTGTCGCCGTTAAATCTGGCAAATATATCTAATTCACCTATAAAAGTTGCACCACTGAGCCAGTACAAACAAAATAAAATTAGTAAGCCATTAAGGAAAATTAGAAATCTAACCATAATATCGCCCAGTGCCGTACGATAATAAAAAAAGAAGTACATCAATAAGCTAAGCGTTGCGACAATGAAAAAACTGCGTGAAACCGTTAACGTGCCAAACGCAAGCATCATCAGAATTATTATATAAGTTGTTTTAGGTATTTTTTCACGGGGAATGGTCGGCAAATAAAAATAAATTAAAAGCAAACAGAATAAGCCAAAATTATTCGGGTCACCTGCACCACCAGCAAATCGAGTAATGATTTTGACAGAGTGTGTGCTGACTGGCGCAAATTGCTGATGCAATAACCCATATAAAGTTGACGCTATAATTCCACACAAGAGTGCAAAGCGTAATTGTGAAAATGAACAATATTTATTTCTGTCGAACAATAAAAACGAAGTAAATATAAAAAATATCGACCAACGAATCGTGGTAGAAGAAACCATTATAGGGTTATAAAAAACATGTCCAAGTTCATAAAGTAGCACTAACAACAACAACAACAAGCCCGGTTGCGAATATTCTGTTTCAGCAACATGAGTTAGTATATAGCGGCCGAACATCGCTAAAAAAATAAAAGTTAATAGCGAAATTGAAATATAAGGTGACTGAGTAAAAACCTCAGAGCAAGGCAATAAAAAGAAGGCAAGCTGCAAACTACGACCAAAAGGTAAAACGGCTGCAGATACAATTCCCACGATCACAACCAGTAGTAATAATGGTGCACTAGTCGTAATGCCATAAATAATAATAAATATTGCGCAAAGTGCAATTTCAAGATTAATTTTCCGTGCTAGTGCAAGTATATGACCTATCAAAACGAACCACGTAATTTATAAAAATCAGTTAGCTGATCAAGCACGCTCTCAGTTGAAAAGCCTTTCTCAAAAAAAGCAGCACTAATTTCACTATTTGATAAGCTCACCTCAGGTAACTGATTTAACTTATTCAACCAAGTCAATGTGCTCTCTAACCTATGGAATGAAATCAAATTCAGCCCCATATCAGATTCTTTTGCAATAGTGTCAGAAATTAAACACGGCAAGGCTGCCGCTTGCGCTTCTAATAATGCTACAGAAATGCCCTCAAATAATGACGGCATTATGAACGCATCAGCACTTTGTAATAAAGCTGGAATTTCAGGCGTTGCGGGTAATAAAGTAAAACGAGACTGTAAATTTTCTCGTTGAATTTGTTCAGCAAAGTCTGATTTTAATGGCCCTTCACCGACACAAACAAAATGTACAGTTGCATCCAAGGACTCTTCTAACGCTAGACGCATCAGAAATTGATGATTTTTTACAATCGAAAAACGCCCAACATGTAAGATTAATTTTTTATCTGTTGGTAATTGAAATCGCTGCTTAATTTCATCGGTATTGTTTGTGTTAGTTAAATAACGTTGGACTGAAATGGCATTATTAATAACGGTAAAAGGCTGTTGGTCATATAAAAAGTCGCCCGCATTTTCACCACAGGCCAAATGGACATTGCTTGCCCTAGTTACAATAGCTTTAAATAACCCCATAAAAGGTAATAAAAGTTTGTTTTCAACACCACTGGTATGAGAATGACAAACACGTACAGGTATACCTTTTCGCTTTGCCAACCAAAGTAGAATGCCATTTTTAAAGCTATTGTGCACATGCACCACATCGTAACACGGCTGACTGGCAAGTATTTTATTGACCGCACGTAAATGGTGAAAAGGTCGTTGCTTTATGGTTGGTAAAATATATATTTCACCCCCTAAAGCTGTTATTTCATCTCGTAGCGGGCCATCATTAAAACTAACAAAATCAAACTGATATTTACTTGAGTCTAAATGCCGATACCAATTCATTACCACGGAAGAAATTCCACCCAATGTTAATGCCGGTATAACTTGTAAAACTCTAATTTTTTTCATGAGATTAATAGGCATCCAAATATCGTTGACGTGTAGCTGATAAACTATAACCTAGCTGCTCAAATTTTTGTTCAATATCGACTTTACTAACAGGTGATAATAGGGCCTGCTGCTGAATGACCCCGCTCCATTCATTTGCGCTTAAACTTAATGGCAAAAATCTGCATAGTCCCAAACCAATATCAGCTTCTGTTGGTATGCCAGTAGAAAGTACACAAGGTAAACCTGCAGCTTGGGCTTCTAAAGCCGCTACGCCAAGTCCTTCACTCTTTGAGGTCATAACCATGACATCAAACAATGCTAGCAATTCAGCAACATCTGATCTTTTCCCCCAAAACCTAACATTCTCTGTTAACTCTAATTGCTGAACTTGTGTTTGTAGCGCTTGATTCAGTTCGCCATCACCAATTAAATGTAAACAAAAGTCACTTCTTTCATCAGCAAGACTACGCATAACGCTTAATAAAAAATCATGATTTTTAACTGGATAAAAACGACCGACACAAACCACGTTGAGTCTTTTTGGATCAATGTCGCGGCTTATTTTTACTTCATCACTGGCACTTTGAATATGTTTGATTTTACGAAAATCAAATGCATTGGGTATTACCTCAAAACAAGCTTTACTTAGCTTTTTATTCGCTGACGTAGTGCCATATAAAAACTCTCCCGCATCTGTTGAAATAGCAAAGCGGCTGGTGGCAAATAATGCACTTAATTGTCGACCAATGGTTAACATGGCTCGGGTTGGAAAACTATCAATACCCGTACTGGTATTGCGGGCATGAGTAACACGGCCTGAAATACCCGCTAAAAAAGCGATAAAAACACAAAGGCCAGAATAATAAGAGGTATGCGCATGAATTGCTGTGTACTGTGGTTTTTTTCGCAGCAGTTGATATAACTGCCATAAGTTTTTCAAGATGCCATTACGAGGACTGTCTATAACATGAATTTTCCCACCTTTGGCGAGCACTTCATCAGTAAAATGGCAATGTTCAGGGGTCATGATCAGAAAGTCATTGACCAAGACATTAGCATCTTGGCTACGAAATAAATCCATAATGCGACTTTCTGCACCACCTAAATTCAAATTCATAAAAACATGTAGGACTTTTTTTGGCTCAGGCGTTGGTAACATAATTATGCCTTAGCCCTTGTTGATGACTTTGGCTGGAGAGCCAACAACTGTTGTATTGGCAGCAACATCATTTAACACTACTGAATTAGCGCCAATGCGGGCATTATCTCCAATTGTAACTGGTCCAAGAATAACAGCCCCTGCGCCGATAAAAACATTTTTTCCAATAACAGGAATGCCATTTTCAGCTTCTGACTTGCCATTTCCACCAATGGTTACGTTCTGATATAGACACGTACCCGCGCCAATTTTTGCGTGTTTATGGATAACTACACCAAGACCATTATGAAAAAATCCAACATTTTCACCGATTTCAGCGGTATATTTCACATCACATGCAAAAACAATACGGATAAAGTAATAAATAAGTTTTGGTAGAAAAGGAATTTTTTTTAAATAGCACCAACGTGATAAATAATATAAACGGACAACTGCGTGCATAATTAGGCTTAGATGTGAAAATCAATTTGTTATTATTGTACTGTTCAATTTACTCCTGTTATATTGGAAAATAAAGCGAAAACGGAAAATTGCAGCTTCAGCTTGCTGAATGTATGCCATTCATTATGTATAAACTCATTAAACGAACCCTCGATATTCTAGCGGCATCTATTGCGCTAATTTTACTTTCCCCTATTTATATTATAGTGGCACGCAAAGTAGCAAAAAATTTAGGCACTCCGGTAATATTCAGTCAACAACGGCCTGGCTTACACGGTGAAATTTTCACTATGAAAAAATTTCGCTCGATGCGTGATGCTACAGATGAGAATGGCAACGTGTTACCTGATAGCGAACGCTTAACTGAATTCGGCATAAAATTAAGGAATTCCAGTTTAGATGAACTGCCCGGGTTATGGTCAGTTCTCAAAGGTGATATGAGTTTAGTTGGACCAAGACCCTTATTAGTTGAATATTTACCACTTTATTCAGAGCAGCAAGCAAGAAGACACAATGTTAAACCAGGCATTACCGGTTGGGCGCAAGTCAATGGTCGCAACGCCATAAGCTGGCAAGATAAGTTTTCTCTTGATGTTTGGTACGTTGATAACCAATCTTTATGGCTTGATATTAAAATTATATTTCTCACCATTAAAAAAGTTTTCTCACAAGCCGATATTAATGCCGATGGTGAAGCGACTATGAGTAAATTTACGGGTCAGCAATGAATAAAAATAAAACATTAGTTATTATCGGCGCTGGTGGTCATGGTCGTGTAGTCGAAGATTGCGCTGAAAGTATTGGCTGTTACAACAACATTATATTCTTAGATGATTGCTTCGAAAACACATCGCCAAATGCCCAAAAGAATCTTGTTGGCCCGATCAAAAACTGGCATCAATATCGCGATACTGCTGACTTTATCGTCGCCATAGGTAATAACAAATTAAGGGCGAGTTTATTACAACAGTTGGCTTCAGACAGTTGTTTTATTTCAACTTTAATTCACCCAACTGCATTTATCAGCAAAAAAAGTAAGGTTGCTTCAGGTGTGGTTATTTTTGCCAATGCCGTGGTTAATACTGGTGCGCGTATCGACGAAGGTTGCATTATTAACACCGCAGCCACTGTAGATCATGATTGCCACATTCAAGCCTATTGCCATATTTCTCCGGGGGTAAATATTGCTGGAGGAGTCAATGTCGGCCAATTTTCTTGGTTAGGCATCGGCAGTTCAGTGATCGAATATATTACCCTTGCTGAAAATACTCAGTCTGGTGCTGGTGCTGTGATCACTGGCTCAACCCAAAGCAATAAACTTTATTTGGGTGTACCTGCTACCCCAGTCCGTTCACTTATTTAATATTTTATAGGATCACCTGTGCTCAATACCTCACTTTCACCATGGCCTAGCTTTAGCGAAGAAGAAATTTCAGCTGTTAGCGAAGTATTAAAATCTAATAAAGTAAATTACTGGACCGGACAGCAAGGCCGAGATTTTGAAAAAGAGTTTGCTACTTACACTGATAGCGCATATGCCATTGCCGTTGCTAACGGCACCCTCGCCCTTGATTTAGCTTTACACGCTTTAGATATTGGCGAAGGTGATGAGGTTATAGTAACTTCCAGAACTTTTATCGCTTCCATAAGTAGCATTATCAATGCTGGAGCAACCCCTATTTTTGCAGACGTTGAGCTTGATAGCCAAAATATCAGCGCCGAGACTTGTAAGGCGGTACTAACAGAAAAAACCAAAGCAATAATATGCGTTCACTTGGCTGGCTGGCCATGTGATATGGATGACATAATGTTGTTTGCTGAACAAAATAATCTGTTTGTTATTGAAGACTGCGCTCAAGCACACGGCACAAAATACAAAGGCCAATCCGTTGGTAGTATAGGTGATATAGCTGCGTGGTCATTTTGCCAAGATAAAATAATGACTACCGGTGGTGAAGGCGGCATGTTGACCACAAATAACGAAACACTTTGGCGTAAAGCGTGGGCGTTTAAAGATCATGGAAAATCTTATGCTGCCGTTTATGAAAAGCAGCATCCTCCGGGTTATCGATGGTTGCATGAAAGCTTTGGCACCAATTGGCGATTGACAGAAATGCAATCAGCTATTGGTCGTATTCAACTTAAACACATGCCTAATTGGACTAAACTACGTAATGAAAATGCAGAAAAAATCTTTCAAGTTTGTCGGCAATATCCTTGGTTAATCGTGCCTAATGTGCCCGAATATATTGTCCACGCCTATTACAAATGCTATGTTTTTATTGACCCTGACAAAGTACCTGCTAACACTTCGCGTGACGACATCATAAACGTTATTAATGAATTGAATGTGCCATGCTACTCCGGCAGTTGCTCTGAAGTGTATAAAGAAAAGGCCTTTGAAGGTACCAACTTAAGACCAAAAGTGGACTTACCAAATGCTAAAACACTAGGTGAGATAAGCTTAATGTTTTTAGTACACCCAACGTTGACTCAAAAAGAAATGGATACCGTGTGTATAGCGCTAAGCCAAGCACTTGATATTATTGACAACAAAGCCTAAAGCTCAACCTGGATATAAGTTATTTACAATAATTCTACAATTAAACAATGACAATGTAACAATTTGTTGCAAGAATAGCCCTTAAAGATCGTTATTGCAGTTTTGCATTAAAGCGGCGTGTTGTAAGGTGTATTTTCATGGTTAGACGTATTGATTTAATACCAAGTTCGATTAAATTGAGCTTGGCGCTTGCTTTTGATCTATTCGCTCTGTTTATTGCATTCTATTTTTCTTATATTATTCGCTTAGGCTTTGATAATATTGAAATATCCCTAAAAGAAAACTTAGCATTTGTTGCAGTAGCTAGCTCTACCCTCGCCTTATTTTATGCTTTTGACGTTTATAATTCTGTTGTACGATTTTTTAATGCAAAAGCCTTCTTAAGAATTCAATTATTATTAATCGCTGCCAGTTTCATCTTTTATTTAAGCAGCTTTTTTGTTGATGCTTTCGTTCCGCGCTCTGTCCCTATTGTATTTTTAGTACTTGCCAGCATTCAAATCGCAGGCGTCAGAGCATTAGTCGGCTTAATTTCTACAAAACGTTTGTTCGACCAACGTGAAGGGGTGGTGATATACGGTGCAAGTAGCGCTGGTAGACAACTTGTTCATGCTTTATCTCAAGGCACTAAATATCAACCATTGGCATTTTTGGATGAAAAAAAGCGTTATGTTGGCCGCCGAGTTTTAGGGCTAAAAATCCATCCTCACCAAGACATTGCTAAGTTAATTAAAAAACACGGGCAATTCAAAGTATTAATCGCAATACCACAAGTCGACCCTATTCGTTTAAAACAAATCGTTGCGCAAATAGAGCCCCACGCACTTGAATTACTTATCGTGCCTGACATGTCAGATATCGTTTCAGGTAAACGCAGTATTGATGAACTTCGCGAAGTATCTGTAGACGAATTACTTGGCCGTAAACCTGTTGAACCTATTGCTGAATTACTCAGTGCAAACATTACCGATAAAATTGTCATGGTTTCAGGTGCCGGTGGTTCAATCGGTAAAGAGCTGTGCCGACAAATTGTTTTAAATAACCCTAAAGAACTAATCTTACTCGATGTTAGTGAAGCGTTGCTTTATGAAATTCACCAAGAACTCAGTGAGCTTTTAGCAGAAAGCAATAATCCGCTACATGTTGAGCCATTAATTGGTAATGTCCAAAATGGCATGCTAATGACCCATATTTTCAACAAGCATAACGTTCAAACCATCTACCATGCTGCAGCATATAAACATGTTCCAATGGTAGAAAACAATGTTATCGCCGGGGTAACAAACAACGTATTAGGCACTTACGAAATAGCCCAAGCAGCCATTTATTGTGAAGTTGAAACTTTTGTATTGATCTCAACCGACAAAGCGGTAAGACCAACCAATGTAATGGGGGCGACAAAGCGTTTAGCCGAATTGGTTTTACAAGGCTTTGCTAAAAAAGATCACAACACTCGCTTTGTCATGGTTCGCTTTGGTAATGTACTGGGCTCTTCGGGATCTGTTGTACCGCTATTTAAAAAACAAATTAAACGTGGCGGCCCAATAACCATCACTCACCCTGATATTATTCGCTACTTTATGACTATACCTGAAGCGGCACAATTAGTGATACAAGCTGGTGCCATGGGTACGGGCGGAGATGTTTTTGTATTAGACATGGGCAGTCCGGTTAAAATTGTCGACTTAGCCTACAAGATGACACATTTAATGGGTTTAACCATTAAAGACGACGCAAATCCACTTGGTGATATTGTTATCGAGTACAGTGGTTTAAGACCTGGTGAAAAACTCTATGAAGAACTATTGATAGGGGATAACCCTAAAGAAACGCAACATCAACGTATTTTAACGGCGAGCGAACGTTCATTGCATCATAGCGATGTAGCAAAAATAATTGACCACCTAAAAGATGCTATGCGTGATGAAGACGAAGCTAAAATTCGCCAAATTTTAATTGACGCTCCGCTTGATTACCAACCAACGGTAAATGAATCGGTAAAAGTAAATACAGATACAGATACAGATACAGGTACAGAAACGCTAGAAGAAGTAAAACCAGCCAGTCATTTAAAGTTAGTGGTTAACTAACATTAACCACGCACTAGCGTAATCCGGTAAGTGTTTATTGGCTTGATGGTAATCTTGCCAGCCAAAATAGCTATCGACTAATAAATCTAGTTGAAATAAGTTATTGTCGAATGCACCACCTTGGTCAGCCAATACGCCCATACGCGATATTTTATTATCACCTTGCTGATAACTGACCATAAACAACTTACCTAAGCCTAGCTCTGACACATTTCCTGCAAAAGAAACGTGAGGCGAGAGAGCTATTTTACTTTCAAGCGTTTCGCCATAGCCCATAATGCTAGGCACTTCTGCAAAATACCAATAACGCGCTTGTTCACGCTTACCTATCGCGTAATCGTAGTCGATACCATTGTTGCGATGCACATTAAAATAACGTCTAGTGCCATCAACCTCCACCACACCGGTACCTTGCAATAACACATCGTGCAACGCTTCCTCGGTAAGCCAAATCAACGGCTTAGCTAATTTTTTGTGCTCTAAAACTCCAGCAATTATGTCTTGGCGGGTATATTTATTACGCGTAATGCTTAAGTCATTATTCGCTTCGTCTAACGTTAAGCCTGCTTCATCGTATGGCAAAGCATAAAGCGCTTGATTATAGGTGGGTGTTTTAACTGCACTGGCGGTTAATAATTTGGTGTAATATTTTGTTAGAAATATTTGATCACTCGGAATGGCATTTAACATCCGCGTTTTATTGGCATTAGTACTTTTTTTAGCAATTACTTGCGCAGTTTCAATATCAGGCGTCCAACGATAAAAATCAAAATTATCAACTACAAATTTCGTATCATGCAACCGACTATCCCGCTTTGCTCGAACATCTTCACGGTAAGTTTTACAAATAAATTCTAAGGTTTTTTCAACCTTACTTAACGTTACACTCTCATCAAAAACGGTACCCGCATGTACGGCAAACTTGTCATTGGAAAATTTATTTAAATACTGCTTAGTTTGCTCAGCTACATTACATAATGCACTGGCTTTAAAGTCAGTCATCGAGGCTAATGCTGGAGTTGCATCAAGTTTAAATAACTTTGCTGATGATTGTGCAAAGCTATTACTGGCGACGAAGATGAAAATAAAAGAGGTTAACCAAATGCGCATAATAAATAGGGTAATTAATACAAACGTTATGCCATGGTATGACAATCATAAAACCTACGCCACTGCCATCGTTAAAAAAGCTTAACCGTTACCTACATTAACTTCTTTTTTTGAATTATTTATCTCGATAAACCTTGCTGCTTATCTAAATATAGCGATAATCGGGCAAGGTTTTATTGTAGAGTTAATAAAGTGCAGTTATTAGAAATAGAATGTCTGGGTAAAAAGCTAAGATTAGAGGGCTCAATGGCCGGTTGGCAAGAGCTTTTTTGGGACGATAAATGTGTTTCACAAATCAATGCGAATGCTGACAATGAAACATTTTCACATCAATTTACCCTACAAAGTGAACAAGGTGAAATAAACGTTGAACTCAATGGTGATTTGCAATGGCAACCATTTAAACTGCAATTTCAACTTCAAGTTAATGAGCAAGTCATTGAAAGTGACAGCCTTGATGAGCAAGACATCGCACAACGAAAAATAACTGAAGGTAAAAAACAGCCAATTAAATTTAGTTTTATCGGCTTGGCCGGCCTAGGTTTAAAGCTACTTAAAAGCGCAAAAGTGATCAAAGTACTTTTTGCTGCCGGCAGCTTAGCGGCTTATAGCTGGCTGTTCTCTATTGAATTCGCCATAGCACTTATTCTTTGCCTCGTTTTTCATGAATATGGTCATATTAGAGCGATGAAATATTTTGGTTTAAAAACTAAAGGTATATACCTCATACCCTTCGTAGGGGGTTTAGCACTCAGCGATGACAAAATAAATACCCGCTGGCAAGACGTATTTATTTCGATAATGGGCCCTTTCTTTGGTTTAATACTGTCTATTGCATGTTTAGTTGGTTATTGGCTAACTGATCTTGAAATATTAGCCGGTTTAGCAGTATTTAATGCCCTTCTTAACTTATTCAACTTGTTACCTATCTTGCCTTTAGACGGTGGCCATATTCTTAAAAGCATCGCATTTTCCATTAATTCAAAAGTCGGTATTCTCGTTTGTATATTAGGCGCAGTATTCGGTATTTATATCAGCTATCATTTTGGTTTAGCGCTATTAGGCTTTTTACTAGCTATTGGTAGCATTGAAATATTCTTCGAATATAAACGCCGACATTTAAGCGAACTATTACCGCTTAATCGTTATGCGCAAATTGTATCTGCATTGTGGTATATCGTTACGGTCGGTGGTTTAAGCGCGATCATTTGGCTAGTGGGCCAAACTGGAAATGACGCTTTATCGCTACCACTTAAAATATTAGGCAGTTAAGTAATTCTTCACTTATAGCCAATAGATTAAAAGCTTTATTACTTAAAGGAGTGCTGATGATTTCAAAAAAAGTCAGAGAATTATTTGTTTCGTTGATGGAAGCTACAAATGATTCTGCCGTTACTTATGATGTAGAAACTGAACAATACAGTGGTTTTTTCAATAACACTGTCGTTGATAAATATATTGAACTTGGCGCCATTGAACTTGTTGAATCAAACTCTGGCGCTACGGTTATTTTACTGAATAACCGTGACGACTTTCTAAGTTCATTTGCCGCAGGCGTTCGAGAAGCCCAAAACGGTAATGACCAGTCATATGCCGACTACAACGCTAACCCTTTCGCTTTTTCAATAGGCTATGAACATTTCCATCATATGACTAAGAAGAAGCGTCGATTAAGTGGTTATATTTGCCACGGCTTTGAAAACGACGAAACAGGGTTAGTCCACCAACAATAAATAATTAGTAAATAAGTTTACTGTGATGAAAAACGTTAACTCTCTCTGTTGTAAAAAAGACCAGTGAAGCTATATATACGACCAGCGACATGGCGACTAACGTGGTGTTATGAGATATTGAATGTCAATTCACTAAAAATCATCATGGAAGATGGCAATGAGTAAGGAGACAATAAATGCGTTTTAAGGGAAAGTTAATAAGTTGGCATCCTGATAAAGCTTTTGGCTTTATTGTGCAAAATAACGGTGGCAATCAAGTTTTCATTCACAAATCGGCCTTCATAAATCGCAATAGAGAGCCGAAAGTTAACGACGTTATAACTTTTTCGATCAGCAAAGATAAACAAGGCAGATACTGCGCTGCCAAGGCAACTTTCCCCGGTGAAAAGGTAGCCAAAAAACAAGCGAAAAAAGTCAGCATGTTCTCTATATATCTATCTACGTTATTTTTAACTGCCATCACCCTCGCATTTTTAGCCGGTAATCTACCTATCGCCTTTATCTATTTCTATTTTGCTTTAAGCGTTATCACCTTTCTAGTTTATGCATTTGATAAAGCTAAAGCTAAGCGAGAAGCTCAACGCACACCAGAAAGCTCTCTCCACTTACTTGCTTTACTTGGCGGTTGGCCAGGCGCAGCTCTAGCACAGCAACTACTTCGACATAAGTCTAAAAAACAACCGTTCAGGAATATCTTTTGGCTAACAGTCTTCATCAATTTAGCCGTACTACTGTGGTTACTTTCAACAAATATGCTGGGCTAGTTAGTTTTAGAAAATTAACAGACATTAAAAAGCCCTAATAAATTAGGGCTAAATATAACTTAATGGGAGGGTTTCGGTTAAGATTTATTCTATATTCTGGATCTGCTCACGCATTTGTTCAATTAACACTTTCAACTCAACTGCTGAGTTGGTGATATCGGCATTGATAGATTTCGAGCCTAAGGTGTTTGCTTCACGGTTAAACTCTTGCATCATAAAATCTAAGCGGCGACCTTGTGCACCACCTTTTTTCAAAATACTGCGGGTTTCTTTAACGTGACTAAATAGACGATCGATTTCTTCGTCCACGTCCATTTTTTGCGCTAGTAACACTAGTTCTTGTTCAACGCGTGTTGATTCAAGCTCAATGTTGGCATCGGCAAATTTGTCGGTAATACGCTTACGTTGCCATGCAATGATTTCTGGCATATGACCTTTAACAATATCAGCTTGCTCAACTATACCGTCTAAGCGTTGTTCTATAAGAGCTTTCATGTTTTCACCTTCATCGGTGCGGGCAACAATAAACTCTTTTAGCGCTTGGTCAAAGCCTGCTAATATTTCTGCTTGAATGATGCTCATGTCATCTTCTTCAGTTTCCATTACACCTGGCCAGCGCATAATTTCTACCGGGTTTACCGCTGAATTGGTTGCTAAGCTGGCAATAGTGTTGGCGTGCAGTATGAGTTCTTCGGCTAATTCTTTATTTAAAGTGATATTACTTTTTGCTGCAGGATTAGCATTAAAACGTAAATTGCATTCAACTTTTCCGCGATTTAATTGCTTGCGAAATCGCTCACGTAAAACAGGCTCTATACTTCTAAATTGTTCAGGCAAACGAAAATATGTTTCTAGGAAACGTTGATTAACACTGCGAATTTCCCACACTGCATTGCCCCAATCGCCTTTAATTTCATGGCGTGCGAACGCTGTCATACTATGGATCATTGAATTTCCTAACATTTAATATGGTAATTATCTAAGATTATGCCCTAGCTGAGATCAGGTATCTACTGCAATCAAAGCTGAAGCCAGTATTTATCGCCGCGTACAATATTAATAATTTTAGCTGATACTTTTTTGCCAACGCTCTTTTATGTGATCAGCAACACGAAACGAATTCGCGTAAATGGTAAATGTATAAGGTACGCTGCCACCGGTCGGCATAAATGACGCATCTGTAACAAATAAATTATCCACTTCATGTGCTTGGCAGTTTTTATTCAACACTGAAGTTTTCGGGTCATTACCAAATCGACAGCCGCCGGCCATTAAGTTTGATGCTGGTGCACTACTGATTGATGACCTAACGTTGCTTGCGCCCATTTCTACCAGTAATTTTTCCGCTTTTTCAGCTAAATACTCACCGACATCTAAGTCATGATTATGTGCGCCAATGCGGATTTTTGCCACCGGGTCGCCCCATTTATCCGTGACTTCGTCGTCTAAGCTGACAAAGCAATTATCCGTTGGTAACCAATCGTTGAACACTTCAAATCGTAAGGTTTTATAAGTAGTAAATTCTGTTTTCATACTCTGCTTTAGTGCTTCACCCCACACTAACTGCTCACTGTTTTGGCTTTCATCGAATTGCCACTTTGTGCTTTGAGCTCGAGCTATCGGATTTTGATAAAACAAAAAGTCGATGGTGCCGCCTTTTGCTTTACCATCACGATTAACGCCCGTGAAAGCTTTATCGTCAATCTGATACCAGTCCTGTAAAGCCCGATTTATAAAAGGCCCAACTTGCTTTAGTTGTGCTTGTTTTTCTTTTGTTAAATCTTGATAAAAGAAATCACCACGACCCGTACCGCCACCACTGAAAATTAAGTTTTTACCAACCTGGCCTGAGTTATTAGCGATACCATGAGGAAATTTCTCCCCTTTTGACGCCAACAATAAACGCGAGGTTTCTACCGCTTGGCACGCCACAACATAATACTTAGCTTGCACTGTTTTTTTACGGCCGGCTTTATCGTAATAATGTACGCCAGATATTTCACCTTGGCTGTCAGTGTCAATTTTATAAACTTTCGCATGCGGTGTTATTGTACAGTTCCCTGTTGCAACTGCATGATTAAGCAATGCTGCACGGCCACTGCCTTTTGCCCCTGAAGAACAACCATAACTGCTACAGTAACCGGAGTATTCACAACTGTTCCTGCCCATTGCCGGTTGAGACAATATTGCACGTGGCACAGGCACTGCGTGGTAACCAATTTTTTCTGCACTTTCATCTATCCATGATGAAATACTATGTTCTGCAACCGGTGGATAAGGAAAATCTGTTGAACGGGGTTCTTGATGAGGGTGCACTGTTGCTCGTCCAGATACGCCCACTACTTTTTCAACAAGCGCATAATAAGGTTCGAGTTCATCGTAACTCAGTGGCCAATCTTCAACATTAGCGCCTTTAATGGCACCAAACTCAGTTTTTAAACGAAAATCTACCGGCTTTAAACGATGAAAATAACCGCTCATAAAGTTAGATGAGCCGCCAACAACTGTACCGTTCCAAAAGCTCCAACCTGACTCGCTTGTTGCTTCACCTTGCCAAAAACTTTCGCCTGCATCGGTTTCATACTCTTCTTCAATAACGTGCTGTTCGTCTTCAAGTTTTGGGTTGTAAACATCGCGCAAACTAATGGCTAATTCATCTTTATAAAATTCTTTCTCGGTTAGCCACGCACCTTTTTCGAGCACTAAAACTTTAGCGCCGGCTTTGGCTAAGGTATATGCGACTGGAGACGCGCCAGCACCACTGCCCACTATGCAAATATCATATTTCATGCTTTTCGAGTTCCTATTTGCTTACGGACATATTGCTGATGACTGACAACTGTTGTGCCGTCATTTTCTTCAGTTGGCTTTGTATCGTGTAAAGTGCTGACTGCTTGGCCGGGTAATTCGTAAAAACGTTTGCCTGCTGGAGGTAATGGAAAGCCTGCGTGATGCTCTAACCACTGCCAGCCTATACCATCAGGATTACCGCCATAACTAGGTGGAGACAGCATAGCTTCAAAAATATATCCGACTAAATTACTTAACCAATTCTCGCCTGCCCTAGATTGACTAATGGCTTTGAGAATTTTTTCTTTTTCATCAAAAGTTAAACTAACAAAGTTTTTATTTAACTGACTAGTACTAAAGCCATTTAACCAACCAACGCCTTTATAGATAAACTCAATTTCAGCTTCATCTGTCGGTTGTTCAAATACCACATTATATAAATACTGTGTCACTTTAATATCTTCTGCGCTTGGGCCAGTTGGGGACTCAGGCAATAAATGCTTAAGTACACTATCAAGTGTTAACCAAGGATTAGTCTGCAGTGCACTAATGAACTTATCGTTACTATCAGCTGACCAACTGCGCATCGGTAATGCTGCAACCATAGTAGCGCCTGCAGCAGACTTTAACGCGCTTCGGCGTGATACTTTCTTTTTTAGCCATGATGGCGTTTGGAAACTTCCATCAAAGAATGACTGTATTTGGCATAATGGCTTACTGACGCCTTTTTTGCGCCTAACGACTTTAGTCTTCTGCGAGCGTAACATTGCTATTTTCCTTGTTATTTTTTACCTGCCATTTTGCTAAAAATGCTAGCCAATGCTCAACTGAATACTCTAAATTATCGAGTAATTCCGCGGTATCTTTTGATAATAACATCTGCCCTGAACTAGTTGAAATATACATGTGTGGGTAGCCCAGCACAGGCGGTAACGACTTCATAAAATCTTCATTGTCATTACTGTCACTCACATTGATTTTAAGCAGCACATAATTGTCATGTAACGTTTGATAAACTTTCGGATTTTTCGCTAAAAAGGCATCCATTTTATGACACCAAGTACACCAATTCCCTCCAATTTCGATCAAAACATTTCGATTAGTTGCTTGCGCTAGGTTAATAGCAGCTTGCGCATCTTTAAACGGGTCGCGTTTATCATCATAAACTTTACTGTATAAAGGTAACGGTTTTGTTTCGCTTGTTGCAGCCTGCTGTGCAAGCGCGAAGCTAGGAAGATGTAAACTAGCCATAATTAAAACGATAAACAGCTGAAATTTCATATATTTTCTCTATTTTGCTGACATTCGGGGAAAAATAATATTAAACACGTAATTCCCGTTCTAATACATTGACCTTATATTAATTAACTATATTTCAAAATACTTATAGCGTCATTATGTCAAAATGATACCCGAACGATTATAATGCGCAGCAATTATACAACGATAGGAAATAAACATGCGTCCAAGCGGCAGAACTTTAGGACAAATTCGTCCTGTAACCATTACCCGTCAATTTACCGCTCATGCTGAAGGTTCAGTACTGATAGAGTTTGGTGATACCAAAGTTATTTGTACTGCTACGGTTGAAACTGGCGTACCACGTTTCTTAAAAGGCCAAGGTAAAGGTTGGATCACAGCTGAATATGGCATGTTACCACGCTCTACCCATACCCGTATGCGTCGCGAAGCTGCAAATGGTAAGCAAAGTGGCCGTACATTAGAAATTTCTCGCTTAATTGCTCGTTCATTACGTGCCGCGGTTGACCTAGTTGCACTGGGTGAAAACACGATTACTGTTGATTGTGATGTTATTCAAGCTGACGGTGGCACTCGTACTGCGTCGATCACCGGTGCTTGTGTCGCTTTAGTTGATGCTTTAAATCATATGCGCGCTAAAGGCATTATTAACAACAATCCACTAAAGCACATGATTGCTGCAGTATCTGTTGGCATGTACAAAGGTGAAGCTGTTTCTGATCTAGATTACCTTGAAGATTCATCTGCTGATACTGATATGAATGTTGTGATGACCGAAACAGGTAAATTAATTGAAGTTCAAGGCACTGCAGAAGAAGAACCATTTAGCTTCGACGAAATGCAAGAAATGCTAACACTCGCTAAAAACAGCATTAACGAACTTTTCGATATCCAAAAAACCGCTTTGAACTAAGCCTTGTAAGGAATTGATTATGAAAGATTATCAACGCGAATTTATCGAATTTGCTTTATCGAAACAAGTCCTACGCTTTGGTGAATTCAC
The DNA here is from genome assembly GCA_002104535.1 of Cognaticolwellia sediminilitoris. Lineage (GTDB taxonomy): Bacteria > Pseudomonadota > Gammaproteobacteria > Enterobacterales > Alteromonadaceae > Cognaticolwellia > Cognaticolwellia sediminilitoris. The sequence continues at coordinate 106,968 of NBOG01000009.1, read as the reverse complement.
TTTAAAGTCAGGCAGAACAAGTCCTTATTTTTTTAATGCCGGTTTATTTAATACCGGTGGTGACTTAGCTCGTCTAGGCCGCTATTACGCTGCAGCACTGCAAGACTCAAAAATTGAATTTGATTTGTTGTTTGGTCCTGCTTACAAAGGTATTCCAATTGCTACCACTACCGCCGTAGCATTGTCTGACACTTATAACATTGATATGCCATATTGCTTCAATCGCAAAGAAGCCAAAAAACACGGGGAAGGTGGCAGCTTAGTGGGTTCAGCACTCGAAGGTAAAGTGATGCTGGTTGATGATGTGATCACAGCCGGTACTGCAATTCGTGAATCAATGGAAATTATTAAGGCCCATGGCGCACAATTGTCAGGCGTGCTTATCGCATTAGATAGACAAGAAAGAGGTCAAGCTCAACTCTCAGCGATTCAAGAAGTAGAGCGTGACTTCGATACAAAAGTTATCTCGATTGTGACTTTAGCTGATTTGATTAGTTATTTAGAAGAAAAACCTGATATGGCTGATAGTTTAGCTAGTATTAAAAAATACCGTGAAGATTTCGGTATCTAAGCTTTAAATAATCTTGCATGTGAAATCAAAAAAGCCTGCTATTTAGCAGGCTTTTTCATATTCACAAAAAAATTAGGCGATTAACTCAAATTGATAATTGGTTTGCTGCTCGTAAGCATGATTAATATTTGAATAAAATTGCTCAATACGACCCGCTCTTTCATCAACCGCGATAGGCCGACTAGGAACAATGACTTCTTGAGCCGATAACGTTTGCGCTATATGGCGATCAAACGCTTTGCTACTTTCATTGTTTTCAAAGCTCTCATCACTTTGCAGTAACACTTCTTTATCACGGTATAAATTTCCAGTACTTGGCTTTTTCTCAGTATCGGCTGAGTTAAGGCTGATTAACTCAGCTTGAGACTCTAAAATAATACTAGAAGCCGTTGCCGCAACTCTAACATCTTGTGCTGACGGGTTAGCTGGAGCTAAAGCTGCCGCCTGAATTTTTTTCATTTTAGCGATAGTTTCTTTCGGATTACCGGCAACTGGCGTCACATCAACAGAAACCTCACCTCCTACTGCATATTTTTTACCATTTGGGCCTATTTCAAACGAATAAGATGGTGAACCAGTAAACGCTCCTCCAACAGAAGCATGAGCTCTTTCATGATTCCGCACTTCTTTGTCACGACTTTCAAGATTTCGTATAACTTGCTTTTCAGCATAATCTTCTTTACTAGTGTCTTGCTCTGATCTTACTGAGTCTTGATCTTGCGCTGACGTATTTTTGTCATCAGTGCTATCATCATCAGTGCCATTGCCTTTTGAACTTTCTTGACCAGAGCCACTGGTACCACTACCAATTTCATTGTTGGCGAGTTCAGCTTGTTTTCGTAAACTAGCAAAGTCTACTTGCTCATTGTTTTGTGCCGGGGTACGCCCACGTTCTTTATCCGAGGCTACGCCTTTTTCTGCTGACGACTGAGCAGATGGCTCAGGCTTGGTAATTATTTCTCGTTGCTGATTATCACGGCGCAAGCTATCAGTCTGCAAATTAACAGCAGTTTGAATGGGTGAATGATTGCTTTGCGAAGTGATATTCATAACAGTTAAACGCGAACGTCCAATAGTGTACCTAGATTTTCATCAGCTGATTCTACAACCTCAGCAGACGCTTTTGCTTGAAATTCAGCAACACGTAAGTCAACCACAGATTGTGTCAGGCTAACGGTATTATCATTGCCCTGAGACGCCAAACTTGTCGTGGTATTTTCATTATCTTGGTCAGAATCTTGACCTAAACCATAATAATCAGGATTTTCGCTAACACTCGTTGCTATATTTTCAGCAGCTTTGCTCGCGCTTTCGCTGGCTTTTTGAAAACCTTGTACACCAGCATTAAAAGCAGATTGAATTTCCATAAAACTCTCCTAAATATATTTTTAATGTTAACAATGATTTGTTAACGATGAGCCACTAACTCATCAATATATTAAGTGTATTAACCTGTTTAATTATTAACCAAAACAGAGAAAAAGTAAACAATCGTCTATGAGTTAATATATTCATCCAACCATTTATTCAATATCGCTAAAAACTCTTCTTGATGGGAAATAAAAGGCGCGTGCGAAGCTTGCTCAAAGATATGGCTTTGACTATTGGGTACAAGGGCGTCAATTAATGTAATAACTCGCTTCGGCACTAATCCATCGAGCTTCCCGTAAAGTCTTAAAAATGGCGTGCTGATATTTTGTAGCTGTGCAGTTAAGTTTGATGTTTCTAATAAGCGTAGTGAATCGTCTAGCACTTGCCGCTCTGGCTGTTCGTACTGCATCACTAAGTCGCGAATTTTTTTAATATCATGACGGACATTGGGACTGCCCATCGCTTGAATTTTTAAAAAGTTACTAATAGTTTTTGCGGTATCTTCTGCTAGTTGCTGATGAAACAAAGCTAACACATTTTCTTTAATGCCAGGCCAGTTATCCCGTTCAACAAACTGAGGTGAACTTGCAATAGTGACTAAACCTAATACTTTTTCTGGCTGCATAATGGTAATTTGGCTAGCGACCAAGCCCCCTAATGACCAACCAATATAAACCGCTGGTTTATCTACGGCATGTGCAATAGCATCGGCTATTGCCACTAATGAGTATGGCTCAGGTTGATATGCTTTATTGGAAGCAAAACCAGGTAAATCAACGGTTATGACTTGAAAACTTTCTTGCAAGGCAGCTAAGCAGGGTTGCCAAACAGCGGAGTTAAGCCCCCAGCCATGTATAAAAACTAAAGGAATCCCTTGACCATAACTCGCTATTTTTAATCTATCTGCCATGCTTTCTGTCATGCCTTGAGTTCTCTAAATTTAGTAAAGGCGTAGTTTACCCAAAGGATGCTGAAAATGGAATTTACCAGCAACAACAGCGATAAAGCCTTACTCACATTACAGCAGCTTGTACAGCAAGCATTTAAGCAAGTAAGGCTTAAGGTCAGTTCTTGCATCTTATGCGGCAATAGCTGCGCTCTTCACCCATTGCTTTGCCAATACTGTCAGGCAGACTTGCCGTACTTTAAACATCCGCATATACCTTACAATCTACTCAATTGGCCCGCAATTACTCAACTTATTCCGAAAAATCACTTTCAACGTTTATTAGCAGTAGCCCCTTATGTCTGGCCTTTCGATAGTTGGATTAGTCAATTGAAATATGGCCATAAAACAGAGTTAGCTGAACTACTGAGCTACTTGTTAGTGCTGCATTGGCAACAATATCTTAACGATGACCAACCCAATTTAAACGCCGAAAACACCTTGATCACTGCCGTGCCATTACACATAAAAAAATGGCAATTGCGAGGGTTTAATCAAGCTCACTTGATTGCCAGAAAATTCGCTAAAAATTTTGATTATCCTTACTACTCCGACATTGTTATTCGACAAAGACGGACAGAAAACCAGGTGGGAAAGTCAGGTAAAGAACGTAGGCAAAATTTAAAAAATGCTTTTGCCTTGAACAAAAGTGCTCTGGAGCAATTACCTACACATGTAATTTTAATAGATGATGTTGTGACCACAGGCACCACGGCCAATGAAATATGTAAGCTACTTAAAAAAAATGGAGTGCAAACGATTACACTCCTGTGTATTTCTTTAGCATTACCGACCTAGCCAGCTGGATTAGCGCTAAAAGCTTTCGCGAAAAATAAACTGTTAGCGATTATTTTCATACTACCTAAAAAGTAGCCTCTAAAAGCCAGATTATCTGTACTCGCTATCACACGACCTTTGCCAACATTATGAGCAACTAGCGTTGGATTATTAGCGATACGATTAACCAAGTTTTTATCGGTATAACCACTTAACAGTGGTGTTTTTGTGTACTTTGCAACACTGATAAACGGTATGGTTGTTTGCTCCATAATCACTGTGCTATTGCGAAATACAGGCAAGGCACTTGTATGATAACCAAAAGCTAGCGGGTGACTAACATCTAGTTCAGCTTGAAAAATAGCACCGGCTATACGTTTTCTGCCGGCGAGTTTTTCTTTATCACCGTAATGTAAATTGTCAGTATCGAATAATTGATCAAGGTGACTTTTGCTGACAAAGTCAATTTTTAGCAACTCTTTTGCTGATAGCCAACTTGCTGCACGTTTTTGGCCAAATAATACGCCGCCATTTGATACCCAAGACTTAAGATTCCCTACTGCCTTGGTATCTAGCGTTGAATAATTACCATCAACCATAATAATGTTGCTGTAACTCGATAAATCGACTTTCGCTAACCGCTGCATTTCCACAACTGTCACGGGAATTTCTAACAAGTTATCAAGATAATAAAGCATCTCCCCCGCTTCATATTGAGATACGCCTTTGCCTCCAACTAACATTACTTTTGGTAACGTCACTGGGCGGAATGAGCTACTGCCAACATCAATGCCTTTGGCCGTCAAACCGGTATCTAAAGCAAGTAACGTTATATGATTTTTCAGCGCGAACTCTTTAACTATATCTCGCCAGCCTGCTAGTGTCTGAATGCCTGATGGTAAAACAATAGTGCCTTGTTCAAAGTTTTTAATTTCGCCGTTGACGCTAGCTGAAAATGCTTTGGTTGCGACCTTTGCATTTATCTGCGCATGGGTTAATTTATGCAGCAGTTTAGGTGCTAAAAAGTCATGCCATTCAAAAATATATGCGTAAGCCGAGTCATTAACACTGACTTGTTCTTGCTCGTGGGATTGCCAAGGTGATTTGGCCGTTTTCAAGCCCCACGTTCGACCCACTTTGGCAAATTTTATATTCATGGCTAACGGTAATGTCCAGCCTGAAACATCGTAAAAGGTATTGTCTTGGAAGTCTTTTTGTTGATTGAATAATGCTTTGATCACTCGATATTGTGGTTGTGCCAACGGAATATAATAACTATCAGCTGCACGATACGTATTTTCATGAATTTTATAGTCATGTGTTAATGGGTAAACCTTAATCTGATGCTGTTGTAATTTACTCAAGAAGCTATGCAAACGGTACTTATCTTTTGTTTCTGTAATAATATAACCATTAAAATTTTCGTCACTGGCTTGTTGCTGTGCTAACTGATAAAAGTCCTTTCGGTAAGCTTTAAATTTAGCCTGGTTTTTCCATGCCCCTTCAATTGTCGATAATGACGTTAAAACATGGTTTTGAATGCCGAATTCAAAGGTCAGTAAACCATTCACTGTATTTTGTTGAAGCCCTCGACTGCTCGCTTGTTCGAACAGCACACCTATACCGCCATTAATATCAGGATAAGTTGAGCCTTTACCGTAATAAAAGTCATCAAAACTTTCTTCGCTGTAATACAAGCGGTTTGAAGCATCGAGCGCTTTCGCATGATATGTCGCGAGTAACTGTGTTAACTCGGTATTTTTAGCCGGTGTTAACGGGTGCGTTCGGGTTGGAATACCCGGTTGAAAAAAGTAACTACTATTGGCACCCATTTCATGAAAATCACCCAATACATTAGGTTGGTATTGATGAAAATAAGGTAGACGATTTTGACTTTCTTTTTGCGATAACAACAACCAGTCGCGATTAAGATCAAAACCATAATGGTTAGTACGACCGGTGCGCCAATTTTGATGATGTTCAATGTGATTAGGATCGGGGTTTTCAGTGATACCACGATGTGTAGTTGCCCAATTAACAAACCTGTCCATACCATCCGGATTAATACTAGGCTCGATCACAATGATGGTTTCTTTAAGCATATTTTGAACTACTTCACTTTGAGCAGCAGCAAGGTGATAGGCAACAACCATGGCAGCATTAGTTCCGCTGATTTCATCCCCATGAACACTATACCCTAACCACACTACAACAGGGTCTTTAGCTGAAGCTTCAATATCAGCACGGCGAGCAAGTATTTGCTCAAGGTTCTTTAAGTTATTAGCACTTGAAATAGTCAATAACACTTGTGAGCGAAATTGCGTGGTGCGGCCTATTTCTTTAATTTGTACTCGAGCTGATGAAGCTGCAACTTTTTCTAAGTAGCTCAATACTTGATCATGGCGAGGATGGCGTTCACCGACACCAAATCCTAACATCGATTCTGGCTTAGGTACTGCATCACTATATACTTCACCATCAGGTAAGTAGGTACTTACACTGGCACTAAAAGCTGAAAATGATGTACTTATTAATAAAATCAGTACAACCCGTGACCATGATAACAACATAAAAGCTTCCTTATTTAATTGTCGGGTAAAATAACAAAATAATGACATTTGAACTAGTTATCTCTTGATAATTAGTAATTACTTTGTCTTTTACATTACCTGCTAATAATTTATACCATCTAGGACTAGCGCCAAATGCCTGAGAAGAGTAAAATAAGCATACTTGAGTAAAATAGTCGGGTATTGAGCATTCAACCCCAGTAGTGAAGAGTAAAATAGCATGAATATTAACATTTCAGAAACTGCACAAGAACATTTTGTAAAACTACTTTCTCAACAAGCTGAAGGTACCAGTATCCGAGTGTTTGTTGTCAATCCAGGTACAGCGAGCGCAGAATGCGGTGTATCATACTGTCCAGCTGACGCTGTAGAAGCTGACGACATTGAATTAAAGTATGAACACTTCTCTGCTTACATCGATGCTGATAGTAAATTATTTTTAGAAGACGCTGAAATAGACTTTACGACTGATCAAATGGGCTCGCAATTAACCTTAAAAGCGCCAAACGCTAAGTTGCGTAAAGTTGCCGATGATGCGCCTTTATTTGAACGTGTTGATTACTTTTTAAAAGCAGAAGTTAACCCTCAACTGGCTGGCCATGGCGGCGAATGTACGCTAATGGAAATCACTGAAGACGGTTATGCTGTCTTACAATTTGGCGGCGGCTGTAATGGTTGTGCACAAATTGATGTTACGGTGAAAGACGGTATTGAAAAGCAATTAATCGACATGATGGGCGATGAAATTAAAGGCGTTAAAGATATGACCGAGCATGAGCGCGGTGAACACTCTTACTACTAGATAATTTAGTCTATGTCTTTGTTAGAGAAACTAGGCCAAGATCCACAACGCAGCATGAAGCGTTTTCTCAGTGGACTTGGTCTTTTTGTTATCGGCCTCGCCTTAATCTTTCTGGGTATCTACCAAAGCCATATTTGGCAAATAATCGGCTTAGTTATTTTAGCTTGCGGCTGCCTATTTGCCATTTACGGTTACATCGGTATGTTTGCCAATCGCTTATATCATATTGTTAATAGAACAAAAGATTAAAACGAATACCTGTTACGCTGATAATGCCACGCTAAAGTAACACCTCGCGCTAACATGAATACTGAAAACGCCGCCCACAAGCCATGATTACCATAGTCTTTTAACAACCACCATACCGGAAAGAAGCAGCCAAATGTGGCGACTAACATGCTATTTCTCATCACATGTGCCTGCATCAAACCAACGTATACGCCGTCGTATAAGTAACACCAACAAGCGAGTAACGGCAAAGCAATAATCCAAATCATATGGCGCTGAGCATACTCAACCACTTCTGGAATACTCGAAATCGTTGAAATAAAATATTGTCCGCCCGTATAAAACAGCAAACTATACATTACCGCAAAAATACCGGTCCAAAACAATGCGACATTGACACTGACAAACATGCTCTTTTGATTGTTTTCACCTTTTGCTTTACCGACCATCACTTCTGCCGCATTCGCAATACCGTCCAAGCCGAATGAAATTAACATCAAAAAATTCATCAATATAGCGTTCGCTGCAATGACGTCGTCACCTAACCTTGCGCCTTGAAAGGTCATAAAAATAAAGCATATTTCGAGACATAAAGTACGAATTAAAATATCTCTATTGAGTTTGAAATAACTTAGCAAAGCGGCTTTTTCAGTGATTCGTGCTATTAAGTGTTTTGTCGAAGTAAATAAACCGAAAAATTTTTGTTTGAAATTTGCAAAAATTAAGCTCAAGCCAATAAATAAGCCACTATATTCTGCTATCAATGTTGCAGCAGCAACGCCTTTAACCTGCCAACCAAAACCAATAACAAATAATAAATCGAGTAACAAATTAATTAAATTAGTGGCAATAATTAACCACAAAACTACCTTGGTTTTATGGTTACCCAGCAGCCAGCCAAGAATCACTAAATTTGCCAGTGCAGCCGGTAACCCCCAAACACGCACAGAGCTATACTCTCTGGCATAAAACTGTACTTGTTCAGAGCCACCAGCAAGCGATAATGCCAGATCTAAATAAAATGATTGAAAAACGATTACAGACAAACCAATTGCAGATGCGACAATAATGCCGCGAAGTAATATCAAACAGTTTAGTTCACTATTATCTTGCCCAAAAGCCTGCGCAGATAAGCCGGTTGTCGACATTCTAAGAAAACCACACAACCAAGTGATAGCGGTTATGATCATAGCGCCCACGGTGCTGCCACCTAAATAATAAGCAAACTCAAGATGTCCGATCACAGCTGTGTCTACCAAGCCGAGAAGCGGCGCAGTGATATTTGACAATATCATCGGCAGTGCCAAGACAAATAACTGCTTGTGACGTGCTATATCATTAAATTTCAAAAAAGCAGACCTTTGTTGACGAATGGGCTATATAAATTGTCTAAAAAAAGCTATTTTAGCCCATTATTTAAAGCCTTTTAATTTCTCTAGGAAGATTATCATGAAATACCGACTGTTGGCAGCATTGTGCTTAAGCCTTCACTTCACCAGTTTTGCCACTGTTATTCTACAATATCATCATGTTAGCGATACTACGCCGGCAAGTACCAGTATTTCTCCCGCACAATTTGCCAAGCATATGCAATATCTTGAAGACCATAACTTTAAGGTTATACCTTTATCAAAAATGGTCAGTGCCATAAAACAGCAACAAGCATTACCCGATAAGTCTGTGGTGATTACTTTTGATGATGCTTACATAAATATTTTAACCCATGGTAAACCGATTTTAGATAAACACGGTTTCCCTTTTACCATTTTTATTAACCCTGGCATCGTAGAACAAACCTCTTCACAATACCTATCATGGCAACAATTAAAGTCCATGGCTGAGGATGGCGTTATCATTGCCAATCACGGCATGGAACACGACTCATTAGCGCGAATTCCTGAAGGCATGACTCAGCAAGCATGGTTAGCAAAAAACACCACAAGCTTATTAGCTGCTGAAAATATAATTGCTGAACAAACAGGGCAAAGTTGGCGTTATTTTGCTTACCCATACGGGGAATATAGCCCCGAGGTTCAACAATGGATACGTGACAATGATTTCGTCGCATTTTCACAACAATCAGGCGCAGTTGGCTTAACGACTGATCTTACGAGTATCCCACGTTTCCCGGCCTCACAACCTTATGATCAGTTATCGAGTTTACGCGATAAAATTGATTCTCTACCTTTTAATATTAGTCTTGATGAGCAAAATCAACGCACTATTTTTCAACAAGGAGAGACAACATCGGTCAGCTTTAATATAGTGGTTGATGATTTTAATCCGGAAGAATTACATTGTTATATTACCGGATTAGGGCGTCAGAAAGTAGAATGGCAAGGTGATGAAATGTTTACTATTAATTATAGTGCTCCGTTGCCGACTGGCCGCGTGCGATGTAACTGTACAGCGCCGAGCATAAGTGAGCCCGGCCGGTTTTATTGGTATTCAAAACCTTGGTTTATTTTAAACGAAAACCGTCAGTGGTATCCGCTGTAAGTAAAACTAAGCTTCAAATTAATACAAATCAACGATTTTAGCAAAGTCACTGATCAGCTTATCAGTTTCAATAACAGGTACTTCACCTAGTGCCTGTTTAGGTTTAAAAATTGCTTCAACCTTACCTGCCGGATTTATCAAAACCAATGAAGCGCTGTGATCAACTAAATAATTACTGACACTTGCACCATGGCTTTCTAAATCGTCTGACTGCGCTTCAGGCTCCGTAATGGCATACATTAAGCCTAAGTTTCGAGCAAAAGGAAATAACGCGCCATGGTCACCGTGTAGTGCTTTAAACTCTGGGTTAAAGTAGCCAATATAGCTCGCAAGTTTTTCTTGGGTGTCCCGTTTAGGGTCAACAGACACTAATAGCACTTGGCTATTACTTGCGATGGCTTTCAAATCATCATAAATAAAGTTCATTTCTTGTAATGTTGTCGGACAAACATCAGGACATGAGGTATAACCAAAAAATACCCAACTCCACTGCCCTTTTAATGATTCGTTATTAAACGCAACACCGAGATGGTCGGTTAATTCAAACGGTTTAATGTCTCGTGCCTGTTGATAATGCAAAGCAAACTCAACCGGCGCTTTTTTATTTAATTGACCAAATAACATTATACCAGCCGCCAAAGCCCCTAATGCGACAATAAGGCTTATAACTTTATTCATTATCCAGTTACCGGCAACAAGTAGTGATCAAGTAAAAGAATGATAAACAAGGCCATTAAATGCACGATGGAGAATTTAAAGGTATCCATTGCGGTTTCTTCATCGGCATTAAACTTAAGTTTCCAAGCGTAAGCAAAAAACACTAAGTTCAGCACGACTGCACCAACTAAGTATAACCAGTTACTCATACCGACTAAATAAGGCAGTAAGCCAACGACAAATAATAACACCGTGTACAGTAAAATTTGGGTCTTGGTGAAATTAACACCGTGAGTTACCGGTAACATCGGAATATTAACTTTTGCATAATCATCTTTACGATGAATAGCTAGCGCCCAAAAATGCGGTGGCGTCCAAGTGAAAATCAATAAAACTAACAACAAAGCATTTGGATGCACTTCATTAGTCATTGCGGTCCAACCTAATAACGGAGGAATTGCGCCAGCTAAACCGCCAATAGTAATATTTTGTGGGGTAGCACGCTTTAAATACATCGTATAAACAAAACTATAACCAACTAAACCAGAAAAGGTTAACCAAGCGGTTAATGGATTAACAAAGCTATATAAAATGGCAAAACCCGTTACAGCTAGTGTCATAGCGAAAATGGAGGCACTTCTTGCAGTTAATCTGCCATTGGGTAGCGGGCGATTATGTGTACGGCCCATTTCACTATCAATGCGCTCATCAACAATATGGTTGATCGCTGCTGCCGCTGAAGACAAAAATCCGATACCAACCATAGAAGGTACTAATACTTGCCATGGAATAACCCCAGGTACTGACAAACACATACCGACTAAGGCGGTTAATACTAATAAAGCGACAACCCGTGGCTTTGTTATTTCATAATAATCACGCCAAACAGGTGTGCTAGGTGCGCTATGACTCGTTGATGCTGTATTGCTTTGACTCATACTATGCCCCTAAATTTTCCGTTTTAAACTATATGTCATGGTAATTAATGACATCATTAACATCGCGGCCACGACATTGTGACTCACGGCAACCCCTAGCGGTAATGAAAACCAAATATTACTAATTCCCAGTGTAACTTGCACGCTGAGAATAAACCCTAAGCTAATTGCTGCGTTCCTAAAAAATGCCGATCGTGCTTTGGTAAAAATACTAAACACTAACCAAAGTAAATAAACCGTTGTAACAATAGCACCTATCCTATGCATAACATGAATAGTTACTCGTGATGCATGGTCAAGGTGACCGAACTCATAACTGTCTTTTTCTGGCGGTATTAAATCAAAAGCATGTTCAAAATTTATTTGCTCAGCCCAACCATCTTGGCAGATTGGTAACTCAGTACAAGTTAGAGCCGCATAATTAGATGACGTCCAACCGCCTAAGCCAATTTGTGCCGATAAAATAAAAATACCTAAAACAGCGAACTTTGCATATTTTTTCAAGGCAAAGTCGCCACCCGGCACCCGGTAATTGCTTATACGCAAATATAGTAAAAATAATAAACACAAGGTTGTAAAACCGCCGAGTAAATGCCCCATCACCACCACAGGCATCAGCTTCATGGTTACAGTCCACATACCTAACGCGGCTTGAAATATAACCACCAGCAAAATAAAAATAGGTAAACCTACTGGCCCACCTTGTGCACGTCGTTTAAATGACATAAAAGCGATAATTAAGATCAATAATCCTAACGAGCCAGCAAAATAACGATGGATCATTTCATTCCACGCTTTGTGTGGTTCAACCGGGCGATCAGGAAATGCCTGCTCAGCCTTAGCTATTTGCTCACTAGTTTCTGGTACATCAAGCAAGCCATAACAACCCGGCCAATCTGGGCAACCTAAGCCTGCATGAGTTAAGCGTGTATATGCACCTAAACTCACCACAACGATGGCGAGCAATATGCTAACAAAAACCAGTTTTCTAATATCTGAAGAGTTTTGTGTTCTCATTTAGCCAATCCTCGAATATTTAAGAAGTTTCTTAAAATCGGCCAAAATAGCTTTACCAAATTGTGGTAACTGCTCAGCATCTTTAGGGGGAAGGTGACTAAGAATTACATTACCTAACGGGTCTACGATTAACACTTGCGAGTTACTGATTGCAGCTTTTGCTAAAGCGGGCATAGATTCAATATGCCATTTATTTAAATGAATTTTATCAGTTTGTGCTGTACTCAATGGATGTTGGGTTAATGCGACTGGTTTTACACGCGGCATTTCTTTTCCAAGCGCGATATAGGTATTGTTAACACTGATGAGTATTTTTTCACATTGCTCATCACAATTTTCTGGCAGGGTGTAAAGCAGCAACCATTGATGATCAAAGTCATCAACGTTTAAACCTAGTTTTGCTAAGGTTAGTTCGTCCTCAATTAGTTGCCCTTGATTGGTGACACCATAATTGAACCACTGTTGATTAAGCGCTAATTTTGCTAAAACAATTGGAATGATAAATACCGCAAGGAGAATCAACATACTGCGGCGCGATTTATTTAACTCTGAAGAACTCATACAACTCAGCCTTTTATTCTTATTATTTTGTTTGGTTATTTTCTTTCTGTCTCATCATATAACATTATGATGCTGACTTTTTACCCATTTTGATCGCTGCCCAGATCATCAAACTTATCCAAGCTAATGCCAAACTAAACCATTGGAAAGCATATGCTCGATGTTTTTCTGGTGGCATCACTATCGGTTGCCAGTTCTTTTTGTAACCTAGTGTCTCTTTTTTATCTAAGTACACCACAAAGGGCAACAGTTTCTTTCCAATTAATTCTGAAAATTTATCTAATTCAATTTGCTGAACACGTAACGGCCATGAAACATCACTGAAATTTTGTGCTTGTAACTGAATACCAACTTCAATTTCACGGACATGACCCGTTATCGTATGATTACCAGTAATAGCAGTTACTTCCGGTAATATATTGCGGTCTATTGAACCTTGAATCCAACCTAAATTAACTAAAACGGCATTATCGTTACGTTCAATAATTTGATAAACCCGATAACCTAAACGACTTTTATTCGGTTGGTTATCAAGCAGAAATATTTTTTGGTCATTAAATTCACCATTAAGGGTGATAGGTAAGTCATTAATACCATCTTGCAAGCCACTCAATGCAAGCACCTGCTCTAAAGATAAGGCTTGTTGCTGACTTAAAGCATTTATGCGCTGTTGTCGTTGTTCTTTTTCAAGCGCGCGATCGCTTTGCCAAAATCCAAGCTTGATTAATATTGAAAATACTAGCATGGTAAATATAACCATCGGCCAGTTAAGTTGTTTAAATTTTTGCTGAAGTGAAACCGAATTCATAGACTACCGCATGTTCACTAACTAAAAACAGACTATAAAAGAGAGAGTGCTGTGTTAATTAAAATTATTGTTGTCGGCTTATTAGCCTTTATGATTTATAACCTGTTTCGAGCCTTGTTTATCATGAACAAGAATGATCCAGATAAACCACCGATGTCGAAATTTATTGGTCGACGTGTCATGACCTCTGTTGTCATCATCGTTTTATTATTGGTTGCTATGCTGACAGGTTTAATCACACCTAACCCGCGCCCATATTAACTAATAGCTTATCGGCACACTACTCAGAAAGCTGATAATTTTCAATAAATTCAATAAGAAAATGCTCAACTATAAAATAGCTGAGCATTTTTCACGATTCAGTTCACTAGATTATGTAAACGAATACAAATAGTATTACCCAAACTACATCAACGAAATGCCAATACCAGCTTGCTGCTTGGAAGGCAAAGTGATTTTTAGGTGTAAAATGGCCTTTAAATACTCGAATCAGCATAACCAATAGCATGATGGTACCTAACGTAACATGCATACCATGGAAGCCAGTCAGTAAATAAAATGTGTTGCCGTAGATACCACTGTCTAAATACAGTTTCATCTCGTCAGCATAACCATGAGCGTACTCTAAGCCCTGGCAATATAGAAACACACAACCTAACAGTACAGTTAAGCCTAGCCAAAACTTCAATAAACCACGTTTTTCTTGCTCTAATGAAACATGAGCAAAATGTGCAGTAATAGATGAAGTTAATAATAAAATTGTATTAATTAGCGGTAAACCATACCATCCCATCGCAGTAGTTTCAGTACCATCTGGCGTTTTGATTAATGGCCAAGTCGCGGTAAAGTCTGGCCATAATATTGCTGCTGTCGCGGCATTATTACCTGCGCCGTCCAACCATGGCACCGAAAACGTGCGTGCATAAAGTAATGCGCCAAAGAATGCGGCAAAAAACATCACTTCAGAAAATATAAACCAACTCATACCTTGGCGGAATGAATTATCCATCTGACGACTATATTTTCCAGCCATTGACTCGGTAATAACATTATTAAACCAGCCAAATACCATGTAAATAATCAACGCGATGCCCGCCAGTAATACCCAGCCGCCACCTGTACTTTCAGGGTTATTCATATTTGAAACATAACTGCCTGCACCAACAGCAATTAAGAACAATGCAATAGCGCCAACTATCGGCCACTTGCTTTGCGCTGGTACATAATAACTTTCGTATTCTTTTGTTGTCATTGTTGTTCCCCTATTTTAAGTGCAAGCACTTAAGACTCAACTGAGCTTGTAATATCGTATAAGGTGTAAGATAACGTGATAGTTGATACGTCTTCAGGTAAGTCTAAATCGACATAAAACTGTAAACCCATTTCCACATCTTCACTGGCTTGTAGCGGTTGATTGTTAAAACAAAAGCATTCAATCTTTTGAAAATAAACCGCTGCACGTCCTGGAGAAACTGATGGCACAGCTTGGCCGATAATAGCATTTACCGACTCATTTTTAGCGTAGAACTTAACTACCTTTCTTTCACCTGGGTGCACTTTCACTTCGTTAACCATTGGCTCAAACTGCCAAGGAATTCCTTTAGCAGTTCGTGTCAAAAATTGCACGGTGATAGTGCGTTCGGTATCTATACCTACAGCGTTGTAACTGGCTGCAACATTAGACGTTTTACCGTTTAACCCTGTGATATCACAAAACACGTCATATAACGGCACCATCGCAAAACCAAAGCCAAACATACCAAAAACAATCAGCATCAGTTTTTTTACTGTTTTATTCACTGATGCATCATTCGCTTTTGCTTGCGCTTGTTTTGACAACTTATTTTGAGATTCGCCGTTAGTCATTTTAATTCCAATTAATCAATTTTTGGTGGTGTTTCAAAGGTATGGTATGGCGCAGGGCTAGGCACTGTCCATTCTAAACCTTCAGCACCATCCCATGGTTTCGCCGGCGCTTTTTCGCCGCCTTTAATACACTTGATAACTAATACCAAGAAGATTAATTGCGAAATACCAAAGGCAAAACCACCAATACTGACCCACTTATTAAAGTCTGCAAATTGCAGTGCATAGTCAGGAATACGACGAGGCATACCTGCTAAACCTAAAAAGTGCATTGGGAAGAACAATAAGTTTACTGACACAAGTGAACACCAGAAATGCCACTTACTTAACGTGTCGTTATACATGTAGCCAGTCCATTTTGGTAACCAGTAATAAGCGCCAGCAAAAATAGAAAATAGCGCACCAGTAACTAAAACATAGTGGAAATGAGCGACAACAAAGTAAGTATCGTGATATTGGAAATCAACCGGCGTCATTGCTAGCATCAAGCCAGAGAAACCACCGATGGTAAACAAAATCACGAAGGCGATTGAGAACAACATTGGCGTTTCAAAACTGATAGAACCACGCCACATGGTTGCGGCCCAGTTAAAGACTTTAACCCCAGTAGGTACGGCAATTAACATCGTACAATACATGAAGAAAAGCTCACCAAATAGCGGCATACCCGTGGTAAACATATGATGCGCCCAAACGATGAACGACAAAAATGCAATAGATGCTGTTGCGTAAACCATTGAACTATAACCAAATAGAGGCTTACGTGAAAACGCAGGAATGGTAGTAGAAACAATACCAAACGCTGGCAAAATCATAATATAAACTTCAGGATGACCGAAGAACCAGAATATATGCTGGAACATAACCGGGTCACCGCCACCTGCAGCATCAAAGAAACTTGTGCCGAAGTAGGTGTCAGTTAATACCATAGTTACCGTGCCCGCGAGCACCGGCATCACCGCAATTAATAGATAAGCCGTAATGAAAAATGTCCATACAAACAATGGCATTTTCATGTAAGTCATACCTGGTGCGCGCATATTCATTATGGTTACCACGATATTAATCGCACCCATAATTGAAGAGATACCCATAATATGAACAGCAAAAACAAAAAACGCAGTACTACCATTACTATAAGTCGTTGATAGAGGCGCGTAGAAAGTCCAACCAAAGTTTGGTGCACCGCTTTCCATAAAGAACGACGATAACAAAATAGCGAAAGCAAATGGTAAAATCCAAAAGCTCCAGTTATTCAATCTTGGTAATGCCATATCTGGCGCACCTACCATCATAGGTAGCATCCAGTTAGCCAAACCAGTAAAGGCAGGCATAATCGCACCAAAGACCATAATAAGACCGTGAACTGTGGTCATTTGGTTAAAGAAGTCAGGCTCAATTATCTGTAATCCAGGCTGAAATAACTCAGCACGGATAACTAGCGCCATAACACCGCCAGTTAAAAACATGATAAATGAGAACCATAAGTACATCGAACCGATGTCTTTATGGTTTGTGGTATATAACCAGCGCTTCAGGCCGGTCATTTTATGATCATGGTGCTCACCGTCATGTGAATCATGCTCAGATTGATCATTAATTACATTTGTAGTCATTATAACGCCTCCCTACTTCGCGCTAGCAGCAACATCTGCTGGCTGGACTAAATCACCGGTATTATTACCCCAAGCATTACGCTCGTAAGTAACAACTGCAGCAATTTGCGTTTTAGTTAATTGACCGCCAAAGGCTGCCATCGCTGGATTTTTCTTGCTGCCGTTAAGCACCATATCCACATGCACTGCTATATCACCAGTAGCAATTGCGCCACCTTTAAGTGCAGGAAAAACAGGAGCCATGCCTTCACCACTTGCTTGATGACATGCTGCACATGCGTTCATATAAACCTCTTCGCCCATTGTCATCAACTCATCTTTGCTATAAACCTTAGATAAATCTTCTGCTGGAACGATATCAGCTATAACATCAGCAACTTGTTCTTTAACGTCTTCAACCGCTTTTTCAACTTTATCAGTAATACTTGTCGCGGCACCGCCAGCAACAGCTTTTACGTCGGCTGCTTGAACAGCTTCACCGGTATTGTTACCCCAAGCGTTACGCTCATAAGTTACAACTGCAGCAATTTCTTTTAAGCTTAATTGCTTACCGTAACCTTGCATACCTGTGCCAGCTTTACCATTGAAGACAATATCAATATGTTCACTTGCTGGGCCGGTGGTAGCAACTGCACTACCTTTAAGTGCCGGAAATGCTGGTGGTAAACCTTGACCGCTAACTTGGTGACAAGCTGCACAGTATGCTGTGTAAGTTGTTTCACCTAGTTGCATAAGCTCTTCCATTGGAACTGATGCATTTAATGACGCGGCTTCGGCAGCGGCGGCGTTGGCTTTAAGTTGCTTTTGCTCGTCAAGCCAAATCGCGTAATCTGCTTCAGATTTCACTTCAACCACAATGGGCATAAAGCCGTGGTCTTTACCACATAGCTCAGCACATTGGCCTCGATAAACGCCGGGCTCATCAACTTTAGTCCAAGCTTCATTAATAAAACCAGGGTTAGCATCTTGTTTTACTGCAAATGCCGGTACCCACCAAGCGTGGATAACATCATCTGAAGTAATAACAAAGCGTACTTTTTTATTGGTTGGAATAACCAAAGGACGATCAACTTCTAGCAGATAATGTTCACCTTTCTCTGCCGATGTTCCGTCTTGGTTTTCGTATTGTTCACGCGGCGTCGAAAGAACTGAATAAAACTCTAGATCTTGATCAAAGTATTTATAATGCCATTTCCACTGGGAGCCGGTAACTTGAATCGTCAGATCCGCATCATCATTATTTTCCATTTCGATGAGCGTAATTGTGGCAGGAACAGCCATAGCGATTAGAATAACGACTGGAATAGCCGTCCAGAGAATTTCAACTTTTGTGCTTTCATGGAAGGTTGCTGGTTTAACGCCCTTTGATTTACGGTGAAACACCATAGACCAAAACATAGCACCAAATACCACAACACCAATAGCCGTACAGATATAGAGAACCAACATATGTAAATCGTATACGTCTCTACTAACTTCCGTAACACCTTTGGTCAAATTCAGCGACATATCTGCCCAAGCTGAACTAGACAACAAGCCCCCTAGCAACATTAAACCTAGGTTACGTCTTTTCACTCGACATCTCCTTCACCCTTTAAAGGCAAAACAACACAGATTAATCATTATAAAACAACGATAAACCGATTATTTCGCGCATACATTTATTATTATTTATCTGGCGTAATTTTCGACAACTGTCAATTACGCCCTATTGTTATGTTTTGTACGTTTTCTAGACTAGAATTACTTAAAAGTTGATCGGGGTCAATTTAAAATTTCAAATACAATTAAAATAAAACATAATAAATACAATAGAGTAATAACCCTAAACAGGGTGAGAGTGCCATTTTTAAAAGGATAGCTATAATGTTTGATTTTTGTTCTATCGCTGTTTTTGGTCTTGAATAATAAATAATCAAGGCAAAAACACATCGTATAAAAAACAGTCTATTAGCGGTTTTATTCAGTAAAAATGCGATTTATACTGAATAAATAATCAGGGGAGATATGACAATAAAATAAAGCGAAATAAAAACGCAGATTTAAGGCTAAACCTGCGTTGTTTTGGCTTGCTAATTTTTACATCCAATCAGCGGCACGAATAACACCAACAGCAATACCTTCAACATTAAAATGTTGCGTCGCTAAATCGACTTTAATGGGCTCAAAGTCTTCATTTTCAGCATGTAAATAAACTACATTGCCTTCACGTTTAAAACGCTTAACGGTAACATCGTCTTCAACACGAGCAACAATAACTTGGCCGTTTTGAACGTCAGTGGTTTGATGCACAGCTAACAAGTCACCATCTAAAATGCCAATATCTTTCATGCTTTCGCCGTTTACCCGCAATAAATAATCCGCTGCGGGGTGAAATAAACTGCCGTCAACTTTATAGTGCTGTTCTACATGCTCTTGCGCTAAAATAGGCTCGCCAGCTGCAACGCGGCCAATCAAAGGCAAGCCTTCTTCTTCGACAAACTCTTCAGCAAGTCGAATTCCACGCGATGTGCCAGGTAACATCTCAATATAGCCTTTTTTAGCGAGGGCTTTTAGATGTTCTTCAGCGGCATTAGCTGATTTAAAACCAAAAAAAGTAGCAATTTCGGCACGTGTTGGTGGCATACCCGTATCAGAAATTTTCTCTCTGATCAGATCAAAAATTTGCTGTTGTCTGGGTGTTAAAGGGCGCATATTTATTCCTTAAGTGACTTAAGAGCAAGCCTGTGTTTTTAAACAGTATTACTGTCATTGTATACAGGCTTTAAATAAACGCAAGTGGTTATTGAAATAGTCGTAAAGGCAGATGACTTTATTTTAGCAATAGGTAGATTTTGAATATTGCTATTCAACCACGCTCAATTTTAAAAAGTTATCTCACGTTAAGCATATTTAAAAGTGCACTAAAAAGAATCAAAAAAAAACGCCCCTCAAATGAGGAGCGTATAAATAATACTGAACAACACTATAAAAACACTAAAATAAATACAGAGGGGAGAATCTCTTGCTAAGTAAGAGTCTGTCTAGCAGCAGTAGTTCAAATAATTTTTAAAATAATTTAATCGAAGAGAAGTTATTCAATTAAAAGTAAGTATATTTACCTAGCAATCAGATAGTTATATTTGTTCGAGCTGATACTTATCAGCAATCAAATTCAGTATTTTAGTTAATTTCTTTGCAAGGTAGCCTGATAGAATTTTCGGCTGTTGCTTAATTAATTCAAATTCGGCCAAGGTTATTGCGACCTGACAATCGACTAAATCATTAGTCGAGCTCAATAATCTAACATCATCTGCCAACGCTTCTTCAAAAACTTGATTAGCTGAACTTGTTGGATGGTTATATTCATTAATCGAAATAAGTTGGAAGTTAATCAGTAAGACATTTTCTTCTTCCCCATACCAATTTGCTGTCATGGTGTGAAAATTAAGCTGCGCTTCTAATTTATTACAAATTGAGGCTATATTACTAATTTGATCGATTAAATCATCACTAGATTTAATCGTGATAGGCAGCGTTTCAGTCATAATATCCATGGAGTAATAGGCCTTTAAAATAATGTGTGGACATTTTTATTACGCTTTTTAGCGCTGTTTAATAGTACAGTTCTTACTTAGTTAACCACATGCACTATATCAATATCATTCCTGATTTTCTAAAAAATACAAAAATTAAGCTTAATATTAAGCCTCTCAACGATCATAAAAGCCTGTGCATGAACCTTATCTCAGGTTAATATCAAATAATGTCTATTTAATATTCTTGAATTATTTTGGCAACTTAGCACTGTTCAGCCACATTATTGCAGTTAGTTAGAACTATGTTATATTGCATCAAATTAAATTCATCACCTCTTTCAATACACTGTAGTGACGGCTCCAGTTAAATTAATACAAAATATGTTACAACAACAAAAACAAGCCAAAAACCAATGAAACTAGCGAATATCAGTAAAAAAGTTCATAAATGGCTGATGCTGTTCATCGGCGTACAGTTTGTTATTTGGTCAGTCACTGGTGCTTATATGGTCTTTTTTGATATCGATTATATTCACGGCGACAGCTTAGTCGTTACTCATCAAAACACCATCAAGCCAGAAAACTTAACGTTTACCTCATCAGCATTATATAAACGCTTTCCTAATGCTAAAAAATTATCGGTTGACCTACTCATTGATCGCGAAATATATCGATTTAGCAATAATGGCCAGAAAGTAACCCTTGATGCCCGTACAGGCGAGTTATTATCTCCAATCAATAAGAGTTTAGCTTCTGCAATCGCTAAGCACGCATATACTGGTAATGACGATATTGTCAGTACCGAATTAATTACTGAAAATCCTCCGTTCGAATTAAGTGCTCGACATTTGCCGGTTTGGCAAATTAATTTTGACCACTTCTCTTCTCCATCACTTTATGTTTCGGCAAATACTGGTGAAGTTGTGACTAAGCGACATAGCTTTTGGCGATTATTTGATTGGATGTTCCGTTTTCATATAATGGAATATGGCGGCGAAAGTGATGTCAGTAATTGGTTACTATTCATTATTTCAACACTCGCCTTAATTGCTGCTTTGAGTGGTCTAGTTTTAACTTACTCTAGAGTAGTAAGACCATTTATATTTCCGCAAAAAAAACGCAAAAGCTCGGCAAAAAAAACGCCAAGAAAAATTAAATTATCAACGGATAAGCAGTCATGATGAAGTGGGTAAGAAAAATTCACAAATGGGGTTCTTTACTCATTGGCCTGCAAGTGCTTATTTGGGTGATCAGTGGTTTAACATTTAATGTCATTGATCATGAGAAAGCGAGCGGTAACACCTATCGACAAAAAATGATCGCAAAGCAGCCTGTGCCATCTGGCGTAAACTTGCTCTCAGTTGAAAAGATACTCCAATCTTATCCTGACACGATAAAACTGACCCAAACGACTTTACTGTCTACACCTTATTATTTATTGACCCATAAAAAAGGCTTATATCGTCATCTCGAAAATAATTACCACTTGGTTAATGCGACCAATGGTCAATTAACTCAAGTTGACGAAAAATTTGCCGCTGATATTGCAAAAGCCAGTTATAGTGGCCCAGGAAACATTGCATCCGTCACGTTATTAACACCACCTATTGACGATTTTCTCATACAAAAAAATCCTACTTGGCAAATAAATTTCTCTGATGAATTGGAAACGAGTGTATACGTTGAACAAGGCTCAGGGCGTCTGGTTGGTCATAGTAATAGCGACAAACGTTTTGCTGATTTTTTCTTCATGTTGCACTTCATGGATTACGGTAGTGCTGGCAACTTCAACAGCATACAAATTATGCTATTTGCCTTTATCACATTATGGTTAACGCTTTCAGGTCTAATTTGGACAGTACATATGCTCAGCAAAGGCAAATATAACCTTAAATAAACGTGTTCAATCTTGTCTCAAATTGAATTCAAATTCAATTTCTAGAGCTTTGTCACTGCTAGCTTCTGCTGGGTAACGCCATTTTGCTAGCGCTTGTTTTGCTGAGCGCTCTAACAAACGAGACTTGTGTGGACTTAAAGATTCTATATCAACTACCTTACCCTCATTTGAAATTCGATACTGTAGCTTAACTCTACCGGCTTCACGCGCATAAATAGCAGATATTGGATATTCAGGCATTACTTTATGAATAGGCAATATCGCAACGTCAACCGGTGAAACTTTCGGCACTTTAACTGCTTGCTTTAACGCTTTATTTAACGAAAAGTCAGGCGTTACAATGGCCAGTGCCGTTGGATTGTGGCTACTGGGGTCAACATTTTTTGGTGCTAAACTTTTCGGTTTAGGCGGTAGTGGTGGTATTACTGGCGCTAAAACTACTTCTTCTGGTACCTCAATCATTTCAACTACGCGAACCGAATGCTGTTTATATTGGTAATTCTCGCCGTGGACTGGCGGCTTGGCAAAGTGGGTAACCACGGCCAATATGCCAAATGATGCTACCCCACCGGTTAGCAGCAAAGCTAAAATATTAAAAGGTGATCGCGATACCTTTATTGCTTTCGCTTCACCTGTTAAGTCCACTGATGGCACTGTAGTTTGCTGTTTTCTTTGTTGATAAAGGCTAGATAGCTCATTATCAAATTTATCGGCACTCATGATTCAGTTCCTAGCAAATAACTTAAATTATTGCGGGCATAACGTAATCGGCTTTTAATGGTTTCAAAGCTGTCGTTGGTTAACGTCGCTATTTCCAAAACAGAAAAGCCCTCTTGTTGAAAAATAAAAGCTTCTCGCTGTAAAAAAGGTAATTGCGCTAAGGCAGCGTTAAATTGACTTAATCTATCAGCCGTTTGTATTGACTGCTCAAGATCGACGGTTAATATTTTATCTTCATCTAGCACAGCATTCTGCCATTTATTTTGGCGTCGAAACTCATCAATTAAAGTATGTCTAGCAATGGTAAAAAGCCAACTTTTCACATGACTTTGGTTTTTATTTTGTTGTTGTGTATTAATAACTTTTAACCACGTTGTTTGCAGCACGTCTTCGGCCAGTTCTTTATTGGATTGGCTCAAAAGATAGTGATATAACGACAAATTAAATTGTGCAACCAGCAAAGACAAATACTTGTTTTTACCGGTCGCACGATATTTTGTCAGTAACCTTTCAGGACTGGTTTTAGGGTTATACCAACCTTTAATCATTGACGGTAACTGCAAATTTTCATCCTAACTTTGTTGATCAATAGTAAAATCTAGCTGTACGGTTAAACCTTGCTGAACGACGGTGTTGCCCGCTTCAGATTTTGCGCGATATTTCCATTTGCGTAAAGCTTGTTTAGCTGACTGATTGAATACGCGTTTTGGCTCTGCATCAATAACCTCAACATTGGTTACACCGCCCAAGGCATTAATATCAAAACGTAACTTTACCCAGCCCTGAATACCATCTCGCATCGCACTTATTGGATATTTAGGGTTAATACGGACAATGGGACGAGCATCATTATCACCAGTTTGGCCACCAAAGCTTAGCTTGGTACCGCCGCCAGCTATTGTAATAGGCGCATTATTGTAATGATACTCACTTACCGCGCTTGTCTCTATTGGCGTTTCAAACGTTTGCGGCATAGGCTCAGGCGGCGGAGGTGGATCATTAACAAACTTAGGCTTAACTTCCGGTGGCCTTTCCTCGGGCAATTTTGCTACTTCAACAATGACATTAGGTAACACTACAGGCGGTAAAACTTGATCGTTATTAACTAAATACGCCATAAAGGCAAATAATCCAAAGGTAGTTGCACTAGCAAGTACGGTTATCGTTATTATCTTTTTCATCATCTTACCTCAATATTTTATGATTAAAACGTATAAACATTTTGTTTTGATAAAAAGAGTGTGAGCACACGCTAAGCCAGTGGCCAATTCCTGGCTTATACCCGATGGTTAAGCTATATAAAGCTAATTCATTAGGTATTATTGATAAAACGTCGAGGAGTACGAAAAGGGGTTAAATAAAATTAATTTTTTTAAAAAACTTAACTGTAACAAGTGGGCAGTCGAGTAAACAACCGACTTTAGCCAATGAAAGCATTACGACGACTCAACTTAAGTCATTACTTATTTGAATTTGCCTAATCAACGGTTACTATAGCTGCCCAATATAAAATCTAGAATATCGACATGACAAAATTTATTAACTTACTTCTTATCGCTGTAACATTTTTAAGTCCAATTGCTTTTGCCGAAACCTTAAAAGTAGCGTCTTGGAATATCGCCTGGTTAGGCTCACATGAATATAACCAACGAAAAGAAGCCGATTACCAAAAATTAGCACGCTATGCGCGTGAATTAGATGCCGACGTTATCGCACTTCAGGAAGTTGAAAGTGCTAAATGGGCGAAAAAAGTATTTGGCGATGAATACGATTATTTCTTCACTACCAAAGACTGGGTTCAGCGTGTTGGTGTTGCCGTGAGAAAAAACAGTGGCTATAAAGCCCAAGCTATTGAATATGTCGAACTTGACCAAGGTCTTGCTCGCAGAGGCATGGACGTTACTTTAACTAAAAACGGTAAAAGCGTTCGCCTATTAGCAGTGCACATGAAATCTGGCTGTTTCGATAAAGCCCTTGATCAAGCCAGTATTGCCCAAATGCCAGCGAGTAATGAGAAAGAGCAGTATGCAAAAATTGCCTGTGCTGAATTAGCAAAACAAGCTGTACAGCTTGAAGCTTGGGTTGACGCTCGCGCTAAAGAAGGTGTTCCTTTTGTTTTATTAGGTGACTTTAACCGTCGGTTTGTACAAGACATCGCTTTAAATTACAGTGAAATTCAAGGTTTATGGCAAACTATAGACGACAAAGGCCCTGAAGCACTTTGGGCGCCTACGATTAAAGCTGAGTCAAAATGTTGGGGCGGTTATTACAAAGACTATATCGACCACATAGTTTTTGACCCAAAAGCAAAAGCCCGTTACGTACCTAATTCTTTTGAACAGTTAGTATTCGACGAAAAATATACTCGTGAGCTTAGCCAAACACTGAGCGACCATTGCCCTATTTCGGTTGAGTTAGCATTTTAATTACTTGAAATTAACTCCAAGTTTAAATAAAGCAATACTTGGGGTTATCCGATTTTAATCGATCAGCTTACCTGCGCTAAAACGTGTTGGGCAGGTGCAGAGTTAAAAGGTTTCAATAAGCGAATGAATTTGTATCATTACCCTGAATTATAAGGATTTATTCTTGTTTAATTTACCTACCTTTCAAGCCTATATTATAACATTTAGGCGCGTATTAATTTCTTTGTTATTTTGCCTTGGCCTCGCTGCATGTAGTGAAAATGAATCGTCTAGTTTTACGGCCGATTCTTCTGTCGATTATTGCGCCGCCATTGAGCCAATCTCAAATCAATTATTGTCTGATCACCTAAGCCCTGTTGAGCATAAAATGCATAGCCAAACAGGGGTCTATATTTTAGAGCATGGCATAGAAGCCATGTTATCTCGCGCATGGTTGACCGAAAGCGCCGAAACAACAATTGATGTACAGTATTTTATTTTTTCCACCGACAACATCGGCTTAATCGCGATTGACCATTTAGTGCGGGCCGCAGAGCGTGGTATTAAAGTTCGCATTCTTGTTGATGACATTATGATAGAAGCCAGCGGTAGTGAACTAACAACCATCGCGGCACACCCAAACATTTCGATAAAAATATATAATCCTGTCGCCAATATTGGGAAAAATATTTTTGATAAAGTGGTTAGTTTAACCACCAATTTTCACCAATTAAATCAACGTATGCACAACAAAACCTTCATTGTCGATGGTAAAGTTGCTATCACAGGTGGCCGTAATGTCGCAGACGAATATTTCGGTTATGATCACACCTATAACTTTCGCGACCGTGATGTGTTACTAATTGGCGGCATTACCAAACAAGTGCAAACATCGTTTGAACAGTTTTGGCAAAATGACCTTAGCGTAGATGTACTTGATGTACTAAAAGAAAAGCTGCCAGAAGGATATGTTCCTAACTTTGAACCTTTACATCAATACGCCTGTAATCCTACGAACTTTGTCGCCTCGGTTAGAAGTAAAATTCGAGATATGCCTCAAGCAATAACGTCCATTCAGCAACAGCAGCAACTGCAATGGTTAGACAATGTTGAATATATTTCTGATGTGCCGGGTAAAAATACAGCCAATAAATTTTTAGCGGGCGGCGGGTTATCAACCGACAAATTAGTGACTTTGTTACAAAGTGCAAAAAACTCGGTGCTTATTCAAACTCCCTATTTAATCACGACAAAAGCAACCCGAAAAATTCTTAAGGCGGCTGTTGATAAGGGCGTCAACATTAGCATTTTAACTAATAGCCTTGCTTCTAACGATAACTTAGAAGCCTTTAGTGGTTATCAGCGAGACCGTGCAGCACTACTTAACACTGGCGTTAAAATATTCGAATTTAAACCTGATGCAAAAATTCGCCAAAAAGTTATGTCTGAAGTCATGCAAAAGCAATTAATACAAGCACCTATATTTGGCTTACATGCTAAATCAATGGTGATAGATGATCACACTGCGGTTGTTGGCACCTACAATATCGACCCACGCAGTGCTAATCTCAATACTGAAAATTTTGTCATTATCCCATCGTCAAAAATTGCCTTAGAAATTAAGCAAGGGATGATAGAAGAAATGAAGCCTGAAAATGCTTGGCCGGTAACGTTAGACTGGAACCCTGACGGTGAAGTTGATTTAACTAAACGATTAAAAGTAAAGATACGTCGATTAGTTCCTAAAAGTATTCTGTAGGCACACTGGAAAAGTAATGAATAAATCCGATAACAATGTTAACGAATGTGTGATTTTATTGCATGGCTTAGCGCGCTCAGCCAACTCAATGGACAGAATGGCACAACGATTATCGGAGCAAGGTTATAAAGTATTAAATATCGACTACCCTTCTCGCGCTTACCCTATTGAACAATTAGCCGAAAAAACCATTTCAGATGCCTTAGCCAAATGCGACGGCATGTCAGTTAGCTTTGTCACTCATTCAATGGGCGGTATTTTAGTACGACAATTCCTTCGCAATCACCAGATTGAAAACCTTAATAGAGTTGTGATGTTAGGGCCGCCCAATAAAGGCACTGAAATTGTCGACAAGCTGGGTAACTTACCGGGATTTCATCTGGTTAATGGTGATGCGGGCATGCAATTAGGCACTGGCGCTTTAAGTTTGCCTAATCAATTAGGTAGAGCCAATTTTGATGTCGGGATTATCGCCGGCACACAAAGTATTAACTTGATATTATCATCACTTATCCCTGATACAGATGACGGTAAAGTCTCAGTGGAAAGTACTAAAGTTGAAGGTATGAATGATCACATAGAAATGCCAACAACACATGTGTTTATGATGAGAAATGACGCGGTTATCGACCAAGTTATTTG
This sequence comes from Cognaticolwellia sediminilitoris, assembly GCA_002104535.1. Taxonomy (GTDB): domain Bacteria; phylum Pseudomonadota; class Gammaproteobacteria; order Enterobacterales; family Alteromonadaceae; genus Cognaticolwellia; species Cognaticolwellia sediminilitoris. Next base: position 78,800 of record NBOG01000009.1, on the reverse strand, counting down.
CTATCTAAAACAAGGGAGATTTAACCATTAATAATTAATGTGTATCTGACCCTACTTTATTTTTTACAAACTGCCAACGCCCTATCAACACGGTTAAAATTCCGCCAAGCACAAGTATAGAAGCAATTATTAATCGTGTGCTGATTGCTTCAGAAACAAATATTACCCCGCCGATTGCGGCTATTACAGGCACCGACAACTGAACAACAGCGGCCTCAGTTTCTGATAATCCACTTAGCGCTATATACCAAATGGTATAACCTAACGCTGAAGCTAACGCGCCTGACATCACCGCTAAGATCACGCCATTTAATGAAATGTTTATCATTGGAAAGGAAACTAACATTAAAGCTAAAACTAAAGGTACGGTGTATTTAAAGTTAAGGGCGGTGTCTTTCATAGGGTTAACAGAGCCACGACCTGCCAATGTGTATATGCCCCAAGCAACACCTGATAATGCCATTAAAATAAAGCCTAATAAACTAGGTGTTGTCAGTGTTGGGTAGACTAAATAGGCCAATCCTGAAAAAGAAATAGCCACACCTATCCATTCCGAGAAGTGTAATTTATTACCTCTAACTATACTGGTGATTATCATTGTTAGCTGAACAGAACCAAATAAAACCAGCGCTCCAGTTCCGGTCTCCAATGAAATATAGGCAAATGAAAACGTAATAGCGTAGATAAACAACATTAAGCCGGACTTCCAATAGCGGCTTTTATTAGCAGGTTTAACTGAGGGAGATTTAGCTTTGAAATTAAATAGAATGATAAACATAATAACGCCAGAAATAAGGCGAACTGCGGTAAAACTTGAGGCATCAATGGCGTTATCTTTCAATGCCATGCGACATAGCACAGAATTTGCCGCAAAGGCGATTAAGGCGACAACGGTATAACCAATCATTTGTAAGTTTTTATAAAGTACTTCAGTCAAAGCAATGCCTTTGTGTGCTTAAAAATTAAGTATATGCCATGCGCTAACTTTTGAATTCAAAGGAAATGAAGCCACTTTACCTTACATAACAGTGGCCAGTGTACTTGAAACTCGTACTTTAGGATAATGCCAAAAAACAAAGTAAATAAGCGCTCTGGCATAAGTAAATTTAAGGCTTAGATTCTAGAACATCTCTGAGCTTATTTAGTGCATCAACAGCAAAACCTTGATCATAAAAATACAAAATTTCACCTGCTTTATTGAGTAATAAAACACGGGCATTAGCTGAATTTTCATTGCCGGTAAAAGCCTGTACTTTCTCGCCATCACTATAAACTGTTACTACACCTTTCCACATTGGCTTTGGAATTCCAGAGCGCATGCCGTTATCAATAACCGTACTAAACATTTCGGGAAATATACCTTGGATTGTCGGCACTTCATACACTTTGACTTGAGTTTGGGTCACGTCTAAAGCAATCAACCAGCGATCAATATCAAACTGTGAGTTTTGCACATAACCAATTAATAGCAAAGTGTGGTCATCAGTAAAATCTGTTGGGATAGTGAGCGGTGTTTTTTCTAGGGTTTGCCCGACAATGGTAGGAAAAGTTTTTCCGACTAGATTTTGATTCGGGTATTGGCTGCTGCAACCAGCCAACATTAGTAGTACGGCAAAATAGCCTATTATTCGCATTGCATTACTCTCTTGTTAAATCATTGGAAATATTCATTATTTAGACAATACGTTACGTTTGTTATTTTAGCTCACTCAGCTCTAAATTATTTAAGCTAGCCATAATAGCTGCACGGGTAATCTTGCTGATCCCCGTTCAACTAATTAGTCTCATTGGTATTATCATTACCTTGCTGTTTAATTTCTCTTAAGCGTTCACGATACTTGTCACGCGCTAGTGCTTGCATATCTGTTACCGTATCGCTCTCATCAACTATTTCACGCCCCAGTAGAGTTTCAACAGCGTCTTCCAAGGTAACAACCCCAGAACTTTGGCCGTATTCATCTTCAACTAAATACATATGAATATGATTTTTTATAAACATATCAAGCAACTGTTGTACTGGCAGCTTTTCAGACACTGCTGATAATGTCAGTACAAATTTACTAATGGGTTCTTCACCGTGTCCATTGCGCTCTGCTTCATATAAATCGCCTTTAATCACTTTGCCGGTATTATCATCAACATGATTACCATACACAGGAATACGGGTGAATTGTCCGGTTAGCGGGTGATTTAGCGCTTCGGTCACGGTGGTGTCTTGGTGCAGCATATGCACAACAGTACGGGGAGTGAAAATATCAGCGGTTCGTAATTCACGTAAGCTTAAAATGTTTGATAAATATTCATTTTCTTGTGAAATCAAACTACCATCTTTATGGCCTAATGAGGCTAAAGCAATAATCTCTTCACGGGTAATTTCATTATCTTTGTTTTGATTAAATAAGCGTGTTAAACGCGTGGCTAACCATACTAGCGGGTAAACGATTCTCACAAGCCAGACAATGACGTAAGCAGAAGGTACAGCCAATGCTCGCCAAAATGTTGCCCCTAATGTTTTCGGAATAATTTCAGAAAAATACAAGATCACTAAGGTCAGCAGTAAAGCGATAAGGGTTTCCCATCTTTCACTAAATATACCAATAGCTTGTGCGCCAACACCTGCAGCACCCATAGTATGGGCAAAAGTATTAAGAATAAGAATACTCGACAGTGACTCATCTAAACGTAACTTTACATTCGCTAAAACTGCGCCCGACTTCGGCCTTTTAGTTTGTAGTTGCTCAACAAAGCTCGGGGTTATCGAAAGTAGCACGGCTTCTAAAACCGAGCACAAAAACGAAACTCCGATAGCAATACCTAAATATATAAAAAGTAGTGTCACTTAATCATTCCGTATAATTAAAAATATCATTAGCGTTAAACCATCTAACGACAAAACTAATATTTTATTATAAGAGTTTGTCCGATAGATGTTAAAAATTCTTTGCTGGGTAAATATCAATTAAAACTCACAAAGCATTACTTTAAGTTGGCACTGCTAAGCGTAATTAAAAATATTATCCCAATGTGTGTCTAATATTTTTTTTGCTTCATCTAATGTAACTGCTTGATAAACATCATTGCTTGAAACTACTAACTGCATACGTTCTAGCTTACCTAGCGCATCAGCAATTTCAAAATCTAGCTCGCACTGATATTTCTCTTGAAACCAGCACTCTATTTTTTCATCGAGTGCCTGAGAAGTTAAGCCTTCAGAGCACATAAGTAAAAAGCTATACGCTAATATAACTTCCTTAAAATCTTCTTCTTCAGCCGCATCAATTAAGGTATGAAAAACGCCGGCATTATTGTCCAAGTTTTTGAAATATAGGTTGTCTGATAACGCTTTCATAAATTTGATTTTTCTATTTTTAAATTTACTCCATTCTTTAAAAATAAAGCCACCAAACACCCCTAAACCGATAGCAAATGAAATAAAGTGCTGCTGGGTCATTTCAACGGCATCTGCTCTCCAACCAAACCAAAATCCGAACAACGCTGCTAATAACAAAATTGAAGCACCTAACTTAGTTACTAATACGACAGCACCGCCAACTAAAGCAGAGGCGCCGATAAACGCTTTATCGATTGGTCGCATGCGCACTTCGCTATTGGGAAATAACATTTCAAGATCAGCTTTAGGAACATTCTGAAAAAGCTTAACTATGGTTGAGCCAGGCTCAAATCCAAACAAAGTTTTTTTCTTCGCGTCAAAGTGCGCTTTATTTTTAAAAGTGATATACACCGCAACCCGATCATAATTCGTAAAATCGATAGTTTGCTTGCGCAAGCCAAAAAATGAAGTAATAGTTTCGCTTAATTGTGACTCACCTCGACGATAAAACACCACTTGCTCAAAATCGTCAAATTCAACTTCAAGCCTTACTTTAAAAAGCGATTCTTCGGTTAATGCGTCTTGTAAGTCTTGCTCGGTAATTTTTTCAAAATTAGCTGCATTTAGCACACGCGCAAAGTTTTCAGCAAAACTAGCCTGACACTGTGCTTTTTGCTCAGGCGTATAAGGTTCAAGTTGCTTAGTATCAGCATTAGGGTCAAACGGGGCGTAGTCATTTTTTAACAACTCTAATGTTTTATGATATTCAACATGCAATGAGTTGGACAACAAATCACAAAACTGTCGAAAAGATAACGCCGAGTCTTCAAAATTGAGTTCGCGCAAACACATTTCTACAATATCTTGTTTTCTATAAGGAATAAATCGGTCGGCAGCCATAGCACAATATCATTAATGTCAGATAGTTAGAGTGTAAGGTAAATGGCAGGGTTTTGAAATGTGAAATTGTCCAGAAACTTAAGCTATAGACAATCAATGGTTAATGAGTAATTTCTTAAGTCTCAGCAATTTATCTCTAACAACAATTGCATCGTCGGTGTAAACCTCTGCAATATAATTAAGCGCACCTGAAGCAAAATAATTATTATGTTGATTTAAATAGTTTTCCGTTGGTACAGCAATAATTTGCTCTAATTTAATTTCATCAGCACTGGTTTTGAGCTTAGTGGCCAAACATTGGTAAATTTGTAAGGCTCGTTCGGCGTATACTTGATCATCTATTTGGATAAATACATCCAATAACTCATCCAGTGAGTAATCATCATATGTCAATTGTAAATCCCTTTAGGCACGCGACTTTTTAAGTTTATTTTTTATTAATAACAGTTCCTCATAACCTTTACTAGTGTTTATTACTTTCAAATTAGCTAAGTTACTTAGAGATGAACATGTCACCCCTTTCGTCATCACTTTGGCTTAAAATTTCCAAGCTCATATTTTTACAAACAATATCCCTTGACCAATTATCTAGCTTAACCCATTCTTTGCTCTATAATGCCAAGCTACTAAAGCAGGACTAACAGCAGTGAGCCAAGAATTAATGTACGACAAAAATAGTATCTTTATCATCATCACCCTATTTATATTGATGTTGATTGTTAATCAAATAGCATACGAAATAGGCAGACGTAATAAAGACGCCGAAAATACTGAAATGAAGAGCCAATCAACGGCAATTCAAACCGGTATTATCGGACTGTTAGCGTTATTACTTGGATTTACTTTTAATATGTCATTGCACCGATATGATGCTCGAAGTAGTGCTGTTATTGAAGAAGCAGGCGCAATCGCCAGAGTAGCAATGCAGGCAAAACTACTCAGTGAAGACATTCGAAAAGAAGTTTTTGAAGAACTTGATACTTATTTAGCACTACGGATTTCGTTAAGCCAAGTAGACTTATCGATTCCTGAACAACGTAATGCTCTCAATAAAAAAGTCAGTTTGAGCCAAACAAATTTAATTGACTTAGCACAAAAAGAAATGAGTCAGGCAAAATCACATTATATAGCTAACGGATTTTTTCAAGCGTTATCAAGCATGATCCAAATTGAAAATAAACGTACGGCTATGTTAAGGCTGCATGTTCCTGAACCGGTGCTATTTTTACTATTTTGTGTTTTTATCACCGTGGGTGGCATGCTTGGCTATAACAGTGGTTTAGGTAAAAAACGGCCAGCGTTCCCTACCATTTTGTTATTTACCCTTATCGTACTGGTTGTTTTTATCATTATTGATTTAGACAGGCCTAAACGAGGAATTATTCAGGTTAATCAAGATAGTTTAAATGACACACAAATAATATTGCTCGATTATAAAAACTAATCGCGTTTCTTAGTTTAGTTGTAGATATAGGGCAGTTACCTGAAACTGCCCAAAACAATAGAACGTTCCGCAGGTTATTTTTCGACTTCTGAGTGATTGTTTGAAAGTGGAGCTGAGTCTACTTCTGCATTACTAATGCATTAATTTATAATAATCACTAAGGCCAGTTAAAATATTTGTGGTGGCAATAGATGAAAGTATTAACCCCATCACTCGACTGATAACGCTGGCACCGCTACTCCCAACAAGACGATTTATAAAACCCGCAAGTAGCATTAATATGTAAGCCAAAACCAGAACAGAAAGCATCACTAAAGCCGTTTGCAGTTGTTCCCAAAGTGAATATACCGAATTTTTAGTTAGCAGCACGGCTGCAAGCATTGCCCCAGGGCTTGCAATTGAAGGCACTGCCAGAGGAAATATCGCGGTTTCTTTATGAGAGCCTTTCAGTAATTTTATTTCTTCATCTGGTTTACTGTCGCCAAAAATCATATTTAGCGCGAATAAAAACAGCACTATCCCGCCAGATATTTGAAATGCTGACAATGGAATAGATAAAGCCGTTAATACTATCTCACCAACCACTAAAAAGAATAACAACACACATGCAGAGACAAATGTTGCCAACAAAGCAACACGACGCTTGGTTTTTTGGTCATATTGATCGGTTACCGCTATAAACACCGGTATAGTGCCTATCGGGTCAATAACGGCAAAAAATGTGATAAAAACAGCTAAAATATCAATCATGTGGTTTTACTCTATCAGGATAAAATCTAAAATTATTATGGTAGGTTCGATAAATTTTTATCGGCCATTGTCATTCTTTGATGAGGTTCTCATTATTTATGACACTTCCACAAACCACAATCAAAGCCAACAATTAACTTTACAATATTTCTAGAACAAAAGCTTTACTTATAGAGTTTATACTCTATAATCCTTTCGTTCTCATAGAACACCTGTTGTATGAATTTGAATTATAGCTTCCCCTAGCTAATTATGCCGATGACCCCTTTTGTCATCGGTTTTTTTATGCCTAAATTTTATCATACTCATATGCTCATTTATGTATGAAGATACATGCTCATTCTGTTTTACTTTTCTTATAACAAATATCCGCAATACTTAGTTGGTCCTTGGAATTTAGGGCAGAGGTTTTTAATGCACGGTTTTTTTACTGAGCATTTATATGCAAAATTAGAAGATATCAGAGTTAAAAATAGTAGCTGATTACATCTGCCAATTTATGTCTAAATAAAGTCAATATTTAAAAATTAAAAATGGTCTTTCCGGTCTATTGTGTCGTAATGGTTATAAAGATATATTTCAATCATAAATATCATCAAAACTTAGTCATTAAATTGCGGTAATGCTACTGAGAGGGCTTATGTCAAAATATAAAAAATCAAGCGATGCTATCGCTGCACTATCCGCTGAACAGTATCGCGTGACACAAGAAAGCGGCACTGAACGGCCATGGACAGGTGAGTTACTAGAAAATAGCGCACCGGGTATCTATGTTGATGTGGTTTCTGGCGAACCTTTGTTTGCTTCAGCCGATAAGTTTGACGCCGGTTGTGGTTGGCCAAGCTTTAGTAAGCCCATAGAGCCGACTCATATTAATGAAGTAACTGATGATACCCACGGCATGGTTCGCACAGAAGTACGTTCTAAGCATGGTGATAGTCACTTAGGTCATGTTTTTAACGATGGTCCAGTTGAGCAAGGCGGATTACGTTATTGCATTAACTCGGCTTCGCTAAGGTTCATACCTCGTGAACAAATGGCTGCTGAAGGTTATCAAGCTTATTTGCCACAAGTTGAGGGTTAAAAAATGGCTATTGAACGCGCGGTATTAGCTGGCGGCTGCTTTTGGGGCATGCAAGACTTAATACGTAAATTACCCGGAGTTACCAAAACCTGTGCCGGATATACTGGTGGTGACACTCCAAATGCTACTTACAGAAACCACGGTAATCATGCTGAAGCGATTGAAATATACTTCGATAATACTGTGATCGGGTATCGTAAAATCTTAGAATATTTCTTTCAAATTCATGACCCTACTACAGAGAATAGACAAGGAAATGATCGTGGTAGTGAATATCGCTCAGCGATTTATTACACAAATGCCGAACAAAAATCCACGGTTGAAAAAACCATTTCAGATGTTAATGCTTCAAATTTATGGCCAGATAAAGTGGTCACTGAAGTGGCACCTGTCGGTGAATTTTGGCAAGCGGAAGTAGAACATCAAGATTATTTACAGCGCTTCCCTGATGGTTACACTTGTCACTTTATTAGACCTGATTGGGTACTACCAGAACAGTAGTAACATAAATATGTACATGCTCACCCAGCTAGTGACAAACTATTAAGGTAATAAGTACCAACAAAAACGCCTCAATAATTTGAGGCGTTTTTGTTGGTCATTTAATATATTACTGCTCTTCAACTTCTGGTTCATCGCTCAACGGTTCAATATTTTCATCTTGAAACCATTGGCAAATTACCGCGTCAGCTTGTGCTGAACCAGTTCGCTTTAAAGACGAAAATGCCTGAACTTTAATATCAGCATTGAGTCCTGCCAATTCCTTTTTAACGGCAAGGACTTGTGAGCTTACTTTACCTTGAGAAAGCTTGTCGCTTTTCGTTAACAAGGCTAAAACGGGTAAATCGCCTTCCGCAGCCCATTGAATCAAATCCATATCAAGATCTTTCAATGGGTGTCTGATATCCATCAATATTACTAAGCCTTTTAAACACTGGCGTTTTTCTAAGTATTCGCCTAATGCTTTTTGCCATTTTTTCTTCATTTCCATAGGCACTTTGGCAAAGCCATAGCCTGGTAAATCAACTAAACGTTTGTTTTCGGCAATTTCAAAAATATTGATCAGCTGTGTTCTGCCAGGGGTTTTACTGGTACGGGCAAGACTACGCTGATTGGTTAATGTGTTTAACGCGCTTGATTTACCTGCGTTAGAGCGACCGGCAAATGCCACTTCAATACCACTATCAGCGGGTAAACGACGGATATCGGGTGCGCTGATGGTAAAAGTCGCTTTGCTAAGATGAATGGCTGTAGATGACAAGGTTTAGGTCCAACATAGTAATAAAAACCGCATTATATCGTTTTTTCACATTAAAGATGCAATTGTATTAAAATTTAGTCAAATTTTTTCGCTAAAAGTGCCTGTAAACAGCATTAATGGTGTATCATATTGGCAATTTTTCCGGCTTATTGAATATATTCAATAATAAACCCAAAAGCATGTCGAGAGTTTTTTTATGAAACGTATTTTAACTTCATTAATTTTATCGCTATTAAGTATTAATATTGCCGTAGCTGCATCAGGCGATGCTGGCGCAGGTAAAACTAAAGCAGCGACTTGTGCTGCATGTCATGGCGCAAACGGTATTGGCGCTAGCGATACTTTTCCTAATTTAGCTGGTCAACATGCTGACTATATTGTTAAGCAGCTTAAAGCCTTTAAATCAGGTGACCGTAAAGATCCACTGATGGCGCCAATGGCGGCTGCTTTATCTGAACAAGGCATGGTTGATATAGCCGCTTATTTTTCAAACTTACCACATGATGGCGCAAGCCAAGACAGCGGTTCAGCTGGCACGGGTACATCAACAAGCTCAGCTCCAATTGCATATGAACCAAATCCAGCAGCTGGTAAAAGTTTATATGAGCTAGGTGATGCTTCTCGAAATATTGGTGCCTGTATTGGTTGTCACGGTAGCGAAGGTAATAGTGAAGTTTTAATTTATCCAAACTTAACGAACCAACACCCTGAATACATCGCAAAACAATTACATAATTTTAAAAATAAAACCCGTGATAACTACGCAATGAACCAGTTTGCTGGTGGCATGACAGAAGATGACATCGCCGATATGGCTGCATACTTTGCTGACCCTGCGGCTGTTGCAGACGTAGTATCTCGTAAAGTCACGGCTTCTGCCCCTATTACAGCTGAAGTAATCGCAGGTAAAGCTAAAGCGGCAACATGTGCTGCTTGTCATGGCGCTGATGGTAATAGTCCAGTTGCTATATACCCTAAACTTGCTGGTCAAAGTGCAGACTACATTGTAAAGCAGTTGCAAGAATTTAAAGCGGGCACACGTAAAGATCCAGTAATGGCGCCTATGGCTGCCGCACTAAGTGAGCAAGACATGGTAGAGATTGCCAGTTATTTTGCGGCACAAAAAGTTGCTGTTGCTGACTTACCTGGTTCTGATATCGGTAAAAAATTATATTTCGGTGGTAATGTGAAACGTAAAATTACCGCTTGTGTTGCTTGTCACGGTGTTAGTGGTAAGGGCATGAATAAAGCCGGTTTCCCAACAATTGCGGGCCAAAACGAAGCTTACTTAAAAGCACAACTGATGAAATTCAAAGAAGGTGATCGTAATAACGATTACAACACTATGATGCAAAGTGTCGCGTCGAAGTTATCTGCGAACGACATGGAAGAGTTAGCTAAATTTATGGCCTCAATGAAGTAATTATTCAGTTAATAACTCTCATTTTAGCTAAATATTAAAGCAGCGTTTATCGCTGCTTTTTTGTCTTCGCCTTATGATATCAATAGACTTTTTGTCGATTTTTTTAACGACAATATTTCACAAGCATTAAATTCGTGTAGAATGCAAAAACAATATATTTATAACAAACGGTCTAAAGTTACATTTTTAAAGAGTCCGTTTGCTAATAGCGAATAAGTTTTAGTAACTTTTCGCCCCTAGCTATCAATGACAAGCAGAGACTAAGCCAATGAAAAAATTTATCATTACAGTTTTATTAGGATTGAGTGCAGTAGCTACTGCCAATGCGGCTGAAGGCAATGCCGAAGCGGGTAAAGGCAAATCAGCTATGTGTGCTGCTTGTCATGGTGCAGACGGCAATAGCCCTGTACCTATGTATCCTAAATTAGCAGGTCAGAGTGCTAGCTACTTAGTTAAACAATTAGTTGAATTTAAACAAGGCATGACTTCTGGTGGTAAATCAGGACGTGTAGATCCTGTAATGGGCGGTATGACAATGGCGCTTAGCGAACAAGATATGACCGATATCGCTGCTTTTTATGCCAGCCAAAAATTAACTGCCGGAAATGGTAGCGCAGACGCTAAAGGTAAAAAACTTTATTTAGGTGGTAACGCTGAAATGGAAGTTACCGCATGTGTTGCATGTCACGGTATCAATGGTAAAGGCATGGCAAATGCAGGTTTCCCAGCACTTGCTAGCCAAAATGCAGAATACTTAAAAATTCAGTTAGAAAAATTCCGTAATGGCACTCGTAACAATGACTTAAATGGCATGATGCAAGGTGTTGCTGCTAACTTAACTGATGAAGAAATCACCGCACTTTCTCAGTATATGTCTTCTTTGAAATAATAATCATAGCGATTAATTAGCTTAATTTTAGCATTTAAGAAGCGGCATTATTGCTGCTTTTTTTATGCGCTTAATTTATCTCACTCAGTGTAACCTACTATGAAAACAATACTTACTACTGTCACCTTTTCACTATTTAGCCTCTTACTTTGCAATAATACGATTGCTGAGTTATTCCCTAAACATGACATTGATAACCATCAACAAAATATATTTCGCGGCACAATAACCCCAGAGCGCGCTTGGTGGGATTTGAGCCACTATCATCTTGATATTACGGTTGACCCTCAAAACAAAAGTATTTCAGGTACAAATACCATGAAATACAAAGTGCTAACAGAACAAAAGCGACTGCAAATTGAGTTACAAGCGCCAATGCAGCTCAATAAAGTAGAGCAAAATGGTAAAATATTAGCGGTTGAAAAATTAGGCTATTCCTACTTTATTACGCTTAGCGAACCACAAGAAATAGGTAAAGAGTATCAACTCACCATGCACTTTTCAGGTGTTCCAAAAGAAGCCGTCAAAGCACCTTGGGACGGAGGAATAACCTGGAGTAAAGATGCTAATGGCCATGACTTTATTGCTTCATCTTGCCAAGGTTTAGGTGCTAGCATTTGGTGGCCAAATAAAGACCACGCTTACGATGAACCCGATCAAGGCGCGTTGCTCAGTGTTGAAGTGCCAGAACATTTAATGGACGTATCTAATGGCCGTTTAATTAAGGTCGAACATGATCAACAACGTAAAACTAAAACCTATCACTGGCAGGTGGTTAATCCCATTAATAACTACGGCATTAATATCAATATCGGTGACTACGTTCATTTTGGGGAACAACATCAAGGTGAGTCAGGTCTGTTAGATATGGACTACTACGTTTTACGTGACAACCTTGATAAAGCAAAAGCACAGTTTAAAGACGCCAAACGCACCATTACAGCGTTTGAACATTGGTTCGGCCCTTATCCATTCTATCAAGACAGTTTTAAACTGGTTGAAGCGCCTTATTTAGGCATGGAACATCAAAGTTCGGTTACCTACGGAAATGGCTATCAAAATGGCTATTTAGGCCGAGATCGCAGTCAAACCGGCTTCGGCATGCTGTTCGACTTTATCATCGTTCATGAAACGGGGCATGAATGGTTTGCCAATAACATTACCCATAATGATGTGGCTGATTTGTGGATACATGAAAGCTTTACTAGTTATTCAGAAAGCTTACTTTTGGAGTATCACTTTGATCAAGCGAAAGCTTTTGAGTATATCCGCGGCCAACGTTTAAACATCCAAAATAAAAGTCCAATGGTAGGTAAATATGGCGTGCATCAAGAAGGTTCATCCGACATGTACGACAAAGGCGCTAACATGCTGCATACCATTCGTCAGATAATCAACAATGATGATACTTGGCGTGAAATTTTACGTGGTCTAAACAAAGACTTTTATCATGGTATTGTAGAGGCAGCGGATATTGAAAATTATATCAGCGAAAAGTCAGGTAAAAACTTAAGCAAAGTTTTTGATCAATACACGCTAGATATTCGTATTCCAACCTTTGAATATTTTATTAAAAACAATCAAATGAAGTACCGCTGGAGCAATGTAATTGATGGCTTTGATATGCCCGTACGATTATTTGTTGACGGAAAATCCTTGTGGCTATCACCATTAGAAAGCTGGAAAACTACCGACTTAACGAGTGAAGTTGCAGGTAATAACGTGGAAGTAAAAGTAGATGCTAATTTCTATATCAGCACCCTTAACATACTCGGTAACTAATATTGTTGAGTAAATACATAAAAGGGAAGCAACAATACTTCCCTTTTAGTGACATACACGTTAATTATTAATAATTAAAAAGCGTATTTAAAACCAACAGTTAACACGTCTGTTCCGTCATAAGTTTCGTAAGAAGCTTCAACGCTCACTTTATCGTTGAATTTTTTACCAACACCAGCACCAAAACCTAATTCCCATGCGTCGTCGCTTGCTGAACCGTAAAAAGAACTCGCTTTAACGTCTAAGTTAGCATACGAAGGCATTGCATAAGCATAAAAGCCATTATCATGGTTATATTGACCACGTACTGAAAGTGAAGTAAAACGTTTCACTTCTACTTTTACGCCGCCGCCAACACCAGGAAACTCATCATCAGATACACCTGTACCTAAACGAAACTCAGGCATAAATGAAAATTTACTACCTTCTTCTGCGAATTCGTATGCAACAGCGCCATAAATCATACCTAAAGAAAGATCATCATCAGATAAGTTTGCATAGCCTGCACCAGCAGACCAATTTGCTGCAGCTGTTAATGGTAAAGTTAGTAACGAAAGTGCAATTAGAGATTTTTTAAACATGTTAATATCCTATTGTAATGTTTGATTTATTTTAACGGCGCGAATGCTAACAACAGGTATTGTTTTTAGCAATTGTATCTTTGTTTTAAAAGTGAAAATTAAGTAACAAGTTATGTATATCGCCTGTTTTAAAAATTTAAAAGTAAATTAAATAGCTTACCCATACACATTTTTGTCTCTTTCACGCTATCATCACAAAACTTTCACATTACATAGATTTAATCGAGTATTTTTGATGATAGAAATTATTCAGCCAGCACAATTTAAAACCGTACCGTGGAAAAATGGTAAAGGTGAAACCATCGAGATGGTAATAAATCATGGTGGTACATTAGACAACTTTGACTGGCGCTTAAGTATGGCAAGTGTAGTTGAAGACGGAATTTTTTCTAATTTCGCCGGTTATACTCGCAACCTTATTTTAATAGACGGCGAAGGTATTAACCTTCAACACAACGACAATAAAATAGACCGTTTAAGTGATTTGCTTGATATAGCAACCTTCGATGGTGGCAATAAAACCGTAGGCAACTTACACAGCAACGCCATCACTGATTTTAATATTATTACTCGCACAGCAAGTATTAATACACAGGTCGACTGCCTAAAAAGTGCAAAACGTCACCAACTAGCATCGAGTGAACTTTGTTTTATTTATAGTCTATTTAACGATGCAGAATTAACCATGGACCAGTCAAGCGAAGTTATGTTGTTACCGGCTCAGCACCTGATAAAAATAACCGACCTACCCAAAAATACCGCTACGTTAACCGGGCAACATCTTATAATCGTTTATTTAACTTTCTAAATACCGTCCAAGCTACAGGTATTAGTCGCTATTAAAAGGCTATCTGGCTTTAAACTATGATTTTTTATTTCTGCTGACATATTCTATAAAAAGAGAATTACGCTAAACACTAAGGAACTTGTTATGACAATTAGGCATTTAATAACTGTAGCTAGTTTACTGTTAGTTTTGTCACCGTGGGCACATGCTGAATTTGAACGCAAAATAGCAATCGATGAAAGCAGCACCAGTACCCATAGCACCAAAGTTAACGGTAAATCTTTTGATTACACCGCAACCACGGGTACTCAACCGGTGTGGGATGAAGAAGGCAATCCAACTGCCAGCTTGTTTTACACTTATTACCAACGTTCAAAAGTAAAAAATAGAGCAGCTCGACCTTTATTAATTTCATTTAATGGCGGTCCGGGTTCAGCATCCGTTTGGATGCATGTTGCCTATACTGGTCCTAAAGTACTTAATGTTGATAGTGAAGGGTTTCCACTGCAACCTTACGGCGTAAAAACCAACGCGTTTTCAATTTTAGATACTGCTGATATCGTTTTTGTTAACCCTGTTAATACCGGTTACTCACGCGTTTTACCTAATAAAGAAGGCAAAATGCCTTCTAAAGAAGAGCAGAAAAAAATGTTCTTCGGCGTCAATGCAGACGTAAAATATTTAGCAGATTGGATTAACACCTTTGTTAGCCGCAATAATCGCTGGCAGTCACCTAAATACTTGATCGGTGAAAGCTACGGCACTACGCGCGTTTCAGGCTTAGCTTTAGAGCTTCAGTCGCGCCAATGGATGTATTTGAATGGCGTCATTTTAGTATCACCAACCGATATAGGTATAAAACGTGACGGCCCAGTTAAAGCAGCTAACCGTTTGCCCTACTTTGCAGCAACAGCTTGGTACCACAAAGCGCTTGCCAGTGATTTACAAAATCAGGATTTATTAGAAATTTTACCTGAGATTGAAACGTTTACTATCGATGAGTATTTACCTGCACTCGCCAAAGGTGGCTTTATTGCTGAAGATGAAAAACAACGTATCGCTGAACAAGTAGCTCGATATTCTGGTTTATCAGTAAAAGAAGTTCTGCGTAATAACTTAGATATTGAAGCGTCTTACTTCTGGAAAGAAATATTGCGTGATCGAGAGCAAACAGTCGGCCGTTTAGATTCTCGTTATTTAGGCATTGATGAAAAGGCAACTGGTAGTCGCCCTGATTACAGCGCTGAACTAACGTCATGGTTACACAGTTTTACGCCGGCAATTAATTACTATTTACGTGAAGAGTTAAATTATAAAACTGACGTTAAATATAATATGTTTGGTAATGTTCACCCTTGGGACAGAAGCAACAATAAAACTGGTGAAAACTTGCGCTTAGCCATGGCACAAAACCCGTATTTAAATGTCATGATCCAATCAGGTTACTACGATGGTGCTACTAACTACTTTGATGCAAAATACACGCTTTGGCAGCTTGACCCAAGTGGTGAAATGCGTGATAGATTGTCATTCAAAGGTTATAAAAGCGGCCACATGATGTATTTACGTTATAAAGATTTAGAAGCCTCTAACCAAGATATTCGTGAATTTATGAAAGCGACTTTACCGAATAAAACCACGCCAGCTAAGTATCATAGCAAGCGTTAATTCTTAGTTATATCGACATAAAAATGCCAGTCAATTTAATTGACTGGCATTTTTTTATTCATTGACGCAAAGTGATAAGACTAAAGCACTAATTGAAAATACTCTTGCCCATTTACTTCAGACTTTTATATCTCGTAATCTATAACTTCATAGCCTAATGCCTGTAATTGAGGCCTCAAGGTTTTAGCATCACCGACTACCACCATTAACATGTCACTTAAATTTAAGTGCTTTTTAGCCAAGGCGTTAATTTCAGCTTTGCTAATAGTTGCAACGATTTTGTTTCGCTCTTTTACAAAATCAGCTTTAAGGTCATGCTCTAATATTTGCGCTAAAAAACCTAATTTCCGGCTAGGCGTTTCATACTTTAAAGCATCTTTTTGATTAATAGCGTTACGCATAAATGCCAGCTCTTCATCACTGATACCTTGCTCTGCATAACGTTTAATTTCGTTAACAAACTCAACAATTGACTTGTCGGTTACGTCTGCACGTACCTCGGACGAGGCGGTAAAAGTACCAGAGAATTTATCGCCATAAAAGTATGAACGCGCGCCATAAGTGTAACCTTTATCTTCGCGTAAATTTAAATTGATACGGCTGTTAAATGCGCCCCCAAGTGGAAAGTTCATCAAATAAGCACGGTAATATTCACCCGTGATATCTTGTGTCAGTGATCGTTTACCAATACGAATTGCCGATTGAGCCGCTTTATCTTTATTAACTAGATAAATTACACCCGTTTTAGCTTTAGAATCAGGTAAGTTTAAGGTAAGTTTTTCACCTGATCCTCTTAACGGTTTAAAGATTTCAAGCGACTTTAAAATCCGTTTTTTATCTAAATCTGATACCAATATTATTTGACTATCTTTTGGTTTAACTTGTTGCTCAAACAGTGCCTTAACATCCCCTAAGGTAATATTTGCTATGGTCGTTTCATTGCCATCACTTGGTATTGCCGCAATATTATCTGCATGCAGTAATTGACGATAGGCCGTTGATGCTAAATAACCAGCATCTTTCTTGCCATTGATGGCTCCCTGAATGGCATTGTTTTTATTTCGGTCAAACTCACTAGGTAAAAACGCGGGTTGGGTTAACTTTTCATAAACCAAAGCCAGTGTTTGATCTAAATGTTTAGTCAATGCGTTTATATTAATAGCTAAATATTGATTGCCCGCAGAAATACCTACAGAAGACCCTAACTTTTGCAGTGCTTTGCTCATGTCTTCAGCGCTACGCTCAGTAGTTGACTCATTTAACATTGCCGCTAATAGTGAAGCGGTACCTGCTTTAGCTTTATTTTCAAAATAATGGCCTGCCGGAATTTTAATTAACATCGAGGTCGTTGGGGTTTCACTACTTTGTGTTGCCAGTATTTTTATGCCGTTAGAAAATGTTTCTTGCCACATTTGCGGTACATCAACCGGCTTATTCACACCCGCTGTAGGCATAACACTGCGATCAAAATCATCTACCGCTTTACGCACATGTAAATCACTGTCTGTGGTTGCTGCAACTTCTGGTATCACTCGAGTAGGAGGGATAAAGTTATCTTGAGCAGCAACTAAATTTTTCTGTCCTTTGGGCACTATGCTCATGATCACGCCATGCTTATCTTTAATATATTTTTGATAAACACGCATAACATCGGCTTTGGTCACATTGGCATAACGGCTAATATCTTTTTCGATATAGTTAGGATTACCTTTGAATGTTTCGTTTGCAGCTAATTGGCTTACTTTGCCTGCAACACTTTGCAAACCAAATACAAAACTTGCTTCCATCTCAGCTTTCGCTTTGATTAGATCGTCATCTTCAACGCCACGTTGTTCAAATTCAAGTAATGTATCTCGGATCACTTTTTCCATATCAGCTAAAGTTTTACCTGAAGCTGGATGTGGCAATGCCAACATATTAAAAGTACAAGCTAGCTCAGCACATGGGTGACTGACAGAGGCTTGCACCGCTAATTGGTTCTTAACTAAATTTTTATACAATAATGACGTTTTGCCGCCACCTAAAATACTCGACAGTAAATCTAGCGGAGCTTCATCTTCGTGTTTAACACTAACCGTTGGGTAAGACATATACACTAATGGCAGGTGAACATTATCTTCCATTGAAATATAGCGGTCGGCCTCAATTGTAAAACTTGGTTTTTCTGGCATATTAACTTCAGGACCACGTGGAATAGAAGCAAAATACTTTTTAACCATCGCTAGGGTTTGTTCAACATTAATATCGCCACCTATGGTTAAGGTCGCGTTATTCGGGCCATACCAGCGTAAAAAGAAGGCCTTTAAGTCATTAACATCCACGCGGTTTAAATCTTCAATATAGCCAATAGTTTGCCAAGAATAAGGATGCCCTAAAGGATACATGGCTTC
Organism: Cognaticolwellia sediminilitoris; assembly: GCA_002104535.1. Taxonomy (GTDB): domain Bacteria; phylum Pseudomonadota; class Gammaproteobacteria; order Enterobacterales; family Alteromonadaceae; genus Cognaticolwellia; species Cognaticolwellia sediminilitoris. Next base: position 60,510 of record NBOG01000009.1, on the reverse strand, counting down.
AGAAACGCGCTCTCTTAATAAGCCATAAGGACGGTTTTCATAGCTTTGTCCACGCTCATTTTTTACGGTTTCACGCTGTATTTCAAATTTCTCTTGGGTTACAGCATCAACTAAAAAGCCCATACGGTCAGCTTCAAGCCATAGCATTTTTTCTAATTGGTTCGCAGGAACAGTTTGAAAATAATTGGTACGGTCACTGTTTGTAGTACCGTTCATGGTACCGCCAGATTCCGTAACAATTTTAAAATGTTCGTCGTCTGCAACATGTTCAGAACCTTGAAACATCATATGTTCAAAAAAGTGAGCAAAGCCTGACTTACCTATTTCTTCACGACCAGATCCAACATGATAGGTCATATCTACATGTACTAATGGATCAGAAGTATCTTGATGAAGCACCAATGTTAAGCCGTTATCAAGGACATATTTTTCATATGGAATTACTGTTTTACCTGCTTGTGCATCAACACGTTCGACAAAGGTAACACCAGGGAGGGTTTCTGATGAAATTTGTTCATCAGACTTTTGAGCGTTATCACACGCAGTCAAACACGTTAACAACACGGGTAGTAGCCATTTATTCAAAATTTTGCTCTCTTATTTAAAAAACGATTAGATTGAAGCTAACTCAATACTATCTAAAAAGAGATTAAGTACAATAGATTAGCGTCAATATTACTTGTTTATGAACAAGATAATGTAAATTACATCGCTAAAAAGGTTAAAGGGCTAAATTTTGACAAAAAAAACCCGACAACAGAGTTATCGGGCTATAAGCTATGAGGAAAGCTAAAAAATACAAATTATTACAACAAGGTTCGCGTTAGGAACAAAGCCATTATAGAGTAAGTACTCTAAGCTTGTAAACCCCCTTTTTAAAAAAAAGTAGGGTCAGATACACATTAATGCTTAAAGTAACCATTAACAGTTATTTCTACTCTCAAAAACATAATAAATTCAGCTAAATTAATTAATGTGTACCTGACCCCAATTATATCCAAACGTCTTGTTCTGCGGTTAGGCTTGAGTTTGTGTCGCCGGTATTGGTTACGCCTTTAGGTTCGATAATCATTATTTTGCATTCGTTGGTCGCAGAAGGTTTATGCTCTACTCCTTTAGGAATAACAAACATTTCATTCGCTTCAAGTGTCACTTTACCATCGCGAAGTTCGATATCTAAACACCCTTCGATGACAATGAATACTTCATCTGTATCCTGATGATTATGCCAAACAAACTCCCCCTCAACTTTCACTAATTTGAATTGGTATACCAATCCTATTAAATTTATTCCCACCTCAGAGCTAGATAAGTGAGCTTAGAACAAGCAAAATTGATTAAACATAGTCATTCTATATTTCGTCAATTTTGTGATGTTATCAGTTTACTTATCAGCTCCCGAGGGCGAGTTTAAAAGGCTTTTATGCTTCGTTATTAATTTCGTCAAGGGAATAACCATTCACTTCAATCAATGTCTTGCCTATAAGCCTTTTAATTCTCGCTGAGTGGGAAATAACTTAATTGTATTGGTATTAGCATTCATTTCAGCGATAACTTTAGGTGACCAATGCTCAGAAAACTTTGCAAATTTATCTTTAAATGCAATTGACTCAAATTTCATATGAATTCCAACTTTGATGGCCTATTTTTTCTTTTTTGAAGCAATGGCAATAATTACCACTACGATAATAACGACTATGACTGCACCTACAGTTGAGTTACTCATCACGTTAGCCTTTTTTGATTAATATTGTTATAGGTTGGTTTATTAGTAACAAATAATCCAATGCTAATAAAGTATTGAGCACTATCTTTTACGATTTTGATTAATTTAAAAGCTTGCGTGAAATACTGTAGAGATAAAAAAAGGCCTCTGCGTAGAGGCCTAAAGAAGAACACACCATGAAGGGATCATTTGGCGTTATTTTATAAGAACGTGAAACAGATGATTAAATTTCACTACACGATAAATAAATTTTATAACTTATTTAATCAACGTTCTTAGTGCGCTTGTTCCCAATTATCGCCAATGCCAGACTCAGCAATTAACGGTACGCTCATGGTGATGGTATTATTCATAATTTCCACTAAGGTTGCCGTTGTTTCTTCGACAATGTCTTGGTGAATTTCAAAAATTAATTCATCGTGCACTTGCATGGTCATTTTAATTCTTGGGTCATTTTGCTCTTGTATCCAAGCATCGACATCCAACATCGCTTTTTTAATGATATCTGCGGCAGTACCTTGCATTGGTGCATTGATAGCAGCACGCTCTGCCGCTTTTTTACGCATACCATTTTTAGATTTAATATCAGGCAAATAAAGTCGACGGCCAAATAACGTTTCTACGTAGCCATTTTCCGTGGCTTGTTGACGCGTATCTTCCATATATTGTGAAACATTAGGATAACGTTCAAAGTATTTATCCATATAAGCTTGAGCAGTATGGCGAGGTACATTAAGTTGTTTCGCTAAACCAAAGGCTGACATGCCATAAATTAAACCAAAGTTTACCGCTTTAGCGCTTCGGCGTTGATCGCTAGTCACCTCATCGAGCGATACCGAGAATATTTCTGCCGCCGTGGCTTTATGCACGTCTTTACCTTCAGAAAAAGCTTTCACTAAACCTGGGTCGTCAGATAAATGCGCCATAATGCGTAATTCTATTTGAGAGTAATCGATGGCGACAATTTTATGCTCAGGCGGTGCAATAAATGCCAAGCGAATTTTACGTCCTTCTTCACTACGAATAGGAATATTTTGCAAGTTTGGATCGGTTGACGATAAACGCCCTGTTGCCGTAACCGCTTGATGATAAGAAGTATGCACTCGATTCGTTTTCGGACGCACCAATAACGGTAATTTATCAGTATAAGTCGACTTTAACTTACTCAAACCACGGTTTTCTAGAATCACTTTCGGTAATGGGTAATCTAAAGCAAGTTCTTGTAGCACTTCTTCTGCTGTTGAAGGCGCACCTTTTGGCGTTTTTTTGATGACCGGAATTTTCAGTTCTTCAAACAATATCACCTGCAATTGCTTAGGTGAGCTTAAATTAAAACTCTTACCCGCTAAGTTATGCGCTTCAATTTCCAGTTCAGACAAACGTGCACCAATCGACTGGCTTTGTTGATCTAACATATCACAATCAATTAACACGCCATGCCGTTCCATACGTGCAAGTACAGGTAACAATGGCATTTCGATTTCGTTGAATACCGACAACTGCGATGGAATTTTGGCTAATTGTGGGAAAATAGCTTGGTGCAAACGTAGAGTAATATCGGCATCTTCAGCAGCATAATGGCCAGCTTTTTCAATTTCTATTTGATTAAAAGTTAACTGCTTAGCGCCCTTACCCGCAATATCCTCAAAATGTACGGTTTTATAACCTAAGTATTTTTCAGCTAAGGCGTCCATATTATGGCGTGTACTAACACTATTTAAACAATATGACTCAAGCATAGTATCAAAAGCGATACCTTTTATAGCGATATCATAATGCGATAATACATTGGCATCGTACTTTAAATTTTGCCCAACTTTAAACAGGGTTTCACTTTCTAATAACGGTTTCAGTTGTTCAAGCACCCAATTAAGGGGTAACTGCTCTGGCGCATCAATATAATCATGTGTTAACGGTACATAAGCTGCTTTTCCTGCTTCGACACAAAATGATAGCCCGACCAGTTTTGCTTTCATGTAATCAACGCTGGTGGTTTCAGTATCAAAAGCAAAAAGCTCTGCTGCTTTTAACTTTTCAAGCCACACTTCAAAGCTTTCTTTATCCAGAATAATGTCATAGTCAGCATCGATAGCGTCAGGTAACTCAGCAACATCATCACTGGTTTCAACAACGGCGGCAACGCTCACGTCATCACCGCTATTTAAGTCAGCCAATAAACGTCTTAACTCAAATTTTTGATACAGCGTTCGTAATGCTTCGGTGTCAGGTTCGCAAGGCTTGAGATCTTCTACTTTTTGCTCTAATTCAACATCGAGTTTAATGGTAGCCAGTTCATAAGATAATGGTAAATGCGCTAAAGCGGTACGTAAATTCTCACCTACTTTACCTTTAACTTCATCAGCATGTTGCATAACTTCTTTTAAAGTAGGATAGGCTGTCAGCCATTTAACGGCAGTTTTAGGACCGCACTTATCAACACCCGGAATGTTATCTACTTTATCGCCCATTAACGCTAGATAATCGATAATTTGATCTGGACGAACACCAAATTTTTCAATAACACCTGCTTCATCCATTTCTACATTAGTCATGGTGTTAATCAAACGCACATGCTGATTTACTAACTGAGCCATATCTTTATCGCCAGTAGAGATCACAGTCTCCATACCAAGTTCAGTAGCTTGGTTCGACAAAGTACCGATAACATCATCGGCTTCAACCCCTTCAATCACTAATAAAGGCAGTCCCATGGCGGCGATTATTTCATGTAGTGGTGCTATTTGCGTGCGCAAGTCATCCGGCATAGGTGGACGATTAGCTTTATATTCAGGATACATGTCATTACGAAAGGTTTTTCCTTTCGCATCAAACACCACGACAATATTGCCATTGGGGTAGTCTTTTTTCAGACTTTTGATCATATTCAAGACACCAGTGATAGCACCTGTCGGTTGACCATCTGATGTTGATAAAGCTTGTAAATATGGCACGTGATATGCGCGAAATAGATAAGAAGAACCATCGACTAAAATAAGCGGTGATTGGTCAGAAGTTGGCATGATAATTTTCTGATTTAAACAAAGATAGGCTTAGCATGCCATATTCGGCAAATTCTCTCTAGCAATTCATTTCAATTTACTCACGTAAATCACTAATTCTGTGGATAAGTATGTTGAAAAGCACAGCAAAAGACCGTAAAGATTTGTTCGTCTTTTCGGCAACTTAGAGGTAACGATATGTTTTTGATGGAAAAAGGTAAGTCAGAAATCCTTTTCACATATTTATTATTATTTTTTTATAATGTGGATAAATAAATGTCCGAGCTTGAAATGTGTTGTTCATTTAACGAACAAGAGATTTAAGCGAGCTAAGAGATTACCAGAAAACAACGCCATTACCAGACAATTTTTAAACTATTTTTAGCTCTAATTAGTGTCTAGAAATAACAAAAAAACATAAGCTGCATTTGGCAAGGGCTAGCACAAATTTGTCAGATTAATTTTTGTAAATATTTATTTTTTTGAAAGGTGTTTTTTGCCAAATTTTGAATAAATAATTTGGCTTTGAAAAAATGAACATTAAAATTAATTTTAATGCTCATTAATTGGTGTTTTTACTATTAATGAACTATGTCTTGCCAATTTTGATCATCAAAATACAGCGGATAGTTTTGCAATGCTTGCAAGATCATCACTGCTCCTCGTTTTTTATCTTCAGCACTTTTTATCATTTCATTGCCACGCATTATTTTTGCTAGTAGCACATGTAGTTGTGCATCGGCTTGAGGTGGGAGTTTGCAGTTTTCAAATATAAATTGTAGTTGCTGGTCAAACGCTACCGCTAAGGCTAAAAACTCTGGAGTAGAAAATTTATTATAATGAATAGCATCAAGGTTAAGCATTAAATGTTGACGAATACTGCTCATACCCGCATGTAAGCTCTCATCTATTGGCCACTTAACGCCATGGTTTAACTCAAGTACTTGTTCTTTCATCGCGTGATGATGATGCTCTTGAGCAAATGCCCCAACATTTAGTATGCCATTAAGGATAATTGCAGATATAAACAGGTAACATTTAGTCGTCATAATTCACTCACATATCAATAGAATCAAATAGGGTAATTTATTCAGTTTGCTGAAACGGCATCAGTAAAGTTTTCATTGCCGGTCGAAGGGCAATTAATACAGTCTCTTCGGTTAGCTCTGGATAAAGTACTTTTCTTAACAATAACCCAGCCATTACCGAAAAAATAACATTAATTCGGCTTTCTAGTTCTTGTTCAGAAATATCTTTAATAACACTGCGTTCGCTAGTCAGCAATTGTCGCATTCTGTCGCGTGCTTGAATATCCGCATCACGTAACAAGGTTGCTACTTTATTATTTCGCCCTGCTTCGGCCAACATCTCTAAATCTACCGCACAAGCACCAGACTCCATATGTCTTTGCACACCGACATTGAGTCCATTAAGTAGCACGGTCAAAATATCACCGGGCTGTTGTTCAAATTGTTGAAATATTGAAAACATTTCTTCCATGTCTTTTTCAATAATGCTTTCTATAATCGCTTCTTTACTCTTAAAGTAATTATAAATATGCCCAGCGCTCATACCGGCAGTTTTTGATATTTCAGCCATGCCCGCGCCATGAAAACCTTTACGGCGAAAACAATCTGCCGCAGCAGTAAGTACTTGGTTACGGCGTGCCTCAGCTAGAGCTGGGTCTGTATGTTTTTTAATTTTCTCTTTCATTAAAACTCCCTCCACTTGCCCAAAAGAAAATTCTTAAGGGTTGGAAAAAATCATCACTACCTATGTTTACCAAAGAGGCTTACTAAAATCATCATGTGCTTATTTAACTTACTCTTTGAGATCATTAGCAGCATCACTAGTTTTTCCTGAAAATGTTCTACGCACCAATACAAAGAATAACGGTACAAAAAGTATCACTAACGTTGAGGCCGCTAAAGTGCCACCAATAATAGAAATACCAAGGGCGTTTTGTGCACCTGAGCCAGCGCTAGAGGCAACAGCCAGTGGTATTACGCCACAGATAAAGGCTAACGACGTCATAATAATTGGACGCAGTCGCAACTTAACTGCAGCCACTGCGGCATCAACCAAGTCTAAACCCTCTGCCATTTTATGGATGGCAAACTCGACAATTAAAATAGCATTTTTTGATGCTAATCCAATGGTAGTCAGTAAGCCTACTTGTAAATAAATATCATTTGATAAGTTACCAACAAACGCTGCCATGGTGGCACCAAACACACCTAACGGAACGATCAGCATTACCGCAAAGGGTACTGACCAACTTTCATATAACGCAGCTAAACATAGAAAAACAAACAACAATGAAAGGCCATATAATAAAGGAGCCTGACCACCACTTGAGCGTTCTTGATATGAAATACCCGTCCATTCAGATGAAATACCTTGCGACAATTGCTTAACTAATCGTTCCATCTCATCCATAGCTTGGCCCGTACTGTAACCCGGCGCTGCACTACCTTGAATTTCCATAGCTGAAAAACCATTGTAGCGCTCTAAACGCGGTGAGCCATAAGTCCAAAACGAGCTTGCGAAGGCAGAAAATGGCACCATGTCACCTTTGTTATTGCGCACATACCATTTGTTCAAATCTTCAGGCACCATACGCGAATCAGCTTCACCTTGAATGTAAACTTTTTTCACTCGGCCGCGATCAATAAAGTCATTAACATAACTACTGCCCCAGGCAGCTGAAAGCGTACTGTTAATCTCAGATTGTGATACGCCAAGCGCTGCTGCTTTTGCAATATCGATATCTAATTTCAACTCTGGCATATCTTCTTGCCCATTAGGGCGCACGCCAGCTAAAACAGGACTTTGGCTCGCCAAGCCTAGTAGCTTGTTGCGTGCTTTTAATAACTCATCATGACCTAAACCAACTCGGTCTTGTAAAAACATACTGAAACCATTGGCAGTACCTAATTCAACAATAGCCGGAGGCGGAAAGGCAAAAACAAACGCTTCTTTGATACTCATAAAGTAGCCCATGCTTTTACCTGCAACCCCATTAACGGATAGATCAGCGCGTTGACGCTCATCCCAGTGCTTCAGGTTTACAAAGCCAATTCCTGAATTTTGACCAGAGCCAGCGAAACTAAAGCCAACCACGGTAAAAATGCCATAAACAGCTTCGGTCTGCTCTTCTAAATAATGATTCTCAACTTTTTTCACCACAGATAAGGTTTGTTCTGTTGTCGAACCTGCAGGCAACATTATTTGGTTAAATAAAATACCTTGGTCTTCATCGGGTAAAAATGCCGTCGGCAGATTTGAAAAGACATAAGCCATGCCGCCAACAATTAATAAATAACTAACTAAATAGCGTTTCGAATGCTTGATCATTCGAGCAACAATACTTTGCGCGCCAGCATTAGTTTGCTCAAACCGGCGATTAAACCCTGAAAAGAATCGACCAATAAACGAATTGTTATTATGGACATGACTTGGTTTTAATAAGGTGGCACATAACGCCGGTGTTAAAATAAGCGCAACTAATACCGACAAGCCCATCGCCGTTACTAAGGTAATTGAGAATTGACGATAAATAACCCCCGTTGAACCACTAAAAAATGCCATCGGAATAAATACAGCTGAAAGCACCATGGCAATCCCGACTAAAGCACCTTTAATTTCATCCATCGATTTACGCGTGGCTTCAACAGCAGAGAGCTTCTCTTCGCTCATCACTCGCTCAACATTTTCGACTACGACAATGGCGTCATCAACCAATAAGCCGATAGCTAATACCATCGCGAACATCGTCAGGGTGTTAATGGAATAGCCAAAAACATATAAAATCGCAAAAGTACCTAATAGCACAACAGGCACGGCAATAGTTGGAATTAAAGTTGCCCTAAAATTTTGTAAAAATAGGTACATAACTACAAACACTAACACCACGGCCTCAATCAAAGTGTGTACAACTTTTTCGATTGATAGCGAAACAAATGGTGTGGTGTCATACGGAATAACCGCTTCTAAACCTTCAGGAAAAAATGGTTTTAATTCCGCCAGTGCTTTTTTAACGCCTTCGGCAGTATCTAATGCATTAGCGCCACTGGCTAATTTCACGCCAATGCCCGCTGCAGGTTTACCATTAAAGCGCGCAACAACACCGTAGTGTTCACCGCCCAATTCAACTCTTGCAACGTCTTCAAGGCGCACGACTGAACCATCACTTTGCGTTTTAACTAAAATATTTTCAAATTGCTCAGGGGTTTGAAAGCGACTTTGCGCTGTAATAGTGGCATTAAGTTGCTGCCCAGCAATAGCCGGCATTCCGCCCAGTTGACCAGCCGACACTTGAGCATTCTGCGCAGAAATTGCCGCTCTAATATCACTTGGTGTCAGCTTAAAGCTTTCAAGCTTGGCAGGATCTAACCAAATACGCATTGCATACTGAGAGCCAAACAAATCAGCACCACCAACCCCTTCAACACGCGCAATAATGTCTTGAACATTAGAGGCAACATAATCGCCAATATCAATATTGCTCATGCTACCGTCTTGCGAAACAAAACCGATCACCAGTAAAAAACTGTCTGATGATTTAGCGACGACAACACCTTGTCTTTGCACTTCTTCTGGCAATAACGGGGTTGCGGTAGCAAGTTTATTTTGCACCTGTACCTGTGCAATGTCAGGGTCGGTATCAGCACTAAAAGTTAATTTTAGTGACGCTGAACCGTTAGACTCAGAAGTCGACGACATATACAGCAAGCCATCGAGTCCTTTCATTCTTTGTTCAATAACTTGGGTGACAGAGTCTTCTAATGTTCGTGCTGATGCACCCGGATAATTCGCCGTAATGCTAATAGCAGGTGGTGCAATCGCAGGATATTGTGCAATAGGTAAACTCTTAATCGCTAGAATACCCGCAAGCATTACAATGATAGCGAGCACCCAAGCAAATATAGGTTTATCGATAAAATATCGTGACATTATAGTACTCCGTTACGGCGCTTGGTTATGAGAAGCGGCGGCTGAGGTATTAACTTCAGTTGCCATTACCGGTGCGCCCGGACGAATTTTTTGTAAGCCCTCGACAATAAGTTTATCGCCATCGACTAAACCTTGGGTTACTAGCCAGTTTGAACCAATCGTTCTATCAACAACTAATACTCGGCTTTCAACGGTATTTTCTTTACTCACTACCATCGCAGTAGGCTCACCTTTGCTATTTCGGCTAACACCACGCTGAGGCACTAAAATCACGTCAGCTTTAACGCCTTCAACAATGTTAGCGCGAGCATACATGCCCGGTAACAGTAATTTTTCAGGGTTTGGAAACTTTGCACGCAAAGTCACTGAACCGGTACTGGGGTCAACGGTAACTTCTGAAAACTGTAAAGTGCCTTTGTGGGGATAGATTGAGCCATCTTCCGTAATAAGTTCAACATCAGTTTGCGTGTTTACATCAACGCTTAATGCCCCTGACGCCAAAGCCTTTTTGAGCTTGGTTAGCTCATTACTTGATTGTGTTAAGTCCACATAAATAGGGTCGAGTTGCGTTACTGTCGCTAGCGCAACGCTTTGATTAGCATTAACAAGTGCACCAACAGTGACATTAGATTTGCTGATTTGACCATTGATTGGTGAGCTGACATGGCTATATTCAAGATTGATTCGCGCAGATTGAAGTTGCGCTTTAGCGGTTAATAGCTCGGCAATGGCTTGCTTATGCGCGGCATCAGCTTCATCAAAGTCTTGCTGACTTACCGCCTTAGTAGCCAGTAATTCTTTAAAGCGTAACGCCTTCGACTTACTGCTAGCAATGCCGGCTTCTGCACGTGCAACTGCTGCTTTGCTTGCTGCTAATTCAGCTTCAAAAATGGCAGGATTAATTTTATAAAGTGCTTGGCCCGCCTTTACCTGCTTACCTTCTTCAAACAAACGCGATTGAACAATACCACTGACTTGCGGACGAATATCTGCAATTTGGAATGCATTCACACGGCCAGATAGTGCTTGTTTAAGTGTAATATCTTGGCTTTTTAATGTAATTACGCCAACGGGAACAGCCTGAGGCGCTGCACTTTGAGATGCTGTTTGTTCTGTCGCCTGTTCGCAAGCTGATAACGCAACAGAAGCTATAATTACTGATAAACCAAACAGAGCAATGCGAGAGCGTTGCATAATATAGAAACCTTAAAATATAGAATGAACGATCATTCTAAGCCATAAAGTCAAAATAAGAAATTTTTACCTTGTTAAGAATTGTAATTAAATGTCATGCAAAATCACCTTTATAGTATTGCTACAACTGCTTTCCTGGCTTTAGCGATTTACCTGTTGATATTCATCTGTTAGTTCAATAACAATAAAATGATTGATGCGGAGTTGTGGAAATTAAAAGTGCTTGATTGGCTTGGTTTATTTTGATTTGGTTTGATTTGACTATATTTTACTTTCTTAAAATCCTAATTTGGCTGGTCAGGTAACAACTATAACGCCCAATAGTATTGGGCGTTATAGCTCGCGGATTATCTCCACCTCGTCATTAGCTAGATGCTACTTTACATAGTGACAAATTCTTCAGCTGACGTTGGGTGAATAGCCACGGTATTATCAAAATCAGCCTTAGTTGCGCCCATTTTCATAGCAACAGCAAAACCTTGTAATAACTCGTCACTACCAAAGCCAATGCTGTGTATACCAACAATTTTCTCTTCTTTACCAACACACACTAGTTTCATGCGTGTTGGGTCACGGTAATCTTCTGTCATCGCTTGATACAAGGCGGTAAATTGTGAGTTGTAGACCTTCACTTGCGCTTCGCCATATTCAGCAACCGCTTCTTGCTCTGACAAACCAACGGTACCAATAACCGGATGACTAAACACCACAGTAGCAATATTTGAATAATCTAAATGCTCGTGTGGTTTATTATTAAATAAACGCTCACATAATCGGCGTCCTGCGGCTACAGCAACAGGTGTTAATTGAGCACGGCCGGTATTGTCACCAACAGCATAAACCCCGTCTACATTAGTATTTTGATATTTATCTGTCGGAATAAAACCACGCTCATCAAGCTTAATACCTGTAGATTCAATGTTAATATTATCGGTTGCTGGTTCACGACCAATTGCCCAAATTAGCGTATCAACTGGGCCTACAGTTTTACCGTTTTCTAAATGCACAGTTAATTGCCCGTCAGTGTGTTTTTCAACGCGAGTCGGCACGCTCATGGTATGCAGTGTTGGACCATGCTTTGCCATTTGCTCAACTAAGGTATCGCTAAGCATGTCATCAAAGCCGCGCAATGGTTTTTCTTTACGGACCAATAAATGTGATTCGCTGCCTAAGGCATGCAATACGCCCGCAAGCTCAACGGCAATATAGCCCGCGCCAACAACGACTACTTTTTTAGGTTGTGCTGTTAAGGCAAAAAAACCATCGGAATCAATACCGTGCTCTGCACCTTCAATATTTGGACGACTTGGACGACCACCAGTGGCAATCGTTATATGGTCTGCTGTATATAAAACACCATCAACTTCTACGGTGTTTTTATCAACAAATTTAGCAAAACCATTGATCACGGTAACGTCATTACTGGCAAAGCCACGCTCATAAGCCGCATGAATTCGCTTAATATAGGCTTCTCTATTTTTAACCAATGTCGACCAGTCAAAACCCTGCAATGGCGCTTTAAAGCCATAATCATTGGCATAATGTAAAGCATCGGCAATTTGTCCGGCATACCACATCGCCTTTTTAGGTACACAACCAACATTCACACAAGTGCCACCAATATGTTTGGCTTCAATAACCGCCGCTTTTTTACCTAAACGTGCCGCGCGATTTGCTGAAGCAATGCCGCCACTACCCGCGCCTATCGAAATGTAGTCAAAATGTTGTGTCATAGTAATATTCCTGTGTGATTATCTTCACTATATTGGACTTAAAAAACAGTAATTCAAGTTGTTCAGTCAACAGTAGGTTATTTTTGTCATTAGATAAAAGCAAAAGACAGGCTTTTATGTCGGTAAATTTCACTTTTTTCTCTTAATAACCTAATTTTATCTATCTGCAGTCAAATAGTGACGGCTAAACCTTGATTATCGAACGAATTGGCATTACATCTAGTGCATCATTTAGTAAAACATGCGAATTTTATGACCAATCCATTATTACAAAATACTTCATTACCACAATTTTCTAAAATTAAGCCTGAACATATCAAGCCAGCAGTTGAGCAAGCTATTGCCAATTGTAAAACAACAATTGCTGAGATATTAGCTAACAATACGCAATTTACCTGGGCTAATTTAGTGGCGCCAATTGACGAAGTAGATGACGTATTGGGTAAATTATGGTCGCCTATTTCGCATATGAACTCAGTCGTTAACAGCGATGAACTGCGCGATGCTTATGAGTCGTGTTTACCCCTTTTGTCAGAATACGGGACTTTTGTTGGTCAACATGCAGGGTTATTCGCGGCTTACCAACAATTAAGCGAAAGTGATGAATTTAAAGCGCTAAATCAAGCACAACAAAAAGTCATTACGAACGCATTACGTGATTTTAAATTATCAGGCATCGCCCTGAACGATAACGACAAAAAACGTTACGGCGAAATAGCGACACGTTTATCAGAGCTTAGCTCAACATTTGGCAATAACATTCTCGATGCCACACATGCCTTTAGCGTAAATATTACTGACGAGTCAGAGCTTTCAGGCTTACCAGACAGCGCCAAAGAAGCAGCAAAAGCGCTAGCCGAATCACAAGAAAAGTCAGGTTGGTTATTCACTTTAGACATTCCAAGTTATTTACCGGTAATGACCTACTGTGACAACCAAGCACTACGTGAAAAAATGTACCGCGCTTATGTCACCCGTGCCTCAGAAATTGGTCCAAATGGCGGCGAATATGACAACAGCCCGATCATGACAGAGTTACTTGCTTTACGTCATGAACTTGCCAATTTGTTAGGTTTTGACAGCTTTGCAGAAAAATCTCTTGCGACAAAAATGGCCAATAACATTGATGAAGTGGTCGGCTTTTTAGAAAATCTGGCGGTGAAATCAAAAGCCCAAGGTGAGCAAGACTTAGCTGAAGTTACTGCCTTTGCTGCCGATAAATTTCAACAAGATAATTTACAAGCGTGGGACTTGCCTTATTTCGGTGAAAAACTAAAACAAGAGCGTTATGCAATTTCTGACGAAGAGTTGCGCCCTTACTTCCCTGAAAGCAAAGTGGTCGCAGGCTTGTTTGAAGTTGTACATCGCTTATTTGGATTGAACATTAGCGAGCGACAAGATGTTGATACTTGGCATAAAGACGTTAAGTTTTTTGATGTTTTTGATAAAAATCAACAACTGCGCGGCAGTTTCTATTTTGATTTATACGCCCGCCCACACAAGCGTGGCGGCGCATGGATGGACGATTGTGTCGGCCGTCGTGAATTAGCCAATGGCGATATTCAATATCCCGTTGCTTACCTTACTTGTAACTTTAATGGCCCTGTTGGCGACAAGCCAGCGCTGTTTACTCATGACGAAGTGGTAACCTTATTCCACGAATTTGGCCACGGTATTCACCACATGCTGACCCAGATAAACGCCGCGGGTGTTTCTGGCATTAACGGTGTGCCTTGGGATGCAGTTGAACTTCCAAGCCAATTTTTAGAAAACTGGTGTTGGCAGCCAGAGGCATTGGCCTTTATTTCTGGCCATTACCAAACCGGTGAGTCGTTGCCGCAAGACATGTTAGATAAAATGCTAGCAGCGAAGAACTTTCAATCGGCGATGCAAATGATCCGTCAGTTAGAGTTCAGCTTATTCGACTTTAAAATGCATGCGCAATATTCACCAGAAAAAGGTGATGAAATACAACAAGTATTGAATCAAGTTCGTGACGACTACGCGGTAATTAAAGCGCCAGAATTTAATCGTTTTCAGCACAGCTTTGGTCATATATTTGGTGGTGGTTATGCCGCCGGTTATTACAGCTATAAATGGGCTGAAGTGTTATCTGCAGATGCATTTTCTCGTTTTGAAGAAGAAGGCATTTTCAACCAAGATGTTGGTCATGACTTTTTAACCAATGTGCTTGAAATGGGTGGTTCAAAAGAGCCAAGCGAGCTATTTAAAGCGTTCCGTGGCCGAGAGCCAGAAATAGACGCATTATTACGTCACTGCGGCATTACAGGTTAGCTTTATGGCATTAGAAACACTTGACGATATTTATCAACGCGCTGCTGCCCGAAAAGGCGGCGCGAATAAGCTCAATATATTATTGGGGCCTGGTAACCAAGACCATTTATTGAAAAACATTTCTGACGATCGGTTTTTATCGGAGTTCAGTAAAAAGGTTTTCCAATCCGGTTTTGTTTGGCGCGTTGTTGAAAATAAATGGCCAAATTTTGAAGAGAGCTTTTTTAATTTCAATATCGAAAAAGTGTTGATGATGCCAGAAGAAATGATGGAGCGAAAAGCTAGCGACCCGAAAATCATTCGTAACTTTAACAAGGTTAAAACCATTAAAGCAAACGGGCAAATGATTTTTGAAGAGCAACAAAAAGGTCATAGCTTTGCTGAGTTTATTGCGAATTGGCCTACCGACGATATTATTGGTTTGTGGGCTTATTTGAAAAAGCACGGCCAGCGCCTTGGTGGCAACACCGGCCCTTATGCTTTGCGTTCATTAGGTAAAGACACTTTCATTTTGAGTCGTGATGTAGAAGCGTATTTTCGTGCGCACGATATTATTACTGGTGGTATTCAAACAAAATCTAGCCTAAACGCCATTCAAGCAACTTTTAATCACTGGCAGCAACAAGGTGACTTATCAATGAGCCAATTAAGTCGTTTAATTGCCTATGCTACCGGCGATAACCATATTCATATAGAAGACACTGATGGCCAATAATATTGCCGTTGCCTACGTTGACTCTGTCGACATTGCAAAAGCCAAGCAAATTGCCAAAAAGTGGCAGCTTGACTATATCGGTGATATTGCCGCTGTAAAAAATCATCCCAAGCTGTTATTTGCTTTGCAGGTAAATCTACAACGCTTAGAACTAAGTAAACTTGATGAGCCTAAACTTGGCGCTATTTGCGTTGATTTTGTTGATGGCGCTACGGCTCATCGTCGAAAATTTGGTGGTGGTCGCGGTCAGGACATCGCCAAAGCGGTTGGCCTAAAACATGGTTTCACCCCTAATGTGCTCGACGCTACAGCAGGCTTAGGACGAGACGCCTTTGTTTTAGCTACCTTAGGTTGTAATGTTACCATGATGGAACGTATGCCAATTGTGGCTGCTTTACTTGAAGATGGTTTAGAACGTGCTAAATTAAGTACTGAGATTAATGACATTACCGATCGTATGCGCTTAATTAACTCATCATCAATTGAGAATATGAACTTAGCGCAACAACCAGATGTGATTTATCTTGATCCTATGTATCCGCATCGAGAAAAATCAGCGGCGGTTAAAAAAGAAATGCGCGTGTTTCAGTCACTCGTAGGTGAAGACCTTGATGCTGACGATCTACTCGCGCCAGCAATTGCCTTAGCAAAGTATCGGGTAGTGGTAAAACGCCCAAGCTATGCACCACCATTGGCGGGTAAAGCGCCATCGACCAGTATAAATATGAAAAAAAATCGCTTTGATGTTTATGTAAATCAAGCAATTCCAAAGAATAACTAAATGACAAAATATCATTAAATTTTAAGTGATGTTTATATACTATTTTATCGTGTGAAATACCTCGATAAAACCCGCTATTATTCCCTTAACGAATACGGAGCTATTATGATCACAACAAATGCAACAATGCCTGCAGGGCAATTACAAGAACTAAAAGACGGTGAAGTTATCAGCCACAATACTGCTGAGCTTTTTGCCAACAAGAAAGTGGTTATGTTTGCAGTACCTGGCGCGTTCACTCCAACATGTTCGGCGGCACATTTACCCGGTTATGTTGTTTCAGCTGACGAGTTAAAAGCCAAAGGCATTGACGCTATTATTTGTGTGTCTGTTAACGACGCATTCGTGATGGCAGCTTGGGGCAAAGCCCAGAATGCTGAAGAGTTGATGATGCTTGGCGATGGCGATGGCAGTTACACTAAAGCTTTAGGTTTAGAAATGGACACTGCAGCTTTTGGCGGTTTACGTTCTCAACGTTATTCAATGATTATCGACAACGGTGTGGTAACTAACTTAAACGTTGAAAAACCAAAAGAATTTGAAGTTAGTAACGCTGAAACAATTATCAACCAGCTATAAATTGGTTCAATAATAGGTAAAAAACAGAGAGCAACTGCTCTCTGTTTTGTTTTAAGCTGTTGTTAAATATATTTTAATCAACTGACTATAAATTACTGATCTTCAGTCTGCTTGAGCATTTCAATACGATAGCCTGTTGGTGAATTGATATCAGCTTCAACAATTAAAAATAGCTCATCTGAATCTTCATCCAGTGTCATTTCAACGTTTGATAAAATAATCTCACTACTGTCCACTTCAGCAATAGCAAAAACCTGATAAGTATTGTTTTGTAAGTAAATAGACTCTGGCTGAGTATAAACAGCACTTCGGTTATACAAGGCAGTTTCTATGGTTTCATCACTACGAACGAAATAGAATTTCACAAAATTAAAGTCTTCACTATCAACTAAATCAATCATGGTAATTTTATGATCGTAAATACTTTCTCTAGTGCTATTCGCGACCACAAGCGACTTAATAGTAACTTCGATTTCATCAACAATACCGTCATTGTTTTCATCCACATCACCGTCGCCATCTAAATCAACAGCTTCTTCATCTAAATAAAAGAAAACGGTTTTATTAGAGTTTTCAGCCAAGCTTAATAAATGATTACTTAACAAACGCTCTGAAGTATCAGGAATCACTAAATCTAAACTATAATCACCCTTATTCTGAATTTTAGTTTCACTGTAACTGCCCATTTCAAGTCCTGAAATCTCAGCTTCGTCGTCAACACCGTTAATATAAATATCAAAGCTACCAGTATAATTTGGCAATAATTCGTGTTCTCTAATCGCATTATAGGCTCTAAACTGTGCTTCAGAATCCGTGTCTAAATACTCAGTTATTGATGAATTAGACATTCTATCTAAGGCATAAGGCGAAGTACCCGAGCCGCTATTTTCCCGAACAATCATGACGTACTGAGTTGGGTAGGCGTAATCTATATCTTGTGAAGTAAATAATACCTCTTGCGTGCCAGATTTAGTGATGTAAAAAATATATTCGTCTTGATCAAACTTTTGATTATCTGATAACTGCCTGTAGTTAAATTGCCCTACTAGCGTTGCTTCATTAAAGGTCTCGTCTGACTCTGACATGTAAAAGTCAACGCCAGCTGAGTCAGGATGTAGATTCAACACTCGTAGGTTAAATAAGTCATTATCTTCGTCTTCTTCATCCTCTAACACTTCAATATTGTAGGTTTCAACTTGTGGAGTAGTAATATCATCAGATAATACCAATAGTTGAATCGTGTCTGCAGTGACTGTAATTTGTCCTTGAGCAACTAACTCTAGATCGTCTCTGTCGCTACTGTCTTCATCTTGCCAACCCATTTCATAAAAATAACTGTTGGTATCTACTTCAAATTTACTTAACGCTTCAGTGTAACCAACACCATTAAAGCTAACTTCATAATTATCGGTATCATCGTCATCATCTGATTCAAGATCTTCATCTAGGGTCAGAATAATATCCGGCGCATTTTTCGAGCCATTGTAAAACTTCACAAAACCGGTAGTACTACTATCACTGCCTCCTCCACAAGCAGTAAGTACTAACACTGATGAAAGTATCAGCACCTTGGTAGATGAAAATTTTGTTATGAGGTTGGGATTAAAGCGCATATGTTTGTCCAATAAAGTTAATTGCCAATACTGCACAGAATTTACTGGCAGCTAAGTTGTGCTTACACCTGAAAACAGCTGAAAAAGCACCTTGTAGAGCAAGGCTTTAAAATAAAGTTCGAAGCTTTACACAATCTTTGCACTTCCTTACTTAACCCTACCTTTCCTGACAAAACTGTATTAATTTCATTCACCAACGACCTAAAAATCAAGCAACGTCATCGTGAATATTGCACCTAACTTCTGACTTAATTACTTGGGTATAAAGCACAAGCGCCTAGGCTTAAACTGAAAAATCTCAACTGTGATTTTATCTTATCGCCCTACTGTGCTATCTCACGTATAATGCCGACACTTTAAGCATAATTTGGGTTATTTCGTTGATATTTTCAGATGTAGTTATTATTGGTGCTGGTGCCGCAGGCTTAATGGCCGCAGCAACCGCTGGCTATCGTGGTCGTAGTGTTACCGTAGTTGATATGGGTAAAAAACCGGGCCGAAAAATATTAATATCTGGCGGTGGCCGTTGTAATTTTACTAATGAAAACGCCACGCCTGAAAACTACTTATGCCAAAATCCTCATTTCGCCAAATCAGCACTTAGCCGTTATAGCGCGCAAGACTTTATCGAACTTGTCGAACGCCACGGCCTTAATTATCACCATAAAACCTTAGGGCAATTATTTTGTGATAATAGCGCGCAAGACATTGTTGATATATTGATGACCGAATGCGAATGGGCAGGCGTTAATGTTGCCATGCGAAGTGAAGTCATTTCGGTTAATAAAAATGACACGGGTTATGAAGTGGTCACCGCAGGTGAAAGCTATCAATGTGAGTCGTTAGTGATAGCTTCTGGCGGTTTAACCATGCCAAAATTAGGCGCTAGCCCTATCGGCTATAAAATTGCTGAACAGTTTGGCTTAGATGTTTTACCCACTATGGCCGCATTAGTACCTTTTACCTTGCACGACCATGACAAACAACGTTTTGACGGCTTATCAGGCATTAGTATTCCAACTGAAGTCACCAGCGAAGACGGCACCACGTTTAAAGAAAACATTTTGTTTACTCACCGAGGTTTATCTGGCCCAGCGATTTTACAAATTTCATCTTTTTGGCGTTCAGGCCAAGCAGTAACCATCAACTTATTGCCAGAAACAGCTATTGATGCATTAATCGCTGAATGGCGTGAAACTAGCGGACAAAAATCGCTAAAAAATATGTTAGCAACAATATTACCTAAGCGTTTTATCGAAGGTTTAGTTAAACAAAAGCATATTACTGACAAAGCGATTAACCAAATCAGTAACGACGAAGTAACTTACCTTGGCCAATACCTGCATCAATGGCAGATAAAACCCAACGGAACTGAAGGCTACAGAACAGCCGAGGTTACTTTAGGTGGCGTTAATACCGACGAATTGTCTTCAAAAACTTTTGAAGCTAAAAAAGCCAAAGGCTTATATTTCATTGGTGAAGTAATCGACGTTACCGGCTGGTTGGGCGGCTATAATTTCCAATTCGCGTGGAGCAGCGGCGTAGCGTGTGGGCAAGCGGTTTAATTTAATAAGCTACTTGTATTAATAACGAGTTCACTATTCAACCGAAAATATAACTCTTCGATTGGTAGCGTAACTAATTGAGAGTTATAGAATACCGCATTTATGTAGCTAAATTACGCTCGAAGTTTACGATATTAACACCTGGCTTCACTTTGTATTGCTGAGCTAAACGACCACCAGATTTGACTTTTTCATCGATTGTTTCAAACATGTCTGCCGATTCAATACGTCTAATTAAGCTTTTACGTTGTATCGTTTTCCCGATGATAGTTTCAATAACAGACTTTAGCTGGCCCACAGTAAAATATTCAGGTAAACAATACACAGGCACCATTGAATAAAGAGCTTTTTGCTGAAGACGTTCTTTGGCTTGTTCAATAATAACCTTGTGATCAAAGGCAATTGATAAACTGTCTATTTTATCAATATCGATCCATTGAACGTCATCAATGGTTTCTATGTGTGATGAGACTTCTTGTGCTGCTATTAAGGCAAAGTAAACCAAGGTTACACTAAACCCTCTAGGGTCACGGTCAATACCAGAAAAGGCTTGTAGCTGTTCTAGATATTGAGGTGCAACACTCGTTTTTTCTTCCAGCTTTCTTAACGCAGTTACATCCGTTGTGGTATCTGAGTCAACATCAACAAAACCACCTGGAAGACCCCAACTACCGATAAACGGCTCATTTGCTCGCTTAACCAACAGAACTTTTAAAGCATCCTCTTTTACGGTAAATAGCACGCTATCAACAGTAAATAGGGGGTTCTTAAATTCATTAATATCGTAAGAGTTTGTCATTGTGCTCATTCAAAGTAAACTTTATGTCTTAATGACACATTAAATCAATTTCTCTTTTAGATCAACAAGAACAGTTCATAAAATTAAATGATAAAAATACTTGACAACTTAATGTCTTTGAGACATATTCAATATTGTGTCGCTGTGACACATTTATAAAAGGAGATTATTATGTTTGGATTTAAATATATAAAAGCAGATCCTTCAACACACCTCATGTTATTCAAAGAAGGAAAAATTAAGTTAGAAGGAGTCGGTGTGAATTTTTTCTACTATGCTCCCAGTTCTTCTTTGGTTGCTATACCCAGTAATAGTAAAGAATTGCCTTTTGTTTTCAGATTACAAACGTCTGACTTTCAAGAACTAACAGTTCAAGGACAAGTTACTTACCGAATTGAACAACCTCATGAAGCGGCAAAAATGCTGAATTTCACTATTGATACTAAAGGTAAGTACACATCAGAAGATCCAAAGAAAATGGATGAACGTGTTCAGCGTGCTGTTCAGGTATTGCTGCGAAATCATATTGAATCTAAGTCACTTAAGGACTCTTTAGTGTGTGCACGTGAGTTAACCATTGATTTGAAAAAAGATCTAGACGGTGCTGAAGCTATAACAAGTCTTGGTATAGAGATCACTGACGTTGCATTAACATCAATTAAACCAAGTCCTGAAACAGGAAAAGCACTCGAAGCTGAAATTAGAGAGAGCTTATTAAAAGAGGCTGACAATGCAATTTACGCTCGTCGTTTATCCAGTATTGAGCAAGAAAAAAGCGTTAAGGAGTCTGAATTAGAAACTGAAAAAGCAATACAGAAGAAAGAACAAGATCTTGAAGAATCACGCTTAGAAGCGCAGAGGTTAAGAAAAATCCAACAATTTAAAATTAACCAAGAGGATATCACGGCCCAAATAGAAGACGAAAAGCAACTTAAAGATCTGGTCTCCATTAATTCAGTCAATGAAAAAGCTCGTGGTGATGCACAGGCATATAAAATAAAAGTACAAATGCAGGCTTATCAAAATATTGATACTGATAAATTGAGAGTAATGAGCATGAGTGGCATGGCACCAGAGCAGCTTATTGCACAAGCAATAGAAAACTTAACACAAGGTGATAACAAAATAGGTAATTTGAATATTTCACCTGATTTACTAACAGCACTGACTAACACCTAAAGGAGCTTATTATGCTCACTGATAGAAAAATAGTAGTTGTCACAAGAAAAACGAGAATGCTGGAGTTAAAGGAAAAATACTGCACCCTTGGGCAGGCTAAGTTTTACCTTGAACATTTAGGTGAGTCGTTTAGTGACTACGAAGTAGAAAGTAGGCAATATTCAAACTCAGTAACCAAGGCTATTAGCTTTTTGAAAACGGTAGGTAGGGTTCAACAGTTAGAAAGAAGTGTACTTTCAACTTACCTATTCTCTCCAGATGATGTGGTAGTAGTCATTGGTCAAGATGGTTTAGTGGCTAATACGCTTAAATATCTTGATGGACAGCCTGTTATAGCGGTTAATCCTATTCCATCGCTTTATGATGGCCAGCTTTTACCCTTCTTAGGTGATGAACTTGAAGAAGTGTTTTTACAGACGTTAAGTCATTCAATCAATTCAAAATCAATTGCAATGGCTGAAGTTAACACTAACATTGGTCAAACTCTTTTAGCAGTAAACGATCTCTTCATTGGCCCTAAAAGCCACACGTCCGCTAGGTATTTGTTAACGGTCGATAATCACCAGGAAGAGCAAAGTTCTAGTGGTGTAATTATTAGCACAGGCTTAGGCTCTACTGGTTGGTTTCGAAGCATAATTACAGGCGCTAGTGGTATTGTAGATGAACCTGTTAACCATCACCTAAAGAATGGATTTTCTTGGGATAGTGAATTTCTTTACTATTCGGTTAGAGAGCCATTCCCGTCAACTAATACACAGTGTGAAAAGATTTTTGGCAAAATAACTAATCATTCAAAATTCAGCATGTCTTCAAAAATGGCAGAGAACGGTGTTATTTTTTCTGATGGTATAGAGCAAGACTCTCTTGAGTTTAATGCAGGGACTATTGCCAATATATCTATAAGTAGTCGTGTTGGAAATTTAGTCACTCCTCACTAGCTTTTCTTGCTATATCAGTAGGTTATTTTAGCTGTTACACTCTTTAGTAATCAAAAATAAAACTTTATGTCATTGTGACACAAAAGAGCTTGACCACATATGAACTCTTTGCTAAATCAATTGTGTCTTAGTGACACAATTAATAAAAAGGAAGTAACAATGAAAATATTTAGCCATGAATCAACAGGAAAGAAAACACTTATCGACTTTGACAGTTTTACTTTTTCTGGTGGAGAAGAGCACATTCGTTTTAATCCAATGGACTTTGCAACTACGGTAAAGATTGAAATATTTGAACGCCTTACCGATTCATCAAAACTAATTAAGCTACTGGTTGCAGTTGATGCGCTAAAAAGGCTTTCAAATGAAGCTACTCCTATTGAATTAGTTATTCCTTATTTCCCCTATGCACGACAAGACAGAGTATGTGTTGAAGGTGAGGCGCTAGGTGCCGCAGTTATGGCAAATTTTATAAACAACTTAGGCTTTGCCAAAGTAACTATTTGGGATGCGCATAGTGAAGTATCACCAGCATTATTAAATAGAGTCGTAAACGTACCGCAAATTAACCTGCTTGAGCGTTGCGATGAATTAAGTCAGCGCTTATCTAAAGGCGAGCTTACATTGATTTCACCAGATGCTGGTGCTAGCAAAAAAACAATTAAAATTGCTGAGACCTTTAACGGTGAGCCTGAAGTTATTCAAGCACAAAAAATGAGAAACTTGAAAACAGGTGAAATCATTAAAACTGAAATTCTTGGTGATGTTGAAGGAAAGAAAGTACTTATTGCTGATGATATTTGTGACGGAGGCCGGACATTTATCGAATTAGCCAAAGTACTAAGAAAAAAAGGTGCTGTGGAAGTATCACTGTTTATCACTCATGGTATTTTCTCAAAAGGATTAGAGGTATTTGAAGGGCTAATTGACGCTATCTATACAACTGATTCATTTAGAGCCGCTGAAGAATTTAGTACGAACAATAAAATCAAACTACAAATTATTGAAATGTAAGGAAACTGCCATGACTATTACCGCTGCAAGTATGCAAAAAGATGTTTATAAAGAATTCCACAGCCGCGCTTATCACCCTGATGTAACCGAAGTTTACGCTAACTTCACATCAAGAAGTGGCAGATTAAGCAATGTTGAAAATAGTGATAAAGTTGCATTCGTTGGTCTTCAATATTTTATTAAAAGCTACTTACAAGAGGAGTGGGCTGAGTTCTTTAAAGTTGATAAAGCATCTGCTGTTGCAAATCACAAACGTATTCTGAGCGCGATGTTGGGCTACCCTGTAAACGTAAAATACTTAGAAGATTTGCATGATTTAGGCTATCTACCGTTAAGGGTAAAAGCATTGCCAGAGGGAACGCTTGTACCTTACTTAGTTCCACCAATAACAATTGTTAATACTAAAGAAGGCTTTCAGTGGTTAACGAATATGATTGAAACGGTTCTAAGTTGTGAGAACTGGCCAATTCAAACAAGTGCTACTACCTCGGTTGCTTACTTAAAAGTATTCAAAGAATTTGCTAATAAAACGGGACTTCCATTAGATTTTGTACCTTTTCAAGGGCATGACTTTAGCTTTAGAGGTATGTTTGGTAAACACGCTGCTGCAATGAGTGGCTTTGGCCACTTAGCTTCAGGGCTTGTAGGTACAGATACCATACCGGCAGTCTTATTTGCTGAGAAATATTATGGTGCAAATGTGGATAATGAGCTTGTAGGTTGCTCTGTAGATGCTACTGAGCACTCTGTTACTTGCTCTTGGATAATGGAAGGTGAGATAGAGTTTTTTAAATATTTGATGAAAGAACAATCTCCTACTGGAATATTAAGTGTTGTATCTGATACTTGGGATTTTTGGACCTTAGTAACTGATTATCTTCCCCAGCTTAAAGACGAAATAATGGCTCGTGATGGTACGTTAGTAATTCGTCCAGACTCTGGAGATCCGGTAAAAATATTAACAGGATATAAAGTTTCTCCTGTTTCTGAGTACAGTGAGTTATTCCAAACTCAAATTGATGCAGAAAAAGATGTAATAGAAAATGGATATGAAGCATATCGCTGGAATGGTGAATACTATGGTTTCGAAAATAACGGTATTGACGGTGAGCAAAGTACTCCACTAATTTTCTGTGAAGTTAAAGGACTTATTGAATGTTTATGGGATACCTTTGGTGGAACAACAACCAGTAAGGGTTTCAAATTACTTGATGATCATATTGGCGCAATTTATGGTGACGCGATAACCCTTAAACGCCAACGTCAGATATTACAACGGTTGATGGATAAAGGCTTCTCTTCAAAAGTTGTTTTAGGTATTGGTTCTTATAGCTACCAATATGTTACACGCGATACTCACGGCTCAGCAGTAAAAGCTACCAGTGTTGTTAAAAATGGTGAACGTGTCGCTATTTTCAAAGACCCAAAAACTGATACTAAGAAAAAATCAGCTAAGGGTTTATTAAAAATTGAACTAGTGAACGGTGAATTGACTTTATTTGATGATGTAACTGAGGAAGAGGAATCTCAAGGATTATTAGAGGTTGTTTTTGAAGATGGGAACCTTATAAAGGAAACGACTCTAAAGCAAATAAGAGAAACCATAGATAACCAAATTTAGTGAATGTCGTAAACGGAGTGAGGATATTGCCCCACTCCTTTTTCGTGCAAACTTTGAGCTGCGGGGTCAGGTTCTTTGAAATGTCCGCTGTGTCGGAATAGCTGCCCTTTTCATCATGTAGAAACGATAGCTCAAGAAGCTATTACCTTGACTGACATTTGAGTTTGATTCCGCCCTTTATCTTTCGCACGATACAAAGCTTTATCGGCTCGTTCAATTATGTCTATCGCTGATTCGCCTGGTTCTAAAGTGGCAATACCAATACTGACGGTACAATGAATATTTTGCCCCGAAAAATAAAATGGTGTTTGAGAAAACAGTAGTCTGATCCGCTCTGCGATATTACGTGCCGTTTCAATTTTTTCATTACGCAATATTAGCGCAAATTCCTCTCCGCCAATGCGCGCTGCCATATCTTCTTCTCGAACAGCTTCTTGTAATATGATACTGAGTTTTTTTATAACTTTATCACCCGCTAAATGCCCATATGAGTCGTTATAGCTTTTAAAGAGGTCAATATCTAAAAGTACTAAGTTTAAGATTGCACCTTCATTAATCAGTGCTGCCATTTTTTCATCAAAAGCGCGTCGATTTGCTAACCCTGTCATGGGGTCTAGCGCACTAATTTCTTTATAGTATTTTTCACTTTTAGTCAGTATTTTACTATGTTGCTTTATGAATTGAATACGAAGGCCAAGTGCTAATGACAGTAAAATACTTTCTAAAGCTGCCCCTGCTACCAGAGGAAACTCGACTAAGTTACTCAACGGTACAATGCCCAACCAATATAGTCCCCATAACAAACCACCTAAGATGTAAAAAGACCAAGCAAACACATAAATTCCGGCTAGCCTACTGCCTCGATACCAACTCCAAAGTGCAACAGACATAACTAACAAGGGCGCAGGTCCAGCAAATACCAGCGCAATATTGATTCCTGCATTTGTCGGTAAAAATAAGGTTAGAAATGTCATTAAGCCAAAAACAACGAGCGATATGCCAAAGTATTTCGCTAAACGGGGCATATAAGTCTTAAAGTTTAGAAAGTAATAAAGAAAAATTAACGCTGTCCAGGCGCTGACCATCGCTAAGAAGTTAAGCAGATGGTTAACTTGATCCCAATCTAAATAGCCAAAAAGCTTACCGTGACCATGGGCAAAAAATTGATAAATTAGCGTCGATAAAATAACCACTGAATAGATGTAATATAATTTATCTTGTAAATAGCGACCAATAATTAGGTTATAGAAAATCATCACAAATAAAATGCCGTAGCAAAAAAAGAAAAATGCTTCGGTTTTTAATTTCTCTGCAACTAAGGTGTTTTTATCAACAATATTAACTTGTAAGTGGAACTTGGCAGGTGAAGACACTCTTAAATAAAGAGGCATTGTTCGCCACTTTTCATTAACCTCAAAGGTTATAAATCGACTACGGTATAACTCTAGGGCTGCATTGCTATCCTGCGCATCTCTAAGTAGTGCTTCGCTATCGAGTATTTGCCAGCGACCATCAAGATAAAAATATAATTTAGCTCGGCTTAAACCACTGGAAGCTAACTCTATGAGATAGGGATTGTTGTCGTTAGTTGTCCACTTTGTTGGATCTATTTTCAGCCAAGCGACTTTGGGGGTTTCACCAAGCCAAAAACTGTTTTGTGAATAATGCTCTTTTATCCAACCATCTTGTGATGGTTGCCAATCCATACGTGCTTGAATTTCGTCTAAAGTGAGATCTGGGCTGATAGGAAATAAGTAATCAATCGACTTTGCTACTGGCAAAGCAGCGAATGATTGATTAGGTATTGCTAAAAGCAGTGTCCAAAGCAATAGAATAATAAGCTGTCGGATTATTAAAATATTCAAACTTGCTACACAGTTAAATTAGTAAATTTTTAGTATAGCAGTAAGCAATTAATTTGATGGTTCTATAAGATATTTTTGCCATAAAAGAAGAAGTTCACCATCGTTACATAGCAATTAGTAATACCTGCGGTAGAGCCTATAACATTTAAAAATAGCTTAAGTCTCAAGCAATGACTTTACGGCGATATAATACCAAGCCAAGCATGAATACAGTAAGGGCGAAAAAAGTGCCACTGTTTTTGCTTGAACTGTCGTCGTTTGGTGTTACTTCAGTTGGGGGGGTTGCTTGGTTATCGATTACGCTAAATTGAATGCTGGTAGTCGCGGTTAGTACAGGTTCGCCATTATCTATCGCTGTTACATCAATTTTGTGTGAACTTCCCTGCACTAAAGAGATTGGATCAAAAGTTACTGTGCCTGCATCGATGGTTGGTGAAGGAATAGCGCCACCGATAATCCATGAATAGCTGTGTTGATCATCAATATTCTCATCTGTCGCCGTTGCTATAATTTCTACAACGCCTGCTGAAATATCTATCGTGCTAACAACAAGGTTATTTTGCTTTATTAGCACAGAAACTTCAGGAGCAACATTGCTAGCGTCGATAGCACAGCCGTTAACGTCAACCGTTGCGCCAGCAGGTGTATTCGGGCATAAGTCATTTTCGTTTGCTACACCGTCATTGTCATCATCCGCATATGCAGTTGGCGTGCTTTCGTTGCAGCGGGTGGCATTATTTTGATTCGTGGCGGTACAGTGGGCTAAATAATCTACTTCCATAGTCGCTTTATTCAAATTTGGGTCGATTGCACCGCCTAAATTACCGCCCATAGCTACATTAAGCAAAACGAACATTGGCTCTTTGTATTGCGGACATGCGGCAATATTATGTTCGATAACTAAGGTGTCATCCATGTAAAAGGCGATGCGATTTTCGTCCCACTCTATTGCGTAGTCATGCCAGTTTTGTACTTCACTTGAACCATTTGGATAATTGTGGCGAAATTCACTACCACAGCTTGCTCCACCAGTATTGAAAAAGTTAGTAATATAGCTATTTGGGTTGTTCGCAAACCATTCCCAAACGTCAATTTCGCCCGCTCCGGGGTTTGGCCAATGAGAAAAGTCGTTATCATTTTTTCTTGGGCTTTCTGCGATTCGATTTTCCAGCATCCAAAATGCTGGCCATGTACCTGCCGCTAAATCATGAAAACGAATACGCGCCTCAATTCGACCATACAAAAATTCTCGCTTGTCTTTGCCGTTAATACGCCCCGATGTCCAAGCTCTAGATTGATTATTCAAACCTACACAGCTGACTTGTTTTTTACGGGCAATAATTTTTAACGTGCCATTTGAAACATCAAAGTTTTTATCTAAAGAGCTGTCATCGTCGGTGTAACATTGCACTTCATTATTAAAGTTAGCGTCGATTTGTGCATTCCAGTTATCCCAATCAACGCTGGTTCCTGAAAACTTATCGATAAAATTCACTTCCCACCCAGCCAATGCAGGTAGCGCATTAACACCACAGAGTAAACTAAATGCCAACAATGCTGTTTTGACATTACGCTTGGCATTTATAAATATCTTCATTGGTCTTCCAAAAGTTGATTGTTGCTCATGGCGGCGTTTATGCATTAATCGTGTGACAGACTTTTACGCCTAACGCGTAAGTTGAACTTAAATCCACAATACATTAATCAACAGCGTAAACTATCGATATTCGGTGAAGCGATACATTTGCAGTGATGAAAGGGGTTGTTGAGAAATAACCTGCTCTTTAATAATTAAGCCGATAACTAATACCGGCTTAATTTCTTTCTAATTTTATCTAGCGCTTTCTCTTCAATCTGACGAATACGCTCTTGTGATACTTGGTATTTTTCAGACAAAATTTTGTGAGTTATTTTCTCTTCTGTTAACCAACGGCTTTTGACGATATCTCGGCTGCGCTCATCAAGATTTTCAAGAATAGCGTGTATTTTATCGATGTTTTTTTGTGTAAAGTTCTGCTCAATTACACTGTCATGAAAGGGCTGGGTTTTATCGACCAGTAAGTTTTCACGTGCAGTTGTTTCTTCAGTGCCTTCAGGTGCTGTTTCAGAATAAACAAAAATATCAGGCTGAGATAATTGTACTTCCATATCGCCAATATCTTGAAGTTCCACACCCAGTTCTTGCGCTATTGCTTGTTTTTCTTTGTGGCAAAGCCATTCGTTGGTTGATTTTAACCTTCTTAAATTAAAGAACAATTTTCGCTTTGCTTTCGTGGTGGCGGCTTTTACTAAGCGCCAATTGCGAATAATAAACTCGTGTATCTCAGCTTTAATATAATGAATCGCGAAGCTTGCTAACCTAACGCCAAAGTCTAGGTTAAATTTTTTCACCGATTTCATTAACCCTATGGTGCCCTCTTGCACTAAATCGTCGAGGCGCATGCCGTAGCCTTTATATTTTCTTGCTACATAGGCAACAAATCGTAAGTGCGACAAGACAATGTCTTGTACTGCACTTAAGTCATTTTCTTCTTGATAGCGTAAAAATAGCGTTCTCTCTTGCTGTTCGTCCAACAAGGGGATGCTATTTACATAGGCCATATATGATTCAAAGCTACCAGTTGGCTCTAGCTTAATGGGCAGTTGAGTGCTGATCATGCGGCCTCCTGCTTAGCGTTTTTCGCAGTCAGCACTTGTTGTACAAAGCGGCGATTAAAGTGCTTATGCCCAGGCGTTAACATATCAATTTCTCTTGCTATTTTACCTTGAAGTGGCGATTTAATCGCAGTAGAACTTTGCGCCGTCGGTTGACTACTTTTACTAATTGAAAAGGCCGAAAAAGCAATACCTGTAGATATAGCAGCGGTAATTAACAGTAATTTTATTAGCGGTCGATAATATGAAGTCATAATATATCCTCGTTTGGCAATATAAAATAAACCCAAATTTTCAGCTTGAACGTGCAAGCAATTTCTTTATTGATTCTACTTTCTGTTAAGAATTTAGGGGGATAGTTTAATCCCCCGCTTCTCTTTATTTACTCTGATGTTTTATGATCTTTTACATCCTCGCTTACCTCAATGCTAGAGGTGATTTTGTCTAAACTTAAATTAGCTAATTGTTCGAACTTTGCTTTCGGTAAGGTAAACCAGTAATCGAAGTCATTTCGGCTGACTAAGTAACTGTCCTGTTCGGTCGCAAAGGCATAAGTATATTGCTGCCCTTCTGCGTTGGTCACGGTAAGTTGCTCACTGCTTTTAGGTGTGACTTCACTCATGCTAGTAACGGTTAAGCCCTGTAAATGATTAACGAGCGTTTCGATACTATTTTGATCGAGTGCTTGTCCGTCAGACAGTGTTGAAGGCGCGGCAAGTTGCCATTGTTCATCGGCTTTATTTAGGCTGACATCCGCGTGACTAATTTTGGCGATGTCAGCAACCGATAACAACGATTTGTCTAGCCAGTTATTCAGTGAAGGGGTTAACTGATAACTGCTAAATTTGATGTTATACACCTCGTTATTATCGGCATTTCTAGCATAAAGATTTTTATAACTTGGCGAATTACCTAACAGTAAGGTTTGCGTTTCGCCGGCACTATTTTTAAAGGTAATTTGTTTTTCAAAATCACTTTCTGCAACCTTAAATCGTTCATGACTATTTGAGGTTGATGCTACCGGCCACGACAAGTTAATGTTGGCTAATTCTTGCGTTATTGCTTGCACTTTATGCTTCATTATCGGCAATGTTGGATGCGCTTTAAGCTGCCAACCTTGCTTTGATTTTGTTAGCACAATTTCATCTGAAGCTGCTTTAATGCTAATTTCATTCAATGTCTCTTGATCAATATTAATCAAAGTTTTAGCCGTTAAGTCGCTGTCAACTGCGCTGCTGTCAGCAAACAACAGCGCAGTAATACTGAGTTGAATTAAAAGTACGGCAGTTAGCGGTAGTAAATATTTATTCATTAAAGTCCCCTCCTATTGTGCCAACCAAGTTAAATATTGACGTTGCTTGCGTTTACGGCGTTGACGCTGCCACAACGCTAGTGTCATGAGTAGTAAAAAGGCGACACCGTAGTTGGCATACTCCCAAAACAGCTGCTTGCTATGATCTAATGGCGGTAAGGTGCGATTAAAGTTACCTCGCGAGCGAATGCTCATTAAGGCGCGGTCTTCTAAGGACCAATCAACTGCATTCACCATTAACTGCAAGCTATTTAAATATTCAGTTTGTGATATTCCACCCGTGAGTTGAATGACGTTATCTTGCACAAAGTCATTTGAGCTAAACAGGATAATTCTAGCGCTGTCGGGGGCATGTTTAATCACGCTACTGACATCAAATTGAGCTTCAGCCTTCTCTTCTGTAGTGGCTTCAAGGTCACTAGAAACTTCACTTTCCTTAGCTAACAATGGCGAGTCTTTGTCAGTAAAATAAGAGTTAAATTTACCTTGGGCAATAACACCGAGTAAGCGCTCGCCGGTATCGCCTTCAGCTAAGTAACTTGTTTCACCTACATTGTTAACTTTCGGCATGACATTGAGTGATGATGAGGTCCAGGCACTGTCAGAGCTTTTTAAAAGCGGAGTGAACGCCACGTTGTTTTTAGTTTCATCAAGGGTAATAGGCGATGCCCATGCCATGGTTAACTGCGGTAATTCAGCGGTGATCAGGTTGTCTTTGTTAAGCCCTGAGCGCACATCAACAAAATAGGGATAGTCGAGCATACGCATTTCTTGCAGCTGGAATCCGCCAACATTACGCGTCACAGGTAATGGAAATGACGCATTACTCTTATCCATGACTAAGCTGTTTTCAATGCTAATACCGTGATGAGATAGCCAATCACTTAGACCGCTATCAACCGGCGACATAACCAAATTATTGCGAGTTAAATTTACGCTAAAAGGTGAAGTCGCCGCGATAACCGTGCCGCCTTTCATCAAAAATTGATCAACCGCGAATAATTGTTTTTCATCTAAAGCTTTCGGCGACACTAACATTAAAATATCAGCTTCTCCCGATACTAAACCATCGCTAATATCTTCTTTGATAACGTTAAGTTCAGCGCCTAACATGCGTTCGAGTTTTGAAAAACTCGCCCCTGACATTGGGTAGCCCGGATAACCTTCAGCTTCAGGAAGCACTAAAGCAACATTTTTAGTGAAGCCTGAGGCGAAACGTTTTATTGCTGCGTCAACATTACGCTCAAAGCTGGCCGCGCTGAAATCATCTAATGGAATTTGAACAATTTGTTCGCCACCCGCCAGCGTTAGATAGAAGTAGAAACGCTCTTGAGAAAACAGGTTCGTCGCCATAGCCTGAAAGCCATAATCATCGGCAATTTGTTGTGCAACTTCTCCACCATTGGCTTCCGGCTCGATAAAGTCAAAACTTAACTTACCCGATGAATTGTCACTGATTTTCTCAAGCTGCTGCTGTATCGTTTGTTTAAATGTCAGTAATTTTTCTGGCAATTTATTATCGGCTGAAACATAACCGGTAAAACGCAGCGATTGTTTAACTGTGGCAAATAAATCTCCGGCGCTTTGATAGTTTTGTAACACGGTTTTAATAGCTCGGGTAACATCGTGCTCCGGGTTTCTCAGTAATACGTCGACATCTGATTCTGCTCTAGCATTCACTTCAATTAAATCTCTAAAGCCTAATACTTGATGTTCGTCTCCGTACTGCACAAGAATATTAAAGTAAGAGCTAACAATAGAAGCTTGGTAACGGTCGGCTACCTGAAATGGCATAGGTTGAATGCCAAATTTGCTATTGGCTTCTTCTTCCAATTCAGGGTGCTGTTGTGGGTCGATAAACTCAACTCTTACTTTACCGCCCGCCATAACTTCATATTCGGCTAACAAGTCTTGTATTTGCGGTACCAACGGCGCTAAAAGTGGATGCGTTTTTTGACTAAAATAGCCGCGAATTAACAGCGGTTCTTGCAGTTGCTCAAGATAAAGCTCGGTTGCCTCTGAAATTGAATATTGTTTGCCTGCAGTAGTATCTACGCGTAATTGTGGTAACTGCCCGAGCCATAGGTTGGCGGTTAGCACATTTACCACCAGTAAAGCGGTTACGGCTTGCCAGTGCTTGTGATTCGCTTTTTTGCCTTTGGTTACCCAGCGTTCTTGCTCTAAAAAGTAAGTGTTTAATGCTAAAAACACTAAAGTGAGCGAGACATAATAATACAGATCACGTGCGTCTATAACACCGCGAGTAATATCGTCAAAGCGTGAGCCTGTGCCGAGTTGTCGCAGTAACTCAGCTTGTTGATGGGTAAAAAAGTCTGTTATCGCCGGCGTACCGATAAAATAAAATAAGCCGCCAACCACAATCGCAGTAATTAAACTGACAATTTGATTATCGCTACGTGCAGAAATAGCTAAGCCGATAGCAATATATGCACTACCTAATAGCATTACCGCGAGATAACCAGAAATTACCGGCCCCCAATCTAACTCTCCCAGCATGCTGACAGTTAATGGCAAAGGTAGCGTGATCAGTAACGCCATGCCAAGTAGTGCCACACAACCTAAGAACTTACCAACAACAAAATGCCACAATGGCACCGCAAGCGTATGAACATGCTCGATGGTGCCGCTTCTGCGCTCTTCACTCCACAGTCGCATGGTCAATGTAGAACATAGGAAAATAAGCAATAATGGCATCCATTCAAACATCGGTCTAACGTCAGCAATATTGCGCGAGAAAAACGCTTCACCCCAAAAAAAGATAAACAAGGTTACAGCGATAAATGCACCGATAAATAAATAGGCCACAGGCGATGCAAAAAACAGCGCTATTTCTTTTTGTGCAACGCGAAACATATTAAATTTTGCCGATTGATTAGGCTGCATCTGACACCTCCTCGCTACGATTTAACGGTTTAAAATCTTCATTATTTAATTGATTGAAAATACTTTCCAAATCTCGTTTTTGTCGATATAAAGCAAATAATTGATGATCGGAATTAATGACAACTTTGCTTATTTCACTGGCAATGGTTTCCATAAATGCTTGTTTAGAGATTTCAACCGACAACTTACCTTCACGTTCCACTACGACTTTCTTAACGCCTGAAATAGCGCTGATCAGGTCATGATCAACACAGTTAGTTTCAACGATAAGTGTTTGGCTGTTCTTTAACTGGGCGAGCTTTTCATCAAGCACTAATTGGCCAGATTTCAACACCAGTACACGATCACATAAGGCATTAACTTCTTGCATGATATGAGTAGAAAGAATTACTGTCGCGTTTTCAGCTATTTCACGAATTAACTGGCGCATATGCTGAGTTTGTTCTGGGTCTAAACCGTTGGTTGGCTCATCTAAAATCAGTAACTTAGGTTGACCCAATATAGCCTGAGCAACGCCTACACGTTGTTTAAAGCCACGTGACAAAGTTTGAATAGGCGCTAACAATTTTGCCGACAAATCCGTGGCTTTTATTGTGCGTTTTATTTCCGCTATTTTATATTCGCCGGTTAACCCTTTTAAATCGGCGGCGTAATCTAAATATTCGGCCACTTTCATTTCAGGATAAACCGGTAAGTTTTCTGGCAAGTAGCCCAAATGCTGTTGCAGCAGTTTAGGTTTATTTCTTAGCGATATGCCATCAAGTGAAACATCGCCTCGATCAGCCTCTAAATAGCCACTGATCATTTTCATTATGGTTGTTTTACCGGCCCCGTTATGGCCAAGCAGCCCAATAATTTCACCTTTTTTTATTGAAAAACTCACATCATCAACAGCAACAAAGTCGCCATAACTGCGAGTTAAATTACGCACGTTTAGCATGGTCGTCTCCGTAGTATTATGATTGCATAGCGGTGTTAATTTTCGCTGTAAACAAACACATTAAATCACTGAACTTAATATGCTTTATTAAAGTACTCGGTAGGTTCGTAAAATACATTGTTTCAGCCTCCATAGTTGCAAGGGTATTCCCCAAAAAACACAAAGTATGTAACGAAATTATTTTTTTGATATGGGCTAAAAATAAGAGTTCAAGTGAAAAAATTAAACTTTTTTCTTACTCCGTATTTTTTATAAAACTTGATAATTAACAACCAGTTTTTTATTAAAATAAATTATAAAAAAACGTATTTGATGTTTATTTTTTATCCCCAAATACAGTGTTGAGTGGTGGTTAAAAATCATCAGTTTATCACCACAGTTTTGATTTAACTTTATAGCTTCTTAGGAGGATATTATGATGAACTCAATTGACCTAACTCCGCTGTATCGCAATAGTATCGGTTTTGATGGTTTGGCATCAATGCTAGACAGCACCTTAACTGCTGACTCATCAAGCACGGCTTTTCCGCCATATAATATCGAAGTTATGGGCGACAATAAGTACGATATCACGCTGGCTGTTGCGGGTTTTTCAGATAACGACCTTGATATTACCGTCGAAAAGGGACTACTGACTATTCGTGGTGAAAGCGATAAAAAACAGGAAAAAAAATTCTTACACCAAGGTATATCAAACCGTACTTTTGAACAAAAATTTAATTTAGCTGATTACGTAGAAGTGATAGGTGCCGATTTAAATGACGGTCTTCTAACCATCAGTTTGGTGAAAGAAATACCTGAAGCAATGAAACCTAAAAAAATAAACATTGGTAAAAATAATCAGGTGATTGAACATAATAATTCCGCTAAAAAAGCGATTAAAAACGACAAGGCGGCATAATTTGTTAGGGCTACTTTTATTGGTAGCCCTACGAATATCAATTCATTAGTTTTTTATTGTTGATAGCACTTACGTTTTTGATATTGGGCAATATCGCATGTTGGCTTTTGGATAATAGCGATCGGGTAACGGAATGTTATCTATACTGGCAAAGTATTAAGTTTTATAAACGTCTAAACTTTCTAACCACTGGTAAGCTTGGGGCAAGGTATCACAAAATTTAGTTTCTACATTGGTCAGAACTTCATGACTATTTTCCATAAAATGCTGTTGCAGGGATGAACTACACACTACGGCTTCATATTTTTGATTATTGTTGTTACCCCACTCGTTAAGCTCATCAATATGCTCCCACATACCCGGCGTGGAAAGCTCCCATTGAGTTAGATCAACCAAACATGCCCAAGGTTTGTCTTTGATTTTATTGACATGTTCTTTATATTCAAGACACATGCTCATCACGGTTTCAATATTCCAAGCATCGAAGCATCTAACCACAAGAGTCTGCTTATTAATTTCAAGTTTATATGAACCGTGTTCTAACATAAAATACCTATAAACCTAAAGTACGACCAACAAGCCTAATTAGCCTGTGATTAAATAACCTAATAATTTAGTGTTTTTAATTGCTTAGGTCAATCTCACCATAAAAGCATTTAAATTCTATGTACTATTATGATGATTAATTAAATTGCTAAACACAACAATTATTCTGTAATTGTAACTTTGTTCTTACCACTTTCTTTTGATTGATACAGCGCGACATCGGCTTGTTTCATTTCTTTTTCAAAATCTATATCTTCTCGCGTAGTACAAAACCTAAAACCACCACTTGCGGTAACGGATAATAATTGTCCGGCAACTGAAACTTCAATATTTTGAATACCTGTGATTAACCGCGAGGTAAAGCAGTCCAAATCTTCAGGGGTTTCTATTGCAACCGCAAAAGCGAACTCTTCTCCGCCATACCGGCAATAGGCTTCATCGTCTCGACAAAATTGTTTAATGTAATTTGCTAACTCAATTAAAATTAGGTCCCCAACATCATGGCCATGTGTATCGTTAATCAGTTTAAAATCATCAATATCAAGTAAGCCAAAAGCAATAGCCAATTTTCTTCTGTTACAAGATTTAATCAACTTATGCGCTTGTTCAATAAAGAACCTGCGATTAGGGATATTGGTTAATGGGTCAAAAAAGGCAATTTTTTCTAATTTTTCGTTGGCTATTTGCAAATCAATTGTTCGGTCATGTACAAGTTGCTCAAGCTCATCTTTTAGCGCTTTTAGTTCTAGGTTTCTAAATTGTAATTGCTCTAGGTGAAATTTACGCTCTGATACATCACGTTCTATGGCACCAAAATGTGTGACTTCGCCATATTTATTCTTCAGCGGGATAATGTTCATTTCAATCCAATAGGGACGACCATTAATATCATAATTTAATAGTGTTTCGGTTATCGCTTGATGATTAATCAATGCCGACTGAATTCGAGACATAGCCGCTTTATCAGTTAAGTCCCCCTGCAGTATTCGGGGTGTTTCACCTAAAACATCTTCCTTTTTATAACCCGTTAACGATTCAAAAGCTTTATTGACATAAACTATTTTCGGCCCCGTGGGATACTTAATATTGTTCGCTTCACAAACGATGACAATGTCTTGGGTATTTTCAACAATATCGGAGAAAAAAAATAGTTGTTTGAAAGCTGAAATATCATTAAGTGTAACAACGATTGTTTGGTTTTCGCTATCTAGCTCACCTTCATTATAAGCATTGACCATAAACCAGCGAACTTTCGCTCGAGTATGATCGGCGACACCTAAGATTTCATTTGTCATCGGCGCTTGAGTGCGCTTTACTTTATTTACCGGGTAATCAGCAAACTTTAATGGCCGACCTGCTTCATCTAAAAAACGCCATTGCCCGTCTGTGGCTTCTTTATCTACAATTTGCTCTAAGGTCAAACCAAACACACTCAAGGCGGCAGGATTTGCATACTTGATGGAGGTATCCCAACGATGAATAACGACGCCAATCGGCGCTTTTTCCAATAAATTATTTAAATTGAGACCATAAAAGTCGGACATAAATAAGGCTCTGAACAAATATTAGAATAAAGTTTAGATCAATTTGATATTTATACAAAAGTACTAACTAATCGGCACGTAAAACACTAGAGAGTTGGCAAAGGTTTTTCAGGAAGGTTTCGTTGTTAAGTTTAAAAAATGAAACTGAGATACGTATTTTATGATGCAATAATTTTGGCTTCAACTCCGTATTTATCTAGCACGGCTTTTAATTTTCCATTTTGTTTTAATGCTTTAATCGCAGAATTTATGGCGGGAAGTTGCTCTTGTTTAGTTTTATTAAGCCGAATAAGTAAATTACCCGTGGTGTGGGGGGCTGCCATTTCTATTTCTACATCATGAATACTAGCCCAATGTTTAGCGGCTTCTTGCTCAAGAATAATCGCTTCAACACGCTTATATTTAAGTGCTTTAATTAAAGCATCTTCGTCACGAAAGTTGACTCGAGTAAATTGGTAGTCGTCAAAATAAAAATAACCAGCAATAGTCCCAATAGGCTTAGTATAAATACTTTCTAATGTCGGATATAACTGCTTATTACCTTTAAGGGTGATTACATATTCATTTATTTCAAATAGAGGCTCGCTGATAACAAATTGACGGCCATAAGTACCGCCCGGAAACCACGCTGTACAAATAAAGTCAAAATCAACAATACCTTTAACAAGGGCAAATTCTGCACGTTTTTGTGGCCAATTCACGCTTTCAAATTTAATATTTGAAGATTCTTCAATCAATAATATTAGATCAGCTAAAATACCGGCTTGATCGGCGGTTTTACCTGTTCGATAAGGTGCCCAGCCGGTGTTTTCACCTAAATCGAATTTCAACACGCTAGACTCAGCTTGAGCCACTACCAAAGGCGCATACGAATAAATGCTAATAATTAATAACAACAAAAGTGATATTGACATTTTTTTCATAAGCAGCTTAATTTAGTTTCTCGTAATATTTTATAATACATTTTTTGACTTAAAAGATCTGCTCCGTTATTTTTAATTCATTTATAAATATTTTCAATTAGTTCCTATGTCTAGCCTCTGTTTGCCAATATCTATACTAAACTCTAATTAACAACAATAAACACTAGGCAACTATGAAATTAATTAAGGCATTAAATTTTTGAAAGATATCGACAATTTATTCAAGGAAAGTGACCTAGGCATTGTAATACTTTCAGAGCTTGGTGACGTTATTAGCGCCAACGCTATTTTTAAACAATGGCTCGGCACTGATGAACCTCTAACAAGCACAAAGTTAATGCAAAGCTTTAAGACTTTAGAAATCCATATTAAAAAATTAAAGTCTGCTTCCGATTTAAAACATCTAAAATGTAATCTTGAATTACACAGGATAGGTTTAGCTCGCCCGTTAGAAATTCAAGGACTTTTAATAGCCAACAAGCAAGAAGGTTCAAATGTCTCCTATGGATTAATTTGTTGGCCTAATGACGATGTGAAATTAACCACGACTGAATCTCCCTCTTCTAAACTTAATGAACTTATTTTAAATATACCTACGGGTATTATCACACTCAATAAAGAGTGGGAATGTGACTTTATTAATCCTGAATTTTCTATATTAACTGAAAAATCAGACAACGAGCTGTATGGCAAGGGCTGGCTAGGCCTTTTTAAAAATGAATCAGGACAACTTGCAAAATTAATAAATGATGCAACAAAATATGGTGTTTCGCGTACAGAGTTAACCCTTAACAGCATTGGAAAACCCACCAAAACACTAGAATTTAAATTTAAAGCTCGCTTGTCTGATAATGGTTTATTTGAAAGTGGCTTCGGTGCACTTATCGATATTTCTGATCGAGTTATTCATGAAGCGAAGATTTACAAACTCGCCAATTATGACTCAATTACTAATTTACCTAATAGACGTGCTACGCAAGAGAATTTATCAAAATACTTGCAGAATGCTGTCCAAACTAATCAATCATTACAACTGCTCTATATTAATTTAGATGGTTTTAGAGGCATCAACGATTTATACGGTCATCAAATTGGCGATAAAATATTACAAGGTGTGAGCGAAAGAATTATCAATTTAACACGCTCAAGTGATGTAGTTTCTCGATTTGGTGGCGATGAATTTATTATTTTAGTACCAGGTAACGCCACAGATGATGATGTAGACGAACTCGCAGAAGCTATCATCGCAGAGATTAATACACCATTTTATTTTGACGAATTGCAAT
Source organism: Cognaticolwellia sediminilitoris (assembly GCA_002104535.1). Taxonomy (GTDB): domain Bacteria; phylum Pseudomonadota; class Gammaproteobacteria; order Enterobacterales; family Alteromonadaceae; genus Cognaticolwellia; species Cognaticolwellia sediminilitoris. The sequence continues at coordinate 19,927 of NBOG01000009.1, read as the reverse complement.
TACATATTTCAGCAAGTATCGGTATAGCTAAATTCAAGCCCGATTTACAGAAAACTAATTTCCCTGAAAACTATGTACAACTGATGGTAAAAGACTTAATTCAACGCGCTGACTTGACAGTGTATTGCGCAAAACAAGCCGGAAAAAATCAATATATTCGATTTTCAAACGACAAAACTCAAAAAGTGACTGAGCTTTATCATATTTTACAAAAATTACCTTCAGCAATTGAAAACAATTTATTTACCATGATGTATCAACCGATAATAGACGCTCAAACTGGCAAGTTAACAGCCGTTGAAGCGTTAATTCGTTGGTACGACAAAGACACGCAATGGATTGCGCCAGATCAGTTTATTCCGATTGCGGAAACCCATGGCAAAATACTTTCAGTACAACAATGTATGATCAATAAAGTTTGTCAGGATATTTCCACCACATTAAATCACTTTGCAATGTCCGAAAATCATATTCGCATCACAATCAACCTTAGCCCTGTACAATTAGCAGACCCAAAAGGTTTGTTGATATTTCTGAGTAATATTCAACGCCGAGGCATAAAACCTAATCAAATTACGCTAGAAATAACTGAGCACATGTTAGTTGAAGAAACTCCTGCACTAATCAAATGCTTAACTAATTTGGAAAGCCAGGGTTTTACTATAGCTTTAGATGATTTCGGTACCGGCTATTCATCTTTAAGCTATTTAGCAACAGTGCCCATGTCAACGATTAAGCTCGATAAAAGCTTTGTTGATACTATCGAAACATCTGCCTCACAAAAAGCATTAGTAAAAGGTGTTATTTTCCTAGCAAAGTCTTTAAAGTTAAAAGTAGTTGCAGAAGGTGTTGAAAATAAAGCACAAATGGATATATTAACTGAATTAGGTTGCGATTATATTCAAGGATATTTAATTGCAAAACCAATGAAACCAGAAGCATTAATTAAATGGCTGGAAAATAAAGATGGATGATAAAACAACAATAAACTCGGAAATTATTCCATCACTGAATCCAGCTGAATTTGTAGTTGGTATCGGTGGCTCAGCCGGGAGCCTAAGAGCTCTGGAAAGCCTCTTTCAGAATATAAGCCCCGAAACTGAAGGTGCTTTTATTCTAGTTCAACACCTTTCTGACGACTTTAAGAGTATCGTCGATGAAATTTTAGCTAAGCACTGTAATTTAACCATTAAGGTTGCACAAGATTTACAAATAATAGAAAAAAATACGCTTTATGTTTTAGATCAGCGCAAATATTTAACCGTAGGTGATGGCCGTATCATATTGTCAGAAATTGAAAGTAAGTCTTTGCATTTCCCGATTGATTATTTTTTTAAGTCGCTAGCTGAAAGCTATCAAAACCATGCAATAGCATTGATTTTATCTGGTACAGGCAGCGATGGTACCAATGGTTTTAAGACATTAAACTCTGTTGGAGCAGATCTTTATTGCCAATCACCTGATGATGCTGAGTTTAATGGAATGCCAAAAGCCGTAATTGATTTAGGAATCGACCTCACAATACAAACGGCAGAGCAACTTGGCAAAACAATCAACAAGCAACTATCTACACTTTATAAATCTACTATCGAGCCCCGTAATAACAATGTTGATATGGATGAAATTGAAAACATTTTCAACCTAGTAAAAGAGGCTGCAAAAGTTGATTTAAGTGAATACAAGTTAAGTACGGTAGAACGCAGGATAGAGCATCGTATGGGGGTATTAGAAATACCTGATTTTGCTTTATATGCTGAATACATTAACCGTGAACCTAATGAATTAATTTTACTTGCGCAAGACATAATGATCGGTGTCACACAATTTTTCAGGGACCCTGACATATGGGAGTATCTGTTAGAAACGGCCATTAAACCTTTAATAATTAAAAAGCCTGAAGGTGAACACATTCGTATTTGGGTACCTGGTTGCGCCAGCGGCGAAGAAGCTTTTACTTTAAGTATGTTGTTCGAATATGCGCAAGAACAATTAAATTGCAAAAGAGTTATAAAGATATTTGCTTCTGATATTAGTAAAAATAAAGCCATCAACAGCCACGAAAATTGCCGATATGACTTAAGAATTATCAATGATATACCCGAGCAATATTTCATCCGCTATTTTACTGAATATGAAGATGCGGTTGTCTTAAACGATCAGGTCAATAAAAACGTTATTTTTACCAATCAAAATGTTTCTTTAGATCCGCCATTTTCTAATATGGATATGATCAGTTGCAGGAATTTATTAATTTATTTTCAACCATCAACTCAAAAACGGATTTTATCTTACTTTCATTTTTCATTAAATCGCCATGGCTACTTATTATTGGGCAGTTCTGAAACCATTGGAGCCTTACATGAATATTATCATTCGGTTAACGTGCAGTTTAGAGTGTATAAAAAAAATAGTGATTTAAGAATTTCGCTTTCGCAAGCAGGATTGAGTAAACCTTCGGTTTCACCGACTGAAAGTGCCATCAGTAAGGCAAATAACCCCACTTCTTTAATTAATAAGAAACACTTTAATCACCCGGTTGTTTCCAGTATATCTCGAATTAAAGAACTATTACTGAAAACTTATGCTCCGCCTTCTTTTGTTATCGATAGCGATTTTAATATTATCTACAGTTTTGGTGATACCGAGTCATTTACACAAAAAATTAAACCGGGTCTGACTTCACTCAATATATCGACGCAATTACATAAGGACTTACTGCCTTTTGTGACTAAAATTCTGAATAAAATTGTCACTACACATAAGCCCATGCGTATTGAAAATATTTTAATGCTACCGGAAGGCATGAAAGTAGATATAGAAGGTTTTTGCGCTGGCCATGATGACCCTATCGACAGCTTTGTTATTAGCTTTATTAAACAAAACAAACTGACTTCAGACCAAACGCAGGAAGAGTTAAGTTATCAAAGAAGTAATGAATATAGCGACCATATAACAAAACTTGATGCCGATTTAATCGATGCTAGAGAAGCGCTTTCTGAAAGCCAGTTTGACGTTAAAAACTTATCTGATGAATTACAATGCTCCAATGAAGAATTAATGGCGGCTAACGAAGAGTTACAATCGAGTAATGAGGAACTGCATTCCGTTAATGAAGAACTTTTTACCGTAAATAGTGAATATCAAGAAAAAATTAAAGATTTAGAAGCGACAAATAACGACTTAGATAACGTCTTAAGTTATATCGATTATGGCGTAATATACTTAGACGAACATCTACTTATTCGAAGGTTTACTCCTAAAGCTAAAAACTTTGTTCGCATTCTCAGTTTAGATTTAAAACGCCCTTTCACCGATTTATCATTAACCTTTAGCGCTGAGAACTTAAACAATTTAATAGAGTCAGTGATAAAAGAGAGAACCACTAAAAGTGAATTGTACGCGCAGGAAAATGGGCCTGATATTACTGTTTCAGCCAATATTCATATTAATAAAAAAGATAGAATAGAAGGTGTGGTATTAATATTTAAGTATATGTCAGAAAAATAATTTCAAATTCTGGTAACCAAGTCTGACTAATGATATAAACGCGCGATATATTTGCATTTGCAGTACTTTACATTCTATTCAGTTAATCTTGCCTCGTGTTATTGACGATTAACATAGTGAAATACTGCACAAACAACTTAGGCTGTCGCTTTTTATTGGGTTATATATCACCGTTAAAAAGCACTGAAAAACCATGAATTTAACGATCGAATTTAATACCCCAGAAATTAAAAATGCTTTTGACTGGCAATTAGTACAAGAAATTAATGTCAAAAATGACGATGATTTGGTTATCGCTAAAGCTGAAATTGAAATAATTACTTTAAATAAGCACCGTGGTGCTGACGAAAGCTATGAACTACTTAGTCAACAAGGTGCTACTGATTGGGAAGTACCGCTAAACTTATTCTTTAAAAAACAAAACATTGCTGCAGATTTAGTTGAAAAGTTACAAGTCAAAGTTGATGCTAAAGCTAAAGATCATATGTTAATTGAAGCAATTAGCGTTTTGCCAGCTTACCGTAAGCAAGGTGTCGCTTCATTTTTATTAAAAGAAATTGCGAAACAATACAGTAAAGTACAATCGATCTCAGTTCTAAGCATGCCAATGAACATGTTTGTTGATGCACAAGATTGTGAAACTGAAGAAAATACTGCTTATTACCAAGCAATGAATTTAAACGAAGAAGCCCTCGACCAAGAGCAATTAAACACTTTCTTCGAGCAATCAGGTTTTAGCCATTTAGCTATCGACGACAGCGCATTAGAAGCGCCATTACCTTTTAAAGTGTATATCGCAAGCCCGAATACTATTTTATAACTCCAAATTAATATGATACTCGTGAATAGCCAGTCACGAGTATCATTCTGCTTCATTGCTACGATATATTAGTTTGTAGTTTTTAGCCGCTTAAGCATATTTTTCGCACTAGCATACTCATAAAAAGCATATACCTTCTGATCTACGATCTTATTCATTTGCTCTTTGAATATATCCATTTTACCTGACTGTAAATCACTTAAACCTTGGATGTAATAGGCTTCTGTTTGCTGACAAGTATTTTCACTCTCTGTCATTAGTTGTTCTGCACTTATTTTATTATTAGCAAAGTTTAACATTTGCTGTTGCCAAGGTTTGATAGTGATTTTTGCTAAACCTTGATTGAGCATGTTCTTAGCAAGCGCTTCTTCACCCAGCATTTTATAGGCATACGCACCATAAAGAATGCCATAGAAGCTGATATCGTTGTGAGTAATATATTCTTCGGCCATTTCGGCTGATTGCTGCCAATTAAAATCACTCAGATTAGCCAATATCCCTAAATATAGATCTAGAGTGTCTAAGCTTTGTATATTCTTTGCTTCAAAAAACTCTGTTATCGCTTTTTGATTTCCCGCCCAAAATTGTGCTTCCGCCAATGCTCCTTGAAAGTCAGTCGATATCGATGCCGCTTTCTTAGCCGAAAATACCGACATACGCATTCGTCCCATTAACCTTAACACTGTGCTTAATTGCATATGATAATAGGCATTTTCAGGTGCATTTTTTACTAATAGTTTATAATCTTCGAATGTTTGTTTTAAAGCATCAGAGACATCACCTTTACAACTTCGCTCAAATATCTGGTCGACTCTAAGCTCATTCAAGGGATCTAAAATATCTGTGTTATATGGGCTGTTGTTATTTGCAGTTTCTAATAAAAACAACGCTAAGTGCGTTTTCTCTTGTTCCGCATAAATAGCGGATAGTACTAAGTAGGCATTCACGAAGTTTGGATTTGCCTTTAAGCTCTTTTGCAATATATTAATATAATCATCACGACTTAAGTCGTTTTTATTCGCAAGTAAAAACTCCATATATACTGGTGGCGCAATATCAATACTTTTTAAGAACGGCTGTTGTTGATAAAATGCTTGCCAGTGTGCAAAGTCATAATTTTGTGTTGCCAAACCTTTAAATAAATTTAAACGATAAAATTGTAATAATGCATCATTATTATGGGGTTGACGTTTAAATAACTCCTGATAAGTTTCCAGCGCTTGCTTGAGAGAATATACCGTTTTTTCAGCGTTATAACGTTGCAGTCGAATCTTTGCTAACTTTGTTAACGCGACAGTATCTTTTGGGTATATTGCCGCACTATTTGCAAGCTGTACTTCATCAGAGGTAGCTATAGGTGTAGTAGGTGCAGTGTCTTTTTTTGTACTAGCACAAGCGCTCAATAACATTGTCAACAAAATAGTATAAATAGTTTTCATCGCCACGCTCCTAAAACTGATAGCCAAGTTGCTCTGCACGCTCAAATGCTTGCTCAGATTTCACATCATCTCCGCTAAAGCCCAAAGCTACTCCTAATAAATATTGTGCTTCCGCGTTATTTTCATCCGTGGCAATTATTGCTTGAATTGCTATCAGTGCTTCAGCAAATGACGATTGCTCTAATAAATTTTTTGTTTGCTCGATTTTGCCTTCTAAGCTATCACTGTTTGCTAAAACCTCAGTGCTCATTGGTTTTGGTTTCTGATATATAAATAAACTCTGTGAATTAGTCGAAAAGTCTTTTACCTGTTGATATAAATCAGCGTATTCCGCCACTTTTATGACCTGTTTAGGTAAAATAAATGTAGAGGTCTGATAAATACCATCAGTCTTTTCTTGTATCTGGTGAGTTAATTGAAAAAACTTATTTTCAATATTTTGAGCTGGCTGGCTATAAACAACTTTAGCGTTTGGCCAAGGTTGCGGATAATATGATTTTATAATTACGGTGATCGGCTGTAAGACAGTAAAGTCGAACTTGCGCGAAGCGACCGGTGCAAGGTTACTAAACGAAGTAAAGACGCTTAAAATTGAGCTAAAATCATAGCTATATCTAAAGCTATCGATATCAGAGGTAATTTCAGCTATCTCATTGAAGTTTGCTGACAATGTAAAAGGCTGTGTAATATCAAGTGGATCCGAGTTTTCAAAATCACTAATACGATTATTAAATAATAGTGGTGAAATTATCTGCTCGGTGGCCGATAATGCATTGGGCGAAAACTGAATAAAATTACGTAGGTTAGTTTCTACATGGCCTTTTAAATCTAACGATACCTTAGTGTTTAAAGTGGTATTCTCTAGATAGAAATCAAGATTTACCGTAGCAATACTATCTGCACTTGTCGTTGCTGGAAGCGTTAATATTTCACCCTTTTCGTCATTAACGACAAATGCTTTTTTATCTTCAAGATTTACGCTAATTCCTGGAAAAACACCTGTTTGACCACTGGTATCTAGCCAATATTTTTTATCTTCTGTTTCCACATAAGTGATCATATGATCAAAGTTTAACATCGGAACTTCATCGTGAAATTTAGCTCCCGGATAAGTATTAATCATTGCTGGGTAAGCCTTAACACCTACCTCATTTAATAAGGCAATAATCAACACAGTTTGGTCTTTGCAATCTCCATAACCTTGACTGAGTACTTCCGCCGCTAAGTGTGGTTTATAACCACCACGATTAACATGAGCGCCAATATAACGAACATTTTTTTGAATATAGTTAAATACCGCTTTAACTTTTTCAGCTTCACTCATGTAGTTTTCAAAAATAGTTTCAGCTAAGGCTGCAATAGCTTGATCAGGCTTCTGGGTTGGTAAGTAGAGCTCATTAAACCAATGATTAACCGTACTCCAATCTTTAATCGTCGACAAATAAACAGCTGGCAAAATTTCATCAAGACTGGGCATATCCAACTCTAAAATTACTTCTGGTTGCTTGGTAGTTTGCCAAGTATAAGTACGCTGATCGGCGGTTTTTGTAATTTTTGGTGAGATATCGATATTGTAATTAACAATAGAAACATCTGTTTTTAATGGCAAAGTAATAGTATTAAAAGTCTCTAATACTGGGTCTATTCTAAGCCAATTAATATTGGGCAAAAACTTCACAAAATGAAAATTGATGCTCGAAAACCATTCGTTTTCTATATAGGGTTTGATTTGCTGTTCGCTAGCTTGATATTCAATAATGCTACCGGCTTTTAATTGTGGTAACGCAAATTCATATTGTTTACCTTCATCAAAATAATCATCGTTATTTTTAGAGACCAGTGTAATTGCATCTTCTTGCATCTCAATAACCTTGCCCTCAGGAGTGATAACCCGAGCAAAGTCGATTTGCTTTTCTTGGTAATAAGAATTGAACTGACTGATTAACTTTGAGTAATCTTTTACTGCGCTTTCATCGACAATATAAATGGCATTGTAGTAGTGGCTTTTTTCGAAACCGTGACCGTCGACAATGACTTGACCTCGTCGACTTAAAATAACTGCGCTACTAGAAAATGTTTTTTTCGCTAATGCTCGCTTAGCTAATAATTCCTCAACACTGGGACCTATGCTTGCAGTTTGTGCATATACAGGAAGAGAAAAGCAAAAAATGCCAATAATAGTAGTAATAATGCCACGTAGCATCATAGTGATGTCCTTATTCGCTAGGCGTTAAGTTATTAACTGATTGAATTTTAAGCTGATAGCTTACCTATATTTTAAGTAGAACTAAAGCTTGTTTTATTTCAAAGCAAGTGAGGTTATTTTACGACTGCTTTTTCCGTGAGTACTGTTTTTTACCTTTTGATTTACGTTTAAATGCCACTTTAGGTAATTGGTCGAAAGACTGTTGCTCAGACTGTTTTATCATTTCAGATAAAGTCGAAGTTAATGGATTTATTAAATCTTCATAACGGCTTTTTTTCTCGCTTATGTTGGTCAGTGTCGCTTCCCAGTGCGCAGTCATATCTGGCAGAGTAGCGGCAATAGGCAAGGCATTGACTAAAGAAGTACCAATGACTGTTGCATGAATGCTTTTACCTTGGCGTTGCAGGTATTCTCGTTTAAAGAGTAAATCAATAATACCCGCACGGGTTGCTTCAGTGCCTAGACCGTCGTTTTCTCGTAACAGTTTTTTTATTTCAGGATCACTGACAAACCTCGCGATGCCCGTCATAGCACTCAGTAAACTTGCATCAGTAAAGTGCTTTGGAGGCTGTGTGATACGACTAATTAATTCACCTTGTTCTGATAATACTTTCTCACCAACTTTTAGTTTAGGTAAGTGTTGTTTAGTGAGTTGCTGCTCGGCTATATCATTAACAGGTTCGGCGTTATCGGCAGGTTTTTTAGCGCGATTAAAGAGTACTTTCCAACCTTGTGCTGTTGGTGTTTTAGCATTTGCTACAAAATTACCGCCGGCAATAAGTACTTCAATGCGACTTTGATTATATTGAAAAGCCGGATAGAACTGCGCTAAGTATTGCCTAACAATAAGAAAATATATTTTCTTTTCGAAAGGATTTAACGATATTTTTTGCGCAGATTTTTCTGTTGGAATGATCGCATGATGCGCGGTTACTTTGGCATTGCTCCAGGCTTTACTTTTTAGTGAGCTGTTCGCGCCTTTTGCAAAAGCACCGTAACTTTCATCTGAACGGGCTAGCATAGCAATAATTGCGGGAGCTTGTGTGTAATGCTCTAGCGGTAAATATCGACAATCGGAGCGTGGGTAAGTGATCAATTTATGTTTTTCGTATAACGACTGACAAACGTCTAATACCAGTTTGGCATTTAGAGAATATAATTTGGCGGCGTCAATTTGCAAAACCGATAAACTATAAGGTAAAGGAGCAGCCTGCTTTTTTTGTTGCTCATCAACCGTAGTAATTTCAGCATTTTGATTACTGATACGACGCACGACATTTTCTGCTAAAGAACGATTAAGTACTCGCCCTTCTGTATCCATATGAGGTTGGCAAGCCTCACTTGGTTGCCATTTTGCAATAAACTGCTCATTTTTATCGGTTTTTAAGTGCGCGTGAACATCATAAAAGTCTTTGGCGATAAAGTTTTCTATTTCTTGTTGGCGTCTAACCACTAAACCTAAAATTGGAGTTTGTACCCTACCTACTGACAATACACTGTTAAAACCCGCTTTTTGTCCTTGCAAGGTATAAGCACGCGTTAAGTTTATGCCGTATAACCAATCAGCTCTAGAACGTGCTAATGCTGAAATCGACAATGGCATAAACAATTGATTACTTTGTAAATTAGCGAGTGAGCGCTTAACTGCAGGTAAGTTTAAGTCGCTAATTAATAAGCGCTGAATATTTTGTCTTTTTTTCGCTGATACTTTGAAATAATCGATCACTTCATCAACGAGTAGCTGACCTTCACGGTCAGGATCACCTGCGTGAACGATACTGTCAGCTTGCTTGACGAGTTTACGCAACACAGTAAGCTGTGAGCGTGTTTGCGCTTTAGGTTGCAACTGCCATTGTTCAGGTACAATGGGTAAGTGTTGCATTTGCCATTTTTTATAGGCTGGGTCGTAATTTTCAGGGTTTGCTTGTTCAAGTATGTGGCCAATACACCAACTTACCACGTCACCGTTTGCTAGCTCGATATAGCCTTGGTGGTTTTTCTGTGGTTTAGGCAATGCTGCAGCAATAGCCCGACCTAAACTTGGTTTTTCGGCGATATATAATTTCAAAGTGAATAGGCTCTCTGAATTATGGCAGGGTTAGTGTTTGTTTAAGCCTAACACCTTTTACTGTTTATTTGTACAGTTAAATGATTTAGCCTCAATTGGGGATAAGCACTCATTAACCCGAATTGAGGTTGATTTATTAATCAATAACGCGCTGTAGTGCTTTCAACCATCCTTGATAATGACGGCTACGACAAGCTTCTGTCATTTCAGGTGTATACTTTTTTTGAACTTGCCAAGATTGCGCCGCTTGCTCAATATTTGCAAATATACCTTGCTGGAGCCCTGCTAATAGCGCCGCACCTAAAGCAGTTGTTTCGGTAATTTTGGGGCGCTCAATAACTAAATTTAATATATCGGCAAGAAACTGTAATAACCAATCATTAACTACCATGCCACCATCAACTCGTAATTGTGTGGTGCTGATGCCATCTTTTTTCATGGCAATGAGTAAATCTTGAGTTTGATAAGCGACTGATGCTAAAGCCGCAGTGACTATTTCCTTAATACCAGAATCCCGAGTTAAACCAATAATGGCTGCGCGAGCATCTGGTTGCCAATGTGGAGCACCAAGCCCGGTAAACGCCGGCACTAGATATACCTGATTATCTCCTGCAATTGATTCAGCCATATTTTGACTTTCTGCGACATCGGTCAGTAAGTGTAGGCCATCACGTAACCATTGCATGGTAGCGCCAGCCATAAAAATACTGCCTTCAAGCGCATAGGTAGTATGATTATTTATTCGGTATGCGATGGTACTTAACATTTGATGTTGAGAGTTAATGATCTCTGCTCCGGTGTTAACCATTACAAAACAGCCAGTACCATACGTACTTTTCATCATGCCTTTTTGAAAGCAAGCTTGACCGACTAATGCGGCCTGTTGATCACCTATCATGGCATTAATGGCAATAGCCCCGCCAAAGTGCTTTCCGTCAGTTTCACCAAAATTATCAGCACTGTTTTTAACTTCAGGCAGCATAGATTTTGGGATATTAAAAAGGGATAACAGTTCATCGTCCCAGCAATTTTCTACAATATTAAATAATAAAGTTCGCGAGGCATTAGTTGCGTCAGTTGCAAATACTTTACCGCCGGTTAACTGCCAAAGTAAGTAACTGTCTACAGTACCAAAGCATAGTTGCCCTGCTACTGCTTTATCGCGTGCTCCTGCAACATTGTCTAGTATCCATTCAACTTTACTGGCTGAGAAGTATGGGTCGAGTAGTAAGCCTGTTTTTGTTTTTACTTTATCGGCGATTGCTACATTACTTTTAAGTTCCTGACAGCGCTTTGCTGTTCGGCGATCTTGCCAAACAATGGCATTATAAATAGCTTCACCAGTATTTTTATCCCAAACAATCGTTGTTTCACGTTGATTGGTAATACCGATTGCCGCTATTTCAGTGGTTGTTAAAGCGCTATTGATCAGTGCTTTTCTACAAGTGGCTAACGTGGTTTGCCAAATTACCTGTGGTTGGTGTTCTACCCAACCATCAGCCGGATAAATTTGCTCAAACTCTTCCGATGCGCTGGCTATAAGTGCACCGTTATGGTCAAAAACAATCGCGCGGCTACTCGTTGTTCCTTGATCAATTGCCAGTAAATACTGTGTTGTCATTGCACTTAATCCCTTATATTCCAGCTTTATATTTTACTGCCATGAAAGTTATGTTACTTTCGCAAATAAGAAAAGTAACCTTTGACGTTTTACTTATGCCAACCATTGATACACGCCAATGCCCTTTATGCCAAGATAATAATTTATGTGCGGTTAATGATAACGTGCCATGTTGGTGTGTAAGTGCTGAAATTAAGCCAGAGCTGATCGCACAAGTACCGAACGAATTAACCGGAAAGTCATGTATCTGTAAAAAATGTATCGATAAATTTAACTTTGAAAATATTATCGATAAATCTTAGCAGCGTAAATAAAATGCTAGTATAGCGTAAAAAATTAGCCTAACTCTCTTAACTACAAGGTATTTTTGTGTCAGATAAACAACAGCAAGACATGATATTTAATGAAGTCACTACAGCGCTTGGTGATCAGATTACATGGCGCTGGGATGAACAACAATCGGCTTTGTTGACTGAATTTTCGTGGGAAAAAAAGGAACGAATGTTAACGGTTTTACGGCAACTGTTCACTGAAGAGTGGCATAGAAAAAGTATTAAAAAAGCACCAAAAATAATTAAAGCTGAGTTGGGTGACTTAGCGCATTTGACGAAAGAGCAATTGATATTTACTCGACCTGCTAGCGATAAAACGCCTGCCTTTGCGCTAATTTGGTGGCCTTGGGGGCATGGTGGAACCTACTCTATGCGCTTGATAGCACTGAATAACGATTACGATGATGAAGCACTACAGCAGGCACAACAAAATAGTTTATTGAATATTTTCCAGCGTTTCACTCGTTAATTACATCACCCATTTAAACCGAGAGCATTGCTATTCTATTCGAAGTATTTAACTTGTTAGCAAGAAATACTTAGCTACAATTGTTCTAGAGTACTCACCTCATAGACAGGATGTTCATATGCTTACATTAACCCTTTACTACGCCACTAACCGCAACCATATTGGTCAACGCTGGACACCTGATAGTTATGGACAAGACTTTAGCGCAGATAGGTCTAATAATTTACGATTTGGCAAAGTTTCCGTCGAAGTAAGTGCTAATAAAGTTAAACAGTTTTTAAATAATAAAGTAGATAAGCGCACTGGCGATGGTGAGGGATTATCCACCTATATTGAAGAAAAAATCCGCAAAAAACATGATATAACCGCTTTTAAAGAACCTGAACCGAGTACTGACGTGCCGGAGACAAAACTGCCTTCACTAATAGTATTTCAAGCATTAAAAAATCAGATGGAAGCAAATCAAGATCTAGTGGTTTTTATCCATGGCTTTAATGTTGATTGGTTTGAAGCCGTTGCATCCGCTATGGCGTTAGAATTAATGCTAAATCGTCATTCGCAATTTGATGACGATATGAAGGATACGTGTGTATTTCTTTTCTCGTGGCCATCAAATGGCGACATGATGAAGAATAAGGCTTATTTGTCTGATCGAATTGATGCTGAAGATTCGAGCTTAGCTGTAGCACGTGGGTTTTTAAAATTGCGCGACTTTCTTATGACCCTAAGACCTAAACATGACGACCCAACACTTAAAGAATGTGGCCAGCATTTACATTTATTGTGTCATTCAATGGGCAATTATGTTTTACAGCACGCGCTAACATCATTAATTGAGCTTAATAACCAAAAACATTTGCCGCAATTATTTCAACATATCTTTATGTGTGCACCTGATGTAGACGATAATATTTTTGAACTTGAACAGCCGATGGTCAACTTACATAAGCTCGCGAGACAAGTAACGGTATATTACAACAATGGAGATCTCGCAATGTATATCTCAGATTACACAAAAGGCAATATAGATAGATTAGGTCACAATGGCAGTGCGAGACCACTGCAGCTACACAATAAAATCAACCAAGTTAATTGTTCTAAAATTGTCGGCGGAGTGACCGAGCATAGTTACTATCTTTGGGGCACGGTGAATGAAGATATCAGGCAAAGTATTGATGAATTAGCTAACGATGCTCCCTTGCGTAAAAGAACATCTGATGCTGCTCAAGTTTGGTGCTTAGTTTAAGACTTAACCATTCAATCGTTACAGGTAAATGCTAAGAAGTTCGCCTGTAACAACAACGTTTATATTCAACTAGCTATTAAATAATAATTTATTCCTATCTATAAATTCTACAATATCAGACGCCACGACAATACTCTGACATCGATTTTTACACTTTCAAGTGAACATTTTTAAATACTATCGGTCTATTGAATATGCGCTTCAGTTTTTACAGTAACTTTTTAAAAAATTTATCTCGATAATTAATAAGGAATTTTATGACAAAGAATATCAAACTCATTGCCACATTTGCGGTAACTTTATTGCTTAGTATCAGTTTTAATAATTTTGCAGCAAAGTTTGAAGCTGGTAAACACTTCACCGTGATTTCAGAAAACAAAACGGCGACACCTGAGCTAAGTGAATACTTTTCTTATTATTGTCCAACTTGTCGAGCCTATGAACCTTACTTAGATGGCTTTAAAAAAGTTATGCCTGAACAAGCTAAGTTCAACAAAGTGCATGTAGACTTTATGGGGCAAACCTCGGCAGACATTCAGTTTATGCTTAGTAAAGCACTCATTATTGCAGAGAAAACTGGCATTGATGAACAGTTCTCTGCTGCGGTTTTCAAGTACTTACAAACTGACAGAGCAACCATTACCGAAGAGCAAGATATTCGTAATATTTTTGTTTTAAGTGGTGGCGATGGCAATAAATTTGATCAGGGTATGAAAAGCTTTTCTGTATTAGCGCAGGCTAAAAAAGCAAAGAAAACACAAGATTCTCTGTCAGAACGCCGTCATCTCACCAGTGTGCCAACCATGGTCGTGAACGGAAAGTATTTAATTAATAGTAAAGCACTCGACCGAGATAATTTTTTTGGCGAATATAATGACTTGGTGTCTTATTTATTCACGCTTTAAATTAAGTATGATGATAAAAATTTATCGCTTTATTTGAAGTCAATCACTTACAAATTAGTACTTACAAAAATGCCGAATAGAAATATTCGGCATTTTTTTATTCAAAGACTTAAAATTACCATTAGCGTCGACGCTGTTTATTGGCTTTAGCTTTATTTCTATCACCAAAAGCTTGTTGCCGACCTTGTTTTTTTTGTCGCCCTAAAGTGTTTTTACGCGCTGGTGTTTCAGTTTTTGTTAAGTCGGGTTCATATCCAGGTAGCCATTGCTGCATCAAACGTGAGTCTAATACTTTTTCAACTGCTTCCAACAACCATGCCTCTGACGGGCTCATTAAAGATATTGCTAAACCTTCATTACCCGCGCGACCTGTACGACCAATGCGATGAATATAATCTTCTGCAATATAGGGGAGTTCGTAATTAATGACGTAACGTAAGTCATGAATATCAATACCACGCGCGGCAACATCAGTAGCCACTAATGCTCGTGTTTTACCGGCTTTAAATTCTGCTAACGCTTTATCGCGCGCACCTTGAGATTTATCACCATGAATAGATTGGGTTTTAATTCCGTCCTTTGACATTTCTTTGGCAAGATCATCAGCACCTTGCTTAGTGCGAGTAAAAATAAGTACTTGCTGCCAATTTTTAGAGCCTATTAAATATGAAGTAAGCTCTCGTTTTCGATCGCTATCAACGGTATAAACAATTTGTTCTACTTGAGTCGCGGCAGTATTTCGTTCACTAACTTCAATCAACTCAGGTTCATTAAGTAAGGTTTTACTGAGTTTAAAAATGGCATCATCGAAGGTTGCTGAAAACAGTAAGGTCTGACGTTTAGGGGGTAATCGATTTAATATACGGTCAATTTCATCTTTAAACCCCATATCTAACATGCGATCTGCTTCGTCAAAAACGATGGTTTCAAGATGGATCAATAACACGCTGCCGTTGATAATATGATCTAGCAATCGACCTGGGGTAGCAATTAATACATCGGCACCCTTTTCAATGGCTTCAATTTGCGGTTTGATACTGACACCACCATAAGCAACGGCAATATTAAGATCGGTATTTTCAGCATAACTAACAAAACTTTTATAGACTTGTTGAGCTAATTCTCGAGTTGGGGTTAGCACCAAAGCTCTTATCGGCCTTGGTGTTGGAATATTTTCAGATAAGCGTTGTAAAATAGGTAATGCAAAGGCGGCGGTTTTGCCGGTACCCGTTTGCGCCCCTGCCATAATATCTTTATTCGCTAAAATCGCAGGGATTGCCTGCATTTGGATCGGGGTTGGTTGTTCGTAACCTAATGCTTTAACGGCATCAGTAAGTGTCTTATCTAATGCTAGTGAAGAAAAACTCATGATATTCTATCGCTTCTTAATCGATTGCTGTTTCTGCTTTAACTCATGCTCAAGTTCATCAGGATAAAAAACTAAGCCCTGTTCATCTTGGCTTGGGAAAACAACAAGAGCGAGATCATCATCAGTTAATCCATGTGTCCAACGGCTGAACCATTTATTTAATGAAATTGCTTCGGCTTGACAAGTTTGCCACTCATCCGTCGCCCAAGCTTCTGCAAACTCTTTATTTGGCCATACGGGTACACAGTCTTCATCTTCAGTATTTAACATCACACAGCCGTGTTCATCCGTTAAAATCCAAAGCTGATTTTCATTAACCGTTTCGTTAATAAAGTACGCTGCTCGTTGAGCATCATCCATCTGTAATATTTGTTTAATCTTTTCTGGCGCTAACACATGCGCTCCAAGTAAATTTGTTATTAATAAGGCGCTATTCTACAAAAATTTGCATCTCTTCGCCGATATGTTTACGCAATTCCATTAATTTTTTCGCGGTTTCATGCTGTTTTTTATCAGCATCGGTTTTTGGAATCCATTGAGGTATGCTTTCAGATTGACCATTTTGATCAACAGCGACCATGATAACAATACAATGAGTAGTAAGACGGCGATTTAACGATTTTGGATCACAGGCGTTCACCTCTAAAGCTATATGCATTGAAGAGTTACCAGTGTAAATAACCTTAGCCTCGACTTCTACTAAGCTACCTACGTGTATTGGTGCAACAAAACGAATCCCACCAGCGTACGCTGTAACACAATATCGTCCACTCCAACCGGCTGCACAAGCATAAGCAGCCAAATCGATCCATTTCATTACTGCGCCACCATGAACTTTGCCGCCAAAATTAACGTCTTGTGGTTCAGCTAAAAACCTTAAGGTGATATCGCGTTGTGGTTGACTCATGGCATTTCCTTTATATTAATTATTTATCACTATGTAGGTGTACTTAATTGGTACAACCTATTCAATATAAAGCGATTTTGGGTACTTAGCGAATTTTTCGCACTAATTTTATCGACTTAGTGTATAAATATTTATTAATGTTGATTAAGTAGCTTATAAAAGCCCGCTTCTAATTCATTACTTATAGTTTTGCTTTTTCTGGCTTTATAACGCTCAACTGGCTTACATTACTTAAGCTTAAAAGGTACATTACCTGCTATTAAGAGTTAGTAGAATATAAAGGTAATACATGAAAATTTGGGTAGATGCCGACGCCTGTCCTGTGGTTATAAAAGAGATATTATTTCGTGCTGCTGAACGTACTCAAACTACGACAACTTTATTAGCCAATCATTATTTAAAAGTACCACCATCTAAAGTTATAAACTTTGTGCAAGTGTCTGCAGGTTTTGATGTTGCTGATAATGAAATTGTTAAAAGAGCGCAACCAAATGACTTAGTCATTACTGCTGATATACCTTTAGCAGCTGAAGTTGTGGAAAAAGGTTGTTTGGCACTTAATCCAAGAGGGGAACTGTATACAGAAAGTAATATTCGTCAACGACTAACTATGCGTGACTTTATGGATACTCTTCGCTCAAGTGGTATAGAGACTGGTGGTGCGCCGCCTATTAGTCAGGCTGATCGTCAAGCTTTTGCTAATAACCTCGATACATTACTAGCACAGCAATAATTACTGCTAATTGCTATAAGTTGCCTATTGTATAAAAACAGGCAACTTAACTAAGTTCTATTTATTAGCTGCAGGTTTTATACGGCGTCTGCTGCTATTATTGCCTTCGCTATTACCGTATGGATTGCTACTAGTACTGTTACCTGTATGACGTTTGTTTTTACTTGGTGGTTTGTGTCCACGGGCATTGTCACCAGAACGTTGTCCATCTTTATGTTCTACTTTTGCTTTTTTCGGACGCTTTGCTTTTAATGGTCTTAGCTTACGCGA
Organism: Cognaticolwellia sediminilitoris; assembly: GCA_002104535.1. GTDB lineage: Bacteria > Pseudomonadota > Gammaproteobacteria > Enterobacterales > Alteromonadaceae > Cognaticolwellia > Cognaticolwellia sediminilitoris. The sequence goes on along the minus strand of NBOG01000009.1, from coordinate 2,035 downwards.
TTCAGGCAATGCGTGCACAGGTTCAAAACCAGCAACAACTTCTCTTGGAAGATGTGTTTGAATAACATGCTCTATGTCATTTAATAAATCTATTTCATCTGCACAAACTAAAGATACCGCATGTCCAGTTGAGCCAGCACGACCTGTACGGCCGATACGATGAACATAATCTTCAGGTACGTTTGGTAATTCAAAGTTAACCACTTGTGGTAATTGGTCTATATCAATACCACGGGCTGCAATATCTGTTGCAACAAGTACGCTAATATTCCCTTCTTTAAACTGTGCTAACGCTTTGGTTCGTGCTCCTTGGCTTTTATTGCCATGAATAGCAGCAGCTTTAATTCCAGCAGCATCTAACTGTTTAGTTAATTTATTAGCACCATGTTTAGTTTTCATAAAAACAATAACTTGTTGCCAGTCATTGGTTTTAATTAAATGAGTTAATAGCGGTGCTTTCTGATTTTTATCAACTGAATAAATTAGCTGCTCGACAGATTCAGCCGTAGTTGTTTTTGGACTAATTGAAATTTCTACAGGGTTGTTAACAATACCTTTAGCAAGTTCACGAATATCAGGAGAAAATGTTGCCGAGAATAGTAAGGTTTGACGCTTTTTAGGTAATAAAGATAAAATTTTCTTAATATCGCGAAGAAACCCCATGTCTAGCATACGATCTGCTTCATCAAGTACTAGCACTTCTAGTTGGTTGAATCTTACAGCATTTTGATTGTATAAATCTAATAAGCGGCCTGGTGTAGCAACTAGAATATCGACACCTTGACGTAAGCGCTGCATTTGTGGATTAATTTTAACACCACCAAATACGACTGTAGATTTTAAGTCTAAATGCTTACCGTACATTTCGACATTTTCAGCGATTTGTGCAGCAAGTTCACGAGTCGGTGTGATGATTAAGGTTCGAGCTTGATTGGCCCGTACTTTGTCGCCTTTTGACAATAGTTCAAGAATAGGTAATGTGAACCCCGCAGTTTTACCTGTACCCGTTTGCGCAGCTGCCATAACGTCTCTACCCTCAAGTACAGCTGGAATAGCCTGAGCTTGAATAGGTGATGGCGTATCGTAACCTTTTTCGGCAATAGCTTTTTGAATCGGGGCAGACAAACCTAAATCGGTAAAACTCATAGAATATTCTCTTATTACTTGGGGGTTTGAGCTAATGTCAAACGGCGATGCAGAATACAGTATAGACCGCTTTAGTGCAATGATAGAACTTACCCCAATCGGACTATTTACTTAATGGCTTATCGAGTATTAATTAATCCTATCGGTATTATAAAAGCATGTTAGTGATTTAAAGACAAAAGCTTTGTATTAGACCGATGTAAATATGATTTGGTTTACAAATTTCAGATAACAAAAAAGCCCGTAACGGAAGTTACGGGCTTTTAGAATGATGGTGGAGGGAGGTGGATTCGAACCACCGAAGGCTGAGCCGTCAGATTTACAGTCTGATCCCTTTGGCCACTCGGGAACCCCTCCACAGGGTCGAAAACCCAGCAAAGGCTGGGTATTCTGAAAAGAAGCCTAGCAATGTCCTACTCTCACATGGGAACTCCCACACTACCATCGGCGCTACTGCGTTTCACTTCTGAGTTCGGAATGGGATCAGGTGGGGCCACAGTGCTATTGTCGCTAGACAAAAATTTTCTTGTTAACTACCAAATTGTCGTCATTGCTACAATCGCTTCGATACTCATTGAGTAAACTCAACTCCGTTTCTCGCTCATTTGCGGCTTTGTCAATTCGTCACTTACCTTCGTAAATGATTAACAAGTAATAATCTTAGAAAGCTGAACTCTATTAAGAGTTATAAATACGCATTTACTGATAGCTGACAGCTATTAACTGTTAGCTTAATTTCTCTTATTCACACAATTGTCATGCGTGATGTGTATTCCTACACTTTTGTCAAACTTCATACAACTCAAAACCACTTGGGTGTTGTATGGTTAAGCCTCACGGGTAATTAGTATTGGTTAGCTCAATGCCTCGCAGCACTTCCACACCCAAC
>NBOG01000008.1 GCA_002104535.1 Cognaticolwellia sediminilitoris | reverse complement strand
TTGTTGTTTGATTTGTTTTTTTGGTGAAAGTATTTTAAATAATAAACAAGCACTTATCTTCTATATTTGTGGGGATACTTCAGAATGAATTCGCCCCTACAGGGGATACCCTAGGAGAATAAATCCGCCTTTCAACGCGCTGTTGTAAGTTACCAAACTTTATTTACAACAAAAAGGTCGTGCTACTTACCTATCGATATCGTGAGTTGTTCAAATGGTTTAATGTTATCAATGACCTTGACTACCATCTCATGTGTGGCATCTGGATCTGCGATAACAACAGCATTATCAGTTTGATTTTCTGCTAAAAAACTTTCAATTCTGGCTGATAGTCTTTCAATATCAACTAATTGTCCATTAAATTTTAATTGACCTGTTTCTGCAATCTGCACAACAACGGTAGGTGTATTATTTTGTGATGGGGTATTTTTGGCCTTTGGTTTATTTACCATTAAGCCTTCTTCTTTAATGAAGGAAGTTGTGACAATAAAGAAAATTAGTAAAATGAATACGATATCTAGCATTGGTGTCATATCTACATCGGCTTCTTGTGCTTCATGTATGTTTTTTCTACGAGACATATTGCTTCCTTATTTTCATATCTGTTTAAATACCGTCCAATTAACTATGTACGAGGTCTTACGTAGTAGCAAGCTTTATTTACGATTTTATTCGTACAACATTCTTTTAACAATAATTATGAGATATAGAAAGCGATAGGGTTTTATAGATTTTATAAGGCCTACAGCCATAAGCCTGAAGAGTTTTTGGCTGAGGTAAAAATGAAAAATCCAGCAAATGCTGGATTTTAGTTAAACAAGTTATAGATGAGTGGTATTACTCTACAATATCCATTTCTTCAATGAGGTTAGTAGCTCCATCAACATGTTCCATTACCCAAAGCATGTATTTAATATCTACATGGATAGAGCGGTTTAATTTTGGTTCGTAATCCCAATCACCAATAATACTTTCGTAAACACCGTCAAATACTAATCCAACAAACTCTGCTTTATCATTAAGTGTAGGTGAGCCTGAATTACCGCCAGTAATATCTAATGTACCTAGGAAGTTAACAGGTACTGAGCCAAGTTCTTTTTTAGCGTATTCGCCATATTTTTTATCTTTAATAAGAGCCAATTGCTTTTTAGGGGCATCAAAAGGGGCAATACCAGTGTCTTTTCTTACAATTCCTTCAAGGGTCGTAAAAGGGCTTGCAACGAGGCCGTCTTGAGGTGAGTAACCTTTAACATTACCGTAAGTAACACGTAATGTACTATTTGCATCAGCGTATACCGGAAGATCTTTTGCATTAAAATATGCTATTAACGCTTCCATATACTTAGGTCTAAAAGCTTGAATATTGCCTGAAAGCTCTTCACCAGCTTCTTCAATATGTTTACGCTCTGCATATGTTTCTACGGCTAATTGAATGAAGGGGTCATTTGATGTTTCAAAATCAGAAGACGTTTCTTTCATCCATGCGAGGCGTGTTTCTTGTTTAGTTAGCTCTGTTGCTTTATACATTTTAGCAAGTTTAGTTTTAAGCTTTTGTTCGTCATACCCTTTATCTAAACTGAAAAACTTATCTAACGACGCTAAACGTTGGGTTTTAGGTAACTGAACGTAATGTTTAAACATTGCAAGTAATATAGTTTCATCCATTTGGGCATCAAATCGTCTATTAACGGCTTTCATGCTTTGTTCAAAACCTGCGATATCACGCTCTTGATAACCCCGTTTACGTTCCACATTAGGTTTTTTATTTTCAAGAGATAAGCGGTATAACCTATTCGCAGTGCTAAGCATTTTGCTGTAATTCATATACGCTAAAATTAGGTCTCTTGCTTGGCTTTGTTGATCTTGCCTAATTAAGGTATTTAAACCTTTTAACGCATCACCGTATTTTGCTTGGCGTGATTTATTGGCATTTATCCATTGGCTTAGCTCAGCTTCTAAAGCTTGTTTACGGCTTAATGTTGTACCTTTATTGTAGCTTTCAATCATACTGCCATAGTTTTTGGCGTAATTTGCAAGACCCGCCAAAGTACTTTCATACTTTATACGTACATCGCTTCCTGGTGCTGAATTGTTGTGAATAAGGTTAATGATTTCTTCACGATAAGCTTTAGCTATTGGATAAGTCCAAGTAAATTGATTTTCAACTTCTTGCGCTGTGCGGTAGCGATTTGTTCTACCAGGGTAACCTAGGACCATGATGTAATCATTTTCGTCAACGCTACTTTTATTGACTTTTAAGTGATGTTTTGGCTCATAAGGGACGTTATCAACACTGTAATCAGCGGGTTGACCGTCTTTACCCACATAGGCGCGATAAAAACCATAATCACCAGTGTGTCTTGGCCACATCCAGTTATCGATATCTCCTCCGTATTTGCCAACACTGCTAGCAGGAGCGTGAACGAGACGAACATCTCTAATGGTTAGTTGCTTGAAAAGGTAATATTCTAAGCCACCATGAAAATTGACTACACTACAACGGTACTTTTCATCACTTTCACATTCTGCCACTAATGACTTAGAACTGAGGTCAATACTATTAAAACGTTCAGAACCGCTCATTTCACTTGTTAATGCTGCTTGAATAATATCTGTAACAGGTGTGATCTTTTCTGTAACGTATATTCTACTTCCAGGTGTTGCTGGTAGCTCTTCTTGAAAAGATTTCGCTAAAAAACCATTTTTAAGTAAATTATTGTCTTCGGTTGAATTGTATTGAACCGAGCCGTAGACACAATGGTGATTAGTCGCTACTAAGCCTTTATCTGAGACAAAAGAGGCTGTACAACCGCCTAAACTAACAATAGCGCCCATCGGGAAGCCTGTAAGATCAGTTAATGAGCTTGGGTTAAGTTTTAATCCAGCATCGACAAGCTTCGACGAAATGTTAGGGAGTTGGTGTGGTTGCCACATACCTTCGTCAGCTATTGATGCTGTTGAAGCTAATACTAAGCAAAGTGAAACAAATTTTTTCATTTTTATTATTCTCTGAAGTTTATATTTTAACTAGACATAGTGTCTTTTATTAAAAGAAAGTAGTTAAAAGTAGTGCTAATAATCTGTGTTGTAGTGCTCTAGGGTATTAAACTATCAGAAATCACCTAGAGTCGGAAAGTTTTCTGTAAAATAAATCACAATAAATACATTCTGTTTAAAGAATTATTTTACTACTGAAGTTAAATATATGAAAAAGTTATAAATTTGAATATAAAAAAGGGAAAGTACCAAAGTACTTTCCCTCCAACACACTAGCAATTTACTAGTTAACGAGCATTACGGGTTATAAGTTACATCTAAACTTACACCACTTGCCGCAGAGTATCCGTAAATACCAATGTGCCAAGTATCTGCTGCTGGGTTAGTAAATGCACATGATTCATTGTTACCACTTTTATATGGACGACAATCATAGGTAGACGAAGTAGGTTTTGCACCGCGACGAATGTATAAGTCAGCATCACCAGTTCCACCACTCATATCAAAATTAAGCGTTGACATGCCAGCTGGGATATCAATGGTGTAGTAAGTCCACGCACGACGAGCAACTGAGATGTCAGTAACTGAAGCACTGCCACCTGTAGCACCGCCACCAGTTGAGGCTTCTGTAAAGCTACCAGTTAAGTTAACACCAGTAAAAGCAGAGTAACCAATAACTTTTACATGATAAGTGCCAGCTTGAGCTGTTGCTATTGGACAAGATTCTGCATTACCACCTTTATAAGGACGACAATCATAGCTAGAGGTTGTTGGTGCTGAACCGAACTTAACATAAAGGTCTGCATCACCAGTTCCACCAGCCATATCAAAGCTTAAGTCAGTTGCGCCTGCAGGTACTTCCATTGTGAAACTTAATTCTTGTGAAGCTGAACCAGACAAGTTTGTTTTAGCGACGCCGTTTGATAACTCGTTGCCACCTGTTGGAGGAGGTGTTGAGCTACAGCTTGCTGCTAAAGCGTCAGATGCTGCTTTTGCTTGCACTAAACCGAAACCAGTTTTGTCATCACGACCTGGTACGTCTAAGTCAATTGCAGTCGATTTTAATGCATCACGAACTTGTGTCGCTGTACAATCTGGATTATTACTCCAAACAATAGCTGCTACACCCGTTACATGCGGAGTAGCCATCGAAGTACCGTTGTAATATGCGTAATTTTGGTTACCGACAACATTTAAGTTAGCGTTACTGCCTAGCTGCCCCATAAGTTGTAAACCTAAAGTACGATTGATAGATACTGTTGGAACCGTAACATCACTATTAGCATCAACTAAGAATGGATTTTGTAAACCTGGACGGTCACTACTACTATAAACAATCACACCTGATGCACCGGCGTCAGCACAAGCTTTCGCTGGGTTAATTTCTGGGTAGTTGCTGCCTTTTTGGTTGTCGTTACGCTCAGCTAAACAAATGTTACCTGCAACGTTAGAACAACTGTAACTGCTACCTGAAATAGTACAAGCTGCTAAAACACCACTGGCTGAACTATCAACGTTACTTACAACGAAACTTCCACCACTGTTGATATAATGTGTTTGCGGAACAACTTCATCGTTACCATAAGTTGTAGAGCCTAAAGTGATATAACCTAAGCGACCATCACCAGCAACAGTTGATAAAATAGCTTCACCAGGTGCAGAAATTTCTACTTGTGGTGTGTATTGAGAGAACTCAGCATGTTGACGACCTTGGTCAAGTGCACCAACGGCCATAACTGAATCGTAAGAAGCAGGGTAAGATAAAGTAGCATCGCCATCATTACCAGATGCTGCAATTAATAGCACACCAGCATCGGCTGCCGCTTGTAATGAATTACTTTCAGCAGTACTTGAACCCGCACCACCTAAACTCATGTTAACAACTTTTGCACCATTATTTACACAGGTATCAACAGCGTCTACTAAATCGCCAACGTAGCCCCAACCCGCTTCATTAAATACTTTAATAATATGTAGGTTAACGTTAGTGTTTGGCAAAATACCGACAACACCTTCTGAGTTATTTACCGCAGCAATAGTACCAGCTACATGCGTACCGTGTGAACCACCGTTTTGGTACCAATTACCTGTACCTGAGTTGTTAGTGCCTGAAGCATTATTTGCATTTAAATCCGGATTAGCTTGCTCATAACCAGAGTCAATAATACAAACAGTCATATTACCTGCAGTGTTATCGCTTAATAAGTCTGATTGTGTATCTGAAATGCCCCAAGGCTGATTTTGTGCCATTAAATAGCGCTTTAAATCTGGTTCAGCAAATTCAACGTCAGCGTGGCTGTTTAATTCGTTAACCATTGCTTGCACATCATTAAGATGCTTTTGCTGACCTAAAGAAATAACATGGCGACCATTTTTCAGTTTTTTAACATGCTTTAAACTCTGACCAGCTTTTTTAGCTAAGCCTTTAGGTAAAGTTTTTTCAGAATTAACGCCATTTAACGTTTGCGCTTCAAAACCATTTTTGTACTTAACAATGATGCGATCTGTGAAGCTGTGATTTTTAAATTTTTGCTCTTCACGCCATTGACTAAAATCTGTATTAACAGAGCTTGATTGATTATTAGCACCAACAAGAGTTGGTTGTGCTTGTGTTGTTGTTTGTGCATGAGTGGTTGCTGTCAATATTGACATTGCAATTACACTTAATGCTAATTTTTGATTATTTCTCATTTCGGATTTGCTCCAGTTTACTGCGCTGAATATATCGAGTAGCGATACATCGGACACATTATTATTATGTTTGATGAATGTTTCACCGTATTCATCATGACTTTTACAGCCATTGGTAAATAGTAATTTACAGACTTTTTTTAAGAGAATTACGACTAACGGAATTAAATAAAAATAGCTTAAGTTGTTGTTTTATAAGGCTACACTAACTTTATGTCGCTTTTTTGTTAAAAATTGTCGCGTTTGTACTAGGTGGGAGTTTTGCATCTGCTAGTATCGATGAACATTCAAGGTAACAAGCCTTGAAGTTAAATAATTATAACTATAAAAATCTTGTCTTATATATGTACTTATATCTGACTTATATATGAAGTAAAGACATCCGGAGCATCTATGAAAATTTCTAAATTTACCACATCTCTAATCGCTATCGCGGTTACATCAGCATTCTCAGCACAAGCGGCTGATGACAGATACATAATTAAAGTTGACCAAAGTAAAAAAGGAATTGTTAAAGCATTAGCTAAAAAGTTAAATGCTGACATTAAAGTAGATGGGAACGGTTATTTTGCTGCATCTTTTCAAGGCAAAACTTTAGAGCAAGTTAAAGGATTAATGAATAATCCTCATGTTCAAATGATTGAAGAAGATCAACGTCGAACAGCATCATCTCTATATAATGATGATGCTGGTAATGCCATGACACAGCAATTAACGCCTTATGCTGTTTATCAGTCACAAGCGAACCAAGTAAACTTTAATGCAAGTGCAGGTATGAAAGTATGTGTGATTGACTCAGGTTTAGATCGCTCAAATGAAGATTTTGTTTGGAATAACATCACTGGTGATAATGACTCAGGTACAGGTAACTGGGATGAGCACGGTGGTCCACATGGTACTCACGTAGCTGGTACTATTGGTGCTGCTGATAATAATATTGGTGTTGTTGGTATGGCACCAGGCGTTGATATGCATATCGTTAAAGTTTTTAACGAAGCAGGTTGGGGTTATTCTTCAGATTTAGCGTATGCAGCTGATAAATGTAGCCAAGCAGGCGCAAACATCATTAGTATGAGTTTAGGTGGCGGTGGTGCTAACAGCACTGAAGAGAATGCATTTAAAGCCTTTACTGACGCTGGTGGTTTAGTAGTAGCAGCTGCAGGTAATGACGGTAATAATGTTCGTTCATACCCTGCAGGTTATTCTTCAGTAATGATGATTGGTGCAAATGATGCTGATAACAATATCGCTGACTTTTCACAGTTTCCTAGCTGTACAGTAACAACAGGTCGCGGCAAACGAGTAACAACGACTACAGATGAAACTGTTTGTGTTGAAGTAACAGCGGGTGGTGTTGATACACTTTCAACTTACCCTGCAGGACTAGCAACAAGTGCTTCGATGAGTGCTGATGGTACTGCATATGCTTCATCTTCAATGGAAAATACTGGTAATGCGAGTGGTAATACTTATTACATGGGCACAGCTGAAGCAACTGACAGTGGCGCTAATGGTAATGTATGTGTTATCGACCGCGGTGTAATTTCTTTCCACGATAAAGTGCAAAACTGTGAACTTTCAGGTGGTATTGGTGCAATCCTTATCAACAATGAAGCCGGTATGCTTTACGGTACATTAGGTGATACGAATGCAACAACTATCCCAGCAGTAGGCGCAACTTTTGAAGATCGTAGTGCATTAATAGCAGCCTCAACAGCAACAGTATCAATTGGCGCTAGTGATTACGGCTTTATGAGTGGTACGTCGATGGCTACACCAGCTGTTTCAGGTATTGCTGCATTAGTTTGGTCTAACCATAATGCATGTACAGGTACAGAAATTCGTGAAGCTCTTAAAGCAACAGCTGAAGATAATGGTGCATCTGGTCATGATGATTACTTTGGTTACGGTATTGTTAAAGCTGCAGCAGCTGACGCGTACTTAACAGCTAACGGTTGTGGCGGCGGTGTAACACCACCACCAACAGGCGGTGATATTAGTGTAACAACTAACGGTTATTTCTCTAAAGGTAAAAATAAAGTTGATTTATCTTGGTCTGGAGCGGTAACAAGCAGCGTAGATATTTTCCGTAATGGTTCATTAAGAACAACGACGGCTAATGATGGTGCTTATACTGATAGCTTTAAAACATCAGGTACTTTTACTTATAAAGTATGTGATCAAGGTACAAGCAATTGTTCTGCGGAATCAAGTGTTTCATTTTAATAAATAAAATACTTTGAAATTAAATATCCAGCTTCTTTGAAGCTGGATATTTTTGCTTTATAACAATAGTACAAAGAATAAATAGTTAGTAAAAATTGGTAATTAGTAATTGGTGTGATAGTGTTTGCTTGTAGTTTTAAAAGCGTTAATCTTTTAAAAAGTGATATTAACTCGATTTCGATTGATGTTAATAGCTGTAAAACATATGTAGTTATTCACCCTAATGTTTTTAAATAAAACAAAAAATGTCATGGGAAAAGGGGATATAAATGTTGTTCACTTCGAAAATAAATAAAATGAAAGCCTTATTAATAAGTGGTGGTTTAATTGCTGTTTCATTATTAATGGGGTTTAAAGCAATCACATCTGAAGATAATGAATTACAGTCTTATATTATCAGTGCAAAAAATTTCACCTTATTAAAAGAAAACTTGAAACAATTAGGTGTTACTCCTTCTCATGAGTTAAAAATTATTGACTCCGTTGCGGTTGAATTAACCCAAGCGCAGCTGAACACTTTACAAAATAAACAAAAAATAAAATTGTCTATCAACCACAAAGTTGAGCTCAGTGGTATGGCCTATGGCCAACGCAAGTGGCAACCAAAGTCAGTGGTAACAGAGCAAGTTGATGCAACTTATGTGCACTACAGTGGTAATTATGGTGGTGGTGTTACTATAGGTTTCCTTGATACAGGCCTTGATCAGCTACCCGGTTTATCTCGAGACTTAAATGGTCGAGATAAAGCATGGGGTACATACGATGCTATCAATGATACTGTCAGTAATTACGATGATGAAGCAAGTGGACATGGTACGCATGTTGCCAGTATTGCGACTAATAGCGATTATGATAGTAATGGTAAAATTTACGGGGTTGCGCCGAATGCCGCTCATGTTGGCATTAAAGCGTTCGATGCAGAAGGTAAAGCAACTTATGCTGATGTCATCCGTGGGATAGATTGGGCTTTACAAGTTAAAGATCAAATCAATTTACGTGTACTTAATATGTCCTTTAGTGGACCTGTTCATTCAAATTATTGGGATGATCCATTAAATAGAGCAGTCATGAAGCTTTGGCAAGCAGGTATTGTCGTTGTGGCATCGTCTGGTAATAAAGGGCCTGATCCTATGTCGATCGGTGTTCCTGGAAATGTACCTTATATTATTACTGTCGGTTCTATGACAGATGACTACACAGCTTTTAATTATTCAGACGATAAAGTAGCAAGTTTTAGCGGCGCTGGACCTACGGTAGAAGGCTTTGTTAAGCCAGATATTATCGCCCCAGGAGGCCATATTTCAGGCTTAATGTCATTTGATTCGCAAATTGCCACTGAGCATCCAGAATTTCATGATGGAGGTCGTTATTTTGAAATGTCTGGTACCTCACAATCGGCGGCAGTCGTTTCAGGAGTTGTAGCTTTATTATTAACCGAAAATCCTGCATTAACTCCTGACCAAGTTAAATGTAAACTAATCGCAAGTGCATACAGTGCGAACAATTCAGATGGCACTAAGCGTTACAGTGTATTTCAACAAGGTGCAGGTTTAGTCAGCGCTTATTACGCAATAGCAAGTGAAGAAACTGACTGTGCTAATAGCAATTTAGATATTGCAAAAGATTTGAATGATGAAGAGCATTACTCTGGACCTGCAAATATTGACGATGATGGTAATTTTTATGTTGAAGGTCTCGGAGAAGAGTACGTTTGGGATGTAAATGATCCAAGCACTACTAGTGATGGTATGCTTTGGAGAACCTCTTTAGAAGATCAAAGCTCATGGCAAGATACCGCAACAACCGATGGTATGTTGTGGAGAACTAACTTTGAAACAGATGGTATGTTGTGGAGAACAGGCTTTGGTACTGATGGTATGTTGTGGAGAACCAGCTTTGGTACTGATGGCATGTTGTGGAGAACCAGCACAGAAGAAAGTGAAGTTCCTACTATTAATGTAAATAGTTGGGTTGAGCCGCAATAATAAGAAATTAATTAAAAACCACCGTGATTAAACAGAGTAAGCGTTTAACATGGTGGTTTTTTTGTATATAAAAGTAAAAAAATTTATTTACTTATCAACAAGACTAATTGGCAAATATAACCGTGAAGAAAACACTATTATTACTCATATTATTAACTCATTGCTGCTCGGTTCTCGCTAAAGAAGTAAAGCTATTTAAAAGTTTTGGCATCGATAACCCTATGTCATATAAGTTTGTCATGACAATCGCTCAAGATAAAGATGGCTTTATGTGGTTCGGGGGACAAGAAGGATTGCATAGATACGACGGCCATCAATTTCTTAGTTTTTACAATAAAACATCAGTTTCGAACTCATTAAGCTCTAATGTTATTACCCGTATAATTATAGATAAAAGCCAACGACTTTGGGTTGGTACTCGTGGCGGCGGGCTTAATCTTTATGATCCTAAGTCAAAAGGTTTCCGTCATCTAACAACGTCTACTAAAAATGCAGCTATTACTAACGATGGCATCAATACCTTATTTGAAGATAGTGAAGGTAAAATTTGGATTGGCACAGAAAATGGCTTAAATATCCTTTCAATTAATGACCAAGATTGGTTAGTTACACAAATCAATCAAAAATTAGGCGGCAACCCTAGCTTATCGCATAACGAGGTATATGCGATTATTGAAACAGATAATAATGAAATTTGGGTAGGTACAAATGGTGGAGGTATTTCAGTATTCGATTTAAATGGTAATTTTAAACGCACTATAAAATACGCTCCAAATAAATCGGATAACTATATTAATAAATTTGTAAATGCTCTTTTCAAAGATAAGCAAGGAAATGTTTGGGTTGGTACTGTTGATAAAGGGTTATTAAAATACACAGTCCAAGATGAAAGCATGACTCATTTTGAGTTTAATGTTGACGATAACAACTCGATCAGTAGTAATACTATTCATAATTTTTATCAAGATTTTGAAGATAATATTTGGATAGCAACGGACAATGGCCTATCAATTTATGATTTAAAAACAAAAACTTTTGAAAGGTTTAATTACTCCGCGAGTAACCCTTATAGTGTTAGTAGTAACTACATTATGAACTTTTTTGAAGATCAAAATGGTTTGATGTGGATTGGTACCTTAAATGGTTTAAACCGTTGGGATCCTACCATGACAACATTCCGTCAATATAATGGAAAAGAACACCCTGCACTTGATCGGCCAAATATTACTAGCTTCACGCAGGCAACACCAGAAAGCATTTATTTTAGCGCTTACAATGGTCGTATATACCAATTACTGGAGAAGGAAGACAAAGTATTACAAGTGGATTTAGGTGGTTTCTTTAAAAACTTGCGCGTAATGAACCTATTTTATGATGACAATTTTCTTTGGGTAGGTACAAGAGCTTCTGGTCTGTACCGCGTAAATTTAAGTACTAAATCTATTAAAGAATACAAAAGTGATGCTTTAGACTCTTCATCAATATCAGCAAATAGTATTACAGATATTATTAAAGATAAAAAAGGACAGATATGGGTTTCTACTTTTAATCAAGGACTGAATAGGCTTAATTCAGATGATAGTTTTACTCGATTTGTTAGTGATAAGGATCATCCTGATTTAGGACCTAATAACAATTCTATATTACACTTATTAGCAGATGAAGAAGGGATTATTTGGGTTGCGACATATGGTGGTGGCCTGAGCCGTTTTGATCCTAAAACTCAAAAATTCAACCATATAATAAATGATAAAGAAGATCCAAACAGTATTTCGAGTGATCTTTCTTGGTATTTACTATTAGATAATGATAAAAATCTTTGGATCAGTACCCAAGCAGCAGGTCTAAACGTACTATCTTATCGTGATAGACTCGAACAAAACTATCGATTCAAACGTATTGACACTAATGATGGTATGAAAAGTCAGACGGTCTATGGCATGACTCAGGATGATTTTAATGATATCTGGCTAAGTACTAATCAAGGTGTAACATGTTATTCTTTAGCGACTAAAACATTTAAACATTTTGATTTAAGTCATGGACTAGTAGATTTAGACTATACACATGGCGCTATTTTTAAAAGCGTAGACAATGTCATTTATTTTGGCTCTGGTAAAGGTTTTTCAAGCATTCAACCAAATAACAATCAGAATAAAATTACCCCACCACCTGTTAGACTGACCAATGTCTTAAAGTTAAACGAACCAATGGAATTTCCATCGACATTAACTAGTCTTAAAAGTCTTGAATTAGATTATAATGATCAATTAATATCTTTCGAATATGTAGGGTTAAACTATGCTAGCCCTGAGTCAACACGATATAAATATCGCTTATTAGGTTTTGACCAAGAATGGCTCGAAGCCGGCTCTTCTCGTCGAGCAACTTACACAAACTTGCCTGCGGGTAGTTATCAATTACAAATCAAAGCCGGTAATAGTGACAATGTTTGGAGTGAGCCTGGCCTTTCGCTCGATATCGTTGTTAAGCCTGCGCCATGGAGAACTTGGTGGGCTTATTTACTTTATACCTTAGCGTTAGCAGTAGTCGTGCTTAGTTATTCTCGATTTTTAAATCGTAAGCTTATTATTGAACAGCAGCAAAAGCTTTATCTAGAGCAGCAAGTACAAGAGAAAACAGAAAAGTTTAAAGTTCAAAACGTTGAGCTCGCCCAAGCGAATAAGAAACTTGAAAAAGCGGCAATAGTTGACAAGGTAACGGGAGTGAAAAGTCGTCGTTACCTAGATATTTACATTGAGCAAACAAGTCAGTTGATGAAACAAATGCATCAAAATTTACAGCCTGTTCAGCGTGATATTTTACCACGGCTCTATATTTTAATGCTTAAGATCAGCGATTACGCTGAATTTAGTAATAGTCAGCTGGTTAACTTAACTGATTTATTGTTATATACCCGCAATAATGACGACCTTGTTATTCGTTGGTCAGAAGATACTTTTGCAATTATAGGGTATGAAAAAGACAATAATGCCAGTGAACTTGCATCGCGTTTATCTGGTAGATTTGTCAGCGTAGTAGAGAACGATACTAAGATCAATATGGCGTACGCTTATTTCCCTTTCAGTCGTGATAACCCTTTAGAGGTTAGTTGGGACCAAATAAGCGTCTTAATAGAGCAAGCGCTAAACTTTGTTGAACAAGATGAAAAAGTAGCTTGGCTAGGTCTTTGTGGACCTAAGTCAGCATCTTTTGATTACCTTAAATTAATTCAGAGTAGTAACATTGCCGCATTTAAAGAGCATGTAATTGTAAAATCTGGATTAACGTAAACTTTAAAGGCTTTCATTAACCATATCTTCTTTAAGTTGTTGCTGATATTGCTTTGGAGTACAAGAAAATTCTTCTTTAAAGCATCTGCCAAAGTATGTTTGAGAGGAAAAGCCAACATCCATGGCGATACGGCCAATTTGAGAGCCGTTTTGTAGTAAGATTTTTGCTTTTTTAAGACGAAATTCTTTAATAAAGTTATTAGGTGTTATACCCAATAAGCTTTTTATTTTTCGTTGCAGCTGTCGTTCACTCATCGCCATATGTGCCGAGAGCTGTACTATATCTAAATCAGTATTCATATAAACTTTAGCTGTTACTGTTTCTAATTTATCTAAGAACTTGTTATCTAAGGTCAGTTCATCTTCAGAATCATGGGATAAGTCAGCAACATTATCGAAACTGCTATCTTTTCTGGTTTTTTGTATGTCTTTATTAAAGTGAGCGATATAACCTTTTTGTAATTGCTCTCGACCAGTAATCAAGTTACTTATACGGGTTAGCAGCTCTTGTTGGTTGAAAGGTTTACTTAAATATTCATCGGCTTGTAAATTTAGACCATGAAGTCGACTGTCAAGGTCTGAGCGGGCCGTTAATAAAATTACAGGGATGTGAGAAGTTAATTCATGGCTTTTTAACGCTTTGAGTACGGCGAAGCCATCGATGCCTGTTAGCATTATGTCGCAAACAATTAAATCTGGTAAATACTCTTGTGCCAGCGTTAACCCTTCCTCTCCACTATCAGCCAGTAAACAATGATGTTGTTGCGCTATAACTTGCTTTATATGCGCTTGCATATCTAAATTATCTTCAATAACTAAGATCACCTTTTGTGTTTTCTTTTTATTAGTAATATTAGCTGTATTTTGTTCAATTAAGAGTGAAGAAACTTCAGTTTGAGAGATACTAGTTGGCGTTGATTTTTCTGCTGATACCGCCTGTGCACAAGGTATTGTTAAAGTAAATTTACTTCCTTTGTTATATTCACTTAATACATTAATATTCCATTGATGGGCTTTTACCAATTCGTTGACCAGTGATAAGCCAATACCGACGCCGAAAACCCCTTGGTTTTTTTCATCATCAGCTCTTTGAAAGCGTTCAAATATTTTTGCTTGTGAACTTGGCTCAATTCCTATGCCAGTATCAATGATATCAAGGTTGAAGTTATCACCGTCTTTAAATGCAACCACTTTTATGCTGCCACCAGCTGGCGTGTACTTAATCGCATTAGCGATTAAGTTGAAAATGACTTTTTCGAAAGCTTGTGCGTCACAATCAAACCAAATGTCATCTGGAATTTCACAGGTTAACGTCAACTTATTTTGAGCGGCTAAGCGGGAAAACGAATCGGCTGGCATTGCCATTAAAGTATGAAGGCGATAAGTCGACAAGGTCAATTGAGGATTGTCGGCTAAGCGAGATAGCTCAAGTAACTGTTCTACCATCCGCACTAATCTTAATCCGTTACGCTTAGCGGTTTGTAACTCTTTACCTTCCTCTTCTGTGTGCTCTTTAACTAAATATCGGTCCAATATGCCGTTGATAATCGTCAGCGGGGTTCTAAATTCATGTGAAATATTGGCAATAAACTTGTCTTTCAAATCTAGTGCTTGCTGCTCTGCGAGTTTTCGAGCAGTCAGGTTAATAAAAGTAATAACAACCAAAGGTTGTTCTTCTCTATCTGCCCATTGTAATTCTGCTTGAACAGGAAACGTTGTACCGTCTTTTCGACTTGCATTACATTCTATTGAAATGCCGGCGTCTTTACGCTGCAAGGTATAAACGTTGCTTTTAAAGTCAAAGAAGTAATGCATTTGATCATCAGGTGAGAAAAAATCGCTGACGCTGCTGGAGATGATTTCTCCCTCCAAGCATTGAAAAAGCTGAACAGCCGCAGGGTTTGCAGATAATACCGTTCCATCGGTGCTTGTCGTTAATATCGCATTACTTGATGCATTAACAATGGCTTTTTCTTCACTATTAAGCATGGCACCAGTTAATAATTGATTAAGCTTTATCAACTCTTGTTGGGCTGTCGTTTGTAATTCAATTTGCTGTTGTTTCTTTTGTTCTTGTCGGTTTTTACGATAAATTATAGTGGTTAATAATGTTAAGGAAATACCCAACCAAATAACAATTAACAAAGATTGCAGAGATGAATCAATTTTATAATGAAGATTGAACTCTAAGCCTGCTAAGTGCATAACAACTGAACAGCAAATAAGTAATGCTATGTAAAATTCTGGTGTTGATGAAAAGCTTTTTTCAGATGCTGGCTCTTCAGTTGTTAAACAGGTGTTAGCGGCAATAATGAGTGCGCAATAAGGAATGAGCACTAGCAGTGTAATTACATAAATAGGTAAAGAAACCGCGGTCCAATTACTCAGGTACCCCATTGTTTTACTTAACAGTAAAGCTCCTGCTGCTATCGAAAGTAAACCATAGAATTTGCTCCAAAATGGGCTTTGACACTGGATGCTATTTACCGCTAATCGAAGAAAAATTAACGCTGCTACAAGCACATGAAATAGATGTGAAGAGGTAACTTTATCTTCAGCATTGTTTGCAAATTCAAAGGGTAATAATACTAAATAACTAAAGCATATTAAGCTGAAAAAAATAGCAGCAACGCGGCTACTAATATTTCGGTTGGTTTTTGTTTCATTTATGTGTGGGTTAGTTTCTATTGCTAAAAGAATGAAGAAATAACTACATAAAGTAAAAAAGTCTTGAAGTAATAGGTTTTTCTCAACGAACTTAAAGCTAAATAACAAATTTGAAAACAAGGCAGATATTAGGGCTAGGGTGATAAACTGCCAAAATAGCTTTAATGCTCGGGTTTTTATTCGCAAATAACTAACGGTAACAATGCCAACACTGATTATTTGTAAAAGCAGTAGGGGGCCTTTTTCTAACCAAGGATGGCTAAAGGGGTAAATTTCATTGATTAAAAAGTAAGGTAATAAAGTTAGAACAATACTAACAGTCAATAATAATTTTCTGTTTGATATCTGCAAATCTACAACCTAATTGTCAGTAACAACACGTTTATTAAAATTTATGTGGTTGGTGTTTATTTAGCTGAAGTCAGTATACCTTATGTTAATGCTTTGTGAATCAAAACAGAGATATTAAATATTGTTAAATCTTTTAATGAACTGGTTACATTCCTTTACAACTTAATATCAGATATTTATCTGAATATTAAGACATTCATCCTAGAAACTCTTTAATAAATATTACCGTTTCGCTCGATCTCTGTCAGGTAAATACGGGTCATTAACTCTAATTGCTGGTAGTTAGGTAGCATATGTTGGCAAAGTTTATAAAAAGCTTTGTTATGGTCTTTTTCTTTTAAGTGTGCAAGTTCATGTACCACTATCATATTCAAAAGTGCTTCCGGCGCTTTTCTAAATATGCTGCCGATACGGATCTCATTTTTACTTTTCAGTTTACCCCCTTGAACACGTGAAACGTAGGTGTGTAAACCTAGTGCGTTGTTAACAACATGAATTTTATCATCATATTTTACTTGGCTTAGTGGTGCTGACTTCTTCAGAAATTGTTGCTTAATTTCGTTAGTGTATTGGCGCAGCGATTTATCGGAGCTAATTTCATGAGGTTTTGGGAATTGTGCTAACAGGTAAGCTTTTAAACTATCTTCTTCGATCAGCTTTTTGACTTGTTGTTGAATACCTAGGGAGTAGTGAGATAAATATTTTAATGATGTGGTCATTTGACTAATTAAGAACTGTATTATTGATACAAGAATATATCTGTCTAGTTTACGCTATTTTAGCTTTAAAATTCTCAGTTTTGTAATTTTATAATGAAGAGAATAAAAATTTTGATTGTACGATATTTGAACTATACTGGTTTTTGATTAAAAGTATTTGATAACTAAAAATAAAATAGTAAAAAGTTAAGGGAATAAAAATGAAAAATTTATCCAAATCAATGCAAATGCTCGCTATATGTGTGGGCATATTATTAACGGCTTGTTCAAAACAAGAGCCCAATTTACAAGCAAGCGTTCCAGAAATAAAAGCATCAAAATTTAACACCTATAGTGCAGAAGAGTTTTATAAAACTCGCTCAGTATTTGGTTCTTCAATTAATGCTGACGATAGTGCGATACTCGTTAGCGACGATGAAAGTGGTATTTATAATGCCTATAGAGTACCGATTGATGGTTCTGCTCCAATTCAATTAACACATTCAACTAACGAATCAATCTATGTTGAGGGTTGGTTTCCCGAGGATGAGCGGTTTTTGTATAGTGCCGATAAAGGGGGTGATGAACAAGATCACCTTTTTGTACAAGAAGTAGACGGTACAGTCAAAGATTTAACGCCAGGTGAAGATTTGAAAGCGTATTTTGTTAGTTGGCATGAAAACAATAAACAGTTTTATGTGGCTACGAATGAAAGAGATGCCAAGTTTTTTGATATCTACTTGTATCAAGTAGCAGATTACGCCAGAGAGCTGATATATAAAAATGATTCAGGTTATTCACCGGAAGCCATTAGTCCCAATGGGCAATACATCGTTTTAAGTAAAACTAATACCAATGCAGACTCAAATTTATACTTAGTTAATTTAGCGAGCAAACAGCGTCTAGCGCAATTGATTACTGAGCACGAGGGTGATGTTGATCATAGTGCTTATACCTTTACGCGAGATAATAGCGCACTGATTTATTCCACAGATGAATTTGGTGAGTTTAAACAGGCATGGACTTACGACATAGCGAGCAAAGAAAAGTCAGTTAATTTTGCCGTTGATTGGGATGTTAGTTTTAGTTATTTCTCTAAAGATGGGCGTTACCAAGTCCATGGCGTTAATGCTGACGCACAAACCAAAATCGAAATTATTGACTTAGTCACTAAGAAGAATCTAACGTTACCAGATATGCCAAGTGGTGATTTACGTGGCGTTAATTTTTCTGATGATGGTAAATTAATGGTGTTCTACATTAACTCTGATACATCACCGTCAAACCTTTATGTGCATCAGGTAGGCACTGAAAAAATTAAGCGTTTAACTGATACCGGTAACCCTAATATTTTGGAAGAAAACTTAGTGGTAGGCGAAGTCGTTAGATTTAAAAGTTTTGATGGCTTAGAAATCCCTGGCATTTTGTATAAGCCAAAACAAGCAGCGACACAAAAAGTACCTGCTTTAGTATGGATACATGGTGGGCCTGGTGGACAAAGCCGCAAAGGTTATTCTGCGCTGATCCAGCATTTAGTCAATAACGGCTATGCTATTTTTAGAATTAATAACCGTGGCTCTAGTGGCTATGGTAAAACATTTTTTCATTTAGATGATAAAAAACATGGCGACCATGATTTAAAAGATGTGGTATTCAATAAATATTATTTACAGTCCTTAGATTGGGTTGACTCAGATAGAATAGGCGTTATCGGCGGTAGCTATGGTGGTTATTTAACGATGGCAGCAATGGCTTTCACTGATGAATTTGAAGTCGGCATTAACATTTTTGGTGTAACTAACTGGGTTCGAACATTAGAAAGCATTCCGCCTTACTGGGAGTCATTTAGACAATCGTTGTACGACGAATTAGGTGACCCAAGTACCGATAAAGAGCGCTTGCATAATATATCCCCAGTATTTTTTGGTCAGAATGTTAAGAAGCCGGTACTAGTGGTGCAAGGTAAAAATGACCCACGAGTCCTGAAAATTGAAAGTGATGAAATGGTCGAGTCTATTCGCTCAGGTGGAACATACGTTGATTACTTAGTCTTTGATGATGAGGGGCATGGCTTCAGCAAAAAAGCTAACCGAATCCAAGCATCAAATAAATACTTAAGTTTTTTACAAGCGCACTTATAAGCTGTAAATATCAAGGTAAATTAAGTTAAAAAAATAGCGAACGTTAAGTTCGCTATTTTTATTTTATTGTGGGAATAATTATTTTGTATAGCTTTGGTAAAAGTTAATTAAGCCAGTCGTTGAGCTGTCATGTGCTTTACTTATTTCACCCGAAGACAATTCTGCTTGAATATTGTTCGCCAATCCTTTTCCTAATTCAACACCCCACTGATCAAAAGAACAGATTTGTAAAATAATGCCTTGAACAAATATTTTATGTTCATAAAGGGCAATTAAACTGCCTAATGAATGTGGAGAAATTCGCTTCATTAAGATTGTATTGGTAGGGCGATTTCCTTTATGAACTTTATGTGGAGCGACTTTATCGATGTAATCTTGAGTTCTCCCTTTAGCCTTTAAATCGGCACGAACTTGGGTTTCATCAACCCCTTGCATCAGTGCCTGAGTTTGAGCAAAGAAATTAGCCATTAAAGTTTCATGATGGCCTTGTACTGGCGTCACACTCTCAACTGAACCGATAAAATCAGCGGGTACAATATTATTACTTTGATGTAAATATTGATAAAAAGCATGTTGGCCATTAATACCTAACTCTCCCCAAATGGAGGGTACAGTAGGGTAAGAAATTGAGTCGCCATTCCAAGTGACCGACTTGCCATTACTTTCCATTTCAGCTTGTTGTAAATAAGCTGACAGCATATGTAGCGATTGATCATAAGGTAATATAGCTTGAGATTGCGCGCCAAGAAAAGTGCAGTTCCAGACACTGAGTAAAGCTAAAATGACAGGAGCGTTTTCTGCTAAAGGGGTATTACAAAAATGCTGATCAATTTCATGGGCGCCTTCAAGTAATTCAATAAAACGTTCAAAGCCAAGGTCAATAGCAATAGGTAAACCAATAGCTGACCATAATGAGAAACGACCACCCACCCAATCCCACATATCAAAAATGTTTTCTTCGGCAATACCAAACTCCGTGGCATTCTTTTTATTTGATGAAACCGCAACAAAATGTTTTGCAATGGCCGATTGATCAAAAGAAGAAGATACTAACCACTTCATTGCTGTTTTAGCATTGGTCATGGTTTCTGTTGTTGTAAAAGTTTTACTGGAGACAATAAATAAGACTTTTTCAGGGTTTAATGGCCTAAGTACGTTAGCTATTTGTGTTCCATCAACATTGGAAACATAGTGAACGTTAACACTATTATCGCTGTATTGATCGAGTGCTTCAGTGACCATTTGGGGGCCTAAATTTGAACCACCTACACCAATATTAACCACATCAGTAATACGCTTGCCAGAGTAGCCTTTCCATAAACCTTGGCGAACTTTGTCACTGAACACTTTCATTTTATCAAGTGCCAATCGCACATCAATATTAATGTCTTTGCCATCAAGCATGATCGGAGTTTCACTGCGATTTCTTAAGGCAGTGTGTAATACAGCACGTTCTTCAGTACTGTTAATTCTCTCGCCATTGAACATTTTTTCGCGCCAAGCTTCAACGTCACACTCTTTTGCTAAATCAATCAGCATTTCCATTGTCGTTTTGGATATAAGGTTCTTTGAATAATCAACAAGAAAGGGCGCAAGCTGGATAGAAAACTGATTAAAACGCTCAGGGTTTTTATCGAATAACTCGCTCATATGCTGTGACTTCATATCAATAGCATGAGCTTCTAACATTTTCCAACTTGGTAATGAGGTTCTATCTTGCATTTTTACTCCAATTTTGTCCGCAGGCGCCAACTATCTTTAAAGGCAGTAAGTTAACTTACTATTTACTATATCTAGCTCAGATGCCAATAATTTATTTATATATCGAGCTATCAATTAGTTATTAATTGACCAGATGGTCAGTTTATTATTTAAGTCGATTATGTCTGCTTAAAATTAAAAAAGGAAGGATAAATTTATACTTTGAAACTTTGTCGGGATAATAAAAAGTACGACTGCTACAAGCTCTTGTATTTAACTCAAGGAATAAGCAGATGAATAGAGATTTAATAGCAGGTTTTCATTCATAACAATGAATGGTGAAAGCCAGGTGTGGCTAACATCCCAATGAAAGGTTTATTATCAAGCATGTTTAGTTTAATAATCTAAGATAAATAATCGATTAATTCGGCATTGTTGAGGCTTGAAAAATGCTAATTAAATTTTCAACAAAGGCAGTGTTACTTTGCTCGGAGACTGAGACAGTAATGCCAAATGGTGCAAAATGTAATGTTTGAGCTAAGGTCTCTGACGATAAGTTTATTTTACTGAGCGTTAAACGATTTGCCGCAATTTCTTGCTCAATTCTTGATTGGATACTTTTGATAATTAAGTCTTCTTTTTCTGCAATCAGGTCTCTGCAAAAAGCCTGACCTGCATGTAATAAATCAGCCCTTACCAAACTGCTTGATACATTATTAAATAAACCTTCACAGCGCTGAGTTATCAACGCTTGAGTTTCTTGCCAAAAACTACCTTCTGAACTTGTGTACGCATTAATCAAGATATTAGTTTGCTGAAAATACTGCTCAACCACCGCTCTAAAGAGCACTTCTTTAGATTTAAATTGCTTGTGAATAGTGACACGCGAAATCCCCGCATGGCGGCTTACCATGGAAATATTGGCAGTAGAATATCCGTGCTGAAAAAAGCACTCCATCGCAGTGTTAAGTATTTTATCTGTAGTACTCGGCAATTTATTTCTCTTACTGAGGAAATTATCAATATATTAACGCGACTTATTACTTAAAACAACAGGTTTACATTATTTGTTAATGTGTAAACCTGTGGTATAGTATTCGTCCTTATTTTTGTAATTTAATACTAAACTGATTAGATGACTGATCAATTCTCGCTAAATTCGTGTATTTAGTTGGATGGATATAACGTATTACTTTGGAGTTAATGTGAATCGAATTCTTATACTTGCTTTAGTTTTCATACTGCAAGCTTGTTCTGAGCCAACAGTTGTCAAAAAAGATCTAGAGCCACTAATGGTTCAACTGTCTACAGTGCGTTTAACTCAACTAGCTAATGGCCATCAATTTCCTGCGACAGTCTCTGCAGTAAAAAGTGTTGATCTTAAGTTTGAAGTATCAGGGCGATTGATCTTTGAAAGTCTGACTGAAGGCAGTGTTGTTAACAAAGGGCAAATCTTAGCTAAAATTGACCCGACACCTTTTCAACGCAAAGTAGAAGAAAGTCGTATTAGGCATGAAGACGCTAAAAGAAATTTAAAGCGAATTAAAGATGTTTATGAAAAAAATGTTGCCTCGCAACGAGATTATGATGAAGCAAAATCTCAGTTCTCAATTACTAAAATAGCATTAGAGAACGCAGAGCAAGACCTAAGTTATTGTACTATTAAAGCGCCATTTGACGCGGTAATTGGTGCAAGATATATCGAAAATGATAGCTTGATACGTGTTGGCGATACTTTGGCTAATTTACAAGATAGATCAAAACTTTACTTTAGCTTTGAAGTACCTGAACGCATTATGACCGCGAATGCTGGTAATCGAGATGTAAAAGCGACGGCACATATTATTGGCCAAGAAGATAAAGTATTTGATATTCATTACGTTGAACACAAAACTACGCCAGAACCCATTACGCAAACCTACGGGGTAACATTTGCGCTTGATGGAGAAGCAACCAAGTTATTTTTCCCAGGATCGCGGGCGATTGTAAACATTCAACCTAACAGCAATAATTTGCAGGCTTTAGCAATTCCGTTAAGTGCATTGGTGGGCAATAGTGAGGCAGGATTTAGTGTTTGGCGGTTCAATGAATCACAGCAAACGCTTGCACTTATTGACGTTGAAATATCTAAGTTACAAGGTGATTATGCGCTAGTCGCATCGGGTTTAAATCGTGGTGATAAAGTTGTTTCTGCTGCGGTAAGTCAAATGCGAGAAGGCTTAAAAGTTAGAGAATATAAGGCGACATATTAACATGGATATTGCTCGTTATTCATTGACAAAGCCGATCAATATTTGGCTGATGTCTATTTGTTTTATTATTGGTGGCATCGTTGCCATGAACAATATTGGTCGCTTAGAAGACCCCGCATTTACTATCAAACAAGCGATGATTTTTACCTATTATCCTGGAGCAAGTGCTGAAAAAGTTGAAAAAGAAGTCACAGAACAAGTAGAAATAGCAATACAACAAATGTGGCAATTAGACACATTAAAGTCAGTCAGTAAACCCGGTTTATCGCAAGTTAGAATAGAAATTAAACCCAATATTGATGGCCATCTTTTACCACAAATTTGGGACGAACTACGCAAACGACTTCGAGATATTCAGCATGACCTACCTTTAGGGGCAAGTGCCCCTGTCGTCATTGATGATTTTGGTGATGTATACGGAATATATTACGCACTGTCTGCACCTGACTTTAGTGCCGCTCAAATGCGAGAGTTTTCGCGTATTATTCGCCGAGAGGTGCTTACGGTTGATGGCGTCGCAAAAGTTAAAGTGGGTGGAATTTTAGAAGAAGAGATTGTCGCAAAAATTGATAGCTTTCGTATTTCCGGATTAGGACTTTCTTTTCCTGATATTCAAAAAGTACTGGCCAATAATTTAAAGCCTTTTAGCGGCGGTAGATTATTCGTGGGCGATAAACAAATTCGCATCCCAATTGAAAGTGCTAGCAACAAAATAGAAGAAATAGAAAACTTATCCATTGTTATCCCGGGTAAAAACTCCTCTATCAAAATAAAAGATATTGCAGAATTAAGTATTCAGCCAGTTGCTATCCCGAGTGGCTTAAAGCGCTTTAATGGCGAAAGGGCAGTCACATTAGCGATATCCGCTCAAAACGATATTAACATCGTAGAAGTGGGTGAAAAAATATCCGCGAAATTATCTACAGTATTAGCAAAATTACCTGCGGGCATAAAAGTTTCATCTATATATAACCAAGCAAAGATTGTTGATGAATCAGTTGACGGTTTTATCTTAAACCTTGAAGTATCCGTTGCTGTAGTAACTTTAGCACTGTGTTTATTTATGGGCTGGCGTTCGGGTATTGTTGTTGGAGGTACCTTATTGATCACCGTATTAGGTACTGTATTAATCATGTGGTTATATGGCCTGCAGCTACAACGTATATCGTTAGGTGCGATGGTGATTGCCATGGGGATGTTGGTTGATAATGCCATTGTAGTTGCCGAAGGCATGATGCTGCGAATGGAAAAAGGCAAGTCAGCCATGGAGTCTGCAAGCTTTATCGTTAAGCGAACTCAATGGCCACTTTTAGGGGCTACTGTCATTGGAATTGCGGCATTTTCAGGCATTGGATTATCAGACGATGCCACAGGCGAGTTTTTATTTTCTTTATTCGCTGTCGTACTTATTTCATTAATATTAAGCTGGATCCTTGCTGTTACGTTAACGCCACTATTGGGTAAATACTTCTATAAAGTTGGTAATAAAGCGAGTACAGATGACTCTCAATCATTGTTCCATAAAGCCTATTTAACGGTGTTAAAAAGTGCATTACATTGGCGGGGAATAACGTTGGCCATATTAGTGATTATTACTATTAGTGCTTACGCTAGTTTTGGTTCAATCAAGCAAGGCTTTTTCCCTCCGTCAAATACCCCTGTATTTTTCGTTCATTACTGGGGACCACAAGACACAGATATCCGCGCTACTGAAGAGCATATGAAACAAGGAGAAAAACTGATCCTAGAAACTGAGGGCATAGAATCCTTAGCGACTTACATCGGTGAAAGCTCTGAGCGTTTTACTTTAGTTTTCGCCCCTGAATTACCGAATGAAAGTTATGGGCTTTATTTAGTCAGGGCTGAAGATGCTGCTGAAATTCCACGTTTAGCAAAATCAATAGCTACTAAACTAAGACAAGACAATCCAAAAGGCAGTTTTTACCCTGAAATTATGCAATTTGGTCCTGGCGCGGGTGCGAAAATTCAAGCACGATTCTCAGGCGAAAATCCGGCAATTTTAAGGCAACTCGCAGAACAAGCGAAAAAAATCTATTCTGAAGATGGACAAATTCGTGATATTCGTGATGATTGGCGTGATAAAGGTATAGTTTTAGCGCCGGAATATGACGATATTGCTGCCGGTATTGCTGGTGTGTCAAGAAGTGACTTTAGCCAAGCAATTAAGTTTTATACCGATGGCTTGCAAATAGGGCAACTACAAGACGGTGATTACCTTTATCCAATTATTGCAAGAAATAGCAATACTAATGTTGATCAATTAAAGGCATTAGAAAACAGTTTAGTTTGGAGTAGTAGCCAACGAACATACATTCCTTTCAAACAAGTAAGCGGAAAAATGAACTACTTGAGTGAAGAGTTACTGATTAACCGACGTGATCGTGTTCGAACTATTACAGTTAAAGCTGAAGCAGGCTATGGCGAAACCACTGGCGAAGCATTTAATCGCACTAAAAATAAAATTGAATCAATTTCATTGCCACAGGGGTATCAACTTGAATGGGGCGGCGAGTATGAGTCATCAAGAAAGGCACAAGCAGCGTTAGGACAAGGTTTACCACTAGGATTTTTAGTGATGTTTATAATCAGCGTTTTACTGTTCGGCCGAGCAAGGCAACCCATTATTATTTGGTTAATTGTACCAATGGCGGTTGTCGGTGTTGTCGCTGGTTTATTGATAGCGGATTTACCTTTTGGTTTTATGTCATTACTTGGCTTTTTAAGTTTGTTTGGTATGTTGATTAAAAATGCCATTGTTTTATTAGAAGAAATCGACTTACAAATTCAAGAAGGTAAAGAGCAGGCTCAAGCTATTGTTGAAGCAAGTTTAAGCCGTTTAAGGCCAGTTTCTTTGGCAGCGATAACCACTATATTAGGGGTTATGCCATTATTGTTAGACCCATTCTTTGCGGATATGTCCGTAACGATAATGGGCGGATTAGCTTTTGCGACAATATTAACCATGATTGCGGTACCGGTACTTTATAGCGTGTTCTATAAAATCAAGGTTGATAATGTGTAAATAGCATAGTTCAGGTTTAGTAACCAAAAAGCGAACAATAACTTGTTCGCTTTTTTATTGCCAAAATTACCATGCAATCCTTCCTACATAAACGAATTAGTCGAGATTTAACACTTTTTTTAACGGTGTTAAGTGTTGTTCAAAGTTTCGCCATTGTTCAGTTGCACTTTTGTAAATAGGCTGACGTACTTGCTCTGAACTAGGGGTTTTTATGTTGCGCTTAGTTTTATGAAAATCTACACAAGATTGTTCAAATTCGAGACCAATAAAGTCAAGCATTCTTCGTACTTGTGTTTCTAAGTCATCAACAACATCTTCATGGTTTACGGTTAATACAAAACCAGGTAGAACGGTTTGCCAATGTGCCATTAACTTTAAATATGCTTGATAGTAGCGGCCAATGTCTTCCAGGTTATAACTAAAGTCTTGTCCTTCAGCAAATAACTGCTTAAAACCACTAAAGCAACAAGCCATAGGTGAGCGCCTTGCATCAATTATTTTCGCATTCGGCAATATTAATTTGATTAAACCAATATGAAGAAAGTTGTTGGGCATTTTGTCGATAAATAGTGGCGCTGTCTCTCTATAGACTTGAGTTTCATCAATAAATTGCTGACCAAAACGCTTGAAATAATCGGGATTAATTTCAGTTAAATTTTGGGGGTACTGTGCTTCAACTTCACTGTCGCTGTTACCACGTCCTCTTAGTCTAGAGGCTAGTCCTAATATATTATGTAACTCCATTGTGCCGTCAATTTGGCTGTGTGATGCTAATATTTGTTCAAGCAGTGTTGAGCCAGCACGTGGTAATCCGACGATAAAAATAGGGTCAGGTACAGATAGCCCTAAATGGCCTCGATTTTCAAATAATTCA
Organism: Cognaticolwellia sediminilitoris; assembly: GCA_002104535.1. Taxonomy (GTDB): domain Bacteria; phylum Pseudomonadota; class Gammaproteobacteria; order Enterobacterales; family Alteromonadaceae; genus Cognaticolwellia; species Cognaticolwellia sediminilitoris. The sequence continues at coordinate 140,183 of NBOG01000008.1, read as the reverse complement.
CGCGTACAGTATTTTATTTGTTCGTGTACTTGCTGCTCTATTTTACTGATTTTAAAACCATTATGAGCCTGCTGTAATGCATTACCTTTTTGATATGCTTGAAATGCTTGGTCATAATCTTTTTTGTCTTCAAAGGCTTTACCTGTGGCAAAATGTAATTGAACTTTATCTGTGAGTGATAGCGTTTCATTATTTTGCTGTGATTGCATTTGCGCAATCTCTTCATCACTAAAACGGTAAGTTTTGGTATTAGCTAAGCTCCAAAAAGCATCACCGTAACTTGGATTTAATTGATAGGCTTTTTGGTAACAAGCAATGGCTTTATCTATATCACCTTTTGTTTTTAGTGCATGTCCTAATTGCAAATGAAAACCTGGTATTTGGTTGTTACTTGCCACCGCCTCTTCAAAAAGCATTATTGCTTGTTCTATTTTACCTAACCCACTTAAAGCACTTGCTTTAGCAACCTTAAAACTAAGGTTTTCAGGCTGAACTGCTAGTAGTTTTTCGACTTGCTGCTCTGCAATCTTGAATTTACCCAGCCGATTCAGTAAGTTTAAATACAAAGAGCGGGCATTAATATGAGTAGGTTCAAGCTCAATGGCACTAGCTAATAAAAACTCAGCATCGTCATAAATTTTTAACTCTATTCCTATTTCAGCGAGCATGCACATACCATCAACATGGCGATTATTATTTTGCAGGAAATGTCGGCAAATTTGTTCTGCTTTTAATAACTTACCTTCGTGCATTAGTTCAGTCACGGCAAGTAATGCCGGGGGTAATTTTTTTAAATAAGCTAGTTGGATTGCCGATTTTTGTACTTCTTCGTGTTGTTCAGCGTCTCGGTAAAGATTGATTAACTCTTGCCAACTCGACACTAAACTGGGGTTTAGCTGAACCGCTTGTTCAAATGCGTCTTTAGCTTGCTCATGCTTGCTTAAAGCGAGTAAAGAGTAGCCTTTTTCTTGAAAGGCTCTAGCGTGTGAATTATTAAGTTTTAGCAAAGTCGTTATGCTTTTAAATGCTTTTTCAAAGTCTTTGTTGTAGCGCTGGGCAACTGCGAGTAGGTACCATAATTCTACCTCATCATCTTTGGAAAGTGTTTGCTGAAGTAATTGATGGCTATTTGACATTGCTTGATCGAATTTCGCCGTTTGGATAAGCTTCTTTATAGCATTTAATTGTGTTGTTATTGATGGCGAAGATTTATTATTCAACGATTTGGCTCCATGAAAAATAGCAAATTATTTAGAGAATAGTTGCATGATATTTTATTTTTTATGAGTAATACTTTAGCAATAAAAAGCCACCTGATATACATATCAAGTGGCTTTATTTATGCCGTTATCCAGTTTTAATATTCGTTTAAGATTTAATAGAAATCGTAAGAGAATCTAAAGCCAATAGTACGTGGTCTGTTTGAAACAACTTTTGGCGTATACTGCTGGGTATCTACATATAAAATTGCACTTTCATCAGTTAAGTTGTCGATAAAAATTTCAGCTTTCCATTCGTCATTGGTTACACCAAAGCTAATGTTTGCCAAAACATAACTATCTTGAATGTAACGACCACCAGCAAAGGTTTCACCATTACTGTCCTGATAATTAACCCCAGAATAAACATCTGATTCTTTTTCAATACTTAGACCTGAGCCAGTACCGTAAATTAAATTAGTAGCATCTTCTATCATATAAGCATCCATAGCCATACCCGCTAATCTTTTACCGGTATAACTAATTGAACCATTAACATAACCAGTCATATCTTGCTTAAGTGGGAAGAAATATTGCGCTTGTAGGTTACCTGAAAACTTCGCAGAGTAGGGTAATCTGCTGCCAGGTGGTGGTGCAATGCCATCAAGTTGAGCGTTAACTGATGTGAGCTCAGTATCAATCAAACTAAAGGCACCTGAAATAACCAAGTTATCAGTTGCTACCCAGCTAAAGTCGCCGTCAATACCTTTAATTTCAGCATCACCAACGTTATCAGTAAATACTAAAAAGCTGATGTTGGTCGGGTCATACCGTGATGTTTGTAAGTCAGATATTTTTGAGTAGTATGCTGTAGCATTAAAGCGAAGACTTTGATCCAATAATGTTGATTTAAATCCTAATTCTACGTTATCTAAACTATCAGTGGTTGAGTAAACAGGAATTCTGAAACCTTCAAAGGCACCTTCTTGATTAGCAGCAGAACCACCGCCAACTCTGTTGGTAACAGGTGGTCTAAAGCCTTCTGAGTATGAAGCGAATACCATAACATCATCATTAACTTGCCAATCAATAGAGGTTTTTATGATCGTATCATCAACAGTCAGTTTGCCATTATCGTCAAGTAAACTTGTTTCTAGTTGTCCACTAGCGATAGCTTCCTGAATTGCTGCAGCTTCATCAGCACCAAAAAATTCTGTCAAGGCTGCATCACTGCCATCACCAAAGGCACGAAGTCGGCCACTGACATCAGCGGTTGTTGTTGCACCTTTATAGATGTCATCAATTTGATACCATCGAGCACCAAAACTTGCTGTGACTGTATCGGTAATATCGTATTCTAGTTGTCCAAATACTGCAATTTGATCAATGGTGTGGGTAACATCGTTAACGAAACTCACTTCTGAAGGGAAAGGACCACCATTACTATTTATACCTTCAGTACCAGCAAGCTCTCTCGCTAGATTAGGAAATAGCTCAGTATTGGCTATTTTAAATTGTCCAACTGTTCCTAATTCTTGCGTGTCATAAAACACACCTGCAGTTATCCGCCAGCGATTTTCAGCTGAAGTATTCATCCGTAACTCGTGAGTTGTACGCGAACTACTGGTTTCTTCTTTGTAAAATTTAGTCGGGTCAAAACACTCTTGAGCGTCAGGAGCACTGGCATAATTACATACATAATAAGCAGAGAATTGGCCACCATTGGTATAACCGGTGTAATCAATAGTTGAGTTGATATCTCTGTCTAAATAACCACCAGTATAAACAACCGTTAGATGCTCAAGTCGGCCCTCTAATGTCCAAGTGGTTAAACCAAAGTCATCATTGTTGTTTTCTGGTGTAAAACGATTGGTTGATGTTTCACCCTCTAGGTTGGGATCATAAGAGAAAACACCTTCGGTATCGAGTGACTGTTGAGTATGCTGAACTAAAAGATCCCATTCATTGTTAATAATGTAAGATAAACCAAAGCGCGCTCCTGAATAATCTGCGGTATTAAAGTTATCTTCCACTAAGGCATCATTTTGTGGTGAGGCAGTAGGGGTATTTTCAGGATCGGCTAATTTAGCAAAATTAGCAGAAATTCTATCAATGACGACTGCACTGCCAATATACCCACCATTACTTGGATCGTTTAGAATATTGTCAATCCAACCACCTTGGTGATCATTATAAGCGGTAACACGCACTGCAAGTGAGTCACTTAGCGACATGTTAAAGTAAGCTTCAACAGAGTTGCTCATATCGCCACCCTTGGTAAAGCTTGTGCTCGTATCAAAACCAGCAGCAAAACCATCATGTGTTGGCTTGTTGGTAATTAAGCGAACTGTCCCAGATTGTGAGCTAGCACCAAAAAGTGTGCCTTGTGGCCCAGGTAATACTTCTATACGTTCAACGTCTGTAGCGTAGATATCTAGATTACGACCTTGCATTGAAACAGGTTGCTCGTCTAGATAAAATGCAACTGAAGGCTGTAATGCTTGCACAGATGATACTGAAATGTTGGTTTGTGTTGTTGCTGCGCCACGAATATATATTTCATTTTGCCCTGGGCCCGTACCTTGGAAAACAACATTTGGTAAAAACTCAACATATTGATCAAAATTAGAAACGCCAAGCTTCTCTAAGCTATCACCTGTTAATGCTGTAACTGTAACGGGCACTTCCTGAATGGATTCAGAACGTTTGGTAGCGGTAACTTCAATAACTTCTATTGATGCTTTAGCTTTCTTTTTGGCTTCTTCGGCGTATAAAGAACCAGATGCGGCTAATGCTGTTAAAACAGCACAATGCAGCTTAGTGAATTTCATATTATGTTTCCCGTTATGTTTAAATTATAATTCGAGTTGATATTATTAGGGCTCTAATTATATTTTTGTTTTGTGAAGCTTAACAAAATATGGGCTTTTATTCAAAAACATGGCAAAATATTAATTACTTACAATCAGTGAAGTTTGATAATTGTGTTTATTTCCGACCATTTTCAACATCGATTTACACGATATAATATCTATTCAAATTAAATTTAGGGGAAGGTTTTGTCTTTAGCCGCCAAGAGTCAATTAAATAAGAAGGTTTTTGTAAGCGCTTCATCTATCATAATTGCCCTATTAATTTATACAGCAGCATTACCAAAACAAGCACAGCAACTATTTTCAGTAATTCAAACAAGCATTGTCGATAATGGCAGCTGGTTTTATGTGCTGACTGTCGCATTTATTTTCTTTTTTGTTATTTTTTTAGGTCTTTCTCGTTACGGTGATATTCGCTTAGGACCAGATCATGCGACCCCTGATTACTCAATGCTAACTTGGTTATCAATGTTGTTTGCTGCAGGTATGGGCATCGGCTTGATGTTTTTTGGCGTTGCAGAACCCTTGATGCATTATTTATCGCCACCTACTGCAGAAGTTGGCTCGGTTGCTGCTGTTCAAGAAGCGATGAAAATGACCTTTTTTCACTGGGGCTTGCATGCTTGGGCTATCTACGCAATTGTCGCTTTAGTGTTAGCTTATTTTAGTTATCGTCATAACTTACCGCTGACCTTACGATCGGCTTTATATCCATTGATTGGCGACAGAATATATCAATGGCCAGGGCATTTAGTTGATGTTTTTGCTGTGGTGAGTACTGTTTTCGGTGTTGCTACATCATTAGGACTAGGGGCGTCACAAGTAAACTCAGGTTTTGGGTATTTATTCGGAATTGAAGTCTCAGTGACTAATCAAATCATTATTATGTGTGGCATCGTCAGTTTAGCCGTTATCTCTGTAGCTACAGGCCTAGATAAAGGCATTAAAATACTTTCAGAAACTAACATGGTGCTAGCAGTCATTTTATTGCTATTAATATTTCTTCTGGGGCCGACGGTATTTTTACTTCAAGCTTATTTGCAAAATATAGGTGATTATTTAGCAGATATTGTCCATAACACGTTCAATTTATTCGCCTACAAGAAAACCGATTGGATAGGTGGTTGGACAATATTTTATTGGGGCTGGTGGTTGGCTTGGGCTCCTTTTGTTGGCTTGTTTATTGCGAGAATTTCACGAGGACGCACCATTCGTGAATTCATCATAGGTGTAATGTTAATCCCTACCGTATTTACTCTATTCTGGATGACCATTTTCGGAAATAGTGCTATCGACTTGGTGCACAACCAAGGGGTTGTTGAGCTTGGAGAAATGGTCAGTAACGATTCCTCTGTAGCATTGTTTGTTTTTCTAGAAAACTTTCCGTTGAGTACAGTGTTATCGTTTTTTAGTGTACTCATGATCGTAATATTTTTTGTTACATCCTGTGACTCTGGCGCTATGGTCGTTGATATGTTGTGCTCGCATGGCAGTAACGAGACGCCGTTATGGCAGCGTGTGTATTGGGCGGTGGGTATCGGTATAGTGGCGGCTATATTATTGATAGCTGGGGGGCTTAACGCACTTCAAACCATGACCATTGCAAGTGCTCTTCCATTTGCTGTTGTTTTACTTCTAGCTATTATCGGTTTAATTAAATCCCTGCGTGTAGAAGCCTTTAAACAGGACAGTCAATTGATTAACGCAGTGCCTCATGCGGGCAACGAAAATAATGACAGTTGGCAAGTTCGACTTAAAAACATTGTTGATTACCCCAACAAGGCCAATGTTAATAAGTTTATTAGTCAAACAGTAGCACCTGCTTTTGAATCAGTTTCCCAAGAACTTGAAAAAAATCAAATCAGTGTTGTCGTGACTTATGAAAACGGCTTAAGCTTAATAGTCTCTCATGGAGAAGAGCAAGAGTTTGTTTATAGGGTATTGGCTCGTAAACATTCACAACCAGACTTTGTTAATGAATCGGATGAAGACGATCAAAGTTATTACCGAGCAGAAGTACATTTAGGTGAGGGCGGACAAGATTATGACATCATGGGGTGGTCAAAAACGGCCGTGATTAATAACATTATCGATCAATACCATAAACATCTGCATTTTTTACATTTATTACGTTAATACTAGCGCGCGTCAGCACGCTAAAATTGCTGGCGCTCAGCGCATTAAATGCTAATATAATTTTCAACTATTAGCATTTATCACTTTATGCATTACTTCATTTACATAAGCTTTAAAAAGCTAAATACTTGTACAGCATAGCTCTAACAATGCCTCTTTAAATTATAATAATAAACAAGGTAGATTCTATGAAGCTTCCAACAGTCGGACCAGCATTTTTGGTCACCGCGGCATTTATCGGGCCGGGTACTATTATTACCGCCTCTTTAGCGGGCGCAAATTATGGCTTGTCTCTGGTGTGGGCATTATTATTTGCTATGGTGGCCACGTTAATATTACAAGAGATGGCGGCGCGTCTTGGCATTGTTAGTCAACAAGGTTTAGGTGAAAATATTCGCCAAGCGATAAAACAGCCCATGATTAAAGCTTTTGTGATTACGTTAGTTGTCAGCGCTATTGTGGTCGGCAATGGTGCATATCAAAGTGGCAATATCTCTGGTGCGAGTTTAGGTTTAGTCAGTGTTGTCGAGCAATTAGGTTGGCAGGGGGCTTACGTAAATTGGTTATTTCCATTATTGATTGGTGTAATTGCCTTTTTATTATTGATCACGGGTAGCTACAAAATTATTGAACGAGCTTTAGTACTTTTAGTGGGCTTAATGAGTGTGGCGTTTATCGTCACGTTTTTCTTAAGTGACCCACAGTGGCTTGAGCTAGGTAAAGGTTTTATTGCCTTTGAATTACCTACAGGCGCAACCCTCACCGTTATTGCACTTATTGGCACTACAGTCGTCCCCTATAATTTGTTTTTGCATGCTTCCACAGCAAGTAAAAAATGGCATTCAGTGGACGACATTTCAAAGGCGCGACAAGATTTGTTTGTGTCCATTCCACTTGGCGCTATAATCTCGGTAGCTATTTTATCCACCGCTGCTTCTGCGTTTTTTGGTAAACAAATTAGTTTGCAAAGCACCGCCGATATTGCGCCATCTTTACAGCCATTATTTGGTGATGCTGCCAGTATATTCTTAGGCTTTGGACTTTTCGCTGCAGGTATATCATCAGCGATTACAGCACCTTTAGCTGCGGCTTTTGCATTGAGCGGTATTTTAAATTTAGATAAAAGCTTAAATGGTTTTGGTTTTAGACTTACGTGGATAATTATCTTAACTTTAGGAGTGGTAATCAGTAGTGCTGGCTTTAAACCAGTAACGGTAATTTGGTTTGCTCAAATTGCGAATGGTCTGCTTCTACCTTTGATCAGTATATTTTTATTATGGATTGTTAATACTCAAGCGTTAGGGGAACACCGAAATAATCGCTGGCAAAACATTGCAGCGGTTGCTGTTATTTTGGTCACTCTACTTTTGAGCGGGCGAAGCTTAATGTCGGCGTTTGGTTTGTTGTAATAGTTAGCTTTTAAGTCATTTACTTTCACTTTGAGATGTAAAGCTAACTTACCCTTTTAAAAAATTATTATTCAATGAAAAAGCCAAACATAGTTTGGCTTTTTTAGTTTTAGATATTCGGAGGCAAGTTTTACTAGTTCGTTTTAATCATGTCATTTTAATTAAACTTTGGATGATTTGCTGTTTTAGGTAGAAACTTAAAACTTATTTAACCTGCTACCTATCCAATTTACTTATCAACATCAAAAGCGGACTTTAGGTTGTTAGCGAAAGCAATAAATTTCTCTTTAATGGTCCTTTTAATTTCCACATTTAATGACCCTAAAACGACTTTACCCTCAATAGTAATAATAGGCGCTTGTCTACTTGCCATCGAAGGGGCTTTATTTTCGATGCTACTGATGATGCAATAGCTTTTACAAACCACGTTAACATTCTCTGGTATATAGACTTTGCTACTACCAATAATACAGTTTAATTTAATCGTGACATGTTGGTGCTGAAAAATAGCATCGGTAAAATCGAGTACGGCTTCACCCAAAATGTTATTTACCGTAATAGTTTTAGGAACTAACCATTGACCACTTCGTTCGACATTACCTAACATACTCTTAAGATGTAAAGTATCGTCAACATCTCCTGAGGTATAGCTTGGCGTAAATTGATGTTCTTTCTTATCACTGTAGTTTGTATCTGCCTTAAGTGAAAGGTCAGCAACAAGGTCGACTATTTCTTGATGAGATTCGCTGTTCATTGCTTGGTCTAATCGACGTTCAAATGCTTCTGCTGAAATTACACCGTGACTGTAGTTATAAATTAACTGGTCTATGGTTTCTTCACGTACTTGTTCAATTGGGCGGTCTTCAAGAATTACTGTCATGGTGTCACTCCCTTGTCTTTGTTGGTATTTGTTAATAGTTTATTAATAGATAGTAGCAAAGAACTGGCCAAAAATTAAAACCTTTTAAATACAATTGGTTATTGCTTTGTTGTTTGAACTGTTATGTATAAAAAACTATAATTTAGTGTAATTGCATATTATTTAATGGAAAAGCCTAAAGCGGTTAATAATGCTTTTCAAAGCTATACTTACTATTTAGGACGGGTCATATTTAAAAATTAAAAAAGCCCTTAAATCATAAGATTTAAGGGCTTTTTGCTTTTACTTATTTTGTTACTAGCAAAATATTAAAAACCACATTGTTTTCCTTGGTTTTTATCTTTTAACCAAGTATGTAATGGCTCGAAGTAGTCAATGATTGCGGTTGCATCCATTTGTCCACTGCCAGTTAATACTTTATAGGCTTCTTGCCATGGCTGGCTTGAACCCATTTCAAGCACTGTATTTAGCGCATCACCGGCATCTTTATTGTTATATATAGAGCAACGGTGAATAGGGTCAGTATTTCCTGATATTTCACACAAGGCACGATGGAATTCAAATTGTTGAATATGTGCTAAGAAATAACGAGAATATGGTACGCCAGCAGGTACATGGTACTTAGCGCCAGGGTCAAACGCATCTACGCTGCGTTCTACTGGTGCAGTAACACCTTGATATTTTTCGCGTAGCTCCCACCATGCACTGTTATAATTTTCAGCGGTTATTTCACCCGAATACACTTTCCAACGCCATTGATCTACCATTAAACCAAACGGAATAAAGGCAATTTTATCGAGCGCCATTTTCATTAATAAGCCAATATCTTTTGACTCATCTGGAATAGTGTCAATTAAACCAATTTCCTTTAAGTACTTGGGCGTAACTGACAGGGCGATAGTGTCACCAATGGCTTCATGAAAACCGTCGTTAGCACTGTTTTGGTAATATACCGGTTGGTTTTTATAAGCACGTTGATAAAAGTTATGACCTAATTCATGATGAATAACCGAAAAGTCTTCACCGGTCTTTTGGATACACATTTTAATGCGTATATCATCTTTTGAATCTAAGTCCCAAGCTGATGCGTGACATGCAACATCGCGATCTTCAGGTTTAGTAAACAACGAACGTTGCCAAAATGTTTCAGGTAAGGCATCAAAACCAAGTGAGGTGAAAAAGCTTTCAGCGCCCTTAACCATTTTTATTTCGTCGTAATCATTTTTGGCAAGTTGCTCGGTAAGATTATATCCTGGGTCAGCATCTTCTGGTGCGACTAAGTCATAAATATTACCCCAAGACTGTGCCCACATGTTACCCAATAAATGCGCAGGGATAGGTTGATCTTGTGGTACTTTATCTTCACCGTATGTTTTGCCTAATTCAGAGCGAACATAACAATGTAAATCATCATATAAAGGCTTAACTTGTCCCCATAAGCGGTCTAGTTCTTTAGCAAATTCATCTGCAGGCATATCATAGTTTGAACGCCACATGGTACCTAAATCAGCATAACCAAGTCCTTGAGCACCTTCGTTTGCAAGTTCAGCTTGTCGTATATATAAAGGCTTCATATCAGGGCTGATGGTTCGCCAACCTTGCCACATTTCTAACAACTCATCGTAGTTTCGAGATGTTGCCATTGTTGCAGTCATCTCGCCTAAACTTAAGGTTTTACCCGCTTCAGTTGTATATTTACCTTTACCGTAAATACTATTCAATTCTGCGCCAATTTGGGCTAATTCAGCCGACTTTTCAGAATTTTGTGGTGCCGGCATAACTAAGCTTTGCTTAAGTATGTTAAGTTTACGGCGTTGATCGTCACTCACATTAACCTTGTCAAATTTTGCTGCTTGCATGGCAAAGCGTACACCGGCTTCTGTCGATTTTTGATCTGCTTCTGCAGCCAGAGAAGAGGTGTCTTCAGTAATAAAATTTGCATTGATCCAAGCGGCACGACTGCCTTCAAGGTTTAACTTTACTAGCTCTTTTTCGGTTTGTATTAAAAATTTTTCTGCATCTTGAGCCGTTAATGCTTGGTCAACCACGCTGATGGGGTTCGATTCATTTTTTGTTGTATTATCGCCATTACAAGCGCTAAGGCTAGCTGCTACTAGAATAGCGGTAGTCGTTAGTTTAAGAGTTGATTTCATAAATATCCGTTTTTGTTTTTGTCAGTGAATAGCCAACGTACTAATGGCTAGTGTAGATTGAGATGATCGGCTTGGCAATAGTATTGATATTTTGTAGATAAAACGGATAAGCGCTGAATTTTTGGCAAAAAAAAGCTCAGCGAAAAGGCTGCTGAGCCACTATATAAAATATACTAGGGAAAGTATGAAATTTGCGTCTCAAAAGAGGTCTCAAGAAACACACGAGCATAATACGGGCATTCGCTGTTTATAACTGTGTTATTTGTGTAATTGTTTGTAATCAGAACCTCCCTGAACAACCCCTTAATAAGGCACAATATGCATCCAAAGTTTATTTATTAAACGTTAATTTAATTGAACAACATGATCGCTTTGAACAGTAGCATATAGCCGTTGTTCTATTACGAGTGTTTGATTATTTAATAGTTTTTTATAAAACTGCTTTGATAAGCTTTAATTGATTTGAACTTGAATTTTTCATCAAACAATAATCCTAGTTGCGTTATTTTAAACGCTTGTTTAAACTGCTTGTATTAATTTCTTGTTTTATAATACCTACGGCGTTATTTACTTATGAGTACAAAAAATAAAATATTAGATGCGGCTGAGAGTTTATTCGCAGATAAAGGTTTTAATGGCACTTCTTTACGTGAAATAACCAGTCAGGCAGAAGTCAATTTAGCTGCGGTTAACTATCATTTTGGCTCAAAAAAAGAGTTGATCAAGGCAGTTATGTCGCGTTATATGAATGAGTTGTCACCGCGACTAGAATCCGCATTAACCCAAATTTGTGAAAAAGAATCACCCAGCTTAATTGAGGTTTTTTCTGCATTTATTGACCCGTTATTATCATTAAATGAGTTTAAAGTTAACGGGACGAGCAACTTCTTACAATTGTTAGGTAGGGGTTATACAGATAGTCAGGGCTTCTTGCGTTGGTTTTTAACGACTCAGTATCCTGGCGTAATTGATAACTTTATTATCGCTGTGCAAAAAGCTTATCCAGAATTGAGCGCTGAAGAAATGTTTTGGCGTCTACATTTCACCATGGGAACAGTAGTTTTTACTATGTCTTCTAGCGATGCTTTGATTGATATTGCCATGAGTGACTTCGAGCGTGAATTACAAATTTCAGACGTAATTCGTAATGTAATACCTTATGTCGCTGCAGGTGTTGGCGCGCCAATGCCAGTGGCGCCAAAAAGCTAAGTGTTGGTAGGGTAACTGATTGTCTTACTATACGTTTTTTGCCATTAACAAATAAATTTAACCTGCAATTTAGTGCTTAACTATTTCGCTGTTAAATTTGCTTAGCCTCTTTGTTTATGGCTGCTATTTAGGTAAAGTAGCAGCATATTTATTTATTAAAGTGCCGTTATGGGTCCAGTAATGCTTGATGTGCAAGGCACATCACTGTCTCAAGAAGATAAAGAAATTATTCAACATCCACTCGTCGGTGGATTAATCTTTTTTACCAGAAATTATCATTCGCCAGAACAAATTACACAATTGAGTCATCAAATACGAGCGGCAGCTAATAAACCTATGTTATTAGCTGTTGATCATGAAGGTGGTCGTGTGCAAAGGTTTAGAGAAGGGTTTTCTTTAATTCCTGCTATGGGCAAGTTGTGGCAGTTATCAGGGCAAAACCTTACTTTAGCGAAAGAGCTCGCTAAACAAAGTGCTATTTTGATGGCGCTAGAAGTACAAGCAGTTGGCATTGATATCAGTTTTGCTCCCGTACTTGATATTAACAATATTAGTGACGTTATTGGAGATAGGGCGTTTCATCAGCAGCCTGAATACGTTAGTGAATTAGCACAAGCTTTTGTTAGCGGTTTGCATTTTGTTGGTATGAAAGCAACAGGAAAGCACTTTCCAGGTCATGGCAGTGTTAAAGCAGACTCGCATATTGATTTACCGATTGACCCACGTTCAAAAACTGAAATTTTTCAGCAAGATTTGATGCCATTTCAACAACTCATCGAGAAAGGGATGGTTGATGCATTAATGCCTGCACATGTTATTTTTCCTGATGTAGATAGCGAAGCGGTTGGTTTTTCTCGTTATTGGCTGCAAAATATTTTGCGAGAGCAGCTCGGATTTAAAGGTGTTATATTCAGTGACGATTTATCAATGCAAGGTGCGGCATGCGTTGGTGGCTACACAGAGCGTGCAGAAGCTGCACAATCTGCAGGCTGTGATATGTTGTTACTTTGCAATAATCGTCAGGGCTGTATTGAGGTGCTCGATAATGCCAATATTTCTACGTCGGTAACTTCAGGCGCAAGGCTGGAAAACCTATTAAATAAATCAGTTCAAAAGCAAAGTTGGTCAACATTGAGTGAGAACGCAACTTGGCAAAACGCCAGCCAAATGCTTGAGCAGTATCAATAAAATATAGCCAATAGATCAATTCGTTGATATTGGAAAATAATAAAAAAAATAATAAATATTGGACAAACTTATGAAATTAACTCGGCCGTCATTCATCCCATTAGCGCCAATTCTAGCAATTTTATTTTACTTTGTTCTACAAGCTATCGGCTTGGAGAGCAAGGCTGCAATTGCAGCCGCGATTACACTTTTAACCGTGATTTGGTGGGTAACAGAAGCATTACCTATACCTGCAACGTCATTAGTACCATTTGCGTTATTGCCGCTTTTTAATATTGTTGATCATAAAGCAGTAGCATCCGCTTTAGGTAGCCATGTCATTCTATTATTGATGGGCGCCTTTATGCTTTCTAAAGCCATTGAAAAAAGCGGTGCCCATGAGCGTTTAGCTGTTTATATGGTCAGGTTAGTTGGGGTAAAAAGTGGCCGGCGAATGGTGCTTGGTTTCATGCTTGCGAGTGCCTTTTTAAGTATGTGGATTTCAAATACAGCCACGACCTTAATTATGTTGCCTATCGCATTAGCTATCCTCAAGCATATAGACAACAAAAACCTAACCGTGGCTTTAATCTTAGGCATAGCCTATGCAGCAAGTGTTGGCGGTGTTGGCACCCCAATAGGCACACCTCCGAATGTAATTTTTATGGCAATTTATGAAGAGCAAACCGGTGTAGAATTTGGTTTTCTTGAATGGATGAAAATAGGTGTTCCTATCGTATTGTTAGCTATTCCTATTATTGCTTTTTGGTTAACAAGAAACGTCAAACTTGAACAAACCGTACACTTACCTGAATTAGGTGTATGGCGCACAGAAGAAAAACGCACCTTGTGGGTCTTTGGTTTAACTGCCTTAGCGTGGATAACGCGTAAAGAGCCCTTTGGTGGTTGGAGCAGCGCTTTAGATATTGAAATAGCTGGCGATAGTACGGTGGCTTTATTTGCCGTTGTGTTGATGTTTGTTGTGCCAAATGGAAAAGGCTCACGTTTGCTAGATTGGGACAGTGCAAAAACCATACCTTGGGGAATGTTATTGTTATTTGCTGGCGGCATAGCTTTGGCCAAAGGTTTTGTGGCTTCAGGTTTGAGCGACTTACTTGGCCAGTGGTTAGCAACATTTGAGAGTTTACCTGTTGTGATCATGATCATTTCTATTTGTTTAGTGGTGACTTACCTGACCGAAATAACCAGTAATACCGCAACTGCCACATTACTAATGCCGATTTTAGCTGCTGCTGCAATTGCCTCAGGTTACGATCCTAAAGTGTTAATGGTTCCAGCGGCAATATGTGCAAGTTGTGCGTTTATGCTACCCGTTGCAACAGCACCCAATGCGATCGCTTACGGTACCGGTGAAATTGAAATTCAAGATATGGTCAGAGAGGGGGCAATTTTAAGTTTCATCATTGCCTGTTTAGTTGGCATTGTTTGTTACTTACTGTTGATCTAAAAATCAGTTTCAGATAAAAAGTCAGCCAACTTAACAACACTGATACAACAAATAAAATAAGCGACATATGTCGCTTATTTTTGTTTTAACAATTCACTATCAATCACATTAACGTGAGCTAGCCAATGGTTTATGGCATTTTGGCTTTTATTAATCGTACCGGCAATACAACAGCTAACGCTACGCTATAAAGTGCAAATATAACCAACATAACTTGTGGCATGCTAAAGCCTAAAAACTGCCAATTGATGTCGCCACAGTCGCCTGAAGCTTCAAACAAAGCCGGTAACCATTGATGTAATGGTGCCCATGACGGAAAATTTGGAAAAACGTCACAACTAAATAAAAACGACATTGTTGATGATTGCATTTCAATATGCTCTAAGGCAATCATAAAGCCCCAAATAGCGCCCGTTCCCCATAAGCCATATGCTGCGATACGAAATACTAACTTTTGGCATCCGAATGAGCCAACAACGCCCGCTAAAAATACTCCCCAAATAGCTGTACGTTGATAAATACACATGATGCAAGGCTCAAGCCCCATAACATATTGAAAATAAAGCGCGATTAGTTCAAAGCATAATGCACTGGCAGCGAGTAATTGCCATGCGCGTTGGTTTAACGGTAATTGACTTAAAAAGTTCACGAAGAGATACCTATACTGTTTTTTGTTATTAAAATTTTACGCATGCTAGCAATAAACAAAAAGCGCCACAAGGGCGCTTTTATTAGTAAACATTACTTTATAAACGTTACCAAGACTTAATGCCCACCTGGTGCTTTAGTCGCTGGACCCGCACTGTGATGCTGAATAATATTATTCTCATAAAAAATTTCAGTATATTTTGACAGTTGACCGGTAGAAATTGCCAGTAAACCAACAATCGTTAATACAATCGTATATGGCAAAGCCATAATAACCATGCGCCCATAAGACAAGCGAATTAACGGTGCTAATGCTGAAGTTAATAAGAATAAGAAAGCGGCTTGGCCATTTGGTGTCGCAACACTTGGTAAGTTAGTACCGGTGTTAATTGCAACAGCAAGTAAGTCAAATTGGTCACGAGTAATTTGTCCCTCGGCTAATGCTTTTGTGATCTCTGTTATGTATACCGTACCAACGAAAACGTTGTCACTGACCATAGACAAAAAGCCATTTGCTAGATAGAACATTACAAGTTGCATGTTTCCTTCAAAAGTTAATACCCAGGTAATTACAGGGGTAAACAATGATTGATCAACAATGACGGCAACCACGGCAAAAAATACCGCAAGTAACGCGGTAAAAGGTAATGCTTCTTCAAAAGCATGACCAATTTGGTGCTCTTCAGTCACACCGGTAAATGCAGTGGCAAGAATAATTACCGATAAACCAATCATGCCAACAGGGGCTAAATGTAGCGCTAAACCAACAATTAACCAAACAGCAATAACACCTTGCATAATAAGCTTTACATTATCAAGCTTATTGCGCTTAGCGCTTTGAGCAATATCATACTCATTTAAAATATTATAAACATTATCGGGTAAAGCTACACCGTAGCCAAACCATTTTATCTTTTCTAAAAGTACGCAAGTCAACATACCTGCAAAAAATACTGGAATTGTAACCGGTGACATACGAATGGCAAATTCAAGAAATTCCCAGCCTGCTTGTTGGCCAATAACTAAGTTTTGAGGTTCGCCTACAATAGTACAAACACCGCCTAAAGCAGTACCAACACCAGCATGCATCATTAGGTTACGTAAATAACCACGAAATTGTTCTAAATCATTACGAGAATATTCAGCTAATTCGTTATCAGTAGTGTGGTCATGGTCATGATCAACCAACACTTCTTTGCCTGAGGCAACCTTATGATAAACAGAGTAAAAACCAACAGCTACACTGATGATTACTGCAATAACCGTTAATGCATCTAAGAAAGCTGATAAGAACGCGCCAGAGAAACAAAACAGTAAAGACACCATTACTTTAGAGCGAACTTTAGTTACTATTTTGGTGAACAAAAATAGCAGTAAGCTCTTCATGAAATAGATACCCGCAACCATGAAGATTAACAATAAGATAACTTCAAAGTTTAAAATCATTTCATGCATGACTTGGTTAGGGCTTGTCATACCGATGGCGACGGCTTCAATTGCTAATAAACCACCGGGTTGCAATGGATAACATTTTAGGGCCATTGCTAAAGTGAAGATAAACTCAATAACCAAAGCCCAACCAGCTATGTAGGGATCTACAAAAAAGAATAGCAATGGATTGATAAATAAAAATGAAATTATTGCGAGTTTGTACCATTCAGGCGAGTTACCTAAAAAGTTTTTATAAAACGCACTCATAAATGATTGCTGCATAATGCACCTTTTAAAGAATTAAGAGCTAGGGTTAATGTTTTTAAATATATATATTTTTTATTTAAATTTATTACTCTCAGCAGTTTAAGCGCAAAAGTTACGGTTGTAAATATATCAAACAACCTTACTTAAATTTAGAATTGCTTACTTAATACAGCTAACCTTGCTTTGTTAATATAGAATGTTTTTATTAATAACACTTAATATGAATAATAAAACTAGGCTAGGTTTCAAAAAAACTATTGGTAAAATCAAGTGCTTGCCTACTTAGTAAGATATAATCGCGGCAATTATCATCTCACATTATTCAAATTCCGTTTGCCTCTAAGCAAGCGTAAATAAACTTCGGCCACAAAAACTATGACAAAAACGATTTTTAACGTCACGATTATTTCAGCATTTTTGCTTTTCTTCTTTTATCTTACAGGTGTTGATAACACTCAAAGCCAAAGCCAAAGCCAAAGCCAAAGCCAAAGCCAAAGCCAAAGCCAAAGCCAAAGCCAAAGCCATGATGCATGTGCGATTGATATTGAAGATTTAACCCAAGAGTTGTCTGCTTCACCTCAGCAATATCAAAAGCAAAAAGTACCGAGTATTATCGCTGCATTTAGATCTGGCTATCGCGCTTGTATAGTTGAAGTAATAGAGTACCCATTTGAAACCCCGTACCCACTTGAGCCAATTAATTCAGCTAAAGAAATGCTGGTTCGATTTGAGGAAGTATTTAATGACAAGTTAATTAGTCAAATTGCTAATTCGAGCACAAACGATTGGAGTACCATGGGATGGCGCGGCATTATGTTTAATAATGGCGAAGTTTGGACAGATGAATCTAGCTTTATTCACAAGGTAAGTATTAAAACAAGAAAACATAAAGCAGTGATGAAAGCGACTTTAGATGAGCGTCGACGTTATATTCATCCAAGTTTGCGTGAGTTTAAGGCTGCTGTTCTGACTTGGAATTCACCGCGCTTTAATGTCCGAATTGACGATATGGGTGAGTCTGGCTATCGATATGCTGTTTGGGCGGGTCATAAAAGTCAAAATATGGCACCAGATATGACTTTGCTAGGTGGTGAACAGTTTTGGGTTGGAGGCTCGCTCAGTTACCCCAAATATACCTTTAAAAATGGTCAGTACACTTATACTGTTGAAAGCGGTTGGACACCTGAGTGGCCTGATGGGAAAATCGGTTTTTTGCAGGTAACTAAAGCAATTAAGGGACAGCCAGAAAAGGAGTTGGTGCTAGTAGATTTTTATGAAAATGACGCTGGACTTAATTTACCGAACCCAAAAGTTATCAAACGTATAAACTTTTCCAAAGCCTTTATCGGCCGATTAATCGAAAATAAACCACTCTCCGATTTAGATATAGGTACCATTCAAGTTAAATATATTTTTACGGGAAACGAAGGTGATATAGGCACGGAATATTATGCGAAACCGATAGACTTTTCTATCGAGAATATTTCACTTATTAACTTTGTAGACACCCTAAATAAGGCGGGTAAATCAAATGTTTTTTGGTTCCTAGATGGATGGGATTTAGCTAAAGTCGCTTTATTAAGTTCGATGAATCCAATTAAAAAGCTTGAGCAAGTGACAAAAGATGAGCTTGATAGTGACCAAATTTATATTACTCATGCTGCTGATAGTTTAGATTATTTTATTTTAGATTTTGCTGAAGTAAATGGCATTGATAAATTGAAATCGATCACGTTATTCTCAAATTATTTGCCTTAATCAGTTGTATAATAAATTGTTTAGTACCTAAGCTTCTATCTGGTATTGTTAATATTAATATACACACCTTTATTCAACACTAAGGTTTTAACTCAATTGGAATTGTAATGAATGTAGAGATAGTCCATTTTCCTGAAACTAAAATCGCGGTTTATGAACATTTAGGCTCGCCGTTGCTTATCAACAAATCAATTAATAAGCTAATAAAATGGCGTAAAGAGAATAAAATGCCGCCCTCTGACATACATCGCAGTTATGGTGTGCATTATAATGATCCAAACGCAGTGTCACCTGAAGATTATCGCGTAGATTTATGTGTTTCTATTGAACAGGAAATTTCAGATAACACTCACGGTATTGTAAATAAAGTAATCCCCGCTCTGCGCTGTGCAAAAGTCCGCCATATCGGTTCACGCGATAATATGACTATCGCAAGAGACTTATATAAACAGTGGTTTCCAGAAAGTGGTGAAACACTCGCCCAATTTCCTATCTTCTTTCACTATGTCAATGTTGGTCCTGACATCAAAGAGGCGGATATGATCACCGATGTATACTTGCCTATTTTGTAGTTAATACGTAAACCTTATAATTTAACTGGTTTGTAAATAATAAGGTTTACTGTCCAATCCCAACTCAGTCTAATTAAGTCTAAATAAGCCAAAAAACAAAGCACTTCAGAGTGTATCCGCCTCACACAGCTGTGTTTAACATCATTCAGCCCAGTAAAGGCAAAAACAGATATACCGAAATTCAAGAAGTCGGTAAACTAGCCGTCATTTTAACGTAGTGGGAATTCAAATCATGCCAATGCTCGTTGCTGTCACCTTAATGTGGGCATTTTCTTTTAGCTTGATCGGTGTCTATCTTGCTGGCCAAGTCGATGCATGGTTTTCGGTTTTAATGCGTGTTTCATTAGCCGCTATGATTTTTTTACCGTTTTTAAAACTGCGCCAAATCGATAAAAAAGTTGCTGTACAGCTGATGTTTTGTGGCGCGTTACAACTCGGCATAATGTATGGTTTTTATTACCAATCTTTTTTATACCTTTCAGTTCCTGAAGTTTTACTTTTTACTGTTATGACACCTATTTACATAACACTGCTTAACGACATACTGGAAAAACGACTAAATGTCGGGTTTATTATCAGCTCGTTATTGGCTGTTATCGGAGCAATAACCATTCGCTATCAAGGCATTGATGAAGGTTTTTTAAAGGGTTTCTTGATTGTTCAAGGTGCTAACCTTTGCTTTGCAGGCGGGCAAGTATTTTACAAGCGTACCATTGCAAGCCAACCTTCAAATTTACCACAAAGCACAGTGTTCGGTTGGTTTTTTATCGGAGCGTTAGCGGTGGTTATTCCATGTTATTTAGCGCTTGGCAATGCAGATAATTTACCTACTACTTCATTGCAATGGGGAGTGTTGACCTACTTAGGGCTTGTCGCGTCTGGAATTGGTTACTTTGCTTGGAATAAAGGCGCAACACAGGTCAGTGTTGGTAAGCTTGCTGTTGCTAATAATTTATTAATACCTGCGGGTATTGTGGTAAATGTTGTTTTTTGGAATCGTGATGCTGATATTTTACGCCTAACAATCGGGGGAAGTATTATTATACTTGCGCTGTTGGCCAACGATAAGTTTTCACAGAAATTTTCTTCATCAAATAAGCATAACTCATAGTCATTAATCGCTTGGATTAGTTTGTAAACACACTACTTTTTAACATCAATTATAATTACTTTTGTTGATTTAATTAGTCAGGTTTTGAACAGCAACCAGAGCAGTGGTATTCATCTGGTTTAAATTAGATTCAGTTTGAACACAGTGATATGCATAACCTTTATATTTTATCTGCAAATAAGTTGCTGTCATTTCGAATGGGTCAACAAAGCAACTAGGCAGTTCTTCATTATACCCTGTTGCAATAACCGAGCAGAACTTGCCCTTTAATTCACGACCTAGCGCTTTCTCGAAAGAGAGTAAGTCAGATAGTCGATCGACGAATACTTTTAATTGCGCCGACATCGAATACCAATAAACCGGAGAAGCGAAAACAAGATGGTCAAAGCCAATTAACTCTCGAACGAGTGGTATGAAATCATCAGTACTATTTTTATTTTCATAATCAAAAAATGATAATTCGTAATTCGCAAGATCAAATAAAGTAGCTCCAGATGCATTAACGAAAGCGTCAACCATTGCCCGAGTATTACCATCAGATTTTGATGTGCCTAAAATTACCGCGATTTTCATTATTTAATCTCATTAATAGTAAAGAAGGGGAGTAACTTATCAGTTGATTGGTGAAGTATATATGTCAACTTTAGTAATGACTCACCTTAACACCATATAAGTGCTTACTAATCGGCCTTTTAACTAAATAAATACTGCCATTTTTTCTCATTTCTTTAATTTCATTAAAAGTTATATAGCCTGGTATTGTTTTAAAGTAATCATGGTTAGTTAAATCACCATACTTAATACTATTTACCACTGAATATTGCCATTGATAGAAATAATTACCATAAACTACAACGACATTATCATCACTTATTCTAATAACTTTAGCTAACTGGTATTTGTTTTTAAGCTCGACTTTATCATTCTTCAATGTTGTTAAGTCTAAAAAATAAATATCGTTTAGTTGAGGACTTAAAATAAAAACTGAAGCTTCTGCCTGCTCAATTTTATGTAATGTATATCTTCCATACCCAAAATATATAATCACAAGTAAAAAAACTAATAGCACCAGTTTATTCAAAGAGATAGATAACATTGATTTTAACTTTTCAGATTTGACAACATTTGACACTTTATTTAAACCATTAATAGTAGCGAGTTACTCGGATGAGCGTGTGCAATATAACACTTTGAATAGCTTTTTGGTGCGTGTCTCTTCATATAATGAGAAAAGTCGTAATGAACAATGATATTTGGGCACTTTTTATTGTGAAACCAGTATGAATTTATGACTCATTTTGTGTCAAAATGACAGGTAGTATTAAGGCAGGAAAGAGCCTGATATAGTCGTTATCAGGTGTTTCTGAGACGTTCACTTAGTGCGCTTAGTTTACTAAAGTTGATGTTGCGTTTATATGTCTGCTTTGTGAACAGATAGCAGATGATATTAAAGTCATAAGTAAGTTGCTAAGAGTTGCTACTGCACATGTAGCAACAGTCATTTCCTGGAAAATACTAAAATCTCAAGTTAATGTTCTTCTAAACATATTTTTCGAAAGGAGTTTAATATCCATCTACAGTGAGCTCTTTAATCATACCTATATGATTTGGCATAATTTTTCCAAGTAACTTTTACTTTGTTTATAAGCGTAATTATCTGTAGTATTACAGTTGTAATCAATACGAGGGCGAACTGGTGAAAAAACGTACTATTTTAGTGTTCATATGTGTATTTTTAGTTAGTGCTTGTAGCTCAAAGACACAAGTGCACTTATTTGCGACTCATTTATCTGAACGAAATATTGAGCAAATTCATAAGGCGCTTAATAAAGATTTGTTTGAACTGCATGTTAACCAACATCCTTTTCCGCAAAAAATAAGTAATGATACATTGATATATACCCCAAGTAGAAAATATCATACGCGAATAGATAGTATTCTTACCAGTTTAGAAACCTTAGGTTATGAGATTTCATCGACTACTTTGTTGGCTCAGGGTAACCATTCATACTCTGTCAATAATTTCGGCTTGTACCTCTTTCCAAAAAACTATGTTGCTAAAACACCCAACTATAAAATTCCTTTAATAAATGAATACGGAGCTACTGATTGCCATCATGCCACTAATTTAACTTTAAAAGCGGATAATAGTTTTGTCATAGAAGTTGATATTTGGCTTAAAGATAAAGGGGAATACTTACTGAAAACGTATCAAGGAAAGTGGCTTAAGATAAATGAACAAATTGAATTAAAGAGTCCAAAGTGGGATCAGACTTTACGCTTTACTCGGTCAACGCCAGAGTACAATCATAACCATGGTCGCAGTCATGTTGTAAGCCTAGTGCCGAATAGTAAGGTCAATAATAGTCAACAAAATCTGTTAAATTGCACCTATACTATTAGCCTTGCTTTATAATTCTCTAATACAATAGAGGGTGTTTAATCCACTTAACCAACTACTTAAAATACTAAAGAACACTAAACTGTCAATCTGCAAAAGTGAAGACAGTTTCGTAGTACAAAGCTGACATATTTACCTGCTTAATTATCTGAGGATTTATGTCTGTTGTTCGCTAAATCTGACACTAAGATTTTCATGTGATTACGTCAACCATGAGCCTTCAGTCCGACCTAATGATTATGTCGTTTGATTCATCATTGCGGACATTTCAAAGAACCTGCCCCCGCTGTTCCTAAAGCAATACTCGGGTTTGTTCAACACCTGAATAGGTGTCGGCTACGCAACACCTATTCTTATTTGGTAGCTGTACTTTGCTACCAAAATTTCCACCAAGGCTTTTCGACACCAGGGTGTGTGATTTTTAATATCTGTGGCTCACTCTTATTTCCCGAACGAGATACAGCGATTATTTGAACAGTAATATTAATAGGTTCTTGCTCTTCACTGCTACCATCCAACCAAAGAAAACTATAGAGTTTTTTACTGCCCATAAATTTTGAAGGTACAACTGGAGATTCATAGAAAAGCTGATCTTCAAATTGACCTTCAATAATTTTGAAAATATAACCCTGTTCATGTAAAGGAACAGTATCAAGTTTTAGCTCAATGAAACCAGCATCAGAGCATGAGCCATGATTCCCATCGTCAGTGCCTCTATGAATAGAATCAACAGTAAAATTAGGCTTTGTTGCCTTAACCGCTGGACTATCAGTAATTAAAAAATCATCAAGTGCGGGTGCAAATGAACATCCGATTGCGTTGAAAGCGACTAAATTTAGCACCAATAATATAATCCGACTCATAATTTCCTTGTACAACTAACGCCGCAATATGGGGCGTACAAATGCTTGGCTATAATTAGCGATGAAGGAGCGCAGCCAAGCGTTATTGCGTCCCATGCATAATTGCCTTGCTATGTATCCTTTAACCTATCTTTCAATTGAGTCAGTAACGAGATTAAGCTCTGCCTCACAGCAATTGCTGAATCTCTACCTGCGACATAGGAATAATTAGGAATATTCATTCCGATGCCGGTACTTACATCGTAATAATAAATATCAGGCCCACTCACAGATAAACTGTCATAAACTTTTTCTTCTTTATCTGAATCTAATTCATAATCCCCAAATCCTTTGATGTTAAATGGCTTTAGTGGAGCTTTAGGAGTAACACTGTATTCAATTTCAATTTTCGATTTTGTACGAAGGTAAACTTGTATTGGCACAGGAGCCTCAAATTTAATCAAACGAGGAGTGATCACAATATCGTAATTACCTTCGTTCTCCGAAGTTAAACTAAAATCAACAGTTTCGTATTTGGAGCTTAAACTATCTTTGATAGCGTGAGAAAGGTACTGGCCAATATCGTATTGGAATATCATCATTAGCTGAGATTCGTTATGTAGATGCTTAGTAAAACTTTCATCAAAAATGACTAGCACTTTCTTTTGGCTCATATTAGTCGCTGGCTCAAATGGAGTTTTTGGCATTGGAACAGGGGCAGTAGTTTTACAAGCAACAAGAACAACAGACAACATCACAACAATTATTTTACTTAAAATTTTCACCGAACTTCCTTTGATACATAACGCGTAATATCGTGCGATTTGGGCATTTTCCTGCTCAAGTATCGTGCAGGTTCATAATTAAACTATTAATAACAAATTTAATAAACCTTTGCCAGTTAAAGCATTTATATAAGGGTTTTGAAATAATTAGCCGACAAAAATGCGCAAATCGCGCATTTTCCTGAATATAGAGGCTTTAACATCAAACTGTATTTAAAAAAAGTTTGGTCAAATCACTTTGAAGTAATATTTTTAGTTCGCTTTATTGCCGCCGTATTCATTCTATCAAGGTGAATTAACTGCCTACTATTTTGGGGCAAGATCACATAGGATTGTCGATTGATTAACATATTGGTTTTAAAATTAATTAAAGTAACTTGGGGTATGTTAGGATGCTTCCTACAGCATTGCATTGCATCGTAGCGTTACATGAAAAAAATTGATATCGATACTTGGTATAGAAAAGAACATTTTGATTTTTACAATACTTTTGAACAACCCTTCTTCAATGTATGCGCAACCGTTGATGTCACTAAAACACTTAATTATTGTAAAGAGAATCAGCTTTCTTTCTTCATTTGTTCTTTGTTTCTGCTCGGATACACAGCAAATCAAATAGAGCCATTTAGGTTTCGAATAAACAATAATGAAATCGATGTGCATGATGAGTTGGAAATAAGTTGTACAGTGCTTAATAGTGACGAAAGTTTTAGCTTTGCTGAATTTGGCACCAGTAGTAACTTTGATGTGTTTTATCATCGAGCTGTTCAGCAATTAGCTAAAATTAAGAACGGTTATAAAACGTTAAAACCAAAAAATGACACAGGAAATGAAATCTTCTGTTCCGTTTTACCTTGGCTTCACTTTACAAGTTTTTCTCATGCCCAAAAACAGAGTGAACATGACTCAATACCAAGAATAGTAATGGGGAAATATAAAACTATTTACAAAGAAGTAACTATGCCAGTATCGGTAGAGGTACATCATGCATTAGTTGATGGTTTGCATGTAGGACAGTATTTCGAAAAGTTACAATATAATTTTCATCACTTCTTTGATCAGAGCAACTAAGCTGAACTATATAATATTCTCGTAGCTTTTAACCGTCTTACTATCCTTTATACTCAAAACCAATGTAATGACCGCCTTCATATCATTGTTAACATAGAGCTAGTGAGTAACTGAGCCTACTTCAGTTAGCCAATTGCGGACCTTTACTTCCGTCACGCTTATGATAGGAGATCAGACATTGTGGACATTTCAAAGAACCTGACCCCGCAGTTCTTTTCAAAAAACCAGCCCCCCGCTGTTCTATATCTTTAGCCCAAATAATGGACGGATCCATTTCCAACGACGTATAAAATATTCATTAATCAAATAACACCCCAAAAATGTTAATAATATTAACGCTAAGGATTCACTATAAATTGATAGTCCTTGCCTTGTTAGCCAGTAGCCAATCATGACTATTAATGTTTGATGTAAAATATACCAAGGAAATACAGCCTCTGTCATATAAGAAAGAGTTTTACTCGGTTTATTTAGCCATCGTTGGGAAATAGCTAACAAAGCAACAATTGAAAACCATGCGTATGCCGTCTTCCTTGTTTTTTCAGAATAGTGTTCCGTAATATCAAGAGCATACGAGCTATGATTGTGACTTTCTAAATACCATACAATAGAAGCAATAGTTGAAATAATAAAAACCATGATTAGAGCTGGAATCAATGCCTTATTAATAGCCTGCCAAAAGCTTTTGTCTTTGGCTATTAAAAAACCAAAAATAAAAATACTGAAATATAACTGATGGTTTGCCCAATCATCAAAAAGTGCATGTGTTGATGGGTAAATAGGTTTTAAAATATAGTGAAAAATTATAAATGGAATGACCGGAATCAACATTACCACAAAGATACCGAAACAGTTATCAAGGCATCTACTACTCATTTTTTTACCATAGCCATTCATAAAAGAAGCTAAAGGACGAGCGATAGGAATAAGTAATAAAGTATAAACAAACAAATAAACAACGTACCAAAGGTGGTTCCAGGTTGGAATGATTATCGTGTATTTATCTATACTCCCTATTAAATATTCTGGATAAAACTCCCAAAAACCAGAAGTTATCTCTCCATTTTCTAAGAGTTCAAGCCACGATTGTGGGGCGATAATAGTATGAATACAAAAAATTATTGGTATTAGAAGTAAAATAGATCTTTTAAACGTAAACTTAATTAATGTTTGCTTATCAATGGCAAACCTTATCGCTATGCCAGAAATAAAAAATAATAAAGTTAAGCGCCAAGGATTAATCAACTTCATAAGGGGTTCAACAGTTTCGCTGGCATGCACACTTTTTACATGATATCCCCAAGTCGAATAGAACATTCCTATGTGGTATAGAATAAGTATCCCAAAGACGATAACTCTTAGCCAGTCTAAATCATACCTTCTATCTATGTTTGCTCCATGCCCCATTTAAAACTCCATTTGGCATATAACGCTTTTTATAAATGGCACGCGTTTTTTGCTCGCCCAGTGGAGGCCGTTTTTTGGCCGTAACGATATTTCATAAATTTGTTAGCTGTGCTTTTCATTATTAAGCATTCTTGGTACACGTAACGATGTTACATAAGATAAAGCACAAACTACTGCCAGGTATGCAAACCATGATAATTGATATAAACCTAATATATTACTTAAATTGTGTGACATAAAAAAAACAAATAACGCCGAAAATGCCAAATATTTTACAGGTATTGTTTCTTGCATTTTAAGTTGACCAAAATAAAAGCCAATCCCACCAACTAAGCTCGCAACTAATACGCTTAAGGCAATACCTAAAATACTGATATCAGCACCAGAGTCATAAACCGCGTAGTAACGAAAAGCAAAACTGAAAATGATCAGGAACGATGTAAATAGACTTAATTGTTTGATAATGCTCAATGTAACTCCTTGTACAGCTAACGAATGATATGGACTCTCCTTACCAAACGGCATCTATGTGCCATATTGAAAGGTGTTAAAACATTCAATTAAAGGAGAGTCCATATGACTTTAATTAAAGATGTTGGTATCGATTTAGCCAGACTTGTTTTTAGTATTCACGGTATTGATGAACATGATAAGTGTAAATTACGTAAAACTATCAAACGAAACAATCTGTTAGCAGAAATATCTACGAACTGCGGGGGCAGGTTCTTTGAAATGTCCGCAAAGTCGGATCACTTCCCGTTAGATAAACCATGGCTAACGTCAACTCGTATCAGAGAAGACTATTTTCTTTTCCATAAAGTTTCAACACATCAGATTAATCAGCTGGTTCGTTACAATAATAGGAGCTAAGTTTATATGCTTATTTAATATATTTTTTATTATGGTTTATTTTTGTACTATATTTGATCAAAGTCTAATACTGGTTGGATTAAATTTTTCGTATATAAGACTAATAATAAAGGGAGTTATACTTGAATAAATTTATTTTAACTACAATTTTAGGCCTATTTTTACTTATTTCACCTGTGCAAGCAGCTATCGTTGTTATCGATTCAGAACAGTTTTCTGACAAATGGAGTCTCTACGACCAAACGAGTCATAATTGGGTTCAACGTTACGTCCAAGGTGTAAAAACCTTTGACTTGGCTCCTGGTCGGTATTACATCCTTATAGGGTTCGATACTAAAATATTTTTTACCGTTGATGCCGCAGGTTTAGTGGTTATAGAAAACGGTATTAGTGCACAAGGGGGAGCTAATCAACTGACTCTAATTACAAGTGAAGTTAATTTCGAACCTGAGGAATATAAGGGGAGCACTTGGATAACCTGGGGATCATTTATTGCAGGGCCTCATTCAAGGTTTTTACCTAAGGGACTTTCTTATCGAATTTTCCCAGGCTCTGCGTCTCATTCATTAAATTTCACTTTAGCAGCTGACGGGGCTGTTTCAACACAGCAATCCAGTTCGTTTGATGTTGTGGGAAATACAATGTTTTTTAAAACTGTGCCAGTGAATATAGATCCAGGTAGTTACGAGGGGACCACGCGCCTAGTTGGCTCCAGTGGTCAGTTTGGAATTCAACAACATAATTTGGTTCCTGGAACGACATATCGACTCCAATTAGCAAATGATTTGATTGATTTTTTATTATCCGAGACAGGCCAAATTTCAGTACTCAATGAAGATGCAGCGACCGTTAATGAATTAACCAATACCCTTTCTTATAATAATGTCGAAGTCACATTTAATACTAATCAATATGCGGGAGAATCAAATCTTTTTTACGCTGGACCAAAACAGATTGGCTCTCATAAACGAATATTAGTGCCAGGCATCAAATATTCTTTAGCAGTCGGCTCAACAGCTGGAGTTAAATTAACATTGGATGCTCAAGGCAATGCTACGAGTTACAATGAAATTGCCTTTACTACAAGCGGCAGAACGGTCTCATACAATAACGTAGAGGTGACTATCGATACTGCTGGTTTTACTGGAAACTATTCACTTTATGGAGTGGGCGCATGGCAAACGTTTTCGGGATCTAGAACCATTACTTTGGTACCTAACCTAAGTTATTTATTTAATATTAGCGCCTCTCGACATACCTTTAGCATAAATGAAAATAGTATATTAGCTGCTCCTGAAGCCAATAGTTGGTATCAGGTCAATCAAAGCACTTTAAAACTTAATACTTCCGCTGTAACAATTGATGTTCCTGCCTCTTATACTAGTGACTGGAATATTGGCGGATACGTTAGACAAGGAACTGACACCATAACGCTTGTCGAAGGAACTAGTTATTATGCCTATAGTGCTGGTCGTGGAGTGTTTGATTTATTATCGCCTTGTGCATTTAGTCCCGAAACATTCACTATAAAATCTGGTTTAGCATTTACAGGTACTTGTGGTACGCCTGTTATCGATAGTGACTTTGATGGAATACCAGATAGTGGTGATAATTGTCCATTTTTGGCAAACCCAGATCAACTTGATTTAAACAACGATGGTGAAGGGGATCTATGTGATACAGATATTGATGGTGACTCCGTTTCTAATGATGTAGATAATTGTCCTGCGATAGTAAATACTGATCAAACAGATGATGATGCTGACGCAATAGGAAACCCGTGTGATGATGATGATGATAACGATAGCGTTAATGATTCATTTGATAACTGTCCTTATTTAGCAAATCCTGATCAAGCTGATGGTGATGCAGATGGTTTAGGTAATGTTTGTGACCCTGATGATGATAATGATTTCATTGATGATGTTAATGACAATTGTCCAGCAACTGCAAATGTAAGCCAATCTGATATAGACAGCGATGGATTTGGGGATGTTTGTGATAATGATATTGACGGAGATCTCGTCAACAATGAACTTGACCAGTGCCCATCTACACCTCCAGGTTTAATTATTACTAATGAAGGTTGTAGCGGTCTTCAATACATCACCATGTCATGTAAACCTGAAGATTTTTCGAACCATGGAAAATTTGTGAGCTGCGTTTCTCATGTATCAAAAGACCTAGTCATTGATGATGTAATCACTTCTAAGGAACGTGCTCGATTCATTAAAGAAGCTGCGAAGAAATAGACAACGTAGTCATAGGGAAACACTCTCCAATGATTAATGCATCGTTTGATTGACTAAAATATTAAGTCCTATAGATTACTGGCTTCATAAAGTTTTGAAGTCAGTATGAGTAGAACTATTTGATCCCAATGTCGTGTTTAGAAATAAAATACCAAAAGCAGGAATGAGCCTAAAGCAGAAGTATTATTTGCTTTAATTCACCTTAATAAAATGAATACGGCAGCACTAAAGTGGACTAAAAACATTACCTCAAAGTGATTTGGCCAAACTGTGTTTCAATACAGCTTTGTGTTAAGCCCTCTACCTTCAGAAAAATGCGCAAATCGCGCATTTTTGTATTTAAAAGCGGTGAAATTTATTTATAAGTGCTTTAGCTAGCAAAGGTTTATTATTTTTGTTATTAATAGTGAAATTATCAAAGTGCGCGACACTTGTGCAGGAAAGTGCGCTAATCGCTCGCGATTAAACGTTATACACCACTCCAGGTCTAGCTATGAAATTCTACATTGTGCTTATATCCTTAATGATATCTGGTTGTTCAAGCACTCCGATTAAAAAATCCGATGAGTATCATGTTGGTTTGTGGGATCTCGTTGCAGATTATTGTGACGAAACGTACGAACTGAAAGCGGATGGAACTCAAATAGTTATAAGTCACCCTGAAGTGAGCGTAGACAAATATACGTTTACAAAATTTGGTGATACGGGGTTTTATGCATGGGAATATATGGTAATTGAATATAACAATAAACCAAGTTGCAATGGGACGTTTGATACGCATCTTGGGGAGCAAACTTTAGCATATGTAAAATTTAAGAATAATTTTTCCGAAATGCATATTTATGAGTGGCCAAACGAAGAAACGCATATTGGCGGCTACTTAAAAAAACGTTAATGTGGTGTATCAAGCGCATTAAGTCAGACGGCTCAATTTGTCCGATTTTATGCAAAGATAAACGGCGCAAAAAAGCGTCCAATTAATTGACCCGCTGCTTATGCGGGCGTTAGTTGGCTTACCAATGACTGCACTCGTCAATGCCTAAATAGCAAAATCATTTAAAAGGAATTAAATAATGAAAGTTTTTCCCCTTATGGTGTCGTTGTCAATCTGGGCAAGTAGCTCTTATGCTATGGATGATTTCTCTGCCATTGATAAATATGTAAACGCAGCGAAAAAAGAAATAGGCTTGCCTTCAGGCACCGCTATTGCCGTTGTTAAAGAGGGGGAAATTGTTTATGAAGGGTATTTTGGTTTCGCTAACATCAAAGAAAACAAGAAAGTAACTGCTGAAACAGCATTCTATATTGCCTCAATTACAAAACCTATGTTCGCTTTGACCACTTTACTGTCGGAACACAATGGAGATATTAAAGAAAGCACTTCAATTGCTGAAATGTTCCCTAAGCAAGACTTTCTGAATATTGATGCAGATAAAGTTCAATTAAAACACTTAATGTCTTGCTCTTCAGGCATCGAGAATGATGCACTTTTAAATACTTTCGCTTTCACAGGCAACCATAATCTTAAGCAGCGTCATACTCTTTTAAGTGCTTCGGCTAAAAATGAAAGAAACCCTTTGGGGCAATTTGAATATACCAATCTTGGTTTTAATATTGCTAGTGTATGGGTTGATGACTTTTACTCGCAAGGCTGGCAAAAGATATTATCAGAGACAATTTATCAACCTCTTGGCATGAATCATACTAGTTCCTACATGAGTGATGCAGCTAAAAAAGGAATTGAGGTAGCTCGTCCATATGGATTAACAGGTGAAGATCCTACAGTAATTTTACCGTTTGAAAAAAGCGATATAACTATGCATGCAGCTGGAGGAACTATTGCAACTGCATCTGATCTTGGGCTATTTTTAATCGCGCAGCTCAATCAAGGAATAGTAAATGGCAAACAAGTGTTCCCTGCTGAAGTAATTAAAAAGTCTCACCAACAATTAGTCTCACACAATGCTAGTTTTCTTGATTTTAAACGTACTGGTTATGCATGGGGCTGGCAAATAGGTCCATACAAAGGGAGTAGAATGCTTCATCACTTTGGTGGTGTTGCTGGTACTCATACCCACAGCTCTTTTATTCCAGAGCATAATATTGGTTTAGTGGTATTGAATAATGAAAATCTTATTAGTCAAGATTTGACCAATGCCATAAGTGATATCGCTTATAGTATTTTACTTCATGATGGTGACGCCAATAAAAAGGCAGAAAAGCATATTTTAGCGATGCGAATAAGAGCTACCGAAGTGAAAGAAAACATTAAAAAATGGAACGATATAAAGGTAAAAAAAGCATCCTCTAGAGTTATGAAACTTAGTCTAGATAAACAAAAATATGTTGGAGTATTTCATCATCCTCATTGGGGGCAATTAAATATTAAACTGCTTAAGTCAGGTGTTTTTGAAGTGAGGTTAGGTGAAGTTAGCGCAATAGCAACAGCTTTTACTAAATTGGATACGATGAGAGTCGAATTTTCTGCAATGAATGAAGGAGGCAAAGTTTTAACATATAAAATAAAAGATGGTGAAGTTAAAGGGTTATCGCTTTTCGGAGAAGACTTTAGCAAAGTATGATTGATAAATTAGCGTAAGAGAGCTGCGGGGTCGGGTTCTTTGAAATGTCTGCAATTTCGGATCACCTGTCACTAGATAAGTAAGAGAGTATGTCGGCTATCGTATCTTTGTTAACATTAAGCTAGTGACCATTAGAGACTTCTTCAGCTAGCCAATTGCTGACCTAAGCTTTTTGAGTTACTAACGACAGTTCGGGCCTGAAGCGGAAGTATTCTTTGCTTTAATTCACCTTCATAGCAGCACCAAAGCGGACTAAAAACATTACCTCAAAGTGAATTGACTAAACTGTGTTTAAATACCGTTTGGTGTTAACGCCCCTATATTAGCTAGCAAAGGTTTATTATTTTTGTTATTAATAGTGAAATTATCAAAGTGCGCGACACTTATGTAGGGAAGTGCGCAAATCGCTCTATATTAAGCGTTAGGTGCTTTCAGTGAAAACTTGCAAATGTAGTAGCCTGGCTGAAACAGTTGAAGTCCCAATGCCAAGAGATGCTTTTGTCGAAAAGTTCAAAACCATAGAGCGATCAAATACTGAATGGACTGACCTTTTCAAATGCAACTTATGTAATCAATTTTGGGTTGTAGAATTTGGAGCAGAAATGGATAGGCGATCAAATTTTGCAGTTAAAACCAAGTGCAAATCACTTTCTGAATTTGATTTCCTTACAGCTAGAGCGGGCATAGAATCATTAAAACATGGTGGTCTAAGCCGCGATATTTGCATGTTTGCGGGTTGCTCACAGCAAGCATTAAAAGGAATTGTATTTTGTTCAAAACACAAACTGTAGCTGCTGTTAAACACGCACCTAACAAAAACATTATTTCGCTCGTTAACTCGCTGGGGCAATTACTCACTGGCTGGCGCTTCGCGCAGTATGGCCAGCAAGTAATTGCCCCATATGTTAAGCGTTAGGTGTCTAAAAGGAATTAACACATTATGCTGTTGAATTTAATTGGAGCGTTAATTGGATTTGGTCTGGGGAGTGTCACTACATTCGGTGCTTTGTTTGGTAGCTTTTATATCATTTCACTATTCATCGCAGACCAAACAGCTTTAGGTTGGGTTTGGGTTCTCTACTTATTAATTGTTCCAATTGGTGCGTTGGTTGGTTTAGTCTTAGGTTATATTCATCTTGGCACGGCATTAAATGGCTTCAACACCTAGTAATCCAATCAACCGGA
The DNA here is from genome assembly GCA_002104535.1 of Cognaticolwellia sediminilitoris. GTDB lineage: Bacteria > Pseudomonadota > Gammaproteobacteria > Enterobacterales > Alteromonadaceae > Cognaticolwellia > Cognaticolwellia sediminilitoris. The sequence continues at coordinate 106,507 of NBOG01000008.1, read as the reverse complement.
CGCTAACTCGCTGGCTGGAGCTCGTTCCTCGCCATTTTAGCCAACAAGTTTGCGCCGTTTATTAGGGGCGTTATATTACCTATGAAAGCATTTAAATTAACAGTCTATATATACTTAACTATCATTACTTTGCTTTTGATTGTTTTCTTATTTGTTGTAAAAGACTTTTTCAGTAACCCAGAAAATATTGTTTTTTTTGTTCCTATTGGCTTTGTTTGTTCTTTGATATTCGTGCCACACTTTAAAATGGTGGTAGACCCCAATTTACCTGTTGTTAAAAGGAGTATAAAAAAACTTGCCAACTACATGCGTATAGCAGCACTGGTTGTTTTCACTCCTATGTTTATAGCTGTAGCTTCCAGCTTCACATTGAACTTGGGATTGCACCTTGTATCAGCTAAACAATACGAGTCAGTTAGCCTCACTGTGCAAGAAAAAAGGATTCCATACAAACATTACGGTTACTATGGGCATGTAGTGTTTAAAGAGTTTAGTTCTGGCACTTATGAAATTCCTCTTAAGGAGGATTTTCTACCTATTTATAATGGTCAACAGGTTGTTGCTGAGGGTTACAGTTCAAAATTTGGCTTTGAGCTTCGAGAGATAGTTTTCCGGTAATATAACAAAAACATCATGGTGGAAATTTTACTCGCTGGCCTTCGGCCAAAAACACTCGTAAAATCCCCATATGTTAAGCGTTATGAGTACAAAAATGAATAGAGTCATCATTACAATTCTTCTTTTAGTTTGCACATCAGTTGGTGCAACAAAACAAGTTGATACTAAGCAAGATTTTAAGAGTCTAATGCATGGAGTTTGGGCTGAGTTTTATACCGAAGACGGTAAAATCCTTTCTTATATGTCATATCTACCAGAAGGTAGGTTTCATGCATTTGGTTACTTCGAAGACGATGTTAGAAGTTACTGGTTTGCTGATGGTCTATGGAAAATGGATGGGGATCAGAGTTGTGTAGTTTTTAAATTTGATTCATTTGGTGCAATGCAGAAAGACGAATTATCGTGCGTTACTGTTCTTTCCGTTACAAAAGATACCCTAATTTATCGGGATAATACTGATAACTCTATAAATACTTTAAAAAGGGTTTCAACAGGTTTTGTTAAGTAAGTACTCATAACAACACGCCCTGAGGTGGACAACTAGTAAAATTTGGCTATTTATTGCAAATTTTAATAGTGGCGAACCTCTACGTTTCAATGCTTCTAAATACTTAGACTCATCATAAGGTGTATTGGTTTTCCAGCACCCAAATAGTATTCTGAACCACTTAAAAGCCAACGACCTTATTAAAAAGAACTGCGGGGTCAGGTTCTTTGAAGTGTCTGCAATGTCGGTCCCCTTGTCGCTAGATAAGCCAAGGCTAATGTCCGCAATCGTATCCTAGCCGACATTAATAGAGGTGAATATTAGCCACCATTTTTGACCGCTTCATGCTCAAAGAAGACGAAGAAAAGCAAAATTATTTAAATTTTATTAAAATTTTTATATCGTGCATTGCCTATACAGGGGAGTATAAAGTGCACATTATCTTAGATTTTCCCTTGACCAAACATATTTCAATACAGCGGAATAAACGCTACAACGCATGCTAGCCGTAATTTACGGTTAAATTATTAAATATAAAAATTCTCAACCTGCCTCGAATTCTCAACTTAAGTGGCACTCGCCACACATTAACAGTGCTTTATTGGCTTGTGTCAATTGATTCTTCTGGTACAATCAGTTTCAATTACAGTTAACACGAAGTGATCTGGAGCCACATGGTTATAAAAGCGCACAGTCCAGCAGGATTTGCCGAGCAGTATATTGTTGAATCTATTTGGAATGGTGGTTTTCCACCCGGGACTATTTTGCCCGCTGAACGTGAATTATCAGAACTTATCGGTGTTACAAGAACAACATTAAGAGAAGTGTTACAGCGTTTAGCGCGTGATGGTTGGCTCACAATCAAACATGGTAAGCCAACGAAAGTTAATAACTTTTGGGAAACTTCTAGTCTTAATATTTTAGAAACTCTAGCACAGCTTGACCAAGAAGGTATTCCTGATTTGGTTGATAACTTAATGTCAGCACGTACTAATATTAGTGCTATTTATGTCCGTGGTGCGATTAAAAATAACCCAGAAAAAACTATTGAGTTATTATCTGCAATTGAAGATGTTGAAGATACTGGTGAAGCATTTGCAGAGTTCGATTATAAGCTAAATAAAGAATTAGTTGTTGCCTCAGGTAACTCTATATATTTACTTATTTTGAATGGTTTTAGAGGCTTATATTCTCGTTTAGGTAGTTTGTATTTTTCTCATCCACGTGGTCGTGAAATATCAAGAGCGTATTATAAAAAGTTAATTGAATTGGCTAAAGCAGGGCAATTTGATGAGTCCGTTTTTGCGGTAAGAAAATACGGTATTGAATCAGGGAAGCTTTGGCTTGAACTGAAAGATGAAGTATTGAAAGAGCTGGCTGAATAGCGATTTAAAAATCGTATAGCAACGCATTGAAAATATAAAAGGCAACTGGCTTTAAAAGCATACAGTTGCCTTTTTTGATCTTAGTACAATAATTAGGGCAAAAAAAAGGTCAACATCAAGTTGACCTTTCGAATGTTAAGTACTGGCTATTATGCGAAGTTTGCTGAAGCAAAATCCCAGTTAGCTAGTGCCCAGAAACCTTCCATGTAGCTTGGGCGAAGGTTACGGTAATCGATGTAGTAAGCATGTTCCCATAAATCAACTGTAAGAAGAGGTGTTACACCTTCATCAGTTAATGGAGTTGCAGCGTTAGAAGTATTTACGATTGCAAGGCTGCCATCAGCGTTTTTAACTAACCAAGTCCAGCTTGAACCAAAGTTGTTGATAGCGCTATCAGTGAATTTTGCTTTAAACTCTGCAAATGAACCAAAGTTAGCGATAATAGCTTCAGCTAATGCGCCAGTAGGTTCGCCGCCGCCGTTAGGGCTTAAGCTGTTCCAGTAAAAAGTGTGATTCCAAATTTGTGCAGCATTGTTAAAGATACCAGCAGATGATGATTTAACGATGTCTTCTAAAGACTTTCCTTCAAAATCAGTACCTTCGATAAGACCGTTCAATTTTACAACGTATGTGTTGTGGTGCTTACCATAGTGAAACTCTAAAGTTTCTTGTGAAATGTGTGGTGCGAGTGCATCCATAGCATATGGTAGTGCTGGTAATTCGATAGCCATTATATTCTCCAGGAAGTATTAATAAAAATTTATTCTTACGCAAATTTAAAGAAGTAGTTTGTTTTTTTCTAAAACCTAGTAAACTACTCGGGTATTAAAACACATATAGTTTACTCAAATATATGGGTATTGCCATAGGTTTTATCAAGGCTATTATGTTTTAATATATAAGTTTTTTGCTTTAGTATTTATTGTTCTGTTTGTTTTGTCAGTTTTACTTTAAGTATTGAGCACAATAAGTATTAATTTTTGAGGATATTATGGAAACCATCGAACGCATTAAAGAACAAATCAGTGAAAACTCTATTCTCCTTTATATGAAGGGCTCACCAAAGTTACCAAGTTGTGGTTTTTCTTCACAGGCTTCTCAAGCGTTAATGGCATGTGGTGAAAAGTTCGCTTATGTTGATATCTTACAAAATCCTGATATTCGCGCTGAATTACCAAAATATGCAGATTGGCCGACGTTTCCTCAACTTTGGGTTGATGGTGAACTTGTTGGCGGTTGTGACATTATTATGGAAATGTACCAACAAGGTGAATTACAAACTTTGATCACTGAATCAGCTGCTAAAAACAATTCAGCAGAAAGTTAACAGTAGCTATTGAATTATCACTTAACGCCACCATACTTAGTGGAGTTAATATTGAATAACATAGATTTAATTTAAAAATTGGAGAATATAATGAGTGTATTAGTAGGTCGCGCAGCACCAGACTTTACCGCAGCAGCAGTTTTAGGTTCAGGTGAAATCGTAGATAGTTTTAACCTTGCAGAAGCAATTAAAGGTAAAAAAGCTGTAGTATTTTTCTACCCTCTTGATTTTACTTTTGTATGTCCTTCAGAGTTGCTTGCGTTTGATCACCGCATGGAAGAATTTAAAAACCGCGGTGTTGAAGTAATCGGTGTTTCAATCGATTCACAATTTTCTCATAACGCATGGCGTAACACACCAGTAAACGAAGGTGGTATTGGCCCAGTTCAATACACATTAGTTGCTGATGTTAAACATGAAATTTGTAAAGCATACGACGTAGAGCATCCTGAAGCTGGCGTAGCTTTCCGTGGTTCATTCTTAATTGATGAAGAAGGTAACGTTCGTCACCAAGTAGTTAACGACTTACCATTAGGTCGTAACGTTGATGAAATGATCCGTATGGTTGACGCATTACAATTCCATCAAGAGCACGGTGAAGTATGTCCTGCCGGTTGGAACAAAGGTGATAAAGGCATGACTGCAACAACTGAAGGTGTTGCTTCTTACCTAACTGACAACGCTGATTCACTATAACTTTTAGTTGATTTATCAGATTGAAAGCCGCATTTTGCGGCTTTTTTATTTTTTAAATTAAGTTTGATAGTTGAAAAGACGTTGAAAAATAGTGATTTATTGCTATGCTGAATGCAGCAAAAGGTGTTTGTTGTTTATTGATAAAGCTTAAAAAGGATTAGTGATGTTTTATCCCAAATTTATTTATGAAAACCTACCGTACGCTTATTTTATGGTGTGTGCTTATTTACTTGCTTTTTACGATAGCTGGGCAGTGTTTTTCTCTGCAGGACTATTTTATTGTGCAGGTTGTGTCACGTTAGTAACTCGGTCAAGCTTCCGACGTATTGATCGTTTTAAGGATAATCCTGGTCATAAAAATGCTATCCCTGAATTTCTTTATGAATACTTACCGTACATATATGTAGCAGTAGCCATGTCGCTAGTATTAAAGGCAACATTACCGGCCTTACATTTTGTAGCGTTTTGTTTAATGATATTCGCGTTAAGAAATTTACTTTTAAGAAAAAATAACCGCCGTAAACCTAAATCACTCTTTTAAAGTTGAAATTTATAAGCAACCTGATGTTATTACAACGTCAGGGCTTAAACTTCAGTAGTGTCTTCAGCTTCATCATCAATTAACGGCCAACCGCCTAAGTTTTGCCATTTGTTGACGATATAGCAAAATAGTTCAGCCGTTTTTTCTGTGTCATAAAGTGCTGAATGAGCTTCTTTATTATTAAACTCAATTTTAGCAGTGGCGCAGGCTTTCGCTAATACCGTTTGACCTAAAGCTAGCCCTGATAAAGTTGTGGTGTCAAAACTTACAAATGGATGAAATGGCGAGCGTTTAATTAAACAACGTTCAGTAGCCGCATTAACAAACCCTAAATCGAATGACGCATTATGCGCGACCATAATCGCACGTTGGCAGCCTGCAGCTTTCATTTTTTTGCGAATAAGTTTAAAGGTTTCGGTTAAGGCTTTCTTTTCATCAACAGCGCCACGTAAAGGGTTAGTAGGATCTATACCGGTAAACTCTAATGCCGCTTTTTCTAAATTAGCTCCTTCGAAAGGGTCAACATTAAAGTGAATAGTTTCATCTAAACTAAATTGCCCTGTGACTTCATCTAACTTTAAAGTCGTTGCTGCTATTTCTAAAAGGGCGTCTGTTTGGGCGTTAAAGCCTGCGGTTTCAACATCAACTACGACAGGAAAGTAACCTCGAAAGCGCAAAGCCAGTAATGATTTTTCAGCGTTAGTATTCGTAGTAATTGGTTTATCAGACATAAAGGCAATGGATTTTCATTATAAGAATATTGTGGTGGATTATCGCAGAAATTAATCTTTTTGGCATCATGGAAAGTAAAAAGGCGTTAATTTAATTGGGGAATATTTGAATAACTGTTAAAGTTATTAACAGATATGTCGATAATAAAAGATGTCGCTATTAAACCTAGATTAATTGACATGAAAATAATTGTTATGAAAAAACTTATTACGCTAGTTACATTATCATTGTTTGCTTTTCAAACTAATGCGGGTATTAGGCAATATCGTGCAGATATTGAAAACTCTACTTGGCAGTTGACGGACGACTCGCGCCTACAATGTACGTTATCACATCAAATTCCACGTTATGGCAAAGCTAAGTTTTATAGTTCGGCCAGTCGACAAATGAATATGGAGTTTGAATTAGAAATGATGCGTCTACCTGACAGTTATTCATTAGCTGAAGTGCGGTCTGAAGCGCCTAACTGGCGTCCAGGCGTTGGCGGTAGAATGCTTGCTGATATGAAGTTACATAAACAATTCTCTCCTGGTTTACCGAAAAAAATTGCTTGGAATATGCTTAACGAGTTAGACCAAGGCATGAGCCCGACATTTTATTACAATGACTGGTATAGCGAAAACGATAAAATAACAGTAGGTTTATCAACCGCTCGTTTTCAAAAGGCTTATCAAGCATTCGTTAGCTGTGTAGGTAATTTACTTAATTTTAATTTTGATGATATTTCTTACACCGTACTTAATTATCAATTTGGCTCTGACAAGTTAACCAAAGCATCACAAAAACGCATGAACATGATCGTTGAATATCTGTCGCTTGATCCTGAATTAGAACTAGTCTTAATTGATGGTTATTCTGATAGTTATGGTGGCCGCAATACAAACTTGAAAATGTCACAACGTCGAGCAAATACCGTCCGTGATCTTATTGTTAAAAGCGGTATAGATGCCAGTAGAATTGAAGCCACGGGGTACGGCGAAAAACGTCATGTAGCATCAAATGCAACGGTTATAGGTCGAAGTAAAAACCGTCGTGTTGTTATCCGCATGGAACAACCCTAGCACTTACTTATTAATTAGCACTTGAAGAGGCCTGTAGATTCACTGTAATCTACAGGCCTCTTTAGTTTTGGATACAATTTATGAAATTTTTAACACGTCTTGTTGCCATTGTTTACTGTACTGTGCAGCTAACATGGCTTCAGTTGGCCTCGGCGCAAGTTGCTGATGCACTAACTTATGCTAACTATGAGCAAGTTAAAGTTAACCACCTTTATTTAGATCTTGCTGTTGATTTTGATAAAAAGTCGCTCAAAGGTTTCGCAGAGCTGAGCCTGAATTGGTTAAGTAGTGATATTTCTGATGTCTACTTAGATACTCGCGATTTAGAAGTACAGCGTGTTATGGCAAAAAATGCCAATAATCAATGGGTAAAGTTAAACTTCACATTAGCGAAACGCGATGATGTTATGGGTTCAAAACTAACCATTAAAACACCGTTTCAAACACCTACAGTTAGAATTTATTACAACTCTTTACCGCAAGCTTCAGGCCTACAATGGTTATCGCCTGAGCAAACGGCCGGTAAAGACAAGCCATTTATGTTCAGCCAAAGCCAAGCTATTCACGCGCGTTCTTGGATCCCAATTCAAGATACACCAAGTGTACGTATGACTTACAATGCTCGTATCACTACAACTGATGACTTGTTAGCAGTAATGAGTGCGAATAACGAGCCAGAAACTGCTCGAGATGGCGATTACTCTTTTTCAATGCCTCAAGCAATACCAGCATATTTAATTGCTATTGCTGTTGGTGATTTAGAATTTAAGTCGATGAGCAAGCAAACCGGTATTTATGCAGAAAAATATATATTAGATCGCGCGGTTGCTGAGTTTGACGATACGCAGTTAATGATTGATGAAACTGAGAAACTGTTTGGCGCTTATCGTTGGGGCCGTTATGACTTATTAATTTTACCGCCAAGCTTCCCATTTGGTGGCATGGAAAATCCAAGACTGTCTTTTATCACGCCGACCGTGGTTGCAGGCGATAAAAGTTTAGTTAACTTGATTGCTCATGAGCTAGCACATTCATGGTCAGGTAACTTAGTAACTAATGAAAGCTGGCATGACTTATGGTTAAACGAAGGTTTTACCAGTTATGTTGAAAACCGCATTATGGAAGCAGTGTTTGGCAAAGAAAGAGCCTTAATGGAACGCGCATTAGATGCACAAAATTTAAGTTATGAAATTGCAGAATTGCCACCAGGCGACACGCAATTATATATCGACCTTAAAGGCCGTGATCCAGATGATGCTTTTTCTGGTGTACCTTACACCAAGGGGCAATTGTTTTTAGTTTATTTAGAACAAAAGTTTGGTCGTGAAAAGTTTGATACTTTCATCATGCAATATTTCGATGATCACGCTTTTCAAAGTTTAGGTACTAAGAATTTTGTCAAATATTTAAAAGCGAATTTAACCGATAAGTATCCTAATATTGTTGGTGATGTTGAGCTAAATGAATGGATTTATGAGCAAGGTTTACCAAGCTACACACCTAAGCCTCGCTCAAATGCTTTCGTTAAAATTAATGACTATATTTCTAAATGGACTAGTGACCAAATAACGTTGGCTGAAATTCCAACTAAAGATTGGACATTGCATGAATGGTTGCACTTTATTAATAATTTACCGCTTAACATCGCTAACGAGCGTATGGTTAATTTAGATAAAACCTTCAATTTAACCAACAGCACAAATGCCGAAGTAACACATGCTTGGTATTTATTGTCATTGCGCTCAGGTTACAACGTTGTTTACCCAGCAATGGCCAAGTATTTAGAGTCTATCGGTCGTCGTAAATTGATTGTGCCTCTATATAAAGAACTAGCGACAACGCCAAAAGGTAAAGAATGGGCACAGGCGGTTTATAAAAAAGCCCGTCCTGGATATCACCCGTTAGCACAAGGTACAGTGGATGCTATTTTGTTAAACTAAACTAAACTAAACTAACTAAGCTTAACGTCATAAACATCTAGAGATAAAAAAACATCGCAATCGCGATGTTTTTTTGTTTTAAAGCTAACTACTAAGTATTTAGCACAGCCAGTATGTTGTTTTATTCGATAGTCGCAGCGCGTGAATCAACGATTACATCAACTTGACGAAGTTTGTTTTGCTGTGAAATAACCACACGAATTTTCTGAAGCTCTTGTTGATAATTTAAGGTTAAACGACCACGTTTACGTTCGCGTTCAACTGGCTCGCCATAACTTTTGTTATAAAACGCAATCACATCGTCTTCAGATTCAGCAGTGAAATAGTTCAGCACAGCTGGTGTTTTTTCATCAAACTGAGCAAAAATACGTGCGCCTTCAATTACCGGAATATTAACAGTATTAGTCATTCCCTTGTCGGCAGCATTAGCACTAGCACTTACCACGAGTAATAATAAGGTACGGTATAAAAATGATTTTTTTGGTAAACAGCGCATTGGTTGCATCGCCAGATCCTTTTGAATTTTCAGTAATTATAAACTTGTTAATAGTGTGCGCTTTGAATTTTTTTCTGTCAAATATTAGTAAACAAGGTGCCGGTTACTATTTGATCACGCGTTTAAACAATCAGCAGAAATAGCATAATACTTATTCTGCTTGATTAAAAGTTAATAACTTATTGATTGTTATTTGATTTTTATGAACGGTCAACAAATTCATCACGATAATGGTCAACCCACAGCGCCGTTGCGCCACAAATAGCAACAGGCATCACGACCAAGTTTACAATCGGGATCATTGAAAAAATAGCAGTAGTGATACCAAAACTATAACTCAAACCTTGTCGTTGTTTTAGGGCATGGCGCATATCAATAAAACTGATTTTGTGATTATCGAATGGATAGTCTTTGTATTGTACCGCCATCATCCAAGCTAAAAATAAGAACCAAAGCACTTGACCGATAACCGGTAATAGCCAGTAAAGTAAAAAGAAACCGAGAGCACGCGGTAAGTAGTAGCCCAGTTTGCTTAACTCGCGACTAAAAGTGCGCGGAATGTCTTTAACTACATCTAAAGCACTACCTTCGTTTAACGGTTTATCGGTTAATAACGCTTCTACTTTTTCTGATAGCAAACCATTAAACGGCGCCGCTAACCAATTTGCGACCGAGCTAAAAATAAATGAAAAAATCACCAAGATAAATAAAACGGCTAAGGGCCAGATAAAGCTGCTTAACCAAGAAAATGAGTCTCCCAACCAATCATCTAAGGTCGACATATAACTATCAAGTTGTAAAAACATGTAGTAAAAAGCATAACTAAACAGGATCAAATTAACGGATAATGGAATAAAAACAAATCGGCGAATGCCGGGTGTACGGATCAGTTCAAAGCCTTTGATAAAATATCCGGCACCACCATTTGCCAATGGAGGAGTGTTGTTATTGTTCATTGTTGCTTTATTAACCTAACTAGTTGATATTCATAGCTCGATTATAGGATCCTTCGCATAATATGAACAGTATTGTGATGTTACAAAATACATCAATCTCTGATAGAGTGACGACAATTCCAGAGGTTTAACTTTATTTGTTTTCAATTGAAGCGTTTTGTCTGAATTATAGACAGACTCTACAAATGTAAACAACGGCAACGACTAGGTTTTCGATTTAATGCGACTAAAGCATATAAAACTTGCGGGTTTTAAATCATTTGTTGATCCAACTACAGTGCCATTTGAGCAGCAAATGACGGCTATTGTTGGACCCAATGGTTGTGGAAAATCAAATATTATTGATGCGGTACGTTGGGTGTTAGGTGAAAGCTCAGCTAAGAACTTACGCGGCGATGCTATGACCGATGTTATCTTTAATGGCGCAGCAACACGTAAGCCGATTGGTCAAGCAAGTGTCGAGTTGGTTTTTGATAACAGCGAAGGTCGAATTCAAGGCAATATGGCTGATCGAAGCCAAGTGTCAGTGCGCCGAGTCGTTAATCGTGAAGGGGTAAATAATTACTTTTTAAACGGCACCAAATGTCGCCGCAGAGATATCACCGATATTTTCCTCGGTACAGGCCTAGGTCCACGCAGCTACGCGATTATTGAACAAGGCACTATCTCGCGTTTAATTGAGTCTAAACCGCAAGAATTACGGGTTTTTATTGAAGAAGCAGCAGGGATTTCAAAATATAAAGAACGCCGCAAAGAAACCGAAAATAGGATCCGTCACACCCGAGAGAACTTGGCTCGCCTCAGTGATATTCGCCTTGAACTTGATCTACAAATTGATAAATTGCATCAACAAGCCGAGGCTGCAAAACGTTTCCGTACTTTAAAGCAGCAAGAGCGCAAATATAAAGCCGAGCTCGCGGTATTACGTTGGCAAAAATTTGATCAGCAGCGTCAACAACATCAAACCCGTATGTTAGCGCTTGAAAGTAAAATTGAAAGCCAAAATGCAGAACGAAGTCAAAATGATCTGGTGATGATCGAACTCAAAGCAACCATGCAGGCGTGTAATGATAATAACCAGACTCTGCATCAGCAAAAACTGACACTTACCCAAGATATTGCTAGAGCTGAGCAGCAAGTTAAGCATTTAAAAGCACAATCTGAAAAAACGCAAACAGATAATCAGTTAACTGAACAGCAACTATTAAACGCACAACAGTTAATATTAACTGAGCAAGAACAATTACAACTGTGTAATAAGCAACTCAATGAACAGCAGCCGCAATTGCAAAAAATAGAGGCGGCCTTAGAGCTTTGTCAAACTGAGTTGATGCAACAACAAACAGAGCTCAAAGCACTGCAAGGGCAGTGGCAGCTGCAGCAACAAAAGCGTGACGCCTTGCAACAGCAAAAGTTGACGATGCATGCCAATATTACCCAGCAGCAAACGATTATCGAACAAGTTGAGCAACAAGTTAACTCATTACGTCAGCAAATAACTGCAACGCCACAGCAAAACACTCCCGCTGAGCAACAACTTCAAAAAGAAAAAACAGCATTGTTGGCAACACTTAAACAGCTACAATTTGAATTAGACGAATTCAGTAATAAAGACATAAGTTTACAAAAACAAGCGAGTGAGCTAAGCCAACAGTTGGCGGAAACCACAGGGCAGTTTTCGGCTAAGAGTCGAACAATAGCAGCGTTACAAACAAAGCTGGCGAATCAATCCCCGTGGAGTGAAAAACAAGCGTCATGGTTTAATCAGCAAGGTATCACTGAGATAACCACATTACAAAGTCAGCTTGAAGTCGCCGTGGGTTGGGAGCTTGCAGTTGAAGTCGCGCTGTCTCATTGGTTAGCAGGACACGTTGTAGCAACTCTGCCCGAGGCTGATGCAAATGGCGATTTATCATTAGATAACTTATGTTTTGTCTTTCAAAACGCAGAAACTAGCCGTAAAGATTCAGAAAACCTTGCTATTAAAATAGATACTTTAGCCAGTAAAGTCAGTGGTGTTTCAGCGTTAAACAGTTACTTTAATCGCATTGTACTGGCCGAAAACTATCAAGATGCAAAAGTAAAATTAACAACTTTAGCTTTGGGCGAAAGCATTATTTGTCCTGATGGTACGTGGTTACAACATCAAAGGTTGAGCAAAGGTAAGCTTGAGCAAGGTTATGACTATATTAGCTTGCAAAATGAACTCAATATTGAGCAGACCGAACGCGATGAGCTAGAGAAAAATCAGCATAAGCTTGAACAGCAAAAAAATGATATTACAGAGCAACTTACTTTAGTTGATCACGAAAAGCGTGAGAGAAATAAAGCTATTGTACTCGTTCAAGCAAAAATAAATGATGTTGAGAAAAGTATTTCAGCATTGGCTCAAGACAATTTATATCAGCAAAAGCAGCAAGATAAATTAGCCAGTCAAATCGACGAACTGTTAAGCAATGAGCAAGTAGCAAAGCAGAAGCTTGCAGAATTTCAAACACAGTTGCAGAAAATTTCTGATGGTAGTGAAGTGAATGTTGACGACTTTTCACAGCAACAAGCTTTATTGCAACAGTCGATAGAAGACATTCAAAGCCGCAGCCAAGCATTACACCAACAACGTCATCAGTTGAGCTTAGTGGTAGAGCAGCTAAAAAGTCAGCGTATGCAGCACGAACAAAGTATTCGTTCAAACCAAGACAATGTAAATTTGTTGACGCAACGACTGACCAGTAATAGCCAAGTGGTCGCTGATAATACCCAACCGATCCAAGAATTTGAACAGCAATTGCCGCAGTGGCTTGATAACCTTGAGGCAATTAATGAGAAGTTACAATTTAATCAAAAAACCTTAAATGACGGTCAAACACAATTAGCCGCGTTAGAATTACAACAAAAAACCAGTCAAAATAAAATCAGTGCGTTGAATGAGCAACTTGCCCGTATTAAACTCGACAGTGAAGGTTTCAAGTTAAGAGCTGAAAGTGCTTTAGAAGTATTAGCGGAGTTACAACAAAGTGTTGAAAAAGTTGTTGATTCAATGCCTGATAATGCTAAAGAATCGCTTTGGCAAGCGCAGTTAATTAAATTAGCCAAAGACATTCAAATGTTAGGCGCAATTAACTTAGCGGCGATTGAAGAATACGAAAGTCAGTTTGCACGTAAAAGTTATCTTGACCAACAAGATCAAGACCTTAATAATGCGATAACGACCTTAGAGGCGGCAATTGCTAAAATTGATAAAGAAAGTAGGCATAAGTTTAAATTAACCTTTGATCAAGTTAATAAAGACTTACAAATATTATTTCCGAAAGTATTCGGAGGTGGTCAAGCAAGTTTAACCTTAACAGGTGATGATTTACTGGAAACAGGTGTTACCATAATGGCTAGACCGCCAGGTAAAAAAAATAGCACGATTCATCTATTATCTGGTGGAGAAAAAGCGCTGACCGCATTATCATTAGTGTTTGCAATTTTTAGATTGAATCCCGCGCCATTTTGTTTACTCGATGAAGTGGATGCACCGTTAGATGACGCAAATGTCAGTCGTTTTTGTAATCTAGTGCGAGAAATGTCGCAAACAGTGCAATTTATATATATAAGTCATAATAAAATAGCTATGGAGATGGCGTCGCATTTAACCGGCGTTACTATGTTTGAACCAGGTGTTTCACGTATGGTAGCGGTAGATATTGACGAAGCAATCGCATTGGCAGAAGTATAAGCATAGGCTAGGTAATGGAAGATAATTTCAGAAACACATTAATTATTATCAGTGCTATCGTAATAGCAGCCATTTTCATACATGGTTATTGGACCATTAGAAAACAAAAAAATCCGTATAAATTGAAAGCTAAAGTTGAACCTGTTGCGCCACAATCACGAGGTTTTGACGGCTCAGGCTTCGATCAAGATGGTGTCAGCAAACCAAAAGTTATCGGTGCTAATCCTAAAAGTGATGACGTGTCGGCAAATTCACATATTGTTGAAGGGGCTGAAAATTTTCACAGTGATGAGCCCATGCCGTCTGCAGTCCCATTGACTGATGTTGAGGCAAAGGAGCAAGACGCAGGTGTCAGCTTCGGTACTTTACTTAATACTACAGAAGAAGTGCCTGAGCACTTAAAACAACAAGCGTTGTCTGATGCAGATAGCTATATCGAACAGCAAAATCTTGAGCATGATTTGTTTCCAGAAACAGGACTTGATAGCACACTTACTGAAGATTTGGTTGAGCAGAAAGTTGAGCCAACTAAACCTGTGTATCAACAACCTGTAACTCAAGCTAAACCAGAAGTGTTGGTAAATAAACGCGCTGCAACTAAAAAAACGACTCGTAAGCCTAAAATTAAGCGTAATCAGATGGAAATTAATTTTGGCGATGAAGTTACCCCTGATGATATGCCGAGCATGTCAGCAACTGAACCGACTAAAAAGCCAGTTAAAAATGAGATTGATCCGCAAGTGATCGTGCTTTCTGTTGTCATGCCTGAAGGGCAAACAATGTCTGGCGCTGCATTACTGCCAACGTTACTTACGCTTGGCATGAAATACGGTGATATGAATATATTTCATCGTCATGAAGATAACGCAGGCAATGGCAAAGTAACTTTTAGTCTTGCGAACATGCTAAACCCAGGCACATTTAACCTTGATGATATTGAAAACTTTACCACTCAAGGCATAACATTGTTTATGACGTTACCTAATCCGGGTGATGCTTTTGAAGTATTTGAACAAATGCTAAATGCTGCTAAACAACTCGCTGTTGAATTTCGCGGTCAGTTATTAGATGACAAGCGCAGTGTAATGACCAAGCAAACCGAGCAGCATTACATCGGCCTTATTCGCGAGTTTGAACGTAAGAGTCGTATCGGCGCGCTTTAAACTTTACCCTCGATTTACTTTATCGTTAATAATGTAGTTTAGCCGTTAGTTAACTGTTATTAACGATAAAGCGTCCACAGCAAAGAATAAAAATTTATGTCTGAACTAAACTCTTCACAAAATATTATTAACCGTATCGCCGAAATATGTCAGTTAATTCATCATTATAATCACCAGTATTATGTTCTTGATGAACCCAGCGTACCTGATGTTGAATATGACAGATTAATGCGCGAGTTAATTACCTTAGAAACAGACAATCCTCATTTAAAAACGCTCGACTCACCTAGCCAAAAAGTAGGTGGTGTTGCGCTTAAATCATTTAGCCAAGTAACACATCAGTTGCCAATGCTCTCATTGGATAATGTTTTTTCAGCACAAGAATGGCAAGCCTTTGTTAAACGACTGAAAGACCGTTTAAAATCTACGTTAGATTTTGCTATTTGTGCCGAGCCAAAACTTGATGGTTTAGCGGTAAGTTTACGCTATGAAAACGGTGTTTTTGTGCAAGCAGCTACCCGCGGTGATGGTACGGTTGGTGAAAACATCACGGAAAATATTCGCACGATAAAATCAATTCCCTTACGCTTATACGGCACTAATTTTCCAGATATTTTAGAAGTACGCGGCGAAGTCTTTATGCCAAAAGCGAGCTTTGATGCTTTAAATAAACAAGCTATTAAAAAAGGTGAGAAAGGTTTTGCTAACCCTCGTAATGCGGCAGCAGGCAGCTTACGTCAATTAGACTCAAAAATTACTGCGAAACGAAACCTGTCATTTTATGCTTATGGTATAGGCTTTGTTGGTGCTTTAGATGACGGTAATGGTATTGATGAAAGTTGGTTGGCCAACTCGCATTATCAGCGTTTATGTCAAATTAAAACTTTAGGTTTACCCATGTGCCCTGAAGTTAAACTACTTGAAAACGCCACGCATGTTGAAGATTTTTATCAAGATATATTACAACAGCGCGAAGCATTAAGTTATGAAATAGACGGCACAGTGTTTAAAGTTGATGACATTGACTTGCAGCAAAAACTTGGCTTTGTTGCAAGAGCACCACGCTGGGCAACGGCATATAAATTTCCAGCACAAGAAGAATTAACCGTGTTAGAAGCGGTTGACTTTCAAGTGGGCAGAACCGGTGCTATAACGCCAGTTGCTCGCCTAAAACCAATATTTGTTGGTGGTGTAACTGTCAGCAACGCGACATTACATAATCAAGATGAAATCGACCGTTTAGGAATCCAAATTAACGATACCGTTATTATTCGCCGCGCGGGTGATGTTATTCCACAAATTGTGAGTGTTGTACTCGAACGCAGGCCTGATAACGCTCAAGTTATCAGTTTTCCAAGTGAGTGTCCGGTTTGTCAGTCTGATGTATTAAAGGCTGAAGGTGAAGCCGTGTTGCGTTGTACTGGTGGCTTGTACTGTCAAGCACAGCGTAAAGAAGCGATTAAACATTTTGCTTCGCGTAAAGCCCTTGATGTTGATGGTTTAGGCGATAAATTAGTTGAACAACTGGTTGACGAAGGCTTGATCAAAACCCCCGCAGATTTATTTAAATTAAATGTTCTTGATGTAAGCACGATGGAGAGAATGGGACAAAAGTCAGCTGATAATCTTATTAAAGGACTTGAAGCGGCGAGAAACACCACTTTGGCTAAGTTTATTTATGCGTTAGGTATTAGAGAAGTAGGTGAAACGACCGCATCAAATTTAGCTCAGTATTTCCTTAACTTTTCTGCTATAAAAACAGCCAATGAAGAGCAATTACAACAAGTGCCTGATGTGGGGGTGATCGTTGCCAAAAATATCGTTAACTTTTTCGCGCAAGAGCATAATATTGAAGTGGTAGAAGAGTTAGAGTCGATCATGTCTTGGCCAGATATTGAGCGTAAAAGTGATGATGAATTACCGCTTAAAGATCAAACTTTTGTCCTGACCGGTACTTTAAGTAAAATGGCGCGTAATGAAGCAAAGGCCGCATTACAAGCTTTAGGTGCTAAGGTTTCTGGCAGTGTTTCAGCAAAAACTAATTACCTTGTAGCAGGCGAAAAAGTGGGCTCCAAATTAGTAAAAGCACAAGAGTTAGGTGTTAAGGTATTAACAGAAGATGAGATGATCGAACTGCTAGGTTAAGTTGCTTGTAAACTGATAAAAGCGTAAATAAACAATACTATTGGCAAAGGCAGTAATACGGTAAACAGTATTGTTTCGCACCATTCAATAAGCCGGTAAAACTTAAACCACGTTTTGTTTTCCTCTTTGGTTGACGGTAAAACTTGAAAAAAGAATATAAACGCGGCCACGATTAAGCTTTCAATAGCGGTAAATAAAATAAGTATCGCTAACCAAACCAACGCACTAGGAGTGTTAAATTGAATTTGTGCTTGCAGAATTATAAAAAGTGCAACTAAAAATAGGCTCCACGTTAACAGGGGCCATTTAAAGCGCGCAAAAGAAATTGCAATATAATTAAAGAGTTCAGGGCTGATTGAAAATAGCATTAAGGGAAAACTAACTCCTTTACATTAGCGTGAATCGTAGCGGTAATTGTATCGTAAAATGCAGATAAAATTTAAGCGGCAAGTATAGCGATTTACGCGATGAAATGTCAGCGTTTTTCATGAAGTGTCAGACTAATCCAATATTGAGAATAAAATGAGCCCAGAAAAATTTATAAATATAAAAAACCGTGGTGTTATTTTAGTTGTTATCGCTTTTTGTAGCGCTTGTACAGCAATAGCAAAACCTGTAGCTCAGAACTCTGCTGTCCAAAATAACGAGATAAATAAAGCGCAAAGTGCAGTCACTGTAAATAACACTAGCGACTCAGTAGCTACTAAATCTGAGCTTAAGCCAACACCACTTGCAAGAGTAACAGCACAAAAACAGCTTTTAGAAAGTGAGTCTCATAAAAATCATGCTGAGAATAACTCAACGTCTAAACATAACAACGAAATTAATGTCGATAAAACTTTAACGTTAGAGATAAGCGAACTTAGAGATAACAGTGGCTTAGTTTATTTAGGCGGAAAAGTTACTGTTGCAGAGCTTAGTGGCTATTTAGCACAGTTAAAAGATGAATTAGGCACTGAGCAATTTGCTATTTATCGTGGCCATCAAGCTGCGCGCGATCATCAGTCTTTTCATGTGACTTTAATAAATCCATATGAATATCAGGCAATTAATAAAGAAAACTTGAAAGTACCTAAACATTTTAATGTAACTTTACACGGTTTAGGTAAGGTTAAGAAAGATGATAAAAGTAGTTATTTTGTTGTGGCGTCATCCAGTGATGGTCAGTATATTCGACAGAGCCTTTTATTAAATAATAAAGACTTTCATGTCACGTTAGGATTTTTTCCCGATGATGTTTATGGTGTTAGTAAAGGCCGAGACACGCTGATCAACAAATAAATTTCATCACTTTTAATGGATAGTCTTGTGATAAATTTGTGATAACTCTGTGAAAGTTTAACAACGTTTGCTTTGCATACTGAATGTGAAATCATTTAGTCATCAAGGGAAACTTATGAAACTTTTTAAGGCCGTAGCAACTATTACGCTACTCTGTTCAAGCACAGTATCAATCGCACAAGAATTAGAAATAGAATTTACAAACCTCACACACGGTATTCATTACACTCCTATCTTAATGTCTGCACACAGCGATGCTATTTCGCTATTCAGTGCCGGCGTTGCTGCAACACCAGAATTACAAATGATGGCTGAAGGCGGCGATATTTCAGGGCTTGTGACAATGCTAGACGCTGCAAACGCGAATAATATGACCAATCCTGCTAACGGATTACTAGCGCCGGGCCAATCAACAACCGCCATGCTGAGCACTGATGAAGGTAATACTTATTTGTCTGTCGTTACCATGCTATTACCGACCAATGATGGTTTTGCTGGTGTAAATAGTTGGAAAATCCCCACTGAAGCAGGTAGCTACTCTTTCAATGTCAATGCCTATGATGCCGGTACTGAAGCTAATAATGAAGTTGTTAATGGCGGCGGTGCACCGGGTGTATTAGGTATTCCTGCCGCACCCGGTATGGATTCAGGCACGGGCGGAAGTGGCGTCACAACTGAAGAAGCAAATACTACTGTTCATATCCATAGAGGCAGTTTGGGGGATGATAACTTAACCGCAGGTAAAAGTGATTTAGACAATACTGTACACCGTTGGTTAAACCCAGTTGCCCGCATCACTGTTACCGTAAAATAGGGGATTATTATGACTGTTTTATATAAACAATCGTTTACATCAACAGCAATATGGTCAGCTTTGGGAGTTACAGTTTTACTGACCGCTTGTGGTGGCAGTGATAGTTACGCGCCACAGCCTGTAATTCCACCAGTACCTGTTATCTATAGCTATGAAGTTAGCGTAACTAATTTAACCCATGCTCAACCCTTATCACCAGTTGCCGTCATTTTACACAATGAAGGTGAATTATTTGAAATTGGTATAAGTGCTTCGGTGGCGTTGGAAAATTTAGCCGAAAGTGGCGATAACTCACAAGTACTTGCCGATGACATAGCGTTAGCTAGCGCAAGCGGCGTAGGTGTGATCATGCCGGGTATGAGTGAAACTGTTTCTGTAAGTATTACAGATACGCAGCCGATGATGATTTCGACAGCGGCCATGCTGGTTAATACCAATGATGCATTTAGTGGCTTTAGTGGTATGTCGTTAGAAAATATGGCCGTTGGCGAAAGTATTTCTTTGCTAACAGGTTCTTATGATTCAGGTACAGAAAAAAATAGCGAAACAATGGCGACCATTCCCGGTCCTGCCGCGGGTGGAGAAGGGTTTAATGCTGAACGTGATGATGTTGACATTGTTACTATGCATGCCGGTGTTATCAGCAATGATGATGGTTTAGTACAATCGGTACTATCCCAAGCCCATCGATTTGATAACCCAACGTTAGCTATTTCTGTTAAACGTGTAGAGTAATTTTATACCAAATCATGATATCTGAGCTCATGATTTGGTGTTTCATTTATTATCTGTGCCTCACTCTTGATAATCAAAGTCATAATGGAGCAAGGCATGGATACCGTTTTAGTAGTGGAAGATGAGCAAGATATTGCTGATTTAGTGACGTTAAACCTTAAAGAAATAGGCTTGGCGGTTGAACATTGTTTGTCAGGTGAGGCAGCGTTAGAGAAATTAGCACTGAATCAGTATGACCTTGTGCTACTTGATGTTATGTTGCCAGGCATATCCGGTTTAGATGTTTGTCGACAATTACGCGAACAAAAACCAGAGCAGGTGATACTGATGGTCACATCAAGAAGTAATGAAATTGATCGGGTACTGGGGCTAGAGCTTGGCGCTGACGATTATATGACGAAACCCTTTAGCGTTAGAGAGTTGCAGGCGAGAGTAAGAAGTCAATTAAGGCGTGTGCATTTATTATCAAAAATTAGTCAACAACAATTAGAGCAACAGTCTCCAGCACATTTTCTTACCGTTGGCTCACTTCAAATCGACAGTATTACCCACCGGGCTACTCTTAATGGTAACAATATCGAGTTAACTTCAACTGAGTTTGACCTGCTGTTTTATCTTGCATCACACCCTGAACAAGTTTTTTCTCGAGAACAATTATTAAGTTCAGTGTGGGGTTATCACCATAGTGGTTATGAACATACGGTAAATTCTCATATCAATCGTTTACGTAATAAAATAGAACGCAATGCGACCAAACCTGAAATAGTGCAGACTGTTTGGGGCGTTGGTTATAAGCTAAGTCGAGCAGGTGTTAGCGCGTGAAGTTGTCACTTTATCACCGCTTGTCTTTGTCATTATTAGTGGTATTCATTGTTATGCTCAGTATTTTTTTTACTTGGGCTGAACATTTAGAGCAAACCACGCGCTACGAGTCCGAACAACAATTACATTTATCATTGGCCGCGAGTTTAGCGAGAGATAATCCTTTACTGCAAGAAGGAGCGTATGATCATCAGGCGCTGAAAAACCTTTTTCATACTTTAATGGTATTAGGACCGGCATTCGAATTTTACTTCCTTGACCCTACTGGCACTATATTAACCCATTCAATTACCCCTTCACTTATAAAGCGTAAACGTATTGATTTATTGCCTTTAATCCAATTAACTCAAAATCAAGCAAGCTTACCGATTTATGGTGATGATCCTCAACATGAAAACAGACAAAAAGTATTTTCCGCCGCGCCGGTATTTAATGGTGATAAATTAATAGGTTACCTATATGTTATTGTCGCTGGCGAACGTTATGAGTCTGCTTATAGTCGACTAGATTCAGATCGACAAGCTGAGCTGTCTATGGTGGTACTTGTTGGGGCATTATTATTTCTTTTTATTGTCATGCTCGGTATTTTTTATTATTTCACTCGCCCGTTACGAAAACTTAATCGTGATATTCAATGTTTAAAAGCTGTTGGATTTGATAAATCTAAAGTGAAGTTAACCGCTTGGATGCCGAACAGTAGTAATGAAGTGCATCAACTTGGTACTGCCTTTGAAATAATGGTCGATCAGCTTAATGAGCAGTTAAATTTACTTCAGCAAAGCGACGTGCGCAGACGAGAGCTATTAGCTGATATTTCACACGACTTACGCACGCCACTGTCATCATTACAGGGCTATATTGAAATGCTTGCCCTTAAAGGCGATGAATTAACCACACAAGCCAGAAGCAAATATATCAATACTGTGCTGAAAAGCACCTTACAATTAAAGTTACTTATTGACCAAATTTTTGAACTTGCTCACCTTGAAGGCGGTCAAGTATCGCTAAGTTTTGAAGCATTTAATTTAGCTGAGTTACTCTATGATGTCATCGCAAAATTCAACCTTTCAGCAAGTGCTAAGAATATTGATATCACAGTTAAACCAAGTAGTTCCTATACTCAGGTATATAGTGATATTGCTAAACTCGAACGGGTGATCAGTAATTTATTAGAAAACGCTATTCGGCATACAAGTAAAAACGGTAAGATTTTTTTCACAATAGAAGAACTTAGCGATCAGCAATGTCGTTTGAGTATTAGCGACAATGGCACAGGTATAAGATCAGAAGAGTTACCCTATATTTTTGATACGCGCTACCGCGCCAGTAATTCGATACAAGATCAAAATAAACATACCGGTTTAGGTTTAGCCATTACCAAAAAATTATTAGAATTATTAGACTCTGATATTAAAGTGCAAAGTACCTTAGGTGAAGGTAGCTCATTTTCGTTTAATTTGGCTCGAATAAGCAATAAAAGTGAGAGTCCCTAAATGTTTAATGAAATCAGTAACCAATAAACCATAGATATTTCGATTACCATTACTTAGAATAGGTCTACAAGGGAATTATTTTAGGAAATCAAATGAAAGTTAAACTGGCAATATGCCTTGCAATAATAGTCTTAACTGGCTGTGCAAAATCTTCCACGGGCCGTTCACAATTGATGATGATGTCTGAAAGTGATCTTAATAAAATGGGCAGTGCTTCATTTGAAGAAATGAAAACTAAAGAAAAAATTAGCCAGTCACCAGAAGTTAACCGTTATGTACAATGTGTTGCTAGCGCGATCACTAAAAACGTACCTAAATCAGCTCATGATGGTGCTTGGGAAGTTGTTGTATTTGACTCTGAACAAGTAAATGCCTTTGCCTTGCCTGGCGGAAAAATCGGTGTTTATACCGGCATTTTAAAAGTGGCAGAAAACCAAGATCAATTAGGTGCAATTATTGGCCATGAAGTAGCCCATGTTATTGAGGGGCATTCAAATGAGCGTTTATCATCTAATCAAGCCAGTCAAATGGGCTTATCATTGGTGAATGTGCTGCTAGAGAGCCAAAATATTGAAAGTCGTAATATGATGATGGCAGGCTTAGGTTTAGGTGTACAGTATGGTGTTTTAATGCCATATGGAAGAAGCCATGAAAGTGAAGCTGATATAGTCGGTCAGAACTTAATGGCTAAATCAGGCTTCGATCCCCAAGGCAGTGTAAAACTTTGGCAAAATATGGCTAAATTATCGAATGGTGCGCCACCAGAGTTTATGTCTACTCACCCGTCTAACGCTACACGTATAAAACAGTTAACGGCACACTTACCTAAGTCTATGCCTTTATTTAAGCAAACTAAGGCTGTGAATTGCCCCAAACCTGCAATGTAATAGCTTAGAGATAATAATTGTTTAACATTTGAAGCCCGCAATCGCGGGCTTTTATGTACAGGATGTACGGTCAGTTATTTTGTTCCAGACAATAACTAAGTACCTACATCCACGTATGCACAGGTTATTTGTTCCAGACATAACCTAAGTACATACATCCATGTATGCAATATCACGATCACATGGTCGTTCATAGTCATCCATGACTTCACGACATTAATGTATCCTTGCATGTCGATTTGAAAGAGTAACGATGTACAGGAAGTACGGTCAGTTATTTTGTTCCTGCACTTACCTCATTTGCTACTTTCTGGTTATGCGCCAAAAAGCAAAACTTGCGACAAAAAATAAAATCATCGGGTAGTAAGCATTTGCTACTACTTCTATTGGCGATATTTTTAAAGTCGCACCTAACAGCAGTGCTTGTGCTCCGTACGGTAATAAACCTTGGTTTATACAAGCGAATATATCTAATAAACTGGCTGAATGCGCGGGACTAAGCTCACCATCTCGGGCTAAATCTTTCGCTGTTTCACCAGTAACAATAATAGAAACAGTGTTGTTCGCGGTAAAAAAGTTACAAACAAATGCTAAAGAGGCAATACCAATACCAGCGGCACGCTTTTGATTGTTAGGGCTAACTTTACGCGTCAAGCGTTCAATACTTGCCGTTAGCGCACTTAAGCCACCTTGGCGCTTAATTAATTCACTTAAGCCGCCAATAAATAACGAAAGAATAAAGATATCTTGCATGCTGGCAAAGCCTTTATTGATGTCGCTAACCCATGTCGCTAACTGATAGCCGTTGTTTATCATACCAATGACAGCAGCTAAAATTATCCCAATGATTAACACCATAAAGACGTTAACTCCCGATAAGGCGAGAGCTAAAATGACGATATAAGGTAAAAAACCGATAACATCAATTTCCTGGCTTGTTTCATGAGTTAGCGTGACACCGTTTGCAGCAAGTATCGCAATACAGATTAACGCTGCAGGCACGGCAAATTTAAAGTTAACTCTAAACTTGTCTTTCATTTGTGCGCCTTGACTGCGGGTTGAGGCAATCGTGGTATCAGATATTATCGATAAGTTATCGCCAAAAATAGCCCCAGAAATTATACAGCCAGCAATTAGGCTAGCATCTATATTAGCCGACTCAATAAAGCCTAAGGCAATCGGGGCTATGGCTGCGATTGTGCCCATAGAAGTGCCCATTGCAGTGGCAAGAAATGCTGATACTAAGAAGAGTCCGGGTAATAATAAGTAGTCAGGAAAAATTGATAGGCCCAGTTGAACGCTAGCGTCAACACTCCCTGTCGCTTTCGCCACAGCAGCAAAAGCACCGGCCAAAAGATAAATAATACACATAGTGATAATATTTTGATGGCCAGCCCCTTGAATGAACTGACTTATTTGGTCATTTACAGTATCTCGTCCCATGTATATGGCTAATAATATTGCCGGGATAATGGCGATACTCGCGGGTAATTGGTAGAAAGCAAAGTCAACACCTTGCAAAGATAAAACAACGCCAGTGCCCAAAAACAAACCAAGAAAAAGTCCGAAGGGTAATAAGCTTTTTAAACTCGGGGCAGCGTTAGTTTTAGTGAGTGAAGATGGCGTAGGAGATGGTGAAATATTATCGGTCATGAATAGGTTCTTATATGAGTTATTATTTTATTCAAATTAAACAATAACTTTTTCTGAAGGAATGTCTATATTGGATTGCATTATATGATGTAAAAGTTATTTGTCAATCTAGATGTCTGGGTGGCTATTTGGCTGTGTTTTGTTTGTAAAAGCTATTATTTAACGCTGACATGAGTAGGGAAGTAGCCCATGTAAAACGTGTATTTACATGGGCTGAAATTTAACTTATTGATTCTACGTTAACTAATGGTTCGCCTGTTACGACAAATATTAATTAGGCCTTTAGTGGAACCATCCATATCTAGCGGCATATCAATATTGGAAAGCTTGCTAAATATTTCATTACCGAGTGCTTTACCCAATTCTACACCCCATTGATCAAATGAGTTTATTTGCCAAATCACGCCTTGAACAAATACTTTATGTTCATACAAAGCAATCAGACTACCTAAAGCTTTGGGTGTTAATTTCGGCATTAATATAGTGTTACTCGGTTTATTGCCTTTCATTACTTTATGCGATGATAAATAGCTGATTTCATCGGTACTGCATTTTGCTTTTGTCATCGCGGCAATAACTTGCTCTTCAGTTTGACCAACCATTAACGCTTGGCTTTGCCCCAAACAGTTAGCAATTAACATATCGTGATGATCGGAAATATCGACATGAGGATTAAGTGGAAGTATAAAGTCGACCGGTATCGGTGTTTTACTTTGATGGATCAATTGATGAAATGAATGTTGTCCATTTGTGCCTTCACTTCCCCAAATTATAGGGCCAGTGTCGTAGTTAGTTTCTTTATTATCTAAATTGACTGATTTACCATTACTTTCCATATCAAGTTGCTGGATGTAAGCTGGTAACCCCCGTAAATAGTGATAGTAGGGCAATAACACTTGTGATTGCGCACCGTGGAAGTTTCTATACCAAATACCCAACAGCGCCATAATTACCGGCATATTTTCTTCAAACGGTGCTTGTCTGAAATGTTCATCCATTTCAAATGCGCCATTTAAAAACGCTAAGTAATTCTCATAACCGATGCCGATAGCAAGTGGTAAGCCAATGGCTGACCATATAGAGTAACGTCCGCCGACCCAATCCCACATTGGAAAGATATTTTTTTCACTGATACCAAAGCTTTTTGCCGCTTCAATATTAGTTGATACACACGCAAAGTTGTGTTGAATATCGCTAAGTTCAGCTTGCTTTAAGAACCATTCTTTAGCAGATTCAGTATTTCTAAGCGTTTCTTGTGTGGTTAATGTTTTAGATGAGGTGATCACTAAAGTTGTTTCTGGGTCTAAACTCGACAATACATCATGAATATGACAACCATCAACATTGGCAACATAATGAACATTTAAGTGCTTTTGACGGTACGGTTTTAAAGCCTCTGACATTATTTTAGGTCCCAAAAATGAGCCTCCAATGCCGATTGCTACGATATCGGTAAATGCCTTTCCGCTATAGCCCTTTGTAACACCAGATGAAACATCATTTACGAACACTTTTATTTTTTCTAAAGTGCTTTTGACCAGTGGCATAATGTTTTCACCATCTACATAAACGGGGTCATTAGAAAAGTTGCGCAGGGCAGTGTGTAAAACAGGGCGGTTTTCAGTGGTATTTATAGGGGCACCTGAAAACATTTTTTCTATTTTGTCCTTTACGTTACATTGTTGAGCCAAATCAACTAGTAATTTTTTTGTTTCCGGAACTAAATGATTCTTGGAGTAATCTAATGTTAGTCCTGAGGCTGATATGGTGAATTTTTCAAACCGCTCTGGGTCAATTCTAAACAAAGATTTTAAGTGAATGGTTTTACTGTCTAAATAGTGAATTTGTAAGTTTTGCCATGCTAGTGAATTGGTTAACATGTTTAATAAGCCTTTATAATATAATTTAACTTTATTTTAAAAAAATGGCACAGTTTGCCAACAAGCGGTTTGCTTGTTTGAGTCCTTAATCACGCATTTCGCGATTAATTGTCATTGAAGTTAATCTATGCTTAGTAGTCTTTCAGCGGTATATTCATTGGTGATTAAACCATTAATTAATTTAGATCTCAGCGCTCCTAATATGGCAAAAACCTTTTCTTCACCTGCCGCAATAGCGTATACCGCTTTATCAGGATTAACTTGCAAAGGGGTGCTAGCAACACGTTGGTTAACGGCGCAATCAATTAAATTACCGTTAACGTCTAACACCCAACTAATTAATTCTCCAACCGCTCCTTTGGTTTGCAACTCCTTGAGCTCTTTTGGCGTGACAAAACCGTCGATGTGCAGCGGAGAGTTAATCGCTAGATTACCCACGCCAATAAAAGTTACATCCGCTTGCGCGGCTAACTTCAGATTGTTAGCGATATAACGCTGGGCGTGCAACTGCTCTTTTTCTTCTTTACTGTTTGGCAGCACGGGTAATGGCATAGGGTAATGTTTAGCGTTAATGTGCTCAGCCATGCGCATTACCACATCGTATGATGACGCGGAACCATCTGACGCCATGTTGCCGAGTAAGGCAACAATTTGATGTTGTTCACAGTTCAACAATGATAATTCTTCTACACAAGCGCGTAATACTCGACCTGTGCCCATTGCTATTACTTTCGGTTCGGTTGATTTTAAGTGCAGCTCTATTTCTTTTGCGCCGGCTTGCGCCAGTCCTAAGGTCGAATTTGGCTCACTCGTATCACTTGGCACGACAATACAAGACTGTAATCCAAAGCGGTTTTTGATTTTTAATTGCAAGTCCATGCACTTAGCGATTGGATGCTCTAGCCTGACTTTAATCAAGCCCTCGCTGACCGATAACGCTACCATACGTTGTGCAGATTGACGCGAGACATTGAGTTTTTTAGCAATTTCTTCTTGCGTATTGCCAGCAACATAATACAACCAACCTGCTTTAGCGGCGTCGTCTAGTTTTCTTATTTCTGAATTAGAACGCTTTAACACGGTTTTCCTCTCGATTTAACTGATGAACTAAGCGAAGGTACCAGCTCAAATAATTGCTTCCAATGGCTTATTGTACTAACACTATCGAGTAATTGAGTAGTGATATCTTTCGTTTTCAAGTGACTAGCACCAATATACCGAATTACATGCATATTGGCTGCTTGTGCTGCGCAGATACCTGCTTTTGAGTCTTCTAACACCAAACAGTTTTGCGGTTCAACACCCATACGTTTAGCTGCATGTAAAAATAAATCTGGCGCTGGTTTGCCATTTTCAACCTCTGAAGAGGTAAATACTCGGTCGTTAAAATACGGTTCGAGCTTGGTATAGTGCAGCGAGTGTTTTACTTTTTCAGGACTGCCACTAGTCGCAACACAACTGTTGACACTAAGTTGAGATAGTAGCCAATCAAGATGCTGAGTCTTTTGTAATTCTGCTGCAAAAACTTTGATCAATTCCACGCGAAAGTTTTCACGAAAATCACGGGTTAAAGTAACTGAAAAGTCTGCTAAGACTTTAGCGGTCACATGCTCAAAATTATACCCTAAGAAATTGTTTAGAAAATATTCTTCGCTTACATCGACATCAATTTCTTTCAGCAGGCTTAACAACACACGTTGGCTGAGTATCTCACTATCTACCAACACGCCATCACAATCAAAAATAATCAAACTTATTTCGTTAGGTATGGATAAAGCTTTAGATTTAATCAACTTAAATTATCCTTATTGCATTTTGACCCATAATCACTTTCTAACTAGGTTACAAGCTTTTATAAACCATTGGAATGGGTATAAATCATAGTGGATTCATAAATTGTTCAATAGCATTCATTGATAACTCAGGTGTCGCGCCATGGCTTTGTGCCACCATAGCGCCGACAGCGCAGGCAAAATCAACCGCATATTGCGCATTAGTGGTATTGCAAAGTTGATAGATTAAAGAGCCTAAAAATGCATCGCCGGCGCCAACGGTGTCAACCACGTTAATCAGGTAGCCTGAATTATAGTAATTTTGGTCATTAATTTTCAGTAGTGCACCATGAGACCCTTTGGTTACACACATGAAAGGCGTATTTGTTTTTTCGGCAATAAATTCAACGTTTTGCTCTAACGAGTTGAATTGAGAGCCCATAGCATGTGCTATTTCGTAAAGCTCATCATCGTTGAGTTTAATAAAATCAGCCGCCTGCATTAATTCCATTAAGGTATTCAGTTCATAATGTGGCTTACGTAAGTTAACATCAAAAATTTTAAATTGTGCGACATTAATTAATTGCTTTAAAGTCTTTAATGATGCAGCTTCACGAGCCACTAAGCTACCAAAGACCAAAATGTCAGATATTTTTACTTGCTCAGTAAGGTCTGGAGTTAAGGTAATGTTATCCCAAGCCGTATCGGCAACAATTTCGTATGTGGCTGAACCGTGATGATCTAGTAAAACGTCCACCGTACTGGTTTTTTTATCAGGATTAATCCCGATAAAGTCAGTTTTAATGTTGCGCGACTTAATAACCTCGAACAATTCTTTGCCTAAAACGTCATCGCCAACAGCACTTAACATTTGAGCTTTTATACCGAGCGAATTTAACCGTAAGCAAACATTCAACGGCGCACCACCCAAACGTTTACCGCTGGCGAAACAATCCCATAATACTTCACCAAAACAACTGATAGAAATTTCGCTAGCGGCTTTATGGTTGATGAATAAGCTGTTCATTACTTGGTCTCCGCAGCAACTTTATGCAACTTTTGCTCAAGGGTATTTTTCATAATATTTTTAATATTACTCGCGGGTACATAAAGTAAATTAATGGCATTCAGGTACAGTTGACTAAACGCTGGATGGGCAATTAAATCATCAAAAATAATGTTAAGTTTTAAAAAGGCGAGCTTGTCTGTTGCTGTATTTTGTGCATATCGGTGAAGTTCATCTCGCATCGCATCTTGGATATCTAGCGCTTCTTGTGCTTGGTTTACTTGCTTGTCGCTGTATAAACACCAAGTCGCTATGACTAATGCGGCTAACGAACAATCACGTTTTTCCGCCAAGTTTTCTGTGATAGTGGCAATTAAAAACTTGGGCAATTTTGCTGAACTTTCGCTGCAAATACGCGCTAAACTATCTTTGATATTCGGATTTGAAAAACGCTCAATTAAGGTGTCTTTGTATTGTTCTATATCAATGCCGTCTAATTGATCCAGTAGAGGGGTTACTTCTAAGTCCATATAAGCCCGCAAGAACACAGCAAAATCTTGATTAGACACGGTTTCATCTATAGTAGCGTAGCCATGAATAGCGCCCAATAAACCTAATACAGAGTGGCCGGCATTTAATAAGCGAATTTTCATTTTTTCAAACGGGGTTACGTCACAGACAAATTGTGCACCGGCTAAGTCCCAGTTAGGGCGACCGTCACTAAAGTTATCTTCAATAACCCATTGTGAAAACGACTCACAGGTGATCGGCCATTCATCTTTTAAGCCATAGGTTGTTGCGACATAATCAATCTCAACTTTTGTGGTAACCGGTGTAATGCGATCTACCATCGCATTGGGGAAGGCAACATGTTGAGCGATCCATGCACTTAGTTCAGGGTCTTGCTGTGCGGTAAAGGTCAGTAGCATTTTTCGTGTTACCGCACCATTGTGCTGAATGTTGTCACACGATTGCACGGTAAAAGCTTGGTTATTATTCTCCTTGCGGATTTTTAATGCCGCAGCGATATACCCAAAGGCCGTTTTGGGTTCATCAGGATGTGCAATGTCATGAGCAATGCCCGGGTTTTCTAAATCAAGCTCACCCGTGGTTGGATTTAAGTTATAGCCACCTTCGGTGATGGTTAACGAAACAATTTTAGTATTGCTATCAGCTAATTTATCGATAACGCTTTGCTTGTTGTCAGGCGCAAAAATAAAGTCGATCATTGAGCCAATGACTTTATTATCGATTTGTCCATTTGGATGACGTACCACTAAAGAATAGAGATAATCTTGCTTTACTAAAGTATCGCGCAAGCTACGATTGTTTTCCAGTAAGCCAATACCACAAATCGCCCATTGTTCTGAGCCTGGGCTTTTTAATAATTCATTAATATACATCGCTTGATGTGCACGGTGAAAACCACCTACACCAATATGCACAATACCAGCTTTAAGTTTACTACGATCGTAGTTTGGAATATCAATATCGCTTGGAAGATCAGCTAAGGTTAATTGATTTAACGATTGCATTAAATCTTCTGTTTGGCTTTCGTTATGTGGAGAATTAGTCATTTTTTTGGCCTTGCTAATTAGGACTGAAGCTAAAGTGTAATCAGGGGGACAATAATGTCGGTCACCCCGTTGAACTGTTTGTTTTTCGTTATATTCAGCGAGCTGATAATGCTTAGGCTGAATATAACGGCTGCTTTAATTTATAAGTTCGTTGTTGTCAGACTTAATGTAACAACTACTTATTAAGTGCCTTTTGACGTTTAAGCGATATATATGCGCTGGAAAAATACAAGATGGTAAAAATGAAACAGTACAATTCAAATTGCACCTTATTCGCCTCATAAATTGCCATGGTTTCGCTAAAAAACATCACCTGACTAGCAAAAACGCTAATAATTATTAATGAAATCGTCGATATTGCATTCAATACTTTACTGAATTGGCTAGTGTCAACGATAAAGGCTTTCTCGTTAACTGCTTGTTCAGCCTGATAGTTCACCATTTGGTATTGCTCAAGCGCTTCAGCTTCAACTTGTGGGGTATAGTCTTTGTCTGCACCATATTTTTTCGCTAAAACAGTGTAAATAATAATGCTGAATATCCATGTCGGTATAAATAAGTAATAGAATGACATGACATCGAGCGCATTTAAGCCAAACCCAAATACTAACGCCAGTGCCCACGTGGCAATTGCTGGGATGCTGCGAGATATATTTTGGTACTTAGCCCAGTAACGAGTTAAGCCAATTTTTGGAAATAATACATGTTCAGCAAAAACGATGCCGCCAACGGGTACCACTAATAAGCCGGCATAAGTTAGTAGTGGTAACATTTGTGAAAAAACGAAAGGAAAACAGGCAATGATCACCGTAACAACACCGACTATTGCAGTTGTTTTTTCGCGTGAGTGATTAACAAAAATAGATTGCGCCGCTAATCCTGCGCGATAAAGGTTGGCGTTAGCGGTAGTCCAACCGGCAATTATAATAATAACAAAACCTGTTAAACCTAAGGCATGGTAAGCAACGTCGCCTGGGTCTAAGGCCGTGATCGTTGTTTTCAGTAATACCGCAGCACCTGCGCCCATAATACCGGCAGAAATCCAGGCTAAATAATGACCAAAAAACATCCCTACGCCCGATAATAACCCGTATCTTTTGCGTTTCGCGAAACGGAATATCGCCATGTCAATTAAGCCAAAATGGGTAATAGAGTTAGCGGCCCATGCAAAACCAATGACTTCCAATAACCCGATACCTTTCTCGCCATCGGTGGTGAAACCAGTCCAAATGGAACTATCGCCAATGGTAATGAAGTCTCGCCAGTCGGCAAGGGTTGTAGTGCCTAATACATGGTGAGATAAGGCTGGAAATAAAGTAAACGACCCAGAAATAAAGATAACAAATAACCAAGGTGCACATATTTTAGAAAAGTCAGCAACGGTTGAAAATCCATACATAGCCACAATTACCACGATAGAGCCAACAGCTAGAACAATGGCAACAAACCAAAAGCTACTGGGATACCAATTGAGTTGTGCGGGTATATCAAACAAGAATCTGACAGCGGTGGAGGAGACGGTGATCATGGCGGCGGAGATCACCGAAAATATCACTACATTAGCCCAGTTATAAAGCTTGGTCATTGAATTACCGGCAATCTTATTAAGGTAATTATATAAACTTAATCGGGTTTCAACGGCTATGGGCGCCGTTAACAACCACCAAGAACACATAGCTAATAAATTACCAATTAATAAACCGAGCAAAATATCTGTCGTTGCAGCCCCCAATGCAACAAAGGTTGCGCCGATCACAAATTCTGTTGCGGCGACATGTTCGCCAGCATATAAACCGGCAAAATGTTTCCAACCATGCAATTTGCTTTTTGCAACGGGCATTTGTTCTTCATTTACTTCACTAAATGAACACTCTCTTTCAATATTAGCCATTTTTATTTCCTTGTTATCACTAACGTGGCGTAAATAAGCGGTTAAGTGATAAATCTTTTTTTAGACTAAAATTATTAATCTTTGCTGATTAAGCGTTAATAATTTTACCGTTTTATAATAGTTAACTAAAATCTATGCTGCCTTTACATCTGCAAGCCGACTATTTTTAGTTGTTCAAAAATTTCAATATCTTTGCCGTGAGCTAATTCAGAACAAGTCAATGGCGACTTGCAGCGCGCCATGATTGAGTGCTGGATTCCACATTGCTGTTGCCGAAACTGGTAAGGTTGTATTTAATACCTTAAGCTCTTTTGAAAAAGTAAATCCGAGGTTATTTATGTTGGCATTATCAGAGTAGAAATTTCGCTTATGAACTGGAGAGAATGCACCACCGATAAAAGCGTTAACAGTTTCGCCATTTTTACCGTGCCAAACGGGTGCTGAAACTTCAATATAATTAGTGTAAGAGCGTTGAACTTCGGCTGACTTTTCGTCAATGTGTTTATCTACGCCTTGAACGATAATGGCATAATAAATTGAAATTGGCGTGTCACCTGTAAAAGTGTACCCGATGCCAATATCGGTAAAATTACCTGTTTTAGTGTCGTCAGAAGAATAATTGAAAATATCTACTTCGCTATCAGGAATGCCTGAGTGATTGCCGTGATTGACTACCTCGACAAAGAAATGGTCTGAAAATTTATGCGATGCATAGTACGTAAACTCTTTGTATTCTCCGTTGAACGAACCGCCAGCCCAAAGTCCGAACGTGGTGTTTTTATCTGCAGTCTTATACTCTAATGCCCCAGCAGTCATAACGCCATCTGTAACAATAAAGCCATGCCACAAATGATTGGTTTTTATGCCAAAATTCAAATCCCATTCTCCGCTATCTTGTGCTAGCGCTTGCGCGCCTAAACAACCAGATAGAATTGCGAGTGTTTTCCCCAATTTATTTATAGTTTTTAGCATAGTTAAGCCTGTATATATTATGCGTTATTAGTAAATGCATTATTAAGTTGCATTTTTTATAGTTTCCGGCAAAAAATCTAAAGTGAGCATTTGCCCAGTCGGTAGTCATAATCCCATGAGCGGTTTTTCTCGTCAACCAGTTTGTTCGAAAAATCGACTGTATTTTTATGTTTATTATTTTTTGTATTTAAATTCAGTGCTTTATTTTTATAAAAATAATTAGAAATATATTTAAATACGATAAATAACAGCACTTAGGCTGCTTTTAAATTTTGGGGAGCTAAAGAAGGGGGGTAAAATTATCGTAAAAACACGCAATATATTGGCGTTAAAGTGCAACGTGAGTTTATAAATCGCATTGCAAAATGTAAAAGTCTGGCAGGAAAAACAATATGTAGACTTTATTTAGCCAGAGATTGAATAGAAGACGTTAGGTATAAATTTAACCGTCAGCGCGCCATTACATAATAGTAATAAAGTGATTGAATCCGTTGGCAATGCTTTTTACATCTTCAGGAGAGAACTTCACATGAGACATTTTATACATATCAATATACTCAATGTCTTGGGGTAGTTGTGGCTGAGTTGGTATAACGTCATGAGAATTGTCTTTTTGAAATAAACGCTGTAAGTCTATTTTGAAATTAATAACACCATTTTCCGGCATAATTTTATTCGCTATGTCAAAGTTGAGTTCGGTGTAACTTTCGTCGAAGCCAATATGATAGACCAAAGGCAATTGCTGCTTATTAACCGTTAATGTTCCTTCTAATAATAAAAACTTATAACCTACTTGCCAGTTCCAAGCCATACGGCTGTTGGGATCTAAATCACCAGAAAACATGAGTGAGCCATTAGCTTTTGGATCAACACCAATACCGAATGATAACTGGTTATGGCTTCTAAGTTTAATTTGGGGGATAACAATTTGGTCGAAAGCACTATTTCCGTCAAACCTGAGCAAATGGTAGCTTTCTTGTTCGTTGATTTGATTTGTCGGCGAGCTTAAAACGATATTACTAATAAATAACTGAAAATCACGGACGGTAAATTCACCATCACCACCAGGATTTTGGTAGCTTTGTGTGTTTAACAGAAAAGGGTTGTCGCCAACAAAGGGGTGAAATCGCAAAGTTATGTTTTGTGGTGCAGGACGAAGTAAAACCACAACAACTACCAGTACAGTAACTAATGCTAAAAAGGCAAAAGTTATTGTTTTTTTGTTAACCGTCATAATGTTAGCGGTATTGTTGCTAGATTTAGTCATCACTAGTATCTGCCATAAATGGATTTGAAAATGCACTATTCGTTAAGAATTCGTCATCAGTTAACGTATGTAAGAATGCGATAATAGCGGTTATTTCATTATCATTGAGGTTTAAGCTGATGTGATCGAGTTGTGTTTTGGCAATATTATCAGCTTCAATTATTAATGGACTCAGGGTTTTACTGCGTTTAATACCACCATTGTAATGTGCTAAAACTTCCTCCAAAGTGGTAAAGCGGCCGTCATGCATATAGGGTGCAGTAACTGCAATGTTTCTGAGGGTTGGAGCTTTAAATAAGCCTCTATGTGCTTCATTTTGAGTTAATATAAATAAGCCTTCTTGTAGAGTTTGGTCATTATCTAAGCCGTTATTACTAAAGCCATCAAATTTACTACCAAATCCGCTCGTTAGAAACTGACTATGACAATCAATACAATTTCCGCCACGTAACACCACTTTAGTATCAGGATGCGCCATAAAAAGCTTGCGCCCTTGATTCTCTAATGGGCTAAGCGAAATTTCACCACGTAAATATTGATCATATCGTGAATTTGCCGAAATCAGGGTTCGTTGAAAGTTAGCTAAGGCTTTAGCTATGCTTTTTTCGCTAATTTCGCCATAAGCTTTTTTAAAGAGTTTTTTGTAAAGTTCATCATTATTTAAATCAATGATCAATTGCTCTAAATCGCGCGCCATTTCATTAACATGTTTGATTGGCTCTATCGCTTGCGCTTCTAAAGATGAAACACGACCATCCCAAAAAAAATGCCGAGGTCCCCACATTAAATTTGCCAGGCTCATGGCATTAAATTTAAGCGGGATCCCTGAGACACCGATTGATGTCTTTAAACCATCGGTAAACGCTAAGGCTTGTTTATGACAAGTTGCGCAAGATACTTGATTGTTACTAGACAATATGGGGTCGTAAAAAAGCCTTCTACCAAGTAAAACAGACTCTTGAGTTAAAGGATTATCGACTGGAACATTAAAGCGGCCGAAAACAAAAGGTGCAGTGAATTCGATTGGGTGTGTGTTCGGTGCTCTATTTTGTAGAGAGTAAATAGTGGCCGCTAACGCTATAAATATAACAGCGATAGTGACAACTATTGTGCTGACTTTCATTAGGGATTAATGGTGATGTGTGAAGCCAGAGCCAAATAAGGCTTCAATGTTGTCGATGCCTTTTTTGTATTTTTCTTTAAAATTAATTTCACCAAGTCGCTCACCAGTTTCCAGGTCATGTACCGTAACGGAATGATGGTTCAACTTAACAAGAAAATCTATATCGGTCGGG
Source organism: Cognaticolwellia sediminilitoris (assembly GCA_002104535.1). Lineage (GTDB taxonomy): Bacteria > Pseudomonadota > Gammaproteobacteria > Enterobacterales > Alteromonadaceae > Cognaticolwellia > Cognaticolwellia sediminilitoris. The sequence continues at coordinate 69,894 of NBOG01000008.1, read as the reverse complement.
TCATCGTCTTTAGCATCACCTAAATTTAATAAATTGTTTTGTATCGCAATTAGTTTTCGTCCAGATGCTGTTTTGTAAAATATCATGTGATGAGCGCCACTTTCAGCTTTTATATCTTCACCTGAAGAAACTAAATTGGGCAGTTGTTTGAGGTCATAGCGTTTGACAATACCGGGTACGCCATGGCTGATAAATAGTTCATCATTATTACCATAAAACTCTAACGGAACCGCTGTGCCAGAGGTAGCACCGTCATATAATTTTTCTGGTGCACTAAAGGTTTTAGTTTGCTCATTGTAAGGCACTTTCCAAGTCTCAAAGCCAAATAAGGTGTTAACCAAAATAGCCGGCTTTACATTTTCGACAATGCTGGGGCGAACGAAAAGTACTTCAACAGGAGAAGAAGGGAAGCCTACGGGTTTAGCATCTTCAATAACTATAGTTTCAATAGGCTCTAAAGTGTTCAAGTCGATAATGGTGATGGTATTGCCAACTTCTGTCGGGATGGTGGGGTGTGTGGAAGAGGTAACCACCATTCTATCTTTGTAGGCTGAAATGCCATGTGGAAACTTAATGTAAGGCTGCCCTGGCTCTACTTGTGACTCTCTTGCTTCAATAATTTTTATTACTTGGTTATTTTGAGCGTTAAAAACGCCGATTGTACCGGTGTCAACTTGACTTAAATCGGAACCACCCATAAAAGTAACGAACATAGTTAATTCACCATTAACATTATGCCACATGATATCTTCACCAACATTTTGCCCATTGGTGTTCAGACATTCGAAGTTGTTAATTATAGGCTCTGCTTTAGCGTTTCTCACTAGTTCGATTTCAGCCAAGCTACACTGAGAGCCTAGCCCCGTGGCATATAACCGCCCAGTTGGGCTGTAATATAAATGATGCATAGGAGCATCAAGCTTGGGAAGGGGGTAGTCATAAAGTATGTCGCCGAAATTGTCAGATTCAGGATCTAATTCAATAATAGCAATACTATCGGTTGTACCTAAAGTTGGTAGGCCACTCAGTAAGACCATTGCTTGTGTTTCTTCAATGTTAACTCCACTGTTTTCTGAGTTGTCTTTTTCGATAAGTGCTTTGCTACGCGTTTCAGTTATATCCGTAGCTGCAATATTGGTAGTTTTACTTGGTTCGCTACAGCCGCTAAGAATGACAATGGCTAAGGCAATTAGTAATGTGTTACTCATGTTAATGTCCCTTTAATTATTTGTTTGTTTAATATTTTGAACAAACGCATAAAACAGGTAAACATTACCTCGTACTATTGATATAAAACGGCTGCCTGTTTATTTAATACTAGCTATGCTCTTGCTAAGTTCATGGTCAATGTGGTGCTGAAGGCTGTGTTACCTATATATAAGTGAAACAGCTGAGTTCAACTAACTAGTTTAGTTGAAATTATAGGTATCACAAATTACTTTTATTAGGGTATTGCGATTGTTTTAGTCCTAAGCGGCTGACCATTTTTATATCTTCATGATAAACTCGAAATATTATTGAGATTTAAAGGAAGAGTGATGCATTTTGTTATTTTTGGTTGCGGGGCTGTTGGCGGTTATTTTGGTGGTCGTTTAATGCAGCATGGTGAAAATGTTACCTTTGTTGCTCGTAACCAGCAATTTAAAACAATGCAAACATCCGGATTAACCATTAAAAGCATTGAAGGTGATGTCCAGTTAAGTCAGGTTAAAGTAGTCGATGGTGAAAACTTAACGCCAAACAGCTTAGCAACACCAGCCGATGTTGTTTTTCTTTGTGTTAAGTCTTATCAATTACAGACTGCAATTACACAAATTAAACCTTTAATAATGAAAAATACCCGAGTTATACCATTACTAAATGGCGTTAACGCCGTTGAAGTTATGCAAGAGCAGGGTATCGCTATGGAAAATATATTTGGCGGCTTGGCAAAAATTATCTCTGAGAAAACAATCGAAGGTGTGATCAATCATACTGGTGCAAAGCCGCATATTACTTTGGGTGTTTATCCAAAACCGTTAACAGTTAATAGTACAGTAGCGACAAATGTTGAAGAAACGGCTGAGGAAACCGCGGTATTAAGTGCTATTGCGAAAAGTTTAAAATTAGCCGGTATTAGTGTCGGTGTAACCAGTGACATTAAATTAGCGTTATGGCGAAAATACATGCTTGTTGCAGCATGGGGCGCATTAGCGGCGGCAAGAAAGTTAAATCTTGGTGAAATACGTTCAAAAAGTCATATCGCTTTTTTATTAGAGAGAATTGTCAATGAATATGCTGACATCGCGTGCAAATTAGGCGTAAGCATAGGCGAGAAGCACATTAAAGAAACCTTAAGATTTTTATCTCGTTTACCTGATAGTAGTGTGACCTCGATGCAACGTGATTTAGTCGCCGGAAACAATTCAGAGTTCGACGTACTCATCGCTTATCCTATGACCATAGTCGAGAAACTTAATCTATCAACGCCAGTATTAAGCCAATGCTACGAAAAAATAAAAGCGAATTACTGATAGCACAGCAATATTTAAACTAAGCGATTGGATCTATTGTAAAGATCAAAAAAAATATAATAAATAACAAAATTAGCCATACAGGCACTTCAGAGCGAGTGAACTTTATGCTATTCTATCGCGAATTTTTATCGTATCAATAAATGTGAAGATTAAATAATGTCTGAGAATAAATTTGAAACTATCGAACAACGCGTAAGTTACGGTGTAGGTCGTCAATTAGGTGACCAATTACGTAACAATCCTTTTAAAGATTTTGACGTAACTGCTGTACAAGCAGGCTTAGCTGATGCAATTGCAAACACTGCAAGCCAAGTATCAGATGAAGAGCTTAACGAAGCATTTGGTATTGTATCTAAAAAGATGCAAGAGCTAGAGCAAGCAGAAGCAAAAGAAAAATCAGCTGAAGGCGAAGCTTTCTTAGCAGAAAACGCAAAGCGTGATGAAGTAACGGTTACTGAATCAGGTTTACAATACGAAGTATTAGCAACAGGCGACGGCGAAAAGCCTACCGCTGCTAGCACTGTTCGTACTCACTACCACGGTACATTCATCAACGGTGATATCTTTGATAGCTCTGTTGAACGCGGTCAACCTGCTGAATTTCCAGTCGGTGGCGTAATTGCTGGTTGGACTGAAGCGTTACAGTTAATGACAGAAGGTTCTAAGTGGCGTTTATATGTTCCTTATAACTTAGCTTACGGTGAGCGTGGCTCTCAAGGTGCAATTCCTCCGTACGCAACGTTAGTTTTTGAAGTTGAATTACTAACCATCGTTAGTTAATAAGATTTTATTTTAAAAGCCCTCAGTTGAGGGCTTTTTTATAAGCTTAATTTAAAAGTTTTACTATTAATTGGCCACAACGTTTGAGTAAGTTTTAACATGTCACAATTAGCGATAGAGCAACTTTTTCAGCGCTATGTAGCAGCGTTTCATCAGCAAAACATGGCAGATATACAACGCTGTTATCAATTACCGTGTACTTTGCATACGCCAGATAGAGTAGTATTGATTGATAGTGCTAAAGCATTTGCAGGTGAATTTATTGATATATTCACCGTACTTAATCATGCAAATATAGTTAGATTTATCGCGTTAAAGGCTAGTTTTAGCCACTTGAACGATAAATTGATATTAGCTTGTGTTGATTGGCAGTTTATTGATGCTAACGAGCAAGTATTTACCGACTTTAGCGCTTTTTATCACTTAGCCATGGAAGATGGGCAGTGGCGAATTTTTAATGTTGTTTCGCAAGAATTGAGTCGGTCAATAGAATTGAACACCCCTTTGAATATTTTTTATAACATCCCTTGTAACATTAGTGAGTAGGAAGCAGTAGTCATGAAAGTGAAAGTAGCTATTTTAGGATGCAGCGGGCGCATGGGCCGTAATTTAATACAAGCCGCTTTTGAGCATAAGTCGATTGAGCTTGTTGGTGGCAGTGTTCGTAAAGGCTCATCATTTGAAAATTTTGATTTGGGCGAAATTGCAGGTATTGGTGCAATCGGTCAGCAAACGACAACAGATTATCAAACCTTGCTTGCGGCCGATGTGTTAATTGATTTTACTTCAATTGACTCGACACTTGAGCATCTAAAGTGGTGTCAGCAACATAATAAAGCCCTTGTTATTGGTACCACTGGTTTTTCCGATCAACAAGTTGAAACCATTAAAGCTGCGGGTGAAAACATTCCGGTTATATTGGCACCAAACACCAGTGTTGGCGTGAATTTATTATTTAAATTGCTAGAAATTACGGCCAAGGCTATTGGCGACTATACTGATATAGAAATTTTCGAAGCGCACCACCGATTTAAAAAAGACGCTCCGTCGGGCACAGCAGTAAAAATGGGCCAAGTGATTGCTGATACTCTAGGTCGTGATTTAAACAAAGTTGCTGTCTATGGCCGAGAAGGCATCACTGATGAAAGAGATCCAAATACCATAGGTTTTGCCACTGTACGTGCAGGGGATATTGTGGGTGAACATACGGCTTATTTTGCTGATCTTGGTGAACGCCTTGAGTTAACCCATAAAGCAAGCTCTCGAATGACATTTGCTTTAGGAGCAATGCGAGCGGCATTTTGGTTAAGTGAAGCAGATGCTGGTTATTATGATATGCAAGACGTATTAGGCTTAAAAGACTAATAACGAAGAGTCGGCTGGCAATAAAATGACTAAATGTAGTGTCATTAAGTCATTTTTATAAATTCAAAAACCTGACTAATTGGTTAGGGTTTTATGTAGTAAAGTAGTGCTTTTGGCGTCTTTGTAACGATTTCGCCAAAAACAGAGAGTTTTTACAATTATCACTAGACGAAAGAAGCATTCAAGCGTAGAATAAGTGGATTTTGTCAAAAATTTGCAGTTCATGATGAACAAGCTGAAGTTTTTGGCATTTTTTGTGCGTATCGCTTTTATCGTTAAGGGTAAAAAATTAGTTGTTTTGCCCTTAATATTCTTTCTTCTTAACGGAGGTTAAATTGACTAAATCTGCCATGTTAGTGCTTGAAGACGGCACTGTATTTAAAGGCACCGCTATCGGTGCAGAAGGGGCGGCTGTTGGTGAAGTAGTATTCAATACTTCAATGACAGGTTACCAAGAAATTCTGACGGACCCCTCTTATGCAGAGCAAATTGTTACTCTTACATATCCACATATAGGTAACACTGGTACCAATAGCGAAGATGAAGAGTCTGATGGTATTTTGGCTAAAGGTTTAGTGATTCGTGACTTACCGCTATTAGCGAGTAACTTTCGCAGTGAGCAAAGCTTAGGTGACTACCTTAAAGCGAAAAATATTCTCGGCATTGCGGATATAGACACACGTAAGCTGACGCGAATTCTTCGTGAAAAAGGCGCTCAAAACGGTTGTATTATTGCAGGCGATTTCGCTGACGCTTCAGCTGAAGAAGCCAAAGCACTCGCACAAGCCAAAGCATTTCCAGGCCTTAAAGGTATGGATTTAGCTAAAGTTGTTTCAACTAAAGAAGCCTATCAGTGGACAGAAGGCAGTTGGCAGCTAGGTAAAGGTCACGTTACTCCAGATAACTCACAGTTTCATGTCGTTGCTTACGATTTTGGTGCTAAACGTAATATTTTACGTATGTTGGTTGACCGTGGTTGTAAACTTACCGTAGTACCAGCACAAACTTCTGCAGAAGAAGTACTTGCGATGAATCCCGATGGAATTTTCCTATCAAATGGCCCTGGAGACCCAGAGCCGTGTGACTATGCTATTACCGCAATTAAAAAATTCTTAACCACTGATATTCCAGTATTTGGTATTTGTTTAGGTCACCAATTACTGGCGTTAGCGAGTGGCGCTAAAACCATTAAAATGAAATTTGGCCATCACGGCGGCAACCACCCAGTGAAAGACTTTGAGCGCAATGTTGTCATGATCACTGCTCAAAATCATGGTTTTGCTGTAGATGAAAACAATTTACCAGATAACTTAAAAGTGACCCATAAATCATTATTTGATGGTTCAATTCAAGGCATTCATCGCACCGATAAGCCGGCATTTAGTTTTCAAGGTCACCCTGAAGCGAGCCCAGGTCCAGCTGATGCTGCACCATTGTTCGACCACTTTATCGACTTAATCGTAGCGGCTAAAAAAGCGTAGTTCCTAGACAAGAGAAGAGAGATTATAAAATGGCAAAACGTACTGATTTAAAAACTATCTTGATCTTAGGCGCTGGTCCAATTGTTATTGGTCAAGCTTGTGAGTTTGATTACTCTGGCGCACAAGCATGTAAAGCCCTGCGTGAAGAAGGTTACCGAGTTGTATTAGTTAACTCAAACCCTGCAACAATTATGACAGATCCAGAAATGGCCGATGCTACTTATATCGAGCCAATTCATTGGGAAGTCGTTCGTAAAATTATTGAGAAAGAACGTCCATGTGCCGTACTACCTACGATGGGTGGTCAAACTGCATTAAACTGTGCACTAGAGCTTGAAGCAAAAGGCGTATTAAAAGAATTTAATGTCGAAATGATTGGCGCGACAGCAGATGCGATTGATAAAGCTGAAGACCGTAGCCGTTTCGATAAAGCGATGAAAGCGATTGGTTTAGAAACACCACGTGCTGAAATTGTACATACGTTAGAAGAAGCACACGCTGCCAGTAAAAACTTAGGTTTCCCTTGTATTATTCGTCCGTCATTTACTATGGGCGGTAGTGGCGGCGGTATTGCTTATAACCGTGAAGAATTCACTGAAATCTGTACTCGTGGTTTAGACCTTTCACCAACCTCAGAACTTCTAATCGATGAATCACTAATCGGTTGGAAAGAGTATGAAATGGAAGTGGTTCGCGACAAAAATGATAACTGTATCATTATTTGTTCGATTGAAAACTTTGACCCAATGGGTATTCATACGGGTGATTCAATCACCGTAGCACCGGCACAAACATTGACTGATAAAGAATACCAAATCATGCGTAACGCATCGATTGCGGTATTACGTGAAATTGGTGTAGAAACTGGTGGTTCAAACGTACAGTTTGGTATTTGTCCTGATACTGGCCGCATGGTTATTATTGAGATGAACCCACGTGTATCTCGTTCTTCAGCGCTTGCTTCAAAAGCAACAGGTTTCCCAATTGCTAAAATTGCGGCAAAACTTGCGGTAGGTTATACGCTTGATGAATTAACTAACGATATTACCGGCGGCGCAACACCAGCGTCATTCGAGCCGACTATCGACTACGTTGTGACTAAAATACCTCGCTTTAACTTTGAAAAATTTGCTGGCGCAGAAGATAGACTAACCACGCAAATGAAATCAGTGGGTGAAGTGATGTCTATTGGTCGTAACCAACAAGAGTCACTACAAAAAGCATTACGCGGCTTAGAAGTTGGCGTTAATGGTTTCGACCCTATGGTTGATGTGACTCAGCCTGGTGCTAAAACCAAAATAATGCATGAGTTGCAAGAAGCCGGCTCTGATCGTATTTGGTATATCGCTGACGCATTCCGTTTAGGCTTAAGTGTTGACGATATTTTCCGCTTAACCAAAATCGACCGTTGGTTCTTAGTTCAAATTGAAGATATTGTTTTAGAAGAAGCGAAAGTTGCTGAAGGCGGTTTAAAAGTATTAACACCGAAATACTTGCGTCAATTAAAGCGTAAAGGTTTTGCTGATTCGCGTTTAGCCGATTTAATTGGTGTTGCTGAAGCTGAAATTCGCAAAAAACGTCATGCAGCCGATATTTTCCCAGTTTACAAACGTGTTGATACCTGTGCGGCAGAATTTAGTTCAGATACCGCTTACATGTACTCAACTTACGATGAAGAATGTGAAGCTAATCCAACCGACAAAGAATCAATCATGATCTTAGGTGGCGGTCCAAACCGTATAGGCCAAGGCATTGAGTTTGATTACTGTTGTGTACATGCGGCATTAGCATTGCGCGAAGATGGTTATGAAACCATCATGGTTAACTGTAACCCTGAAACGGTTTCAACAGATTATGATACCTCAGACCGATTATATTTTGAGTCAATTACTTTTGAAGATGTACTTGAAATTGTTCGTATTGAAAAGCCAAAAGGCGTAATCGTGCAATACGGTGGTCAAACACCACTTAAACTAGCGCGTGCTTTAGAAGCGGCTGGTGTACCAATTATTGGTACTTCACCTGATGCAATTGACCGCGCAGAAGACCGTGAGCGATTCCAACAAGCAGTTGACCGTTTAGGTTTATTACAACCCGAAAACGCGACAGTTACTTCGTTAGATGAAGCGATGGCAAAAGCTGAAGCCATTGGTTTCCCATTAGTTGTTCGCCCATCATACGTATTGGGTGGCCGTGCAATGGAAATTGTTTACGACTTAGATGACTTACGTCGTTACATGACGGAAGCAGTAAGTGTTTCAAATGACTCTCCAGTATTACTAGATCACTTCCTTGATGACGCGATTGAAGTTGATATTGATGTGGTTTGTGATGGTGTGGATGTTGTTGTTGGCGGCATTATGCAACATATTGAACAAGCCGGTGTTCACTCAGGTGACTCCGCATGTTCATTACCTGCTTATAGCTTAAGTCAAGAAGTGCAAGACGTTATGCGCAAGCAAGTTACAGACTTAGCTTTTGAGTTAGGCGTTATTGGCTTAATGAATACGCAAATGGCAGTTAAAGACGGCCTAGTTTACTTAATTGAAGTTAACCCACGTGCTGCGCGAACTATACCGTTTGTCTCAAAGGCAACCGCGGTTCCTTTAGCGAAAGTAGGCGCACGTGTAATGGCGGGTAAATCACTGAAAGAACAAGGCATAACCAAAGAAGTTATTCCACCGTACTTTTCAGTGAAAGAAGTGGTAATTCCATTTAACAAATTCCACGGTAGTGACCCGTTAGTTGGACCTGAAATGCGTTCAACTGGTGAAGTAATGGGCGTTGGCGATACCTTTGAAGAAGCTTATGCTAAAGCGAACTTAGGTGCTGGTGTATCGGTTCCTAAAGATGGCCGCGCGTTAATTTCAGTACGAAATAGCGATAAAGACCGTGTTGTTGACCTAGCGAAGCAAATGGTAGCATTAGGTTATGAAATTGATGCGACTCATGGTACGGCTATCATCCTTGGTGAAGCAGCAATTCCATGTCGCTTGGTAAATAAAGTACACGAAGGGCGCCCACATATTCTTGATAGAATTAAAAACGGCGAATATACCTATATCATTAACACGACAGAAGGCCGTAAGGCGATTGAAGATTCTAAAGTGTTACGTGGTGGTGCTTTACGTTACAAAGTCGCATATACTACAACATTGAATGCTGCATTTGCTGCTTGTCAGTCGCATGCCGCAGATGATCGAAATATCGTAACGTCGATTCAAGAGTTACATAAACGTTGTAAATAATCGGTTTGAGCGGTAAATTTGTCATCTTAAAGTACAAGTTTACCGTTAACCTTATTTAAGCGAATTATTTTTTAAAGGTGGCTACCTAGTTTCTAACATGGGTTTGCCGCCTTTGTTGTTAGTTAAAGAAGAGTAAAATGATAAAATATCCGATGACATTGCTTGGCGCTGAGCAATTAAAAGAAGAGTTAAGAATTTTAAAAACTGAAAAGCGTCCACGTATCGTAAAAGACATTGCTGATGCCCGTGAACATGGCGACTTAAAAGAAAATGCCGAATATCACGCTGCTAAAGAAGAGCAAGGCTTCTGTGAAGGTCGAATTCAAGATATTGAAGGCAGATTATGTAACGCTCAAGTCATTGACGTGACCAAAATACCTAACACTGGTAAAGTTATTTTTGGCGCTACCGTTACATTGCTTAACCTTGATACTGAAGTTGAAGTAACTTATAAAATTGTTGGTGACGACGAAGCGGATTTTAAAACCGGTCGTATATCACTTAACTCGCCAATTGCCCGTGGTTTAATTGGTAAAGAAGTTGATAGTGAAATTGAAATCACCACACCAGGCGGTGTGGTTGAATATGAAATTATTGCTGTTGAGCATATCTAGTATTGAGATCTATTTACTGATTTATTTATCAGTAAAGATAATAAAAACGCGCTTAACTTTTGTTAGCGCGTTTTTAATTTTATCGAGATAAAACTTATACAGTTACATTATTAGCCGGATGTTAACTGTTTTGAACCTTGCATATTTCCTGATGGCCACAGCTGATCGCTTTAACATTTTTATAGCCAATACGTTGCAGTTGCTCTGCCGCTAATGCAGCACGACCACCAGAAGCGCAATGTAAATAAATTGCCTTTTCAGCATCAGGGCAATGGCTAGCGATATTCATTTCTAATACACCGCGTGGAATGTTGATAGAATTTTTAATTGGAGAGTTTGCTGATTCTGCTGGCTCTCTAACATCAATAAATAGCGCGTCATTTTGACTGAATGCTTGAACTGCAGTAACACATTCAACTGTCTGTTTAGCCTGAGCGACTAATTCTGGTACTGATAAAATCATTTTAAAATCCTCTATGCACTTTTACGCATTCATTACCCCGAGCTGGGGATATAGTAATGATTTTATTCTAAGCTAAACACTTTACATTGTATATTAGTTTTTTCTAATGTATTGGGTAGGTGAGAATTTACTGAATTTTACTAACAAAAAAAGGGCAGAAGCCCTTTTTTAATGTTATTAAATCGGAGTACTTGTTAGATCTTAGGTACACGAATTTTCTTTTCTTCACTTTGACGGAAGATAACTAAGGTTTTACCGATAACTTGCACTTTAGTTGAATTTGTTTCACGACAAATAGCTTCAACAATAAGTGCTTTAGTTTCACGATCATCCGTAGGGATTTTAATCTTAATTAATTCATGGTGATTTAAAGCGAAGTCGACTTCGGCAACTACCGCTTCTGTAAGACCGTTATTACCAAGTAATACAACGGGTTTAAGGCTATGTGCTAGGCCTTTTAAATACTGAATTTGTTTTTTATTTAGGTTCATTAACAATTTTCGTTACAAGTTAGCTTGAATTAAAGCTATTTTACCTCCATCTAGTTTGTAATACTAATATTGTTTACAAAGTGATAGCTTTTTAACGTACTTTTCTTGTTTATTTTGGTTAAAATAGCCATAGCTTTATTTCAGCAGTAAATGAAGTTACAAAATATCCTTAGGTAAAGCGCTTTAATAGCATAAATATATAAGTGGATTGAATGAGTAAGAATAAAGTCAGTGTCAGTAGTGCCCGGTGGTTAAAAGAGCACTTTGATGATGAATATGTTAAAAAAGCGCAAAGATTAGGGCTTCGCTCTCGTGCTGTTTTTAAAATTGAAGAGATAAACAATAAAGATAAATTGATCAAACCTGGTATGAAGGTGGTTGATTTAGGCGCCGCACCTGGTGGTTGGTCTGAGTATGCAACCAAAGTGGTTGGTGCTAATGGTCAAGTTGTTGCTTGTGATATTTTACCAATGGACCCCATCGCAGGTGTTGATTTCCTGCAAGGAGATTTTCGCGAAGAATCAGTTCTTGATGCTTTATTGACCCGTATTAATGGTAAAAACATTGATGTTGTTATGTCTGACATGGCAGCAAATTTTACCGGTAATGATGCCGCAGACGCGGCGAGAAGTATGTATTTAGTAGAGTTAGCGCTAGATATGTGCAATCAAGTTTTAAAGAAAAATGGCGCTTTTGTAGTGAAAGTGTTCCAAGGAGAGGGCTTTGAACAATTTATCAAAGACGCTCGAGCCGCATTTAAAACCGTAAAAACCCGCAAGCCTGAATCATCACGTGCTCGTTCACGAGAAGTTTATCTTGTGGCTACCGGCTTTAAATTGTAGTAAATTAGATGGAATTATTTCATCGCACCATTTTGAACATTAGCAAGAGGTCATTAAGTTGAGCGATATGGCAAAAAATCTTATTTTATGGTTAGTTATTGCAGTTGTTTTAATGTCTGTTTTCCAAAGTTTTACTCCTGGAAGCGGCAAAGAGCAACAAGTAGATTACACACAGTTTGTCCAAGACGTACGTCAAGGGCAAATTAGAGAAGTCGCGGTTGATAGAAACGGCGTTATTAATGGTCTTAAACGCAGCGGTGAAAATTTCGTTACGGTTATTCCTGGTGGTTATGATCGTGATTTAATCAACGATCTTGTTAAGCAAGGTGTTAATGCTTCGGGTGAATTACCTGAAGAACCTAGCTTTTTAATGACTATTTTTGTTTCTTGGTTCCCAATGATTTTGTTGATTGGTGTATGGATATTCTTCATGCGTCAAATGCAAGGTGGTGGCGGTAAAGGCGCGATGAGTTTCGGTAAATCGAAAGCGCGTTTATTAGGCGAAGACCAAATTAAAACTACTTTTGCGGATGTTGCAGGTTGTGACGAAGCAAAAGAAGAAGTGTCTGAATTAGTGGATTACTTGAAAGACCCATCACGATTTCAAAAACTTGGTGGTCGTATTCCATCAGGTGTATTGATGGTTGGTCAACCGGGTACAGGTAAAACTTTATTAGCAAAAGCTATTGCTGGTGAAGCTAAAGTACCGTTCTTTACTATTTCCGGCTCAGATTTTGTTGAAATGTTTGTTGGTGTTGGTGCATCTCGTGTCCGTGACATGTTCGAACAAGCGAAAAAAGCAGCACCTTGTATCATCTTTATTGATGAAATTGATGCAGTAGGTCGTCAACGTGGTGCAGGCATGGGTGGTGGTCACGATGAACGTGAACAAACACTTAACCAAATGCTAGTTGAAATGGATGGTTTTGAAGGTAATGAAGGTGTAATTGTTATTGCAGCAACTAACCGTCCTGACGTTTTAGACCCTGCGTTACTTCGTCCTGGCCGTTTTGACCGTCAAGTTACTGTTGGTTTACCTGATATTCGTGGTCGTGAACAAATTCTTAAAGTACATATGCGTAAAGTGCCTTTAGGTGATGATGTTAAAGCATCAGTTATTGCCCGTGGTACTCCTGGTTTTTCAGGTGCTGACTTAGCTAACTTAGTTAACGAAGCTGCACTATTTGCTGCCCGTTCAGCACGCCGCGTTGTTGGTATGGCTGAATTTGAAAAAGCTAAAGATAAAATCATGATGGGTTCAGAGCGTCGTTCAATGGTAATGACAGAATCTGAAAAAGAAATGACTGCTTATCATGAAGCTGGCCATGCCATTGTTGGTCGTTTAGTGCCAGATCATGACCCAGTGTATAAAGTTAGTATTATGCCGCGTGGTCGTGCTTTAGGTGTGACTATGTACTTACCAGAGCAAGACAGGTTTAGTCATAGTAAACAGCATCTAGAAAGTAACATTTCATCGTTATACGGTGGACGTATTGCTGAAGAAATGATTTACGGTTTTGAAAAAGTATCTACAGGTGCTTCAAACGATATTGAACGTGCTACACAACTTGCACGTAAAATGGTGACACAATGGGGTTTCTCTCAAAAAATGGGTCCTATGTTGTTTGCTGAAGAAGAAGGCGAAGTATTCTTAGGTAGAACATCATCTAAGTCGTTGAATATGTCTGACGAAACCGCACGTGCTATTGATGAAGAAATTAAAGACTTTGTAAATCGTAACTACGAAAGAGCGGCAACTATCTTAAAAGAAAATGAAGATATTTTGCATGCAATGAAAGATGCTTTAATGGAATATGAAACTATCGACGCATTACAAGTTGATGACCTGATGAACCGCGTTAAAGTTCGTCCACCAGCTGATTTTGATGCTAGGGACTCTGATGATAAATCAGACAATAACGCAGATTCGAGCAAGCCATCAGCTAAAAAAGATGAAGATAAAGAGTCATCTGCTGACTCTGAAAATTCAAGCGATGCTTCAGATATACCTGCTAAATAGTTAAGTTATAAAAATACTTAAAGCCTCAAAGGTTTAAATCATTAGATTTAATACTTATTGAGGCTTTATTATTTTAGTTTTTGGATAAATGGTCAGAAACTAAAATAATAAAGAATTAGTTATTGAAGAGAATGTCGTGCTAAACAAACTTAAATGCCCAAATTCTACCTTAGATTTATCAACACCTCAGGTGATGGGGATTCTAAATATTACCCCTGACTCATTTTCAGATGGCGGTAAATTTACGGAAATTGGTCATGCGCTTAAGCAAGTGCAAAAGATGATTGATGATGGCGCAACAATTATCGATATTGGTGGTGAGTCGACCAGACCAGGCGCTATAGATGTTAGCGAGCAAGATGAACTCGCTCGTGTTATTCCCATATTGAAAGCCATTAAACAACGTTTTGATGTTTTAGTATCGGTAGATACTAGCAAAGCCGCTGTAATGGTGGCGGCAATTGAAGCTGGTGCAGATGTAATTAATGACGTACGTGCACTGCAAAATGACGGCTGTTTAGCGGCAGTTGCTAATAGCAATATTCCTGTGTGTTTAATGCATATGCAAGGGTTGCCTCGTAGCATGCAAAATAATCCAGTTTACAATGACGTTATTTTCGACATCATGCAGTTTTTCCAGCAACGTATTAACGCCTGTGTTGCCGCGGGTATAGCCCGCGAACGCCTTATCTTAGATCCTGGTTTTGGTTTTGGTAAAACCTTAGAGCAAAACTTTCATTTACTGGCAAATATGTCAAAATTTGGTAAATTAGGTTTACCTATCTTGGCCGGCTTATCTCGTAAATCGATGATCGGTACTTTATTAAATCGAGATGTTAAGCAACGTCTAGCTGGTAGCGTTAGCGCTGCTATTATTGCCGCTCAACAAGGGGCAAATATTATTCGCGTACACGATGTACAAGAAACCGTGGACGCACTCACTGTTTTAAAAGCTACAACAACGAATCAATGAGTTGTTGGGCAAAATGTATTCGTATTAAAAGCTAATGCTAAAGTCATTAGCTAAGGGAAAATGATGACAGAAAGAAGATACTTCGGTACCGATGGAATTCGCGGCTTAGTAGGCCAATACCCAATTACGCCACAATTTGTGATGAAATTGGGTTACGCGGCGGGACGTGTTTTAGCTGCTCAAGGCACTAAAAAAGTATTAATTGGTAAAGATACGCGTATTTCTGGCTATATGTTGGAATCAGCTTTAGAAGCTGGTTTTTCAGCAGCAGGCATTGATATTGGGCTATTAGGACCTATGCCAACGCCGGGTATTGCATACCTAACCAAAACCTTTCGCGCAGAAGCTGGCATAGTGATCAGTGCTTCACATAATCCATTTTACGATAATGGTATTAAGTTTTTCTCACAAGACGGACAAAAATTGCCTGATGATGTTGAGTTAGCGATAGAAGCTGAATTAGACAAAGAAATGGGCTGTGTCGAATCAGCGCATCTTGGAAAGGCAAATCGCATTGACGATGCTGCTGGACGTTATATTGAATTTTGTAAAAGTAACTTTCCAAATCAGTTTTCATTGAAAAACATGAAAATCGTTGTTGATTGTGCTCATGGTGCCACTTATCACATAGCCCCTAAAGTTTTTAGAGAGTTAGGTGCAGAAGTTATTGAAATTGGCACTTCACCAAATGGCACTAACATTAACCATGAATGTGGTGCAACATCGATGGCAGCCATTAGTGCTGCAGTAGTTGAACATCAGGCCGATCTAGGTATTGCATTAGATGGAGATGGTGACCGTTTAATGATGGTTGATCACACCGGATATGTTATTGACGGTGACGAATCAATTTATGTTATTGCACGAAACGACTTACAAAACGGCACTATTGACGGTGGTGTTGTTGGTACATTAATGAGTAATATGGGCTTAGAACTTGCGCTTGCTGATTTGAACGTACCTTTTGCCCGCAGTAAAGTGGGTGACCGTTATGTCATGGAAATGCTGAAGCAAAAAGGCTGGAAATTAGGCGCAGAAAACTCAGGCCATGTTATTAATTTAAATCATACCTCAACTGGTGACGGCATTATCGCTGCGTTAAACGTTTTAACTGCAGTTTGTAATACCGGTAAAACCTTATTTGAGTTACGACAAGGTATGACAAAATTACCTCAAGTATTAGTAAACGTTAGGTTCTCGGGTGACAGTGATCCACTAACTAATGATAATGTGAACAGTGCTGTAGGCAGTGTTAATGAAAAATTAACTGGGCGCGGTCGTGTTTTATTAAGAAAATCAGGTACAGAGCCTTTAATCCGAGTCATGGTAGAAGGCCCTGAATATGAGGAAGTTACAGCCTTAGCACACGAGATTGCTGACGCGGTTAAGCTCGCTTGCTAAGTAAGAATGCTCAATAGATTTTAAAGTCGAATGAATATTGAGCAATTGAACAGGATATTGTCTGAAAAACTTGTATCTTGTCGACAGGTTAGTTAATATCTCGCCGCTTTGATTTAGGAATGAAAAATGAATAGACGCGCAATAGTTGCAGCAAACTGGAAAATGAACGGCAGTTTAGCTTTAGTCAACTCAATGGTTTCAGAGTTAAATAACGTAACGTTAAATGAAAATGTTGAAGTCGTTGTTTGTCCTAGCTTTCCTTACTTAGCGGCATTTAGTATAGCTAGCTCGAATGTTAACTTACCAACAGCATTTAGTTTAGGTGCTCAAAACTTAAGCGAACATGCAAAAGGTGCGTTTACAGGTGAAGTATCGACATCAATGCTACAAGAGTTTGGTGTTAACTACGTTATTGTAGGGCATTCTGAACGCCGCAGTATTTATAAAGAGACAAGCACCTTAGTTGCACAAAAAATTAAAGCGGCTTTAGCTGCTGGCCTTCAACCTATTTTATGTATAGGTGAAAGTGAAGACGAACGTGTAGCAGAGCAAACCAACGTTGTTTTAGCGGCGCAATTACAGCCCGTTATAGACGAAATAGGTATTGAAAAATTTGCAGATGTTGTTGTCGCGTACGAGCCTGTTTGGGCAATAGGTACTGGGAAAACAGCATCGCCAGAAATGGCGCAAACAACCCATCAATTTATTCGTGAATTTATCGCAAAAATTGATGAAAGCGTCGCAGTTAAAGTGCCATTGTTGTATGGTGGCAGTGTCAATGCGACAAACTGTGAAGAATTATTTGCACAAGCTGATATCGATGGTGGATTAATCGGCGGTGCTAGTTTAAAAGCCGAAGAATTTAAAATAATTTGTTCGGCAGCAAAGGGATAAAAAAATGTTGTATCAAGTGTTAATTGTAGTGTATTTGATCGTTGCTTTATGTTTAATTGGTTTAGTACTAATTCAACAAGGTAAAGGTGCTGATATGGGCGCATCATTCGGTGCTGGTTCATCAGCGACTATTTTTGGTTCAAGCGGTTCTGGTAACTTCTTAACTAAGTCGACTACTTATTTAGCGATTGCCTTTTTTGCTATCAGCTTAATATTAGGTAACTTAACGGCCAATCGCGTTAAAGCGACAGATGAATGGAATAATATTGACGTTCCTGCAGGCCAAGTTGCACCAGCAACTGATGCTATTCCAACTGACAGCCTTGAGCCTAAAGTTGAAAACACTGATGTACCTGTAAGCGATGCACCAGTAGCTAAAGAAAGCGACGTACCGAACTAGTTTTAAAATATTTGCAGATATGGCGGAATTGGTAGACGCGCCACCTTGAGGGGGTGGTGCCTTAGGGCGTGAGAGTTCGAGTCTCTCTATCTGCACCAAATACTGGTTCTATAAGAACCAATAAAAACCGGAATAACCTTTATAAACAAGGTGTTCCGGTTTTTTTATGTCTACTGTTTTATCCTCTATAACATACTTGCTAGGTTTTTGATATTTAACTTTAGTAACACTTAAAGTAAGTCTAAAGTGCGTGAAAGTCATCTTTTAGCACGAGTTTGCAATGACGTGATTTTTTGTACTTTACTCAAGTTATTATTAATATCGTGACTTAATAATGTTTGAATATATGTGTTTTCATAGGGTAGTAGCACTAAGGTAGCACTTCTTTTTAGCCATTTGTTTATTAAAGTGAAGGTTGTTCATAATTTGAGCATGTAAATAACTATAATTATAAAACAACTAAGTAGGCTAAATATGATAAATACAACAACAACATTAAAAAAAGCACTTCTGTCATTTATGTTGATTTTTGCAAGCCAAAGTGTTTATGCAGCATGTGTAGATAGCGTGGTGTTAGTTCATGGTAATACCGGGACGCCGTCTGATTGGGATAATACGTATGACTTACTAAAAGCAAAAAACTATAAAGACAGTGAAATTTTTCGCCCTTCATGGGGAGGCTCTTCAGCGAGCTCTAATAACCATAGCGGTTCAGAAGAAACACCCGTAAAAAATGCTATCAATAGTGCCATTGCAAGTTCGTGTACTGGCAAGATAGATATTATTGGTCATTCAATGGGGGTGACGTTAGCGGCCCAGCAAGTCATCAAACTTGGTAAAAGCAACAAGGTAGATGCCTTTGTAGGGATCGCAGGCGCTTATCGTGGTTTATGGACCTGTGGAGCGTATCCTTGGAATGTTTGGACGCCAACTTGTGGTGTTAATGGTTTGTCTGTATCTAGTCCATTTTTAGACTGGCTATATGGTAAAAATATTGCTGATAGAGTTTATTCGATAAAAAGTTGGAGTGATCAGATTGTTTGTGGCAGTGGTACGTGTCGAGTAGGTGGTATTCATTCTAGTCAAATCGCTAATGAAAATGCGACATACTCATATGCATTAGGTCATTTTGGTCTGCAAACATATACCGCGAGTAAACAGTTCTCTTTGATTAAATAGTTAAAGTTAATAGGCAAAAAAAATGACATTACCGAAACGCAAATATCTCGCCGGTAATGTCATGATTATAAGGATAACAACGCTTGCATTAGCTTTGTTATCAAAAGTTAGTTTTTACTTAACCTTTATTTACCACTTTTTTAGTTGTAGTAGAAATTTTAGCAACAACACGACGGTTCATTTTGTGCGCCGCAATTGTATTTTCTTCTGATAATAACTGTGATTGACCGTAGCCTTTAGTGGTTAAACGGCTGCTATCAATGTTAAATTTATTAACAAGAATGCTTTTAACTGAGTCTGCACGTTTTTGCGATAACATTAAGTTATAGTCAGCGTTACCTACAGCAGAACTATGACCTTCAATTTCTACAGTCGTGTTAGTGTACTCTTTCATGAAATCAGCTAAACGTTGAATATCACTTACTAATGCTGGCTGAACAATCGAGCTGTTATTAGCAAAGTTAACATTAAGCTTAATTTCTGCTGCATGCTCTGAATATAACGTACAACCCAAAGAGTCTACTTTAACAGTCGCAGGTGTATTCGCACAACGGTCTTTGTCATCACTAACACCATCATTGTCACTGTCTAAAACTTTAGAAACCGCTTTTTCAACAACAGGCTTAACTACTGGTTTTGGTTTGCTGATCACAGCAGCTTGCTTTACATCGCCAAAGGCATATTTAAAACCTAGCTTAATGCCTTGATCGGTGTAACCGTAATCAAGATCTTTATAAACAGCGGCTTCGGTATATAAAGATAAACGTTCGCTCATTTCTATATTGTAACCAGCACCAACATTAACCGCGTTGTAGCTCTTTACGTTGTTGAAGCGTTTAACACCAGCAAACAAATATAAGTTACTGTCGTCTAATTTATAAATAGCGTCTATACCAGCACGTGTACCGTAATCTTTGTCGCCGCCATTTTTAACGTCATAGCGAGTTTTGGCAAGTTCAATACGAATATCCCAGTAGTCGTTAATCACTTTTTGTAAATCGATACCAATTGATTTACCTGCTTCCATTTGATCCCAGTCAAGTTTAGCTTCTTTGTTAGTGCTCGACTTTATATAGTCGCCAAACACGCCTAATTCCCATGTTTTATCAATATTTTCTGCAGCTAGTGGTGAACTGATAAGTGCTGCGAGTAGAGAGATTTTAAATGCTTTCATTGGTAATTCCTTGTTTAAGTCTAAATAACTTTTGTTAATTTCTACTTTCTATAACGAAAGGATTTGGAAAAAGTCACAAATTAAATTTTTAAATAGACTTTTTAATACATTATTAACTAAAGACTATTCAATATAGCGTTACAACTGATACTAACAGGTGATAAATAACGCTATACCGCCATATGTTGGGACGAATAATGTAAAAACTAGGGTAGAATGCGCCAACAAATACAAAAGTAATGAATAATCACTATTATAAAAATAAATATTGTGACTTTTTTGCGTAAATGTACGTTATTAATTAAAGCAGCAGACTTATTTTGCTAGGGGATAGTATGAGCAACTTAGAGCAAAGCTTAATTGACGAGCTAAAACGAGAAGATGATATTGCGTTTAAGGCGTCTGATGAAGATTTAGTAAAGCGAGCAGTAACTAGTGCCAACGTAAATCAAGGCAGCAAAGATTTAATCATGTTAGGCATGGCCTCTATTTGGGTGGTTTTTGCTAGCATTTTTATGAAAATATTACAGCCAGTTTTTAAAAACATGGCAAAAAATAGCGAGAGAAAATAATGAATAGTGAAAATGTCACCGAGAAAACATATAACGGCCTAATGAGCATTTGGCATAAAGTTGTAACTTTTATGCCTGATTTAATCGTTGCATTATTGTTTTTATTGGTTGGTTGGGTTATTGCCAATGTTGTTAAACGTATTATAAATAAATCATTAATAAAAGTTGGTTTTAATACCTTCTTAGACAAACTCGGATTAGCGACTTTATTAACTAAAATGGAAATAAAAGTTCAAGGTAGCCAAGTCGTCGCTAGTATTATTTCTATATTTATTTTATTGATATTTTTATTGGCGGCATTAGATATTGTTGGTCTTAGTATGTTGTCTGGATTAATCGATACACTCGCACTCTTTTTACCTAAGTTGCTTGCAGCGTTAGCGGTAATGTTATGTGGTTTCTTTGTCGCACAAATTGTTTATAACGGCGTTAAAATTGCGGCTAAAAATACCGGAGTTGATTACGGCAACTCTGTTGCTGAAGTTTGCCGCGGAATCATTATAGTCATTACAGTTTCACTTTCTATTACACAACTCGATATAGACGTTTGGCTTTTAAATAGCATTATTTCGGTGGTTATTGCCAGTATTGGCCTCGCGGCTGCAATCTCACTGGGCATTGGTACTAAATCTATGGCACAAGAAATTGTCGCAGGTGTTTATCTTAGAGAGATGTATCAAGTTGGTGACAATATTGAAGTAAACGAAGTTAAAGGTGCACTTGTTTCAATTGGTAGTGTTGCCAGTAAAGTTATTGTTGAAGAAGAGAAGGTAGTTACTGTACCTAATACTTTTTTATTGACTAATAAAGTCATTAAACAATAGTAATGGGCAGAATTTAAAAGCAATGAAAAACAGCATTAGTTAACATTCATTTGAATTCGTTTAACGAACGTCAGCTTGTTGCATTAGTGCAAGAGGGCTTACCTTACGACACGCGCTTTTTTGAGCAGCTGATCAGCCCTTATTTGCCTAAATTAAAGGGCTATTGTACCAAAGTGCTTAATAACCAGTCTGACGCTGAAGATGTAGTGCAAGAAACGATTATAAAAGTGCTAAAAAATTTAAAAGGTTTCAAATGGATAGTCTCTTTTAAAGTTTGGTTGTTCAAAATCGCCCATCATGAATGTATAAATAAAATAAGAGAGCGGCGTTGGGATTTATTTCAATACGATGACGATTACTTAGATAGTCTTGAAGCAGACATGCCACAAGAACATGATTTAGCTGCTTTAATGACTACCATGCTTGAAAGTTTATCATTTGTTGACCGTAACATTATGTTGTTACGTTATCGAACTGGATTAGACTTTCAGGAAATTGCTGATATTGCTGATATGAAGCTTTCAGCAGTAAAAATGCGTCATAAAAGGGTGCTTGAATATTTGTCTAATCAGGTAGAAAGTTAATTTTACAAAATAAAGTGAAACATGTTCAATGGCATGCCAGTCAAGTATACCTCAGCTTCCCCAGTCTTCATCCAGTATATCTTGCCTTTTGGCTTCATATTCTTCAGTCGTGAGGAAACCATCTTTGTATAAGTTTTCTAATTTCCTTAACCGTAAAGCATAATCCTTTTCAGGTTTAGTATTATGATGCTTATTGGCTTTGTAACCATCAATCTTGAATGCGTGATCTGTAACTTCCTGATGTAAACTTTTGTTTGAGAAAACAGAGTTTCTATAAGATTGATAAATTTGAGCACAAACAGCACCAATCCAAAAGATCATAAATAATTTGCCGAAAGTAGGCATTTCAGAAAGATCAAAAGCCATTAAGGCAACTAATAACATTCCAATACTAATGAAAAGGCCTACCGTAGCGTTGTATTTAGACTCTTTAGTTTTTGATGTTCCATGCAATCTCATTTAGAGCTCCATTTTTATGTGAAGTAGTTTGCTCAAGTAAGCGTTATTTATTCAT
This sequence comes from Cognaticolwellia sediminilitoris, assembly GCA_002104535.1. Lineage (GTDB taxonomy): Bacteria > Pseudomonadota > Gammaproteobacteria > Enterobacterales > Alteromonadaceae > Cognaticolwellia > Cognaticolwellia sediminilitoris. The sequence goes on along the minus strand of NBOG01000008.1, from coordinate 47,559 downwards.
GTTTTATACATTGATAAAAGGACCTGTTTTAAAGCAGGTCCTTGATCACTAATTAACTTATAAATAGTAGCTAATCTATATAGTCTATCGTAACTGGGTTTACTTTTTAGCTACCCATTTTCCTTCAGGAGTTTTAATTAAATGCCCTGATTGAGTTTTATTTATCGCTTTTTCACCCGCCAAAGCAGTAATTTGCTCCATGGTGATGTTGTTTTTTCGCGCTAAGTTTAGGTAAATACTTTTACGTTTTTCATTAACGCTGCTGACCAACTCATTGACCTCAGGGCTTTCTACCACAACGCCTAAATAACCGTTTGGCATTTCACCGACTAAACCTTGCTGCTTGGCATCGTCAAGAGAAGTAGCCCAAGCTGAAAATGCCATTGAGGCAAGTAATACCGCATAAGTTAACTTTTTAACCACGTTTTTGATGATGCTGTTTGTTAGTTTATTCATAGTTGCTTCCTAAAAAATGTCGCTGTCGTCACTAAAGATATCATCAAGTTGCTTATCAACTTTTACTTTAATTTCATGATCAATCTTTAAGTTTAAATTAATCGTAATCGGTTCTTTGGCGCTAACTTCTACCCTATGTGTACAGCCACTTATTATAAAAATAGCGCACACTGCGGTGAGTATTTTCTTCATGCTTACTCCTTAATTTTTTTGTAAACCTTTAATAATGCGCTCTTCGAATTTATCGGTAATTGACATTGATTCAAGTAAGCCTTGTAAATCGTAACTTAAGTTTAAATTTAGGTTAACGTCATTGTCTATGTCTGGATTACGCCCTTTAATCACAGTTTTCAATAACATGTAGCCATCATCTGCCATTGACACATCAGAAGACAGTTGATGATAGTGTAAGTTCTGTAGGGCATCAAACGCTAACTTTAATTGCGTGTTGCTAGTTTTTAGGCTTTCAACCGCTGGGTTATTAATTACTTGGATCAGACCATTACTAACATTGTGCAATTCACCTTGTTCCATAGTGAATTTTTCACCGTTAAACTTAATTGGTAATTGGCCTGAAATTTCCCCCGTAACTACTACGCCTTGTTTTTTGTCTAAGGCTAACACTTGTTCTAAGTCTATACTAGAAAGCTGAACGTCAACTGAATGACCGTGCTTGATTGGCCATTGTGCTGTTGGAATTGAAAAACTGCCGCCTAATATATCTCCCTTAAGCTTTGAGGCTGAAAAGTTAAAACTTTCTTCATAACTGATATGAGTGTTAAATGATAATTTAGCAATGGGTGTCGCTGTTTCAATTAATGCCACGGTTAGATTATCGGCTTTTGAGTCTTTACTGTCATTTTCAGGACTAACAACAGTAGTTAATTTACTCGCTAAGTAGTTGAAGTTTTGCTGCCAATAAAGCTCTTGAACCCAAATACCTTCAATTTCACCACTCAGTGAAGTTACTGCGACTGCGATGGCTAAAGGCGTGTTTTGTATATTATTAAAATCAGTGATTTGTCCTTTTATGCTATAGCTCAATGCGCCTTCGACAAGAGCAATTTTAGCCGGTAATTTTATTTTAAGGGCTAATAAATCGGTTAAGGGCAACTGGTTTGCGGTTATCGTAATAGTTGGTTTATCTACAGAGCCAGAAACAGCCATATTAGCCAACAGCACATTGTCAGCAGTTGCATTGGTACTTATTTTAATATCGCTTAATTCACCCGTTATACCACTATTTATCGTTAAGTTATTAATGTCGATAATGTTAGCCGCGCGTAAATTATCTGCTTGTGATTTGATGCTGACATTAAAGCGAATATTTTGGCTGTCTTGAATGTGAATTTCACCTAGTAGTTTATTCTCAATTTTTTTAATCTTTATTTGTGATTGAGTAGACTTTGATTTATCAGCTTTTGATTTGCCTGCGATAGTAATGTTATTACTTGTTATTGTTGAATTTTCAATAAACGCTATCGATGTTTGCTGGTGACTCTGCTCAACGCGGCCGTGTAAATTAAATTCAACCGGTGCTTGGGTAAGACTGTTAAGAGATGAAATCAGTAAAGGGCTTTTAAAGACGAAGTCTGCCTTAGCATAACTAGACATATTGGTTGTTTGGTTTTTATTCGAACTATTTTCAATATAAGTTTTAAAGTTCAGCTCAATGTCTTCTATGTTAAGGCTGTGAATAGTCGATTTCTTGCTTGGTGCTGATTCATTAGTGTCATTACTTAACTCGATATGGTGAATTGCAAGGTTGTTGCTGGCTTCGATATTTATGCTTGAAAGCGTTAATACTTGCTGATTAGGACTTAGTCTTAACTCGCCTTTGGGTTGCACACTGAGTTGTGTGATCGGGTTGTCTACTATTAAGGTTTTTAACTCAGCATCGAATGAGTTTTGATTTACGTAGTCGAGTAAACTTTGTTGGTTAAAATTGGCCATTATTTTGCTTTTGGGCGCAAAATTCAAGACTAACTCAAGCTCTGTATTATCTGCATTTATTTCAGTATTATGAGCTAAGTTTATCTCGCTATTAATATCAAGTTCGCCTGAAATTGCTATGGGCATTATTGCTGCAATATTATCAGCGCTCATTAATTTGAGGTTTTTGAGTTGGCCGTTGAGGCTCAGCAGATCTTTTTGATAATTTACTTCGGTATTGAACAAACCAGTAGCGGTGATAGCATGTAAATGCGCTAAAGCTCGCGGTGAAATTGGTAGTTTATGTTTTAATGCAAAATCAATAAGGGGCTTAATATTACTGCTTAATTTAGCCGTAACCTGGTTGGTTCTATTTTTTGTCGAAATATTAATATTGATAAAAACATTTTCTTGAGCATCCTTTAAGGTCAAAGTTAAGGTGTTACTTACTAAAGATAAACTGCCGGTATATGGCTGTTTTTCAATATTTTCATGAGTTATTTTATCAAAATAGGGTAGGTAGCTAAGCGATGAAACCATTAAGTCGAAAGGAGCGTTAATTATCGCTAGCTGTTGTAATTGACTTTGTAACTTTGCTTTAGTGAGAGTTGGTGTATTCTCTTGCTGTTCCGGTAGCTCAAAAAGTTCATTCGTGCCTTTAATAGATAAATTGGCGATGTTAATTCGTTTGATTTTTTGTGATGACGCCAAATCGAAAGTTAGGGTCATATCGTTAATTGTAATCTCAGCTTTTGGTGTTTGCAGGCATAAATGACTAATTTTTAATTGTAAGCTGGTTGTTAAGCGAAAATTTGCACAGGTAATTGATGATTGAAATGGCGCTAATTCTTTTTTGATAACATTATTTATAATCGCAACACGGGCGTTATAAATTACAAAGAGAATAACTAAGCTGATAACAACAGCTGTTATGGTTTTTTTCGGGAATGTCATAAGTGTTTTTTGTTCCTTCATCCATGTGCTTTCATAACTGTCGCCTACTGTATTGTTGTTAGAGACTGGGATCAATCAAAATAATGCTTTGTCGTTAATCTGTTAGCACTAATGTTTGATTACATAAAGCTGTGAAAAATATTAATTTGTCTGACATCGATATATTTTAATTAACACACATAACCGTTATGATATCGGCAATTTTTAGCAACGTTTATAAAGTGAGAAGCATGTCTACTGTTCCGTTAGAACGAATTACCGTTGAGCCTACTTTACCTGCCAAAGCCTGCGTTATATGGTTACACGGTTTGGGCGACTCTGGTGCTGGTTTTGCACCTATAGTTCCAGAGTTACGTTTACCGCAAAATCATACGGTACGCTTTATTTTTCCACATGCACCTGAGCAGCCTGTAACTATCAATCAAGGCTATGTAATGCGTTCATGGTACGACATAAAAAGCATGGATTTACATAACCGTGCAGACATGGCTGGGGTACTTGAATCAGAAGTAAAAGTTAAGGCTTTAATAAAAGAGCAAATTGATAGTGGTATTGCGGCTAGTAATATTATTTTAGCTGGCTTTAGCCAAGGCGGAGTAATGAGTTTATTTACCGGCTTACGTTATCCTGAAAAGCTCGGCGGTATTATGGCGTTGTCATGCTACTTACCCAATGCTGAAGGTTTACCTGAGCAGTTAAGCGCAGCAAATAGCACCACAGAAATTTTACAACAACATGGTGATAACGATGATGTGGTGCCGCTTAGTGCTGGTAAAATGGCGAATAAACTCTTAAAAGCCAGTAATTACCCAGTAAAATGGCAAACTTATCCAATGGCGCATAGTGTTCACCCAACACAAATTAGAGATATCGCCACTTGGTTGAGTGAGCGTTTAAACTTAAATTAAATTTTTAATTTGTTGAGCTTTAAGATTGAAGGAATAAAAATGCCAGAAGTTAACGTTAAACTTGTTTTTGAGAAAGAGAATAAAAATAGCATTCGCTTTAAAGAAGTACCAGAGCCAGGAAAAGCCGAGGTAATGGGGAGTATTTATTTACAAAAGTGGTTAGCTGGCGATGCGAAATCAATTGAAGTTTCAGTAAAAGTACCTGACTAATGCCAATAAGGTAAATAGTGATAAACGCTAAATTGTTTCTGATAAGAGTTATTCGATAACAATTTAGCGTTTTATTAATTGCAGAAATATTCAATTAACGGAAGTTAATTAGCTGAACTTAACTGAGCTTTTTAAAAATCAATAAACGATTATTTGCTGGCATCTCAATGTCGCTGTTTAATGATAAACCTGCAGTTTTAGCCAATTCAACAATAGCCTCAAAATCGCGAATCGCACTTTCGTTATCACGCTCTTTTAGCCAGAGATCAAAGTTAGCATTACTTTCGCTGGTGTATTTGCCCTGATAATTAAATGGCCCATAAATGCAACAAGTGCCATTAATATTCAAGTGTTTTTCGATACCAGAAAAAAAAGCTTCTACTAACGGCCAACTGACTATATGCAGTGTATTGGCACTATAAATAGCGTCTACTTTTGTTACCGGCCAAGACTTGTTCAGATCAAGCTCAATTGGCGGCTGTAAATTACCTGCGGGGAACTCTTTTAGCCACTGGTTAATACCATAATGGTTATCAAGAACATCACTTGTTTGCCAGGTTAACCAAGGTAGCGCAGGGGCAAAATATACCGAATGCTGGCCCGAACCAGAGCCTATTTCTAACACGCTTTTACAATCTTCAAAGGCGGTTATCAATAAAGGTAAAATATGGATTTTATTATTTTCACAAGCTTGAGAATATGGTTTATTCATGGTTGAACTCGGTTCTCTTAAAAGTTATCTGGTCTATTGACTATTTTCTACTGTCGATTTAAATGGCAGCAATTGCTGACAGTGTGCTTGATAGTTTAACATTTGCTGCTGCTCTTCTATGCAAAAGGCTTTAATAGCAGGTTTAAAGCCCGTATGTTTAATCCAGTGATATGACGTTGTCAGTTTAGGCTCAAAGCCGCGTGCAATTTTATGCTCGCCTTGTGTCCCCGGATGAAACAAACTTAATTTACGTTCAATGCAAAATTCTATGCCTTGGTAATAGCATAATTCAAAGTGCAAATTATTATACGATTTTGTGCAACCCCAATAACGACCGTACAATTGTTTATCATCATAAAAGAACCAAGCACAAGCAATGTCTTCACCATTACATGTGGCGATTATTAATAAAACATGCTCAGGTAACTGCTTTAATATTGATTGAAAAAATTCAAAACTTAAATGTGGAGTATGGCCACGCTTTAAATACGTTAGCTGATAGGTTAAATAAAAAAACGCTAACTCTTTTTCGTTAATATCTTGCCCCGTAATACGTCTAACACTGATATTTTGTTGAATGATTGATTGTCGCTCTTTGCGAGTGTTTTTGCGTTTTCTGGCCGTAAAATTTGATAAAAAGTCATCAAAATCGCCATAGTTGTTATTTAACCAATGAAATTGCACGGTATTCCGTTGATAAACATCATCAGCTTGATGTTGAGAAACGTGTGCTGAGTTTTGACAATATAATAAATGCCAGCTGTGTAATTGCTGTTGTTGGCAATGCTGACTTAATAGTTCGAATATTTCACTTAGCCCAACATCTTTAGATAACAGTTTATCACCCGTTACCGGTGTAAATGGTGTGGTTGCGACAAGCTTGGGATAATAGGGCAGGTTATTGTGCTGATATGCATCAGCCCACGCCCAATCGAAAACATATTCACCCCAAGAATGAGATTTAACATACATGGGTAAAATCGCCTTAACTTGGCTTTGTTGATCACGTAGTTGTAAATGATGAGGTTGCCAGCCTTTATCGCTAGTAACTGAGCAACTTGTTTCTAAACACTGAAAAAATCGATAATTTGAAAATACCGACTTCTGGCGATCTAATCGTTGCCAATCGTGCTCAGACAGGGCTGAAATATTATTTAGTATTTCAATTTTCAAAGAAAATGCAGTTACTTATATTGATAATAATTGCAGCTTATCAGAAGGTTAATTTAATAGGTATAAAGCTTTTATTTATTTTAGCGTCTGTTTAGCTCCTCACTTTTTAGCAAAATTTATCTATAGTGATAATAATGGACAGGTAATCATCAGTAACATTAAATTAATTATCATTAGGTTAAATAGAATCGGTATAATGGTTATATTATGACGAATATATATTTAGGGTAATAAAAATGAGTAATGAAAAAATACTGACAGCATTTATAGCAGAAGTTAAAGACACGCAAACCATGTGGGCATTGCAAGATAAAAGTAGCGAAGATTGGGTTGTACTTGACTCTATCAACTTTGAAAACACAGAAGTTATGCCGCTTTGGTCAACTCAAGCGCAGGCTAAAAGTCATTGTGTTGAAGAATGGGCTGAATATGTTCCTGCAGAAATAACCGTTGCTGAATGGATGGAATACTGGGTTGAAGAGTTATTAGCCGATGCTGTGGTAATAGGTATTAATTGGCAAGAAGAAGGTCAATGCTTCGAAATAGAATTACCTGAGTTTACGCAAGCATTAGCAGCTGTAGAAAAGCTATAAACTATGCGAAACTAATATAGATTTATAAAAATTTAAAACACCAATGGGGAGTTTCGGCTAAGCTAACTTTATGCAATATTTACATCAATTATTACTATTCACGGCTGAAGCACTAGTTGTTGGCCTCTTTATTCTGGTTTTATTTCAATTAAGGAATAAATTTGGTATTGCGACGCTTTATATCACCTTAGGTGTATTTCAAAATATGCAGGCCAATTTGGCTTCATTTTTATATTTTGAGTTACTACCGGGGATTTTTGTCAGCCCAGGCTCTGCAGTACTCTTCACTGCTGGGCTTTTTGCGATTTTATTAGTTTACATTAAGGAAGACGCTGAAGAGTCTAGAAATTTAGTTTATGGCATAATTTTCGCCAATGTTATCTTAATTATTTTCACTCTGTTGATTAGTGCACATGCTTCTGGTTTAAAAGCTGAAGATTTGGCCAATGCACCTCTAGATCTATTTATCCTTAAGCCAAGTGTTCTTCTACTCGGTACCTTAGTGCTAGTGGTTGATGTCTTTATGATCATATTTAGCTATGAATACTTAGGTCGTCATATACAAAATTTATTACTCCGTATTTATATGTCTATGGCGGTTGTTTTAGTAATTGATAGTGTTTTATTTGTTGGGCTTGCCTTCTATGATAATCCGGAAGTTCTTGTAATACTAAAAGCATCATTAATAGGAAAGTTATTGGTATCGGCGCTTTACTCCCTAATGCTTTACGGATATTTGATTTACGAGGAAAAAAGAACGTTACTTAAAACCTCGTCTGAGCATGGCTTTAAAGATATGTTTACTTTTTTAACTTACCGACAAAAGTATGAAAAACTGCGTGAAAATGCACTTAAAGATCCCTTAACTGGTTTGTACAACAGGGGATATTTAAATGAGTATTTACCACATGAAGTCGCTACATCGCTTAGAACAAAACGCTCTATTGCGGTATTGATGATTGATATTGATCACTTTAAAGCGGTGAATGATACCTATGGCCATCAAGCGGGGGATAAAATTTTAGAGTTTGTTGCTCTTGCTATGACGAGAACAGCTAGGGGAATGGACGTTGTTTGTCGTTATGGTGGTGAAGAATTTACTATAATTTTACCTGAAACCAACAAACAACAAGCTTTTGCTTTTGGAGAGCGCTTACAATCTGCTTTAATTACGCTGTTTCCAGAGTTTTCTGATGAATTAGCTTGTGAAGTTACTTTAACCATTGGGGCTTGTATTGTCCCTGATGAAGCAAAAAATATGGAAGATGCTTTAAGTTATGCAGATAAGCGTTTGTATAAGGGCAAACTAATGGGACGAAATTGTGTGGTGGTTGACGATGAGCTCCCACAAGAAATTGTTGAGGCTAAAGTTAGCACAATGCCATAACAGGATAAATTCCTTATAATCATTATCATAAAAAGTATGTTTTACCTGATTAAATTAATAATCGTTATTCATACTTTTTATCATGATAGGGTCATATTCGTCACTTTACTTCAGTAGACGAAATCATTTAGTCATATATCAGGTCAAGTTAAACAGTGTTCCAAGAATCCCTCTATCAATCAGGAATAAACATGTTTAAAGCCTTACTTGCAAAAGCGTACTCTCTATTAAACTCAACTAAAAAATTGGATTTTTTTGCTCCTCTATTACTGCGCCTTTATTTAGTCCCTATATTTTGGATGGCCGGTACCACTAAAATTGACGGATTTGATAATATTGTTCAATGGTTTGGTAATGACGATTGGGGATTAGGCTTACCTTTTCCATTCTTGATGGCGATATTAGCGATAGGCGCTGAAATTGTCGGTGCTATTGCGTTATTGCTTGGACTAGGTGTGAGAGTCATGGCTGTGCCAATGATGTTTACTATGGTAATCGCGATGACATCAGTGCATGGTCAATATGGCTGGCAAGCCATAGCAGATGCCAGTGCGCCGTTTGCCAATGAGCGAGTAACAGCTTCAGTTGAGAAAAAAGAGATGATCATTTCTATATTACAAGAACATGGTAATTACGAATGGCTGACCAGTAGCGGTAGCATCACTATTTTAAATAATGGTATTGAATTTACCGCGACATATTTTATCATGCTGTTAGTGTTGTTTTTTATCGGCGGTGGCCGCTATGTTAGTTTGGATTATTGGTTTAAGCGTAAAGTATTGGCATCGGAAAATAGATAAAGTGTCGGTTTTATCATTAAAAATCACCTGAAATTTAAACATTGTAATATGCTAAATAAAGGTTGAATCTTTATCTTGGATTAAGATTCAACTAAATAATAAGTATCGATCATGCCATATCCTTTTACATCTACTCCACTTCTTTTCTCAAATTTGTACTTGTTCCTTAAGCGCCAAAATAATGTTTCAGTGACTTGAATACGCCCTAATTCGCCAGTAGATTCCATTCTGCTGGCAAGATTTACCGTTTCACCCCATAAGTCGAAAGACTTCTTTGATTTACCGATGATTCCGCTGATTACTTGTCCGTATCCAATTCCTATTCTCGCATCTAATGGGTAACCAATCTCTTTAGAGTAACAACGGACGATATCCCTTAATTCAATAGCAAATTTTATCAAATTATCAGGATCATTATTATCATCAAGTATCCCGCAAGCAGCCATGTATGAGTCACCAATCGTTTTAATTTTTTCAATTTTATTTTTTAGTGCGCAATCATCTATACGAGAATAAAGATCATTTAATATTTCTATCAATTGTGAAGGTGCCATAGTTCTACTTAGTACAGTAAAGCCCTCTAAATCTGCAAAGAGTACTCCTGCACCTCCGTGACTATCCGCAATCATCCCCGTTTCAGTTTCTAACCTTTTAGCAATAATATCAGGTAAAACATCGGATAAAATTGCACTTGTTTTAGCCTTTTCTAGCTCGAGTTCTTGCAGTTGATAAACAGATTGGCTGCCATAAATCATTAATAATACAACTGACAGAATAGTTACCCAAAAAATAGTTAGTCTATAACCTGTAAAGTGAATTTCTGGAGGTAAATTTAGAAAAGGTGGTATGTAAGTCATAGCCACAAATGTAGATATGATCACTGTAATTGTTAGAACTTTTATTGCGACGTTCTTAAAGTCATTGATCTCTGGCGCGATGACAAAGATAAAAAAAATGAGGGGACCAGTATAAAATTCGACGCCAGAGCCAAAACCTAAATTGAGATTGATAAAGGAAAAATAAAATAATAACAACAATATGGCAATAGGCCTTATTTTTTCAGGGGCAGAAATGTGCATACCTAAATAAACAAATAACGTTACCAGCGCTCCGACTGTATTGATCAGAAAAGTACTATCTAAATTCAATATCGTTTTTGAAATTATGGCCCAAGCAACAGCCTGTACGAAAACGAATAGCAAACTACCATTAGTTGTGGCTATCGAAATAATTATATGCTTAGGATCATTGGCTTTAACGCCAGCATACAATATTTTTTTGAATAAAAGGTTCATTTGGACTACCTGTAGTAGTAAGTTTAGTGCAATAAAAAGTCAATTTATGGTTATACATTAGGCATCACTTAGGTTAATTTCAAACTATTACACTGTTTAATATTATATAGCCGTAAGGAAACTAATCATTTTTAATTAAATACTTATTGCTACAGACAAAAAATAAGATTACTTTTATGACTATTAAACCTCCTAATATTCTCGGGTAATATGAGTTGAAAGTACCTTGAGGTAAACTTTTGAAAAGTCTGCAAAGGAAATAAACATATTCTTATGAGAATACACTTTTCTAAGCTTCTTATCGTCACATCACTCATCATGATTTTATCTGGCTGCGCAACGCTACAGTTGACCGATCTTTTTCAAAGCTATCACAGTCAAATGAAACCGGTGAAATTAGCGCAGCGCCAAGGTGATTTTGTTAAGGCACAGAACTTACTTGCAGAGCGATCAGCAAGCAATAATAGCTATGTTTTAAGTTTACTCGAAAGAGGACGGTTACAGTATTTAGCTAAAAACTGGCCTGCAAGCCAAAAAACCTTTGCAGAAGCTAATCAGTTGGTTGAAGAGCAGCGTAACAAAGCAAAAATTCAATTAAGTAAAGGAATCGAAAAGCTTGGTGCTGTGGTCAGTAATGACAGTGCAACTTCTTATCAAGTACCTTACTATGAACAAAGTATGTTGCATAGTTACCAAGCACTTAACTACTTATTTCAACAGGATTTATCTGGAGCATTAGTTGAAGTAAGACGGGCCAATTTAGTGCAAGAAAATGCCCTTAAAGCCTATAAAGATGAAGTTTACCAAGCACAAAGTGAGCTTGCTAATAATGGTATGAGTAGCGATAGCGTAAATAATGCTTACCCAAGTATGACAAGCGTGATTGGCAAAGTGAAAAATGGCTTTCAAAATGCATTTACCTTTTATCTTTCAGGCATCTTGTATGAAGCCAGCGGTGAGTTAAATGACGCTTATATAGACTATAAACGCGCAGTTGAAATATACCCTGAAAATACTTACTTACAACAGGATCTACTACGTTTAGCCACTCAACTCGATATGTCGGATGATTTAACAAAGTTTCAGCAACGTTTTGGCAAATATCAAGCTAGAAAAGGCAATCCTCACGGGCAAATCGTGCTAATTGTTGAGCAAGATATTGTTAACAGCAAGCAAGACACTACTCTACATTTACCCGTGGGCCGCAGTAACAGTGGTTTAAAATTTTTCAGTTTTTCATTACCTGTTTATAACGAGGCTTTGCCGCTAAGAAGTAAGTTAAGTGTAAGTAATGAAGGACAAAGTTATCAGGCGAATGAAATCGTTCGTATTCAATCTTTAGCGGCTAAAGATCTTAAAGATCAATTGCCTTCATTATTAACAAGACAAGTTGTTAGGGTAGTAGCAAAAGAGCAGGTAAGGCAAAAATTGAGTCGAGAAGCTGGAGACGTAGGTAATATATTGGCCAGTATTTATAATATAACATCAGAGCAGGCCGACACGAGAAGTTGGTCAACCCTACCTGATGAGATTGATATTATTCGAATGTCGACACCTGCAGGAAAACAAACCTTACAATTACAATTAAATGGCCAGCGACAAAATATCGAGGTTGAGGTCAAAGAGAATAGGATCACTTTAATTAATTTTTCTGCGATCGGTAACTATACTGGTTATCAAATTGTTAATTTATAGATAGGTAATTTATAAATAATTAGTTTTTAGTACTGAAATCGCTAAAAGTTATGATGAATGAAGTAAGTAAATAATTAAGTAAAAGTTAAAGAATAAAAAAGAAGTATAAACAGTAAAATACCTGTCACACATTGGCAGCTCTATCACAAATAGTTAAGGAACAGCATTATGAATAAATTAGCACTTGTAACAACTCTTGGCCTAACCCTTATAATTTCGGCGGGTTGTGCTAATAAATCAGTAGTTCGATATGGCGATGCTAAAGCAGTTGAAACCACTGATATTAATTTTGGTTCAACCGATTTGCAAAAAGTAGCAGCCCAAATGACTGACTCATTATTACTGTCGCCTGTTGTTGGCACATTAACGCAAAATTCTAGACCAGTAATGTTTGTAGAACGTCTGAAAAATAAAACCAGTGAACATATTGATACAGAGTCAATTACCGATTCTATTTCGACTAAATTATTACGCTCCGGCAAATTCCGTTTTGTTGATATGGGACGAGTAGAAGCCGCACGAGAGCAACTTAAATTTCAACACGATGGCGGTATGGTTGATCCAAGTAAAGCTTTACAGTTTGGCCGTCAAATTGGCGCGCAATATATGCTGTATGGCAACTTATCGAGCATTGTGAAAAGCAATCAAGATAAGTCTGATGTTTATTATAAATTTACATTACGTTTGATGGATCTTGAAAGCGGCTTAGTTGAATGGGCTGATGAAACTGAAATTCGTAAAACTAAAACCAAAGAACTTGTTGGCTGGTAAATAGTTTAAAACTTTTATACAAGGTTGTTAGTGAATATGAAGCTATTAAAAAATATCATTTAATAGCTTGGAGGTTAATATGAAGTACAGATACTTAATTTTATTTTCCTGGTTATTGTTAATACCTAACGTTCAAGCTCAATATGAGCGTAATAAAGCAGTGCCAGTTGAAAAAGTATTATTCGGGCATGTAACCTCAGTGCGTAATATTACCGAACAAGAATTGATTCAAGATAAAAACCAAGGTTGGAAAACCTTTGGTGGCGCTTTAATAGGTGGAGCAATTGGTAATCAATTTGGCAGTGGCAGTGGACGTGATGTTGCAACCATATTAGGCGCGGTCATCGGTGGCTCAATAGCGCGTGAAAACAGCCCAAAATATCAGCAACGAACCCTCTATTTAGTCGAGTTAATGATTAAAGTTAATAATGGCGATGAATATATGGTGGTACAAGATTTAGACCGTAGGATGATATTTCAAGCCAAGGATGAGATCCGTATGGTTTATCTCGCTAATGGCTCTGTACGTATTGATAAACAAATGTAGTTAACCAAAAGCTCACCAATTTCAATTAAGGTTTAGCAGACATGCTAAGCCTTTTTTTATTGTCGGCATCTGGCGTTGGAACATCAACTACAGTGACGTTATTAGCTTTAACTATTTCCTCAGACCATTGATGCTCTGTTGACTCGGCTTGTATACCTTGTTGGTTATGTCCGTGTATAGGCGTAAATGATAATCGTGTTAGTAATGGAAAGTGATCAGAGCTAATTGAAGGCAAGCGCTGAATATCTTGTAGTGTAAAGTGATGACTATGGAATAAATGATCTAATGGCCAACGTGCAAAAGGGTAATCTACATGAAAAGTATTCAACGCGCCACGGCCGACTCTAGGATCTAACAAACCACTTATTTTACGAAATAGTCGGGTAGTAGCAGACCAAGCAACATCATTAAGATCACCAGTTACAATCACGGGTTGATCCGTTTGTGCGACACTGCGAGCAACGATGATAAGTTCAGCATCTCGCTCTGTTGATTCAGTATTTTCTGTTGGACTTGGTGGAGCCGGGTGCAGAAAATGGACTCGTACTTTATCACCTGATCTTAATGTAACTGCAAGATGTATAGAAGGTACGTCTTTCTCAACTAAATATTTTATCTCTTGCTCACTGATGGGCAGTCTAGAATATACATGCATACCGTAAAGATTATCGAGTGGACATTTTACACTGTAAGGCATTTCAGACTCTATAACGGTTAACTTGTCCTGCCACCATTGGTCTGATTCGAGTGTTACTAGCACATCAGGTTGATGCTGCTTTATTAAGTTAATCAGTGCATCCGCATTACGGTTAGGTGTCAAAACGTTAGATGTAAGAATGCTAATTCTCCTATTTACATCAATATCTTTCGACGTTTTAACTTCTTTTGGCCATATAAAAGTAAAGGGTAAAATCCAGCATAATTGCCAGACAAGACAAAAAGATGTGGCAAAAATTAATACGTGAACCCCGATCAGCTCAATGTTTAATAACAGCAATTGGGCAATTAATAATACGGTAGCAAATATCATAAATTGTAACCGTGGGAAGTCCATACCTCTAATAAACCAATGTGGATGTCGAAGCATGGGCAGCAGAGTAACTATTATTAAAAAAACTGTGCAGAAGGTAAGAGTTAAGAACATAGGTTGGATAGCTTTTATTTACGGTCAGCATATATAATTAAGTTTATAGTAAACTATTTAATGATATTCTAAAGCTAATATTTACTCATCATTCATAGCATGTTTATGATTAGATCCGTTGTATTGACACAAAGCAGTCGGTAATAAAACTTAACACCCCATTGCTGGGGATAACTTTTACTCGTCAATTAATGAGAATTATCAATGTTTTCAATCTTTAAAAAAGATCCAATTAAAAAGTTAAATCAACGCTATGAAGCTAAATTAGAGCAAGCCATGCACGCACAGAGAAATGGTGACATTAAAGGTTATGCCATGATAACTGCTGAAGCAGAGGAAATAGCCGGTCAAATCCGAGTGTTAGAGAGTGCGAAAAAGCCTTCTGTGAAATAGTCTTTCAGTCTAATTTACCTACGTTAAAATTGCTTTTTCGTTAAGTCACTTTAGGCCGTGTTATTAATGTTCACCTTGAAAATTTATGACATAATTTCAAATTATTAAATTGTAATCGTAGTAAAGGGTATTAGGTGTTAGCTAATTCGATAGTCGTTCTTGATTTTGAAACAACAGGTTTGTCGCCAGACCAAGGTGATCGCGCCATTGAAATTGGTGCTGTTAAGCTTGATAAAGGTGTTATTACCGATCGATTTCAAGCACTGATGAATCCCGGACGACGAATCAGCAGCTTTATTGAGCACTATACTGGTATCAATAATCGCATGTTAGCGGTTGCTCCAACTTGTGCGAAAGTCATGACTGATTTTTCTAACTTTATTGGCAGTAGTAATTTATTAGCCCATAACGCTGCTTTTGATTCTCGTTTTCTTGCTGCAGAATTCTCACGCTTAGGCCAGCTAGTACAAGGTGAGTTTGCATGTTCATTATTACTCGCACGCCGTATATATCAAGATGCACCAAATCATAAACTTGGGACGTTAATTGATTATAAAAATATTCCCAGCGAAGGGAATTTCCATCGGGCATTATTTGATGCAGAAATGACCGCTGAATTATGGTTAATTATGTTAAATGATCTCTGTGAGCGCTATGGCATAGAGCATATTCCTTTCAGCTTAGTTAAAAAACTTGCTAGAACGCCGAAAGCACAAGTTAACAAGTTACTGACAAATTACGCGGCTAAAGTTAGTTAAGTCTACAAAAACGCTATTTCATCTATAGGATCAATCAAGGTTTATTTATTGAAAACTATGAGCATTAAACCACTTTTAAATACCAAACCGATAAAGACCCCTTCGACTACTGAGGTGAAAAAGTTTCGCTATTACGCTAATGACAGGACGTTAGAGCATGATCAGGTGCTGATTGAGCAACCGCTGCAAATACGCTTGTTATGGCAAGTGGAAAATAGCGAGATAACCCACAGCCAAATTTTTTCAATTACAATGCGTACCCCTGGAGATGATAGAGCTTTAATCACTGGTTTAATGCAATCAGAAGGCATAATTGAACATTATCAACAACTAGAAAGTATATTGCCTGAGCTTGATGAGCAGGAGAGTAAGCACTCAAATCGTGTAGCTGATCAAAACCAATGGGAAGTAAAACTTAACAGCGGTGTAGTACCTGATATTAAGTCGCTCGAACGTTTTCAAGTAACTTATAGCAGTTGCGGGTTATGCGGCACCACTTCTTTAAAGTCTTTAGAATTGAAAAATCCGCCGCGCTTAAATCAATCTAAGCATTGGTTGTCATTTGATGCTATTTGCTCAATGCCTAGTTTAATGAGAGAAACACAGACTCAGTTTGTTCAAACCGGTGGTTCACATGCAGCAGCTTTATTTGATCAACAAGGTAGATTGATTGATATAAAAGAAGATATTGGCCGACATAATGCTTTAGATAAATTATTAGGAGCTAGTTTAGCCTTAAGGGATATTTCAGGTACAAAAGTTAGCGTGTTAGTTAGCGGCCGCATTAGTTTTGAGATTGTACAAAAAACGGTAATGGCAGGAGTTGCGGTGTTAATTGCTGTCGGGGCGCCGTCTGAGTTAGCTATTTCAGCGGCTAAACGCTTTGATTTAACCTTGATAGGGTTTACTAAGAAAACAGGGTTTAATTTATACCACGGCGACTGGAGACTTGTACCGTTAACTTAAAGAATGAGTCCTCGTTAAGTCTTTTCTTTTAGCTAAAGAAATCGCTTTAGTTAAAAACATCGTACCCACATTACCAGCTATTAGTGCAATAAATATTTACTTGTATTTATTGTGCTTTTTGATTTTTATTAATAGTGACTAATTGGTCTTCTAGCCACTTTATAGCTTTTTCGCGGCCAAGCTCCAAACCAGAAAACTCTTTAATATTTAGGTTGTCCATATGTCGGATTGATTTTAAATTTTCAGTGTGGGGCTCATTGTTATTATCGTATGAAATAATGGCGGCTGCTTTTAAGTTTTCGGCAGAGCCGACACATAACGTAGCTTCAAAAGTAAAACTGTATCGATTAATCCTATTTACTAAAACTGCGTAATTACCACTAACATATTTAGACATTAAATTTTCATACTCGTCCATAGACTCTAAGGTGATTTCGATATTTTGCTTAATAATTATTTCGATGATATTTTCGGAGATAAACTCTATTTGACCAAAGCTTGTTGTCAGTAACATAAACTAAACAGCTCCTTACTATAATTAAAATGATTTTCCACAGAGTTAAAAATCATATTTATCTAAATGCCTCTTATAAAAGTAGGCGAATTACTACAGATTATCAAACTATTAGCATATTTTTTTAGACTTTTATGCAATTTATCTCAGAGGATAATGAGTAAATATAATGCATTAAAAGCACTTAACTATTTTGTTTTAATATCAAACTCAAAGTCATATTTTTCAAGTAGATTTTGATATTGCTCTGAAGACTGATATTCAATGAGAGCTTGATTGAACGCTTCGACATCAGACTTGCTTTTAAATGCCATGCTATAAGGTGTTTTTGGAAAAATGTGATGGAATTTGATAAGATTTTTTTTATTACTTAAACCAAGTTGAGTAAGGTAATGAAGGAATATTCTAATATCCATAACAACAATAGTAACTCGTTCTTGGATCAACAACTCAACTTGTCTTTCTTGGTTTGCTACTTGTATAAATATCGGACTTTGGCTTACGGCTAAACCGAACTCATCACCGAGTATGGTATCGGCTTTTTGAAAGGACGCTACTGAGTAGTTGGCTATATCTGCAATTTTTTCTACTGACACCGCAGATGACTTTAATGAAATAGCGACATTTTGATAAGATATATAGCTATCACTTAAAGAATCTAAATTTGGAAAGATGTTTTTATTTGCCGTCATGACAGCATGAATGTCAGGTTGTGCCAGCATTTTTTCTGATCGGCCAAACGGAATGAAGGTAAATTCAGGCTTTTTACCTATTTGAGTTAATAAGTTTTTGATTAATTCAATCTCAAACCCAGAACTATGCTCTTCAATGACATAAGGCGGTTTTGATAAGCCAACGACGACTTTAAATGACTCTTGTGCAATACTGTTTATAGAAAACAGACCAATCAAGATAAATAAGACAACTCTTTTAAGCATATATGCTCTTTAATTTAAGATGATTAACAATAATGCATTTATGCACTGACAATATCTTCGTAGCTAGCTTGTAAAGTTAGTATAAGGTCTTTTGGCGATAATTCAATTTCTAACCCCCGCTTTCCGCCACTAACATATAAACTGTTTAATGCTTCAGCTGTGTCGTTGACTACCGTGATTAGCGACTTTTTTTGACCTAACGGACTTACACCGCCCAGTACATAACCGCTCGAACTCTGTACTTTATTAGGCTCTGCCATTTTTATCTTTTTAGCGTTGAGTACTTTAGCTAACTTTTTTAAACTGAGTTGACTTAGTACGGGGATAATAGCAACGGCTAAATAATTGTTATCAACATCAACAACGAGAGTCTTAAAAACAGTTTCTGCACTCACTTGAAGTTTTTCGACTGCTTCGAGTCCGTAAGACTTAGCACTAGCGTCGTGTTGATATTGGTGTAATTTATATGGAATTTGTGATTTTTTAAGTTGCTTTACTGCTGGAGTCATATTCTGCCTTTAAATTATCACTAAGGACCTTAATCTCTTCATAAACAATTGTCACTCGTCATATTAATTAACCTTCATGATTTGCTATCTGCTTAGCTAATTTTGTAATTACATTACGCATTTGTGTCACAGCGTGACCATAACCATTTTTGTTTAATGCTAAAGTGAAAGTGAAGTTTTCAGCTTTTATGAGCTTATTCAGTTGTTTATCTTCGAGCCAGTAATTACCAACGAGAATAGCTTGAGATTGATGGGTGGGATGAAATGCGGTGATATTCACAAAAAGTGCTAAATCTGTAGATGCTTGCTTTGCTGTGTCGTTGGCAAAATATTCAAACCGTTCATCTATGTTATTGGTATCTTGTATTAACGCTTGAGTAAAGCTTGTTTGTAATGGCTCAGCCCACATATGAAAGTTTGAGTAATGTAATTGATGGTCCGATAGTTGTAACACCAAACTAGGTTGCTTTAAGTAATCAGGTAACTCTAATAAGGTAATAGCTACTCGCGGTTTTTGTTCGCTTTTAGCTTTAACTGTGGTATTAACTATCGGGTTACTCAGTAAATAATATTGTGTTTTCGGTGTTTCATTCGAGCTACATGCAGCAAATAAAACCATTGATAGAATTGCTATCGTTAACGCGTGTTTCATTATTGTGCTCCATTAATTTTTGTTGGCGTTGGCTCTTCTTTATCACCGTCATTAAAAATTAAGCTGTTAGGCTTATGTTTAAGTTGATTAAGTAATGGCTTAAGTTCATTCATGGTTGCTGTTAAAGTCCGTAAAGTAGTGCGAATTTCTTCATACCCCTTTGACCCGGAAGATAAATCTTTTGTTAAAGCATTAATACCTTGCAGTGTTTGGCTTAGCTCACTGCTGATTTTTTCCTGCTCTACTTGGCTCAATAGCGTGTTTAGGCTCTGACTAACTTGTTGTAACTCTTGCGCAGTTTTTGTTACTTCAAGCATCAAGTCGTTGGCGCTAGTACTTAAATTATCGAGTGGGATATTATTTAAATTATCCATAAACTGTTCAGCTTTAGCCGCTATTTGAGCTAAGTCACCGCTACTGGTCGGTATGATGTGATAATCACCATATTTTTTTATTTCACTGATCGGTTGATCTTTATTGTGCTGTAAGTCGATGTACAAGCTGCCTGTTAGTAAATTACCTGTCCTTAATACCGCTTTTAAACCACGCTCTATCCAGTAAATATTTTGTTTTTCCATCATCATCTTACCTTCATCATTATCAGGTAGACCAAGACGACCGGGTTGTAGGCTAATAAGTACGGGGATTTTAAAGTCTTCTTGAGTTAAATTGATCTCATTGCGTTTTAAGGCTAAGTTTTCCGATAAAACTTTACCAATTTGTATGCCTCGATACTCAACGGGGGCACCAACGGAAAGTCCTCTAATAGAGTCGCTTACCAGCACAACAAATTCGATAGAACGACGGTAGCGATCATCTTCGGCGGCTTTATAACTGGTATAAATATCAAAATAAGAACGTTCACCT
Source organism: Cognaticolwellia sediminilitoris (assembly GCA_002104535.1). Classification (GTDB taxonomy): domain Bacteria; phylum Pseudomonadota; class Gammaproteobacteria; order Enterobacterales; family Alteromonadaceae; genus Cognaticolwellia; species Cognaticolwellia sediminilitoris. The sequence goes on along the minus strand of NBOG01000008.1, from coordinate 27,385 downwards.
ATTTTTTCTCCAATTTCCATGCCTTTAGGTACACCAAAAGTAACACCATTAGTTAGCATGGTTTCAAAGTTACCTGTTTTTACTGAGATGCCATCAGAGTTTAAATCAAGCTTTAAACCACTAACATCCCAAAACTTGGTATTACTGGTAATAAGTTGATGATAAGGCGCTTTAATAAAGGCATTGTAATAAACAATACGTTCGTCAAAGTTAAAATAAATATCTTCAAATTGGCCAACTGTCAGGCCTTTATAAATAATGGGGTCACCTTTGGAATAGGCGAATTGGTCGTTACTATTTAAGGTGATGTGCAACCCAGGTGTGCCAGCAGGAGTTACAGGTGGAGAATTTAACGCGTCGAATAAGTAGCGTTCAATTTCGCTTTTACCGGGCGATATTTCGATATAAACACCAGATATAAGCGTACTAAGTCCAGATACACCAGTATGAGAAATTTGTGGAGAAACCACCCAGAATGTACTATCAGACACCAAAAAGTGCTCAGCTGTTTTTTTAATCTTTGCCGAAACAACAACACCATTGCCATTCTGGTTCAGCTCAATTTTACTTACTTCACCAATATCGACATTTCTAGATTTTATTTTAGTTTTTCCTGCTTCCATGCCTTCAGCGGTTGGAAAATGGATCGTAATGGTTGACCCCTGATTGCTCCATTGATAAAAAATCATCCAGCAGCCAATAAAAAGTGCAATGGCAGGAATAACCCATATTGTTGATACGGTTCTTACTGGCTTTATTTTCGCTTCGGGTGTCTCATTTATCATTATGTGTCTCTTTCCAAATCAATCGAGGTTCAAAACTCATCGCCGCAAGCATAGTTACAATGACAAGGGCGGAAAATGCCACTGTCGCAACCCCTGGAGTAATGCTCATCGTCGGCCCAAGCTGGATCAAACTAGCCAAAATAATAACAACAAAAACATCTATCATTGACCATCGTCCGACGAATTCGGCCAAACGATACCATTTTACTCTTTCTAAGCTTAATCTATCACTTTGTTTTTGAACACTATAATTTAACCAAGCTAATATTAATATTTTAGCAATAGGGATAATCACACTCGCAATAAAAACAATAGCAGCGACAGGGTAGGAGCCTAGTTGCCAGAGTAAAATAACCCCACCAATAATTGTGCTGGGCTCGTCTTGACCTAAAAAATGAGTTGTCATAATGGGAAATACGTTTGCTGGTACGTACAAGACAATTGCAGTAAGGAGTAATGCCCAAGTTTTTTGAATACTGACGTCGTGTGAAATTGACTGATTTTGAGATGTTGCAGTAGAGGGCTGTTGTACTTGTATTTGATGTTTCTTTTCAAGCTCACCTAATCGCTGATAGAGGTGTCGTTTATCAATATGTAAAACAACGAGTGTCATTGAAAGGGCAAATAAAATAAATGCGAAAAATGAGATACCAAGCTCGATTTCAGCCATTGAAATAATTTTGATTAAGCTTACTAAAGCGCCAATTAAGAATATTTCTACCATACTCCAAGGTAATAATTTAAACACTAAATTTAATATGTTTCGGCCATATTTGGGGTATTGGCCTCTATTCATTGGAATTAAGAGATAGATAACGGATATCAATACCACACTCGGAATGACAAATATTGTCAGCAATTCTATCAGCGCTAAAACTAAGTAATTATTATTGATTAAAATTAGAATGCTGGTGATGGCGTCAAAATTATTTTCAAGCCCATTACTGCTAAATGATAAGAATTTAAATGGTAATGAGGCCATTAAGAATATTAAACCGGTAATGGCGAAAGCGATTATTCTTTCATTTGCATTACGATGGATTGTGCTGAAGGTATAACCACAACGAGGGCATTGTGCTTTTTGATTTTCTTGTAATTGAGGTAATTTAACCGCTAAAGTACATTCGTAGCATTCAACCTCATCAAGGGAGCATTCGTTATTTTGCAATTTATTTGGCATTAACAATGCCGTCCTCAGCTTTTTTCATCCGCATTATTATAAATTAGCATATATTTCTTATTGTTATTATTAATTTATCAATTAAATTTAAACGGAATTTCTTTATTCTAGTCACGGTAGGATTAAAGGAAATCGCATTGTGTATTACTATAAAGTGGGCAGTTCTATTTAAGTAATAATTACTAGTTAGATTGTGAAAATGAAAAAACGCTGATATCAATCAAAGATAACAGCGTTTTTATAAAGTTTAAGTAATTATATTATTAACGTTTTACTGCTACTTTATTTTTAACCGAAACTTTAGCTTCGATACGTCTGTTTTCAGCATGTGCTGTAGCATTATTAGCCGTGTTAAGTAATGCTTCTTCGCCCATCCCTTTCGCTGTTAAACGTGAAGCATCAATACCAAATTTATTTACCAGTACATCAACAATAGCCTCAGCTCGTTGATGTGAAAGCTTTTTATTAAATGCTGCAGAACCTTGGCTAGATGTATGACCAATTATTGCTAAGCTTGTATGTGGGTATTTTTTCAAAAACTCAGCAGCAGCTTTAATGTTTGCAAGGTACTCTGCTTTTACGATAGCTTTTGAGTTATCGAATTTAACATGTAAATTCAATTCGTCATTTTCTTCGTTAAAAATAGTACAACCTTGACTATCGACTTTATTATCTGCAGGTGTTGCTTTACATTGATCTTTACTATCAATAACACCATCGCCGTCAGTATCGATAGGTTTGGCAGCCATTGGCGCTACAGCTTTTGCTGGTGCTACAGCAGTAGGTTGAGTACGAACAACTTTCTTTGGAGTATCGCCAAAAAAGTATATAAGGCCAATTTGAGCACTAAGGTCAGTATAAGTATTGTCTAATTGATAATGACCATTACCTTCAAAGTAAATTGCACTTCGCTCAGTTATATAATGGCGATAACCGGCACCTAAATTCACCGACATTTTTGATTCAATAACATCTAATGCGCTAGCGCCAGCCATAAAATAAAAATTTTCTTGAGTTGGGAAGTAAAGGTAATTTAAGGCAATATTTGCACCAGAAGGGTTGTTGCCCAAAGCCCCTGAACTGTCTAAATTTAGATCTGTATATGAAAGTCTTAACTCTGCTGATTCAGTGAAACGGTGGCCAACTTCAGCACCAAAACCTTTAGCATGCTTGATAAAGTCCATGCCGTTATCAGTCAGTCTATCATCATCAGTGTTGATTTTTGTTCCGTGAATGCCGATGTAGGTTTTACCGACAAGATCTTCAGCTTTAGGTTGTTCTTGTGCGCTAACAGTAAATGCGCAGATGACACTTGAAGCTAATAATATTGATTTTCTTAATTGGCTCACAATAAATTCCTTTTGAAATAAGTACATTAGATAAGAGGGTAGTTAAACTATTTTAAGGTATATTGGTGAAAAAAACAGCAGAAATTTATATCAAGCCAATAAACTGTGTAATATTTGCAGTTTAAGTTGTATAAAAAAGCATAAAATGATTAATGCCAGTCGTTGATGCCATATTTGAGCAACAGCTGTTCAAGCTTCCCCGTTTGGCGATAATTAACAATCCCTTTATCTATTATTGATAAAAGTTGTTCTTCCCTAGGTTTTGAAAGCCCAACGTATAACTTGGTCTCCTTACCTTGGCTACCGGCATAGTCGAGCTCCGAAATATTTGCTTGCTTCGTTAGATTAAAAACCGTATTTTTACTATCGAGTAATATATCAATTCGACCAGATTTTAATCGCTCGATAAGTTGTTGCAAAGGGTAGTCGCCATGCGCATATATGAATGAATCAGGATACTTGTCAATAAGTGCTTTTATTTCATGTCCATAAAAGTAACCTTTTATTATTCCTACTTTTCTTCCTTCGAGTAATTGTTTTGCTAAATTATTTATAGATGTGAATCGCCATGGATTATTGTTTTGTACGAAAAAGTCGTTAGCGAAACTACCAATTGCCACATGATTTGCCGTTAAAAGATAATGATCAATATGTTGTTTTGTAACCCCAAGTACTAAATCAACTTCTGCATTTTGCAAATATTTTAGTGCTCTGGCCAATGGCATGGTTTCGTTTTTAACGTTAAAATTGGCATTTTGTAAGATATCGTTAATCATTTCTACAATATAGCCGGGGTTTTCCTGGTTATTACAGATATATGGACACCAATTATCTGATGCTATGGTGATGTTTTTGGCATAAAGCGGGTTACAAAAAAATAAAAAAAGGAACGTTAATAAAGCTTTCATTTATGTTGGTATTGATTTGCGGCAATTAAATCGATTGTAGCACTAAGTTTTCTGGATTTATATTGCCACTTTTATATTCGATTGTTGTTATTGCAAGGTATAATGCAAATAATAAAAGTTAAGCAGCACAATTATAACTGCGTAGTAATTATCAGGTAATTTTATGAACACAGAAGCAGAAACAGAATATGGCATTGGCACGCTAGGTAAAAAGTGGACTGATGGCGACAAAGAAATATGGTTTCAACAACAGCAAAAAAAGCGCAGTTATTTTGATGAAGTCGTTGCTAAATTAGATGATTTAAGTGAAAACTTTATAATCGAGCAATACGGCAACTTACTCTATGACGCTGACAATTACCCCTTATTTGCTCTCAAGTCGCTCAACTGGCTAACCGATAAACCGGCAGTTTTAATTACTGGTGGTGTGCATGGTTATGAAACTAGCGGCGTTCAAGGTGCCATTAGCTTTCTTAAAACTGAGGCAATAAAATACCAAGATGATTTTAATTTTGTTGTTCTCCCTTGTATTAGCCCATGGGGTTATGAAACCATCAATCGCTGGAATCCGCTCACACTCGACCCTAATCGTTCATTTTATGATAATAGCCCGGCGCAAGAGTCATCAGCAGTCATGCTTTACATTAAATCGCTCGGTGTTGATTTTTTAGCTCACATTGATTTACATGAAACTACCGATAGTGATAACAGCGAGTTTAGGCCAGCACTCGCTGCACGTGACGCTATAGAACAAAAAGTTTGGAATATACCTGATGGATTTTATCTCGTTGGCGAAAGTAGTAAACCCCAAGATCAATTTCAAAAAGCCATTATTGAGTCAGTTTCTAGGGTTACACATATTGCCCCAGCAGATGAAAATAATCGGTTAATCGGTGAGCCAATAGCACAGTTAGGGGTAATTAATTACCCTGGTCGTGAATTAGGCTTATGTATGGGATTAACAGATGCGCCTTATGTGACGACCACAGAAGTTTATCCTGACAGCCCTCGCGTAGATGATGAAAATTGCATTGTTGCTCAGGTTGCTGTTATTACCGGCGCCTTAGATTATTTCCTTGCATATTAAGTCATACATGTTATTTTTCTTGCATTAAACAAATTAGGATGGTTTTTCATGCCAAAAGCGAGTGATATTAAAAAGAATGCCGCGATAGAATACAACGGTAAAGTAATGATTGTTAGAGACATTGAACGTTCAGTGCCGCAAGGCCGTGCTGGCGGTAGCTTGTACAGAATGCGTATGTACGATGTGGTAACGGGTGGTAAAGTAGACGAAACATTTAAAGCAGAAGACATGCTTAACTTTGCTGACCTAACTCGCCGTCCTGCTATGTTTTCGTATATTGATGGCGAAGAGTATGTGTTTATGGATAATGAAGACTATACGCCATATAACTTAAACCAAACGTCAATTGCTGAAGAAGTGCTATTTATTAACGAAGATACTCAAGGTATTCAGGTTATCATCGTTGATGGCGTGCCTGTTGCAATCGATTTACCGTCAAGTGTTGAATTAGTGATCACAGAAACAGACCCTTCAATTAAAGGTGGCTCTGCTACTGCACGTACTAAACCCGCGATATTATCTACTGGCTTAACAGTACAAGTGCCAGAGCACATTTCAACGGGCGATAAAATCAAAGTTAATACCGAAGAACGCAAATTTATGGGGCGTGCTGATAAGTAATTAGCCTATCTTGAAACTGAATCCTTAACATCAAGGCCATCAGTTATCCGGTATTAAACAAAAAAACCAGTTACGAGTTAACTGGTTTTTTATTGTTTTTTTCTTGTTAAAAACGATACTTTGGATACATAATTATCGTTTATGATTAGGTACTAGGAAATAAGAGTTTATTTCTTGTAGCCCCGTTTATTTAAGCACAATCGATTTACCTCTTCGGTCAGACTCTGCCGCGGCATCCAAATTATCACCATCTACAATAATCAGTTGTACTGAGCCAAATTTTCTTCGGCTTAATGTATAACCTAATTTCTTCAACGCTGCGATGTTGGCTTTGGTAATACCAGGATAGTGCTCGATCGCATCTTTAGGCAGTAATTGATGATGGAACCGTGGCGCATTAACCGCTTGCTCAGCACTCATGTCAAATTCGATAACATTCAAAATAGATTGGTAGACTGAGCTAATAATGGTTGTGCCGCCAGGTGAACCAGTGACTAATTTAACTTTATCATCTTTTAACAGTATCGTTGGCGACATAGATGACAACATACGTTTATTCGCCTGAATCGCATTCGCGTCGCCACCCACTGCGCCGTAAACGTTGGCCACACCGGCTTTGACACTAAAGTCATCCATTTCATCATTTAAAATGAAGCCAGCCCCTTCAACGATAACACCACTACCAAAGGTATAATTAATGGTGGTGGTATTTGACACAGCATTACCCCATTTATCTATAATTGAAAAGTGAGTGGTGTCAGGACTTTCTTTTAGGCCCGGTTTAATAGCGCCAGTATTTGAAATGCTATCGTCAGAAATATCAGCCACACGTTCTTTTAAGTAACTGTTTTCCAATAACTGTTTAACTGGTACATCAAAAAAATCAGGGTCACCTAAATATTCCGCTCTATCAGCAAAAACACGCTTACCTATTTCAGATAATCTATGTATATAAGTTGCTGAGTTATGTGCTAAAGCAGGTTTGTTATTGCTGAGTAAGTCATACATTTTGAGCCATTGTAAAATAGCAATTCCGCCAGAGCTCGGCGGTGGGGCAGTTAGCACTCTATAGCCTCGCCAAGTGTTCTCAAGTGGTTTGCGCCATGTCGCACGATAATTATTTAAATCATCATAACCAATAATACCGCCATGCTTTGCCATAAAGTCGGTAAAGATTTTTGCTGTTTCACCTCGGTAAAAACCTGCCCTGCCATGGTCAGCGATGCGTTGCAACGTGTTAGCTAAATTAGCTTGTTTAAAATTAGTTCCTTCAGTTGCACTAGCAAAGTGTTTGGCAAAATTGACTTTAATGCCTTCTTTTTCAAAACTATTGATGCGCCTTGTGATATTTTCTTCAAGATTTTTATGAACAATAAAACCGTTTTTAGCTATCTCAATGGCTGGCGTAACTAATGACTTCCAGGGTAACGAGCCATATTTTTGATGCGCTTGCCACATGCCATCGACTGTACCCGGTACACCGGCAGATAGTGCTCCGTATAAAGACAGGTTAGGTATAACGTCACCATTTTTATCTAAATACATATCTCGATGGGCTTTTAAAGGTGCTACCTCTCGATAATCTAGAAAATCAGCTTTATTGTCTTTATAAATCACCATAAAGCCGCCGCCACCAACATTACCTGCTTCTGGTAAGGTTACGGCTAAAACAAACTGTGCAGCTATTGCGGCGTCTATTGCATTGCCGCCTTGTGCTAAAATTTTTGCTGAAACATCAGCACTATAACTATCCGGCATTGCAACAGCGGCTTGTTGTTCATTGTTTAAATTTGATGCTGTTGAAGTTAACGTATAAGCGAGTAAAACAAAGCTTAAAAGGAATTTTTTTATCATTTTAAATACAACTAAATTTTAAGTTATCAGTAGGCTATCTTGTTCAGGAATAAATTTCCGTTACTAAATTGTAATCAAGCCACGTCGGCAGATATTGATACAACTTGAATTTTATCTAGTATGGACCAGTTAAGTTCATTCAGTCGATTAAAGTAACTCAGAGACAATGCGTTTGAGTAAATAAGTTTCTCGTTCAATAGATAAGCCTTTTTTATCACTGTTTTGAATTACCTGTTCATTGTGGTTGATAGCTTCATGTATATTCATCCAAAGTGGTTGCATACCATTTCGCAATTCATGAGCTTCAAATTCTGGCGCCAACAATTCTTGATCTATTTCGCAGATATAACAATAGGACAGCATATGAACAACATCAAAGTCGCTTTTATACCAATTGCGATATTCCTCATAGTAACCAAACTCTTGCACATTGGTGACATTTTGCGCGCCAGTTTCTTCGCGTAATTCCCGGATTAAACCATTTACTTTGCTTTCACCTTCATCAATACCACCGCCGGGTAAACTGTAGTCATGATAACGCTCGGTATATAGTAAAAGGATGTTATCGCCATTCAATACAATTGCTCGGGTTGCATTGCGGGTAAAATAGCGGTCACTATCTTGATTAAGGTCTGGTACTTTGGTTGATTTTAATAAACGCATAGTTGAACTATTTAATGAATGTTTGTCTTTAATGGGGGAGATTAACACTGAATTCAATCACCATAGTGAAAAGGCAGGAACATTTTCCCTATTGAGCAATTGAAATGGATATTTTATCTAAACTAAAGAGCAAATAATATCAGTATTAAAAAGCAAGAGTTAACCTATCAAAAGATGCATGTAAGTAGTTAGCACCAAACATGTAAGACATCTTTTAAGTTCATTGTTAAGCTATATAAAAGCTATACAGTAGCTAAAAAAAACGTTGCAAAGATTATGAGGTAAATATTTATGTGCGGCAGGCTCAACACCACGTTTGATAGTGGTGTTAAAAAACTTTATACCAGCTTAAAAATCAATAAAGTTATCGATAAACCAAGTGATAGCCGATTTGTAAAAGCTGCTGATACCGTTTCTATCATCAGAAATGTCGGCAGTCAACGTCGAGTTGAAAATGCGACTTGGTGGTTGTTACTAGATGAAACAGATAAGGGCTTTAAACCCTCTAAATACACTTCCTTTAATACTAGATTCGATAAACTCAATGTGCCAAGAAGTGCTGGTTTCCAAGCTTATCGAAGCTCTCGTTGTGTTATTGCTGTTAAAGGCTTTGGTGAAACAGAATTTTTTAATAAAAAACCTGTGCACTATTATGACATGATTGCCGAAACTGGAGGGTTACTGCTCGGCGGATTATACCGACAATGGCAACACAAAACGACTGGCGAAATGAAACTTAGTTGCTCGGTTATCACCTTACCTCCTCATGAAAAGCTTAAACATATTCACTCCAAGGCAATGCCACTTATATTACCTCAATCGTCATCATTAGTAGACAAATGGTTGGATCCACTGTTTACTGAAACCGCTCAGTTTGACTCATTATTGCAGCCGCATATACCAGAAAATATTGTAGCACAAGAAATTGACAAGCCGATGAGCCACCAACCTGTGTCGGATTTACAGGTTATATGTCACGACTAATTAACGTACTTTAATAAAAGGATAATGGATGTTGAATCAAGCAATTGTAATGGTAATTATTTGGGGATTACTCACACAAAAGGTTTTTGCTTATGAAGCTATTGGCGTTGATAAGACAGTGAATGCCAACACTATTGCGCAACAATGTTACACCGCTAAATGGCCTGAAAAAGCATTACTTGATTTAGCTAAACAAGAGTTTGAAATTGACAATGATGGTGAAAGGCATGGCTTAGCGCTGCAGCTACTTAATTGTTTAGCAAACCCTAAGGCAGATATTCGCGATGGTGTCGCTTTTACCGGTCTTTCTAGTTGGCTGCGCAACGATAAGTTAACCCGTGATTTACACCAAGAAATGTTTATTACCTTGCTTGAAAACTTTGGCGCTAAAACTGTTGATAATGCTGCCGTATATCAGCCATTTGTTGCTTTGCTACTTTCTGAACTCGCCAGAGTAGATCGTAAACAGCCTTATCTAGCACCTCAACAGCGGGCTTTGTTAGTCGCTAAAAGTACTGATTATATGGTTAATATTAACGACTATCGTGGTTTTGATGACACCGTTGGTTGGCGTCATAATGTTGCTCATACTGCTGATATATTTTTACAATTAGCCCTTAACCCTGAAATAACAACAGAGCAGTTAACTGCCATGCTAGACGCAATTGGACAACAAGTTTTACCTGATGAACATTTTTATAGGTATGGTGAGCCTAAGCGACTTGCGACAGCATTACTTTATATTCTTTTACAACAAGAGCATAACACGCAGAACTGGCAGAACTGGCTACAATCATACATCACACCTAAGCCTATTAACGATTGGCAAAATACTTATATCAGCCAAGTAGGGTTAGCTAAACGACATAATGCCAGTGCTTTTTTATCGGCGCTTTTTGTTATTATTGCTGATAGTAACAACGAACAACTTAAGCAATTAAAACCGGCACTGGTTGAAAGCTTAAAAGCCTTAAATTAAATATTTATAGGTTTGTAAATTTCTAGGCTTGTAAGTTCGTATGTTTATATAGCCAAAGTCAGAATCAATTATAGCTATTAACACGGTATAAATTTATCACTTTACGGCATCAACTTTGTATTTGATGCCGCCATGATCATCTTGTTTCTCAGCCATTTATTTGCCGGCTCTTTATCTACATTTACGTGCCAATATAAATGTACGTCAAGGCTTGGTAGTTCAACAGGCATCGGGTATATCACAATATCGAGCATGTCGCTGTACATCTTCGCCGCAGTTTTTGGCAAAGTAAGCAACATGTCGTTACTGATAATAATTCGGCAGGCTGAAATTGCATGTTGGCAGCGCACTTTAATATTACGATGTAAGCCAATCCGAGAAAGCTCAAAGTCTTCTAACCCCGGCCCCGTTGAACGTGACGAAACTAAAACATGCTCAAGGCGAAGGTAGGTATCCAAATCCAATTTACCGGTAATAGCTGGGTGATTTTTTCTAGCAACCACAACGAGTTGATCAAGCTCTAATTGTGTATGCAAAATATTATTACTGACAGGGATCAGTGCATCAATGGCTAAATCAACATCGCCACTGGCTAATTTGCTTTCTAACTCACTGCGTCTAACCCTGGTATTACTGCGCAGACTCACCGCTGGTGATTCCACAGACAAACTTTCTTGTAAAATCGGTAAATAATATGGCTCTAAGGAGCCGTGTAACGATAGTGAGAAATTTTTACGTGAGGTTAAAGGCTGAAATTGTCGAGATTGTACAAGGCAAACCTGTAACTGATGGAGTGCTTCACGAACATCCTCGATAACATTTTTAGCCACTGGCGTAGGCCTCATTTCATTGCCTTGCCTAATAAACAAAGCATCATCGAAATACTTTCGTAATTTCCCCAATGAGTGGCTCACCGCTGGTTGCGATAAATTTAATACTGACGCTGCTTTGGTAATATTACTTTCACGGTAAATGGCATCAAAGACCACAAATAAATTTAAATCTACTTTCATAATTGCGGCCTCAGTAACTAATTACTGCCTTAGCGACGACTGATAACCTTAGCGAAGAAAGCACATTGAATATCACGATTTAAACTACCTTGCTCTATTCAAATTAAGAATAGTAGGTTATAAGAACTATTCATTTGTTTAATTTAAAAGTTGGGCATAGGATAGTCAAGTACATTTGATATCGTATAGATTTATTATCAATACTATTACTTTATCGTATGACTTTTGGGCATGATTTTTTAGTTAATGTGGCAGGCTTAACTTTATGAATACAAATAGCTTTAATCGAAAATCTGATGTTTTTAACTCTAGCGCTTTGACAGCGTATTCGAGGCTATTTGTCGTTACTTCAAGCCATAAGTATTACCTTAGGGATGCGAATTAAATGGCAGCAATCTATTTAATTCGTCATGGCCAAGCATCATTTGGTAGTGCTGATTACGACAAATTATCCGATAAAGGCCATCAACAAGCCTTAATGCTAGGAAAATATTGGCGTTTTAGACGTTCGCCCGGAAAGTTTTATTGTGGTGATTTATTACGACATAACCAAACCCACGCTGGGTTTATTCAAGGCTTAAACGCTGTCGCAATGCCGGTTATTAGTCACTCGGGTTTTAACGAATTTGATCACATTGATATCTTGAATAACTATCACGAAAAATGGCAAGACTTTGCCAAGTTGAGTCACGAAATAAACCAGCAAAGTACGGTGAGTAAAAGTTTCCAAATGGAATTTTCTCAAGCGTTGAGCCGTTGGGTATTTGGCAATAAAAATGAAGACTATCAAGAAAGCTGGCCAACATTTAAAGCGCGTTGTATCCGCGCTTTGCAAGATGTTATCACGCAAGAATTACACAGTAGGCAAACGGCTAATAACACTGCCAATGAACAGGGAAAATCGAATGATATTTTGATTTTTACCTCCGCCGGTACAATTTCAGTGATCGTTCAGCACATATTAAAACTTAGCGATCAGCAAACATTAGCGGTTAATCAACAGATCAGAAATACCAGTGTCACTAAACTGTTATTTTCAGAAGAAAAGTTAAGCGTTGATTACTTAAATAATTACAGTCATTTGGAAAAAGCAGGTGATAACTGGGTAACGTTTAGGTAACTCATATTAAGTTAAGTGAGTTAGTAATTAACCGAACGCCTAGTTAACACTTAACCAACGGCTATACAAAAGCTATATAGGAAATAAAATGAATAATCACAACTTATTTGATTTGTCAGGCAAAGTCGCATTAGTGACTGGCGCTAGTCGCGGTATTGGTGAGTCAATAGCTAAACTACTGGCTCAACATGGCGCACACGTTATTGTTTCAAGCCGAAAAATTGAAGGTTGCCAAGCGGTTGTTGATGACATCGTTAATGCCGGAGGCAGTGCACAAGCCATCGCTTGTCATATTGGTGATATGGCGCAAATTGAAGCGACTTTTTCAGCCATTGGTGAGCAACACGGTAAACTAGATATTTTAGTTAATAATGCTGCAGCTAACCCGTACTTTGGTCATATTTTAGATACTGATTTAAGCGCCTTTGAAAAGACCGTTGACGTGAACATCCGTGGCTACTTTTTTATGTCAACCTATGGCGCTAAGTTAATGAAAGAAAACGGCGGCGGCGCCATTGTTAATGTTGCTTCTGTTAACGGTGTTATTCCGGGCGATTTTCAAGGCATATATTCAATAACTAAAGCCGCGGTTATTTCCATGACCAAAGCATTCGCGAAAGAGTGTGCCGCGTTTAATATTCGTGTTAACGCATTATTACCCGGTGCCACAGATACTAAATTTGCCTCAACGCTAGTGAATAACCCGAAAATTTTAGCGCAAGCGATGGCTCACGTGCCGATGAAACGAGTAGCTCAGCCAGATGAAATGGCGGGCACAGTTTTGTATTTAGCCTCTGACGCATCAAGTTATACAACAGGCACTGCCATTAATGTTGATGGTGGCTACCTGATTGGCTAAACCCTTATTTTCGTTTAAAAACCGTTAATTAATTTAATCAAACAAGATATCGAGAAAAGTACTATGAGCAGTAACACCACCGCCTTATTTCAACCGTTTTCAGTTAAGTCATTGGACTTAAAAAATAAAACAGTAATGGCACCGATGACCCGGGCTTTTTCACCTAATAATATTCCGACAAAAGACGTTGCTGCTTATTATCGTCGACGTGCAGAAGGCAATGTTGGCCTTATTATCACTGAAGGGACCTTTATTTCTCACAAAGGCGCCAATGGTTATGAAAATGTGCCGGCTATTCATGGAGAAGAAGCGCTGGCAGGTTGGAAACATGTTGTCGATGAAGTACATGCTGCGGGTGGAAAAATTGCGCCACAATTGTGGCACGTTGGCTCGGTAAGAAAATTAGGCACAGGCCCAGATAAAGACGTCCCCGCTTACAGTCCATCGGGATTATATAAACCCGGCGCTGAAAACGGTGTAGCGATGTCAAAAGCCGATATTGATGAAGTTATAGCCTCGTTTGCCCAAGCAGCACTCGATGCTAAAAATGTCGGTTTTGATGCCATAGAAGTACATGGTGCCCATGGTTATTTAGTTGACCAGTTTTTCTGGGAAGGCACTAATCAGCGCACCGACGAATACGGTGGCTCATTAGAAAACAGAACCCGTTTTGGCGTTGAAATAGTAAAAGCAATCCGCGCAGCGGTTGGTGAAGACTTCACTATTATTTTCAGGTTTTCTCAGTGGAAACAACAAGATTACAGCGCCAAACTTTGTCAAACACCAGAAGAGTTAGCAACATTTTTAAGTTTACTCACGGCTGCCGGCGTCGATGTGTTTCATGCCAGTACTCGTCGCTTTTGGGTTAGCGAGTTTGAAGGCTCTGATCTAACATTAGCGGGTTGGACTAAAAAGTTATCGGGTAAACCTGTTATTACCGTTGGTAATGTTGGCTTAGACAGTGACTTTATCGGCGAAGGCAACAAAGATTTATCGGGTACGTCAAATCCTACCGGTATTGATGAATTGCTTACCCGTTTAAATAACAACGAGTTTGACTTAGTCGCTGTTGGCCGAGCGTTATTGGTTGACCCTGATTGGGTTAATAAAATTGCGGTTAATGCTATCGATGAAATTAAACCGTTTAGCAAAAAATCATTAATGTCGTTAAGTTAATTAACCCGTTCAAAAAGGAAAATCTGATGAATTTTGACTATAGCGAAAAAGTTCAAAAGCTTATTAAGCAAGTATCTGAATTCATGGAGGACCATGTTTTTCCGGTTGAACAACAAATGCATGATCTTGTTGCCAAAGACCCATGGTCAACACCGCCATTAATGGAAGAATTAAAAGCGAAAGCAAAAGCAGCGGGTTTATGGAATTTATTCCTGCCAGTCGCATACGGTAAATACAGCCCAGGCCTGACCAATTTAGAATATGCGCCGCTCGCTGAAATTATGGGGCAGGTGATGTGGGGACCAGAAGTATTTAACTGCTCAGCGCCGGATACCGGCAATATGGAAGTACTGGCGAAATATGGCAGTGACGCACAAAAGAAAAAGTGGTTAGAGCCATTATTAGCAGGAAAAATCCGCTCAGCTTTCGCTATGACCGAGCCAGAAGTTGCCTCAAGTGATGCCACTAATATTGAACTTCGTATTGAACGCGACGGTGATGAATATGTCATTAATGGCCGAAAATTCTATATCAGTGGCGCGTGTCGTAAACAATGTGAAGTGATGATCGTTATGGGTAAAACTGATCCAGAAAACAGTAATCGCTATATTCAGCAGTCGCAAGTTTTAGTACCGATGAACACGCCAGGGGTAACTATAGTAAGGCCAATGCAGGTGTTTGGTTATGTTGATGCGCCTGAAGGTCATGCTGAAATTACCTTTGAGAATGTGAGGGTACCCGTTGAAAATATCATTGTTGGCGAAGGTAAAGGTTTTGAAATAGCACAAGGCAGATTAGGACCGGGTCGCATTCATCATTGCATGCGCTCAATTGGTGTGGCGCAGCGAGCACTCGATTTAATGTGCAAACGGGTTAATGAGCGCATCGTCTTTGGCCGCCCGATGATCAAACAGCAATCGATTCGTGAAGATATAGCCATATCAGCCTGTCAAATTGAACAAGCACGATTGATGACCTTAAAAGCAGCACAAAAAATGGATACCGATGGCAATAAAGCAGCGAAGGACTTAATTGCCATGATAAAAATTGTTGCCCCGAATATGGCACTTGATGTTTTAGACCGTGCAATTCAGTGCCATGGCGCTGTTGGTGTTAGCCAAGACACCTTTTTAGCGCACGCATTTGCAGGGCAAAGGGTGTTGCGATTAGCTGATGGTCCAGATCAAGTTCACATGATGCAATTAGGTCGTGATTTAGTAAAACAAAAAACACAAGATTAGTTACTAGGCGAGTTATAACGCGCGACACCTGCTCTAACGTTGTCGCTGATTTTATTGATATTTAAAAGAAGTGAAATATGTCGAATTCTTTAGCGATTGATATTGAAGCACTAACAGTTTATCTCGAACAACACTTTGCTGGTTTTAAAGGGCCAATCAGCCTAGAAAAATTCTCTGGCGGACAATCAAATCCAACCTTTAAATTAACAGCATGGTCCGGTACTTATGTATTACGTAAACAACCAGGGGGCAAGCTATTAAAATCGGCTCATGCAGTTGACCGTGAATATCGTGTTTTAGATGCACTTAAAGATAGCGACGTTCCAGTTGCTCAAGTTTATCATTTATGTGAAGACCCCAGCATTATTGGTTCAATGTTCTATTTAATGGAGTATTGCGACGGCAGCATTTATTGGCATGCATCACTTAACGAAATTGATAATAATCAACAAAGAACGGCGATGTACGATGCCATGAATAAAGCGCTAGTGGCTTTACATAGTGTTGATATTGATGCAGTAGGTTTAAGTGATTTTGGTAAAAAAGGTAATTATTTTTCCCGCCAACTTGAGCGTTGGTTAGGCCAGTATAAAGCTTCAGAGTTACAAGTTATTCCTGCCATGGATACGCTAGGGCAGTGGTTAGAGGCTAACCTGCCAGCAGATGACGGACGTTTAACTTTAGTTCATGGTGATTACCGACTTGATAACATCGTATTTGCTAAAGATACGCCTGAAATCATCGCCATTTTAGATTGGGAGCTTTCAACCTTAGGGCATCCTTTTGCTGATTTAGCTTATCAATGCATGGGACTTCGTATGCCGCAAGGTTTAGGTAGTATTGATGGTTTACGCGGCGTTGATCGCGAAAGCTTAGGTATTCCGACTGAAGCAGAATATGTCGAAAAATATTGTCAACGCATGAATATCGATAGAATTGAGCACTGGACGTTTTATCTAACCTTTAGTTTTTTCCGTTTAGCCGCGATTGTCCAAGGTGTGGCTAAAAGGGCGTCACAAGGCAATGCATCAAATGCCAATGCTAAACAAATTGGCGGTTTTGTCGAGCCTTTAGCTTTGATGGCACTTGAGATAATTGATAAAGAGCACAATGCTTAAGCGAGTAAAGTAGGCAAATTAAGCATAGCGAACAAAGCAAGCAAACTCAGCTAAGCAAATATCACGCACAACGTATTATTCTTATTTTAAGAGGGAAGTAACATGGATCCATTGTTAGATTTTACCGGTAAAGTTGCTGTAATCACCGGTGCAGCTCAAGGACTAGGGCAACTTTTGGCACAAGAGTTAGCAAAGCGTGGCGCTAAATTAGTGCTATGTGACATCAATGAAACAGGTGTTAAACAGGTTGCAAAGAGCATTGCTGCTTCAGGGGCAAAAGTTATTGCAATGCGATGTGATGTTGCCAGTAGTGAGCAATGTAAAGCAGTAGTAGATTCAGCGATTAAAGCCTTTGGCGGTGTTGATATTGCGGTCAACAATGCCGGCATTGCCCATGAGTTTATGCCATTACATGATATTGACGAGTCAATCATGGACAGCCAATTTGCCATCAATGTTAAAGGCGTGCAATTTGGCATGCGCTATCAAATTCAGCAAATGCTCAAACAAGGTCAAGGCTGCATTTTAAATGTCAGTTCCATGGCAGGCTTATGTGGCTCGCCATTAGGCAGCGCTTATGCAATGGCTAAACATGCAGTGATCGGATTAACTAAAACTGGCGCCGTTGAATACGGACGCGCCAATATTCGTATTAATGCAATTTGCCCATTTTTTACCTTAACGCCGATGGTGACAAACTTTGCTGATGAAGAGAAACAGAAAAAAATTGGCAAAATCGCGCCAATGAACCGCCTTGGCGAGCCAAAAGAAGTGGTAGCGACCATGCTAATGATGCTATCGCCTGCAAACACATATATGACAGGTCAATGTATTGCTGTTGATGGCGGTGTATCAGCAACATAATTGGCTAAATTAGTGTTTAGTATTACCCAACAAAACTGATGTGTTCGTAAGTAAGCTAATAACTTTAAAAAACAAAGAGAATGGTATGACGGTAAAAATGATCAACGAACGTGACTTGGAGTTTATGCTTTATGAGTTATTTGATAGTGAAAAATTACTTAGTAGATCGCGTTATCAAGACCATGACCGACAAACATTTAATGAAGTTATTAATACCGCTAAAGCGATAGCCGAGAAACATTTTCTGCCTATTCGTCAAAAGCTTGATACTCAGCAACCTAGCTTCGACGGTAAAAAAGTACATACATTACCAGAGCTTAAGTCAGCGATAGCCGCAGTTAACGCTTCGGGCATTAGCGCAGCAATGGCAGACTATGAGTTAGGCGGCATGCAACTACCGCCAATTATTGCCAGTGCAGCGAGCACTTATCTTACCATTGCTGGTGGTGTCGCTATGGGCTACAACATGCTCACCACCGCAAATGCTAACTTGCTACTAGCGCATGCCAGTAAAGAGGTTATCGAGACTTGGGTAAAGCCAATGTTAGCTGGGCGCTTTATGGGCACAATGGCGATGACCGAGCCAGGTTGTGGGTCCGGGCTAGGTGACTTAACCACCAAGGCCGTTAAAGGCAGTGATGGCACGTATCGCATTAGTGGCAGTAAAATTTTTATATCTGGTGGCGATCATGATTTAAGTGAAAATATTGTTCACTTAGTACTGGCGAGAGTTCAAGGCGCACCGAAAGGGGTTAAAGGCATTTCACTATTTGTCGTACCGAAATACCTGTTAAATGACGATGGCTCAGTTGGCGCTGAAAATGAAGTGGCATTGGCAGGCTTATTTCACAAAATGGGCGGTCGAGCTCATTCATCTACAGCGCTAAGTTTTGGCGAAAAAAATGGTGCTATCGGGTATTTGGTTGGGGAAGAAAACCAAGGCCTTAAATACATGTTTCATATGATGAATGAAGCGCGAATTTTAGTGGGTACCAGTGGCGCTGTGCTAGCTACAGCAGGCTTTCAATATTCGCTCGATTACGCAAAAAATCGCCCGCAAGGTCGTCTACCGTCATGTAAAGACCCACTTTCGCCTATGGTTAATATTATTGAACATGCAGATGTTCGACGCATGTTACTGGCACAAAAAGCTTATGCAGAAGGGGCGATGGCTTTGGTGCTTTACGGTACTCAACTGAGTGATGATGAAAAAACCGCTACCACGCCAGAAGCGCGTGAGAATGCGCATACGTTATTAGACTTTTTAACGCCAATTATTAAAAGCTGGCCTGCAGAATATGGCCCCAAAGCTAATTCATACGCTATTCAAGTACTTGGCGGCCATGGTTATATTAATGAACATCCAGTGGAAATGTTTTATCGCGATAATCGACTCAATGCTATTCATGAAGGTACCACAGGCATTCAATCCTTGGATTTACTCACTCGTAAAGTGCCGATGAATAACATGAAAGGTTTTTTAGCGACAATAAATGAAATTAATAGCACCATCGCAATAGCGAAAAATCTTCAGGGCTTAACCGATTTCTCTGAGCAATTAGCCGATGCTGTAAAAGCACTACAAACTACAACACAAACGGTATTAACCAGTATGTCGACTAAAAGCATTGACCTTGCTTTGGCAAATTCCGTCAGTTATTTATCGATGTTTGGTCACGTTGTTATCGCTTGGCTATGGCTCAAGCAAGCGGTTGTGGCAAGCAATGCCTTAGCGGGACAACCTCATCAAGACGATGAAGCTTTCTATCAAGGAAAACTACAAGCCTGTCAGTATTTCTATCGCAGCGAGTTACCGAAAATATCGCTTTGGGAAAATACACTTAAGAGTAACGACAGTACTAGTTTTGACATGAAAACACTGTGGTTTTAACTCACTTGGTTAATGGTGTGATTATTTGAAATATTTTAAAGCAAGATCGATTTGGCGCACTAAACTAACAATAAGAATAATGATTAAGGAGCGTATATTGTGGAAAAAATTTGGCTAGAAAAAAGTTACCCACCGGGCGTTGAGTTTGAAATTAACCCGGATAAATATAACTCATTAGCTGAGCTGTTTTTTAAGTACACTAAGTTATACGAAAATAACACCGCATTTATCAATATGGATGTTGCCATTAGTTATCGGGAACTAAGTCAGCAAGCTGTCGATTTTGCTGCTTACTTGCAAAACGATTTAGGGTTAGTCAAAGGCGACAAATTTGCCATTATGATCCCTAATTTATTGCAATATCCCATTGCTTTATTTGGCGCCTTAATCGCCGGACTTACCGTGGTAAACGTAAACCCGCTGTACACGCCTCGTGAATTGCAACATCAACTAAAAGATTCAGGTGCGAAAGGCATTCTTATACTTGATAATTTTGCCCATGTACTTGAAAAAGTTGTGAATGATACCGATATCGAACATATCATTACTACCGGCGTTGGCGACCGCTTAGGAACACTTAAGGGCACATTAATTAACCTAGTATTGAAATACGTTAAGAAGCAAATACCTAGTTATAGTTTTCCGCAGGCAATTAAATTTAATAACGCGATGGCGTTAGGGAGTCAACACAGCCTTTCACCTGTAGATATAGTAGGCGAAGACCTCGCATTTTTACAATATACCGGTGGCACAACAGGGCCTTCAAAAGGGGCGATGTTAACGCACAGAAATTTGATTGCGAATATCGAACAATCGAACGCAGTAACAAAAAATGTCTTTAGTGTAGGTGACGAGCTAATTGTTACGGCATTACCGCTTTATCATGTCTACGCGCTAACATCGAATTGTCTTTGTTTTATGCCTTTTGGCGGCACTAATTTACTGATCACCAACCCGAGAGACATGGCAGGCTTTGTCAAAGAATTAGCCAAATATCGCTTCACGGCTATCACCGGCGTAAATACTTTATTTAATGCACTTTTACATACACCAGGTTTTGAAAAACTTGACTTTAGCGCGTTAAAATTGGGCTTTGGCGGCGGAATGTCAGTACAGCGTCCGGTTGCCGAACTTTGGGAGAAAGTCACCAAAACGCGTCTACTAGAAGGCTACGGCTTAACGGAATGTTCACCGTTAGTTACCATGAGCCCATACAATCAAGAACGTTATAACGGCACCATAGGCCTGCCTGTTTCGTCAACTGAAATTCGATTGGTTGACGATAATGGCGACGACGCCGCTATTTCAGAGCCTGGAGAAATGTGGGTTAAAGGTCCACAAGTGATGAAAGGCTATCATAATTGTCCAGAAGCCACCGCTGAGGTGTTAAAAGATGGTTGGTTAGCCACAGGTGATATTGCCACTGTCGATGAAAACGGTTTCTTTACCATTGTTGATCGTAAAAAAGACATGATTATTGTCTCCGGTTTTAATGTTTTCCCTAACGAAATTGAAGAAGTACTGGTTGCCCATGAAGGTATTTTAGAGGCAGCAGCCGTGGCAGCACCTTGTGAGATCACTGGTGAAAAGGTCAAAGTATTTATTGTGCGGAAAAAACCTAACTTAACCGAGCAAGCGGTTATCGAACATTGCACAACATTATTGACCAATTATAAACGACCGAAAGAGGTGGTGTTTTTAGATGAATTACCAAAAACCAATGTCGGTAAAGTACTGCGAAAAGCACTGCGTTAATCACAGAGGTGTTACTGACGCCACTTACTCAACTTTTATGAGCTTAAAATAAAATATGTTAGATATTTATGCCGGTGACACGGCGTTAAAAACAATTAAAGAACAAGGTTTCTCTGCTGATTTATTTAATAACTTTCTCGGTGCTAGTGGAGGGCCAAAATGGTTTGTTTTATTTGGTTTAGATAAATACTTTTTTGGTGAGTTTTTTAAAGGCCGACAACAACCGTTAAATTTAGTAGGTTCAAGCGCAGGCGCTTTTAGAATGGCATGTTTTGCTCAACAAGACCCTGTTGCTGCTATTGAACGTTTAGCTAAAAATTATAGCGAAACAGTTTATTCCAATAATGCTAAGCCCGCAGAAATTACCGGCAAAGCCCGCGAGTTGCTCGATATTATGTTTGGTGAGTCTGGCGCTAGTGAAATAATGAACAACCAAACCTTTAAAGCACACTTTATTGTCGCTAAATGTCACGGATTGGTAGCCTCAGAAAATAAACTGTTATTAGGACTAGGCCTGTTAATGAGCCTACTGCGAAATGGCGCTAAGCGATCGTTAATTAAAAGTCAGTATCAACGGATTATTTTTCAGCATCAAGCCAGTCAATTAACATTGCACGACCCTGATAATATTAGTACCAAGCGCCTAGCTTTTACAGACGATAACATTAAAGATGCGCTATTAGCGTCAGGCGCTATTCCAATGGTGATGGAAGGGATAAAAGATATTAGCGACTGTGATGCAGGCATGTATCGAGACGGCGGTATTATCGACTATCATTTTGATTTGCAGCTTGAAGGGCTAACACTGTATCCCCATTTTAGTTCGACATTAAAAGCCGGTTGGTTTGATAAAAACCTCTCAAGAAAAGTACGCGCAGCACATTACGACAAAACCGTACTCGTTTGCCCGTCAAAAGCATTTATTGACTCATTACCCTTTGGCAAAATTCCAGACCGCAATGATTTTGTCAAACTTGTACCAGCAGAACGATTGCAATACTGGCAACAAGTATTTTTAGCAAGTGAACAGCTAACTACAAGCTTTAAAGCCTTCTATCAAACGCAAAATATTAGCCAAATAAAAAACATCAGCGAGTTAGTTGCTTAGTTTTCATCAGCATTTGATGACGTTATAGATTAACCAACTTAATTTTTAAGTAATTACACAGAAACTAATAAGAGAAACTTATATGAGCACATTTACCGCAATAAACTTAATCGCTCGTCCAGCTGGCGGCCCTGTTGGCCCCGATTTATTTGAAGTTGTAACTAAAGACATACCTAAAGTAGCCGAAGGTGAGTTTTTAGTTAAACAAAGTCATATGTCACTTGACCCGGCAATGTTTGGCTGGATGAGCCCAGATACCGACAGTTACATTCCACCTGTTGCGCTAGGCGATGTTATGCGCAGCTCGGGTGTCGGCGAAATTGTTGAAAGTAATCATCCTGATTTTCAAGTTGGTGATCGCGTTATGGGCATGATGGGCTGGCAAGAATATTTTTTAAGTAACGGTGCTGGGTTGAATAAAGTAACCGCGCCATTGCCAGACGAAGCCATTCTCTCTATTTTCGCGCTGCCGGGCTTAACGGCCACGCAAGGGCTTTACAGTATTGGCAAACCGCAAAAGGGCGAAACCATTGTAGTTTCTGGCGCAGCAGGCTCAGTGGGTTCAATTGTCGGGCAACTAGCCAAGGCTGATGGTTTAACCGTTATTGGCGTCGTTGGTAGTGATGAAAAAGCAGACTGGATCGTAAATGAACTCGGCTTTGACGGCGCAATTAACTATAAAACAGATAACTTAGCAGAAAAATTGGCCGAGTTAACACCAAACGGCATTGACGTATATTTTGAAAATACTGGTGGGCCAATTCAACATCATGTTTTTGCGCGTATGAATGCTCATGGCCGCATTGCAGTATGTGGTTTAATTGCCGATTATCCTAAAGCTGAGCCTGACTTAGCACCTAATTGGATCCCAATTATTAAAAAGCGTTTAACGATAAAAGGCTTCACTATGCCCGATCATTTTGGCGAAGTGCCAACGTTACTCGCCAAACTCACCCCTTATGTGATGAAAGGACAAATTAAACATCGCGCTCATGTTTTGCATGGCCTTGAATCTGCCATGACAGGGTTAAACTTGTTTTTCACAGGACAAAATAAAGGTAAGTTAATCGTCAAGCTGTAGCGTAACTGCTTTTTTTATCTAATTGTTTAATAACGCACTTGAAACAGCAATGTTGCTGAATTAGTGCGTTATTTTTAACTAACTATAATAAACAAGTACGCCCAAGTAAGCCGAACTAAAGGGTCACAACTATGATTAATATCTTCAAACAACCGCTTGCAGCTCTACTCGTGTCTTGTCTGATAACAATGACGGTATCGGCAAATACGACTGATAACAAAACAGATAACACAACAGATCACAAAAATGACAACGTAATAGCGTCAACACTCGTCAAAGCCTCGCAAATAGCGGTAAATATTACTGAAGACAGCTTTAGCTGTATTCGAGATATGACCCCAGTAAGGCACTTTTATGTAGATAATTTACTCGGCGATGTTGACGCCACCTTAGCGGCAGCAAATGCCCCAGAAGGCGCGATTTATCCTGTCGGCTCTGTGGTGCAGCTTGTGCCAACTGAAGTGATGGTTAAACGTGAAGCCGGTACATTTCCAGCCACAGGCGATTGGGAGTTTTTTGAATTACAAGTCGACGAAAAAGGCTCAACTATTGCTAAACGTGGCTTTGTTGATGTCAACAATCGGTTTGGCGGTAACTGTTTTACTTGTCATGCGCCTGCTCGTGAACCTTGGGATTTTATTTGCGAATCAGATCATGGCTGTGAACCTATTCCGATTGATCATGCCATGACAGGGGCATTACAACGTTCAGACCCTCGCTGTGGTGAGTCAGTAGCAGAATCCGGTGATTGGCTGGCATTGCTGAAGTTAAAAACCATGGTGTTTATTGGTTTAACGAAAAAGTGGCTAGAAGAGTAAGGGGGTTAGAGCGGGATTTAGACTAAAAATAATTAAACTGTTGAGCTGTTTTTATGCACAGGTAAAAATTATTTCCCCTATATTCAGGAATATGCACGATTTGCGCATATTTCTACCAAACAAATTTAATAATTTGTTTATAAGTGCTTTAGCTGGAAAAGATTTATTAAATTTGTTATTAATAGTTGAATTATGAACATGCGCGATTATGCAACACAAACAGCGTGTCGCATAAATACTAAATTGTTATGTTGCTTCTTGAATATGGAAAGTCTCGATGAAAAATAAGCTAGAGTCAGCTATTGGTACATTTCCTAAATATCTATCTATTCAGATGTTTTTTATATCATACATCCTTACTATCTATTTTAAGGCTAGTGCGCCTTCACCTAAAATTTACCAACCTGAAATGGTCTTTTACCTCATGCCTCTTTTAATGGCTATGGTTTTCATTCATCTTGGTTACCTTTCAGTTACTGTACAAAAAATAACGTCAGCTCAGCGTTTACAAACGATAGGAGTGCTCATTTTTTATGGCATTATTTGGTATGCTCTTTTCTAGCACGCAACATAACAAAACAATTAACATCATTCGCTTTGCTCATTGGGAAAAAGCCTCGCTGTCGCTTAGCTTTTCCCGTTATTGTAAGCGTTAGGTTGCGAGGGAGTATGCTGCTAAATCATTGGACTCACCAACTAAAACAGATCGATTTCGAGCCTGTTACAGGTAAAGCCAAAACTATACTTTTAAAAAAATCGAAGAATACCGATACAATCTGTTTAGGTTTTTCGCATAGCGAAAAGAAAGTATTTGGTTCTAAAATTAACTTTGCAATTTACAAAGAAAATGAAAAAATAATATTTCACGCAGGTAGCAGAAGCTGGGATACGGGATCTCAAGGAATTGAGTTTAAACATTCAACTCCATTTCCATTTTTGTCCAAGTTTCAAATTATTGAAAATGGGAAATGTACTTTTAGTATTATTTACTCACATCTAGGTAGAGCATTACTTTCTATTCTTGATGTTACTTATGATCAATTGGATAAAGATGCCGATTTCTTTTTAGGGTGTATGGCAACAGATATACTAGATCCAGAATGGCGCTCTATGGTTCAAGAAAGGTGGGGTGCAATCGCAACCTAACACATATGAGCCTTATTCCCGTCACATATGAGCCTTATTCCCGTCAATAGGCAATAGGGTTTTATTTAGCTGCCGTTAGGCAGCTAATTGTTCATTCAATTCACAAGTTCATCTACTTCGCTATGTCAATTAGCCATTAAACAACGGTTTACGGCAAACACATATAGAGGCTCTCTTAGTGTGATCTCATCACTGCCTACTCTGTCTATCCATATGTTAAGTAGGGGCACTAGACATTTATCGGTTAACCTTACGCTGGTACTATTCAAGCATGATGACTCAGTGCCTTTGGGCACAGTTCAGTTAGTTTAAGACTCAGTTAAGGTGTAAACGCGCTTGCTCATTGCAATAATGCGCACCAATGGCGAGTCTAATCAAGCGAAGTGGCTTGGACTACTCGGCATAATAATCATCAACTTTCAGTTAACGGACGCGATGATTAATCAGATGCTCTTACTCATCCAGTTAGGTGTTCAGCTCTCGCCATTGTGCGACTTAACCTTTTAAAAATTTATTTTCATCAAACACCTGTCTATCTCGAAGCATGAAGTAAACACAGCGACCAATTTTATGTGCTAGTGCTGATAACGCTTTACCTTTACTCATGCGTTTTTGTAATTTAGCTAAATAGCGTTTAGCGTTGTCATTACCGCGAAGATAAAGCACCGCGGCTTCACTAAAAGCCCATTTCAGATAACCATTACCGATTTTATTACTGCTAGTACCATAGGTTTTCCCTGCAGACTCTGCTTTGCATTTCACTAATCGTGAATAAGAGGCAAACTGTTGAACGCTGGGAAAACGGTTGATGTCGCCAATTTCATATATAATGGTTAATGCTAGAATTTGACCAATACCCGGGAATGTTCGAACGATATTGAGTAGTGCACCATAATGTTCTTTGGCTTTTCCTTCGATAAATGACTCAACATGCTTTAGCTCTCGGATGTAGCAATCTAGGATGTTCATGTCGAGTGCTATCATCCGTTGTACAACAGGATCATCATAATAATCTCGCAGTCCGTCACGGGCACTGACATTTTTTAAATTAAGTGATTGAGCGGGTAAGTTATATTGGCTGTCGGTGTTAACGACGTGGGCTTTTAACTCACTTCCATGTCGCATAACGTAGGTGCGTCTTCTGAGTAAATCTCTGGTTGCGCGTATTTCTGTTGGGTAATTGTAGGCAAGTGGGAAATTCCCTCCGCGCATTAGGCTAGCAATTTTATAGGAGTCTATCTTATCGTTTTTAGCTTTTCCGCCATGAATAGCTTTCATATAAAGCGCATGGCCTAAAATAAACTCAACATTTATCTCACGACAAAAGTCACTGACCCAATACCAGCAATGCATGCACTCAACCCCAACCACCAACTGTCCAATATAGGGTTTGAGTAGCTTGTGTAACTGATGAGGATCGGCTTTTATTTTCTGATGAACGACTTTATTACCATGTTCATCAAGTATGCAAACATATAAAAGTCGTGCATGTAGATCGATTCCGCAATAATATTTATGTAAAGTAGTATAGAATTTCATTGAGCTTTCTCCTTTTGGTTTGGTCGCCTTGAAGTTTAGCTCAGTGCTAGACTTCGGGGAGAAGGCTCAATTAGTATCAAGCTGTTTAACAAGGACAAAATACAGTTGGCTTTTGCTCCTGCGTCGCTTATTCTAGCCAACTATATTTTGCCCATTAACAGGGCGTTGGTATGACTCCCCACGTCAAGTTAAATACACTGATCCTTATTCATTAATTTAAGAATCCTTTGTATTCACTTCTCTTAT
>NBOG01000007.1 GCA_002104535.1 Cognaticolwellia sediminilitoris | reverse complement strand
TATCGTTGACACATATATTATGGCTCTGGTTTGTAAAACTAACCCACGTTCAGAGGCTAGCACCTCGTGGGGAGTCATTGTGTCTAGGTGTAAAGGAAGTATGAGCGTAATTTCAGGGAGTGAAGCCGTAGAAAACTACATTAGTCTTAACCTCGTTAAAGTCGCAACTGATCAATCTGGTTGGGATACTCTTTACCTAAATACAATCGATAACCAATATTGGGTGCACACTTACCCAAATTCAGAAATGCATGGTGGTGGGCAACCGCAACTACAGCAAGTTACTGAACTAGTTGCTAAAAAAGAGTTTGGTGTGTAATTTAAACCTAACACATATGAGCCTTATTCCCGTCAATAGGCAATAGGGTTTTATTTAGCTGCCGTTAGGCAGCTAAAAGTTTTATCAAGACACCCATAATAACTTTGTCAGGCAATTGATTACTAATTAAAGTGTACCTGACCCTACTTAATAGGATTTGTGTCTATACTGAGTAAGCTTTTACAATTGGAGAAATAAAATGAAGTCTAATTCTGCTGTTTGCAAAAATAATAAAACACCAATTTTAATGTTAAGTTCAGCCTTATCTGTAGGTACTGGTTTGGGAATTTCACTGGGAGTAGCTTTTGATAATATTCCTGTTGGACTAACTATCGGTGCAGGAGCCGGTATATCAATAGGCATGGCTCTTTATCAATATTTTAATTCAATAGTGTGTGTTACAAAATAACTGTAATATCCAAGCCTAGCAAGAACTTTAAACGGAAAAATACAGTTGGCTGTTTCACTCCGTTCACATTATAGCCAACTTTATTTTTCCGCTTATGTAGGCGGTTAGCGATACAAGGATTGTCATGCGAATAATTTCAATTTTATTATTAATTGTCCCTATATTTTCTTATGCCAATAATCAAAAGTCATTGATTGTTGGTAAATGGAACTGTATCCCTCATTTATTTGAGATTAAAGAGGGCGATCTACAATTTAGAGTAACCAACAAAATCGAATATGAGTCAGACGGTAAGACTACAAATATTCATACCTTTAAATTGAAAGACAATCCGGATTTTCTCTGGTTTAAAACGTTGTCTTCTGGAACATGGCAAATTGAAGGTAATAAATTAATTGATAGGATAACTTCTATTAAAGTTATTGATGGTTCTATACCGGCTCCTTTAACGTCGAAAAATATGCTCGGGGCTATTAGTTTTGACGGGAGAAGCGGAGTGTCTGAAATACAAAATTTAACTAAAACAACTTTCAGAAAACAATTTTTTATACGAGAAGGTGAAAAAGTTAGTGAATTTACATCTTATGTTTGCAAAAAAGTATAGCTAACAACACGACCTGAGTTTGACAATTATTAACATCAACTATTTTATCAAGACACCCATAATAACTTTTTTTAAGGGAACTATGCGTCAAATAATTCTAATCAGAGCTTTTGCTTTCACTATGTTCGTTTACCTTTTTTGGGTATGGTTTGTAGGTTTTGATGAGTCTATTGTACCTGATAGTGTGAAAACTGAATCGTGGACGCAGGGTGACACCTTATACTTTCCAAATATTGTATTAATGCTTCACGATTATAGGATTCCTTTAGCGTTTTTTTCGTTAGCATTAATTTGTCTTAAGAACTCTTTAGGGAAATGGGGCTTTTTACTTTTTTCTGTAACAGGCCCAACTATGTATTTTAGTGATGGGTGGCTTTATAAAACAGACTTTCTAGAAAATTTAGAATATGCAGTACAAATGATTCAAGGCGCTTTGTTAGCGCTATGCTTTTTTGGAACTAGCGCTAAAGAGTTTACTTTAAAGTTTAAATTTAAAAATAAAGAACCGACACGATAAAATATAACAACACGCCCTGAGGTGGACAACTAGTAAAATTTAGCTATTTATTGCAAATTTTAATAGTGGCGAACCTCTACGTTTCTAACTTTTATCAAGACACCCATAATAACTTTGTAAAACTTGCATGTTAACGTTCACAGGTATCATAAATTTGATAACAGAGGACTCGAATACACAGCGAACGATTTAGCAGCATGGCATGCTGAATTAAATCAAGGCGTTAACCTGCTTCAGTGCTAGGGTAAGTTACCTTGTGAGTTAATAATATTTCATTGCTTAATCAGGTGAAATTAGGTGTAATGGATGCAAATTAATAAGCTGAGCATGCAGGGAAGAGGCGAAACCGAACGTGATCCAATTAAAAAGGAGGTCAGTTGGTTTTATTTCAAAAAATAGCCAACCCCCCATAGTATAAACAACACCAACTCTGATACACCGAGCAGTTATCGGCTCAGCTCAACAAGCGATTGTGCAACACAACAGCGTGTAGCATAAATACTAAAGTGTTAGGCTACAAACCAAATTATGGAGTTTTGATGAAAGGAATATTCTCACTGTTAGCTTTACTATTATTAACCTCATGTAAATCCACAAGTATTATTTTAAAAGATATTGATGTTATTGATAAACAACAAAGATGGGGGGTTACTTTATACGAGAGAGGAGACTATAAAGGTGCATTTAATGAGTTAAGTGAGCTGGCTGCGTGGGGCTACAAAGACGCTCAATACGCGTTAGCTTTTATGTTTCTGAAAGGTCACTATGTAGAACAATCAACATTAATTGGCATGGGGTGGTTGGGTGTAGCTATAGAATCAGAGAGAGATGAATGGGAATCCCTTTTCGCAGGCCTTTACTCTAAAGCTTCAAATAGCGATAAAGAAAAATTTGATATCATAATTAAAGATTACAAATCAAAATTTGGTTTAAAAGCACAGCATATATCATGTAGAAAAACGACCAATGGTATGTCAAAAAAAATCATCACTAAATGTACTAAAAGTGATCGATTATCGAAAATTTATGAAATTGATTTAACTGAAGCAGATTTGTAGCCTATAAGCAGTTAACAGGGGATTGTTTCTACAGTATGACGTTAGTTGGACTTATATTTTTAATTTCTATAACTTTATTTTCATTATGTTATGGTTATAAAGTTAACAATGAACCGGTTGCTCATGAGCAATGGGCACAGCCAAAAGTAGAAGCTTTAGCGTCGTTACAAAGTGAAGATTTCCAAAAAATGGAAAAAGATTCACTTGGTATGGTTATTACTGAGTTAGCAAAGAATTATAACTTACACAAAGACAATTCAAATTCAAGAATTGCAGAGTTAAAAAACCTAGTAAGTGTTATTTTAGTTGTTTTACTTATTAATGCTTTTGGGTTTATATATTGGCTTTATAAAACGTATTTGAGAAAAACCATATAAGCGCTTTAAACGGAAAAAAAACAGCGGGCTGTATTTAATACCTTAACAGTTATACCTCACTATATTATTGCCCCTTAACGTGGGCTTTATATCAAATTATGGAGAATTATTATGACTAAACCAGTACGAGCATCTGATACACCTTTTGCAGTAGAAGTTGAAGAAGGTAAAAAATATTCTTGGTGTTCTTGTGGTAAAAGCGAGAAACAGCCTTTTTGTGATGGTTCTCATAAAGGTTCTGAATTCTCGCCAGTACGATTTACTGCTACAGAGTCTAAAAAAATGTTTTTTTGTGGCTGTAAACAAACGGCATCACAACCAATGTGTGATGGTAGTCATAAATAAACAAAACAAGAATTTAAACAGGGACATAGCTCCTCCCCATGTTTAGTAAACACCTCCTCATCACATCGAGGAGGTTACAAAACTTTTTATCAAAAATTTTTATCAAGACACCCAAATTAACTCTTTGTCTATAAGCTATTAAATTCTCGTTGAGTCAGAGATAACTTAATAGACTTGCTATTAGAGTATTTCGACTGTAAAAAGTAGGGAATTGTTTCCGCCTCATTCTCTATTTTTTGATGATTCTTGCATACTGTGTTGTTCTTTTTATTTACGATTAAAAGAATGTGACATATCCTTTATGAAGGTTAACCCTTGTTTTTATTGCCATTATAAAACCATTACTATTTCATTATGTCATTTTTATTGCGTTTGTTATTCATTTTGCACAAGCTATTTACGGGTTTTTAAAAAGTAAAATTTATAAAGCTAAATAAACTCAAGCTTAGCAATTGAGAAATTGAGAACTTATGTCACCACTACAATATTTTAAGGTGTAGCTTTCGCTGGTTTAAATTGGTTAATTTAGCTTCGCTTCAAATTTTAATTAACTATAAGTTGCTCCTTAAATAGGGGCTCACATTAATCGTTTTAGGCTAGAGAAATATATTTTAGCTTGTTATTAAAGGGTAAATAATGAAAAAAAAATTAGCTGTATTGCCATTCATAGGCTTACTTTCTGTTTCAAGCGCTGCTAGTGAGTTAGAAGTATCAACGGGGGTAGGATACCAATATGGCGGTTTTTTAGGCGTACAAATCGCAAGTAAAACCGAGTTTACCAAAGTTTTTATTTCTGCTGGTTGGGTAGGTGCATCAGCGGGCTTTGAAACTACCTTTGAGAAAAACTCAAAACACTCATATGGTATTGTTGTTGGATCAGAAATGATTACTAGTGAAGATGGCTTTGCTTTTGCAACCTATAATTATCATTTTAATGGTTTTTCTAACTCGGGCTTAGTTATTGGAACTGGTATAGGTGTGAGAGTTCATGAAACTGCATATGGAAGAAATGATAACGAAACGTCTTTAGGTTGGGCGTTCAACGTAGGGTATAAATTCTAGCAGAAGGAGGTTAATAACACCGTCGGCCTTTGCTAGCCTTTATCAAGCCCAATATGCCTTAAATAACGGGCAGTGTTAATTACGCACAGGCGAGGGGTTAAATCTATTTCTCTGGTAATGTCATCGTTAGTTTTTTAACTTTATGAAGTTCAAAAGCTGACATGATGAAGCCTTTAATTTACCCGCTAGTAGATAAAGCAATAAAACGTAATTAAATCAAATATCAGCAGCAGCTCATTCATCCTTTGATTTATCTCAGTGTAATGACATGCTTACAAAGCACCAAAAAAAAGTACTTTTCATGATGTAGGCTAAATGGAAATGGCATTCTTATTTACTATAATAGTTCTGTTGTTAATTAATATTATTGAACTCTGTTTTAACCAAACGGTTTAAAACTGTAATAGTATATAAATGGAAAGTACTATTATGAAAACAATATCAACTCTAATTTTTTCTCTGTTTTTCACTTTTACGGCTATTGCTGAAGAATCCAAAGTTTATACTCAATGGGATACATTTCGATTCACGATAAACAATCAATATGCCAAAAAATTTACTGAAAATATGCGGGCACATATTAAAAAATATCATGTTAAAGGGCCCGTTAAAGCGAAAATATACAATGTTACTTATGGTCCTAATGCTAATGAACTAATTTGGGTTATGGGCCCGGTTAGCTTTTCTGAGTTAGACGCACGACCAGATAATAAAAAACATGATGAAGATTGGGCAGATAACATCAATCCATATATTACTGCTTATAATCAAAGTGAAATTTGGCGTAATATGGAAGGTTTAGTTATTAATACTTTAGAAGAGAATTCTAGTGAACCTGAACGATTTTTCGCTAGGTATTTAACGGTTAATGCAGATCAAGAATCAGAAGTTATAAAGTATCTATTTATGCAAATAAAAGCAACGCTCGAAAAAATCGACAAGATTAAGTATTGGGTCATAATGGATAATCTATTTATTCAAGGAAATGAAAATGGTCGCCATATGATGGGACTTTCCTCAATGGATTCATGGGCTGAATACGATGAAGATTGGGAGTTTGGTAAGCATTTCGAGGAAATATATGGCAAAGGGAGTTATAAAGCTTTTATTGCTAACTATGAAGGAGTGTTTAAAAATCAATGGAACGAAGTTATCTCTGTAAACAAAGAGATGAGTGGATTATAAATTTAAGCATACATGATTTAATAAAATAATAAGGCTATTCAAGTGTATGAATAGCCTTAAGTTTTTTCAACTTACCCCTAGTTATTTCTATCGCCAAATTAACAGTTTCAAAATGTTATATTTGCTCGTCTATAGTTTATTGAAATTTCATCTTGCTCATAAGTCTAATCAATGTGGTGTTGTTACATTTTTTTTGGTGTAAGTATTTGTGATACGGTACTTTTCCATATGGTAGACTTTTCTTGTTCTGTAATACTATAGGCAATTTTACTAGCATCAAAATTGATACTAAAGTGCGAAGGATTTGCTTCATTAAATTGCCAACGCGTTGATTTTTCTCTACTTACTAAGTTTGTCACAGTGATGGCTTTATTTTCCCATAAATATATATTTTCGCCTCGAACCTGCCATTTATTCCAGTCAGTAACTTTGAAGTTTACGTCGATTTCTGATTCCGAAAAGTCTTTTAAATTCAGTGCAAATAAACCATTTTGGCTGTATTTGCTTACAAGTATTAAGTTTTTCTTTGGGATGTAGCTAGCACTATACCCGCCGTTTGTGGTTATTTGCTTCGCATTTTCTGTTGTTAAGTCAACTTGCCATAGTTGCCAATCACCACTGTCGTCACTACTGACTATCACCTGTTGATCCTCCATGACTTCAACGTAATGAATACTTTTTAAATTAGTTTTAATCTCTCGCCAAACCTGTTTTTCTAATGAATAGTGAAAAATCTTGGAATTAATACTGGCAAAAATCGCACTATCATCACGACTCCAGGTTAAGTTACTAAAGTGCTTAATTTTTTCCGGGAAATTCAATTTAGATATATTTCCATCTTTATTAATGAGTTGTATGCCAAGCATACCCGTATCAGTCGAAAAGTAGGCGAGACTATTTGATGTGTTTGCATAACTTGGGACAGAATTAATATGGGTTGATTGTGTAACGGGTGTTTCATGTTTTTGATTGAGCTCTGACCGTTGATAAATATTTCGGGTAATGTCGAATTTTACATAGGATAAAAGTGATAAATCAGTTGAGAAATCTGCTTGTGTAATGTTATCCCGTTGTATTATGTATTCACTCTTTTGGTTTGTTAGATCATAAGAAATAATGCCGTTTAATTCGGAAATAAGTAGCGCTTTATCATTAAACCAACTAACGCTACTGACACTTTCAAAAGACTGATACCTGTTAACCTCGGTTGGTTTTTTTATTTCAATGATTTTCAGCATAGCAGCACCGTCTTGCTGATATTCAAAGATAGCCATCTTTTCACCACCTGGGGATAGGGCAAAAAGGTAATCGCCTCTAGCGTTTCCTTTTGGGCTAGCATGCGTAAGTTGTTGAATACGGCCGGTGTCTAATTGAACGCTTCTGATGGCATAAGGCTGAGAAACACTCTCTCGATAGTTAAAATATAGCTTTCTAGATTGGTTATCATAAGCTAAATAAGTTACTGCTCTATCAGCACAATCGATGATTTTTTCTAACTGATTTGTTGAAATGGTCAATTTAATTATTTGACAGTTTCTTGTTGTTAAATTATCAAGTCGACTGGCATAAACCGTATCTGCATCTTTGAATATTGCGGAAGTATAATAATAATTATCATTCGTTAGTTTATAGGCGGGTAAATTTGTGGGTTGTAACCATAGTTGAACATTAAGATTGGCCGGATCTTTATGTAAAAAAATAGTTTGCCCGTTGCTGAAAACCTTTTGTTTAAAAGCACTTCCTTTAATTGTTGTCAGTGGTGCTGGTTGTGAAATATTGAAGTGAAGTGCACTTTCTACTTGAGATTTATCATTTATATACCAAAACCATGTCAGTAGAATGGCTGCTATCAAGAAAAATGAAATTGACAGTAATTTGCGATAATTTTTCTGACTTAATTCTTTTGAGTTATCGAGTGGTAGGGACGTTGGTTGAGAAATCGTTGCATTAAACCGGTATCCTACTTTGCTGATAGTGATAATAAATTGCGGATTTTTGATGTCCGCTTCTATAATTTTTCTCAACTCACCAACTGCACGATTTATAGCTGCATCACTGACAATACGTCCTTGCCATACCTTTTCTATAAATTCTTCACGTGATATTGCCCTTTGAGTATTGCGGCAAAAAAAACAAAGTAGTGAAAATATTTTCGGCTCAATTTCAATTAGCTGATCATTATTTATTAAAGTGCTGTTCTTTTCATTTACGATGAAAGTTGAAAAATGAAAGATCATTTATGAAGTTTAACCT
This sequence comes from Cognaticolwellia sediminilitoris, assembly GCA_002104535.1. GTDB lineage: Bacteria > Pseudomonadota > Gammaproteobacteria > Enterobacterales > Alteromonadaceae > Cognaticolwellia > Cognaticolwellia sediminilitoris. Next base: position 174,352 of record NBOG01000007.1, on the reverse strand, counting down.
TTGTTTTTATTGCCATTATAAAACCATTACTATTTCATTATGTCTTTATTATTGCTCTTTTTTTTGATTTTTCACAAGCTGTTTACAAGTTTTTTCAAAAGGATAAATTATGAAAATAAGTAAACTTAAGTTGATAAAGAATATTGCATCTACACTTTTATTCAGCGTAACTTTAACAGCCTGTAGTGGCGGAGGGAAAAGCTCTCCTGAAAAAGTTGAACCTAAACCTACGCCAGTTGTAGTTCCTGAACAAGAAACGTGTGGTAATAGTAGTATCGACGATAGTCAGTCTTGCTTTGTCGTCGGTGATAGAAATGCGATTACTTATGCACCAACAAGTCAAACTCAATACGCTGGATTAGCCATCTTTTTACATGGGGCGCCCGGAGACCCCGTAAAAGTAAATGGTATTTTTGATGCAAAATTAATAGCTGAAAAATTTAACCTTGTTAGTGTTACTCCGCAAGGCAATGGTTCTATTTATGAATGGAATAGCTCTAATAATAGTGAACCGGCTACACCAGATATCGATTATTTTATTAATGTTATTGATGATATTCAGTCACTATATACTTTCACGGATAGTAAGGTTTATATATTTGGTTATTCTGCTGGCGGCTTTATGGCTTATAAATTAGCTTGCCAAATTCCTGATAGACTCACCGCTATTATTTCTTTAGCAGGGCAGTTTAGAGGAAGTTTCGAAAATTGCTCGACATCTTCACCTATGGCTATTCATCATATGCATAGTACTACAGATAAAGATGTACCATATGATGGTCGTACATTTGGTAATATCGCATCAGTTAACAACACTCTTGCATTCTGGCTGAATAAAAATGGCTGTGGTAGTGAAAAAGAAGTGCTAGTTCAAGACGGGGTTACAAAAACAAGTGCAAAAACTGACACTGAAATATATACCAGTTGTGTAAAATCGATTGGACTTTCAAAGTTAAGTTCAGTCGAACATGAGGATAAATACATCGCGGCAAAACTATTAGCTACCTATGAATATTTATTCACAGAATAACAGAACAACTTGTTTTAGATAACTATTATCCGGCAATGCTGAAAATGATATTGCCGGATTTTCAATATTTATCTGCTAAATAACTGAAATAAAATTTATAAGGCTATAGCTGCCTATCAAGTTCTTTATTTTAAAATTAAATAACTTTTTGAAGGTGTTTACTTGGAACAAATTTCAAGTTTATGAGTAAATCTCCTTCGTTGAACTCAAATAATCGCATTATTTTTCATATTATCTCGAATGTTTTTTTAAATTTTTGCTTGAAAATATTTTCGCAACCCCCACATGTTAACTATCGAGTGAGTATTGAATAATAATATTTGATACTGACGATAAACAATCGTTTTAATGTTATTTAGAGTAGGAAGTTTTCAGATGTCTGAGTCAAGTCAAAAAGAAGTTCATGGTTTTCAAACAGAGGTGAAGCAGCTGCTCCAGCTCATGATTCATTCGCTTTATTCAAATAAAGAAATATTTTTACGTGAGTTAGTGTCTAACGCTGCCGATGCATCAGATAAATTACGCTTTAAAGCGCTGTCTAATGCTGACCTTTATGAAGGTGACGGTGAATTGCGTGTACGTGTTAGTGCTGATAAAGAAGCCAACACGGTGACTATTTCAGATAACGGTATTGGTATGACTCATGACCAAATCGTTGAACATTTAGGTACGATTGCGAAATCGGGTACTGCTGAGTTTTTCTCACAATTATCAGGTGACCAAGCCGCTGATTCTCAATTAATCGGCCAATTTGGTGTTGGTTTTTACTCAGCATTCATTGTTGCTGACAAAGTCACTGTACGTTCACGTGCAGCTGGTGTTGATAAGTCTGAAGGTGTTGAATGGACTTCAGAAGGTGAGGGTGAATTTACTACGGCTAAAATTGAAAAAGCTGGTCGCGGTACCGATATTATTTTACATCTTAAAGAAGATGAAAAAGAGTTTGCTGATGATTGGCGCTTGAAGTCTATCGTGACTAAATACTCTGATCATATTTCTGTTTCTGTTGAAATGTTAACGCCAGAAGTTCCTGCTGTGGAAGCGGTTGCCGAAGTTAAAGACGAAGAAGGCAATGTTACAACACCTGCGATTGAAGCTCGTGATGCGATACCTGCAAAATGGGAACCTGTTAACAAAGCAACGGCACTTTGGACGCGTGAAAAAGCAGATGTCACTGAAGACGAGTATAAAGAATTTTACAAACACGTTTCACATGACTTTGCCGACCCAATGCTTTGGGAACACAATAAGGTAGAAGGTAAAACAGAATATACTTCATTACTTTATATTCCATCTAAAGCCCCGTTTGACATGTACAATCGTGAAAAACAACATGGCTTAAAACTATACGTGCAACGTGTATTTATTATGGATGATGCTGAGCAATTCATGCCAGCTTACTTACGTTTTGTTAAAGGCTTATTAGACTCTAACGATTTACCATTGAACGTGTCGCGCGAAATTTTACAAGACAGCAAAATCACCCAAGCTATCCGTAAAGGTTGTAGCAAACGTATATTGAAAATGCTTGAGAAACTAGGCAAAAAAGACGCAGATCAATATCAACTGTTTTGGAACGAGTTTGGCCAAGTGCTAAAAGAAGGTCCTGCAGAAGATATGGCTAACAAAGACGCAATTGCCGGCTTATTACGCTTTGCTTCAACGCATGCAGATACTAGCGTACAAAGTGCTTCTTTAGCGCAATACGTTGAGCGCATGAAAGAAGGCCAAGACAAAATATACTATGTTGTTGCAGACAGCTTTGAGGCGGCTAAAAACAGCCCGCATTTAGAAGTATTCCGCAAAAAAGGCATTGAAGTATTGTTGATGTCGGATCGTATTGATGAGTGGTTAGTTAGTCATTTAACAGAGTTTGACGGTAAGCAATTACAGTCAGTGACTCGTGGCGGCTTAGATTTAGGTGATATGGATGACGCTGAAACGAAGGAAGCGCAAGAAAAGCTTGAGCAAGAATTCGACTCAGTAGTTACTCGCATTAAAACCGCACTTGAAGGTAAAGCGAAAGACGTTAAAATTTCACAGCGTCTAACTGACTCACCAGCATGTATCGTTGCAGACGAGCATGACATGAGCAGCCAAATGATGAAGTTGATGCAGTCGGTTGGCCAAGAAGTGCCAGACGCGTTACCAATTTTTGAAATTAATGCTGAGCATGACTTAATCAAGCATGTTGCTGATGAACAAGATGACGAGAAGTTTAAACAATGGACAGAAGTGTTATTTGAACAAGCAATGTTAGCAGAGCGAGGTAGCTTGAAAGACCCAGCAAGTTTTGTTGCTCGTTTGAACAAATTAATGCTGAGCTTAACTAAATAATGATTGAGGAAACTGTATCTCTGTTGTCATGGAAAGTGCTCTTAAACGAACATCTTGAATGATAGCAGGTACAGTCGTTAGACTTTAGTCAAAAAAAGGAGCTTTTTAGCTCCTTTTTTGTTTATTTGCGGCCCTTGCTACTTGTTTGAAGCCCTTTGAATATGTATAGTGTTTGCAATTTCGCAAAACCAATTCATTTATTAAATAGGGTTATACTAAATGCGCATTATTTTATTAGGTGCACCTGGTGCCGGTAAGGGTACTCAAGCACAATTCTTAATGGCTAAATTTGGCATTCCACAAATCTCTACTGGTGATATGCTTCGCGCTGCAATTAAAGCAGGTACTGAACTCGGCAAAAAAGCCAAAGCAGTGATGGATGCAGGGCAACTCGTTTCTGATGAATTAATTATTGGTTTGGTTAAAGAGCGTATCACGCAAGATGACTGTAAAGCAGGCTTTTTACTCGATGGCTTCCCTCGTACAATTCCTCAAGCAGATGCAATGAAAGAAAATGGCGTTGCTGTTGACTATGTAATTGAATTTGATGTACCTGATGAAGTGATTGTTGAACGTATGGCTGGACGTCGTGTTCATGCTGGTTCAGGCCGTGTATACCATATTGTTTATAACCCACCTAAAGTGGCTGGTAAAGATGATGAAACCGGTGATGAGTTATTAGTGCGCCCAGATGATGAAGAAGCGACTGTTCGCAAACGTTTAGGCATTTACCACGAACAAACAAAACCATTGGTTGCTTATTACCAAGCTGAAGCAAAAGCTGATGCTTGTACTTACATCACCATTGATGGCACTCAACCAGTTGAAAAAGTTAACTCATTATTAGATGAGAAGTTAGCTTAAGTTAAACAATGTTTTAACGTGATGATGATTTAAGCCCTCATAAGAGGGCTTTTTTATGTTCCAGACAAAAACTAAGTAACGACATCCTTGCCGTTAATTGTACCCACAGTGCTTTACATACTTATATGGTTGATGAGTTAAGGTGCTAACTGCTTGTGAAATATCACTATTAATTATCAGCTTGAGTCGGTAGTATTCAAAACAGAAATATACATTTGATTTATCAATTTTGCTTTAAGGGAACACCATGGCAGCGTTAACATTTACTGGCTTTTATGCCAGCTTATTAGGACTTTTATATATTGGTTTAGCGGTTAATATTATTCGTTTACGATTAAGTCTTCGAATTGGTATTGATTCTGGAGGTAATAAATCTTTAGCTAAAGCTATTCGTATCCACGGCAATTTTTCAGAGTATGCACCTTTAGCGTTAATTTTGCTGGCATGTTATGAATTAAATGGTGCTTCAGCGATGATGTTACATGCACTAGGGGGCTTATTGCTTGTCGGTCGTGTATCTCATGTTATCGGCTTAACGAAAACTATTGGCGCATCAATACAACGCCAATTTGGTATGCTTTCAACCTTTTTAGTGATCATAGTTTTAGCGGTGGAAAATATTCGTTTGTTTATGGTGAGTTAATTTTTCAAATGAGATAAAGGGTTTAGAGTTAATTAGCAACCGATATAATATGAACAAGCCAACTTTATATTGCAATATAAGTTGGCTTTTTTGTGTTAATTTTTCACCATACCAATGTGAGGAATATCATCTTCTAGATACATTTCACTTACACGGGTAAAACCATGTTGATTATAAAACGCTTCCAAATGCTCTTGTGCAGAAATTTTTAACTTGTCGTCCGGGAAAAAAGTTGAACATGCCGCTAACCCGGCTTTTATTAACTCATGACCTAAGCCAGTGCCTCTTGCATCTGATGCTGTAACCACCCGGCCAATACTAATATAGTTAGGATAAGTTAACCCTTTTGGTAAAATGCGTAAATATGCGCTCATTAACCCGTCTTGGTAGCAAAATAAATGCTGGGTGAGAGGATGACGGTCATGATCATCTAAATCGGGGTAAAAACAACTTTGTTCAACAACGAAGACATCAATACGAAGTTTAAGTAAATCGTACAGTTCATCGGTGGTTAATTCTGGAAAGGTTTTATTCTGCCATGAGATATTTTTTAGATGCATATTATTCGTGGTTACTTTTAATTAATAGTTGTTCAAAGTCTGATTTGAGCAGGGGCTTATCTAGCCAATAGCCTTGGCCAAATTTACATCCCGCCTGTTGTAAAAATTGGTATTGTTGCTCTGTTTCAATACCTTCTGCAATAACTTCCATATTAAGTTTATTTGCCATTACAATAATAGCTTCACATAAAGCCATATCATTATTATCCTCAGACATATTTCTGACGAAGCTTCGGTCTATCTTTATGTAATCAATAGCAAAACTTTTCAAGTAAGAGAATGAGCAATAACCAGTACCAAAATCATCAATGGCAATTAAGATACCTTGGTGTCTAATGTCGGCAATGATATTGACCACTTCTGCCTGATTTTCCATTAATAAATTTTCAGTGATTTCTAATGTGATAGCCTGAGGTGGTATATTGCGTTGTTTTAGTTGTTTAACCCAATTTAAAATTTGTTTACCTTTGTTTTTATATTGTACAGGGGAAGTATTAATACTGATTTGTAAGTCTTGGCAATATTTATTTCGCCATAAAGTCACATCTGCAGTAACTTGCTGAAAAACCCACTCACTAAGTTCGATAATTAAGCCAGTTTCTTCTGCGATTGGAATAAAGTCTAATGGAGAAATGAGGCCTTGTTCAGGGTGCTGCCATCTAATTAAAGCTTCTGCTTTTACAATTTTATTATTTTGCAAATTTATAATAGGCTGATAAACAATATAGAATTGCTCTGCTTTAATCGCGTTGCGTAAATCTTTTATTAATAACGTGCGTTTTAGAAATTCAGTGCGCATATTATCAGTGAAATAACGGATGGTGTTGCGACCTTTAGCTTTAGCACCATACATTGCATGATCAGCATTTCTCATTAATTCATCAATATTACTGGCATCATTTGGGTAAATTGCCACGCCGATACTTGCTGAACAATAAGCACTCTTCTCTTCAAGTTTGTAGGGTTTAGCTAGAGCCGCTAATATTTTTTGCCCTACGACCTCTACCGAAGATGCATCATGACTATTGGTCATAACAATGACAAATTCATCACCACCTAATCTCGCCACTATATCGCTGTCTCTGACTAACTTTTTAATGCGTTTTGCCGCTTCTTTAAGAAGTGTATCACCGGCACCATGACCTAAAGTGTCGTTAACATCTTTGAAGTTATCCAGATCAAGCATAGCAATAGCAAATTGGCTATGTTCACGTTTTGCCGTTTTAATGGCATTGGAGATATATTCATTCACTAAACTACGATTCGGCAGCTTGGTTAAATGGTCAAAATTGGCTTGATGCCAAATTAGTTTATCAGCTTGATCTCGTTCAATCGCAATACGAGATAGATTGGTGAATTGTTCTACCAGTTTAAAGTCATTTTCAGAAGGTGACATTACTTTATCAGCATAAATAGCGAATGTTCCTAAGACCTTACCTTGGTTATTTATAATAGGCTCGGACCAGCAGGCCGCTAGTTTTGCTTTTTTAGTGATTTCTGCCCAATCCGTCCAATATGGATGGTTAGCTATGTCGGTAACTATGACTCTTTTACCAGTATATGCTGCGGTGCCACATGAGCCTGCACCTTCAGCAATGGTAACTCCTTCAATTGCATCATTGTAATAGTCGGGTAGGCTAGGTGCAGCACCTAATGTCAATCGTTTTCCTGATTCATCAAGTAATAATATACTACATTTAACTTCAGGCTTTTCATTTTCAACACCGGCGACGATGGCGTGTAGTACATCTGATAACTTTGCAGAGCTAGCAATAAGCTCTAAAATTTTATTGCGTAACTGATTCACTTCTTCATTTTCGAGTAATTTTTGATTCTGTTTCTGCATGAATCTGGAAAATATAAACGAACATAAAACCGTAAGCACTAATGTCATTATTACTCGATTGAAGGTAAAACTATCAAAATGATCATATGTTAATAAAGCTGAAACTAAAATGAGGGTAGTACTAAATGTTGCGGCAATTAACGGCGGGATTAAATAAAAAGATGAAATAATGGCAGGGTATAACCAAAATATCACGCTAATGCCTTTTACATAAACAGCGGTAGCAACAATAAGATAAGTAAATAAAGCTAAAATATTACTAAAAAGATTAATGTTTCTTGTAAACCAGACACCAAAAAATACGCTTACCATGACTAAAAGAGCAAATATATCAACCAGCATTTGATCTTGATCATGGTCAATTATGCTAGCAATTAAAAAAGGAGACAGAGTTAACGCAGTGACACCTGTGATGGTCAATAATATTTTTTCTTTCAAGGTCCGTTTTATCATAGTAACTGCTTAACCATCTGATATTTTTTAAAATAATGCATTGCGATGAGTTTAAGATAGCACATATAAAAAATTGCTGGCAAATCTCGATATTTATTAATTTACTTAAACACCCGTTATGGTTTCATGGATAGAGTTGAGTTTTTATCTATAAAGCTTTAGCAAGTTCAGTTTGATATTTAATTAGCTGCGGCAATGGTTAAATTTAGCGCTTTACTGCTACCAACTAATCAAGTTGTTGTTTTATTGCTTTAAAAGGAAGGAAAAAACAAAGCTCAATATTGTGGTACTAAGCTTTGTTAATCTTTATCTTGAATACACTTGAAATTATGTTTGTTGATGTCTTGTTTGTAAAACCGCCATCACTTCACTTAGATTAATATTTTGATCTTGCAGCAATACTAAGGTGTGATAAAACAAATCAGCACATTCACCAAGTAAATCTTCTTTAGTTTCAGCTACTGCTGCTAGCGCTACTTCTACGCCTTCTTCACCGACTTTTTGCGCTATTTTCGTGGTGCCGCGTGAAAATAAATGCGCGGTGTAGCTATCTTCTGGTGCATCATTTTTTCGGCTGGCGATCACTTGCTCAAGCTGGCTAAGAAAATTTTGTTGGCTAATGGTTTGCTCTGGAAAACAAGACTCAGTGCCTAAATGGCAAGTTGGGCCATCGGGCCTGCAGGCTATAAGTAAACTGTCTTGATCGCAATCAGTGACGACTTGGCTAACTTGTAAATAATTACCACTGGTTTCGCCTTTACACCAAAGCGCTTGTTTAGATCGACTGTAAAACGTAGCACGGCCAGAAGCTAAGGTTTGTGTTAATGCTTCAATATTCATATATCCTTGCATTAACACGGCGCCGGTATCTTGATGCTGAATGATCGCTGGGATCATGCCAGCCATTTTATCCCATGCCAACTGGCCGATATTATCTTGTGTAATTAGCATAATCTGATCTCAATTTTTTCATTTTTAAGGGTCTGCTTAAGTTCATTCATAGCGATAATGCCTTTATGAAAAACACTCGCAGCTAAAGCGCCATCAACATCGGTTTGTTTAAAAACATCGACAAAGTGTGATATTTCTCCAGCGCCACCAGAAGCAATTAATGGCACATTGCAGATAGCTCTAACTTGGCTAAGTTGCGTAATGTCATAACCTTGTCGAACACCGTCTTGATTCATACAGTTAAGCACAATTTCACCTGCGCCGAGTTTTTGTACTTCTTGAACCCAATCAAGCGTGCGCCATTTAGTTTTTTGTGTGCGAGTTTCATCGCCGGTAAATTGATAAACTTGATACTCACCAGCACCGTTGTTAGCGTCTTGATTAAAAAAGCTATCAATACCAACCACTATACATTGCTGGCCGAAAACATCTGCTAAGCGTGAAATTAAGCTAGGATCTCTTAACGCTGGGGAGTTGATAGAAATTTTATCTGCGCCCATCATCAGGATTTGTTTTGCATCTGCTTCAGTTTTAATACCGCCTGCAACGCAAAAAGGAATGTCGATAACTTCGGCAATCCGACTGACCCAACTTTTGTCTACTACTCGGTCATCTGAGCTTGCAGTGATATCATAAAAAACTAATTCATCAGCACCCGCTTCGGCGTATTTTTGCGCTAGCGGTACGATGTCACCAATGATTTCATGATTTCGAAACTGTACGCCCTTGACTACTTTACCATCACGAACATCAAGGCAAGGTATTATGCGTTTGGCCAGCATGCGATTGCCTCCTCTAAGGTAAATTTACCTTCCAGTAATGATCGGCCCAGTATAACACCGTCAACGCCCGTCGGAATTAGCGCTTTAATATCATCTAGTGAGCCAATACCGCCTGAAGCTTGCCATTTTATTGTTGGGTATTGCTGACAAAGTTCTTGATACATGCTGACATTACTGCCTGATAATGTACCGTCCTTGCTAATGTCGGTACATAAAACATGGCTTAAGCCCACAGCAATGTAATCATCTAATAAGGCCTCTAAATTAACACCACTGTCTTTTATCCAACCATGTGTTGGTAGTGTTTTATTTCCTTGTGCGTCAATTTTCACATCAAGGGCTAAAACAATTTTTTCAGCGCCGAACTCTTTAAGCCACTCTTGCACTAATTCAGGGTTTTTGATGGCGAGTGAGCCGATAACTACCCGATCTGCACCTAGTGCCAACAGTTGTTCAACGTCTTCTTTACAACGTACGCCGCCACCAACTTGAATGATCATGCTGTCATGTTTTACCAGCGTTTCAAGTAAGGTTAATTGACGTTTAGCATTGTCTTTTGCGCCATCTAAATCAACAAAGTGCATGACAGTAGCACCGGCTTTTGCGTAGGCCTGTTGCCGCTCTTTAGCGGTATATTGATAGTTGGTTTTTTGTTGGTAATCGCCTTGAAATAATCGTACGACTTCACCGTCAATTAAATCGATTGCTGGGATCATCATGACTTACATCTCCAAGAAATTTTTTATTATTTTACTGCCCAATGCGCTAGAGCGTTCAGGATGAAATTGACAACCGATAAAATTATCTTTGGCAATAGCAGCAGAAAACTCGCTGCCGTATTGACAACGAGCGATGGTATATTCTGATATTGGCGCGGCAAAACTGTGAACAAAATAGAAATAGTCTTGGGCTTTAATACCTGCAAAAACTGGATGCTCGTTAACCTGAGTTAAGGTGTTCCACCCCATATGAGGTAAACGTAAATCGAGCGCTTTCAATGGTGTAATGTCAGTAGGAATTAACCCTAAACATTGCACCACTTCATTTTCATTTGCACCTTCAACAGATGTGCGCGCCATTAACTGCATACCTAAACAAAAACCTAAAACTGGTTGTGTCAGTTGTTGTAATGTTGCCACTAAGCCTTTAGCGATTATGTTTTCCATAGCGTGTCGAGCACTGCCAACACCCGGTAATATGACTTTATCGGCATTTTTAATGATATTTACGTCATCTGAAATAGTAATCGCAAAACCTAAACGCTCTACGGCAAACTTTACTGACGCTAAGTTTGCGCAGCCAGTATCAACAATGACAAAGTTAGTTTGCTTGTTTTGACTCATCTTACAAACATCCTTTGGTACTCGGTAAATCATCGCCTTTAACAGCAATGGCTTGTCTAAGCGCACGGCCGAAAACTTTAAATAAACTTTCAACTTGGTGGTGACAATTTCCCTCTGTTGTAGAAAGGTGCAAAGTGATTGCCATTGAGTCAGCTAAAGAGCGGAAAAAGTGCGAAACCATTTGGGTCGACATTTGCCCCACTTTGTTATCTGTGAATTTGGCATCAAATTCTAACCAAGGACGACCTGATAAGTCGATTGCACATTCGGCTCGACATTCATCCATCGGCAAGACAAAGCCAAAACGACCGATGCCGCGTTTATCGCCTAAGGCTTGTTTAAGCGCTTGTCCTAACGCTAATGCGGTATCTTCAACACTGTGGTGTTCATCAATGTGATAATCGCCATCGACATTAACATTCATGCTAAAACCGCCATGTGCAGCAATTTGCTCTAACATGTGGTCGAAAAAGCCTAAGCCAGTGTTAATTTTTATATCGCCAACCTTATCTAGGTTGATGGCAACATTAATGTCAGTTTCTTTCGTGGTCCTGGTAACTTGTGCTGTACGCGATTGTGTCAACAACTGTTCGGCAATATCATTCCAGTTAAGCGATTTTCTATCATACTTTAAGGCTTTTATACCAATATTCGCGGCAAGTTGCATGTCAGTTTCACGGTCACCAATCACATAAGAGTTCGCAAAATTGACTTTACCTTGTTGCAAGTAGTCGCTGACTAAACCGAGTTTTGGTTTACGACAGCTACAGTTGTCAGCTTCAAAATGAGGGCAAAGTAGCACATCGTCAAACGTTATTCCTTGCGAGGCAAACATGGCCATCATTTTATCATGCGGTAAGTCAAAATCACTTTGTGGGTAACTTGCTGTACCCAATCCGTCTTGATTAGACACCATCACCAAGCGCAAACCTTTTTTCTGTAAGGCGATAAGTACCGGGATAACATTTGGTTCAAAAACTAGTTTTTCTAAACTGTCGACTTGTTTATCGCTGATAGGCTCTTCGATTAAAGTGCCGTCGCGGTCGATAAATAAAATATTTTCTTGGCTCATACTAATTCTCTTTCGCCATTGTTGGCGCTGCTGTGGTGGTAAAACTATTGCTAATAGTTTGCTGCAATAATGAAAGTTCTTGTTCACTGCCGATACTAATGCGTAAACAGTTGGCTAAATTTGGCTGTTTTGATTGGTCACGAATTAAAATGCCTTTCGCGACTAAGCTATCAAAAATAAAGTCTTTTAATTCTAAGTTTTGACAGCGAAATAAGACGAAATTAGCATCACTGGCAAATACTTGGCTACACCATGATTGTGCTGCTAACCACGTTGATAATTGAGCGCGTAAAACGCCGGTATCTTGAACCCGCATGTTCATTTGTTCGAGCCCTAGTTTGGTTAACGCTTTACTGGCAATATCGGCAACAGGCGCTGAAATAGGGTACGGTGCGATGACTTTACTGAGCATAGTAATAATTTCGCTGCTTGCTAAGGTAAAACCACAACGTAAACCTGCTAATGCAAAGGCTTTTGAAAGTGTTCTTAAAATCACTAAATGTGGGTATTTATCCAGCCAATACACGACTGACTGTTCAGGGCAAAATTCAATATAAGCTTCATCAACCACGACAATGGCCGTGTCAGCAAATAACTCAAGGGCAGCTTCGATGTCTTGCTTTGAGAGTAAGTTGCCTGTTGGGTTGCCCGGTGAGCATAAAAATACCACCTTCGCCTGACCCACTTGTGCTGTTAAGTCAGTTAAATTCAATGACATCTCTGCTGTTAAAGGCACTTTTATAATCCCTGCGCCGTGATTTTCAGCACTGATTGCATACATGCCATAAGTTGGCGGACAAATTAGTACACTGTCTTGATACGCACGGCAAAAGGTTCTGATGATCAACTCTATCCCTTCATCAGCGCCACGAGTGGCTAAAATGTTATCTGTTGATAAGTCACAATAATTGCTGTAAGCATTGAGCAAGCTTGCTGGTTGAAAGTCAGGGTAGCGATTAATACTATCGCTATTTACTTGATAATTTCCGTTGCCTGAAGCTTCGTTGGCGTTTAACCAAATTTTTCCCTGTGGCGTATTGCCACTGGCAAAAAGTCGACGCGCTGACTGATAGGGCACCATATCGATTAACTCTTTACGGGCAAGCTTTCGTGCAATACTCATGATACCTCCGATGTTAATTGACTTGCACTTGGCAACGGTTGTTCTAAACGAATTGAAACCGCGCGTTTATGTCCATCTAAGCCTTCAGCATCAGTTAGCTCATAAATACAGTCGGCTAAATTAATCAAACCTTGACGGGTGATCTCTTGCACGGTGAAGCGCCTTGAAAAGTCAGCTAAAGATAAGCTACTAATCACTTTAGAGTAACCATAAGTTGGCAACACGTGATTGGTACCACTAGCATAATCACCGGCAGATTCTGGCGTATAAGCGCCAACAAAAATTGAGCCGGCATTTCGAAGTTTAGCTAAAAGCTGTTTAGCATTATCGGTTTGAACAATTAAATGTTCAGGGCCGTACTCATTTGAAACCTCTACCGCTTGGGTTAAATCTTTAGTCAATATTAAGCGACTTTGTTGCAAGGCTTGGCGTGCAATATCAGCACGAGATAACGTTGTTAGTTGCTGAGTTAATGCTGTTTGTACTGCTTCGATTAGCGCTTTGCTATCAGAAAGTAAGATAACTTGGCTATCTGGACCATGCTCAGCTTGCGAAAGTAAATCGGCGGCAACAAAACCAGCATTTGCATTAGCGTCGGCGATAACGAGTACTTCTGACGGACCTGCGGGCATATCAATCGCGAAACCATTAACCTGTTGAGAAAGTTGTTTTTTTGCTTCAGTGACATATTTATTGCCAGGACCAAAAATTTTATTTACTGGCGCAATCGTTTCAGTGCCGAATGCTAATGCGGCACAAGCTTGTGCGCCACCAACACTGTATATTTCATCTATTTGACATAATGATGCGGCAACTAATATTTCATCAGCGAGTTGTCCCTGCTTATTTGGCGGACAAACTAATACTTTACGTGGACAATTTGCCAGTTGAGCTGGCACGCCAAGCATTAAAACTGTTGAAGGCAGAGGGGCACTACCCGCAGGGATATATAGACCAACACTTTCTATTGCTTCAGTTTTTAATGTACAGATAACACCAGGCGTTGTTTCAACTTGAATGTCTTCGCTGATTTGCGCTTGATGAAAGCGTTTAATATTGGCATAAGCGCTTTCAATTGCCTTTAAGCGTGACGGCGTTAACCTTGCTTTCGCGGCGTTAACTTGTTCAATAGTGACCCGTAAAGTTTGTAGCTTTACGCCATCAAATTTTTCAGTTAAATCAAACAGGGCTTTATCACCAAATTCTCTGACATTGGCCAGAATATTCCCGACCTGTTGTGATAATAATCCGCTTTCGCTAATCGCTGGACGCGATAAAGCGAGTGTGCGCTCTACCTCGGATAAATTTTTCCAATTGATTATGTCGTTTTTCATTTCATTCTACTTTTGATCGTTTAATTAGCATTAATAATCTATCTATTTGTGGTAATAATGAGTGGCAAACTAATTGCTGAATTCATTTGCCTTGCATTATTTTTTAGCCCATCATTTTCTCAATTGGCATCACTAGAATAGAGTTACAACCTAAGGCATTAAGTTGCTCCATGGTTTCCCAAAAGAAGGTTTCTGTTGCGACAACATGTACGGCGACTAAATCATCACGGCCCGCTAAAGGCAGTATAGTTGGAGTTTCTTTGCCTGGCATAAGCGCACTGACTTCTGCAATTTTATTTTTTGGGGCGTGTAGCATAATGTACTTGCTTTCTTTTGCTTTCATCACACCCTGAATACGAGGTAGTAAAGTATCCAAAATAGCTTGTTTTTCAGGTGCTAAAGTCTCAGCGGTTTGTATTAATGACGCGTTAGAGCGAAAGATTTCTTCTACTTCCACTAAACCATTCGCTTCTAATGTTGCGCCGGTTGATACTAAGTCACAAATACCGTCAGATAAGCCGACTCTAGGAGCAACTTCTACAGAGCCTTTTAATAAACAAAACTCAACATTAATACCATTATCTCTAGCAAAGCGATTAAGTAGTTGAGGGTAGGTGGTTGCAAAACGTAAACCATCAAGGCTTTTAATGCCTTGATAATTAAAGCCTTCAGGCATAGCGATTGACAAGCGACAGCCTCCGAAGTTTAGACCGGAAGTACGAATGTACTTTGATTTTTGAGACATTAAAGCTCGCTCTAATGCTGCTTCTTCAAGGGTGTTATCACCGACGATTCCCAAGTCACAAACGCCATCCATAACAAGACCAGGGATATCACTACTACGTACTCGCATGATATCAATTGGCATGTTGGTAACATGAGCGAGTAAACGACGATCAGAGACATTCAGTTTGAGGCCGCAGCGCTTTAATAGCGCTTGAGTATCGTCGCTTAGGCGACCTGATTTTTGCATCGCGATGCGTAAACGTGGTTCTGTTGACATGTTACTTTCCTATTAATATTTAAGTTTTTATACTATTTAGTCGCTTTTTATCTGCTTAAAATTGCTTAAAAAATATCATGTATATACAATTCTAAAGCCATAAAAATGCGAAAACCCCCGAGAGAGGTGAACTCTTTCGGGGGTTTAGAAATTAATTTTTATCTATCTTACACCGCTGAAAGGTTCAAAGCCCCTCAGCGAATAAACCTGAGCAGCTAATCCGTATGGTGGTGATGATGATGGATGGCGATCAGATTTAAAGTCATGTGTTTTTTACTCTTTTAGTATTTAATTAATCAGCGGTACATTATGTTTAAGTTGTAGCGCATAATTTTAGTTTGCTTGGTTAAATATAAATTAAAGTACTTACTTTAATTTATGCTTTTACATTACGTTGATTTTTCAATCAGAGCAAGCCTTAATTGCGAACTATATATGCTATTTTGAACTAAGCTAGTTGGTTAGTGTTCTAAGTAGGTATGGGACATTAAAGTTAAAGGTTACGCTAGTGTTGCCGATATTAATGTCATGATTAGCACAATGGTAGTTACGAATTTAAGTAATTAGATTAAGTGTTTATAAGTGCTTAGTTATTAAAATTATTTAAAGAAAATTTTAATTTATTAACGATATTCTACGGGAGGACATCAATGGATATTTTTACTACGGCATTAACTCGTTATGTGCCTGTACCGATCAAACCTTCAAATTTTAAAGTTAAAGCATTGGAAAAATTGGCGGTTGCTAATAAAGTTGCTGATGAAGAGCATGATGAAGATAATCCAGAAGTACTTTTTAACAAGCCGATACAAGATAAATCATCAAGCCAACAAGAAGCTGATGACAAACCATCAGTTGATGTTGAGGCTTCACCGGTACCTGCCGATAATACCGGACAACATATCGATATTTTTGATGATAGCGATGATAGTGAAGCTGAAATAACTCAGGATAAAGACGGTAAACCTCACTTAGACCTGTTTGTATAATCCATTTAATGCCTGTAATCACAGCAAAACACTCGTAACCTTGAATTCCTCCTGTTATTTTTATTTATGATGATTATAATGAGCGCAAATTTATTATTGTCGAATTTCCATGAGTGCTGTTGAACATGCGTTTTCTCATCAAGGGGCTTTAGCTAAAGCGATTAATGGCTTTTCTCCACGTCAGGCCCAACTTGATATGGCGCTGGAAGTAGCTAAAGCTATTGAGAACAATAGCTCATTGGTTGTTGAAGCAGGTACAGGTACCGGTAAAACTTTTGCTTATCTAATTCCTGCGTTGTTAGCGAATAAATCAGCCGCTGAGGACGATCAAGGCCAAAAGAAAATAATAATTTCTACCGGTACTAAAAACCTACAAGAACAACTGTTTCATAAAGACCTGCCGTTAATTCGTAAAGCCCTCGCCAGTAACGCGCAAATAGCGTTACTAAAAGGGCGTGCAAACTATCTTTGTTTATACCGCTTAGAACAATATCAACAGTCGAGAGGGCAACTTGATGCCCAAACCTTGGCTGATTTTGTCAAAGTAAGAACTTGGGCTAACGGCACACAAAGTGGTGATATTGGTGAGTTGGTTAATGTTACTGAAGGTTCAGCAGTATTCCCTTTTGTTACCAGTACTGTTGATAATTGCCTTGCAAAAGATTGTCCTAATATTGATGACTGCTATTTAATTAAAGCGCGCGAAAAGGCGATAGATGCTGATTTAGTGGTGGTTAATCATCACTTGTTTTTCGCTGACATGGCATTAAAAGATAGTGGTTTTGGTGAGTTGATCCCGAAAGCTGATGTGATGATCTTTGATGAAGCACATCAAATCGCAGACATTGCTAGTGAATATTTTGGTGAAGCTTTTTCTACTCGTCAACTACTCGACCTTTGTAGCGATGTTTTACAGGTTTACCGTACTGAGTTAACAGATGTAAAACAGTTAGCTAAAGCAGCTGAGAAACTATTAAAAACCAGCCAAGAGTTTCGCCTGTTATTTAATTATGACCCCGAGCGTGGAAACTGGCGTGAAAAGCATCAGCAGCAAAGGTTTGCCCATGCATTTGCATTGTTAAAAACAGATTTAGATTTTCTATATCAAGTGATTAAACTTTGTATTTCACGAAATGAAGCGATAGATAACTGCTTTGATCGCGCGGTTAATCTTTTAGCTCAATATGACGTCATGGCTGATGTTGACGCCATGGGCATGAGTTTTTGGTATGAAACCACGCCAAGACATGTAGTGTTGCATAAAACGCCGTTGTCAGTTGCTGATAAATTCGGTAGTTATGTAAAAGCCTCCGGTGCAGGTTGGATTTTTACTTCAGCAACACTGGCGGTTAATGGTGAATTCAAACATTTTTCGAGTCACTTAGGCATTGAGCATTCAGCCAGCTTATTACTTGATAGTCCGTTTGACTATGCAAAGCAATCACAGCTTATAATCCCACGCTACTTACCAGCAGCAAATGATAAAAATCGTGCTAAAGCCCTAAGTGAATTGGCGATACCATTGATAGAGGCGAGTGCAGGTGCCTGCTTTATGCTTTTCACCAGTTACCGCGTTATGCACCAAGTGGCTGAATTATTGTCAGAGAGCATCGATAATCAGTTGTTGGTGCAAGGACAAATGGGCAAACGAAAACTATTAGAAGAGTTTGTAGAAAATGATAATGCGGTCTTACTCGCTACCGCAAGTTTCTGGGAAGGCATTGATGTTAGAGGTGATAAACTCACCTGTGTCATCATCGATAAGTTGCCTTTTGCCTCTCCTGATGACCCGTTATTACAAGCACGCAGCGAAGATGTTAAGCGACAAGGTAAAGACCCCTTTGCCCAGATCCAATTACCGCAAGCGGTTATTGCTTTAAAACAAGGGGTAGGGCGCTTAATACGTGATGTTAATGACAACGGTATTTTAGTTATTTGTGATGATCGATTGGTTAATCGTCCATATGGTGAAGTGTTTTTGAAAAGCTTACCTGATATGAAACGCAGTCGAGATATTGACCAAGCGGCGACATTCTTAGCGAGCCTTGTTAACCGTGAAAAGTAAATTAATCTACTAAATTAAACATACCGTATAAACAGAAAGTTTAATTAAGCAAAATGAAAAATAATGTTAAACTCAGTCGATTGAGAATAACGACAATTAAAAAAGGTTTTTGACGTGAAATTTTTGGCCTTAGATGCCTCAACTGAAGCTTGTTCAGTAGCAATTAACCACAACGGCAAACAGTTTAGTGAATATGAATTGTGTCCTCAGTCACATAGCTTACGTTTATTACCTATGATAGATAGCGTATTAAAGCAGGCTGATCTTAAATTGACAGAGCTTGATGGTATTATTTTTGGACAAGGCCCTGGCAGTTTTACCGGTGTTCGCATTGGTATCGGTGTAACACAAGGCTTAGCATTTTCTGCAGACTTGTCGGCTCGAGGTGTTTCCACGTTACAGGCAATGGCGCAGCAAGCATACAACGATAAAAGCCAAGATAAAGTTATCGCGGCGATTGACGCGCGTATGGGCGAAGTTTATACCTGCTACTTTGAAGTTGACTCTCAAGGGATCATGCAAGCAAAAACAGAAGAAACCGTATTGAAACCTGAATTGGTTGCCCAATATTATCAAAACATCGCATTGCCTGTTTATGGCGTAGGTACAGGGTGGGATGCATATCCACTGTTAGCCGCGTTAAAATCTAACCTAGAATCACCCGACATTTTATTCCCGACGGCATCAGCAATGTTAACGATTGGCCAAGTCGATTTTACGCAAAACTGTGTCGACGCCGAACACGCCCAACCAAAGTATGTTCGCGATACGGTTTCGTGGAAAAAGCTACCAGGGCGTTAGAATTTACCCGATAAAACGCTGTGTTTAGCACGTAGCGTGAAAAATAATTTTCACCTTTACTGGAAAATTTGCTAAATTAACAATATGCAAATTAATAATGCCGCCAATAATATTTCTCAAACGCCAATTGTTTTGGGTAATAACTCGTCTGTACAAGCCTTAGAGCAAATTACAAGAGTAACTGCGCGTGAAAACCTTGCCTCTGAAGAAAACAAAAACCAACAATCGCAAGCTGATATTAATTCAAGACAACGGCTTGATATAGACGATCAGGCGATTGCACTTATCGAGCGTGAACAATTACCCTCAAGTAATGTTAATAGCAATCGACAAGCTAATAGTCAGCAAAATAATAGTAACAGCGGTTATGATGCACCTCCTTCACAAAACCAATTGGCGGTAGCGGCCTATCAGTCAGTTGGTAGCATTGCTCAACGCGATAATATTGAACAAATTTTTGGCGTTGACCTATTTGCCTGATTCTGCTGATAAACATTTGCATTCAAACACTCAACAATCATCAATGACCTTTCGACATAAATATCAGTTTTGGTTAATGCTCTTTGCAGCATTAATTATTTTACAATTGCCTTTCGTTTCAATCCCTTTCAAATGGTTAGAAAGTTATTTTCATGAAATTAGCCATGGATTAGCGGCACTGCTTACCGGTGGCAGTATCTTACAAATTCAATTATTTCCTAATGGTGCTGGCTTATGTACTACTCGAGGCGGTTCATCGTTTGTAATTAGTTTAATGGGTTATGGCGGGGCAATATTATGGGGCTGTTTGATTTATTCACTTGCCTCAGTAAATCGAAGAATTGCACAGGCTTTTTCGATGTTATTAGTAGCATTGTTCGTGTTCAGTATTTTGCTTTGGGTGCGAGATTTATTAACTTTATTTATTGTTTTAGTGTTGTTGGCTTTAGTGATCGCGCAATTAAAATACTCATCTCAAAAGTATTTACAAAATTTATTACAAATTACCGGTTTGTTGGTGCTGGTTAATAGCCTAATGAGTCCACTTTATTTACTCGACGGTCAATCTCGCGGCGATGGTGCAGCTTTAGCTAATTTAACTTATATTCCCGAAATAGTATGGGTTGTTCTGTGGTTGTCAGCTGGGTTGTTTGCGACATACCGGCTCAGTAAAAAATCATTCACTCGCTCCCGCTAGTTGGCCGCTTCTAACCGCTTTTTTATTATGAATAAGTTTTATGAAGAATTTTATAAAGAGATCTTATGTTAAAGCCTAACGCCATTAAAACTGTTGAATTTACGATAAAAGGACATAAAGTTCGTGGCATCAGTAATGGTAATGAAACTGCACCATTGCTGTTGTGCTTGCATGGTTGGTTAGATAATTCAGCGAGCTTTATGCCTTTGATTCCGCATTTGTCTGATTTTCATGTCATTGCCATTGATTGGCCAGGGCATGGTTTATCTGATCATAGAAGCGAAGATGCCCATTACCACTTTTTGGACTGGGTTGATGACTTAATTAATCTCTTTCGGGGACAACAATGGCAAAGTGTTGATATTGTTGGGCACTCCATGGGAGGAATGGTTGCCTCTGCGTTTGCAGCAGCATTTCCTGAGCATGTTAAGTCGTTAACGCTTATTGATACCCTTGGTTTTTTAACGTCGAAAGCAGAAAAATCAACAGAACAACTTCGCAAAGGTTTGTTAAGTCGAATAGCGATAGCAGGTAAAACGAAAAAATATCACGAAAGTCTTGATTCTGCTATTGCTGCACGTGTTGCGGTTTCAGACTTAAGTCAGGAAAATGCTACCTTGATTGTTAAAAGGGCGATAAAACATACAGAGCAGGGCTATATATGGCGCTCAGACAGTCGTTTACGTGCTGTTTCACCTTATCGATTTACCCAAGCGCAAGCAGAGCAAATTATTTCTGATATAACAACACCAGTACAGTTGCTATACGGTGACAGAGGATTAGATATGGTAACAGAAGGTATCGAGCATTTTGGACCATTATTTAAAGCACTTAAGAAAGAAAAGCTATCCGGTGGTCATCATGTGCATATGGAACAAGTTGAACAAACAGCTAAACTGGTAAGTCAGTTCATTAATCAGTAATATTTACTTAAACCTAGAACAAATTTTAACCGGTTCATCTATAATGAGTTTAGTTTTACCAACATAATTTAAACAAGTGTTTAAATTTACTGGATCGACCAGTGAAAATTTGTTAAAACGTATCATAGAAATTAAGTCTAAGAATTATAAGAGGAAAGGTACTGTGGAAAAAATTTGGCTTGAGAAGAGTTATCCTCCTGGCGTTCCATATGAAATTGATCCTGATAAATATGCTTCAATTGTCGATATGTTTCATAAATATACGAAAATATATGCCGATCGAACTGCATTTATTAATATGGGCGGAGAAATTAGTTATAGTGAACTTGCTCAACAAGCCACTGCATTTGCCGCTTATCTACAACAAGACCTTGGTTTAGTTAAAGGTGATAAATTTGCTATTATGGTGCCAAACTGTTTGCAGTATCCTATTGCATTGTTTGGTGCGTTGTTGGCAGGTTTAACGGTTGTAAACGTTAACCCACTTTACACTCCTCGTGAATTAGAACACCAATTAAAAGATTCAGATACTAAAGCGATTTTGATTATCGAGAACTTTGCCAGTATTTTGGAAAAAGTAATTGATAAAACACCGGTTGAAAAAGTTATTTTGACGTCACTTGGTGATCGCCTTGGCATGGTTAAAGGTACTATTGTTAATAGTGTTATTAAGTATGTTAAAAAAATGGTGCCTGCTTTTACGCTGGCAAATACCATACAATTTAATAAAGCCCTTGCTCAAGGTTTTAAGCTCAACCTTAGCCCTGTTGAACTGACTGGCGCCGATTTAGCCTTTTTACAATATACCGGTGGTACTACCGGTGTTTCGAAAGGCGCTATGTTAACGCATCGCAATATGGTGGCTAACTTAGAACAAGCAAAAGCGGCGATAAAACCAATACTTGAAGACGGTAAAGAGTTAGTGGTAACGGCATTACCGCTTTACCATATTTTCGCGTTAACAGCGAATTGCCTGATGTTTATTACCTTAGGCGGTACTAATTTACTGATCAGTAATCCGCGTGACATGCCAGGCTTTGTTAAAGAATTAGGTAAGTATCCTTTTACTGCGATAACTGGGGTAAATACCTTATTTAACGGTTTATTGAATACACCAGGTTTTAATGAGCTCAATTTTGCTAATTTAAAACTCTCATTAGGTGGTGGTATGGCGGTACAACGTCCAGTCGCTGAAAAATGGGAAAGTGTCACCAATACCCGTTTACTAGAAGGCTATGGCTTAACAGAATGCGCTCCTTTAGTAACACTTTGTCCTTATAACCAAGAACATTACAGTGGCAGTATAGGTTTACCAGCATCCTCTACTGATATTCGTATAGTGTTAGAAGATGGTAACGATGCCGAAATCGGTGAAGCGGGAGAAATGTGGGTAAGCGGCCCACAAGTAATGAAAGGTTATTATAAGCGCCAAGAAGCAACCGATGAAATTTTAAAAGATGGTTGGTTAGCTACGGGTGATGTCGCTACGATGGATGAAAACGGTTTTTTCAAAATTGTAGATCGTAAAAAAGATATGATCATTGTTTCAGGCTTTAATGTTTTCCCTAATGAAATTGAAGAAGTTGTTATGAGCCATGAAGGTGTACTAGAAGCTGCGGCTATCGGTGTTCCACATGAAGCATGCGGTGAAGCGGTGAAATTATTCGTAGTGCGCAAAGATCCAAATTTGACAGAATCGGAATTAAAAAAACATTGTCGTGAAAACTTAACCAATTACAAAGTTCCAAAACTGGTTGAGTTTCGTGATGAGTTACCCAAAACTAACGTGGGTAAAATATTACGTCGGGAACTTCGTTAGTAAAACGAGGATTATAAATATAAATAAAAGACCAACAATTGTTGGTCTTTTTTTTTCAAATGACCCACACTAGGGCAGGTCAATAGTTAGCTGTTATTGTGCATTTAAGCGCTGGCCATTGACGGATTTACTGTCATCTGACATTAAATAGACATATAGCGGCATTATGTTCTCAGGATCGGCAATATTCGCTTTGTTTTCAGCCGGGTAAGCACTTGAGCGCATATTCGTATTCGTTGCACCTGGGTTGATAGCATTCGTTCTTAGCGTACTGCTGTCATATTCATCTGCAATTACTTGCATCATACCTTCAGTGGCAAATTTTGAAACACTATAAGCACCCCAATAAGCTTTACCTTTATTACCCACACCTGATGTTGTAAACACCAAAGATGCACTTTCAGCTTTTAAAAGGCTAGGGAGTAAGGCTTGAGACAACAGAAATTGAGCGTTGACGTTAACTTGCATAACATCTTGCCAAATTTGTTGATGAATTTGGCTAAATGGCGTTAATTCGCCTAACATTGATGCATTAAGTAATGCGCCGTCTAATTTACCGAATTGATTTTCAATAGTGGCAGCCAAATCAATATAATTTTGTTTAGTTGCGCCTTTTAAATCTAAAGGCACAATAGCGGGTTCAGGGTATCCTTTAGCCAGGATTTCATCATAAACGGCTTCAAGTTTTGCTACCGTTTTGCCTAAGATAATAACGGTGGCGCCTAGCTCAGCATAGGTTAACGCCGCTTGACGACCGATGCCTGCACCAGCGCCAGTTACTAAAATGGTTTTATTTGCTAATATTTGTGGTGTTATTACGTAGTCAAACATATGATTAATTATTGAAAAAATTTGATACAATTCTACTACTTTCAGCACTATGCTGACGAGTGTTTTTGTTAGTAATTGACAATTGTTGATTAAAAACTGTGAATAAATCAAAAAATCACTAGCACTTGTTCTATTCTTGAGTTAAGTTTAACTGGTCTAACAAGTTGAAATTAATGCTAGGATAGGTATAAAAATCAACGATAATAATTAAGAATAATAAATATAAGCTTAGAAATTTACTAAGTTTATAAAAATAAGATAAGTCCGTGGGGAGATAAAATGAAAAAGCTAGTACTGAGTATCGCAATCGCCAGCACTTTAGGTTTAAGTGCTTGTGAAGATGAAACTATACAAGATGTAGAAAAAGCCGTAGTTGAAAACGGTACTGCCGTAGTTCCAACTGCTCGCGTAAAATTTAATCCAAGTGCTGGCGCTGCCGGACTTTCTATTCCAAATGATTTGATTTTTTCAGGTACCCAAGATGGTACATTAGAGATCCCTGTTGCTGACCCAACAGATGGTTCAGATCCTTTTGTTGCTATAAGTGCACTTGATGGCTGGTCTATTTCACAACCTTTCCGCTTAGATATCGAATTTCCAGCAGGTACATCATTAGATGCGGCCAGTGCATTTGAGCCCGGTTCGGTTAGAATATTTGAAACTGTTATGGGCGGTGACGCAAATGACAGTGACTGTACTGCTGTTACTCGTGGTTTAGCCTGTAAAGTGGTGGGTGAGTTAGCCTTTGGTCAAGACTTTATCACACAAAAATCAGGTGATAGCGTTGTTGTAGTGCCAATGAAACCGTTTAAAGCTGAAACAACTTTCGTCATCGTGATGACAAATAACCTTCGCGATAACAATGGTCAAGCAATTGCCGGTTCAACTACTTATGAATTAGCTCGTCAAGATATTGCTACTCTGCCTTTAGGCAATGCATCTCAACTACAACTGCAAGGTATTATCAATAGCTATGAAGCTGCTGTTGTAGCTGCAGGTGTTGATAGTGACACTATTATTTATAGCTCTGCGATGACGACACAGTCAACAACTCGAGTTTTGAATACTGTTAAACAATTGATGGCAGCAGGCGTACCACAAATGGTTGCTAACGCTCAAGCGGGTAATCCTGCTATTGGTGTAGCAGATACGGGTTGGTCAGTGGCTAATGTTTTAAATGGTTTAATTCCAGAATCATTAATCCCGTTATATTCAGCCGCTAATTATATTCGTGGTTCAATTACATTGCCTTATTACTCAGGTGTACCTTCAGCTGAAAATCCATTAGCACCAGTTAACGATTGGTGGCGTGCCCGTTGTGACTCAGGTGCTACTTTAGCTGGCCTAGCTGCAGCAAACCCAGCCGCTATTCCTGCTGGACCATTAGATGCTAACGATGGCTTTTGTATGAATTTTGGTTTACGCGATTTAAGCTCTGCTGTTGCCATTGATACTGAACGTAATTTAACGAAGTTTAATCCAATCCCTGTAGCTAACGCATTAATGCCAATTGATGTGCAAATGACTACGCCAGATTTAGCTTGGGCTAACCCTGTTCGTGCCAGTATGGGATTACCTGCGTTAGAAGAACCAGCGAATGGCTGGCCAGTAGCGATGTTAGTACATGGTATTACATCAACAAAAGAACAAATGTTACCTATTACGGGCATTTTATCGGTGTTTGGGATTGCGACTATCGCAATTGATCAACCATTACATGGTAGCCGTGGCTTTGACCTTGACCAAGATGGTACTGATGACATTAATACCAGTACTGTTTCAACTCTACACTATGTAAATTTAGGCAGTATGTTGACTATGCGTGATAATACACGCCAAAGTACCGCTGATTTACTTGGTCTACGTTTAGGTATTAACTTTTTAGGCGGTGTTGACGGCGACGGTAACCCAATTAAAGTTGATAGTAGTAAGGTTCATTTACTAGGTCACTCACTGGGTGGTATTTACGGCATGAATGCTGTAGGTTTAGCCAATACAGAGTTGAGTCCTCAAGTTGACGGTTTGTTCAACATTGCGAGTACTTCTTTAGCAATGCCTGGTTTAATGTTGGCTAACTTTGGTTTAGATTCACCAGCCTTTGAAGGTTTAGCTAAATCTAACTTAACCTTACAACTTTCACCTGAATTTGCCGCTGCGGTTGCTGCAAATTTACCTGAAGATTATAGTCAAGAACAGTTAAGTGGTTTTTACTTTGCCTTTTACGATGCGTTAACTGCTGAACAAAAAGCAACATTGGATGCTGGTTTTGCACAGTTTACATTTGCGGCACAAACAGTAACCGATTCTGGTGACCCTATTGCTTATGTTCAAGCATTAGCGGCCACAGAAACGCCAACACATCTAATCGAAGTTGTCGGTGATGGCGCAGATAACTTATCTGACCAAACAGTAACGAATACTGCACCATTTACGCCAATGGGGGGCACTGAGCCAATCGTAGGCTTTTTAGGACTTTCAGGAGTTAGCGAAACGACTCAAGGCTCTGGTGTGGTAAGGTTTGTAAATGGTCACCATAGTTCAATACTTGATCCTCGTGCAAATGCAGCGTCTCCTGATGCCGTATTAAGCGCAAGAGCAACACAAGAAATGCAAACTCAAGTAGCAACATTCTTTGCTACTATGGGCACTGTAATTCCAGTAACGGATGCAGCGGTTGTACAATAACGTTTAGCATAACTTTGTATCTTGAAGCCCTCATATGAGGGCTTTTTTATGTTCAGTGTTAAAGTACTTTAGATGTTGCTTCAGTATTAATCTTCTACTTTCATTGTTTACAAAAGACGATTTTCATTATGATTAAATATCTCTATGTGATTGTGAAGGGGTAACATTGTGTGTTTTAATTTTCTCAGAAGAACATTTTTAATAAATTAAGAATTAACCTTTATTTATAAAATTTTTACCCCATATTGATAAGTAGAATAATATTTGTATTTAATGCTTAACAGCAACATTTACCATAGCGAATACCAAACTACATAACCTTGTTGGTATCACGACGGTTAGGAGAAAAAATTGGAATTTTTGTATGAATACGGCTTGTTTTTAGCCAAAACTATTACTTTTGTGGTTGCAGTGATCGCTATTATTATTGCCATTGCTTCTTCTGCTATGAAGCAGGGCGGCAGAAAAGGTGAATTAGAAATCACTGACCTTTCAGAGCAATACACTGAAGTTGAGGAAGATATTACTCATCATTTATTATCAAAAGAAGAATTAAAAGAAAAAGAAAAAAACGATAAAAAGCTTGAAAAAGAGCAAGCTAAAGCCGCTAAAAAAGCAGCGAAAGCAGGTGAAGAGAATAAAGCAGCTACGCCGCGGTTATTTGTTGTTGACTTTAATGGCAGTATTGATGCCAAAGAAGTCAGTTCGTTACGTGAAGAAATAAGCGCAATTCTAACCGTTGCTGAGCCAAAGGATGAGGTGTTTGTTCGTTTAGAAAGTGGCGGCGGTATGGTGCACGGCTATGGTTTGGCTGCATCCCAGCTTGACCGAATTCGTCAACACAACATTCCGTTAACTGCGTCAGTCGATAAAGTCGCCGCGAGCGGCGGTTATATGATGGCATGTGTGGCAAATAAAATAGTATCAGCGCCATTTGCTATTATTGGTTCTATTGGCGTTATTGCTCAAGTACCAAACTTTAACAAGCTTTTGAAAAAGAATGACGTCGACTTTGAACAGTTTACTGCTGGTGAATTTAAACGCACGGTAACCATGTTCGGTGAAAACACCGATAAAGGTCGTGAAAAGTTTGTTGAAGAATTGGAAGAGACGCATGTTCTATTTAAGAACTTTGTTAGTGAGCATCGTCCAAGTCTCGATATTGCCAAGGTAGCAACAGGTGAACATTGGTTTGGTACACAAGCAAAAGAATTAGGTCTTGTAGATGAGTTACAAACGAGTGATGACTATCTTCAAGCACGTGCTAAATCTCATAAAGTTGTGCAAATAAAATATGCAACGAAGAAAGGTTTAGCAGAGAAGTTCTCTAAGGCAGCTTCACTTTCATTTGATGCTATTGTTAGTAAAGTTTGGCAAAATAATCGAATTTTCCCAGGTTAAGATCATTTATATCGTCGACAACTTTAGTTCAGCGGTAAGTAAAATCAATGGAAAGTAGCTTTTGGCATAAATGTTGGGAGCGCAACACGTTAGGTTTTCACCAACGTGAAGTGCACCCATTTTTGCATCAATATTTTAACCAATTGGCACTGCCGACAGATCAACACGTGTTTGTGCCTTTATGTGGTAAATCTACTGATATGGCTTATTTAGCGCAATTTATGCAGGTAACCGGCAATGAATTGAGTGAAATTGCTTGTCGTGACTTTTTTATTGATAACAATATTCCGCTTGAAAGAAAACGTCTAGGAGAATTTGAACATTATTCTGCTGATCAGCTTTCGCTATACCAAGGTGATTTTTTTAAGTTATCTCCTGAGCTTATTGGCTCTGTTGACTGGATATACGACCGCGCGGCATTAATAGCATTACCTGAAATAATGCAGCAACAGTATGTCGATCACTTAGTGCACTTTTTTAGCTCTGATACGCGTTTATTTTTAGTGACATTAGAGTTTCCTAAAACGCAATTAAGCGGGCCACCCTTTGCTATTGACAGTGCGGATGTTTCGCGATTATTCTCGCAGTTTGATGTTGAATGCATCGCGACTAATGAATTAAGTAATAAACAATTTGCTCAGCGTACGTTCGAAGTAGATTATTTACTAGAAAGGCTTTATATCATTACGCTCAAAATATAAATATCATGTATATCACGTTACTTTTGAAACGAATTTGATTTACGGATAACAAAAAGGTGCATTTAAGCACCTTTTTTAGTATTAATTCTAGAGAAATTAAAACTATTGTTTAAAAGCAATTATTCAGCTAACGTAAGTGTTTTAACTGTGCTTGCAGTGTTTTTAATAACACGGAATTGATTCATAGCTACATGTTCGCGAGCTGTTTTTTCAATCGGGCTAATGACAATAGTATTTAGTTTAATTGATTGTTCTAAATGTACTTTAGACATCTCGATAAGTTCAATCGGGTTCAGTGTTTCTACTTTTACTAATTGTGTTGCTTGGCCGCTATTTGTTACAAATAAAAGTGTAGCGATAGTTGTTAATTTTAAAATGTTTTTCATAAGTCACCTGTAATAAAACGTCAATAATCCATATAGATGTTCTGGGACTCTTTCTTCTACATGCAAACAAGGGTTGGGTCTTGTCTGATTAATACCCGATTATGTCGGGATAAAGATGAAGTCCTTCATCTATGACCAGTATATTAAGGTAATACTGGCAACTTTTAAAATGACAAATTATAATGATATCCATTAGAAAAACTAATCCGACATGGTTATGTAAAAAATGTGATGATTTATGCATTTATATTTACTGCCACAATTAATTATACAGGTGTTACTTGGCTAATAGATTACCACCATTAAACGCTTTGCGGGCATTTGAAGCTTCAGCTAGACAGCTGAGCTTTACCCGTGCAGCAGAAGAATTATTCGTCACTCAAGCAGCGATTAGTCATCAAATAAAAGCTTTGGAAGATAATTTAGGCATAAAATTATTTATGCGTAAAAATAGGGCATTGTTATTAACTGAAGAAGGCCAATCCTATTATCTCGATATCAAGGATGTATTTAACTCCTTACATGATGCAACCGAGCGATTACTCGCTCGTGGGGCTAAAGGTGCTATTACGGTAAGTATGCAAGCAAGCTTTGCCATACAATGGTTAGTGCCTCGGTTAAATACATTCAATTTGTTACACCCAGATATTGATGTACGCATTAAAGCGGTTGATCAGCCTGAAAACTCTCTCACGGAAGATGTCGATTTGGCTATTTATTATGGTCGAGGGCGTTGGAGAGGTATTCATGCTGAGCAATTACACACCGAATATTTAATTCCTGTGTGCTCGCCGTTATTATTATCAGGTAATAAGCCTTTACAGAAAATTGAAGATCTCGCACAGCATACCTTGTTGCATGATACGTCAAGAAGAGATTGGAAAAGGTGGTTTAAGCATGTTGATATGCTAGGTAGCAATGTTAACCACGGACCTATATTTAGTCACTCGGCTATGGTGTTACAAGCTGCGATTCATGGTCAGGGCGTGGCGCTAGCACACAGTGTTTTAGCTAAACCTGATATTGATAATGGTAGATTAGTTTGCCCTTTCAAAGAAGTATTGGTCAGTAAAAACTCTTATTACATTGTGTGTCGAGAGCAGCAACTAGAGTTAGGTAAAATTGCCGCATTTCGTGAGTGGGTATTACAAACTGTGTCTGACGAGCAGAGCATTATTGAAGAAGGGCAAGTGCTGTGATCAAAAATGAGTTAACAATTAGTCACATCATCAATCAGGCTGATAATCCTCAAGCTTTGGTCATATTTGCCCATGGCGCAGGCGCGGATATGAGCCATGAATATCTTGAAACCATTACTCAATTGATGAATGAACAACACATTAGCGTCTTACGTTTTAATTTCCCATATATGGATAAACGTAAAGTGGATGGTAAAAGGCGACCACCAGATAGGATGCCGACATTAATTGAATGTTATCAGTCTGTGATAATGAGTTTAGAGACTCAATTACCCATTTTTATTGGCGGTAAATCGATGGGAGGACGAGTTGCTGCGACATTAGCGTCTGATAAAACCGTAATGATGTCACATAATATAAAAGGTGTTATTTGTTTAGGCTATCCTTTTCATCCGATAAAAAAACCTGAAAAATTACGTTTAGTGCCATTACAAACCACACAGTTACCTATCTTGATTTTGCAAGGCCAAAGAGATGCACTCGGTAATGAAGCTGAAATTAATGAATACGAAATATCTTCACTTTGTCAGTTACATATCTTTGCTGATGGTGACCATGACTTAAAACCACGAGTCAAGTCGGGTTATAACTTGCAACAGCACCAATCTACTGCGATTAATAAAATGAGGAGTTTTATCGATGAAATATCTCACCGTTGCTAAACTACTGATGATATTTGTTGGTATCAGTGGTTGTTTTTCTGTATTATTCGGCGCTTGGTTAGCCCACGGTGGGCAATCGCTAGCTTTGGCATCACAAGAGCGCCTTATGACAGCATTAACGTATCAGTTTTATCATACGTTAGCGCTAATGCTAACCATTATCTTATATAAACTTAACACCAACGTTTTATTATTAGTTGCAGCTATTTTGTTTGCGCTAGGTATCGTTTTTTTTAGTGCGAGTTTATATATTAAAACTTTATTCGATGTATTGAATATGGGTAAGCTGGCGCCATTTGGCGGCCTGTCATTTGCACTTGCATGGCTATTGGTTGGATTTGCAGGTACTAAAATGTTTGATCAAAAGTTAGGTAAATAATCAAAATGACTGCAATAGTTTTATATTGTCGCCCTGGATTTGAAAAAGAATGTGGCGCAGAAATTCAAGAGAAAGCTTCATGGAATGAAGTTTATGGCTATTTAGAGCTCAGTAAAAATCAAGGCGTGGTATATTTTCACCTGAATAATCCAGAAGATGGCGAAGTGTTGATGGAAAAAGTTCCACTGCGCCGACTTATATTTGCTCGTCAATGGTTTGTCACCGTTACTGATAAAATAGACCTACCTGATTACAATCGTGTTGAAGCAATCAGTGAAGCTTTAGGAACTAAGTGGCAATATGCAGATTTACGCATGGAAACACCAGATACTAATGACGGCAAAGAGCTTTCTAAGTTTTGTCGCAAACTTGCTGTACCACTTCGCCAAGCCCTTAGAAGAGACAAAGTTTTAACTGAAAAAGGTAATAAAGATGGTGCAGTATTACATGCATTATTTTTATCAGGCAAACAAGTTATCTTTGGTTTTTCATTAGCGCGAAATACATCACCTCATATCATGGGCATACCGCGTCTAAAATTTCCAAATGCAGCGCCAAGTCGCTCAACTTTAAAGCTTGATGAAGCCTTTCTATACTTTATTCCGCGCGATGAGTGGGATACACGTTTAACCTCAGGCATGAATGCAGTTGATTTAGGTGCAGCCCCTGGTGGTTGGACATATCAACTCGTTCGTCGCGGCATGATGGTTACCTCTATTGATAATGGCCCGATGGCTGAGTCATTAATGGATACAGGGCAAGTGAAACACCGTACTATGGATGGCTTTAAATATGTCCCGCAAAAGCAAAACGTTTATTGGTTAGTGTGTGACATGATTGAGAAGCCTCAACGTGTCGCTAAATTGATGAGTGATTGGTTATTAAAAGGGCAATGTAAAGAAGCTATATTTAATTTGAAACTGCCGATGAAAGGCCGCTATCAACAAGTTAATGATGACCTACAGAGCATGAAAGACGCTTTTTCTCATCATAATGTTAAGTATGAACTTTACGCTAAACATTTATATTATGACCGTGAAGAAATAACCGTGCATGCAAGGTTACTTTCTCCTGCACCATTAGACATTTATGCTGGTTAATTAATTAACATTATTTAAAAAGAAAAACGCCCCAAGTTTTATTAAGCTTAGGGCGTTTTTTATTGTCGTAGGCTAAATAATACTAAACTGTAGTTCAAGTTGAGTATAAAAAAACCAAGCCTGAGCTTGGTTTTGTTGATTACTTAGCTACATAACTAGCCGATAATTAAAGCAAGTAGTTATAAGCGCTCTAAAACTGCTTGTGTGAAGTCTGTTGTACCATGCGTACCACCAAGATCACGTGTAGTTCTGTCGCCTGTTTCAATAACATCAGTAATTGCTCGGCGAATGTTATCGGCTTTGTCTGACATACCTAAATATTCTAACATTTGAATAGCAGCTAAAATAACAGAGGTAGGATTAGCTAAGTTCTTACCTGCAATATCCGGTGCGCTACCATGAACCGCTTCAAATATTGCACAGCCATTACCTATATTTGCACCTGGTGCCATACCTAAACCGCCAACTAAACCTGCACACAAGTCAGATAATATGTCGCCAAATAAGTTTGTCGTTACAATGACATCAAATTGCTCAGGATTCATGACTAACTGCATACAACAGTTGTCTACAATCATTTCTGTCGATTCAATTTGTGGGTAACGAGCTGCAACTTCTCGGGCAACTTTAAGGAAAAGTCCTGACGTGGATTTAAGGATATTAGCCTTATGTACAGCCGTTACTTTTTTACGACCTTCTTTGATAGCAGTTTCGTAAGCAAAAGTTACAATTCGCTCAGCACCTTCACGAGTCACCATACTCATGGCTTCTGCGTGATTACCATCGGCTGAAACTGTTTGGCCTAAGCCTGAATACATACCTTCAGTGTTTTCACGGATAGTAATGATATCAATGTTTTCATAACGTGCTTTTGTGCCTTTAAAAGACAGCACAGGACGAACATTGGCATACAATTGAAATTGCTTACGTAGCGTCACGTTAATTGAGGTGAACCCTTCACCTACTGGTGTCGTGAGTGGGCCTTTTAAGGTGATTTTATTCTTTTCGATCAGCGCTAAAGTAGATTCAGGCACTAAATCACCATGATTCTCCAATGCAGTTAGGCCAGCATCAGCATATTCATATATAAAATCACATCCAGCTTTATCTAATACTTTGATAGTTGCATCAATTATATCTGGGCCTATGCCGTCACCTGGGATCACTGTTATGGTTTGTTTAGCCATTGTTTTTTTACCTTTTCAGTATTGCTTACTTGAATTACGAGATGTGAGTATTCGGGGTAAATTTATCATCAATATCAACAAACATTCTGATCTGGAGATGTTGATTTTATGCACCCGAGTTTATTGAGTGCAATTATAGCAACTAATCGGAGCAGTGAGTAAGTATTAACGTAAAACTTTAGTCTTATAACACTGCACAAAATATTAAGATTATTGACAAAAGTGATTAAAGTCAGGAGTAAGCAGCAGTGATTGTTGTAAGCCTATTGGCTGGTTCAAGGTAAAGGTTTCTTTTGAATAGGTATTTGCGGATTGTGGCTATCAAAAAAAGCCAAAGACTATTGAGGGGGGATGTTGTACAAATCCGAACAATATAGAGGTATTTAGCAGTTGCTTAAACTTAATACTGTAAATTGGTGGTTTACTAAACCCAAGGTTAGCTAAAGGTAAAGACAAAAAAAGCTTAATTAGGTTTATTATTAAGCTTATGATTGAGATTAATTAGTCATTTTTAAAGATTAGATGTGTCGCTAAAGTGACTTAAATTGTTGATATGCAGTTTTGCCAATGGCGGTTAGAATTCCATCAGTGAAAAGCAAGGCCGTGCATTCGTCTTGAGTTGTAATGCCATCTGATTTGACATGTTGTGTCCGATAAAAGCTCACCTGATAACTACTTTCGTTTACTATTTTTGCTTCGGTAATATCTGGACTGCCAAGTTCTTCGATAGCACTATTAAAATTAAATTTCTTTAACTCTAATTTAGCAATAAATTGACGGTTATAGGCTTCACGATCTTCCCATTGCATTTTTGCCGGACTGTCGTCATAGAAGTTGACAACTAAAGCAACAAACACGCCGTAAGCTGCTAAGGCGAGAAGTATTCGAGCAATGACTTTCTTATTCACGTTTGATCCTTGAATTCTACTTTAAGCGATAATTGTAATATTTTTTAATAATCTTTAGTTATATATATCGATTAGATTTTTGTCACGATTGTTAACATAAAAATGAGATATAAAACGTTATTTTCTGCATTACGGATAACCATAATTCAATAGTATAAATAAAATAGTGATGTTACCAGATTGTTAACTACTAGCAAGCGCATTTTCAATAGGTAATCTGATATCTTTTAAATTAAAACCTAACGGAATATCAATTTTTAGCGTTAATAGTTGACGACTTAGTGCTATTTGAGCTGTGTGCTGCTCTAGCTTTTCACTAATATTTCGTTTTAAGTCTGTGGCATTGAGTATACTTTTTATTGAACCATATTGGTTAAGTAATTGTGAGGCAGTGACTTGTCCAATACCTGCAACGCCGGGAATTTTATTGGTGTTATCACCAGTTAATGTCCACAAGTCCATTAATTTATCTGGCTTCACATTAAACTTGTTTAGTACATATTCTTGGTCTAAATAACGGCGATTAAAGTAATCATATACTTGTATATTTGGACTGAGTAGCGATAAAAAGCACTTGTCAGTCGAGACAATGGTCACTTGTTGGCCACGTAGGGCAACTTTTATTGCCAATGTCGCAATTAAATCATCTGCTTCATCTGCTTCAGATACTAAAGAGTCAACATGATGCTCCATAAATCGGTCCTGAATATCGGCAAGTTTATCGGCAAGATGCTCAGGCATTTTTTTACGGCCTTTCTTATAGTCAGGATAAATATCGTAACGCCAACAGGGAGCTTGAGAATCAAAAACGGCAAGGGCATGGCTTGGCTGTACTTGTTCAAGTATTTTTTGTAAAGCCAGTTCGCATGCGTTAGCGGTGTTAAATAATACCTGCTGTTTTGTGTTCTCTGCTAATTCATTATTAAAAAGAAAAGGACGCTCCTGTACGGCATAAATCCTACGGATCAAGTTTAACGCATCAATTAATACCAAGTGCACTGACATTAAATTAACCTTCTATGACCGTATAACAAGGAACATATTCGCTACCGGGTAACTTCATTCTTTGCTGTTTAACGAACGACTTTAACAAAGTATCCATTAATGACATGATTTTACTGTCACCACTAATTTCAAAAGGTCCGTGTTCCCTAATAGCTTTAATGCCGCTTTCTTTGACATTTCCTGAGACAATACCGGAAAAAGCTTTACGTAAATTTGCAGCTAAAGCAGCAACGCTTTGATCATAATGTAGGTTTAGAGATGCCATATTTTGATGGGTAGGTATAAAAGGTTGTTGAAATTCTGCTTCGATAACTAAAGACCAATTGAAGTGATATGAATCACCGGTCACCTTACGATGAGTGACCACTTCTTCCGTTGTTGATTTAAGGGTTTTAGCCACTTGCTCAGGATCATTTATAATGATTGTATATAATTTTTGTGCTGATTCGCCTAATGTAGCGGCGATAAACTGGTCAATTTGTTGGAAATATTCAGCACTTTCTTCAGGGCCCGTTAAAATAATTGGTAATTTCTGAGATTGGTTTTTAGGGTGCAACATAATACCTAAAATATACAGGAACTCTTCGGCTGTACCGGCACCACCAGGAAATATAATGATACCATGTGACATACGAACAAACGCCTCTAAACGCTTTTCGATATCAGGCATGATAACTAATTCATTGACGATTGGGTTAGGCGGCTCAGCAGCAATAATACTCGGCTCTGTTAAGCCGATATAGCGACCAGCAGCGTTACGTTGTTTGGCGTGACCAAACGTTGCTCCTTTCATCGGTCCTTTCATTGCTCCAGGTCCACAGCCAGTACAAATATTGAAACCACGCAAACCCAGGTGATAACCAACTTTTTTGGTATATTTATATTCGTTGCTTTTTATTGAATGTCCACCCCAGCAAGTAATTAGGTTTGGTGAGCTATCTGGAATGATGGCATTAGCATTACGTAGCATATTAAAGGTAATATTGGTTGCATTATCCGTTTTGGCTTTAATGGTGTTATCGTCGCAATTATAGCGATCTGCGATAAATAAAATATCGCGTAAAACAGCGGAAAGGTGTTCTTGAATGCCTTTAATAATAACGCCATCAACAAAGGCATGTTTTGGTGGGTTATCTAAAGCTAATTTTACCCCTCGCTCTCGCCGTAATACTTGAATTTGGAAGTCTAAAAATTGTTGATAAATATCTTCAGCATTGTCGGTATGACTGCCAGCATTGAGAACAGCTAATGAACAATTTCGGTAAAGATTATAAAGTTCACTTGTCGCTGATTGTTGAAGGTGATCAACTTCAGCTTGCGACAATAAGTTCATTTTTCCTACGGGATTAATTTGGGTGTGCATGAATAACTACCTCATTATTATTTTATCCGTAAATAACTCTATTCTTTCCATCATGTTTTGCTTGGTAAAGTGCAGCATCAGCGCGTTCAAATGAAGAGTGAACATTATCGCCTTTCGTTACAAAAGTTACCCCCATCGATAGGGTGATACTGACACGATTACCTTTAAAGGTGAATGGCAAGTTTTCAACTTTTTTTCGTAATATATTGAGCTTATTCATTACGGTGGTTTTATCGATATGTTTAAATA
The DNA here is from genome assembly GCA_002104535.1 of Cognaticolwellia sediminilitoris. Taxonomy (GTDB): domain Bacteria; phylum Pseudomonadota; class Gammaproteobacteria; order Enterobacterales; family Alteromonadaceae; genus Cognaticolwellia; species Cognaticolwellia sediminilitoris. The sequence goes on along the minus strand of NBOG01000007.1, from coordinate 137,181 downwards.
TTAAAACAAACTCTTCACCACCATAGCGACTAATGAAGGCATCCTCGCTAATAACACTCTTTAAAGTGTTGGCGATGACTTGCAACGTCTTATCACCAGCAGTATGGCCATAGGTATCATTAATGCGTTTAAAATTATCGAGATCAACTACGGTAATGGCTAAGTCGAAGGCTTTATGATGATACCGTACCATTTCTTGTGCAATGTATTCGTCAAATGCTGCTCGGTTTGATAATTTAGTTAAAGCATCTTGCATACTTTTTCTTTGTTGTTCTTTAATGCGCTTTTCAAAGTTTTCACTTTGCTGCTCTAACTGTTCAACTTTTGTCGCCATTGATTGAAGTTTATCAAGCAGATCTTCACGTTGTTGTATTTCTATTTGCGTTTTCTTTTTAAGTGTTTTTGTAATCTGCTTCAGCTTTTCGTTAACATCAACTTTAATAACGTCTAACGAATTCGCATCTTTAACTTCACCACTGACTTCATTAAGTTTATCTGTAATTTCTTTATTTATCTTATCATTTTTAAGGTTATTCTCTAAAGCGTCCACTATGGTTGAACTAACAGAATCTTGTACTGAACTTAACGTCTCACTTAGTGTTGATAAGAACACTTTTGCTGAAATTCGTTCTTGTTTAAGATCCTCAAGAATAAGATCGAAAACAGTAAGACATTTTGACATTAATACTTTATTCGAAACAGTACCGGTTAATGCCGATTTAATTTTAAGAATATCAGCTTTATGTTTCTCTGAAATAATTAAGGAATCTAGAATTGAAGTAAAGCGCCCAATTAATTTCATAGAAGCAATTTGGTCTTCTGCATTATTCGTTAATTCACTGACATTTTTTTCAAGCTTTTTGGCTTCATTAGGAACTGGTGTGTTATTTGAATTAAGTAAACCGACCGAGGGCTGACTACTTTGGACACGCAGTGCATATTCAAAACAAGCAATGAATTCGCTCATTAATGGGACGTATTGAACTAAAGACGAAGGGCTTTGCTTGGCTTTTACAATCAGTGCTTTTATTTCTCGCTGTTCGTTTTTAGGTAAATCTTTAACCTTTTGTAATTTAGCACTCGAAGTAGCTAATTGTTCGTGAATTTTTATTATGTTTTTATCGTTTTGCAAAGAGTGTTTTTTCAATAACGCTGATATGACATTGATTTCTTTTTCTAAATCGACAAAGCTAGTTGATTTTTTTAAAGTGGACCTTAAATTCGCTAGCTTATTATCGAGCAGTATATCGGTGCCTTTACAAGCTTGTGATAATTTTCCTATGAAGTTAGTCAATAAGGCTGATTGAGCACTAAAATCTTGTTCTAATTCACTACGGGCGTTAATCGCGGACTCAAGTCTTGATTTTAAATGACTAATAGTTTTTTCCGCGATAGTATTTTCGCTCATAATAAATCTTCCTTAAATGTCAGATAATCAGTATTGAAAGCTAAAGTATTGTGCAGTATATACACTCTCAAAACAGTAAACTTCCATATCAGTGGGAAGTTATATGTTTATTATCTTCTAATAATAAACGTAAGAGGGTAAAAAGCTAGTAGAACTGCATATATAACACATACTTGCTTAAAAATTATGCATTATTTTGTATTACTGCCTTAGTGTCCTTAACTTTGGCGCTTTTTCATCGGTGGTTGAGCGAAAAGGATTAATGTCTAATCCACCGCGGCGTGTGTATCTTGCGAATACTGACAAGTGTTCAATCATGCAAAAATTGCGGATATCACAAAATATGCGTTCAACACACTGCTCATGAAATTCATTATGTTGACGAAATGATATTAAATATTTCAATAAGCTTTCATGGCATATTTTTTTACCACTGTATTTTATATAAATGCTTGCCCAATCTGGCTGATTGGTGATCAAACAATTAGATTTTAATAAGTGGCAGACTAGATATTCATCGACAGACTCTGCATTAGTTTTATGGGCTGTTGTTAAAATTTCAGGAGTTAATTGATATTGATTGACTTCAATATCTAAGTCATCGATACAAAGTGCCGTGTCAGTTGGCAGTGACAGTGCGGGGCAGTCATTAACTGGGAATAGTTTCACTGACGCTTTAGCCCCCGCAGTAGCGGATAAATCTTTAATCAGCGCATCTTCAACTTGCTGCCAAGAAGAAAAAGACGTTTGGTTAAAACTATTTAAGTACAACTTAAATGATTTTGATTCGACAATGTTAGGACTAGTGCAAGGAAAAATAAATTCAGCCACTGCTACAACAGGCTTTCCTTTAGCATTTAGCCATGAAAGTTCATAGCCGTACCAAACATCTTCTCCTGAAAAAGGCAGGTTCTTGGATGTTAACTCTAAAGAGTCTCTATTTAAGCTTCTGGGTACCGCTTGTAACAGTTCTGGGTTATATTGACTGCAATAACTTGTTGCTTTTCCGAGTGCTAAATTGCTTAACTCTTTTGCGTTTGTATAAGTGCTCATTTTTGAGTCGCTTCTTCTCTGATGGTAACAATGCTGATTTATGTTTTTCTTTATTTTATAGGAATTAGTCGTTAGATGAAAATATCAAATAATACGTTAAATGAACTTGTATGGAGTTTTTCTCAAGATTATTTACAAGCCTATCAACAACGGTTTCAACATTTACCGATCACTGAGACAATTGAAGATTGGCCATCGGTTTGTGAACAGGGGATTCATGAGGATGTGTTTTCTTTATGGTGCCCGATAAAAGTTGATGGGCCGTTGAGTTTTGATAATGTTGAATCAGCCTTGGAAATTAGTTTACATGCAGATATCAAACAATATTTTACGACCATGTTTAGCGATAGTTTAGACGCAAACTGTACTGAAGGTGATCTATCATTACTGTTTGCTTGGAACATAAAAGATTTTGAACGCTTGCAAGAAAATATTATTGGCCATATTTTGATGAAAACAAAGTTAAAGCAAAAGTTGACAGTATTTTTTGCTATGACTGATGACGATGATCATATTCTATCTATAGATAATGAGTCTGGCTCAGTTTGGGTAGAAAAGGTTGGTTGTGAACCTCATAAAAAAATCGCTGATTCATTAGCTGAATTTTTGACGCAATTGACACCAAGAATTCCTCCTAAAGCATTAGAAATTCACTAACTTTATTTTCAGGTAATCATTTACTTTTTCTTATGAACAGGTTGATTTTCTAACAATAGTCTTACTTGTTGTTTAAGCTCTTTAATTTCTTTTTCAAGCGGAGCTATTGCTTGTGCAATCAGTAGACTTATCTCACTACTTGGTTGCACTTGCTTCGTTGTGTCCTTTGTCACTTTCTGTCGCTCAGCTTGTATAAATTTAGGATCATGTTGCCACGTTTTTAAAACGGCAATAATACTAGGTAATGGCACGGCTCTATTTAACTGACTTTTTATTAACGCAACACTTGGGGTTTTACCTTCATTTGCAAGTTTGTTGGCGATGATAGCAATTTCATCCGATATAGTCATAATGCATACCTTAAGTGTTAAAGAGACAATATTTTAGCGAAAAACACTATTATTGTCTTTGTTTATTTTAACTGTATTTTTTTATCTTTATTATAATCAAATAGTTACGAAAGTGGTTTGGCTTTTGCTAATAAGAGCGTAGATAAGCACATAATTACTTTTACTAAGAGATAAATAAAATGAAAAAATCTATATTAGCACTAATCGTATTGGCACCATTAACATTAGGCTTAACAGGTTGCGTTATTGCTGTTGGCGGGGAAGATGGAAAGTCTAGCTCGGCACATTTTGAAGATAGAGAATATGAAAATAGAAAAAAAATTGCCGGTATTCAACTAAATCGCACACTTTCTGACGTTTCTCGGGAAATGGGAGTAGCAGACTTTAATGAAACATACTTAGATGATGGTAAAACCGTTAATGTCCTTTACTATCGTACTCATCGTTTACATAAAGATGGCCTTACCACTAAAGATGAATGTACAAAAATGATTTTTGTTAACAATGCACTGACGGCGATAGAGCAAGGGCGATAGAGCAAGGGCGATAGAGCAAGATTGTCACGAGTTTTTTAGTGATAAATTAGCTCATAAACATTATATAGAAAAGAGGCAATATCATGATTTGATATTGCCTCTTTTAAATTTCACTTAAGTTATTGTAAATAAACTAGCGGCTAATAATTCACTACTAATTATGTTGCTTCGATCTACCTTGATGTTCTCTGGTACTTCGGGTGCTTTTATGACTACTGTTTTTTCGTGTAGAACTTCTATCCACTCTCTTTGCCTTCGTTGCCCGGTGACTTTCTTTATAATCAGGCTTTGGCGAGCTGATATTTTTACTATAGCTTTTATCTGTGACGACACTTGGCGAATTATTAAAATCCTTCGTCTCAGGGCGTTTTTGTGTGTGCCTGTCTTCGCTTAAACGTTCGTTAACCCTATTATGCTTATTCACATATTGCTTTGTTTTAGCACTAGTAGCTTGAGCGTTATTTACCGTACGGTTATCGCGTCTATTGTCTTCTTCTATATGACGCCATTTCGATTTTTTATTGTCCACAGCTTTAGCATGAGCGTTTTTATTGTTTCTATGCTGATCAATTTTAACAGCCCGGTTAACTTGAAGCTTATGCTTTAGGTTTTGCTGCTTATGGCTACTCGATTTATTAAAGTTTTTGTGATTATTTAACTGGTATTTTTGGTTAGCTCGCACCACGTTATGTTGTTGCACACTAGGCGTGTGGCTACGATATTTTTTCTGCGTATGTGTTGTTCTATAAGCGACCCCTTTTCTACGGTTAGGGTTATGCTGCCAGCGTTGTGCTTGATAACTTCTTGATACTTTTTTATTACTATGGCGTTTGTAATAACGTGATTTATGTTGATGAACCACAACATGGTGGTTGTTCCAATGCACGGCACCAAAAAATAGACCAATGCTTAAGTGTACTGGGTTATGCCAATAGTAAGGGCCATGATGATGTGCAAAGTGAGTTGGTTGATGCCAATATACTGGTGGGTAGTGTGACCACCCCCAACGGCCATAAACAACTCGCGTATCATAATAAGGTACATAAATGATATTGGGCTCTCTTGACTCAATAATAATGGTTTGAGTGTCTCTAACCACCTTTACATTATCCATATTTTCAAGATTGCCTGCTTGGTCGGCTTTTTGTCTTAATGCTTGCACACTAGCAAGTACTTGAGCTTCATCTTCTAAAAATGCATCGCCCAAACTGCGCATCCAGTGTAAATCTTCGCTTAATTTTTTAAGAATATTCGGGAAGGGCAATAACGCTTTAATGCTAGGGTCCCAGTCTTTTTCTTCTGCTGCATCAGCTACTTGTTGAGCGCTTAGATTTTGATTCTTATTTAACCAACGCTCGGCATCGACTACTTCGATTGGATATGTTGTGGCAATCAGGATATGGCTAAGTAATGTATCGGGATACAAAGCAATAGGAGCAAGCATTTGTGCTAACTCTGCATCAGTAAACTGCTTATCGTTTTGAACTTGCTCAATATTACTAGAGCTACCATTAGTCGCGTAGTTATTTACATTGTTGTTATCGTTAGCCATGCTTGTATTTGCAAATAAAGCACTTGATAGCGATAGGATTAAGTAGTTTATCGACCTCTTAACGTTAACTTTTTGCATGATGCCACTCCTTACATTTTAAATGATTAAAAGGCCACCAGAGCCTAAATAGATTTGGTGACTTTCTAAGTGATGACTGCAATATTAACCAATGTAAACTGAACGCTTGCTGAACGATAAATTAAAGTGGAAAATTAATTTTTATAATGGGAAATTGATACTGAATTTAGCGCCATTTAACTGCTCTGAAGCGTCAATAACTAAGCTGCCTTGGTAACTATTAACCAAATCTCTAACAATGGCTAAACCAATTCCGTGTCCTTGTTGATAAGTATCTGCTCTGGTTCCTCGTTGTAAAATTTCTGCTCGCAGAATAGGGTCAATTCCCACGCCGTCATCCTCAATAATAATAGCTAAGTTCTGACTATCTTGCTCAATCGTTAAATGTACGCGCTTTACTGCAGCTTTGCATGCGTTATCAAGTAGGTTGCCTAATATCTCTAGTAGGTCGGCTTCATCGCCTTTAAATGTTGACTCCGGAGTGATATTTAAATTAAAAACAATCGCTTTATCACGATATATTTTTTCTAAACTATTAATCAATTTATTGGCTATGGGGCTGACTGATGTCCCTAAATGCCAAGAGGATTGCCCAGCACTTTGAGCTTTACGTAACTGGTGTTCGATAATCGTATTGATAATGGTAATTTGCTCTTGAGCCAGTGCAGACATTTCTGGTTCTGTTTGCATTACAGCAAGAGGCGTTTTTAAGCTATGCGCTAAATCAGATAAAGCATTACGATAGCGCTGACGTTGTTGTTGCTCAGCATTAAGCAATAAGTTCAATTGCTCAGTAACTTGGCTCAATTCAGTAGGGTAAATACCGGTTAAGCGATCGCTTTTACCTTTTTCTACATCACTCAGTTCTGAACGCAATACCATTAAAGGTTTTAATGTCCAGATAGACCACAAGTATTGCACCATTAAAAGTATTAGCATTAAACCTGCTAGTCCTATTAATAATTGACGATGAAATTCAGCCATCATTTGCTTTAAATCATCTTGTTGCTTGATGATATGCAAGGTCATCGGAAATGGCTGGCTTTCTGAGCCATAACTGACACTTAAACTATAAACAAAGTGGGGTTGAGCTTCGATATCTGCTTGGTAAAAAGCACTTTTCCCTAAATTAGGTTGTTGAAAATTTTCAGCTTGCCAGCTAGATAATAATGATTGTGAACTCCAAAGTTTGTTTGCAATTGATAATGATTGATTTGAGAGGCTATTTTCCTCAATGCTATTGGGCGTTGTGAGTACCGCATATAAACCTGATTGGCTGACATTAAATTGATTTTCTAAAAGTAGTTCAGGCATTATTAAGCTGTTATCGTCTACTTCTATTATTGCTAAAATAGAGTAAGAATAAGCCGAAAGCTCATTTTGTACACTGGAAATCATATGTTTTTCAAAGGCGTTACTAATAATTAAGCCGACAATTGGCAATAAGATAAAGATCATCAACAAAGCACTGAACAGCACTCTTGTTTTTAATGAGTTTAAGGACGTTTTCAGAGAGTTGAACAACAATAATTACCTTGTCTAGCTAAAATGTTAGTTAAATACTTGGTGTTAAGTCTTTTAATAAATACCCTTGGCCACGCAAGGTTTCAATGAATTTATACTGGTTGTCAGGATCAAGTTTTTTGCGTAAACGACGAATAAAAACTTCTATGACATTAGAGTCTAAGTCAAAGTCTTGATCGTAAATATGCTCAGTAAGTTCTGATTTTGATTTTACCTCACCTAAATGATGCATAAGATACTCAAATAATTTGTATTCATAACTGCTTAGTGAAATAACTTGCTGATTAACGCTTACTTGCATGCTAGCAGTGTTAATGGCAAATGGACCGTTCTCAATCAGTGGACTTGCTTGTCCGGCACTGCGTCTGATTAATGCATTTAATCGAGCGAGTAGCTCTTCTATGTGAAAAGGTTTAGTTAAATAATCGTCTGCACCCGCATCAAGTCCAGATACTTTGTCTTGCCAACTTCCACGAGCCGTAAGTATTAATATAGGAAATGAAAAACCTTGTTCTCGTAATGATTTAACAACACTCACGCCATCTAATTTGGGTAACCCTAGATCTATAATGGCAGCATCGTAGGGAAATTCTTGGCCTTGAAATAAGCCAGACTCACCATCACTTGCAACATCAACACTATATTTAGCCTTTATTAGGTGCTCTTTAACATGTTGTTGCAAGTTAGCATCGTCTTCAATAAGTAAAATGCGCATAAGTTAATGTCCTGATACCCGGCCAGATTTAGCGTCAACAAAGACCGAAATTACATGACCATTGTCTTTTAATAATTTAACCCGATAACCAGGGCTATTTTTAGAGCCGCTATTACTAACTTTTAAAACTTTACCGCCGTACTTGTTTTTGACGATTCTGGCAGCTTGCTGAGCACTTATTGACTTGCCTTGACTTGCTTGGCCGTAGGCAGCTTTTACAATCATCAAACTATTTGGCGAAACCTCAATTTTAGCGTGCACAGGGCCTGCTATTAGTGAAGTAATTACGCTTAGCATAAATAATTGTTTATTCATTGTATTCCCTAGTTAAATCGTCATTAACAAACAGTGTAAAAGAATGGTGACCTTAATCCAAGTGACTCCTAGTATAAAGCACTAAGCTGAATGCTTTCTGAACGAAAGTGAGTCTGAAAATTGGCTTGAGCATTAAATAAAAATTCAAAACTAAAGTGTTCAGTTTCGGTTCAGCAAGCCTGATGTTAAATGATAGCCATATTCTATATGGAGGTTGTACTTATGTTTACTTTAACACTAAATAAAAACTTAAATAAAAAAATCACTCGTAATTTAGCTCTGGGGTTAATACTTGTCAGTCAAGCGTCTCTTGGTCAAACTCCAACCGACAATGCGATGAGTAGTTATTCAATCGCGGGGTTGAAAAGTAACATGCTTAGCAATGACACCAGTCAAAAAAATATACAAGAACACGTTAAAAAGAACCCAAGCCAACGAAATCAGAAACTTCGCGGTATGAATAGAGAGCAAGTTTTAACTTTAAGTGAAGTACAAGATAAGTCTTTGGATCAACCGCTAGGCTCTAACACGACAGCGACCACAAACTATCATCATACTTTTTCAATATACTCAGGTTTCGCGCAATTAATTGAGGATATTGATAATGATGGATATTATCAGAGCTTCAGTGTGACTTTTGATGCAGATATATTATCCCCAATTTATGGTGAACAGGCGGTTGTTTATGCTGATTTATATTTAAGTAAAAACGGAGGCCCTTGGACGTTATTCTATTCAACGGATGACTTTGTAATTACAGGAGAAGACACAGAAGATGAATTTGAAGTCGTTACTTTGCTTGATTCTGGCTATATAACGGAGCATTACGATGTGCTAATTGATTTATATGAAGTCGGTTTTAACGACGTTGTAGCAACTTATAGTTCAAATGACAGTAATGAACTTTATGCATTGCCACTAGAAAGTAGTGACTACGATCCTGAATACATTGAAGTTATAGAGTATAGCGAGCATTCAGGCGGCATTAGTTGGTTATTAGGTCTTCTTTTTATGCTTACAATGAAAGGACGTTTAGTAAAATCAAATCAACATAGTCAATTAAATTAATAACATAATACGTTGTCTTGTATTGTTGAGTTAACGCAAGGTTGACCTCGTTCAACCTTGCGTTAATGAATTAAGTTTGACCTGATTTCAACTATCCTGATATGGTGAACTGATCAAAATAATAATAATTTTTCCATACAAGAGGGTTACTAGATGTCATCACCAGCTGTAGATAAAAGCAATGTCGATATAAAAGCTGCCTACCTTTCGGCTGAAGATTTGAAACTAGCCGCTTCATTACTTTATCAAGCGTATCATGATGATCCGGTGTTTTTAGAAATATTTGCTGCAGATAAAATTGATTATGAACAACGTCTCCGTGCCGCTATTCGTGAAGAACTAAATGCTTTTTGGCAAGCTAAACAACCCATGATTGGCCTATATTTAGGTGAAACTATGGTAGGCGTTGCTTGCTTAAATAACCCTGAAGAGGGCGTTTCATCGGAGCGTTTTTGGCATTGGCGTTTAAAAATGTTACTAGGTGCTGGATATTTCGGTACAAAACAAATGATTGAAAAGGAAAAGGTTGTTTTAGCAGCAGTGCCGTTAAAAAAATTCCATATGTTGTCATTTATTGCCATTCATCCATTGCACCAACATCACGGCTTTGGTCATTATTTAATGGCCGCTGTAAATACTATTTTAGCAGAGCATACTGAAAGTGAAGGTGTTGCTGTTTATGCGACGAGTAAAAAATATAAAGCTTTTTTCAAAGATGTCGATTATCAATTTATTGAAGAAGTGGTTGTTGGTAACGTTTCAGGTTCATTGATGGTCTATTATCGAGAAAACCCTGAAAGTGTAGATTAGTAAGCAAGATAACTCTCTCATTACTTCATCACGACAACCCCCGTAGTGGGTAACTAGCGTAGAAAATTATCATCATTAATAAATAACCGTACTGTTCGGTCATGCTTTTCTTGAGCGCTAAGGCTATATTGTCTACAATAGCGCTCTTTTTATTTAATATAGATAAATGACATGAGCGATAGTCAATCACTTCCAGCTTTACCAGATCGTCTTTCTGGCAATCCCCGTAGTAAATTCCATGTTGAAGAAATTTTTGAGCACAGTATCGGTATTCGTTTGAATGGCAAAGAGCGTAACGATGTAGAAGAATATTGTATCAGCGAAGGCTGGGTAAAAATTCCATCTCCAAAAGCGTTAGATCGTCGAGGTCAACCGCTACTTATGACCCTTAAAGGTGAAGTAGAAGCTTTTTATAAATAGGTTATTAACTGTTCAATTTCGACAGTTGATATATCAACAGCTAATTTGCAGCACTTCAGATTATAATGAACTTAAAGTAAAATTTGGGTTCATTATTCAATTAATAAACACTTCATTTTTTCATACCTTACATTTTTTCTGTTAAAGCCGAACTATCGTGCTGAAAAATATTTTATCAATTTTAATTTATACTTAATGCAGTACATTAATAAAATGATTTTGAATTTTGAATTTTGAATTTTGAATTTTGAATTTTGAATTTTGAAGAGCAGAGCTGTCATGGCATAAATTAAGCTCATACAGCTTTACCACTAGTTTTTTATTGTTGACTTCAAATCAAGTTGTATTTTATCAGGGCTAAATAAATGCTGGTAGAAAAGAGGTATTCAGAGGAGGTAATGTTGGTCACAAATGGCACTTTCTGTTGAAAGGACAATTGTGACCAGTGTCAACTAAACGTTAACTGCATCTTTTAATGCTTTACCTGCTTTAAATGCAGGTACTTTTGCTGCAGCGATTTGAATCTCTGCACCAGTTTGCGGGTTACGACCCGTGCGAGCTGCACGATCATTTACTTTGTAAGTACCAAATCCTACTAAAGCAACATCACCGCCATTGGCAAGTTCAGTTGTAACAGACTCGATTAAGCTATCTAACGCACGCCCAGCAGAAGCTTTTGAAATGTCGGCCCCTTCAGCAATTTTTGCTACTAATTCACTTTTATTCATTATTTTTATTCCTTATTTATTTTTGTCCTCAATATACTAAGAAATATCAACGAATTGAGCAATAGAAATAGTGAAGCTTTATCAATATTGTTTCAATTTATTACTAAAAACCTATAAATAAAGGCTAACAGGCGGTAATTAATGTCGATTAATACTGTAATTTTGACGATTTTATCAAGTAACAGCGTCATGCGAAGGAGTAAATACCTTATTATTTTTGAAGTTTTCTCGTTATTTGTTAAAAATATTTACTTTTAACCGCCCATTAAATTTATTTTAGAAGCGTAAAAGTTGTTAATTTATTAAATTGTTCATAATATGAAATCATGACCCAAGAAAATTACCAGTAGAGATCGCACATGGATTGGTTAAGTGAAGAAACGGATATAACTCCAATTATCGAAAAGCGTACATGGAAAGTGCTGATTGTTGATGATGATGAAGAAGTACATAAAGTCACTGAATTATGTTTATCAGACTTTCATTTTGAAAATAGAGCTATTGAATTTATAAATGCTTACACTGGTGAAGAAGCGAAGAAAATATTAAAACAACGCAATGATATTGCCTTAGTTTTACTCGACGTTGTGATGGAGTCTGATAATGCTGGCTTGACAGTGTCAAAGTATATTCGTAATGACTTGGAGAATCATTTTACCCGTGTTGTTTTGCGAACAGGTCAACCTGGCTTTGCCCCAATCAATGATGTTATGCAAGATTACGATATTGATGGCTATTTATCTAAAACTGAAATTACTAAGCATAAGTTAAATCATACTTGTTTTATCGCTTTGCGCTCTTATCGAGATTTATCTCGTATTCAAAGCTATCAAAAAGGCTTGGAAGCGGTCATTAATGCGATTGCTAATTTATCTCAAATTGATGAGGTACTTGATTTAGCTCAGGCGGTAATTACACAACTGGCCTCAGTACTCAACGCCGATCAAGCCGAGTTTGTGATTCAAAACACCGACATATTTACTTTAACGCAAAATGGCGATAAAACATGGCGGATTATCATTGATGCTGAAAAGTCTGTGATGTTAAATGAAGCAGATAAACTTGATAAGCCTGATCAATACACCGAACTCACTAATAAAGCCTTAAATATAAAGACTAGCCTTTATGAGCCGCCACATTATGTAAATTATTATCAATCTACTCGTGGAACCGAAACTATATTTTTATTGAAAACAGATCAAAAACTAACAAAAGACAGTAAGAAATTATTGCATGCATTTTCGGTACAAGTTGTGTTGACACTTGAGAATTTGCTAGTTAAATAATCTGATTTCAAGTGTTAAAAAATATGAGTTACAATGCATTTTTATGTTGTATAAATTTAATTGTCGCGACTTAAAGGCAACTAAACTTATCAAGTTTTTATGGGGTTATGCGGTTTTTTATTATGTTGATTTTGCAATCAAATCAGATAATAGTAGATTATTCGCTCTCTTGCTCACTAAAGGAATCTACAAAAGCTTGTATCCCTGATTGCACTAACTCATAAGTTTGATCAATCGTACTTGCCATTTCATCCTCTAAAACATTCAAACTGCTAAGGATATCTTTAGCTTCACCAAAACCTTGGTCAATACCTGAGCTAATAATATTTACAAAGGCTGATAATGATTCGGACTCATCCATTTCAGGATGTTGTTCTCGATAAGAAGCTAAAAATTGCGTGCTAAATGTCACGATTCGCTCGGCCGTAGCCTCAGGGCTTGTATCTATACCAGAGTCATAGGCTTCCTCTATTGTAGTATTAGCGCCATCTGCTTTAAGTGCTTCATTTATCCCTTGCAAAGCTGTTTTTAGTACCAGTGATAAAGGTTGGTCACCAATAGAATTGCTAAACTTTAACGAAGACTCGATGATAGCGGCATTAAGTTGTTTCTTTTGCGTAACAGCAATTGAATCTTTTACTTCTGTTACCTTACTTTCCTTGGGTTGAACATCGGTATTTTGAGCTTTAGAATCACTTAGCTTGTTGTCTTGCGGTTTAGCTAAAGATCTAACGTCTTGGTTATAGGTCGAGCTTGGTTTAATTGGTGAACTCATAGAAAATACCTGCACTTAAAACGGTTATACATTATGTATCGGCATATTTCATTATAGCTGAAGGTTAGTTATCCGTATTTAACTGAATTAAGCACCTGTGCATTAACAGTTAAATTAATGACCTATTGACTGAGAATCTCATTCTGAATGACAAAAACCACTTTCTGAACTGAACGACTAAATATGCCCTAAGGTTGTAAGACATATCTCACAATGTTGTAGGATATGGTGTTTTTGATTACACCTCTTAGCAATGCGATATCCGTAAGTTATTGTTTTTCAGTGTTTAAAATTTTATTTTGTTCGGTTGGTGCAATTAATATTCAGATTATTTTAAATTGTCTACTTTGAAATGTTTTGGTTTAGTCTAATATTACATTTGTCAAGGAGACGAAGGGATTACAAACAACGGTAAGGAATACCAATAGGACGCTTAGTTTAGCGAAGAGATAGGATGTCTCGCAAGGATAGAAGGAAAAATTGTCAAGGAACAGTTACCAGGATGGTAAGAGTAGACAATTGATGTAACTAGGATAGTTATTGTTATGGATAATATGGACAGCAAATGGTTTGCTAGGAAAGGCTAGGGACAGCTCTTTATGGATGAAGCGGGATCATTATATTTTTATGCAGGATGCATATAAGCTAGTTATAAGAAATGCGGTTCTTTGAACCGCATTTTTTTTATTTTAATTTTAGCTTGATCATTCGTAGTTCATACCGTAAAAGCATCAGTAAAAATAACATTTAATTCTTAGTATGAATCTAGCTAACATCAGCCCTCAACGATTACCATTCAATCATTAAGAAAGCTATCAGTTCACCTCAGGTCAAGTTAATAAAAGCTTAATACTTGTAAAGTAAATATTAATGTCAAGACCTTGAAAAATTATCAATAGTTTAGTCCTATCGCTTCTTCGTCATATGAATAGGTGAATATTGGCATAATTAGCATAGCCACATTTGTGTCAATATAATGGACTATTAGTACATGACAGTACAAAGGTTAGGGTTAAATATAGTTTGATGAGCTGCTTTTCTTACTTAAAATCAGCTTCTCTAATACTCAATTAAATTAGCATAGAAAGGTGATTTACCTAATGTTACTTGACTACCTTTAAGTGAAAAGTTGTAACCACAAAGTGTGAAGCTATTTTTAAAAGCAATATTTTTAATAAGTGCTTGAGTATCTAATGGTGAAAAATAGGCGTAATAACTGTTTTGCTCAACTTTAACTCGGTAAGTTCTAATTGCTACTGCAGAATTGAAGTCGATGGATGTACAACTTTTATCGCCTTGCGCATTCGACAGTGACCAAATTTCTTGGTTGTCTTCTACATCGGCAGGCCATGTTAAAACGAGGGCTTGCGATGCTGAAAACATGACGGTGAAGTTATTTGGTAGGGTGATCATATGTTGGAATTTATCTGCAGCTTCTATAACATCGCTAGATTGAACTTTGGCAGATTCTTCTTGTGTTGATGACGTAACAAGTAATGAGCTGATCAGTGACAACAGCAACAAAATAATGACAATAGCGAAAATTATTCGGCTATATTTGTAATTAACAAGCGCTAAACGAACTCTCTGGGCTAAGTCATCTTGGTGCTGGGTATTTGAAGTTGAATGACGACCGTTATTTATTGAATCGTTTGCATGAGGAGTATTAGAATTGTCTGTGGCGTCGTCTTTTACTAACTCTGTATTAACATGAAGACTATCAATAGTAGGCTCTACTCTTTTATTATGAACGGAACGTACTTTTGTCTCTTGATGTAAATGAGTCAAATCAACGGGGCCGTCATAGCCTAAAATATAAGTTCTTTTGTGTTTACTTGGATAAGTAACCAACCATAACACTGGGGATAATGATAAGAATAACAACCAACTAGTAATATTGTTGTCGGTAAATATTACCAGTAAACCGCAAATTAAAAAGCTGACTGCAGGGGCAAAAGTCCACTTTAGTAGTAGCTTTATATCATTTAATCGACGACGTGTTGTGGCTAAGTATATTATTGAAAATACTGATAAAACAAAGCTTGTGATTAATGCGGAGTCACTAAAAACTTGATTGAAAAGTATAAATAAAAGGTAACAACTGACACTTACCGAGATAAAACGAAGACGGTTATCGAATCCCTGCCAGCAGAAAAGTGACTTAAAAAACTGCACAAAACCTCCAAAAATAAATCAGTTAACTCGATAGGCTGGAGTGTCGATATTATCCAGTTTATAGCCTCGAAGTGTCATCGTACCATTATACGTTGACTCACCATCGCCACTAAATTCAAATTCGAAACTACTGAGCCAATGCGGCCCAAATTGTTTAGAAAACCGAAAACGACTTGATTGGCGCGCGATAGCTAAGAACTGTAAGTTTTCTTGCTGGCAGTACTTATCGGCATGCGATCGTGCATATTCTGATACTTTACGTAAATAAACGAAATACCAAAAAAGTAAGCCAATAAATAATAAGTAGTAAATATTTTCCATGCTAATCTCTAATCTTTAAACAACATACCAATAGCTTGTGCTAAAGCCGGGCTGCGTTTTGGTGAGCGAATTGCTTGCAATAGTACGGGGCGTATCATGGGGATTGCAACTAAATCTTTAAAAATTGCAGAGAACAACTCATTATCGTTTTCTTTAGTTAAATGTTCTAAATAAATAAACAGTAATGCTTCATCAGCCAGAATTGGCCATAAACGACCTGCAATGATGATCAAGATATCGTTGTTTAAACTATCACGAGTTAATAAATTAGTGATGCATTGTTCACTAAATGGATTTTGAGTACTTGATGCTAATGCACGCAATAACGCAATAGACTCAGTGTGCTTTTCGTTTGACTGTGCCAATTGAAAACGTGTTGTTATTTGCTGAATTACATCCGCAGGTAATATAATATTTTCTAATGCAGAGCATAACGGCAGTAAAACTTCTTCTGGCAGTATATGCAAAGCATCCGTTAAAACTTTAGCGTTGTCAGTTTCACTTAATCTAAAAGCAAAATCAGCTACCCCCTGAACACCGACTTCAGGCCAAGCGTCCCAACCATTTACACCTGATAAATATGTTTGAGCCGGTACATAAAACTTACTAGCAGATTGCTTTAATGACTTAGATACAATGCTGTTAACCGCCGCTAATTTGTATTGCGCAGGGGTAAAGTGATATGGATTTTTCTTTAGCAATGCTTCTTGTTGCTCTGTTGGATTAACCGAAAGGTTTTCACCAAGTGCTTCGATAATAATCGCTATAAAATGATTTCTAGCGCCTTGATTTAATAAACCTCTCTCATCTAAAGGAAGTTTTACAAACCATAGGTATGGGCTAGTTGATTGTTTTTGCCAAAATGCAATCGCGAGCAAGGCATGCCCTTGAATCGGGTATGGATAGGGTAATTGAGCGGCTTCAATTCTTTCAAACTGCTCTTTTGATATTTTATCTACACGTCGGCCAATATCGTAAATTCGATATTGAGAATCAGATAAGCTCAGTAAAGCCGATATTGACGGAATAGTGTCTGAAGTTGTACTCATAGAATAATATTAACACTTTTATAAGTTGAGATAAGTTATTGAGGCGCGTTATTATAGGGCTATTAGTGCGTTAACTCCACCGTTTATCTTGATGGATTATCAATCGAAGTGGTGACAAAATAGTACTTACAGCATTGCTTATCGAAGCTACTACTTTAGCAATTAACATTAACATCCAAGAGAAGTATTTAAACGTATGGCCTTAATAAATGCTGGCGCAGTTATCGTTGATAAACCCCATTTGAATATTCTATATCAAGATGAATACATTGTTGCTGTCGACAAACCGGCAGGACTTTTTGTTCATCGTAGCTTTATGGATAAAGATGAAATTTATTTTGCCCTACAGCTTATCCGCGATCAAATAGGTCAATATGTTTATCCTTTACACCGACTTGATAGACCGACCTCAGGTGTATTACTTTTTGCTTTAACTCAAGATGTTGCTCGTTTGATGGGACAAGCATTTAGTGACAGGAAGATAGATAAAACTTATTACGCGCTAACGCGTGGACACCTGCTTAATTCTGGTTTGATTGATTATCCATTAAAAGAAAAGTTGGACGAATTAGGCGATAAAAATGTCAGTCGTGATAAAGAGCCACAAAGTGCACAAACCCATTATCAATCAGTCGCCGTTGCAACGCTACCTATTGCTTTAGGGAAGTTTTCAAGCGTGCGGTATTCGTTGATTAAATGCCAACCCCATACTGGTCGCAGGCACCAAATACGTCGGCATCTTGCACATTTACGACACCCGATTATTGGTGATATTAATTATGGTGATAATAAACAAAACCCATTTTTTGGCGATTATTTTGGTTTTAAACGTTTAATGTTAATCGCGAAAAGCATTAGTTTTATTCACCCAGTATCAGGTTTGAATATTTCAATTAATGCGGAATTTGATGCGCAGTGGCAACAGGTTTTTACTGAATTTAATTGGCAGTCTGAAGAGTTTAAATAATCGAAATTATTGCTAAATATAAGCTGATAGTGGACTAATTAGGCCCACTGATTTGCACAGAATTAAAGTCTTGTGCAATAAGGTTACTGTAATTGTGTTTTGCTCTTTTGACAGGATAAGCTTCGCTTTTTGGACCTTTTATTTCAACAGGTTGAACAAAGTAGGGAAATTGATATTTTTCTCGCTGCTCTGCAAATGCAAGCATCATTTGTTGATCTTGTGTCATTGCGCGATTGAGCAGACTGAGCATTAAATAATGATCTGAAATGAGTGGTTTCTTTGTCACTGCAATTTTTTGCGTTGACGTGCAAGCCGATAACAATGTGACAATAAAGATAGCGATCAATAGGGTTAATTTTTTCATAATGCTTTAATGATTAATTAGTCTTATTAGCACTATCGCAAGGGTTATGCCAATTGTATTATTGGCTAGGATTTATTGGTATAGCAGTCGGGGGTGGTTATTTAATTTACTGATTTTAAAGTAATATTGTTCACTTTAAAATTGAGGGCAACATATGGGATTATCACGACCAGATGTGAAGTCTTGTGTGAGATTGTTATTTTTAGAAGAGTGTCAAAAAAATAGCACTTACTTCATAAAAGTAAGTGCTATTGTATTTATTAATGGCTGAACTCTTACTATTTCATTTGAGAGATTAGCTAAAATAATGAAGTGAATTACTCTTCAGATACAGAGCGAAGCAGCGCGTTTATGCCAACTTTCGCACGTGTTTTAGCATCTACTTTTTTCACAATGATAGCGGCATATAAACTATAAGTACCACATTTTGATGGTAAGTTGCCTGGCACAACCA
This sequence comes from Cognaticolwellia sediminilitoris, assembly GCA_002104535.1. Lineage (GTDB taxonomy): Bacteria > Pseudomonadota > Gammaproteobacteria > Enterobacterales > Alteromonadaceae > Cognaticolwellia > Cognaticolwellia sediminilitoris. The sequence continues at coordinate 118,576 of NBOG01000007.1, read as the reverse complement.
CAGAGCCAGCAGGGACTCTACCGTAATGAATTTCGCCGGTTTCACGATCAAATATACGGGTACTTTGACCGATATAAACACCCATCGATATCACCGCGCCTTCTTCAACTACAACACCTTCTACAATCTCTGAGCGCGCGCCAATAAAACAATTGTCTTCAATAATTGTCGGGCCAGCTTGTAGCGGTTCAAGTACACCGCCAATACCAACGCCACCTGACAAATGTACGTTTTTACCAATTTGAGCGCAAGAGCCTACAGTAGCCCAACCGTCAACCATACAACCCTCATCAACATATGCGCCAATGTTGACGAAACTTGGCATAACAACGACGTTTTTGCCGATAAAACTACCGGTTCTAACTGAAGCGCCTGGCACAACTCTAACACCGTCTGCTTCAAAGTCAGCATGGCTGTAATCAGTATATTTCATCGGTACTTTATCGAAATATTTGCTCTCAGCGCCATCAATAACTTCGTTATCCCAAATTCGAAATGAGAGTAAAACTGCTTTTTTAAGCCATTGATGTACAACCCATTCACCGGCGATTTTTTCTGCTACACGAGCTGAACCATTATTTAGGGCCGCTAAAGCATCTAAAACCGCTTGTTTCACTTCAGAAGAAACGGTTGTAGGAGTAATGTTCATGCGTTCTTCAAATGCTTGTTCAATTATATTTTGTAAATCTGACATCAGGAGATTCCTAGTATTCATTTGGTAAAGTTATCGTGGGCTTTCAGCACAAAGCATCGCTTCTAAAGCGTCTTTTTGCTCGTGAGTTAATGCTTGGTTGTCTATATTTGAAACGGTAAAAACATCTTCGGCTTTTTCGCCGAAGGTGGTTATTTTAGCTGAATGTATTTGTATTTTACATTTTTGAAAAATAGCGGCAATATTCGCTAAAAGACCTGGATGATCTAACGCGACGATTTCTAACATAGTACGGTTCTTTGTTGTGCCTTCAATGAAACTAACATGGGTAGGCACTTTAAATTGACGAAACCTTTTTGCTATTGGCTTAGGCTTAATACGAATTTGTTTCGACGCTAACCTGCTACTTAATGAGCGTGCAATGCTGAGCGCTCTCGCACTATCATTAATAGCTTTATTGCGGTTGTCTAAAACTACAAAGGTATTGGCAGTGTAACCTGATTTATTTGTGGTGATTTTAGCATCATGAATAGACAGTTTTTTAGCACCGAGTAATGAAACAATATTAAAAAATATATTAGGTTTATCTTGGGTATAGACAAATACCTCGGTGCCACCTCGATAAGGTTTCGGGCTTATAATAACTAAAGGTTTAGCTTTGTTATGCGACAAAATATGCTGAAAATGCCAAGCAATTTGCTCAGGTGAGTAGCGTAAAAAATAATCTGCTTTAAATTCTTTCCATAATTGCGTTAAGCGCTCTTGATCAACATCTTGTATCGCTAATATTTCACTGGCAAGTCGTTGGTTTTCTCTGATTTTTGCTCTTAAATCGACTGGTTTTTCAAGACCACGCCTAAAGGCACGCTTAGTGCTGTAGTATAAGTCTTCAAGTAAATTAGCTTTCCAACTATTCCATAAGCTTTCGTTCGTGGCGCGCATGTCGGCAACGGTTAAACAATATAAATAGTCAAGATGCGCCTCATCGCGAACAATTTCAGCAAAAGTTTTGATGACATCAGGGTCTGAAATATCTCTGCGCTGTGCTGTTACTGACATTAATAAATGCTTTTCAACCAACCAAGAGATCATACGGCCATCGTGATCGCCTAATTTATGGATCTTTGCAAAGTCTAATGCGTCGATTGCGCCAAGTTTTGCATGATCGCCGCCACGACCTTTTGCAATGTCATGAAATATACCTGCAAAGTAAAGTAACTCTGGCTTGCGTATGCGTTGAACAATTTTACTACATAATGGATATTCGTCATTATGCTTAGGCTGGCTAAAGCGATATAGATTTTTCAATAAACGAAAACTATGCTCGTCGACAGAATAGGCGTGAAATAAATCAAATTGCATTTGGCCGACAATATTTCGCCATTGAGGTAAATAAGCGCCAATAATAGAGTGTCGATGCATTAGCGTAAATGCTAAACCTAAGCCACGAGGGTGTTTAATTAAGGCAATAAATATTTCTCGACAACGTTCATAGTCGACCATGCCAGAGACTAAACGACGTCGAGCATTACGCATAAGACGTAACGTTTCAGGATGTAAGTCAGTAATTTCTTTATGCTGAGCTATCAGTAAAAACATTTCCATGATCATGGTGGACCGTGTGAAAACGCGTTTATTACAGACTTTAATTTGTCCATCTATAATGACAAAATCTTCATTAAGCACAATCTCTTTACTGTGCTTCTTCTCATTTAAAATCGCATATTCAAAATGCTGTAAAAGCATTCTGTTTAGCTCAGAAACGCGAGAAATAATGCGGAAAAACCGCTTCATCATACGTTCTATCGCAAGCTTTCCACCATCACCAAAGCCCATTAATTCAGCAACATCTGCTTGGTAATCAAATAACAAGCGGTTTTCATTGCGTCCAGCAATAAAATGCAAGGCACAACGCATGCGCCATAAGTAATCCTGACATTCAATTAATTCAAAAAATTCATTGCTAGTCAGGTATTGGTGGTCGATTAACTGCTCAAGCGTATCTGCCATAAAGTGGCGTTTGGCAACCCAGCCAATGGTTTGAATATCACGCAGGCCACCAGGGTTAGACTTTAGATTTGGCTCAAGGGTATATGATGCACCATGGTGCTGTTTATGGCGTTTATATTGTTCATCGCGCTTGGCGATAAAAAACTTTTCTGAGGTCCAAAATATATCCTCAATCAACAACGGTTGTAATTGAGAGACTAATGACTCGTTCCCACAAATTTGACGCATTTCCATTAAATTTGTTGCGATGGTTACATCATCAATCGCTTGGTTAAGGCATTCTTTTATACTGCGAACGCTGTGACCAATATCAAGTTTTACATCCCAAAGTTGCGTTATAAATGCTGATATTTTTTCAGCTAATTCATCTTCAATGATATCTTGAGTAATTAATAAAATATCTACATCAGAGTAGGGGTGAAGTTCTCGGCGTCCATAGCCACCAACGGCGGCTAAGCTAATTTGGTATTCGTCGAGGTGATGTTGGCACCAAAGTTTAGTTAAAATAAGGTCTACAAAATAGGCTCTTGCGGCTACTAGAGATGTTACTTCACTAATAGGGAATTGTTCGAGCTGCCATTGCAAAAACTCTTGGCTGAGTGAGCAAAATTGTGCGCTAGTTAAGGTCGGTGCGCTGATGGCTAGAGCGTCACAATAACTTTCTGGGATTAATGATGGTGTATTCAACAATAAGCTCTCATATATTTAGCAATATTCCCATTAGCGAAAATTGCATAGTAATGAGATAAGTTACTATGCAAACAGCAATTTAGTTATATTTATTTAAACTTAGTTATGCAGTATTCGAGGTATCGTATCATCTTTACGAAGGGTTAAAACTTCACAACCGGTTCTAGTGACTACAACGGTATGTTCCCATTGCGCTGACTTTTTGCCATCTAAAGTATATACCGTCCAGTTGTCTTCTTTATCGAGTAAAGTATTGGCTCGACCAAGATTAATCATTGGCTCAACGGTAAAACACATACCTTCTTGCATTTTTTCATTGTCATTATTCTTATAATGAACAATTTGTGGCTCTTCATGAAATTCTTTGCCAATACCGTGACCACAATATTCTTTTACAATAGAGTAACGGCCCGATTTTTTGATGAACTTTTGAATGGCTGTGCCGATTTCGCCAAAAGTGTTACCCGATTTAACTTTTTTCAAACCAATATATAAAGCTTCTTGAGTAATACGACAAAGACGGTTGTCTTCTGGTGAAGTATCGCCAATTAAAAACATTTTACTAGTATCACCGTGGTAGCCGTCTTTAATGACTGTAATGTCAATATTGATAATATCGCCATCCACTAATGGAATATCGTTAGGAATACCATGACAAACAACGTGGTTAACTGATGTACAAATTGATTTTGGAAAGCCATGATAGTTTAACGGTGCAGATATCGCATTTTGGACTTTTTCAGTGTACTCGGCACAAATCGTGTTAAGTTCGTCGGTAGTAACACCAGCTTTAACATGAGGCTCAATCATTTCCAATACATCTGCAGCAAGCTTTCCCGCAATTCTCATTTTTTCAATTTCTTGCTGATCTTTTATCGTAATTGTCATAAAACCTCAAATCTAACTCTGTAAATAATGTAATAAGGGTAAAATATATTTAGCGACTACTGCTGTTATTTTCTTTGTGAAAATTAATTAGCATCGATAAACAATAATTGCGTGTAATTTTACCTGTTTTTTTTGACTTTTCCCAATCGAAAACTTCACAGTAAATAATTAAGTGAGCTGTAACGTTAGTTTACTTGGGAATTGCTGTAAATTTAACTTATTAAGATAAGAAGGTTAATAAGTTAACCCTCTTATCTGAAAACTGATTAATACTTGGCCAGACAAATACAGGCCATGGTTAACTTTTTGACGAAAGGCTATTCAACTCAACCTTAACCGCCTCGACAATAGCGTCAGGATTTTCTAAATACAGGTTGTGGTTTAGTAGCACTAAGCTTTCATTGTAGGCCAAAAGCATCGCTGGAATTGCTTGAGTGCCAATCAGCTCTTGTATTTCAATAATGTCATGAATAGCAAATTCAGCGTCTTTAGTTAACTTATTTGATTGTAGACATTTTGCTGGTGGTGACAATTTAAGTTCATCGATTATATCAATGACGCTTTCCTTATCAGCCAATTCATTACCTAAAATAAAATGTGCGTGCTGTAACTTGGTCAATAATTCAAAAGCCGACTTTGCCGACTTGTTTTGAACCCAAGCCATTAAGTTGGCTGCTAATGTTGAGTCTTTTGTGTAATTTAGGGTATCGACATAATTACTGCCAAACGGCACGTTACTAAATTCTCCTACTGCAGTAATGGTCGTTGGAGATACTTTATTATCCCCATCGTAATAGCCAATGTGCATAGCTCTAAAACTGATTGCAGGGAAAGCACTTAATATTTTTTCAACCAATACGGTAGAGGCATAACTCCATGGGCAGTGACTATCGTAGATATAAAAAAGTTCTGCGTTTTCTGTATTCAATGACATGATTTCATTAGTTTGATGGAAATAGTGAAGTAATTTTACCGCGCTGCAATTAAAGATCCTAGCTTTTAGCGAAATAAAATATCACAAGGCTTATTTTTAGCTAAAAACTAGTCAAATGCTGGGGTTTATGGTATAAAGTGCGCCGTTAAATTGTTTGTCTAAATCTCATATGGGTTTTACAGATATTTTTAACATTAAACGGTATTGAAAAAATTCAATACATTAAAACTAAACTCACATACATCTAGCAAAGATATACCGGGGTGCTCAGCGATTTTACATTTAGTAAAACGCAATTAAGGGTCGTGTATATTGGGTGTATGGACGCTTAACCCCATAAAGGAAAAAACATGCCAAACGTTTCTATGCGCGATATGCTTAAAGCCGGTGTTCATTTCGGTCACAAAACCCGTTACTGGAACCCAAAAATGAAATCATACATTTTTGGCGCTCGTGATAAAGTTCATATCATCAACCTTGAACAAACTGTTCCAATGTTCAACGAAGCTCTTGCTGTATTAAGCAATGTTTCTTCGAAGAAAGGTAAAGTTTTATTTGTTGGTACTAAACGCGCAGCAAGCGATGCAATTAAAGATGCAGCGATAAAATGTGACCAATTCTACGTTAATCACCGTTGGTTAGGTGGTATGTTGACTAACTGGAAAACAGTTCGTCAATCAATCAAACGTTTAAAAGATCTTGAAGCTCAAAGCTCTGACGGTACTTTTGAAGCGCTTACTAAGAAAGAAGCGTTGATGCGTACTCGTGAAATGGAAAAACTTGAGAAAAGCCTTGGTGGTATCAAAAACATGGGTGGTTTACCTGACGTTTTATTCATCATTGATGCTGATCACGAGCACATTTCTATTAAAGAAGCTAACAACTTAGGCATTCCAGTAATTTCTGTTGTTGATACTAACTCAAACCCAGATGGCGTTGACTACATCGTTCCAGGTAACGATGATGCGATTCGCGCTGTGACCTTATACTTAGATTCAGCTGCAAATGCTGTTCTTTCTGGTCGTGAGCAAAACATCGCAGTACAAGCTGAAAAAGACGGTTTTGTAGAAACTGAATAAGTTCAGTTTTTAGATAACGATCTAAACTGCTGTTGCCACAACAATTCAGTTGTTGTGGCAAATACTGAATACTTTTATATTGAGGAAAATTTCATGGCAATTACTGCTGCACAAGTTAAAGAATTACGTGAACGCACAGCTGCGGGCATGATGGATTGTAAAAAAGCTTTACAAGAAGCTGATGGCGATATGGAACTTGCAATTGAAAACATGCGTAAGTCTGGCCAAGCAAAAGCTGCTAAGAAAGCAGGTAACATTGCTGCTGAAGGTACTATTTTAATCAAAACTAACGATGGCGTTGCTGTTTTAGTTGAAATTAACTGTCAAACTGATTTTGTTGCAAAAGACAATAACTTCTTAGCTTTTGCTAACGAAGTTGCTGACGCGGCACTTGCTTCTAAAGTAACTATCGAAGAGCTACAAGCTCAATTCGAAGAGAAGCGTATTACTCTAGTGACAAAAATTGGTGAAAACATCAATGTTCGTCGTGTTGAGTACATCGAAGGAGCTGCTTTAGCTTCTTATAGCCATGGCGCTACTATCGGTGTTGTTGTTGCTGGTGAAGGTGATGCAGAATCACTTAAGCACATTGCTATGCACGTTGCTGCAAGCAAGCCAGAATACATCAACCCTGAAGATGTTCCAGCTAGCGTAGTTGAAAATGAACAACGCATTCAGTTAGATATCTTAAAAGCTGAAAACGATGCTCTTGAAGAAAACAAGAAAAAGCCAGTTGATTTACTTGAAAAAATCATCATCGGCCGTATGAAGAAATTTACTGGTGAAATTTCTTTAACAGGTCAAGCTTTTATCATGGAACCAAAGAAAACTGTTGGTGCTATCTTAAAAGAGAAAGGCTTAACAATTTCTTCATTTGTTCGTTTAGAAGTTGGTGAAGGTATCGAGAAGAAAGAAGAAGATTTTGCTGCTGAAGTTGAAGCACAAATCGCTGCAGCTAAAGGTTAATTCATTATTGAATTAATTTAGTTAACGCACCTTTCTTGAAAAAAGCGCCATTTGGCGCTTTTTTTATAAGCTAAATTTACCGTAATTTAAAGGTTAGAAATTCAAACTAACAGCGAAATATGTTGGTTTCGGTTAAATATCGTGCGCTTTTTGCAAAGAAAAGCAATAAATAGCTTCTACTATAGACTTTTTTCATATTAGACTTTCGAAGCTTGGCTAAACGTATTAAAATACTCGCGGTCGATCAGGCCTAGACTATTTAATTTAATAATTCTTAAGGAATGTTTATTACATGAGCATCAATCCCAAACCAATGTATCGTCGAATCCTTTTAAAACTTAGCGGTGAAGCCTTAATGGGTGAAGAAGGCTTTGGCATAGATCCAAAAGTATTGGATCGTATGGCACAAGAAATTAAAGAATTAATCGAAATGGGTATTCAGGTCGGCTTAGTTATTGGCGGTGGTAATCTGTTTCGAGGTAAAGGCCTAGCTGAAGCAGGTATGAATCGTGTTGTTGGCGACCAAATGGGTATGCTAGCAACTGTTATGAATGGTTTAGCCATGCGTGACGCACTTCACCGTGCATTTGTTAACACACGTTTAATGTCAGCAATTGATCTTGCTGGTGTGTGTGACCGTTACAATTGGGCAGAAGCGATTAGCTTATTAAAGTCAGGTCGTGTGGTGATATTTAGTGCGGGTACGGGCAATCCATTTTTTACTACCGATTCTGCTGCATGTTTACGTGGCATCGAAATTGAAGCAGATGTAGTATTAAAAGCAACGAAAGTCGATGGTATTTACTCAGAAGATCCAGTCGCAAATCCAGATGCAACTTTATATAGTCATTTGAGTTACCAAGAAGTATTAGAAAAAGAATTACAAGTGATGGATTTAGCTGCCTTCACCTTAGCTCGCGATCACAGTATGACGTTACGGGTTTTCAATATGAATAAACCTGGCGCATTACGATCTGTCATTATGGGCGGTGTCGAAGGTACAACAATTGATCACGCTGAAAATTTAAATTAATTAGTGCAGGAATAACATAGTGATAAACGAAATAAAACAAGACGCTCAAGAAAGAATGGCGAAAAGTATCGAGTCATTAAAAATTAGTTTGAACAAAATACGTACCGGGCGAGCACATCGTTCTTTACTTGATAATATTGTTGTTGAGTATTACGGGATGGATACGCCACTTAACCAAGTGGGTAATATATCTGTTCCTGACGCACGTACATTAGCGATTACCGTGTTTGACAAAGGCATGATCGGCGCTGTGGAAAAAGCTATTTTAAAATCGGACTTAGGCCTTAATCCTTCATCACAAGGTACCTTAATTCGCATTCCACTGCCTGCGCTAACCGAAGAACGACGTAAAGATTTAGTAAAAGTTGTTCGTGGTGAAGCTGAAGGCGGTAAAGTTGCTATTCGTAATATTCGTCGTGATGCTAATACAGATATCAAGTCTCTGAATAAAGAGAAAGAAATCAGTGATGATGAAATGCATCAATCTGAAGATGAAATACAAAAAATTACTGACACTTTTATTAAGCAAGTTGATGATATTCTGTCAGGTAAAGAAAAGGAATTAATGGAAATTTAATTTTTTCATTAATTCTTTCATGACGCCGTAGATAATGCCTGCGGCGTTTTTGCATAGACTAGATAGAAATATACTACTCAGCGTTAAGCTACAATGGAGAGTATGTGAGTAAAGCAAATAATCAAATGCTAGCAGAAACAGCAAGAATTCCTCAGCATGTTGCTATTATTATGGACGGTAATGGCCGCTGGGCTGAATTGAGAGGAAAAAAGCGAACTGCTGGCCATAAAGCTGGTGTAGAGTCGGTAAAGACCTCAGTTGCAATTGCGGCTAAAAAAGGCGTAAAAGTATTAACTTTATTTGCTTTTAGTAGTGAAAATTGGCAAAGACCTGAAAGTGAAGTCAGTGTTCTTATGGACCTATTCATGTTTGTCTTAACTAGAGAAGTTAAGCGCTTGCATAAAAATGGTATTAAATTTAAGGTAATTGGCGATCTGAGCAAGTTTTCCAGCAAATTACAAAAAATGATCGTAGAGTCTGAGACATTAACCGCTGAAAATACCGGAATGGTCTTAGCTGTTGCGGCTAATTATGGCGGGCGTTGGGACATTACTAATGCAGCTAAAATATTAGCAGAAAAAGTTGCCAAGCAAGAAATAAAGCCAGAAGAAATAACTGAATCAACATTGAATGATCAGACGAGTTTAGCAGGGTTACCTGAGTTAGATTTACTCATTCGTACAGGTGGCGACTATCGTATTAGTAACTTTTTGTTGTGGCAAGCAGCCTATGCAGAGTTTTATTTTACCGATGTACTTTGGCCAGACTTTGATGAAGAAGAGTTTACCAAAGCAATAACATTGTTTGACCAAAGAGAACGACGTTTTGGTCAAACGAGTGCGCAAGTCATTAATAATAATTAAAAATAATAACGGGATTGTGCTTTCAATCAATATCAATAACTAAAATAAAGCACATAAATGCCCCAGAAAATAAGGAATATCGTTTGTTAAAACAACGTATCATTACTGCACTATTGCTCGCACCCGCTGCAATCGGAGCGATTTTTTATCTATCACTAATTAACTTTGCTGCAGTTATGTTAGTTGTTATGGCCATCGGTGCTTGGGAGTGGGGGCCATTAATGGGCTTTGCATCTTTGCGTAGACGTTTAGCTTTTGTAGGTATTACCAGTTTATTAATTGGCGCACTTTGGTATTTATTGCCGATTGAACAGTTATGGCATGCCCCAAAGGTATTGTTGTCCCAAGTTAATATTATCCTTTGGTTAGCGGTAGCTTGGTGGTTGCTTTCTGCAGGTTTAACTTTTTTATATCCACGTTGTAGTACCTTTTGGTCAAGTCATCGTTCAGTTAGAGGGCTTTTTGGCTGGTTAACTTTAATACCGACTTGGCTTGCTTTTATGGTGTTAAGAAGTAGCGAATTTCAAATAGATAGCTATCATGGTGCACAATTATTGATGTTTCTATTTTTGATGGTCTGGAGTGCTGATGTAGGCGCTTATTTTGTTGGTAAATCTATCGGTAAGCACAAATTATTGCCAAATGTCAGCCCTGGCAAAACATTAGAAGGCTTTTTAGGTGGTGTTGTTTTTGCCTGTGTAATGGTAGCAATAGCCGGCTATTTTATCGATTGGAGCATTGCTCAATACAAAATCGTTATTCCAGTAACAATCTTGATCACAACTATCTCAGTTTTGGGTGATTTGAACGAAAGTATGTTTAAACGCCAAGCTGGTGTAAAAGACAGTGGTTCAATATTACCAGGCCATGGCGGTGTTTTAGACCGTATTGATAGTTTAACGGCAACCGCGCCTATTTATGCGTTATGTTACGCTTATTTGGGTTGGTAGAATAAATGCAAAAATTGTGTATTTTAGGCTCTACCGGTTCAATTGGTAAAAGCACGTTAGATGTTGTTCGTTTACACCCCGAAAAATTTGATATAGTCAGTTTATCTGCACACTCAAGCGTTAATGACATGTTTGATCAATGTCTTGAGTTTAGGCCTAACAAAGTGGTTATGGTGTCAGCGAAGAGTGCTGAAATGCTTAAAGCAAAATTACTTGCAGCAAACATAACTCATATTGACATTAGGTCAGGTGCGACAGCACTTGAAACCATCGCCCAAGAACCAACAACTGATACGGTTATGGCCGCTATTGTTGGCTCTTGTGGCTTATTACCAACATTAGCTGCGGTTAAAGCAGGAAAGAAAGTCTTATTAGCTAACAAAGAAGCGTTGGTTACCTCTGGTGCGATATTTATTGCCGCAGTTAAAGCGTCTGGCGCTCAATTACTGCCGATTGATAGTGAGCATAATGCAATTTTTCAGTGCTTACCTTTAAATGCTCAACAACAACCAGGGTATTGCGATCTTGCTAGCGAAGGGGTGAGTAAAGTTTTATTAACTGGCTCTGGCGGCCCATTCAGAACGTGGCAACGTGAAGATCTTGAGAATGTTACTCCTGCACAAGCTTGTGCACATCCGAACTGGGATATGGGTCGGAAAATTTCGGTTGATTCAGCCACTATGATGAATAAAGGCTTAGAGTTTATTGAAGCTAAATGGTTGTTTAACCTTGCTCCTGAAGATATCCAAGTAGTTTTACACCCGCAAAGTACTATTCACTCTATGGTGCAATACAAAGATGGTTCGGTTATCGCGCAAATGGGTAATCCTGATATGCGTACCCCTATCGCTCATGCCTTAAGTTTCCCACAGCGTATTGACTCTGGCGTTGAACCATTTGATTTTTTTGCTGCCAAATCTTTTGAGTTTGAAGACGTCGACTTTGTTAAATATCCTAATTTAAAATTAGCCATTGATGCCTGTAAAAGTGGTCAAGGCGCATGTACAGCACTTAATGCTGCCAATGAAATAGCCGTTGATGCTTTTTTGAACGAAAAAATTAAATTCACTGATATTGCAAAAATAAATGAAACTTCTGTGAATAAATTTGTCTCAGAACAGGTGACTTCAATTGAAGATGTTGTTGCATTAGATAAAATTGTTAGAAAATTTGCGCAGTCATTAATCACTGAGCCCGAGCATTAGAGCAATAATAGAGTAGTTGAATGATAGAGTTTATTTGGAATCTTGCGTCTTTTGTCGTTGCCCTGGGTATTTTAATTACCGTTCATGAATACGGCCACTTTTGGGTTGCACGTAAAAACGGTGTACAAGTTGAAAGATTTTCGATTGGCTTTGGCAAGGCAATTTGGCGTAAGTATGACCGTCACGGTACAGAGTTTGTTATTGCGATGATCCCGCTTGGTGGTTACGTTAAAATGCTTGATAGCAGAGTTGACGACGTTACCGAGGACAATAAAAATAGTACCTTTGATGGTAAATCTGTTTCTCAGCGTATCGCTATCATCGCTGCAGGCCCTTTTGCTAACTTTGCTTTTGCTATTTTTGCCTTTTATTTGATGTTTTTAATTGGTGTACCCAGTGTTAAACCGATTATTGGTGAAGTTTCAGCAGGCTCAATTGCCGCAAAAGCTAAGCTTCCTATAAATAGTGAAATCATCGAAGTTTCAGGTAACAGAACACGAGATTGGCAAGATGTTAATTTAGCCTTAGTTGGTGCGATAGGTGATAAAGAGGTTACCTTTTTGGTTAAAAGAGCAGACAGTAGCTCCAACCAAAAATTTACATTAGATACTGAAGATTGGGCTTTTTCACCAGAAAAAGAATCATCAATTGCTAGTTTAGGTCTCGTGCCATTTCGTGCCAAAGTAGAAGCTAAATTAGCCGTAGTTGCTAAAGACAGTCCTGCAGAATTGTACGGTTTAAGTGTTGGAGACGAGCTACTCGCACTTGATGAAATTAAAATTAATGGTCAGTGGCAAACGTTTTCAGATGAAATTAAACGATATCCAGATCAAAGCGTCAAAGTAACCGTATTACGTGATGGTTCAGAATTGGTGTTAAATGTAATACCTGAAGCTAAAAAGTATAAAGATAAGGTGGTTGGATATTTAGGTGTACAACCGGTATCTCAACCTTATCCAAAAGAGTATCTATTTGACCAAGCTTATGGACCGATAGATGCCCTTGAACAAAGTGCAATAAGGACATGGAATTTAGTAGTGTTAAGTTTCGATATGATCGGTAAATTAATTACTGGTGATGTATCGGTAAAAAACTTAAGCGGGCCAATATCAATTGCACAAGGTGCAGGTAATAGTGCTGATTATGGTTTTGTTTACTTTTTAGGCTTTTTAGCGCTAATTAGTATCAACTTAGGCATAATTAACCTTTTACCTTTGCCGGTTTTAGATGGAGGACACTTGTTTTACTATTTTATAGAGCTTTTAACAGGGAAACCTGTTCCGGAAAAAATACAAGAAATAGGTTTTAAATTTGGTACTATAGCGCTACTAAGCTTGATGAGTATCGCCATATTTAACGATTTATCGCGATTATAACTAAAAGAAGTATATAAAGTTAATATTTTATGATTATTAAAAAACTTGCCCTGGCGGTATTATTAGGTAGTTTGGGAACATCAGTACAAGCTGCTGAAGATTTCCAAGTAGAAGATATTCAAGTTAAAGGTTTACAGCGTGTAGCACTTGGAGCTGCGTTAACGCATATTCCATTTAACGTTGGAGATAACTTAAACGAATTTCGAGTTTCACAGTCGATTAAAGCGCTTTATAAATCGGGACACTTTAGTGATGTCGTTGTCTCAAGAGATGGCAATACTGTTATTTATCGGGTTCGAGAACGCGCAACAATAAGTGCTATTACCTTTGAAGGTAATAAAGACTTGAAAGAAGAGCAATTAACCGAAAGTCTAGATGGCAGTGATATCCGTGTTGGTGAAACATTGGATATGACGGTGATATCTGGTATTGAAGTTGGTTTAGAAGACTTTTATCACAGCGTTGGTAAATATAATGCTGATGTTAAAGCTAAAGTCACTCATTTACCGCGTAATCGTGTCAACCTAGATTTTACTTTCAAAGAAGGTGACGCAGCTGCAATCGAACAAATTAATATTGTTGGTAACGAAAAATTTACTGATGCTGAGTTACTTGATCGTATTGAATTAACTTTTGATTCTCCTTGGTGGGATTTCATGGCGCAAGATCGCTATCAAAAGCAAACGCTTCAAGGTGATATGGAAACCATCAAAAGTTATTACCTTGATCGGGGCTATTTGCAATATAAAGTTGATTCTACACAAGTTTCTATGACACCTGATAAGGAAGCGGTTTATATAACGCTTAACGTTACAGAAGGTGACGTTTATACCGTCAGTGAAGTTGACTTTATTGGGGATATGGCTGGTTTTGAAAAAACTATTCGCGCTATTACCCCGATTAAAACTGATGAACTTTATAATGGCGCTTTAGTTACTTACTCTGAAGAGTTAGTGAGTAAGTTTTTAGGTCGCTATGGTTATGCCTATCCAAAAGTTGTGACCATTCCTGAAATAGACGAAGAAAACAAAACCGTAAAATTGGTACTGTCGGTTGATCCTGGTAAGCGAGTTTATGTAAATCGAATAAACTTCAAAGGCAATCATGTAACTGCAGAGCATGTATTACGTCGTGAAATGCGTCAAATGGAAGGTGCTTGGTTATCAAATAATCTTGTTGAGGGCTCTAAAGCATGGGTACAACGCTTGCCTTATATGGAAACAGTTGAGTTTGAAACTAATCAATTGCCAGGTGAAGATGACCTCGTCAATATTGACTTTGAAGTTAAAGAACAACCTTCAGGTTCATTTACTGCGGGTATCGGTTATGGTTCGCAAACACAATTAAGTTTAAATGCAGGTATTCAACAAAATAACTTTTTGGGTACAGGTAATCGTCTCGCGTTCAGTATAAATACCTCGAGTTATTCTAAAAGTGCCAATATTTCATACACTGACCCATACTTTACAGTTGATGGCGTATCTTTAGGTGGCAATATATTCTATCAAGAGTTTGATGCTGGTAACGCTAACCTAGTTGAGTACAACAATAAAACCTATGGTGTCGGTACAACATTAGGTTTTCCTATTAATGAGTATGTACGATTAAGCTTTGGAGTTGGTTACAAAAACAATGGTATTACCCGTTTGCAATCATACGAGCAAATTCAAAACTTTTATGAATTATACTCTGATCCAGATGATCCAGATGGTGGTTTAACCTTTGAAAGTTTTGACCTCAATGCGGCGATATCTCGTTCAACGCTAAACCGCGGAACATTTCCAACTGACGGATCACAGCAAAGTTTGTCGTATAAAATGACTACGCCAAATTCAGACGTTAATTATTTTAAAATTAATTTAGATACGAAATGGTATTTCCCACTTACACGTGATCAACGTTGGACAGTGCTCGCTAAATTTCAATTAGGTTATGGAAATGGCTACGGTAGTGTTGATGGTAACGATCAAGTATTACCATTTTGGGAAAACTTTAGAGCCGGTGGCTCTGGCACATTGAGGGGTTTTGAATCTAACATTATTGGTCCTCGTGCTATATATCGTCGGGCTACACAAATCCCTGGAACTCCTGACTCAGTTGGTTCTGGTGCAGGCTGCTGTTTAGGTCCAGATCACGATACTATTCAAGCTTCTCAACGCTCTGTTGGTGGTAATGCTATTGCAGTGGGTGGAATAGAACTTATTGTACCAACACCATTCTTAGATGAAGGATTTAGTAATAGCGTGCGTTCTAGTATCTTTGTTGATGTTGGTAATGTTTGGGATACTGAGTTTGATGTTGAAAGCTATCAAGACTTAGCTGAAAACGAGTTCAGTAAAATTGCTGACTATTCAGATGTTGGTCGTTATAGAGCATCTGCTGGTGTTTCTGTGCAATGGCTATCTCCAATGGGACCGATGATCTTTAGTTTTGCTAAAACATTGAAAGAAGAAGAAGGTGATGACACGGAGTTCTTTAGCTTTAATATTGGACAAACTTTCTAATTAGCCGGTAAAAACTGCCTATTTATTGATGCAATATTGCAACTTTCCTTAAATAGGCTTGAACCAAATTACATGAAACGGTATAACTACCGCATAATATAAAAATATAAAAATATTGAAAAAATATTTTAGGAGTTAAAATTGAATAAATTGATTAAGTCTATTGCAATCGCTACTGCAGCCTCGGGTTTTTTATTAGCTAATTCAGCTATGGCTGCAGATCAAAAAATTGCTGTTGTTAACTTTCAAGAAGTTATGGGTAAAATACCACAAACTGCTGTTGTGATGAAAAGCTTAGAAGAAGAATTTAAAGACGAGAAAGCTGTACTAGCTCAACTTGAACAAGATATTAAATATCTTCAAGAAAAGAAAAAACGCGATGGCTCTTTAATGAGTGCTAAAGAAATTGCTGACCTTGACGAAAAAATGGGCTCACTTTTTCAAGATTACCAAACAAAAGGTAAAGCTTTCCAACAGGATACTGGTGCTCGTAAAAATGAAGAAACTAACAAAATTATTGCGTTAGTTCGTCAAGCAATTGATAACATTGCCGCTAAAGGCGATTACGACTTAGTGCTTGAACAAAGCGCAGTGGTTTATGCTAAGCCTGATTCAACAATTACGGCTGAAGTAGTTAAGCAAGTTAGTAAACTTAATTAATAAGTATTTACTAAAAAATAAACACTAAAGCAGTATTTATTTTTACAGACTCGCCTAATTAAATATTCCGAATCTTTTGATTCGGAATATTGCGTTTAGCCTTTTAGGTTTTCGTTTTCTCTACACTTTTACTGATGCCCTAGTTGCTGAATTTAATATCAACTTGGAAATCAATACCTTTAAAAGAAGTTAATATTTATGTCATATATACTCGCGGAAATTGCAAATAAGATTGGGGCAGTTGTTCAAGGTGATGAACAATGTGAAATATCCAGCATTGCGACTTTAGTTGATGCAAAAGCAGGACAAATTGCCTTTTTAGCGAATAGTAAATATAGCGCTCAATTATTGGATACGCATGCGAGTGCCGTTATTGTTAACGATGCTGAAGCAAAAAACTGTCAAACCAATGCCTTGGTAATGGATAACCCTTATATGGGATATGCGCTTGTGGCTCAGTTGCTTGATACGACACCTAAACCAGCTGATCGTATACATCCTTCAGCAGTTGTGGATTCAAGTGTTAGTATTGGAGAAAACGTTACCATTGGTGCTAATGCTGTTGTTGAAAGCGGTGTTAGCCTTGCTGATGGTGTTAGTATAGGCGCAGGTTGTTTTATCGGCATTGGCGCACAGTTAGGTGAGAACACAGCTATTTGGGCAAATGTTAGCATCTATCATGGTGTAGTTATTGGCAAAAACTGTTTAATTCAAGCCAATACTGTCATTGGCTCTGATGGATTCGGTTATGCAAATGATAAAGGTAATTGGGTTAAAATACCGCAATTAGGCTCAGTAATCATTGGCGATAATGTTGAAATAGGTGCTAGTACCACAATAGATCGTGGTGCTCTTGGCAATACGATAATTAAGAACGGTGTTATATTAGATAACCAAATACAGATTGCTCACAATGTTGTGATCGGAGAGAATACAGCAATGGCAGCCTGCAGTGTTATCGCAGGTAGCACCGTTGTAGGTAAAAACTGTGTTGTTGCTGGCCTAGTTGGTATCAACGGCCATATAGAGATAACGGACGGTTGTGTCTTTACGGGTATGACAATGGTGACAAAGTCGCTGACTGAATCTGGCGTGTACTCGTCAGGTATGCCTTGCCAACCGAATAAAGAATGGCATAAAACTAATGCCAGAATTAGAAAACTTGATACTATTACTAAACGTTTAAGTGCAGCAGAAAAAGATCTGTTAGCTTTAAAAAGCTAATAAATAACAGCATAGCAAAAACTTGAGGATATAAATTTGGAATCGCAAAATAACATTATTGATGTAGAAGAAATTAAAACTATTATTCCGCATCGATACCCGTTTCTATTAGTTGACCGTGTACTTGATTATACGCCAGGCAAATCTATTCATGCGATTAAGAATGTTACCGTTAACGAACCTGCATTTATGGGGCACTTTCCAAGCTATTCTATTTTCCCTGGTGTATTAATTCTTGAAGCATTAGCACAAGCGAGTGGTATTTTAGGTTTTAAATCAGTGCCAGATAAAACTGACGGTGAGCTGTTTTTATTTGCTTCAATCGATAAAGCTAAATTTAAAAAGCCTGTTCACCCAGGAGATACTTTGCATTTACATTTAGATTTTATAAAAGAACGTCGTGGCATGTGGAAGTTTTATGCTGAAGCTAAAGTCGATGGCAAAGTGGTTTGTTCTGCCGACTTAATGTGTGCAAGAAGAGCATTATAATATGGCTAATTCTGTGTCTTTAATCCATCCGCAAGCTATTATCGAAGATGGTGCGGTTATCGGAAAAAATGTAAAAATTGGCCCTTGGACCTACGTTGCAGCTAATGTTGTTATTGGTGATGATTGTGAAATCAGTTCACATGTAGTGATTAATGGCCCAACGACTTTAGGTAAAGGTAATCGTATCTTTCAATTTGCCTCAATTGGTGAAGATTGCCAAGATCTAAAATATGCAGGTGAATTAACAGAATTGGTGATCGGAGATAATAATACTTTCCGTGAAAACTGCACAATTCATCGCGGCACAGTTCAAGATAACAGTTTAACTCAAATCGGCAGCAACAATTTATTTATGGCCTATACCCATGTTGCTCATGATTGTATGGTAGGAAGTAACTGTATTTTAGCTAATGGTGCATCAATTGCTGGTCATGTACATGTTGGCGATCATGCCATCATTGGCGGCATGACAGGTGTTCATCAGTTTTGTCATATTGGTGCCCATAGTTTCATTGGTGCTAATTCATTAATCCTTAAAGATATACCTCCTTATGTAATGGCATCTGGTCAGCCAGCAAAACCTTTTGGACTTAATAGTGAAGGTTTAAAACGTCGAGGCTTTGATAAAGAACTAGTTTTGGAAATCAAACGCGCTTATAAAGCAGTTTATCGTCAAGGTTTAACGGTTGATGAAGCGATGCAAAAAATTTCAGAAGCTGGAAGTGATGCTGCAGAATTAACACTTTTTACCGATTTCATTAAAAATTCTAGCCGCGGTATTATTCGCTAAATATCGATAGTGGTCGTGATAACGAAGTTTACAATAGCAGCAATATAATAACGATAAATCAATTATGAATAATTCTGAAGTTACATTCGCTATTGTTGTTGGTGAGCATTCCGGTGACACTTTAGGCGCCGGTTTAATGCAACAACTACAACTCAAACACCCAAATGCCACGTTTATCGGTATCGGTGGTCCTAAAATGTTAGCGTTAGGTTTTAACAGCCTATATGACATGGAAGAACTATCAGTGATGGGAGTGTTTGAAGTCTTGGGGCGTTTACGTCGACTATTACATATTCGAAAATCACTCACTGAGCACTTTGTAACTAACAAGCCTAGCGTATTTATAGGCATAGATGCCCCCGATTTTAACATTACTCTAGAAGGGCGTTTAAAAGCGCAAGGGATAAAAACCGTACATTATGTTAGCCCCTCAGTATGGGCTTGGCGTGAAAAACGTGTTTTTAAAATTGCTAAAGCAACCAATATGGTGTTATCGCTATTGCCCTTCGAAAAAGCCTTTTACGATAAACATCAAATACCCTGTACCTTTGTAGGTCATTCTCTTGCTGATGATATCCCTCTGGTGTCAGATAAAAATGCAGCCCGCCGAGCACTCGGTTTATCTGAATCAGCAAAGATACTAGCGCTAATGCCGGGTAGTCGTGGTGGTGAACTGTCACGATTGGTTGAACCTTTCTTATTAACTGCAAAAAAACTCTTAAACAGCGCGCCTAGCGATTCGGCTGAGATTGAATTTGTCGTGCCAATGATCAGTGATAAACGTGCGGAGCAATTTAAGCAATTACAGCAAAAATTTGCCCCAGAGTTATCGGTTAATATTATTGTCGGTAAAACGCAACAAGTGATGGCGGCCAGTGATTGTTTATTAACAGCGTCAGGTACAGTTACGTTAGAAGCCGCACTCGTTAAACGTCCTATGGTGATTTGCTATAAATTCAATCCATTGACTTATCATATGTTTAAAAGTTTTGTGAAATTGAGATGGTTTTCGCTACCGAATTTATTAGCTAATAAAAGTTTAGTACCTGAATTGCTGCAATCAGAAGTAACCGTTGATAATATTCTTCCCTTAATTAAAGAACGTTTATTCGAAGATCAGTCTGCATTGGATCAAGCTTTTACTGATATTCATTTAGCGTTAAAACAAGATGCTAGTGCGCAAGCTGCTAAAGCGGTATTAGATCTAATAGAATGTGAAGACTAAGTTATTATGCCAGCCGTAAAAAAAATCATTCAACCCTTTGAATATCCCGTCGCTTACAGCATTGCAGGAGTGGACGAAGTAGGGCGTGGCCCTTTAGTGGGTGATGTTGTTACCGCAGCGGTTATTTTAGATCCCGATAATCCTATTGAAGGATTAATGGATTCAAAAAAGCTTTCTGATAAAAAGCGTCAGCTTTTATCAGTAGAAATTAAACAACGTGCTATTGCATGGTCAATCGGACGGGCATCGCCGGAAGAAATAGACACTCTTAACATTTTACATGCCACTATGCTTGCTATGCAGCGTGCTGTGCAAGGCTTAGATGTGCTACCTGACTTTGTGCTAGTTGATGGTAACCGTTGTCCCACGTTTGCTCATGAAACTGGGAATATTGCCAGTCAAAGTGTGGTAAAAGGTGATGCCCGCGTCGCAGAAATAAGTGCCGCTTCAATCTTGGCTAAAGTGGTAAGAGACGATGAAATGATCGCTTTAGACAAGCTTTATCCCTATTATGGTTTTGCGCAACATAAAGGCTATCCAACAAAAGCACATTTAGAAAAAATCATCGAGCATGGAGTACTGGACTGCTATCGCAGAAGTTTCAAACCTGTCGCCAATGTACTCGCTAATGCAGCAACGCATAATAAAAATAATTAGAGCACTAGATGTCTGAATCTGAGTCCGAAATAACTACTAGCGAATCTAACGAATTAGTCACTACGTGTGATCCTAAATTTGTGCACTTAAGAATACATAGCGATTATTCTATGTGCGACGGTTTGAAAAAAGTTAAGCCTATTGTGGCAAGGGCCGCTGACTTAAATATGCCAGCGATGGCATTGACAGATCAAACTAACCTATGTGGATTAGTTAAATACTACCATGCGGCACATGGCGCTGGTATCAAGCCTATTATCGGTTGTGACTTTTGGGTTAAAAGTCCAGCACTAGAAAACGAACTATCTCGACTAGTGGTGCTAACGACCAGTAATGTCGGTTACAAAAACTTAACAGAATTGATTTCAAAAGCATACTTACGAGGTCACATCCAAGGTAAAGCAGTTTTAGACCGTGATTGGTTAATTGAACATCGAGAAGGGTTAATTCTGCTTTCAGGCGGGCGCGAAGGCGATGTCGGTAAAGCTTTATTAAAAGGTAATCGTGATTTTGTTGAGCAGATGCTGGAATTTTATCTACAATATTTTCCAGATTGCTTTTACCTTGAGTTGATCAGAACCGGCAGAAATGATGAAGAAAATTACATCCACCTTGCCGTAGAGTTAGCTGCACAGCATGATTTACCGGTGGTAGCGACCAATGAAGTGATGTTTTTAAGTCCAGATGACTTTGATGCCCATGAAATTCGCGTTGCTATCCATGACGGCTACACCTTAGACGATAAACGCCGACCTAGAAAATATTCCAAAGAGCAGTACCTTCGAACTGAAGAGGAAATGCTCGAGCTATTTGCTGATATTCCTGAAGCACTAGCCAACACGGTCGAAATCGCCAAACGTTGTAATGTCACCGTACGTTTAGGCGAGTATGTTTTACCAGATTTTCCCACTGATGGCCTGTCGATTGAAGACTACTTAGTCAAAGTATCAAAAGAAGGTTTAGAAGAAAGGCTAGAGTTCTTATTTGATAAAGATGCGCCAGATTTTGCCGAAAAACGTAAACCTTACGATGAACGTTTAGCGATTGAACTCGAAGTTGTTAACAACATGGGGTTCCCTGGTTACTTCTTAATTGTTATGGAGTTTATCCAGTGGAGTAAGGATAATAATATTCCTGTTGGACCGGGGCGTGGTTCAGGGGCTGGTTCATTAGTTGCTTATGCACAAAAAATCACTGACCTCGACCCACTGGAATACGATCTACTATTCGAGCGATTTCTTAACCCTGAACGTGTCTCGATGCCTGATTTTGATATCGACTTTTGTATGGATCGCCGTGATGAAGTTATTGATCATGTTGCTGAACTATATGGACGTGATGCGGTATCACAAATCATCACCTTTGGTACCATGGCGGCAAAAGCCGTAATTCGTGATGTTGGCCGAGTGTTAGGTCACCCTTATGGCTTTGTTGACCGAATCTCGAAACTGATCCCGCCAACACCGGGAATGACGTTAGCGAAAGCATTTGAAGAAGAGCCAAAACTGCCAGAGGTATACGCTCAAGACAGTGATGTAAAAGATTTAATCGATATGTGCCGAATATTAGAAGGCACAACCCGAAATGCCGGTAAACATGCTGGTGGAGTTGTTATTTCACCGACGACAATTACTGATTTTGCGCCACTTTATTGTGATGAAGAAGGTAAAAACCCGGTTACTCAATTTGATAAAAACGATGTTGAAGATGCGGGCTTAGTTAAATTTGATTTTCTCGGTTTACGAACGCTAACAATTTTACAATGGGCCATTGAAATGGCTGATACTAAATTGTTAAGAGAAGGCAAAGAGCCCATCAATATCGCTGCGATCGATCTTGAAGATAAAGCCAGTTTTAAAGTGTTGTTAAAGTCAGAAACAACAGCGGTTTTCCAGCTTGAATCAAGCGGGATGAAGTCCCTAATTGCTAAGCTTAAACCTGATTGTTTTGAAGATATTATCGCCCTTGTTGCACTTTTTAGACCGGGGCCATTGCAATCAGGCATGGTTGATAACTTTATCGAGCGTAAGCATGGCCGTGAAGCCATTAGTTATCCGGATGCTACATGGCAACACATGGACTTGAAGCCAATTCTTGAGCCGACTTACGGTATTATTTTGTATCAAGAGCAGGTAATGCAAATTGCTCAGGTACTGGCAGGCTACTCGCTTGGTGGTGCCGATATGTTGCGTCGTGCTATGGGTAAGAAAAAACCTGAAGAAATGGCGAAACAGCGAGCGGGTTTTGAAGCAGGAGCTAAAGCGCGTGGTGTTGATGGCGAGCTGGCAATAAAGATATTCGACTTGGTTGAAAAATTTGCCGGTTATGGTTTTAACAAATCACATTCTGCTGCTTATGCCTTAGTGTCTTATCAAACATTATGGATGAAAACGCATTTTCCTGCACCATTTATGGCAGCGGTTATGTCAGCCGATATGGACAACACTGATAAAATTGTTACCTTGGTTGATGAATGTGACAACATGGGCCTCGATTTATTACCGCCTGATGTAAATAGTGGCCAATATAAGTTTACCGTTAATGAACAAGATCAAATTATTTACGGCATTGGCGCGATTAAAGGCGTGGGTGAAGGGCCGATAGAAGCGATAATTGCTGCCCGTGAAAGCGATGGTGAATTTATTGATTTATTCGATTTTTGTGCGCGAGTAGATTTAAAGAAAACCAATAAACGGGTGCTAGAAAAGTTAATTAAAGCGGGTGCGATGGATGCCTTGGGCCCTAAAAGTAAAGATGGGCCGCATAGAGCCGCGTTGTTTGAGTCTTTACCTGAAGCGTTAAAAGCCGCAGAGCAGCATGCCAAAGCACAGGCAATTGGGCAAAATGATCTATTTGGTTTAATCAACGAAGAGCCGGAAGATAACCGACAAGCTTTTAAAGATGTGCCAATGTGGCCAGAGCAGCAATGGTTAGATGGCGAAAAAGAAACTTTAGGGTTATATTTAACCGGTCACCCGATAAATCGTTACTTAAATGAAATTAAGCGTTATGCAACAGGGCGCTTAGTCAGTTTACAACCCACTAATAAAGATAAAACTACGGTAGCTGTAGGCTTAGTGCTAGCTGTACGTGTATTAGTGAATAAACGTGGTCGCCGTTGGGCACTGGTAACACTTGACGATAAAAGTGCTCGTATGGACACTCGATTGTTTCCTGATGACTACGATAGGTTTGCAGAATTACTCGTTTCTGATGCTATTTTAGTCTGTAGCGGACAGGTCAGCTTTGATGATTACTCCGGAGGTATTACAATGACCGCCCGAGACATTATGACCATAGCGGATGCACGTGAAAATTATGTTTCGTCACTAGATTTACAAGTTGATAAAAATCATCTTTCTGGTAGCTTTATCGACCAGTTAACGGAGGTATTAACGCCTTATAAAGATGGTATTTGCCCAATTCGTGTTTTTTATCAAAGAGATGAAGCACAAGGTATGTTAGAATTGGGGGTACAGTGGCGCGTGTCACCTAGCGACATGCTTTTATACGATTTGAAAACCCTATTGGGTGAAGAGCAAGTCGAATTAAAATTTAAATAGGTAGCGTTCTTGAGTAACGTTGCTTAAAGACAACATAGGTAAGAATAATCATATGTCATTAAATTTTTTAGATTTTGAGCTTCCAATTGCGGAACTTGAAGCGAAAATTGAAGAATTACAGTTGGTCAACAATGGCCAAGAACTCGATCTTGATTTAGAAGAGCAAATTTCTCAGTTGCGCGAAAAAAACAACGAGCAAACTAAGAAAATATTCTCAGCTCTAGATCCTTGGCAAACCGCGCGAGTTGCTCGTCATCCTCAGCGCCCTTATACCTTAGATTATTTGCCACGTATCTTTACCGAGTTTGATGAATTAGCCGGTGATAGAGCATATGCTGATGATAAAGCGATTGTTGGCGGCACAGCACGTTTAGATGGCAGACCTGTCATGGTTATTGGCCATCAAAAAGGTCGTTCAACTAACGAAAAAGTTAAACGTAACTTTGGGATGCCTCGTCCTGAAGGTTACCGTAAAGCCTTACGTCTAATGAGAATGGCTGAGCGTTTTAAAATGCCAATCATTACATTTATTGATACTCCTGGTGCATATCCAGGTATTGGTGCTGAAGAACGCGGCCAAAGTGAAGCTATTGCGATGAACTTAAAAGTAATGTCTCGTTTAAATGTACCAATTATATGTACTGTAATTGGTGAAGGTGGCTCTGGTGGTGCATTAGCTATCGGTGTTGGTGATAAAGTAAACATGCTTGAATACTCGACTTATTCAGTTATTTCTCCAGAAGGTTGTGCTTCTATCTTATGGAAAACCGCTGAAAAAGCACCGACAGCTGCTGAAGCAATGGGAATTACTGCTAAGCGAATTAAAGAACTTGGACTTATCGACAGTATTGTTGAAGAGCCATTAGGCGGTGCCCATCGTGATATGGACCAAATGGCAGCATTCCTTAAGCAAGCTCTAAAAGCTGATCTTGCTGAACTTGATAAGCTTTCAGGTGATGAGTTGATAGAAACACGATACGATAAATTAATGTCGTTCGGTTACTGTTAATCATAATAAAAAGCGACCTTAAGGTCGCTTTTTATTATCGTAAGTTACCTTAAGTTATTTTAAGTCATCATAAACTCAAAACATGCTTTAAATTTGTGAATATTATTGAATCTACGTTACTGCGTTTTTTTAAAAACTCGCCAGAGAAAACAATTATCATTGCTTACAGCGGTGGTGTTGACTCACAGGTACTGCTTATTGCACTGGCTAAATTAAAAAATCAGCAGCAATTACTAAATAATATTGTTGTCTGTCATGTTAATCATGGCTTAAGTCCTAATGCAGATGCATGGCAAGCTTTTGCTCAGCAACAATGTGACAACGTTTCTCTGCCATTAATTAGCCATAAATTAAGCTTAACTAAAAAGCCACAACAAAGTTTAGAAGCTATCGCACGTGAAGCACGCTACCAAGTACTGATCAACACGAGTGAAACGCCTGCGTTCATTGTTACAGGGCATCACCTTAATGACCAAGCTGAAACATTTTTATTGGCCTTAAAACGAGGCTCAGGATTGAAGGGGTTATCTGCAATGTCAACGGACTCGACATTAGCACAGCACCGTTTAGTAAGGCCTTTATTATCAGTTTCACGTAGCGATATCATTGCTTATGCAGAGCAACAAGCCCTTAGCTGGATTGAAGATGAGTCGAATAATGATCAGCATTACGATCGCAATTTCTTACGTCATCAAATTTTACCGACCTTAGATGAACGTTGGCCGAGTATTAACAAAACAATTTCAAGAAGTGCTCAACACTGCTTTGAAGCACAGCAATTACTTGATGAGTTAGCTGAACAAGATCTAGCCGATTGTCAGTTATCGGCCAATACCTTAGCGGTAGAGAAACTTACCTGCTTGAGCCAACCACGATTAAAAAATTTATTGCGCTATTTTTTAGCAAGTCATAACTGCTTAATGCCAACGGGCCAACAGTTAGCGCAAATCTGCCAACAGTTAGCCGCAGAAACTGATAAGTCTCCTGTTATTCAATTGGCTAGCTGCTGCATTAGACGTTTTAAGAACGCACTCTATTTAACGAGTATCTATCAAGATATATCGCAGTGGCAGCAATGTATTGATGTAGAAGACTTGATTGCTGATAAGCCTGTAACTATTGCTCTACCTGACCAATTAGGCGTGTTAAATTTATTGGTTCCAACGGCTTCAAATAATGCTGACATTGAACATACATGGCAAAAACGACTTAAAAAACCAGAGCTAGGTCAAAAAGTTACTATTCAATTTGTGCACGACAACCCGAAATGCTTGCCAGAATATCGACAACATTCACGCTCATTGAAAAAAGTGTTACAAGAGCTTGCTATACCACCTTGGCAAAGAAAACGCTTACCATTTATATTTTATGATGATGAACTAGTCGCAGTAGTAGGGCACTTTGTTTGTCAGGATTATTTATCTGCGGGTGAAGAAAGTACCTATTTTATCACTTGGAAAAGTGAACCGTCTTTTTAAAACATCCATGTAACGATTAAACTAGACAGTGTCAGTGAATAAGTGGTAAAAAATCTCCAGAAACTTTATTCACTTAATAAAAACAACAACAACTGAAATAAGAAATACTATGACTACAGAACAAACTTCTTTAGAAACAAACTCAATTTTTAACAAGTTAAAATCGATAAATATTGTTAACCAAATCATCATTGCGATTGTTTTTGGTATTGCTTTAGCCATTATCTCTCCTGACATCGCCAAGTCATTTTCAATATTAGGGAGCTTATTTGTTAACGCACTTAAAGCGGTTGCGCCTATTTTAGTCTTAGTGTTGGTTGCTTCGTCTATCGCCAATCAAAAAGCTAATAGTGACGCTAAGTTAAAGCCTATTATTGGACTTTATTTAATAGGCACTATAAGTGCTGCATTAGTCGCCGTTGGCTTAAGCTTCGCGTTTCCAGTGCAATTAACTTTAGATATCGCAGGTGCAAGTGCTAATCCACCACAAGGTTTGACTGAAGTATTAACAACATTGGCTTTTAAAATTGTTGATAATCCATTCAACGCCGTTATTACCGGAAACTTCATTGGCATACTAGCTTGGGGTTTAGGTTTAGGCTTCGCATTGAAAAAAGGCAGCGAATCAACCAAAGTGATGGTTCATGACTTTGCTGAAGCTATTTCAAGTGTAGTTAAATTAGTTATTCGATTCGCACCGTTAGGTATTATGGGCTTAGTAGCGAATACGGTTGCAACAACAGGTTTTGATACTTTAGGCGAATTTAGCCACTTAGTATTAGTACTGTTAGGTGCGATGCTAATCATTGCCTTGATAGTCAATCCATTGATTGTTTATTTTATTATGCGCAAAAATCCTTACCCATTAGTGTTAACTTGTTTAAAAGAGTCAGGTATTACGGCATTTTTCACTCGAAGCTCTGCAGCTAATATTCCAGTAAATATGGAGTTGTGTGAAAAACTTGACTTACATGAAGACACTTATTCAGTTTCTATTCCATTAGGTGCCACCATCAATATGGCTGGTGCAGCCATTACCATTACGGTATTAACCCTTGCAGCAGCAAATACCTTAAATATTGAAGTCGACTTTGCTACCGCTATCTTGTTGAGTATTATTGCTGCAGTGTCAGCATGTGGTGCTTCGGGGGTTGCTGGTGGTTCACTATTACTTATTCCATTGGCTTGTGGTTTATTTGGCATCAATACGGATATTGCCATGCAAGTCGTTGCTATAGGATTCATTATCGGCGTTATTCAAGATTCAGCAGAAACGGCGCTAAATAGCTCAACAGATGTGGTTTTTACCGCTGCAGCTTCTCACCATGCTACTAAAAACTTAGATTAAGCCTTCAGCCTGAATCAACGTTAAAGTTTTGCTGCTTATTAGACAATAAGTAGCAAAGCTTTTAAAAAACACTATTCAATACTTCAATAAAGTTAACAGAAACCTCTGTATTTCTTTATGTTTAATAATCTGCACTTTTTAAATCGGTAAATTAGGAGCATAATAGCGCAAAAATTTAGCGAGAAGCCCTTATGCCTACTGAAAATGCCCTAAAAGCACGCAGCAATTCAAGCTGTGAATTTTGTTCATCAACCGATAACTTAGCTGTTCATCCTGTGCCTCCAACAAGCGACCTAAGTGCTCAACAAAGTATTTACTTGTGTGATACTTGTCTCGGACAAGTGGAAGGGACTACTGAGCTAGATATCAACCATTTGCGTTGTTTGACCGACGCTATGTGGAATCAAGAGCCGGCAGTTCAAGTGATGGCTTATCGTATGTTGCATAAAGTGTCAGCGGAGAGCTGGGCTCAAGATGCTCTGGATATGATCTACTTAGAAGATGACGTTAAAACTTGGGCAGAACAAGGTATTGCAGCAGCTGAGCGCGAAGGGCCAACCCGTGATAGTAATGGCGCAGAATTACAAGATGGCGATAACGTTACCCTAATAAAAGATTTAAAAGTTAAAGGGGCAAACTTTACCGCTAAGCAGGGCACTATGGTACGAGGTATCAGCTTAACGGATAATCCAGAACATATCGAAGGTAAGGTTAACGGTACGCGTATTGTTTTAGTGGCAGCTTATCTAAAGAAAGCATAGCGTTTAATCGAACGCTTATTAAGTAATATAGCCAGTTAAATTGTTAAATAAAAAGCACTCTCAGCTTCGCGTTGTTAGTGTTTTTTTATATCATTTATTTTAAAGCCAGCGACGAACACGGCTCTGGTAATCACTATATTGTTGACCAAATAGTTTCGTTAGCATGCGCTCTTCTGGTGTAATTTGATATTTTGTAATATACCAAATAAAAACTAGGCAAACAGCTACATTTAAAGGGCTCTGAAGGTAACAAGCGTATGCCACAAGTGCTAATAACATTGCTAAATACATCGGGTTTCGAGAAAACTGATATATACCACTATCAACCACTTGTGATGACTCTTCGGGTGTTGTTGGATTAACCGTAGTGTCATGTTTTCGAAAGCTATAAATAGCGAAAAAGCCAATTAACAAAGCAAGTGCTAACATTATAATAGCCAAGCTGGTAGTTGTTGAGTTTATGAAAGTAAAGTCTGGAAATAAATACTGTAGTAAAGTCATTAGAACCATGGCAATAATTACTTGAAAGATGGGAATAATTTTGAGTTCCATTAAATAGACCTTAAATGAAATAAAGACATAAGTTTACCCAAGATATGGGTGATCCTTATTATTATTTAACCACTATAATATTTCATATCACCATAAGTAAAGTGGCTTTAACTGCAACTTATTTTTTCATCGGTATTTTAAAACAGCAAGCGTAATTATTGACGCTAAAATCAAGATGCCTAAGGTGGATTACACATAGCAAAAGAATAGTTTACTGTGGTTAAGCGCTAAAGTGGAGCGGGGGAATTCATTTTGAATTTGTGGTTCAAGGTAAAATACCCTTCGCCACAGGTTATTTGTGGCGAAGAGTTCTAACTATTTAGCTGACATTTTAATTAGTACGTAAGGCTCCATTGGTTTAAATTACCAATGTCTTGTTGGTAATTATCAGTGACTAATAATTGCCACTGTCCCTGTGCTAACCCTGAAACATCAACATTATAGTTGGCAATAACATTATCGGCACTATCACTACCGGAAAATGACTTTAACAGATAAGAACTGCCATCGGGTGCAATTAACGATAAGCTAATATCACCGCGGTATGTATGTGTTATATCAACCGAAACATTAACGCTTTCGGCATTGCCAGTGCGTTGTACATCAATTGCACTGATGATACTGTCGTTATCAGGGATTGCTGTAACGGTATTATTCATAAATACACTTTGTTGTGCGCTACCGGTAAATGTTTGATTATTATTAAGGTTTCCAGCAGTATTAGTTGCTACTGTCTGCCAAGTAAAGTCGCTATATTGAACGCCAGTGCCCGCAAGCTGTAATGAATAGCCAACAGGGGTACTTGATGTCTCAGAAACCGTAATATCAGTCGACTCCATGCCACTTGCGGGGCCGTCTGTTGCAGTCAATACGCCTTCATAACTTAGGAATTGACGAACTTGGTTACTGTCATCAACGAGTGCTATGCCATCAGAACCACCGTTTTGTAAGCCTGAAATTTTAAAATTAAGGGTACCAAAACCACCATTTTGGTTAGGTACAGTGCCACTAAGGTTAGTGGTTTTATAGCGAGTACCGTTTGTGCCGTTATAGGCTACTAAACTCCATCCTGTTAGGTCCACGCCTGCAGCACCAGCTATCTCAATACCTTCATTAATATCGCTGCCATTATTATCGTAATGGATTTCGTTTATCCAAATATCACTACCGGTAGGTGCTGGAGGCGCGGTACCATCACAGATATTCTCAAATACACATTCAGCATATTCAGGGCGATCTACAAAGGGATTACGGTTTCCTTGTTGAGCATATACAGCGTCGTTGTGACGTCGTTCAAAATCATCGACTGGATCATCTTTATGCCATTGGATTAATACAGACTTAAGGCCCATATAGGCAACTGAAACGTTGGCACCTGTTTTTGAGTTTTCAATTAAATTACGGTCGTCTGTTAGTATTAAATCGGGTTCAGCTACACCCGTAACACCATGGTTGCCACCTTCGTAACGAACGGCTAAATACATTAATGCTCTAGCGACATCGCCTTTTCTTCCTATCCATGTTTGCCAGGTACCTGTTGAACCTGATCCCGTGGTCAAGTTATGTTCGCCTGCGCCACCACCTCTTGAATTGTTATATTCTGTCAGTTTTTCGGCACAACTTAAATCGCAATTGGCGAAAGGTTTATTACTACGGCTTGAGTTATAACCACTATTAGCGATAAATAAATGATGGGCGTCAGTGTATGGGTAATTACTGGCCCCGTCTTTTGGGAAACCATATGACTTCGGCCAACTGTGTTCACGGTTATAGTTTGTATTGCCACCGCCAACTTTTGCGTAAGAGGCATTTTTGTAGATATCAATGACATTATTTGGATTGTTGGGATCTTCATCAGCAGCTTCTAATATATCCCACGTATCAGTTGCCGTTGATGTATAAGGAAAACGTTGATGATCGTCAATAATCTCATGCAAACTTTGTTTTAATGTTGTGGAATTGGAAGGATCGACTGTGTCGTAATAGTTTTGAGGTTCAGCGGCATAAACCACGGTACTCATTGTTGCTATGCAAACGGATAAACCAAAAGCATAACCAGTGGCTTTGGTGAAGGTACGGAACTTCATGTTACTTCTCTCTTTTTTATTATTATTGTTGTTGATTTACAGGTTTGTATTTACTTAAAAATAAACAAAAAAAATAGGCAGAAATTTTCATTTCTGCCTATCCATTGCTCAAATATTGTCTATTTGGTCAGCAAGACAATAGCAAAGTTTTGTTACAAATTCATTAATAAAATCAACTTAATTCAGCTAATTCAGATTAATTTTATTTTAACGAAAATTGGAAGTGTACAACGAAGGTAATGGTAAATAAGTCTGAGTATCTTGCAGAGTGAGTCTTGATTTTTTGCTGGTTTCTTGAGGTGAAAAAATTTTAGCTGCATCCGTTAAGTTAAAAAATAAAGGCTCAATCTAACTTGCAGCAATGATAAATATAAAAAACGCTAAAGAATACACTTTAGCGTTTTTTTTTGACACTAGAAAACGTCAAGTTGAAAGTAACTAAACGTTTATAGTTGCTTAACTTTTTTTAACTATATAGTCATTAACCATATCTTCAAGTACATTAAGTGGCACCGCGCCATTAGTGAGTACAACATCATGGAATTCACGGATATCAAACTTATCGCCTAACTTAGTTTTCGCCAGTTCACGTAGCTCCACAATTTTCAACATACCAATTTTGTAAGCTGTTGCTTGTGAAGGCATAACAAAATGACGTTCAACCATTTTAACAGCATCAGATTCAGCATTAGGTGTATTATTTACGTAATAAGCAATACCTTGTTCACGTGTCCATTTTTTATTGTGAATGCCAGTATCAACTACTAAGCGACACGCGCGCCATAATTCCATTGCTAACCGACCAAAATCTGAGTAAGGGTCTTGATAGAAACCAATTTCTTTTGGGATCATTTCTGAATATAAACCCCAGCCTTCACTATAAGCTGTGTAACCACCAAATTTACGGAACTTTGGAATGCCTTCTAGCTCTTGTTTCAAGGCTATTTGCATGTGATGGCCTGGAATACCTTCATGGTAGGCGAGTGCTTCCATTTGATATGTTGGCATTGCTTCCATGTCATATAGGTTTGCGTAGTAAATACCTGGGCGTGAACCGTCTGGTGCAGGCTGTTGGTAAAATGCTTTACCAGCTGACTTTTCTCTAAACTCTTCTACTTTTTTAACTTTTAAATCAGCTTTTGGTTTAGTTATGAATAGTTGATCAAGCTCACCTTTCATGATGTTTATCAAGTCAGTAGCTTCCGTTAAATAACGTTCGCGTCCGGCATTATCTGCGGCATAGTAAAATTGTTTGTCATGACGCATAAACTGGAAGAAGTCGTTTAATGAACCTTCAAAGTTTACTTTTTTCATGATCAAGCGCATTTCGTCATGAATACGCGCTACTTCATTTAAACCAATTTCATGAATTTCATCAGCGGTTAAATCTGTAGTAGTGGTTCGCTTTAAGGCGTTGTTATAGAAAGTATCACCTTTAGGTAACTTCCAAGCTCCGTCATTGTCGACCGCTTTTTTCTCTAGCTCAATTAAATAGCTAATTAGTTGCTGGTATCCGGCTTTAAATTCAGTGTTTAACGCAGCAGTTAATTCAGCAGTTAATGACTCTTTCTCTGAATCAGTAAGCTCTAGCTGTGCAATTTTTTTGTTAAAATCTGCGTATAAAGTACTGTCTGCATTAGTATCAAAAGGCGCACCAACTAATAAGTTTTTTGAATCACGAATAACGTGCTCAAAAACAAAGTTCGGGGCAATAATGCCTTTCTTCTCTCTAATTTTAAGCTGTTCAACCAACTGTTCAAGTAACAGCTTTGAATTTTTAACACGAGCAATATAGTCATGAGCTTGCTTGCTATCTTTAATGCTATGTTGATTAATCAATAACGCAGGTACTTGCGAATGAACGCCAAACATTTGATTAACAGGGTAGTTATGATGACGCCATTGGTAATCTGCAATTTGTTGTTCAAGTTTTTGGGTTAATAATTTATAGCTTAAAGCTGTTTGTTTATCGACAGCATTGACGTTAATCACTTCAATACGCTTTAGTGCTTGTTTAGCAAAAGCGAGTTCTTTCGCGGTGTTTTCTTCAGAAAGGTCTTGCCACTTGTCATAATCAGTTTTAATACCAAGATAAGTTTGTCTGACCGGGTTGCGGTTTACACCTTCCATGAAAATAGTATCAAAAAGTTCATTGGCTGCTTTTGAAGCCATTTCAACTTTATTGATATTAATTGTACTATCAGATTGTTCTGCTAGTGCGTTACTGCCTTTAGCAACGTTTGTCGATGTTTCATTACCACAAGCAACAGTTAGCGCCGCAGAAATAGAAATAATGATGAGAGATTTATTGAAGGTCATATTTGCGTCCTTTTATTATAAGCGGCTATATTGCCTTTAATTTTGCTTAATAATCAAGCTGTCCGAGGTCAATGGCAGTTTTTATGCGATAGATATCAGCGATAGATATTAGCAATCGAAAAGTTATTTTAAAGCAGTCAATTATAAGTTTACCTTACAGGGCAACTTGCTATAGTAATGTAATGATATAAAAATTTTCTTGGACGATGTCAGACAATATTAAAACTTTTGCTACTGGGTTTTCTGCTGATAATAACGCTATTGTTGTTAGCTTTAAGCGTGCAACTTTTAATGACAGAGCTTTTCTTTTGAACTTACGCAAAGTGTCAATGGATGAGCATTTAAAAAAAGCAGGCATTTGCTTAAATGACGCAGGCCATATGCAGCGTATTGATGAGTACTTTGATGACTCTTATATTATTTTTATTCAAGAGCTGGCTATAGGGCTGGTAAAACTTGGTCAATTTCCTGATAGAATTCATATTCGTCAATTTCAATTATTACCGAAATATCACTGTGTTGGTATTGGTAGTAAAGTACTCGAATTAATAAAAAGAAAGGCGAAAGAAAAACAATTAGATATTAGCTTAAATGTCTTATTAGACAATCCGGCAAAGCAGTTGTATTTACGACACGGTTTTAAAGTAATCAGTGTTAATGAGTTGGAATTTCAAATGCACTGGCAGTGTCAGGCGCAATCAATATAAGCACTTTAAGCGATTAAATGTTCATTCATTTCAGAACTACGCTGATTGGCTATTACTATTTAACTTAAGTTTAAGGTAAACACATATAGCGACTCTGATTGCCATCTAGTTATATTTTGATAAAATTTTTGACTTTGTTTTATAGTAAAAGCCCAGCAATAAAGATTTATTACTGGGCTTTGTATTTTCTGTTCAGAGCATTACATGCCTCTGAGGTGATATGTAGATAAGGCTGTTCGCTTAATAAATTTTACCTTTAGCTCTAACTTGTGCTTTATCGATTCGTGTTGGCGTAACACTGCCATTAACTAGTGCTTGGGTTGACGTTGCTAATGACTCAATTACTTTGTGCATAGACGATAAGTCTAAACTAGCTATATCATCACTAACTTTGTGATAATGCTCGTCTTTATCAAGTTGTGTACTGCTAAAGCTGTGGGCAGGAACACCTAAGCGTGCCAGTGTCGCATTGTCTGAACGATAGAATAAACCTTGTTCAGGATAAGGGTCTTGGTAAATTTGTCTATTTAAAGGGCTAAGTTTCTCATTGAGTAAAGCGCCTAAGTTTGAGCGCTCCATGCCCGTCATCCAAACAGTACCTGCGCCAAATTTTGATGGCTTGCCGATCATTTCAATATTTATCATAGCAACAACATCATCAGGATTAAGTTGCTCAGAGAAGTATTTAGAACCAAATCCGCCAATTTCTTCAGCGGTAAATGCACTGAACATTAACGTACGTTTGTTGTTAGCTTGTTTTGCGTAGTATTCCGCTAAGTTGATTACCGCAGTGGTGCCAGAGGCATCATCGTCTGCGCCATTATAAATTTGTTTACCGTCTTCTGTGGTGCCTAAATGATCGTAGTGAGATGAATATAAAACTATCTCACCTGCGTTATTATTGTCTGATGTTTTATCAATGCTCTTTTGTGGGTTAATTGCTGGTAATACTCCAACAACATTGGTTAACGACTGTGTGGTGATAGTTGCACTTGCGCTAACAGAAACACTATTCAGCTCAGCTTCATCACTTAAGACCATGACAATAGCACCTCGATGCTCAAGTGATAGTTTTGTTAAGCCGCGATTGAAATAACCTTGATAGCCCTTAAATGTTTTAGCGTGAGCACTGTTGATTACAACTAAGTGTTGACCACCTTCTTGATTGAGTTCACTGACGGTTTTTCGCATATCATCGTTTTGCTTAACAATATGTAATTTAACATCATTCGTTTGCCAGTTTAATTCGGCAATTGTTGACGCTATCGCTAAATTTTCTGAAGCAATCTCATTGCCATTGATCACAACATTAAGTGTTTTAGGTTTAATTTGATGAACGGTAAAACGTTGCAAAAATTGATCATTTTTATTACTAGCATTAAGGCCTGAATTTTTGATTGTCATCGGCTTTAAACCAATGTCTGCAAAACGTTTTGCAATATAATTAGCAGCTTTATCAATTTCAGGGCTAAAACTAGCACGACCTTTTAACTCATCTGACGCTAAATAAGTAATGTCTTTGATGACTTGTTTAGACGATATTATCTCGCTAGCACTAAAGCTAGAACATGAAATAGTCAGGGTTAATGTGGTTAGCAATATTTTTAAGGTAAAGCGATTTTGCATTTTAGAAGATAAGTGCATTGTTGTAATCATAATTATGAGCTTTTTAATGTAATAATGGTTTATGAAAGCCTACTTTAGCTTGTTATTATCAATTAGTAGGCGATAGGTTATTTCAGTTTTTCTAGCTCGATTAAAAGCGTTTCTTCGCCACTTGTAAGCCAAAACTGACCATCTTGAATACTGACTTGAAATTCCATAGAACGATCCGCTAATAGCTCTAATGCTTGCGCCGTTTCTTCACTAAAGCTTTCGATAGAAAGTTTGCTGAATTGGTTGAGCTTACTTTTAGATTGTTGCCACCACGTATCTACGCTACTCCCAAAACAATAAAGCTTGACTTGTTTTGCACGGTTACAGGCTTTTTTTAAACGCTTTTCATCAAGTTGGCCTAGTTCAATCCAAAGCTCAATTTCTTCACTGTAGTTTATTTGCCAAATTGCCGCTTCGTCTTCATCACTGACACCTTTACCGAATTGAAGGTTTTCATTGGCATTTAGTATATAAGCGATAAGTCTTATCATCATACGGCGATCATTTTCCGAAGGATGTTGAGCGATGGTTAACTGGATAGTGTCATAATAATTGCGATCCATATCAGATAAATGAATTGTCGCTTTATTGATGGTTGATTTTAAGGCCATGGAAATTCTGAGTATTATTTTGAGTAATTAATTCAGTATATTAACGTGAAACTAGTACTTGTGATAGTGACTTATTTATATCTTGCTGAAAACTTAAGCTGATAAGCGCTGAATATGAGAACAATAGTGAGGGTAAAGTAAAGTTAAAGTATTGGCATCGATGATAACAGCAGGCGATTAGGAGAACGGCAACACTAGAAACTCGTTAAGTTAAATTTAGTTTCTAGTGTGATTTTTAGTCCAATAAATTGGAAATAGTTAAACCGTTATTGTTAGAGGTTACCAACTGCCAATGTTTTCCATGCTTGCCCAAGGTTCTTGTGGTGCGAGTCGTTCACCTTTTTGTAATAACTCTATTGAGATATTGTCAGGTGACTTAACAAACGCCATATGGCCACAGCGAGGTGGACGATTAATGGTGATACCTGCAGCCATGAGTTTTTCACATAAGGCATATATATCGTCAACTTCAAAGGCTAAATGGCCAAAATTTCGACCAACAGTGTAGTCTTCTTCTGAGCCCCAATTATGTGTCAGTTCGATTTCAGCAGCGCCAGGTTCCGTTGCTAAAAATATTAGACTAAACTTTCCTTCTGGTACATCAACACGACGAGTTTCGATTAAACCTAAATGTTTAACATAAAACTCTAATGATTTATCTAGGTCTTTAACACGAACCATACTGTGCAAAAATTTCATAAAATACTCATCAACTTTAATTTAAATTTTAAAAATAGGATAAAAAACACTGCTCAGAAGCTAAATTGAGTGCAAAGGCATTATAGTACTTTGTGTTCACAAAATAACTAGTCAGAGCAATATTAATAAAGCTAGCAATGCATATGTTTAGATAAATTGAATAACTAGCTCTATGATGATCGGAACTATTGATAACACTAATAAACCTGACATAGCATAGTTAAACATAAGCAGGTGACGTTTTGATTTTAGCTTGTTTTTTAGTGTTGAGCCAAAGAATAACCAAATCCCGACGCACGGAAATGAAATCAGTAAAAATGTAAATGTGATGATAAGGACTTGTTGATAAAAGTCAGCCCCTACCGAAGTGAATGCGGCGATAGCCCCAGTTGCTACTACCCAAGCTTTTACATTCAACCATTGAAACAAAACGCCATTTAGAAAGGTAAAAGGCTTTTGTCGGGTATTAGCGTTATTTATTTCACCAGCGTTAGCGATTACGTAAGCAAAATAAAGCAAATATAGGATACCTAAAGTTTTAATAATGACATGCAAAATGGGCATTTTAGTAAATATTTGCCCAAAGCCAATACCCACTAAAAATAACATTAAAGCAAAACCAAAGCATATTCCGGTAAATACAGGTAAACTTTTTTTAATACCGAAGTTAACACCAGAAGCCATTACGGTAATATTATTAGGTCCCGGTGTTACTGATGATGAAATGGCAAACATTATAATCGTGAGTAGATAATCCATGATTTAATTTGGCTAAATGACAGGTTGAAAAGCTAGATATGCTTATTGATTTTAACATTCTTGCACAAATATATTCTCTATAATAGTTTTTTAGCCTAGTTATAGACGTAAGGTTTGCATCACATAATGCTATAAATTTTGAATAGCTCTTTATATAAGTTTAACTAATGCAATAATATAATTAGATTGTATTAAGCTTAAGTTTTATCTTTAAAGTCACACAAGTCTTCAATAATGCAAGAACCGCATCTCGGTTTTTCGCAACACAAGTATAACGGCCATGTAAAATTAACCAGTGATGAACGTCTACTTTAAATTCGGCAGGAATGACTTTAAGTAGCTTTTCTTCTACTTTCTCGACCGTTTTGCCCATCGCGAGTTTGGTGCGATTAGAGACGCGATATATATGCGTGTCTACGGCGATGGTAGGCCAGCCAATGGATAATGAAAGTAGACTTATTATAAACGTCCATTTTGCATAAACCGATGTCGTTTCCATAGAGATTTGGTGGATGTAATCAACGTAAGGTATTGTTTTATGTGATATGCTTAAGCCGCTTGGAGCTATGTAAGCATAATTCTATTTATAATGATGAGGTTAAAATGGTAAAACTATGGACGGTTTAAAGAGAGTTGTATTTTACGTTGTAGGAATGTTGTTCTTGGCCCTCAACGTTAGTCAGGCTCGAGCAGACACAGTTGATGCTTTTATAAAGAAAAAAATGGAAGCAAATCATATCCCCGGACTGCAACTAGCCGTTATTCAAAATGGAAAGTTGGTCAAACTCTCTAACTACGGACACTTGGACATTGAAAAGGCAATGGAAGTACAAACAGACACGATTTTTCCTATTAACTCAATGACTAAGGCTTTTACGGGCACTTTAATTGTAAAGCTAGCATCACTAAATAAGTTAGTTTTAACAGACCCAATTGGCTTACATTTAGATAATTTGCCAAGTTCATGGCAATCAATAACCATTGAACAAATTTTATCCCATACCTCTGGGTTACCCAGTATATTGACGGGCAATGTAATTGAGCTAGTAGGAGATGGGAGTGATGCAAGCGCATGGGAAGAAGTAAAGAAACTGCCATTGCAAAGTGAGCCTGAATTAGCGTTCAACTACAATCAAACAGGATATGCAATATTAGGGAAAATAATTGAGAAATACTCTGGTAAAAGTTACAGCAACACGTTGAAAGAATTTCTATTGGAAATTGAAATGACTGAAACAGCAAAAAATAGCTTTAGGGTGCCCATTGCTCAGCAGTACTTTTATTCTAATGGCAACCATCATAGTATGGAGTTGAACTTTCCACCTATTTTGAGGCCTGCTGCGGGCATGTCTGCCAATGCACACGAGTTAGCGAAATTTGTATTAGCGCTACAAGCACATAAGATTTTCGATGCAACATACTTAAATTCTTTATGGAAACCACATAGATTGAAAGATGGCAATACCGCAGGTTTTAATGATAGAGAAAACGGTTATGCTGCTGGTTGGCAGGTGATTGCTAGAGAATCAAATTCCGCAGTTAGCTCCAGTGGAGGTAATGCCGTAACTCTTATAATTTATCCTGAAGACAATTTATCTATTATTGTTCTCACCAATTTGTTGGGAAGTTTACCAATAGAGTTTGTTGATGAAATTGCAGCCTATTATCATTGATATCTTCTTATCGCTATTGGCTGTATTTTGTAAATGAAATACAAACGGCAGTTATGAATAAAGTGCCTATTAAAACCTTTGAAAAATTGTCTGCTTTCGGCTCAAATAGTCATTTAGCTACTCAGTCTTGTCTTTAAACTCACACAAGTCTTCAATAATACAGCTGCCGCAGCGTGGCTTGCGGGCGATGCAGGTATAGCGACCATGTAATATCAACCAGTGATGAACGTCTACTTTAAATTCGGCAGGAATGACTTTAAGTAGCTTTTCTTCTACTTTCTCGACCGTTTTGCCCATCGCGAGTTTGGTGCGATTAGAGACGCGATATATATGCGTGTCTACGGCGATGGTAGGCCAGCCAAAGGCGGTATTAAGTACTACGTTAGCTGTTTTTCTTCCAACGCCAGGTAAGGCTTCAAGTGCTGCTCTGTTTTCAGGCACTTCACCGCCGTGTAGATCGATCAACATTTGACAGGTTTTAAGGGTGTTTACAGCTTTGGTGTTAAATAAGCCAATAGTTTTTATATACGATTTTAAACCGTCAAGGCCAAGGTCTAATATAGCTTGTGGGGTATTAGCGACTGGGTAAAGCTTATCTGTGGCTTTGTTTACACTAACGTCCGTTGCTTGAGCAGACAATAATACCGCTATCAATAACTCAAACGGGCTTGAAAAGTTAAGTTCTGTGGTTGGAGTAGGGTTATCGTCCCTTAAGCGGGTTAGCATTTCTATTCTTTTTTCTTTATTCATAAAGCTTACTTATTATTGTGTGAACTAGAGTTATTTGCTTTAAATTTTGTTAATTTTCAAAATTTACCCGAACGCGTTCAATAGCTTTGTCTAGCTTTTTAGGTTTTGCTTGAGCAATCCTACTATCAATAAAGTTTTTACCTGCAATTAAAAAGCCCATGGCAATAAATGCACCGGGTGGCAGCATGGCTAACAAAAACTGACTATCGAGTTGATACACTTCTATTTTAAGTTGGGTTGCCCAAGGTCCAAGTAATAAGTTTGCGCCATCGAATAATGTGCCTTGCCCTAGAACTTCACGAATGGCACCAAGAAATACTAAAACGGCTAAGAAACCTAAGCCCATCATTAAACCGTCAAAGCTAGCTTGGGCTACTGGGTTTTTAGAAGCATAAGCTTCGGCGCGCCCTATAATGGCACAGTTGGTAACGATTAAAGGCAGAAAAATACCTAATGATTGGTACAAGTTATAGGTAAAAGCGTTCATTAATAACTGCACGCAAGTAACAAAGGCGGCAATGATAAGAACAAAAATAGGGATACGAATTTCTTTAGGTACCCAATGCCTAATGGCCGAAACAGTGGCGTTTGAACAGATAAGTACGAACAATGTTGCGACACCTAACCCTAGCGCATTAACAACCGTAGAGGTTACTGCCAGCAATGGACAGAGACCTAGTAGCTGAACTATGCCTGGGTTGTTTTTCCACAAACCTTGCCACGCTAATTCTTTATATTCAGGATTCATTTTCATGACTTAGCTCCGCAATTACTGGCGGTGGAAAATATTTGACTTTGATTCGCTTTAAAATAATCGACAGTTTTTTTAACCGTTTCAACTATCGCTCTGGGGGTAATGGTTGCGCCGGTAAATTGGTCGAACATACCACCATCTTTTACCACTGCCCAGCGGCTATCTTTTTTATTAAGGACTTTTTTACCAGAAAACTTGGTGATCCAGTCACTTTTTCTCAGTTCGATTTTATCGCCTAAACCAGGAGTTTCTTTATGTTGTAAAGTGCGTACACCGCTAACACTACCGTCAGTATTTACCGCGATTAGTAATTCAATATTACCACTATAACCATTAGGCGCTACCGTTTTGATAGCTGCCGCTGTCGGTGTGTTATTAAGCCGAGCTCGGTAAATAACATCGATAAATAAATTACTATTTGTGTCGGGAGCTTTAATACAATCACGAAACATTTCATTGTCATGTTTATTTTTCGCAACAATTTCATTTAATTGCTTAATTAACTGTTGTTGTGCCTGCACTTCGATCCTATCTTTTGTATAAAGATTGACTAAACCAACGGCGGCAGTACAAGCAATGGCAAATAAACCAAGTATTAGAGAATTTTTTGATATTGCCGGTTTAAGATCAGACATTACTTTTTCTCCCCTAATTGATGACCGTAGGTTCTAGGGCGCGTGTATTGGTCGATCAAAGGAGCAGACATATTACATAATAAAACTGCAAATGCGACAGCATCAGGGTAGCCGCCAAACTTTCTGATCAAGAACACTAATAGGCCGGCAAGGGCACCAAAAATCAATCTCCCTTTAACACTTGTCGCACCAGAAACTGGGTCGGTGAGAATAAAAAACGCTCCCAGCATTGTCGCACCAGTAAACCAATGAAACATAGTTGAAGCACTGCTATCAGGGCTAATAATAAAGGCGATAAAACTACAAACGAATAAACTGAATAAAAAGCTTGTTGGTGTTGTCCAATGAATGGCTTTTTTACTCAGTAAAAATAGCCCGCCAAGAAGAAAACCCGCGTTAATCCATTCCCAACCTACACCAAAGTGTTTCCCTATCGTCGGGGCTTCCATACTTTCAACAACAGTTAGGCCTAAGGTTAAATTGGTTTTAACAGTGTCTAGTGGCGTTGCCATTGTAAAGCCGTCAATGTGTGTCCGAATTTGCTCTACAGAGTAACCTTGTGGAGTATAACCAGAGAAAATAACATAAAGTGTATCGGTTAATTGAATGTCCATGGCCAACAGTGATAATGGTGGTTGCCATGAAGTCATTTGAACTGGGAATGAAATTAGCAACATGACATAAGCGGCCATTGCAGGATTAAATGGATTATGTCCTAAACCGCCATAGAGTTGTTTGACAACTACAATGGCAAAAACAGTGCCTGTTATGGTTACCCACCAAGGTGCTAGGGCCGGTAAACTAATGCCGAGTAAAACTGCTGTTAAAATGGCACTACCATCAAATAGCTGTTGTGTTATTTGTTTTTTGCGTAGTGACAATATCGTAAATTCGGCAATAATTGCTGTGATCACAGCCAACGAAATATGAATTAAGTTGCCCCAACCAAAGAAATACCATTGGGCGAAAATACCAGGAATAGTGGCATAAATCACCATCCGCATCAGAGCAGATGTTTCACTTTGTTGATGATTATGTGGGGAGCTTGCTATCCAAAATGCCATAGGGTTCAATTACTCTGAAGGTTGTGAATTTTTGCTTGAAGCTGCAAGTTTTTTTGCTTTAGCTTTCGCAATGGTTGCAGCAATTCGTGCTTTCTTCTGCTCATCAATAGTGGCTGGCTTTTTTGATGGGCTATTATCTATTTCATTTTCTACTGTTGATTCAGTTTCAGTTGCTGACTGAGAAGTTTGAGCAAGCTTTTTAGCTTTTGCCTTTGCAATCGCTGCTGCTATTTTAGCTTTGCGGTCAGCTGATTTTGGCTTATCTGTTTTCTCTAAATGCTGCTGGTTTTGTGGTGTTAAATCAGGAAGCTGATTTTCTTGCGATAAAGCGTTATTTGTTATTACTTGCTCGGATACTTTGCCATCGCTTGATGAAGTATTGTGCTCCGGTGACTGTGTATAACGGTCACCTGACTTTTGCACATTGCTAATATTATTTTTTACAGCTTTCTGTTCTACTTCAGCCTCTGTTGCCTTCGTCTTGTTTTGAGCCTTCGACTTTGCTTTTGCTTTGGCAACTACGGCAGCTACTTTAGCTTTTTTAGCCGTCGTTATATCGGCTTTATCATCCGTAGTTGTTGTTTGCTCATCAGCTTGAGGCTTATTGTTACTTTCAGAAATAGCCGGTTTTATTTCAGCTTTCTCAACATTTACTACTGCGGCGCTATCGAGTACGGGGTTTTCAACAACGGGTTCTTCGGCTTGTGTTGTTGCTGCATCTTTACGCTTTTTAGCTTGTGCCTTAGCTTTTGCTTTGGCAACTGCCGCGGCTACTTTAGCTTTTTTATCTTCAATTGGATTGCTTTTAATATCAGCAGTTGAGGTTTGAACAACGATATCAGGGTGAACATTTTCATTGCTTGATTCAAAGGGTGCATCAATTTTGCGCTTAACTTGCTTCGCTTCAATTGGTTCTTGCGCGTTGGCTGAATCCTCAGATTGGTGTTTTTTAGCTTCTGCCTTAGCTTTCGCTTTGGCGACGGCAGCCGCTACTTTTGATTTTTTATCGCTGACTTTAGGAGAACTTTTCGGTTCAACTTTATTGTCGCTAGCTTTTGCTGTTTCGACTTGGCTTGTCGCTGCAGGTTTTTGTAATGCTATATCTTGTGCGGTATCAATCGATTCAAGCTTTACTTGATTTTGTTGTGCTAGTTTTTTTGCTTTCGCACGGGCGATAGCATTGGCTACTTGGCTTTTACTATCATTTACTTGTTCGACGGATTCGTTTGCAACAGCTGTGACAGTTGTATCGATAGTTTTATCATCGTTGGAGTTGCTTTGGGCTTTTTTAGCTTTTACTCGAGCAAGCGCT
Source organism: Cognaticolwellia sediminilitoris (assembly GCA_002104535.1). Classification (GTDB taxonomy): domain Bacteria; phylum Pseudomonadota; class Gammaproteobacteria; order Enterobacterales; family Alteromonadaceae; genus Cognaticolwellia; species Cognaticolwellia sediminilitoris. The sequence continues at coordinate 74,067 of NBOG01000007.1, read as the reverse complement.
GCAGCTACTGCCGATTTTTCTGATTTAGCTGCTGGCGTGCCTGCGTTCATTCTGGCTTTGCGTGCTTCAGCTGCTTTTTTATGTTTTTCTGCACGTGCAATTTTTTCACGTTCCAGTCTAAGTTTACGTGCTTCAAATCTAACTTTTGCTTTTTCGGCTTTGATATCAAGCAGTTTTTGTTGACGTATTTCAGCCTTAGCAACACGGTAATAATGTACTAAAGGTATTTGACTTGGGCATACGTAAGCGCAGGCTCCACATTCAATACAGTCAAATAAGTTAAGCTTTTCAAGTTGTGGTTGATCTTTTGCTTTTGCACTCCACTGAAGTTCTTGTGGTAATAGTTGTGCAGGGCATGCGTCAGCACATAGCCCGCATCTTATACATTCTACTTCTTTACGGCTTGTAGAAGAGAAGGGTGAGGCTATTTCAATTTCACTGGGTGCCAAAATACAGTTAGTGGTTTTTATCACAGGAATTTGGTCATTGGGTAAACTGAAGCCCATCATGGGGCCGCCCATGATCAAATGTTTGTCTTGACTGTTAGTATAACCACATTGTTGTGTTAAAAAGCCAACAGGTGTACCAATAAGTGCCCATACATTTTGTGGTTTTTCAAGTGCTTGACCACTTACCGTTACTACTCGCTTAATTAGGGGGGTATCACTAATTACCGCTTCAGCAATGGCAAAACATGTTGCAACATTTTGCATAACAATCCCAAGGGAGCTCGGTAAAACACCGCTCGGCACTTCTTGACCAGTTAATATTTGTATTAACTGTTTTTCGCCGCCACTAGGGTATTTAGTGGGAATCACACAGATTTTAATATGTTCGATATCTGCCGTAACTTTCTTTAAAACTTCGATTGCGGTAGGTTTGTTATCTTCTATTCCAATAAGAATGTTTTTCGGTGCTAGGACATGATCTAAAATTTTAATGCCATCTAGGATGGTTGGGCTATGTTCCTGAATCAGTAAATCGTCCGCTGTAATGTAAGGTTCACACTCAGCAGCATTTATAATTAAATAGTCTATTTTAGCTAAGGTGCTGACTTTTACTTGTGTCGGAAAGCCCGCGCCGCCCATGCCTGCGATGCCAGCATTAGCTATTTTATCTAAAATAGTTTCTTTAGTTAAGTTTTGGTAATCAGGACATATATAACGCTTTTTCCATGTGTCTTCACCGTCAGGGGTTAATATTAAACAAGTTTCACTTAAGCCCGAAGGGTGTGGAATCGCCATTGATTGAACAGCGCTAACCGTACCACTTGTTGGGGCGTGTATTGGCAATGACATAGGGTTGTCTGCAGTACTTAAAACTTGTCCTTTAAGTACTTTGTCGCCGATATTAACGATTAGCTTACCTGCTTGGCCAATATGCTGACGAATCGGGATGATTAATTGTTCAGGTATTTGTGCACTAGCAATCGGTTTGGTGCTGGTTAGAAACTTTTGTTCAGGCGGATGTATGCCGCCATGAAATTGCCAAAAATTTCCTTTTTGTATACGTTCAATAACAGAATCCACCCAAACCTCTTCTAATCGACCTGTACAACAGGAATATTATTTAAATCCCATTGCCAGTTTTGCGTTGTGGTTGCAACAGGGATCATTTCTATACAATCTACTGGACAAGGTGCGACACATAAATCACAGCCAGTACACTCGTCAGCAATAATCGTGTGCATTTGCTTGGTTGTGCCAATGATGGCGTCAACGGGACAAGCTTGAATACATTTAGTACAACCGATACAGTCTTCTTCAATAATAAAAGCGACTTTGGGGGAGTTATCTGTTTCATGGTTCTCATCTAAGGGTTGAACCTCCACGCCCATTAAGTCAGCTATCTTTTTGATGGTGTCTTCACCACCTGGCGCACATTTATTAATAGCTTCACCGTTGGCAACAGCTTCAGCATAAGGTTTGCAACCCGGATAGCCACATTGACCACATTGAGTTTGTGGTAGTAAAGCATCAAGTTGCTCGGCTAACGGGTCGCCCTCAACTTTAAAGCGAACAGAGGCAAAACCTAATAAAGCGCCAAACAATGCCGCGATGACACCAATGACTAATATTGCGATCAGTGTACTCATTAAAATTTCACCAAACCAGCGAAGCCCATAAATGCTAATGACATTAAACCGGCGGTGATCATAGCGATGGCTGAACCTTTAAACGGTGTTGGCACATCGGCATTAGCTAACTTCTCACGCATCGCTGAAAACATAATCAATACTAGTGAAAAACCAACTGAAGCGCCGAAGCCATAGATAATAGATTCGAAAAAATTATGTTGTTCTTGCAGGTTTAATAGCGCAACACCTAACACGGCACAGTTAGTGGTAATAAGGGGTAGGAAAATACCCAAGAGACGATATAAGTTAGCACTAGTTTTGTGAACGACCATTTCGGTAAACTGCACAACGACGGCGATCACTAAAATAAAAGTCATGGTGGTTAAATATTCTAAACCTAACGGCGCTAATATATAACTATTGACGATGTAGCTCAGTAATGAAGCAAGGGTCATTACAAATGTTGTCGCAAATGACATGCCAATGGCCGTTTCAGTTCTAGATGACACGCCCATAAACGGGCACAAGCCAAGAAACTTAACTAATACAAAGTTGTTTACTAGTACTGTGCCAACAAGTAGCAAGAGATAATGAGTCATTCGATCAATATTTTACCGTGAAAATTCACGCTATTATCCTTGTTTATTTACCAATAAACAACAGATGAAGCGTAGGGTTATTCATTTTAATTAACAGTGTCTTAATTGTGATTAAAAAAAAGCCACTGTATTAAGAGTGGCTTTATAATTTTGTAAGTGATTTAACCTAATACATTGCTGAGAGATTTACTGGTTTACCTATATAGAAACCTTGGCAACCATCAATGAATAGTTTACCAAGCATAAATTTCTCTTCTTGGCTTTCAACACACTCCGCTAACACACTTATGCTTAATCTATGTGCTAAATCGACCATTAGGCGTAAAAAGTACTGGTTGTTTTTATCTTCATCAATGTCTCGAGTGTAAGTGCTGTCCATTTTGATAAAATCAGGTTTTAAATCTCTAAAGAATTTAAATGAGGTTAAACCAACACCAAAGCGTTCAACGGTAATTCTAGCACCAACACGATGCACCATATCAATGAAGTTTTTACTGGTTTTTATATTTTGTTGTAAGCCACTTTCGGTAATTTCAAATACTAATTTAGAAGCAATAGCGGCATCACGTAAAAGTCGTCTTTCTAACCAAATAAGGAAGTGTCCATCGTTAATTGAACGAGCGCTGACATTGATACCGAAGAAGTGATCCTGCATATTTCTTTCAGAAATCTCTTTAATAACCGCTTCGATAATCATGCGATCGACAGCAACAATTTTATCAAGCTTTTCAGCCATGGCTATAAAAGAGGCGGTTGGCAACACATCATCACTACTATTTAAGAAACGTGTCAGTATTTCACCATAAACACGGTTGTTTGGGCTACTAGGTTTAATGGGTTGTACCAGTAAACTCACCCTTTGGTTCTCTATAACACTATCTATTTCTTGTCGCCAATTTTGATTACCGTAGCTAGCGCTGTTATTTTCAACAATGCTAGTGTCGGTTTGAGCATACCAAGCGTTAACTTTTTGTGTTTGAGCTACACTAATACCGGTATCAGCAAGAGCTAAAAGCTCACCTAAAGGCTTATCACTGTCAAAATAAACTAAACCTGTATAACCAACAGAATCTAAATCTGAAGATTGTTGATATTCATTAAAACTCGTTGTTAATTCCTCAGCAAATTTCTCAGCTGATTTTAAAGTAACATTGGGAATTAATGTTGCAAAATCAGAACTATTTAATCGAAATACCTGCGCGCCATTATATCGGCCGACAGCATTTTTCATGATTTCTGCAATTTTGCGAATATAGTTGTCACCTTCATTATATCCATGAATTTGATTGATAGTTTGTAATTCAGAGCAGCGTGTAATGGAAAGCACACCAAATTGAGCGCGACTATCAACATTTTCAAAAAATTGCACAAAGCGGTTTCGGTTTTCTAATTGAGTTACCGGCTCTATGTAGGCATCTTTTTCGAGTATCGCGGTGGCTGTAGCTTTAGAGGCAATCAGTTCTTTAAGCTCAATTAAATGCTTTTGGATTTCTGGTAAGTTAATATCATTTTCATCAACGTCGATTGAAAGCTCTGTACCATTAATAATGCCAACGAGTTCACGCTGAATTTGCTTTGTTATGTTTTCAGTTAATCGTCGAGATGCGCCAAGGCTAATGTAAGAGGCTACTATTATAAAGACTATGCTAAGGATAATTACTGCGAGCATTATGTTCGTAAGAAAATTAACACTATTACTAACGTCTAATTGAAATTTAATAAATAAATTTGCATGAGTTAAATTAGTTTGTGTGGCAGCAGGAAGGAATAAGTCATTTATAAAGTTAGATTTTTGTTTAATATTGATATTTACCGTATCTTCTTTGTTTTTAATATTAATTGAGTGATACTGATTTAAATTTGGTAATTGGTTTGCAAATAGCTCACTATTCTCTATTTTTTGTTGTTTATCTAACAATATTAAAGTTTGTTTATGTTGTTCTTGTCGCTCAGATATTTGTGCTGTTAATAAACCGGCACCGATAAGCGCCGCACAAACACAGAAGCTGAGTGCAAAAAGAAAGTTTCTTAAAAGTAAATGAGAATATGTATACATAAAATTCCAAAGCGCCTGTAAATGCTGTTATTAGTTGCAGTTTAATTGCCGTTACTGATTTTTACCATAAAAATAGGCAATTTACTAACTATCTGATAACGCCGCAATAATTATTATAGTACTGATAGCTAATTTTGTACCAGTTCTTGTCGCAAAGCTATGGTTAGTTTACACTTCTATTCTTCAAAGTTTACGAAAATTAACTTGCTATAAAAGTAGCACTTCTATATAATTTGCGCAGCTTGAATATAGCAATATTTCACTGAATAGATCTTTATCGCAGTAAGATAGTTATCTAAGATATTGTTGTACAGAACCAAGAGTGTTATTGCTTGGTTTACATCGTGGGTTCAGTGAATAAGCCCCGCGTATTGGGGCTTTTTTGTATCTTAACTTTGTGAAAAGGTGCAATAGCAGCAAGTTATATCGCTGGGCTTTATGCCCTTTTTTTGTTTCTGTACTCTTCCAATTTGGAGAAAAGTGATTGGCTAAATTTGAACACAAACTAACTGACATGTTACGTCCTGCCGTTGAAGTAACGGGTAAGGAATTATTAGGCGTTGAGTATATCAGTGCCGGTAACAATTCGGTTTTACGCTTATTTATCGACCATGAAAATGGTATCGATGTTGATGACTGTGCTGAAGTCAGTCGTCAAGTAGGGGCTATTCTCGACGTAGAAGACCCAATTAGCAGTGAATACAGCTTAGAAGTTTCATCACCTGGACTTGATCGTCCATTGTTTGACAAACCGCAATTTGAAGCGGTAGTTGATGAAACCATAGAAGTTAGAATTTCAATGCCATTAAATGGCCGTCGTAAATTTAAAGGCAAATTAGTTGCCGTTGAAAATGACAGTTTAGTAGTGATGGTAGATAACGAAGAATATGTTCTTGTTATCAGTAACATAGACAAGGCTCACCTTGTTTTTAACCATAAAAAATAATTTTAAAATAATGAGAAAGGCTAACTAGCATGAGTAAGGAAATATTACTGGTCGTAGATGCTGTTTCTAATGAAAAGGCATTACCTAGAGAAAGTATTTTCGAAGCGATGGAAACCGCTTTGGAAACGGCAACTAAAAAGAAATATGAAGGCGATATCGTCGTTCGTGTAAGTATTGATCGTGCAACGGGTGAGTTTGAGACTTTCCGTCGCTGGTTGGTTGTTGATGAAAGTGAAACGCCAATGGAAAATCCGTATGCTGAGATGAGCTTAGCTGCGGCGCAATACGATGAACCTGAACTTAACGTAGGCGACTATGTTGAAGAGCAAATTGAATCAGTTAAGTTTGACCGTGTTACAACACAAACGGCTAAGCAAGTAATCGTTCAAAAAATTCGTGAAGCTGAACGTGGACTTATCGTTGACGCATACCAAGAACAAATTGGTGAAATCATTACCGGTGTAGTGAAAAAAGCTAGCCGTGATAGTGTAATCCTAGATTTAGGTAATAATGCAGAAGCGATTGTTTATCGTGATGACATGCTTCCTCGTGAAAGCTTCCGTCCAGGCGATCGTATTCGCGGTTTACTTTATGAAATTAAACCAGAAGCACGTGGCGCACAGTTATTTGTCAGTCGTACTAAACCTGAAATGTTGATCGAACTATTTCGCGTTGAAGTACCTGAGATTGGCGAAGAAATGCTTGAGATTAAAGGCGCAGCTCGCGATCCTGGTTCTCGTGCAAAAATCTCTGTAAAAAGTAATGACAAACGCATCGATCCTGTTGGTGCTTGTGTTGGTATGCGTGGTTCACGTGTACAAGCCGTTTCAAGTGAGTTAGGCGGCGAGCGTGTTGACATCGTATTATATGATGACAACCCTGCACAATACGTTATTAATGCAATGGCACCTGCTGAAGTGGCTTCTATCATCGTTGATGAAGATAAAAACACTATGGATATTGCTGTTGAGGAAGGTAATTTAGCTATGGCGATTGGCCGTAGTGGTCAAAACGTTCGTTTAGCTAGCCAATTAACTGGCTGGGAACTTAACGTCATGACTGTTGCTGACATGAATGAGAAGCATCAAGCTGAAAACGATAAAGTGTTAACTCTCTTTATTGATAAGTTAGATCTTGATGAAGACTTTGCTCTGATGTTAGTTGAAGAAGGCTTTACGTCATTAGAAGAGATTGCTTACGTTCCTGTTGCTGAAATGCTTGATATAGATGGCATGGACGAAGACATTGTTGAAGAACTACGTGAACGTGCAAAAGCGGCAATTACCACTCAAGCATTAGCAAGTGAAGAAACACTTGAAGGTGCAGAGCCTGCAGAAGATTTATTAAATCTTGCCGGCTTAGAACGCCACTTAGCGTTTGTATTAGCAAGTCGTGGTATTACAACGTTAGAACATCTTGCTGAGCAAGGCGTTGATGAAATATCAGATATTGAAGAATTAGATGAAACCAAAGCGGGCGAGCTAATTATGGCTGCACGTAATATTTGTTGGTTTAACGAAGAATAACTCACCGGGAGAATTATATAGATGGCAAACGTAACAGTAGAACAACTTGCCAAAGAGATCGGTACACCGGTGGATCGCTTAGTAAGCCAATTGGCTGACTCTGGCGTGAAAAAATCGGCGACCGATTCTGTTTCGCAAGAAGAAAAAGAAACCCTGCTTGACCATTTGAAAAAGCAACATGGCGATGATTCAACAGCTAGCCCAAGTAAAATGACGCTAAGCCGTAAGAAAAAATCTACCTTAGTTTTAGGTCACGGTAGCAAAGCTAAATCAGTACAAGTTGAAGTTCGTAAAAAGCGTACTTATGTAAAACGTAGTGATTTAGAAGAACAACAACAAGCTGATGTAGAAGCTAAAGCAGCTGAAGAAGCTCGCATTCAAGCTGAAATTGACGCTAAAACAAAAGCTGAAGCAGATGCTAAAGAAGCTGAAAACGCTCGTGCGGCTGCAGCAGCAAAAGCTGAATTGCAAGCAGAAGCAAAAGCAGAAGCTAAAATTGAAGCAGAAGCTAAAGCTAAGCAAGCAGCAGTAGCTAAAGCGAAAAGCATTGAAGAGTCAGCGGCAAAACCTGCACCAGCAGCGGAAACTGAAGAAGCTAAAAAATTACGCTTACAACAAGAAGCTGAATTAACAGCAAAAGCTGAAGAAGAAGCACGTTTATCTGCTGAAGCTGCTCGTAAACTCGCAGAAGAAAACGAAGCACGCTGGAAAGAGCAAGAAGCTGAGCGTAAAGCGAAAGAAAAAGAAGTGGTACATTTAACGTCTTCTAAATATGCACAAGAAGCTGAAGATAAAAGTGATTCAGCTGATGAAAGTGGCCGTCGACGTAAAAAGAAAAAGCCAGCGGGTCAAGACAGAAATAACCGTGGTGGACGTAATGCACGTGGTAAAGGTAAGTTAAGCTTATCTTCACCGCAAAGTTTAAAGCATGGTTTCACTAAACCTGTTGAAATTAAGCTTAATGAAGTACGTATCGGCGAAACTATTTCAGTGGCAGAGCTTGCTAACAAAATGTCTGTTAAAGGCGCTGAAGTTGTAAAAGCTATGTTTAAAATGGGCGCTATGGCGACTATTAACCAAGTCATTGACCAAGAAACTGCAGCCTTAGTTGCTGAAGAAATGGGCCGTGAAGTTGTGCTAGTGAAAGAAAATGCGCTTGAAGAAGCGGTATTATCTGATCGCGGACACTCAGGTATAGAAATAACACGTGCACCGGTTGTTACTATCATGGGTCATGTTGACCACGGTAAAACATCATTACTTGACCATATTCGTGAAGCCAAAGTAGCAGACGGCGAAGCCGGCGGTATTACTCAGCATATTGGTGCTTATCATGTTGAAACGGGTCATGGCATGATCACTTTCCTTGATACTCCAGGCCATGCTGCGTTTACAGCTATGCGTTCACGTGGTGCTAAAGCAACGGATATCGTTATTATTGTTGTTGCGGCAGATGATGGTGTAATGCCACAAACTATTGAAGCTATTCAACATGCTAAAGCATCTGAAGCGCCAATTATCATCGCTGTAAACAAAATGGATAAAGAGGGTGCAGACCCAGATCGCGTTAAGAGTGAACTATCACAACACGATGTATTATCTGAAGAGTGGGGCGGCGACGTTCAATTCTGTCACGTATCTGCAAAAACTGGTTTAGGTATCGATGAGTTACTTGATGCAATATTACTTCAATCTGAAGTATTAGAACTTACCGCTGTTGTTGATAAAATGGCAAACGGTGTCGTTGTTGAATCAAAACTTGATAAAGGTCGTGGCCCAGTTGCTACTATACTTGTTCAAGAAGGTACATTGAACCAAGGTGATATCGTACTTTGTGGTTTAGAATACGGCCGTGTTCGTGCTATGCGTGATGAGAACGGTAAAACAATCCAGTCAGCTGGTCCATCTATCCCTGTTGAAATCATTGGTTTAAGTGGTGTTCCACAATCAGGTGATGAAGCGACAGTTGTTAAAGATGAGAAAAAAGCGCGTGAAGTTGCGTTATTCCGTCAAGGTAAATTCCGTGATGTGAAACTTGCTCGTCAACAGAAGTCTAAACTAGAAAACATGTTTGCTAACATGGCTGAAGGTGATATTTCTGAAGTTAACGTTGTACTTAAATCAGATGTACAAGGTTCACTTGAAGCGATTTCAGACTCACTTGTTAAATTATCAACAGATGAAGTTAAAGTAAGAATCATTGGTAGTGGTGTAGGTGCTATTACTGAAACTGATGCTACTTTAGCTGCAGCGTCAAACGCTATCGTAGTTGGCTTTAACGTTCGTGCCGATGCTACTGCGCGTAAAGTGATTGAAGCTGAAAAAATTGATTTACGCTACTACAGTGTTATCTACGCTTTGATTGATGAAGTTAAGTCAGCAATGAGCGGTATGCTTGCTCCTGAATTTAAACAAGAAATCATTGGTCTTGCTCAAGTACGTGATGTCTTCAAATCACCTAAAATTGGTGCAATCGCCGGTTGTATGGTTACTGAAGGTCTTATTAAACGTTCAGCACCTATTCGTGTATTACGTGAAAACGTTGTTATTTACGAAGGTGAGTTAGAATCTTTACGTCGCTTTAAAGATGATGTACAAGAAGTTCGTAACGGTACTGAGTGTGGTATCGGTGTTAAGAACTACAACGATGTCCGTGTTGGCGACCAAATCGAAGTTTTTGAAACGGTTGAAATACAACGTACATTGTAATTAATATTATTGCTGTTGTTAACGATAGCTGCATCAAAAGTACTCATTGACATGCGTCAACTGCGTGCTTTTTCTTTGCTCTAGTTATCAACAGCTTAAATATTTAATCACAATCGATTTATTAAAATGGGGGCTTAGCCTCCATTTTTTGCTATAAAGTTTAACTAACTTATTAATACGTTTTATAGCGTTATTAGGAGTAGCCATCATGGCAAGAGAATTTGCTCGTACCGATCGAGTTGCACAAGAAATTCAAAAAGAAATCGCAATGATTATTCAGCGCGAAGTTAAAGATCCACGCTTAGGCATGGTGACGGTAAATGCTGTCGAGATCACTCGTGATTTAGCCTACGCGAAAATATTTGTCACGTTTTTCACTTTAGAAGGTCAAAATGTTGATGTTTCTATTGAAGTATTAAATGAAGCGGCGAGTTATATCCGTACATTATTAGCCAAACGTATTAAAGCGCGCATAATGCCAGAACTAAGGTTTATTTATGATAGTTCAATGGTTGAAGGTGTTCGTATGGGTAACCTTGTTGATAAAGCCGTTGCTGAAGATCTGAAGAATCACGAAGGTGAAACTCCAGAAACTGACGAAAAATCAGAGACTGAATAACGATGGCAAAGAAAAGAAAAGGCCGTGCGATTAACGGCGTTTTACTGCTAAATAAGCCGTACGATATGTCGTCAAACAGCGCTTTACAAAAAGTTAAACGTATATATTTTGCTCAAAAAGCAGGACATACTGGAGCTTTAGACCCTTTAGCTACTGGTATGTTACCGATATGTTTAGGTGAAGGTACTAAGTTTTCACAATTTTTACTCGATACGGATAAAACCTATCAAGTAACAGCAAAACTTGGTGTACGTACTACCACCAGTGATATTGATGGCGAAGTTGTCAGTGAAAGGCCCGTTGAAGTTAGTGCCGAGCAGCTGGCAACAGCACTAGAGTCATTTCGTGGTACAACGCAACAAGTTCCTTCAATGTATTCGGCGTTAAAATATCAAGGTCAACCACTTTACAAGTATGCGCGTGAAGGTATCGAAGTACCTAGAGAGTCTCGTGATATTACGGTGTTCCGTTTAGATTTATTACGCTTTGAAGGTGATGAAGTTGATTTAGATATTCATGTATCTAAAGGTACTTATATTCGCACGATTATTGACGACTTAGGTGAGTTACTCGGTTGTGGTGCTCATGTAGCACATTTACATCGTAGTGCTGTCGGGAACTACCCAACAGAGCGTATGGTGACAATGCAGCAACTTGAGGCGTTACTTGAACAAGCGGAAAAAGAAGAAGTTGCTCCATCGGTATATTTAGATCCATTACTGTTACCAATGACTACAGCTTGTGATGGTATCCCCGTTGTTTTTGTTGATGATATGTCAGCGAACTTTTTACGCCATGGTAACCCTGTTCAATGCTCAGGCGCACCTAGTGAAGGCTTAGTACAAGTATTTGTCGGAGACGACGTTGATACAGGTGAATTTATTGGTGTTGGTCACATTGATGATGACGGCTTAGTTGCCCCGAAACGTATTACAGTTATTTAAAATTAAAAGGAGCTATTTCTAGCTCCTTTTTAAATTAAGAAAAACTAAGATTTACAAATTCGTTTAGGTAAATTACTTCCCATAACTTTAACTGATGTACAGGTTTTATTTTTTTTAGCATTTGCTGAGTCGTCAGTTGAGTCTTCTGTCGAAGCACAACCCATGAAAAGTACAGATGTTAAAATTACAATTATTACTTTCTTCACTACTAGTCCTTTAAATTATTTATAGCTGAAGGAGTGTAATGCTAACTTATGGGCGTGTCCAACAGAATACAGCTTAAAAGTTAAATTGATGTCACAAAATCGTTAATAAAATGTAAAATATTGTGTTGTCTTCGACATAAGCTTAGATTATAAGCAATACATATTGGTTGCAATTACAATAATTGTTGATAGAATACGCGCTCTTTAGAACGTCTTGCTGATTTAGTGTTCGGCTTGACGCGATTATTAAAACACTAAAATTAAGGTAAATAATATGTCTTTAAACGCTGCTGAAAAAGCTGCTATCGTTGCAGAATATGCACAAGCTGAAGGTGATACTGGTTCTCCGGAAGTACAAGTTGCTTTGTTAACTGTACAAATTAACCACTTACAAGGTCACTTCAAACAGCACATCCATGATCACCACTCACGTCGTGGTTTATTACGCATGGTAAGCCAACGTCGTAAATTACTTGATTACTTAAAAGGCAAAAACGTTGAACGTTACACTGCTTTAATCGGTAAATTAGGTCTACGTCGTTAAGACGAGCTTTATTTAAAAGCAAGAATTTCAAAAGGAGCCCATGGCTCCTTTTTTTATGGCTTAATTTTACTTACCTATTTCTTAACTATGTTCCAGACAATTTAGGATACATCGCAGATTTATTAGCGTTGCTATCATAATACAGGTGCTTGGTGGCCATAAAACTGAAAATTTTGCATTATGATGGACTGAATATATTCGCCGTACTACATGGCTAGATATAATCGCAAAAAGGCGACTGAAGTCGCCCCTACGAAGGATGCACCTTTATTTTTGTAGGTTGGTCTTTAGGCCAACGCACTCCTTATTTTCTCATTGTTTCCTCCTTGTTAATCATATGTCTAAAGGGCAAAAAAGTTTTAAGTTCTAAGCTGTAAGCTATCAGTTAAAATAAGCACACCAAGCATGGCTTTGAGGTTAACTGTCAGCTTATAGCTATTTTTATTCACTACCGAGAAGGGCAGAGGCGCGCTACACCGAGAAGATATTAATCACCGTAGGGGCGAATTTATTTATCAATTACAGCGAAATTTCTAGTAGCTAACCACTATGAAATTTTTAAATTATTGAAAGTTATACTGATCATAAAAGCTACTAAGTTGACCTAACGAACTGAAAAACATAATGTATTCTACTTATGAAATTAGCAGTGAAATTAGACAAGCTGTCTGTCTACGAATTTTAGTTAGCTTTTAGAATATAGATACCGTAAATAATTTATACTGTACAACAGATGAAATAAGGCGTTTGGAAAGTTGATTATTTTAAAATATAGCTTGTATTTACTACTAACTGTGGTCGCTTTTCTTGGCATTTATCTTTATGCAAATATAGCGTATGACAAGCCTGTTGCAGAACTTAGCGACCGTTGGGCGCCAGAACCTTCACAATTTTTAAAGCTTGCTGGAATGAATGTTCATTTCAGAGACGAAGGCCCGAAATCTGATCAAGAGCCTATTGTTTTGATTCACGGTACGAGTGCGTCATTACATACATGGGACGGGTGGGTTGAGGTTTTAAAAGAGCAACGGAGAGTTATTCGGTTCGATTTACCTGCTTTTGGTTTAACAGGGCCAGATCCGCAAAACAATTATACTATTGAACATTATGCTGAAGTTGTTATTGCAGTATTAGATAAATTAGCAGTCAAAAAAAGTGTATTAGCAGGTAATTCTTTAGGAGGATATATTGCTTGGGCAACAGCAGTATTTCATCCCGATAGAGTATCTAAATTGATTTTAGTTGATGCAAGTGGCTATCCTTATGATCCTGAATCTGTACCTCTTGCTTTTAAATTGTCACAAAACCCGATAGCAAGTCACTTATTTAAAAATGTTTTACCAAAATCATTAGTAGAGAAAAGTGTTAAAGATGTTTATGGAAATCCAGACTTGGTAACCGATGAGTTAGTTGAGCGATACTACCAACTATCACTTAGAGAGGGCAATCGTAGCGCTTTAAAAGCGCGTTTTGAACAAACTTTGCCAGGAGCGTTAGCGGATGAAATTAGTACTATTAATGTGCCGACACTTTTAATTTGGGGGAAACAAGATAAGTTAATACCACTCAAATTTGGGAAAAAATTCGCACAAGAGCTCCCTAACAGTCAATTAGTTATATTTGATGATCTAGGCCATGTACCGCATGAAGAAAACCCTCAAAAAACAGTTACAGCGGTGATAGATTTTTTGAAGAGTAATTAACGTAAATAGTTTTAACTCGATTTGATTGCCAAACAGCCTAGATAACCAAACGGTTAATTTATACTTCATCATCATAAGAACTTAACATGTGGATAGTGGATTTGTGGTGAGTTTGTTTTATATCTTGTTGCATATGTGAAAGTACATCAACAAAAAAAGTGTTAACTTTATTGTTAAATGAAAAGCGTATCGGTTTTGAGCATTTATGTATTCTAGATATGGTATTGTTTATGGCGAATTTAGTTGCTTAATTTTACGCTGGTTTCATTCTATGACTTATGATCTTAAATTTTTGTAACTAGCGACAAATTGTCAAAATAGCGCTAAATTACAAAATTCTTCATATTTACCCCTAATTACTTCAACATTTTCGCTTTGACCCTAGCAAAATACTAACTGTTAAGTATAATATGCGTGCAAATTTTGTATTTGCAAAAAACTAATCAATCAAACTGTATAATTTTTTGTTCAACTTAGTGTTTAACGACTGTTAACGCCTTAATAATCAAATGAATATTTAAGTGACTTTCTAAGTGAATAAATAATTGTACAGATTGATTAAAATCTAAAAATATTAAAGGAACTACTCAATGTTCAAACCAGTTACAAAAACTTTTGAATTCGGTCAACACACCGTAACTCTAGAAACGGGCGTTATTGCTCGTCAAGCAACATGTGCCGTTATGGCTAGCATGGACGATACATCAGTATTAGTCTCAGTTGTTGGTAAAAAAGAAGCAAAACCAGGTCAAGACTTTTTCCCATTAACCGTTAACTACCAAGAGCGTACATATGCTGCTGGTAAAATTCCAGGTGGTTTCTTTAAACGTGAAGGTCGTCCTTCTGAAGAAGAAACACTAATTTGTCGTTTAATTGACCGCCCAATTCGTCCGTTATTCCCTGAAGGGTTTACTAACGAAGTACAAGTAGTTATCACTGTTGTTTCTGCAAACCCAGAAATCGCCCCAGACATTATCGCTTTATTAGGTACTTCTGCAGCATTAGCTATTTCAGGTATGCCTTTTAGTGGTCCTGTTGGTGCAGCGCGCGTTGGTTATACTGACGGCAAATATATTCTTAACCCATTACAATCTGAACTTGCTAGCTCACAACTTGATTTAGTTGTTTCTGGTACTGATTCAGCTGTATTAATGGTTGAATCAGAAGCTGACGTACTTTCTGAAGAAGTTATGCTTGGCGCTGTTATGTTTGGTCACGAGCAAATGCAAACAGCTATTACAGCAATTAAAGAAATGGCTGCTGAAGTTAACAATCCTAAATGGGATTGGACTGCACCAGTTAAAAATGCTGATTTAATTGCTAAGATTGCTGAGCTTTCTGAAGCTCAAGTTAACGAAGCTTACCAAATTACTGAAAAAGCAGTACGTTACGAAAAAATTAAAGAAATTCGTGATGGTGTTGTTGCATCTTTATTAGCTGAAAATGCTGAGCTTGATGTTCAAGAAGCAAAAGATTTATTTCATGACCTAGAAAAAACTGTTGTTCGTGGTCGTATCACTCAAGGTTCACCACGTATTGATGGTCGTGATCCAGAAATGATCCGCGCATTAGACGTAATGACCGGCGTATTACCACGTACTCATGGTTCAGCTGTGTTTACACGTGGTGAAACTCAAGCATTAGTCGTTGCTACATTAGGTACACAACGTGATGCACAACGTTTAGACACTATCATGGGTGAGAAAACAGACAACTTCATGTTGCACTACAACTTTCCTCCATACTGTGTTGGCGAAACAGGTTTTGTTGGTTCTCCTAAACGTCGTGAAATTGGCCATGGTCGTCTTGCAAAACGTGGTATGTTGGCTGTTATGCCTTCAGCTGAAGAATTCCCATACTCAGTTCGCGTAGTTTCTGAAATTACTGAATCAAATGGTTCATCTTCAATGGCTTCTGTTTGTGGTACTTCATTAGCATTAATGGATGCTGGTGTTCCAATCAAAGCGTCTGTTGCTGGTATTGCTATGGGACTAGTTAAAGAAGGCGACAACTTTGTTGTTCTTTCTGATATCTTAGGTGATGAAGATCACTTAGGTGATATGGACTTTAAAGTAGCAGGTACTACCGGTGGTATTACTGCACTTCAAATGGACATTAAAATTGAAGGTATTACGCAAGAAATCATGCAACTTGCTTTAAACCAAGCTAAAGCTGCACGTACTCATATCTTAAGTGTTATGGATGAAGCTATTGGCGGACATCGTGATGATATCTCTCAATTTGCGCCACGCATTCATACTATGAAAGTTCCACAAGATAAGATCCGTGACATTATTGGTAAAGGTGGCGCAACTATTCGTCAATTAACCGAAGAAACTGGCACTACAATTGAAATTGAAGATGACGGTACGGTTAGAATCGCAGCAACAGATGGCGATCAAGCGAAAGATGCAATTGCTCGTATTACCGCACTTACTGCAGAAATCGAAGTAGGTACTATTTACACAGGTAAAGTTGTACGTATCGTTGATTTCGGTGCCTTTGTTAACGTTTTACCAGGTAAAGATGGTCTAGTTCACATTTCTCAAATCTCTGACGAACGTGTTAACGCAGTTAGTGACGTATTAACAGAAGGTCAAGATGTGACAGTTAAAGTACTAGAAGTTGACCGTCAAGGCCGTGTACGTTTAAGTATGAAAGAAGCTGCTGAAAAGCCAGCTGCACCAGCCGCTGAAGTTGATAACGCTGAGTAATTCTGTGTTTTAATCAACTTTATCAGTTATATTAATGCAATATAGCTGATCAGTTATCGATAAAAAGGGAGCTTAATTGCTCCCTTTTTTATATACTCAAAACATCAATCACTTCTAGGATCCAGTTTTTCGTGCGCTTAAACTTTAAAACTCAATTTTATAAATCACATTTTTGTAAAACCTTAATGCTATCAGGTTTGATTTTAGTTCAAGCTTGCAGTACAACGCTTCCGCAACAATCGAGTATAGGCGAATTAATTATCGCTGAACCGATTGCTATCGATATTAAAGATGAAATAGCGTTAGAGCGTATTACGCAAGTGTTACTGCGTGCTAAAATAAACGATGAACAACGCGCTGAGCTATTTTATCAACGTGGTATAAAGTATGACAAAGTAGGTTTACGTGCATTAGCGCACAATGACTTTAATCAAGCGATTAATTTGAAACCAGATATGGTAGATGCCTATAATTTTTTGGGTATTCATTTTACTCAACGACAAAACTTCAATCAGTCATATGATGCTTTTGATTCTGCTATAGAGTTAGATCCCAGCTATGAGTTTGCTTATTTTAATCGTGGTATTGCCTTATATTATGGTGGTCGTCCGAACCTAGCTTCCCAAGACTTTGAAGTATTTAGGCAGTATCAACAAAATGATCCTTATCGAGTACTATGGAAATTTTTGGCTGATGTTGAAGTGGATCAAACACAAGCACAACAGAGATTAATCGGGTATTCTAAGCTAATTAATGACAACGTTTGGGCAAAAAATATTATCGAACTTTATTTAAATGATATCTCTCAAAATACATTTATTGAACGCTTAACCGATAATGTTAGCTCGAATGAAGGGTTAACACAGCGACTTTGTGAAGCTTATTTTTATTTAGGAAAGTATAATCAAATGCATGGTGATACTAATTCAGCAATTAACTTTTTTAAACTGGCATTGAGTACCAATGTATATGAGTTTGTTGAACATCGTTATGCAAAATTAGAGTTGGATTTAATACGCCAAACTATGCAACAAAGTAGTGAATTGTAATTAATAAAAATTAACATGATGAAAAAACTATTTATAAGCTTAGTGATGGTCATATTACTAAGCTTTTTCATTACTACGGCGCACTATCGGGAAAATATTGCCAATGCAACGATAAGTCACCAACAACTCTCTTTTCTTGAAGATTTTGATTATTTCACCAATACCGACCAACAGCTAACACAATTAAAAAAAAATGAAAAAGTAAATGCATGGCTGCATTTAGCAACACTTCATGGAAACTCTAGTGCAAAAACAGCTTATCAATTAGCAGAGTATTTTTATGCTAATAATCAACTTGATGACGCGCAATTATGGTATCAATCAGCCGTTCGTCAACACCATGTTAACGCAAGCATCAAATTAGCTAATATTTACTTTTATCAACAAAGGTATAATGAGGCTGAAGTCTTACTAAAACCCGTTTTAAATAATCCTAAAGCCTTAACCGTTGCGTATAAGTTAGCTTTACAGCAAGGCGATGTCTCATTTATCGAAAATTATAAAAACTCATTGGCAGCAAGCGAAAACACTGCTTTTTACCAAGAATTGGTGAATTTTTCGGTGTTTGGTAATATGCAAAATCAACAAAACCTTAAACTCAACACAAACTATAATGATTCATGTTTGATAGATATTGAACTATTTGCCACTAATCTAGACGGTTTGAGACACGGTTCAAAGTTAATTTCGTCCTTTAACTCACATCCATTTGCCAAACTAATTTGTTTATCATCACCTCAGTATATTTCAGCGCAGGTATTACAGTGTCATCATGACGAAGGCGAAAAAATAGCCTGTAATACTGATGCTTGGGCGAAGCGTTTAAATATTAACTCCCGTTATGTAGGCGTGATTGTACAAAATGGCAGTGCTAATGTTGATAATGGCATTATGTATTTGGATCAAGGTGATGATCTTAAAGTATTTGTACATGAACTTAGTCATTTTCTTGGTTTTGTCGATGAATATCCGTTACCAATGAAACATCAAAAGTGTCAGCAGGCGCAAAAAATTCCTTTTGCTCATAATATTGTCGTTATGGATTCTGACCATTATGGTTCCAGGGAGCAGATAAGAAAGCGTATATTGGCGCAAGTACCTTGGCGAAATCTAATTAAAGATACAACACCAGTTTTGACTAAACAAAAGCAAGGGTGGAAGGTAGCTACGCCGAATGCTTATATGAATGAAGTAGGGTTGTTTGCTGCTAGTACTTGTAATGAACAAGCCAGCACTCAAGCATTTAAACCTATATACGCACGAACACAAATGGAGTATTTTGAACTGGAATTTCCAGAGCTTTATTTAACTATTTTGAGGCTAGCACCGAAAAGTTATCTCATGCCTAGTTATCACTTTAATATAAGTCGTGACTTAGCAAAGCAGGGAGAGATTGAAAAGGCGAAGGATATGCTGAAAAATATTTTATTTGATTAATATTTAGCCAATTCAATAGTTTCCTTCAAATTAATTTGGCTAAATATTCAGGTTGAAATATCATTTGGTTTGAAATTGATTAACGTGCTTTTCTAATTCTTGAACTTCAGAATCCTTTTTTAACTGTGAAATAGAATTTACATATGCTTGCTGTTGCTTAAAAGTGTTTTCTCTTACTTTAGCTACGGGCCACATTGTGCTTTTATAATAAGTTAATGGTTCTTGAACTAAGGTCGATTCATCTTTTTTGCTTGAGCCAGCCTTTTTCCTGCTAAGAAACCATGAAAATAATGCCATAGTTAATGCTCCTACAATTCCTTTATTTAATTATAGCTTAATTTTAAATTTTTGCTAAGCGAAGTGGGTATATATTCAAAAATAAATTTATTCTTTAAGCTTTATAAGATTTTAATCGTTAAGTTACGATATAATTATGACAATTTAATGAAAGCACATTTGTAGGTTATGAAATCTTTTTCTTTTAGGCAATTTCGCCAACAATTCCCTATTTTAGAAAACTTAGTAAACGCTAAGCCACTAATATATTTTGATAATGCGGCAACTACACAAAAACCAATTTGCGTTATAAATAGCCATTCACAGTATTATCAAACAGCCAATGCAAACGTTCATCGATCATCTCATGCGCTAAGCGCAAAAGCGACTTCGGTTTTTGAACAAGCTAGAACTAAAGTAAAAAACTTTATAAACGCAGAGTCTGAAAAAGAAATCATATGGACGAAAGGCAGCACTGAAAGTATAAATTTAATTGCACAAAGTTGGGGGCGATCAACGTTAAAGGCAGGTGATGAAATTTTACTTAGTTATAGTGAGCATCACGCTAATATTGTGCCTTGGCAAATTGTTGCTCAGCAAACAGGTGCAAAAATAAAAGTTTTGCCTTTAACTACAACAGGGCAAATTGATTTGTCAGTACTAGAGCAAGTTATCAGTGAACGCACAAAAATTGTTTGTTTTGCTCATATATCTAATGTTTTAGGTCGAATTAACCCTGTAAGCGAAATCATTAAAATAGCTAAAAAATATCAAGTAAAAACTTTGGTTGATGGCGCACAAGCTATCGCACATTTAACTATTGATGTTGACAAAATAGATTGTGATTTTTACGTGTTTTCTGCACATAAGATGTATGGTCCAACTGGAGTTGGCGTACTTTATGGCAAGCAAGAGTTACTAGAATCCATGCCGCCTTACCAAGCCGGTGGAGAAATGATCAAATCAGTGAGTTTTGAGCAAACAACTTATAATGAAATTCCACACAAGTTTGAAGCAGGCACCCCTAATATTGCTGGTATTGCGGCTATGGGGGCGACTATAAATTTTATTGAAAAACAAGGGGGTGAAGCTATACATGAATACGAAAGCCATTTAAAACAGTATTGTTATCAGCAACTATTATCAGTTCAAGGTTTAAAGTTTATTGTCGATGGTGAGCCTGATATACCTGTTTTTTCCTTCACCATAGAAGGGCAGCACAATCATGATGTTGCGTCTGCCTTAGACAGCGTTGGAATTGCTGTTCGCTCAGGGCATCATTGTGCAATGCCATTAATGCAATATCTCAACATAAGCGGTTGCATTCGATTATCGTTATCTGCCTATAACAGCATTGAAGAAATAGACTTTACCGTTAAACAATTAAAGTCATTAAATCTAACAGCAGCTAACGTTACTGATATCGTTACTGTATCGAGTAAAGAAATAAAAGATCTTGATACGTTAACCGATAGCTTTCCAAGTGTTAATGATATCGTGGCATTATTCTCTAAATCTAAAAGTTGGGATAGTAAACATCGTGAAATAATGATGTTAGGCAAGAAACTTCCGCGTTTACCCGTACAAGAAAAAAATGGAAATACTTTAATCGCTGGCTGTGAAAGTCATGCATGGTTGGTATGTAGCAAGAATACTAACGGAGTATTTCGATTTAGTGGTGACAGTGAAGCCAAAATAATTAGAGGGTTGATAACCATTGTATTAGCGGCAGTTAATAACAAAACTGCAGCACAAATAGCAGCCTTTGATATGGAAAATTATTTCTCAGAACTCGGCTTATTACAGCATTTAAGCCCATCTAGAGGCAACGGTCTTAGAGCCATCGTGAATAAGATTCATAATGCTATAAAGCTTTAGTTGTCGATTTACCCTTGGCTCTTGGCCTTTTTTAAATATTTATCCATTGCTCTACCAACAGCAAAAAAAGCAAAACATGCCGTTACATGTGTAGCGGCCCCAAAACCTCCACTACAATCTAAACGCATGGCTCCATCATTAGCTTGCTTCGCATGACAAACATTACCTTCAGCATCAGGATAGCGTAATTGCTCACTTGAAAATATTGCATCAATTGAAAATTTTCGTTTTACATTGCGCGAAAAATTGTACTCTCTGCGTAATTGATTACGTACTTTAGCGAGTAGAGGGTCTTGGTAGGTTTGGCTTAGATCTGCAATAGCAATTTTACTTGGATCTACCTGGCCACCAGCACCACCAATAGTGATGATAGGCAGTTTATTGCGTTTACAGTGTGCAATGACTGCACTTTTTACATTCACAGAGTCGATAGCATCGATAACGTAATCAAACGAATTCGACAGCAAGTCACTAATATTTTCTAAGGTTACAAAGTCTTCAATGGTATGAACTTGGCAAGTAGGATTTATTTGTTTGATTCTTTCGCTCATCACATCAACTTTACTTAAGCCGATAGTGCTGGTTAGGGCGTGAATTTGTCGATTAATATTAGTCACGCATAAATCATCTAGATCAATTAACGTGATTTGACCTATGCCATTGCGGGCAAGTGCTTCTGCTACCCAAGAGCCGACACCACCAATACCTATAACACAAAAATGAGCTTGCTTAAGCAGTTCACTTTGGCTGTTACCATACAACCGAGCAATACCGCCGAATCTTAACTGATAGTCTGACATTGTTTTTCCACTAGCTTGAAAATGCGCAGCGCATTATAGCAGCCTTGTACGGTAAAGCTATGTAAGTAAATTCAAAGCTAATGAAATTAATACTCAAAATAAGTGTGGTAAAGTCAAGTAGATTAACTAAGTAGGTATTTATATGCTTGATAATAAGTATTGAAATTAATGATAGTAAACTGAGTTTTTTAGCCTGTAAAGGCTAACAAATTGTTTGTTATTTGAGCTAAATATAAGTTGGTTAACAATGTATTAGAAATTTGCTGTATAAATATTGAACGCTAAAGATGATATTTCTAATAATATTCTCTGAAATAATAGCTATTATCAACTTTACCCCTGACTCGTTGACTGAATTTTGCGCTAAATCGGCATAATAAAAAAGCAGTTAAGTTAGTGCTGATTACAAAAATCGAGATTATATTAACAGCTAATGGTTAAATGGCAGGAAAATTTTACAGCAATGCTTATATTTATAAGCCATTTGGCTTGATAAGTAGCATTACTAATTGATGTCAGTGTAAAAATTACCGAATTGAACGCTAAGCAGCTGGAAGTTGAACTAAAAATTGTGTTTTTTGTTCATCTTTAACTTCAAATGATATTGTCCCGCCTTGTACTTCGGCCATAAGTTTGGCTGAGTATGTACCTAAACCTAATCCTGAACGATGATTTGAACTGCTGTATTTTTCAAATAACTTTAATCGCATGTCATGTGGTATAACGCCTTGATTGATTATTTGAAAGTTAATAAAGTTCTTATCTTCAAACAAACTGATAGTGATTTTGTGCTTGTTGGCCGATGCCTCTACGGCATTTTTAATCAAATTATTAAATATCGATAAACAAAGTAATGGCTCAGCTAGAATGGCATGTTCTACTTCAAAGCCACTGAGTATAAAATCGATTTCCTTCTCATTACTTAAGCTTGAAACTGCGTTAATCGCATCAGTGATCAAAAAGTTTATATTCGTCTCTTCAGGCATCAGAGGATATATTCCGTGTTCAATTTTATATAAATTGAGCGAGTTGTTGATCATGTTTACTACGTTGTAGACCGCTCTGTTAATAGATTTTGATGCTTTTTTATCTTCAAGTCGATAAGTTTCGAAAAGGATATTATTCAGGGGAGCCTTTAAGTCATGATGAGTGATTTTTTCGATATCTTCACGTAATTTGGCGTTTTCTTTTAAAGTGTCCACTTGAGCAGATAACGCGATTTTTTGCTGCTGTAATCTTATGTGAGTCGCAACACGAGCTCGGAGTAAGTCACCGTTTAATGGTTTAGTAATATAATCTACCGCGCCTAAATCAAAACCATATTTTATATCTGTAATTAACGCTTTTGCGCTAAGGAAAATTACTGGTATATCTGCGCTATCATCGTCCGCTTTAAGGCGTTTACAGACCTGATAACCATCCATTGCCGGCATCATAATATCGAGTAAAATTAAGCTAATGTTATGTTTGCAGTTAGCGACAATCTTCAGTGCATGCTCTCCTGATTTAGCTGCAACTACACGATATAAATTTCTTAAATTACCTGCTACAACATCAATGTTGCTGCTTTCATCGTCAACAACCAATATGGTGGGTTTGTATAATACTTGCTCTTGTTCAGCGTTATTTTCATCAGTTTGTAAAGCATCAAGGTTTTTATCAGGTTGATTTGATTTAGCAAAAACAGCTGATTGAGTCAGTGTAAAAAGGGCGTCAATTACACGCTGCTTTGTTAACGGTGCGGTTAAGTGCATACAATTATTTACCGGCACTTTACTTTCATTTGTCTCTGGTAACACAGCAGGTGTTACTTCATTACTCTGCTGAGAAACCACCAGTATAGGTAACTTTTTCGAGTGGCTCGAAGTTGCTAATTCATCGCGAAAATCAAGGTAACTTTCAAGCGATAAATTAGCAGAACAAATGACTAAACTGATCGGTGAAAATTGAGCATATTCAATAGCGTCCTCACTCGACTCAATGCAAGCAATGTCACTTTTACTAATACCGCAACTGAGTAAGATTTTAGCAAGTGCCTCGCGGACTAATCTACTTTCATCGACAATTAAAATATGTTCAAGCACAGGTGTTATTCCGTTTAAATTACAAGGACTACTGTTAAAATATAGTGATTAAGTGTGTATTGTACAGGAGTTTAGCGACTTGAAAATAATAAACAAAAAAGGCAACCATTTTGGCTGCCTTTTGCTCGTAAGCTAAGTTAATAGCTTATAAAAAGTGCTGAGTATTATCTGTCACTCAATGGTACGAATTTACGATCAATTTCGCCAGTGTATTTTTGACGAGGACGACCAATTTTTTGACCTGGTTGACCAAGCATTTCATCCCAATGTGCAATCCAACCAACGGTGCGAGACATTGCAAAAATAACGGTAAACATATTGGTTGGAATACCAATAGCTTTTAAGATAATCCCTGAATAGAAGTCTACGTTAGGATAAAGCTTCTTCTCAATAAAGTATGGGTCTTCTAGTGCTACTTTTTCAAGTGCCATAGCGACATCGAGCAATGGATCTTTTATACCTAATTCGCTCAAAACTTCATGACATGTTTCACGCATAACTGTTGCGCGAGGGTCGAAGTTTTTATATACACGATGACCAAAGCCCATTAAGCGGAACGGGTCAGATTTATCTTTAGCTTTAGCAACAAACTCATCAACACGGTCTAAAGAACCAATTTCTTCAAGCATAGTTAAACATGCTTCATTAGCGCCACCATGTGCTGGTCCCCAAAGTGAGGCAACACCCGCTGCGATACACGCATAAGGGTTAGCACCTGAAGAACCTGCAAGGCGAACAGTAGATGTTGAAGCGTTTTGCTCATGATCTGCATGCAAAGTAAAGATACGATCCATTGCGCGAGCAACGGTAGGGCTTACTATATATTCTTCAGCAGGCACTGAGAAAAGCATGTGTAAGAAGTTTTCGGCATAACTTAAATTGTTACGTGGATAAACAAAAGGTTGACCAATACTATATTTATAAGCCATTGCTGCGATTGTTGGCATTTTCGCAATTAAACGATGAGCGCTGCGCATACGTTGGTCTGGTGCGTGAATATCTAAATCACTGTGGTAAAATGACGATAACGCGCCAACAACACCACATAACATCGCCATTGGATGTGCATCAGGTAAAAAACCATGGAAGAAATGAACTAATTTTTCATGCACCATAGTATGGTTAGTGATGATTTTTTTGAATTCATCATATTGTGTTCTAGTTGGTGCATCGCCATTTAAAAGAATATAACAAACTTCTAAGTAATCAGCTTGTTTAGCAAGACTATCAATAGGATATCCACGGTGTTGAAGTACACCTTTATCACCGTCAATGAAGGTAATTTCAGACTCACACGAGGCTGTTGCTAGAAAACCCGGGTCATAAGTGAAATAGCCAGCACTACCTAGTGTACGAATATCTATGACATCATTACCGGCGCTGCCTTTAAGAATTGGCAACTCTGCAACTACATTACCGTCGATACTAAGAGAGGCTTTTGAATCAGCCATATATATCATCCCCATTAAAATTTATTTATCTTAAATTTATCTAAACTAAATGTTTAGTCAATTTTTGTGAATATTAAACTGCACGTATTCTACTTCAAACCCCCCCCCAAAAGTCAATTCGTTTGTTAACCGGTTAGACTAAAGTCAAATGTTAGGTTAGTTTTGGATAAAGTATAGTTAATAATTAGTCGTAAGCCTTGAAAATTGCTTATAATTTGTCGATGAAGAAAATTGTAATTATTGATTTTCACCTATATAATCAAGCCGATCTGAATTTTATTATTGTATAGTAAATTTTAAATGCAAAAATATAATACAAATCGGTGGGGGGTTATTTAGCAATACCAATTTAGCTAAGTAACTTAACAAAAATAAGTTGAAGGCTCTAAGAGCTCCTTAGGCAACAATCGTGAAAAAACAACGTCCTGTAAACCTAGATTTGTCAACAATAAAAATGCATGCAGCAGCTAATGCTTCTATCTTGCACCGTGTATCAGGTGTAATCATGGTATTTGCTATCGGTATTTTATTGTGGACGCTTTCTTTATCTCTATCTTCTGCTGAAGGTTTTACCCAAGTAGAGTCGCTACTTAGTGGTATATTTTTCAAAATCATTATCTTAGGTACACTCTCTGCTCTTATCTATCATTTACTTGGCGGTATACGTCATTTATTTATGGATTTAGGCCACTTTGAAGAGCTTGCGTCGGGTAATGCTACGGCAAAACTTATTATCGCACTTTGGTTGGTGCTTACTGTAGTAGTAGGAGTTCGATTATGGTAAATAATGCAGCAACAGTAGGCCGTAGTGGCGTACATGATTTTATTCTTATTCGTGCAAGTGCAATAATTTTAGCACTTTATACTTTGTTTCTTGTCGGCTTTTTCGTTACAACTGCGGATGTAACTTACCAAGTATGGCATGCATTCTTTAGCGGTATTTGCACTAAGATATTTACAATTTTAGCATTGATTGCCTTATTAATTCATGCGTGGATTGGTGTTTGGCAAGTCCTTTCTGATTACATTAAGCCAGCATTTTTACGTGGTGGTTTACAATTTTTCTTTTCTGTTTTGTTGCTCGTTTACTTTGCAGCAGGCCTATTAACTGTGTGGGGTGTGTAAGTGAGCGTTCCAATTCGTGAATTCGACGCCATTGTCATTGGCGCTGGTGGTGCAGGTATGCGCGCTGCCCTAGCAATATCTGAATCAGGCAAATCATGTGCTTTGATTTCAAAAGTTTTCCCAACTCGTTCTCATACGGTATCAGCGCAAGGCGGCATTACAGTTGCGTTGGGTAATGCTCATGAAGATCACTGGGAACAACACATGTACGATACCGTTAAAGGTTCTGATTATATCGGTGACCAAGACGCTATCGAATATATGTGTAAAACAGGCCCAGAGTCTATTATCGAATTAGAGAAAATGGGTTTACCTTTTTCTCGTACTGAAGAAGGTAAGATTTACCAACGTCCTTTCGGTGGTCAATCTAAAAACTTTGGTGGTGAGCAAGCGGCTCGAACTGCAGCTGCAGCTGACCGTACTGGTCATGCTTTACTACATTGTTTGTACCAACAAAACGTTAAAAATAAAACTAACGTTTATTCAGAATGGTACGCACTAGATTTAGTTAAAAATAGTGACGGCGCCGTTGTTGGTACTACCGCTATTTGTATTGAAACCGGTGAAGTGGTTTATTTTAAAGCCCGCGCAACAGTTTTAGCTACAGGTGGCGCAGGTCGAATTTTCGCTTCAACCACAAATGCTCACATTAATACCGGTGATGGTGTTGGTATGTCGCTTCGCGCTGGCGTACAAATGCAAGACATGGAAATGTGGCAGTTCCACCCGACAGGTATCGCAGGCGCTGGTGTTCTAGTGACTGAAGGTTGTCGTGGTGAAGGTGGTTACTTACTGAATAAAGACGGTGAACGCTTTATGGAACGTTACGCGCCAAACGCTAAAGATTTAGCTGGTCGTGATGTTGTTGCTCGTTCAATGATGACTGAGATTCGTGAAGGTCGTGGTTGTGACGGTCCTTGGGGTCCACACATTAAGTTGAAGTTGGATCATTTAGGTCGTGAAACGTTAGAGAAACGTTTACCAGGTGTCTGTGATTTGTCGAAAACATTCGCACACATTGATCCTGCTGAAGAGCCAATTCCAGTTATACCTACATGTCACTACCAAATGGGTGGTGTACCTTGTAATGTTAATGGCCAAGCCCTTAATATTGCCCCTGACGGTACTGAAACAATTGTTGAAGGTTTATTTGCCGTTGGTGAAATTGCCTGTGTATCTGTTCATGGTGCAAACCGCTTAGGTGGTAACTCACTACTTGATTTAGTGGTATTTGGTCGCGCAGCAGGTAACTTCTTAGGAACTTACTTAAACGATACTCAAATGGGTAAAGATGCATCTGAGTCTGACTTAGAAGCTGCATTAGCTCGTACGAATCGTTGGGAATCATCTACTAAAGGTGAAGATCCAGTACAAATTCGTAAAGATTTACAACAGTGTATGCAACTTAACTTCTCGGTATTCCGTGAAGGCGAAGCAATGGCACAAGGCATGAAAGAGTTAACGGAAATTCGTGAACGACTTCAAAATGCCCACTTAGATGACAAGTCTAGTGAATTCAATACACAACGTATCGAGTGTTTAGAATTAGATAACTTAATGGAAACTGCTTTCTGTTCAGCTAAAGCTGCTAACTTCCGTACTGAATCTCGTGGTGCACATGCCCGTCAAGATTTTACAGAACGTGATGATGAAAACTGGTTATGCCATTCTGTCTATTCACCTGATAGCGAAGAAATGAGTAAGCGTACTGTTAATATGGCGCCTGTTCACCGTGAAGCTTTCCCACCGAAAGCAAGAACTTACTAGGAGCGTTGTGATGAAACAAGTTTTTTCAATTTACCGTTACAACCCTGATGTTGATAACAAACCTTATATGAAAGACTACGAGCTGGAAGTTCCTGAAGGCTCAGATATGATGGTTCTAGATGCGCTAATTTTGCTTAAAGAGCAAGACTCAAGCTTATCTTTCCGTCGCTCATGTCGTGAAGGTGTTTGTGGCTCTGACGGTTTGAATATGAATGGTAAAAATGGTTTAGCGTGTATTACTCCATTATCTGCAATTCCAGCAAATAAGATTGTTTTACGTCCTTTACCTGGTTTGCCGGTAGTACGTGATTTAATTATTGATATGACACAATTTTATAATCAATATGAAAAAATCAGACCTTACTTAATAAATGATGGTAAAGAACAACCAGCACGTGAGCATTTGCAATCTATTGAAGAACGTGAAAAATTAGATGGCTTATACGAATGTATCTTATGTGCATGTTGTTCAACTTCTTGTCCTTCTTTCTGGTGGAACCCTGATAAATTTATCGGTCCTGCTGGTTTGTTACATGCTTATCGTTTCCTTATCGATAGCCGTGACACTGCGACAGAAGAGCGTTTAGATGATTTACAAGATGCTTACAGCGTATTCCGTTGTCACGGTATCATGAACTGTGTTGATGTTTGTCCGAAAGGATTAAACCCAACCAAAGCCATTGGCCATATTAAGTCAATGTTGCTAACAAGAGCGGTTTAATATAATTTTCAGAGCACTTCAATTACAAGTGCTCTGAAGTCTTTATTTTAAACATTTTGTTTTGATTGCTTTTATCCCATAAAGGAACAGGCAATGCCCGAAGGTGCTATGAAGGCTTGGATAGAGTCTTCCCATTTAAGTGGTGCAAACGCCGCTTATATAGAAGAATTATACGAATCTTATTTGGATAACTCCCAATCTGTTACTGCAGAGTGGCGAGAAATTTTCCAGAAACTTCCTAAAGTTGAAGGTGCTGAAGTTGAATATCGGCATTCTGAAATCCGTCACGAATTTAAAGAGTTGGCTCAACAAACACAAAAAACTGTGCTTGTTTCTGGAGGCAGCGACGCTAAGCAAGTCAAAGTTTTACAGCTAATAAATGCTTTTCGTTTTCGCGGACATCAAAATGCTAACCTTGACCCGTTAGGGTTATGGAAACGTGATAAAGTACGTGATCTTCAATTATCTCATCATGAATTATCGGAAAATGATTTTGACCGTGAATTTAAAATAGGTTCATTGGCTATTGGCCAAGAAACTATGAAACTTGGTGAATTATATAAAGCCCTGAAAACTACCTATTGTGGTTCTATTGGTGCTGAATATATGCACATCACTTCAACGGAAGAAAAACGTTGGTTACAACAGCGTTTAGAATCTGTGCAATCAAAAGCTGTTCTCACTGTTGAAGAAAAAGAAGAGATTTTTAAGGGCTTAGTTGCGGCTGATGGTCTTGAAAAATACTTAGGTGCTAAATTTCCTGGTGCAAAACGCTTTTCACTTGAAGGTGGCGATGCATTAGTACCTATGTTGAAAGAGTTAATTACACGTGCAGGTACCCAAGGCGCTAAAGAAGTTGTTATGGGTATGGCGCATCGTGGTCGCTTAAATGTTCTTGTCAATGTTATGGGTAAAAATCCATCCAAACTATTTGATGAATTCGGTGGCAAACATGATGAAATATTGTCTTCTGGTGATGTTAAATATCATCAAGGCTATTCGTCAGACTTTGTTACTCCAGGTGGCAATGTTCACTTAGCGTTAGCATTTAACCCTTCGCATCTTGAAATTGTTAACCCAGTGGTTATCGGTAGCGTTCGTGCTCGTTTAGACCGCCGCAAATGCAATGAAGGTGATTTAGTATTACCTATTACTATCCATGGTGACTCAGCAATTGCTGGCCAAGGCGTGGTACAAGAAACTTTTAACATGTCGCAAGCGCGTGCATTTAAAGTCGGTGGTACTATTCGAATTGTGGTTAATAACCAAGTTGGTTTTACAACCTCAAGTCCAGAAGATACTCGCAGTGGCGAATATTGTACTGAAGTTGCCAAAATGGTTTCAGCACCAATTCTTCATGTTAATGGTGATGATCCAGAAGCTGTTATCTTAGCTACTCAAATTGCTTTAGATTACCGCAATGAATTTAAACGTGATGTTGTTATCGATTTAGTCTGTTACCGACGTCATGGTCATAACGAAGCCGATGAGCCTAGTGCAACTCAGCCACTTATGTACAAAAAAGTTAAGGAACATCCTACTCCTCGTCAACTTTACGCTGATAAATTAAATGCAGAAGGTTCACTCAATAAAGCTAAAACTGATGAGTTGACGGCTTATTATCGTAAGCTGCTTGATGAGGGCCAGTGTACTGTTGAACAATGGCGCCCGATGACTGAGCATTCAGTAGATTGGTCTCCATATATTGGTCATGACTGGGATGATGATTACGACAAAGAAATTTCACTTGAGAAGCTAAAAGAGCTTGCTGGTAAAATCTCTAGCATTCCTGAAGACCACCATGTTCACAACCGCGTTAAGAAAATTTATGACGACCGTGTGAAAATGGCTAGCGGTGAAAAACTACTTGATTGGGGCATGGCTGAAAACTTAGCGTATGCTTCAATTGTAGATATAGGGAGGCGTGTACGTATCACCGGTCAGGATTCTGGTCGAGGCACTTTCTTTCACCGTCATGCAGTATTGCATGGACAATCTGATGGTGAACGCTATTTACCATTGCAAAATATTCGCGAAGGCCAAGGTCCATTTGACGTACATGATTCAGTATTATCTGAAGTGTCTGTTTTGGCTTTTGAATACGGTTATACTACAGCAGAACCAAGTGGTTTAACTATTTGGGAAGCTCAGTTTGGCGATTTTGCTAACTGTGCTCAAGTGGTATTTGACCAATTTATTAGTTCTGGTGAGCAGAAGTGGGGTCGCTTATGTGGCTTAACGATGCTTTTACCTCATGGCTATGAAGGTCAAGGTCCTGAGCATTCGTCAGCTCGTTTAGAGCGATTTTTGCAACTGTGTGCAGATCACAACATGCAAGTGTGTGTACCTTCAACACCAGCGCAAGTATTTAATATGCTTCGCCGCCAAGTTGTTCGCCCTATGCGTCGTCCATTGGTGGTTATGTCACCTAAATCATTATTACGTCATCCACTTGCTGTCTCTTCTTTAGAAGAGCTTTCAACAGGTGTATTTCATAATGTGATTGGCGAAGTTGATGAAATCGATCCAAAAGGTGTTGAACGCGTTGTATTTTGTAGTGGTAAAGTTTATTACGAATTACTCGACCAACGTCGTAAGAATGAGCAAACTAATGTTGTTATCATTCGTATCGAACAGCTTTATCCATTCCCAGAAGAAGAGCTACAAAAAGAATTAGCTAAATATCAACATGTTAAGCAATTCGTCTGGTGTCAGGAAGAACCGCAAAATCAGGGTGCTTGGTATTGTTCACAGCATCATTTTAGAGCGGCTATACCTGAAAATACTTATTTGACATATGCCGGCCGTGCAGCATCTGCAGCACCAGCAGTAGGTTATATGTCAGTACATGTTAGAGAGCAACAGGCGCTAGTTCACGACGCGCTTAATGTAGAATAGACCCTCTTTTTTATAAAGAGATTAATTAAGAGTGTGTAAGGAATATTATAAATGACAACCGAAATTAAGGTTCCCGTTTTACCTGAATCAGTTGCAGATGCAACTATAGCGACTTGGCATGTACAAGTAGGCGACAAAGTGTCTCGTGATCAAGTTCTTGTTGATATCGAAACAGATAAAGTCGTGCTTGAAGTACCTGCTACTTCAGATGGCGTAATTACTGATATATCTCAAGCTGAAGGTGCTACAGTTTTAGGTGAGCAAGTTATTGCTATTCTTTCTGAAGGCGAAGCTGAAGCAGCTGCACCAGCAGAAACTAAAGCGGCGGCTCCAGCGGAAACTAAAGCCGCAGAAGCAAGTGCACCAGCCGCGTCAGGTGATGTAAAAGTAATTGATATTGTAGTACCTGTACTACCTGAATCAGTTGCAGATGCTACCGTTGCAGCATGGCATGTAGCAGAAGGCGACACAGTAACTGTTGACCAAAACTTAGTTGATATTGAAACTGATAAAGTGGTTTTAGAAGTTGTGGCCCAAGCGAGTGGCGTAGTTGGTAAAATTATTCACGTTGAAGGCGATACTGTATTAGGCGACCAAAAAATTGGTGAGCTTAATGCTGGCGCATCAGTGGCTGCAGCAACTCCTGCAGCTTCAGCTGAAGAAGCTATCAGCTCTGATGAATTAGCAAGTCCGTCTGTACGTCGTTTGATGACTGAAAAAGGTCTTAAAGCGAGTGATGTAGTCGGCACTGGTAAGGGTGGTCGTATTTCTAAAGAAGATGTAGAAGCGGCAGCAAATAAACCTAAAGCAGCTCCAGCAAAAGCAGCAGCTCCGGTTGCTACAGATACTGCATCTTTAGGCGAACGTACTCAAAAACGTGTACCTATGACACGTTTACGTAAAACAATTGCGACGCGTTTATTAGAAGCGAAAAATTCAACGGCTATGTTAACGACCTTTAACGAAGTTAACATGAAGCCAATTATGGATCTTCGTGCACAATATAAAGACGTTTTTGAGAAGACCCATGATACCCGTTTAGGTTTTATGTCTTTTTACGTTAAAGCCGTTACTGAAGCGCTTAAACGCTACCCAGCTGTTAATGCATCAATTGATGGTGATGATATTGTTTATCATAACTTTTTTGATATTTCGATTGCTGTTTCAACACCACGTGGTTTAGTTACACCAGTTTTACGTGATGCGGACCAACTTAGCATGGCGGGTATCGAAAACGGAATTCGTTCATTAGCGATAAAAGGTCGTGATGGCAAATTAACCATGGACGAAATGCAAGGTGGTAATTTTACTATCACTAACGGTGGCGTTTTTGGTTCACTTATTTCTACCCCTATCCTTAACTTGCCACAAGCAGCAATCTTGGGCATGCATAAGATCCAAGACCGCCCAATGGCAGTTGACGGTAAAGTAGAAATTCTTCCAATGATGTACTTAGCACTTTCTTATGACCATCGTTTAATTGATGGTAAAGAGTCTGTAGGTTTCTTAGTAACGATTAAAGAGTTGTTAGAAGACCCTACGCGCTTGTTACTTAATATTTAGTAAGTTACGACGTTAAAATCTTTAGTTAGATTAGACTATAGTATTAGGCTCTAAAGACTATGTTCTTTAGAGCTTTTGTACTATAATCGATCGACTTTTTTCGATGGTAGTAGTTTTTAAAAAAATTATTACCATTTTCATCTACAGATAAATGGATAAAACACCATGAATTTGCATGAATATCAAGCGAAACAATTATTCGCTGAATATGGTTTACCTGTTTCTGAAGGTTTCGCTTGCGATACACCTCAAGAAGCAGCAGAAGCGGCTGACAAAATCGGCGGCAATATGTGGGTTGTTAAAACTCAAGTACACGCGGGCGGTCGCGGTAAAGCTGGCGGTGTTAAGCTAGTTAAAACTAAACAAGAAATCAAAGATTTCGCACAAAACTGGTTAGGTAAAAACTTAGTTACTTACCAAACTGACGAAAATGGTCAGCCAGTAGCTAAAATCTTAGTAGAAAGCTGTACAGATATTGCTAACGA
Source organism: Cognaticolwellia sediminilitoris (assembly GCA_002104535.1). GTDB lineage: Bacteria > Pseudomonadota > Gammaproteobacteria > Enterobacterales > Alteromonadaceae > Cognaticolwellia > Cognaticolwellia sediminilitoris. The sequence goes on along the minus strand of NBOG01000007.1, from coordinate 39,890 downwards.
ATTATACCTTGGCGCAGTTGTTGACCGTGCAAGTCGTAAAGTAGTATTCATGGCTTCTACTGAAGGTGGTGTTGATATTGAGAAGATTGCTGAAGAAACTCCAGAGTTAATTCATCAAGCTGAAATCGATCCACTTGTTGGCGCTCAACCTTACCAAGCTCGTGAATTAGGTTTTAAATTGGGTTTAAACCCAACGCAAATGAAGCAATTTGTTAAGATCTTTTTAGGTCTTGCTAAAATGTTTGAAGATTTCGATTTCGCTTTATTAGAAATCAACCCGTTAGTTATCACTGACGAAGGTAATCTTCACTGTTTAGATGGCAAAATTGGTATCGATGGTAATGCTTTATACCGTCAACCTAAAATGCGCGCTTTCCACGATCCATCTCAAGAAGATGAGCGTGAAGCACATGCAGCACGTTTCGAATTAAACTACGTAGCCTTAGATGGTAACGTTGGTTGTATGGTTAACGGTGCCGGCCTTGCAATGGGTACAATGGATATCGTTAATTTACACGGCGGCAAGCCAGCTAACTTCCTTGATGTTGGCGGCGGGGCGACTAAAGAACGTGTTTCTGAAGCATTCAAAATCATTCTTTCTGACGATAACGTTAAAGCTGTTTTAGTTAACATCTTTGGTGGCATCGTGCGTTGTGACATGATTGCTGAAGGTATTATCGCTGCTGTTAAAGAAGTAGGCGTTCAAGTACCTGTAGTAGTACGTTTAGAAGGTACTAACGCAGAAGCTGGCCGTGAAGTGCTAAAAACTTCTGGCTTAGATATCATTGCTGCTGAGTCATTATCTGATGCAGCGACTAAAGTTGTTGCAGCTGCGGAGGGCAAATAATGTCTGTCTTAATTAACAAAGATACTAAAGTAATCTGTCAAGGTTTCACTGGTGGTCAAGGTACATTCCATTCAGAACAAGCGCTTGAATACGGTACACAAATGGTTGGTGGCGTAAGCCCAGGTAAAGGCGGTCAAACGCATTTAGGCCTTCCAGTATTTAACACAGTACGTGATGCAGTAGAAGCAACTGGCGCAACAGCTACAGTAATCTATGTTCCTGCACCGTTCTGTAAAGATGCAATTTTAGAAGCTATTGATGCAGGCATCGAGCTTATCGTTACTATCACTGAAGGTATTCCAACTTTAGATATGGTTGACGTTAAAGCTAAGCTTGATCAATCTGGCGTTCGTATGATCGGTCCTAACTGTCCAGGTGTTATCACTCCTGGCGAAACTAAGATTGGTATCATGCCTGGTCACATTCACAAGCCTGGTAAAGTAGGTATTGTTTCACGTTCTGGTACACTTACGTACGAAGCCGTTAAACAAACTACTGATGCTGGTTTTGGCCAATCTACTTGTGTAGGTATTGGTGGTGATCCGATTCCTGGTACTAACTTCATCGACGTATTGGAAATGTTCCAAAACGATCCACAAACTGAAGCAATCGTAATGATTGGTGAAATTGGTGGTACAGCTGAAGAAGAAGCTGCAGAATACATCAAAGCACACGTTACTAAACCTGTTGTATCTTACATTGCTGGTGTTACTGCACCAGAAGGTAAGCGTATGGGTCACGCTGGCGCGATTATCGCTGGTGGTAAAGGTACAGCTGATGAGAAATTCGCAGCATTAGAAGCGGCTGGTGTTAAAACAGTTCGTTCTTTAGCGGATATCGGTGTAGCACTTAAAGAGAAAACAGGTTGGTAGGCGATTCGCTTACAGCTTGTAATTCTTAATAAAAACCCGCTTCTAGCGGGTTTTTTGTTGCTCGGTAAAATATGTATTATGATGGGTAATTCGATGGTTAATAGGGTAGGCGTGTTTACCTTGTAAATAATCAACAACATTAAACCAATCTAACTCTAGGCTAAAAAGCCTTTCTTCGTTATGGTAAACATCGATACCAAATTCCACTTTGCCATACTTAAGCTCTGTATCTTTATATAATTTATTAAAAACGCTCTTTGCATCTTCTACTGTTTCTTTGGTTAACTTTCTATTCAACTCATGCATCTCTGAAATCCTGAATATATATTCATCCATAACTTCATGTAGATCGATACTTTCGTTGAATTTTTTTAATAATGTTTTGTTGGCTCCACAGTCCAATAATTGTTGTTTGTAAATAGGCAAATTAAAGTGAGAATTAATCTCAGGCCGTTTATCTTGAGTATTATTAGTGAAACCAGAATTCATATTTTTAACTGGAAGTGTACTATGCTGAGCAATTCGTCGTAATTCACATCCTAACCTATAGCCATCACTGTTTTTGAAGATTGATTCTCTATTAATTTTTATTTCATTCTCAACTTCATTACTACATGTAACCTCCCTTGCAAAACACTTGGTTTTTTCTTTATCTTTCTTATGCTCATAATAATGTTTATCTAAGTATAATTTTGACAAGTTTAATGTATTGAAAACTAATCTATTTAACTTGCTTCTAGTTTCGTGGCTCGCAATGTAATCTACTCTAGCATTACCGATGCGCGAAAGTGCTGTTGAGTAAAGCTCTGTTTTAAAGGCTAAATTGGACTCTAAAATCTGGTCGTAAAGCTCTTCCCATTTTAAGATCTTTGATAGTATTTCTTGCGAATATTTAAGTTTTTTTCCATATTCATCATCTAAGTCTATATTCTTAAAACTAGGTTTTCCATTTTCGTAAATGCAAAATTTTATTTCCATTAATTGCCAACTGTATTTTAAAACTATCTGTACCTGTTACTTTATAGTATTTTTGTCGCGGTGGCGACGACACCCAAAGGGAGGCTAGCGCCGACCTCCCTCTGGACTCCCTCGGCGCTGCTGCATTAAACGTTTCTCCTCCATGATGCCCAATATTCTTCAACGTACCAGCGCTGATGGCACGTCCGTGTGCCAACAGCGCTTTCACTGGCATCCATGCCAGTGATACGTGAATATTAGCCATCATTCCGGCGTTTAATGATGCAGACTTAGTGTTTGTTTCTTCGTTAGTAATTATCCTCAGAGGTTTAACTTTAAATCAAAGGGGTCAGGTACATTTGATTTCAAATTAGACGGACACTCACTCTAAATTAATTGCTTGGAGTTTGTTTACTGGTTTGGCAGCCACTTATCAAGCCAGCCACAATAACTGTCTTATATTTAACTCAGTGAACTATCAATTAGGTAGTTATTTGTTTCAAATTGAGGGCTTGGAGCTCTTTTACTGGTTTGGCATCAGCGGAGACTGAAATCATTAAATAGATTTTGTTTTCTATTCATTTTAAACATTGCCGTTTATAATGCCGTCATTAAATTATAGCTTTGAAGAGTAATATGAATTTCCCAAAAGATGAAACCGGTAAAGTATTGTTTGAAATGCAAAAGGCAGGGATCGATTTAACTGTAATGCATAAGATTGTTTTTTTTCACTTATTTGAAACACAAGAACAAGCAGAGGCTATGGCAACTCACCTTGCTGAAATAGCACCTGACATTATTTGTGATGTTCACATTGATGAAAATCCAAAAATGTGGGATTTAGATTGTTCAATAAAAACAATTCCTCTTTATGACACAATTATTGCTCAAGAAGCTCAGTTTGAAGCAATAGTAACTCAGTTTCATGGTCATACTGATGGTTGGGGAATTGAAGCTTAAATTGATTAACTGGGGTCAGGTACACATTAAATCTTAATTCACTTCAAGCTATATTTATCACGGGCTGTTAAGTAGTCACAGTCCCCGATAATTCAATCAATGTAAATTGAACGATGAAATTATATTAAAAACCGCGGAAAAATATTCTTTTAAGATTATATTTATTGAGCATTTTTTCCATCAGTTCGACATCAGAAATACGATCATCGAGTACTTCCATTTTTAGTTCATGTTTTACTAACGTTCTGTCTTGTGACTTATCTAATCCTCCACTGGCTATAAAGCTTCTGATAAATTCGAGTTCGCCTTTATCGAGCCAAATTCCACAATGCAAGCATGAATCAATTAATACCCCTGAGATTGATTTAAAATTACGACGTGACATCATTTTCTGACAATTTGCGCAGGGCAGATAGTTTTCACTTGAGGGTAATCCTGGTCGCAAATACAATGGATTACTTTCATCGTCTCTATAAACATCAAACTCGGACGTTAACACCGAAAATTCATCAGGCTGTAACCAAATCCCCTCACACTGATTGCATTTATCTAGTTCATGATTTCGATAAAGGTATTCATCTAAAGCTACTAAACAGCGAGGACATTTTTTTAGTTTAGATTTTTCTATGATATTCATCCCACCATTACACATCGGGCAATGGCGGACGATTGATTTAACGATATGATGACAAGATGAGCATTGAGATTCAGCCATAAAAATCCTTGTTTATTGCAAAATTGTTTAATTAAGCCATGTATAGCATAAATTAATGTACTTTTATATTTATGGAATGCAGATCCAAATTAAGTCGTAATGAATCCTAAATATGAATTTTTGATATTGTTGAATGCTAAGGTTTTGTACCCCCATACCTGATGGGAGGTGAGTGGTAATAAAACCATCTTGACTATGCTTTGACAAATCCTATATTCTGATTGTGTTCCTTCCCCAATCTGAGGCTAATTTTTGATAAATATAAGCCACTTTATTATTTTTCTGATAATAACCACAGCTCTTTATTTGGTTAGTCCGCTAGCTATTTCAAAAAATTATCCCTATTAAATTTAGTCTCTCCGCATTTTCCTCCGTACAGTTATGAAGATAACCATATACCTAAAGGTGTTGGTCCTGAATTGATAAGGCGTGTTCTTGAAAATACCGACATTCCTTATAAAATAACCATTGTTAAAGATTATGGTACAGCCGTACATGTAGTAAAAGTTCACTTAGCCGATGGCTTGTTTTTAGCTTCACAAAATAAGGAGCGTGACAGTATTGCCGTTTTTACTGAGCCCTTGATGATTAACAAGTGGAGTTGGTACATGCTAAAGGATTCGAATGTAACTCCTAATTCTGAGGCATTTAAATTGCAAGCGGGTATCGGTTCAATAAAAGATACAAACACCTCTAAATGGTTAATGAGTAATGGCTATGCAGTTAAAGCTTTACCTGTTGATGCTCATGCTTTAGTTGCTATGTTAAAATCACACCGTATTGATGCTGCCTTTGTTGCAGATGCTGTATTTGAACATGAGTTAAGTACTCATGAATTACTTCAATTTAAAAAAACAGTACAAGTTGAGAAACCATTCGGCATCTATATTAGCCATGATTACCTAAGTAAAAATCCTGTTACCCTCGACATAATCAACCGAAGTATTAAAAACATAAATAAGCAGTAAAGTTTAATTTTCTATTCTTATTTTAAATCAGTAAAACACTACTGTTTAAGATAACTTAACGCCTCAAATCTACTGTTGAATATATGTTCACTTGGTATTTTGTCGAATAAATGTAATTTATTAAAATCATCGCGTACACGCTGACAAATATTCGACAGTAAGATTATTCTACCTTGCTCTTGGTAACTCACTATAATTTCTTCAATCGCTATCGTGCTGGTAACGCCAACAAAGCGTGCGTCGGTAAAGTCGATAAGTAGTGTTTTGTTTTCGTCTGATTTCGACACGCTTTGTTTTAAGCCACGTGCAACGCCAAATCCGATAGGACCTGAAATATTCAATAATAGGACTTTATCATCTAATGATGTAAATAACTGTTGCTCTGACGCAGGTAAATGCTGAGCATCTTTAGCGGTAAATAATTTTATATTATCTAATTGAATTTCCGAAAGTCGGCGTATAGTTACTAAGTTTGCAATAAAGGCGCTAACTAATACGGCAGTAATTAGGTCAAAGACAACAGCCATTATCATAGTTGATATCATTAATGCGACACTAAATAATGGAATTTGGTGTATACGTTTTAAAAAATTCCAGTCAATAATATTGATGCCTACATGCGTTAAAATGGCAGCTAAGGCAGCAACAGGAATATAAGCAGTATATTCTCCAGCCCACAAGACAATAGCGAGAATAAACAGCGCATGAAGTATGCCTGATAACGGTGTGGTTCCACCAGCTCTTAAGTTAGTCACTGTGCGCATGGTTGCACCACCGCCAGGTAAAGCACCAAATAAGCCGGCCATGATATTACCAATGCCCTGACCAACAAGCTCTTGATCAGAGTCATGGAGATCATTGCTAATACTGTCAACTGTAAGTGAGGTCATAAGTGAATCTAAGGTACTTAAGGTGGCTATTAATAACGCTGATTTAATCATTTCAGCGGCTAAGTCACTTTGCCAAGTAGGGAGGTTAAATGATGGCAACATATTTGGAATGGCACCAACAACAGGTAAGTTTTCGGCGGAGAAAATATAGAAAAACGTGGCACCTAGCACAGCAATGATACTCGCTGGAATTATCCTGTTATATTTCTGAGGCCATAAAAACAGGATCAATAAACAGGACAATCCTAGCAGGGCATTAGTACTGGTGAATAGCGCTAAAGAAAATGAAAGTTCAGTCAACGGCTGACCAAACAACACGGGAATTTGCGATAAGATGATCAAAATACCAATACCTGAAGTAAAGCCAGAAATCACCGGATAAGAAATCAACGTAAAATATTTGCCGAGTTTAAAAAAGCCAAATAACATCTGGAAAACTCCAGCTAAACTGACAACGGTAAATGCCATCGCCACACCGTGATCTGGAGATTGCGCAACAAAACTGGTCAGTATTGCCACCATGGCAATGGTTAAACCTGTATTAGGGCCTGATATTTGCTGATTTGTACCCCCAAATATTGAAGCAAATAATCCGGTTATAATCGCACAATAAATACCAGCACTAGCACCGGCGCCAGACGTTACACCAAATGCTAAAGCAAAAGGAAGGGCAACAATGGTCGAGGTCAGTGCACCAAAAATGTCACCTTTAATAGTTCGACGATTAAAATGAGAGAATGAAAGCATAATGGGCCAATGTTAACTGTTTAAGTTGAAGATTATTTTCACTAGGCTCATATCGAGAATTTACTTAAAATAGTAAATTTTTAGGCCGGTGTAAAATTTTGCGCATTATACAGTAAAAGTAAGTTCTTGACACTAATGACAAGTTTTATTTTATTGCATTATAACGACCTAGATTGATGTGAATTTTATAAAATCTTTTAATGAAATACTGTTTTTAGTGAAAATAGTATTGAGATATTTTTCAACAATTAGTAAACATTACTGAAGTTAATATATTGAAATTATGACTTGTGCAGAGGTAAATGGCTTTATACACAATCGTATAAAGCCAGAGTTGTAGACTAATGCTGCTGTGCTAATGCATCAGCTAATGCTGTTAAACATAAAGCGACATTTTCACTTCTTGCCGCGTAACCCATTAAGCCAATACGCCATGCTTTACCTGCAAAGTCACCTAAACCACTTCCAATTTCTAAATTATATTCATTTAATAAGTAGTTTCTGACTTTTGCATCATCGATTCCTTCTGGAATAAAAATAGCGTTAAGTTGTGGTAAACGTTCTGCTTTAGGAACAATAAATTCAATACCTAATTTTTCCAGACCATTAGCAAGCGCCTGATGTTGTTTTTGATGACGTGCCCAACGGTTTTCAAGACCTTCATTTTGAAGTTGAATTAACGATTCATGCAAACCGTAAAGTGAATTTACAGGTGCTGTGTGATGGTAACTTCGCTTGCCTTCACCAGACCAGTAACTCATGACTAAAGATTGATCTAAAAACCAACTTTGCACCGGCGTTTTACGATTCTTAATGACATTAACCGCTTTTTCACTAAATGAAATAGGTGATAAGCCAGGTACACAAGATAAACACTTTTGAGAGCCAGAATAAATCGCATCAATGCCCCAATCGTCAACTTTTAGCTCAACACCACCCAATGAGGTTACCGCATCAACAATACTTAAACAGTTGTGTTGTTGTGCTAGAGCACACAATTCTTTTGCGTCGGATAAAGCACCTGTTGAAGTTTCAGCATGAACAAACGCTAAAAATTTAGCATCAGGATTTGCTTTTAAAGCCGCTTCGACTTTCTCTACTTCTACAGCGCGTCCCCACGGTGAATCAACAATAATTGCCTCGCCACCTATGCGAGTGACATTTTGGATCATGCGATCGCCAAATACGCCGTTGCGGCAAACAATGACTTTATCTCCGGCTTCAACTAAGTTGACGAAACATGCTTCCATACCCGCTGAGCCTGGCGCTGAAAGGGCAATAGTGAATTCATTTTTTGTTTGAAAAGCATATTGAAGTAAAGCTTTTACTTCATCCATCATACCAATAAATAGTGGATCTAAATGGCCGATTGCAGGTCTTGATAATGAAGATAATACTTCTGGGCTGATGTCTGAAGGTCCTGGTCCCATTAATATTCTGCGTGGAGGAAGAAATGACGTGAAATTCATTTTGAATGCCTTTATTTGATAAAAATACGATTAATTGTAACGTTGATAACAAAACCTGTCACAAGTGTCAAGTTACTGTGTTAATAGATAAAGTCACCTTTACACAAAAATTATTGACTAAATCACTAAAAAGACAATTTATTGAAAAAAAACTATTCAGTAAAAATGACACAATTTTAATTTTGTTAGTGAACAAAGTTTACCTTATATCGGCTCTCGCCAGTAATGCACTTTTGAAATGTGAAGTATAGCTTAAATGAATATCACTTTAATTTATTGTTTCATAAAAGTTTTTAATGAAGACAGCCTTGCTTATTGATTATTAAAAATAAATCAATAATTTATATAAATTAATACCATAGTAACGTTTCAATTTTGGCAAGCCCATTAGGTGTAAAGTATTGTGAGCAAAGTGGTTGATGAGTTTAGAAAGTATGTTTTTATTTAATTGACTGTATGGTCAGATTGTTTTAGTTTTGCAGTGCATAAAAAGTATACATTAAGGGAATATGCAGCGTTATTGTCAATAAATGGAGCACCAATAATAATTATTCAATAAAAGGTGAAACAAATGAATTACAAAAACAGTCTTATCGCTTTAATTGTAAGTGTCTCTAGCAGTTACGCTGGCGCAGAAGTCATTAATGGTAGTTTTGAAAACTGGTCAGGTGGTTTACCCGTTGGATGGACAACCATAGATTCAGGTATCAGTGTTAGTCAAAACACCAGTTTAACGCAAGAAGGTGAGAGTTCAGCGGCAATTAATGTCAATACTGCGACCCAAGGCTCTACTGACTTTAGACAAATGGTTAGCGTGGTAGCCGGACAGAGTTATGACTTTTCAGTTGGTGTATACCACACTGAAGGTGGGGTAAAAGCGCGATTATATGTTGATGGTTATCAGGGCTATTCAAATGAAAGCCTAGTTAATCAATGGCAGCAAGTGAGTCATACTTATGTCGCTGGCTCAACTACAGATATTGCAGTTGGCTTACGTTTTTATGATACAGCAGGATTTGACGGCTCAGAAACAGTTTATGTCGATAATTATCAACCAACACAAACCTCTGGTGGTGGTGGCGGCTCTGGTGGCAGTTGTAGCACCAATGATGTTACCTTTAGTTTAACGACAGATAACTATGGCTATGAAACTAGCTGGACCTTAACCAATAGCGCAAGCCAAACAGTTGCGAGTGGTAGTAATTACGGTAATTCAACTAGTTATACTGAAAATTACTGTTTAGACGATGGCGCTTATACCTTTACTATTAATGACGACTATGGCGATGGAATTTGTTGTAGTTACGGTAATGGTGCTTATGACATTTCAGTTGCAGGCACATCACTGGTTTCAGGTGGTAGTTTTGCCAGTAGTGAAAGTAAAAACTTCACCTTAGGCAGTTCAGGTGGTGGTTCAGGCGGAGGCTCTGGTACTTATACAGGTACATACTACGACGGCATTACAGCGCAGTCAGGATATACCTTAAAAACCCAACTGCATAATCTAATTAAAAACCATAGCTCACAAGGTTACTCAGCGTTATGGACCTTTTATAAAAACCATTCACTTGATGTATATTTTGAAAATGACGGTTCTATTCTAGATATATATTCTGAGAAGCCGAACGCGAATGACAGCTATAACTTTGTTAAAGTTACTAACCAATGTGGTAGTTACAGTGGTGAAGGTAGCTGTTATAACCGGGAGCATTCTTTCCCTAAAAGTTGGTTTGGCGGTACGGTTGAGCCAATGAATTCTGATGTTCATCATATTTATGCTACTGACGGTTATGTTAATTCAAAGCGTAGTGCTTATCCTTATGGAGAGGTTGCCAGTGCATCGTTTACTTCAACTAATAACAGTAAACTAGGCTCTGCAACAACTAGCTTAGGGTATAGCGGCACTGTTTTTGAACCGATTGATGAATTTAAAGGTGATTTAGCGCGTGCATATTTTTATATGGCGACACGTTATGAAAATGTTATCTCAAGCTGGCAGAACAACTCAACTTACGGTAACGCCATTTTAGATGGCAGTAGCAATAAAGTCTTTGAAACATGGCAGTTAAACATGCTGATAAATTGGCATAACAATGATCCTGTCAGTCAAAAAGAAATTGACCGAAATAATGCAGCTTTAGATCACCAAGGCAATCGTAATCCGTTCATTGATCACCCTGAATATGTTGACAGTATCTGGGGAGCGAATTAAAAAAGCTTTGAAATCATAAAAGCTATTAAACGCTTTAATATCAGCTGCTCATAAAGTCTTTTAGCTGACAATAGCTTGAGATTAGCCTGAAAAATAAGCACATGTAGTATTAGTAAAGGTATCACGCAAACCCACCGTTTGTTTGATACCTTTTTTATTGCCTGATTTTGCCAAACATTTCAAGTTCGAGACTGAAAATTAAGTTTTAGTTCACTTAAATGATTAGGTTTTAATCGTACTTTAGGATTGTGAATAGATTAAAACTTGTCACGAGTGTCAAGTTGTGTGTAAAATAGCTTTTAGCTGACCAAGTGGTCAGGTAATGACAATATTTATCGTTTAAAAAATTATAAACATAAGGCTGAGTATGATCGCTACAGATATCCCCTTTATTGATTTACATCGTCATCTTGATGGTAATATCAGGCCAAGTACGGTACTTGCTTTAGCGTCTCAGCATAACATCGAGTTACCCGCCGATAATTTGGCTGATTTGTTACCTCATATACAAATTCAAGGTAAAGAAAGTAACTTAGTATCGTTTCTAAAAAAGCTAGATTATGGTGTCAGTGTTTTAGCTGATGTTGATGCCTGCAAAAGAATAGCTTATGAAAACGTTCAAGATGCCTATTTACAAGGGCTGAGTTATGCCGAGTTACGATTTTCACCTTATTATATGGCGATGACACATAACTTAAATATCACTGACGTGGTTGCTGCTGTAATTGATGGCGTCAAGCAAGGTAATAATGACTTTGCTATAAAAACTAATCTCATCGGTATTTTAAGTCGGACATTTGGCGAGCAAGCATGTTTTAAAGAGTTAGATGCACTATTAACGTTTAAAAATGACATTGTTGCGATTGACTTAGCGGGAGACGAGCTAGGTAACCCCGGCGATTTATTTACTCAACATTTCAATCAAGTACGTGATGCTGGATTACAAATCACGGTTCATGCTGGTGAAGCTGCAGGCGCTGAAAGCATTTACCAAGCGATAAATGAGTTACATGCCACTCGTATTGGGCATGGTACAAACGCAATTCATGATGAAAAACTCATGACTTATATGTTTGAGAATAACATCGCTATTGAAAGTTGTTTAACGTCGAATTATCAAACTGGCACCGTTAGTGATATTAGCCAGCACCCAGTAAAAGTGTTTTTAGATAGGGGGTTATTAGTTTGTTTAAACAGTGATGACCCAGCTGTGCAAGGCTGTGATATAAAATATGAATATCAGCAGGCGTCGAAACTAGCGGGATTGACTAGCCAGCAATGCCGTAAATTACAAGAAAATGCCCTTAAAATGGCCTTTTTATCAGACAGTGAAAAAACACTTCTTGCACGTCAATTCAAGGCGTCACTTTCAACTTAACGTGCTGCTTAGCTCCATGTTTAAAAGCAGCATTAAAGCAAACTTATTAAATTAAATAACAGGATTTATTATGTCAGAGCAACTTTCTCAACTAGAACAATTAAAAAAAATGACTTCGGTTGTTGCCGATACCGGAGACATTGAGGCGATAGCAAAATTTTCACCGATGGACGCAACAACTAATCCGTCATTATTATTGAAAGCAGCGGCGATCCCTGCGTATCAACCTTTATTGGTTAAAGCGGTTACTTGGGCGAAAAGTCAAACAGATAATCAACAGGAACAAGTCAGTCTTGCGGCAGATAAATTATCTGTACTCATAGGTTTAGAAATTTTAGCGATTGTCCCTGGTCGCATTTCAACTGAAGTGGATGCACGTTTATCATTCGATAAAGCGCAAAGCATTGCCAAAGCACATTTATTGATAAAAATGTATGAAGAGGCGGGGATAAGCCGAGATCGCATTCTAATTAAATTAGCTGCAACTTGGGAAGGTATTCAAGCAGCTAAACAGCTTGAACAAGAAGGTATTCAATGTAATTTAACCTTGCTATTTAGTTTTGCTCAAGCAAAAGCCTGCGCTGAAGCCCAAGTATATTTAATATCTCCTTTCGTTGGTCGTATTCTTGATTGGTATAAAAAGGACACGGGTATTGAAAGTTATGCTTCTGCAGAAGATCCAGGCGTTATTTCCGTCACTGAAATTTATAATTACTTTAAAAAGCATGATTATAAAACTGTAGTTATGGGAGCTAGTTTCCGTAACCTTGGTGAAATTATTGAGCTTGCTGGCTGTGATCGTCTAACCATAAGTCCAAATTTAATGGCTGAATTAGCACAAAGTTATGACCCAATAACGCAAAAGCTTAAAGCAACAACAGACATTCAAGCCAAACCCACAGCTATAACAGAAGCCGAATTCCGCTGGCAAATGAATCAGGATGCGATGGCTACAGAGAAGTTATCTGAAGGTATTCGCAACTTTGCTATTGACCAAGTCAAACTTGAAGCGCAATTGAGTTCATTGCTCTAAAAAATCACCAAGGAAGACAATACATAGCGTAATTTATATTCGGTAATTATTGTCTTCCTACATAAATTTATAATTTAATTGAAGTAAATCTACAATAAAAGAAATGAGTGATGTTATGCCGTTGTTAGAAGTTTTTGGCTATGTAGCTAGTGTATTAATTGCCTTGTCGGTCATGATGTCAAATATCAAACATCTTCGTTGGCTGAATTTACTCGGTGCTTCTGCATTTAGTGCTTATGGTTATTTTATCGAAGCATATCCAGTGTTTGTACTTAATGGCTGGGTTGCCGTAGTGAATGCATATTATTTAGTACGTATTTATCATGAAAAAGATGAGTTTGATTTAATACGACTTACTGCAGTTGATACGCCATTATTTACCTTATTAAAACAACGATACGGGAGTGACATAAAAAGTTTACAAGCTGACTTTCAATGGCAAGTTCTTGATGGTGCAATTGTGTCTCTGTTATTTCGAAACATGAAACCAGTCGGAATTTTCGCGTATCGAGAATTAGAAAAATCTGGAAAAGTCGAAGTGGTTTTAGATTATGTCATACCAGAGTATCGTGACTATAAAGCAGCTAAGTTCATGTTTAGTGGTCAAAATAATCAACTGAATCAAAATGGTATTAATCATTTAATCGTGAAAAATAGCAACAAGGATCAAAGTGCCTATTTAACACGTGTAGGTTTTATCAAGATTGAAGAACAATATGAAATGCAACTTACCTCGTAATTAAATTTGTTCAGATAGATAGCCGTTAATGTTTGTAAGTAACATTAACGGTTATTTTATTAAAAATTCTAACGCTAAATCGAATGCAACTAAGAAAGTTGTCAATCTTTCATTTTGCATTTATAAGTTCACCCTTATCTTTGAATGCCTACCAACTGAATTGAGTAAGCATTCATAAATTTCAAAGTTGCTCCGTATTATTACCAATGGCATAGTTAGTTCAATATCTCGAATTTTACTAGGCTATTTATGAACTCTCAAAAAGTGGCGTTAATCACCGGAGCTGGACGTGGAATAGGAGCAGCAACAGCACGACTATTTGCAAGTAAAGGCTATGCTGTATGTATCAACTATAAATCCAATTTTCAATCCGCAAATCAAGTGGCCGATACTATAATCTCTGAAGGTGGTCATTGTATTACTGTACAAGCTGATGTTTCTTGTGAAGATGATGTAATCCGAATGTTTTCAACGGTTGATAAAGAGTTAGGCACGCTTTCTGTATTAGTGAACAATGCAGGTATTTTAAAAACACAATCGCGCTTAGAGGACATGACGGCTGATAGAATTAACTTAATACTAGTCAATAATGTCACTAGCTACTTTCTCTGTTGCCGACAAGCTGTAAAGCGCATGTCTACTAGGCACGGTGGGATTGGAGGCGCAATTGTAAATGTATCTTCTGGCGCATCCCGTACAGGTTCACCAAATGAATATATTGATTATGCTGCCTCAAAAGGAGCAATTGATACATTAACCAAAGGTTTATCTTTAGAGGTTGCAGCAGAAGGCATCAGGGTTAATTGCGTACGCCCTGGATTAATTCATACTGATATGCATGCAGATGGTGGTGAGCCTGACAGGATAGCAAGACTTAAAAGCAAAATACCTCTACAAAGAGGAGGACAGCCAATTGAAGTTGCCGAGGCTATTTATTGGTTAGCTTCTGAAAAGTCGTCATTTTCGACAGGGAATTTTTTAGACTTAGCTGGTGGTTTGTAACGGATTATATTATGGAATTATTTCTGTCAAAGGATCATTGTAGGACAGTTAAATAGGGTAGGGTGCTCAATAAAACCACCATGATCTTATTAAAGCAACGGTAGTAAATCATTGTGTAAATTAGGTATTAGATATGTCAGGACAAATTTCTGGAGGATTAGTACATGAAGTACCCGCTGACTTGGCTGAGGCAATAGTAGAAAAAAATCTTATGAGTATTTGGGAATCCATTTCGGCAATTGCTCGTAATGAATTTATTTGCTGGATAGAGGATGCCAAGCAAACGAAGACTCGATTAAAAAGGATAGTACGAGCTACTGAATCGATTCAAGCAGGTAAAAAAAGACCATGCTGTTGGCCTGGCTGTTCCCATCGTTCAGATAAAAAGCCTAGTAAGTGGCAACGTGATGTTTTAATGGGTAAAAAATAGAATTAATATTCAGTATATTCATGTATATTTCGTGCGTAAATAAAATAAATAATTTAGTCTTATTTCATTTTAAAGCCACTTGTTAAGTGAGCTAACATTACTTCCTCAACCCCTAATAGCTGTATTTAGAAGGAAATAGGCTTACGCTTTGCACGAGGAAGTTCTGCCGTTTTACTTGATTGCTGCTGATTTTCAGCTTGAGTTTTCGATTTTTTTTGTTTACTTGGATTGATTTTATTTTGCTTATTCTCTACAACATGACCAGATGACTTCACTGCTTTTTTAAGCTCAATGTGATTAGCCTTGACATAGTTAACTTGGATTATCTCACCGTTAAATTGAATAATATCATCATGATAGACTTTTTTACGTTTTTGGTATTCAACTTCATCATTCAATAAAACATAACCTTCACTGATGACAATTTTAGCTTCTCCACCACCGCCTACCATGTTGGCTATTTTTAATAATTTACAAAGCTCGATGGGTTGTATTGAAATATCTACAAGCGGAATGGCGTTAGTCATAGCGACCTTTTATCTAACTGAATGCAAAAATGGATTATAACTGAGTTATTAGGGAATGTCCTCAGCCCAACCAATAAATTAAGTTGACAATGTAGGGTAATAATAAGGTTTTGTTTATCCGTGTTTTACCTAAACATTGTTTAATGAATTTGTCTGTGTATAATGCGCCTCCAGCAGAAACGGCAAGATACTTGAAAAAGTATTACGCAAAACCACCGGTCTAAGGGTTTTCCTATGACAGCGGGGTTTCCTAGGCGACTTAGTATCGATCGTTTCAACTATTTATTTTTTGATATTAAGGCACACCATGAAAAACATATTTCTAATGATCACCGTTGCAATTCTTGCATCAACCTATTCAGAAAAATCTCAAGCACAGAACATTGCAAAGTCATTATGTGAGTATGTATCAGCTGACGATAAGTCACGTTTGCGCTCTTTCCTTAAAACTAATAAGTTAAAAATACGTAACATATTTGATGATGTAAAATGTAACGGTCAAAACTTAGTTGCATTCGCTGGCACAAATAACGCATTGAAAACCGGTTCATTAATGCTTGCAAAATTACCTAAATCTAGAGTTGAAGATCTTTTAACAACCATAACTTCACCTGAATTAAGTGCCGCGGCACAAAAACGTATTAATGGCTAACTTTTAAATTAACGTAGTTAAGCGAGCAAGATGCTCGCTTTTTTATTGTCAAAATAAACAGAATAATTGTCAGACACTTATGCTCATTGTTATAAAAAGTGACTTATAGCTTTTAAAACTTTCCCCAAAGGTTTCTATAAAATTTCTTTTAAATAAACATCAATAAATTGTTAATATTATCCTTAGATAATAAGCTTTTAACGTTTTTTCTATGAGAACTTAATCAGCAGTGCTAGAATTTCATCCCAATCAAGTAACGATAATTTTCTAAGCTGTTTTTCGATAATATCGCTTTGAATTGATGCTTTTATGCACACTCACTGTGTTTGCTGTTAAGCAACTTATTATCAGCAGTTATTCGAAAGATATTCGTTACTGAAGTAAAATATGACCAAAAAATCACCATTGTTGGGAACAGATATGAATAAATTTAATAAACTCACTACCGCTGTTGCATTAGCATTACTTGCACCGGGTCTAATAGTCTCGAACGTTTTAGCTGAAGAAACAGCTGAAGAAAAAGCAAAAGATTCAAAAATGGAAGCTATCACTGTAACGGCTACTAAACGTTCACAAGTGATATACGAAGTGCCAATTGCGATTAGCGCATTTAGTGGTGATGCCTTGGCTGAGCAAGGAATTACGAGCATTACAGATGTAGGTAAATTTGTACCAAACCTTAATATTACAGGGTTTTCTGCAGGTCACACATCATCAGCCAATCCATTTATACGTGGTATCGGGCTACAAGATCATTTAATTACCACTGATCCTGGTGTTAGTGTCTATGTTGATGGTGTGTATCTTGGTCGCCAAGTGGGCCAAAACTGGAATTTAAACAACATCGATAGAATTGAAGTATTGCGCGGTCCACAGGGCACGCTTTATGGTCGAAATTCTATTGGTGGTGCTATTAACATCATCACTAAACAGCCAGATCAAAAATCGGTAACTAAAATCGCGGCTGAAGTTGGTACACGTGGTCGTTTAAAAGGGGATGTTTTTCTTAACCGTGCGATTAATGATGATGTAGCCATTAACTTTAATGCGGGTTACAACCGTCGTGACGGTTTAGGTGAGTTCATTAATTTACCAGAAGCAAAATATGACGTTGGCGAAAGCCGTGAAATGCATGGACGTTTTTCACTAAAATACAATGTTAATGAACAATTCAGAGTTGTTTTTACTGCTGATGCTAATGATGGTGAAGGTGGTTTACGTCCGTATACTACGTTAATTGATGAAGTGCCAAATGGTGCTTATTATACCGGTCAGCGTTTTGGCTCACCAACTCCTTCTGGACCTTTACGTAACTCTGATGTTTCTGCAGACCCTTACGACAATAACACCGGAACTTTAGCGGTAACAGAAGTATTAAATAGTGCTAGCGGTGTTTCATTTACCGCCGATTATGATATTTCAGATACGTTAGGTACAAAGTTTATTATTAGTAAACGCTCATCTGAGTATAAAGCTGGTTTAGATGATGACAGTACTATATATGGTCTAGATCATTACCCTGAACGTGGGGAAGCTGATCAAACGTCAGTGGAATTGCAGTTAAATGGTTACTTAGGTGAATTAGACTTTGTTTCTGGACTTTATTGGTTCGAAGAAACAGGTAAGAACCGCCAAGGTGAAGACTCAAGTTTTAATGGCGGCGGCAATTTACTTCAATTAGATCAAAAGACAACCAGTAAAGCGGTGTTTGTGAATGTAGCTATGTACGCAATGGATGACTTACGTATTTCTGGTGGTTTACGTTATACCCAAGATGCAAAAGAAGCCGTGGCAAACGTAGGTATTGGTGACTTTTTCGCTAAAGATGATTGGAGCCAAGTAAGTTATGATTTGTCAGCTAATTATACTTTAGAGAATGATTTAAATGTTTATGCAAGCATTCAAAGTGGCTATCAAGGTGGACAATTTCCAGCCCGACCTTATTGCTTATTCGGTAATCCAGAATGTTTCGTTGCATCAGATAACATTACCGCTGTTAACTACGAAGTTGGTATGAAAGGTGAAGTAACGAGCAACTTCAATATGAGCATTGCTATTTTTAATACTAATTATGATGACTTACCATACCAAGTAAGTACAACCTCTGCAGGCGGTTTTGATACACGTAATTTAGTAGTATCTCAAACATCACGAGGTATTGAATGGGAGAGTACAGCGCTTCTAACTGATAACTTCTCAATTCATACTAGCTTAGGTTACATTGATGTTGACGTTGATGAGCAAGATGGTGTTAAACCAGTAGCACCGTTAACACCTAAAGTTACAGCGTCAATTAGTCCAACATATGAATTTGAAATGGCGGACGGCGCGGCTGTTAAAGCACGTATTGATTACTCTTATCGTGCCAAAATGTACGGCGAACCAAGCTCAGATAAAGGACGTATGACTCAGGTAGATTCACGTTCACTGATTAATTTTGATGTTTCATATTCACCATTAAATGCTGACTGGACCGTCTCACTTTATGGACGCAATGTAACAGATGAACGTTATGACGACGCACGTTTAAATACTGGAGATTACTTGTTGGTGATCAAAAGTAATGACGCAAGTGAATTCGGTGTAAGATATTTTACTGAATTTTAGTATCACAGCACTAAATATTTAACATCACTAGTATTGGCATAAAGCCTCTAAACGAGTTAAATAATGTTATTGAAAGACTAGAAACCTCTGTTTCTAGTCTTTTTTTATTTATTTTATGAAAAACTGAAAACTAATCATATTTCAAAATTAATAATTGGTAATGAATAATTCAAATAAAATATAGCGATATCAACACTTAATTTATGGCATAAAATTATTAAAATTGTTAAAGTTTGTAAATATTTTGTAATCTTCAGAAAACAATAAGAATAAAGTTCTGAATTACATTAGTTATTCAAAGGGAAGTGGTATTGACTGAACAATATAAAATAGTCGTAATTGGCGCTGGCCCCGGTGGTATCAGTGCGGCTGCTCATGCTGCTGAGCTAAACTTATCGCATGTGTTGTTAGAAGCTAGCCCTAAGATTGCCAACACTATTCAAAAATATCAAAAAGGTAAACATGTTATGGCTGAGCCAAGCATTTTACCTTTGCGTAGTCCTATCGCCTTCGAAGCCGGTAAAAGAGAAGCCATTCTTGATGAGTGGCATCAAGGACTTTTACAAAATAAAGTTAATATTCAATATAATGCCGCGGTAGTAAATATAGATGGCGAAAAAGGTGATTATAAAATTGCCTTGGCAGATGGCAGTGAAGTTCATGCTGAATTTATTATTTTAGGCATCGGGGTGCAGGGTAACCCAAGAAAATTAGGTGTTGAAGGTGATGACGCTGACTTTGTCCAATATACCCTTGATAATCCAGATGATCACAAAAATGAAACTATTGTAATTGTTGGTGCTGGTGATGCTGCAATTGAAAATGCAGTGGTGTTGGCAGAACATAACAAAGTATATATTGTAAACCGTAGAGATGAATTTGCTCGAGCTAAAGAAGGTAACTTAAACCTGATAACTGCGGCTATCGATAAGGGTGAGGTTGAGTGTTGTTACAATACCAATCCTCATCGAATTGAGCTAACGCCAGAACAAGAAAAACCAGGTATATTTGTTTTAAAAACTGCCTCGGGGGAAATTAAAGTTCCCGTTGATAGGATCATAGCCCGTTTAGGTGCTATTCCGCCACGAGCTCTCGTTGAGTCTTTTGGCATCGAATTTCCAAATAGCGATCCAAATTCCATTCCCGTTTTATCTGCCCAATATGAATCTAATGTCCCGGGAATTTATGTTATCGGTGCGCTGGGTGGCTATCCGTTAATTAAACAAGCCATGAACCAAGGTTATGAAGTTGTAGAATACATCCTTGGTAATGATATAAACCCTGCAGATCACCCGTTATTAGAAAGTAAACTGGAACATTTGCCGTTTGATTTGGGAGTGGATGAAATCCTCTCGATGATGCAAACGGAAATACCCGTCTTTACGCCATTGTCAGCACTATCATTTCGAGAGTTGATGTTAGATAGCCAAGTCCATGTTATTGAACCCAACCAAGAAATATTTAAGAAAAACGATTACACCAATAGTTTTTATACCATCTTACAAGGTGAGGTAAATATTGTTATTGGTGATCGAGTTATCAAAAGTACTAAGGGTAACTTCTTTGGTGAGATGAGTTTGATTTCTGGTCGTCGTCGCTCCGCAACGGTGTTATCTGGCGAGTCTTGTATTGTCATTGAAACACCTCGTCGCACCATGATTAAACTGATCACTTCAGTTGATGCCGTTAAGCGGGTGTTAGATGAAACTTTTATTACTCGAACTATTCAAGCTAAATTTGCACCGAAAGTAACTATCGAAGAACTTCAACCGATCGTCAGTAAAGCGAGACTTAATCAATATCGTGCCAATGAAGTACTATTTTCTGAAGGTGAAGAAGCGAATTGTTTACACGTTATCAGAAGTGGTTCTGTTACCGTATCTAAAAAAGTTGGCGATAAAAATATACCGATGACCTATGTAGCGGCAAACAATGTTGTCGGTGAAATGGGCATTTTAGGAAATACTGTCAGATCGGCAACAATCACCGCAACGGTAAAAACAGAAACCATATCTATTGATAGTGACTCATTCAATGAATTATTGGCGAAGTCGCCAACATTACGTGAAACCATGGAGCTTGAGGTAAAAAAACGTCACTTAGAAAACACTAAACTTGAATCTGATGGTGATACTGGCGATATTTTGTCTTTCTTAATGCAACAGGGTTTAGGTGAAGCAACGGATGTTTTACTGATCAATGAAGATACTTGTGTGGGTTGTGATAACTGCGAAACAGCGTGTGCAGCTACACATGGTGGTACTTCTCGGTTAAACCGAAAAGCAGGGCCGACGTTTGCGCATGTACATGTTCCAACATCTTGCCGACATTGTGAAGACCCTAGCTGTATGAAAGACTGCCCGCCTGATGCCATCCATCGAGGTGGCCTTGGCGGTGAAGTATTTATTGATGATAGTTGTATCGGTTGTGGTAACTGTGAACGAAACTGCCCATACGGTGTTATTCAAATGGAATATCCAAAAGAAAAAAACACTAACTTTTGGAATTGGATGTTTTTTAATGCTGGTGAAGAGCCCGGTGAAAATAAGGTTAAAGAGGGCGATAACATCAAAAAAGCCGTTAAATGTGACATGTGTAAAGATATCGATGGTGGCGCTGCATGTGTTAGAGCCTGTCCGACCGGTGCCGCTAACCGTGTTAGTCCAGAAAACTTTATAAAAGTGGTCAATGTATAACTAATGGAACAGTTTCTTACTTACGCCAATGGTCGTTATTTAAAAATAAGCTTGGTATTGACCTTTATATTGTCAGTTGTCTATCTGATACACGAACCTGGCCAACCGAAAAATGGCGGAACTTGGTTTGGCTATACCCTTGGGACTATTTCAGCCTTACTGATACTTTGGCTAATGTATTTTGGTCGAAGAAAAAGAGATTATTTTTCTACGCTTGGTACCGTTAAAGGTTGGTTATCTGCTCATGTCTATTTAGGCACAGGTTTATTGGTTTTAGCAACCCTACATACCGGTTTCCAATTTGGATTAAACGTTCATACGTTGGCCTATGCGTTAATGTGTTTAGCTATTTTTAGTGGATTTTATGGTGCTTGGGCGTATGTTTACCTGCCGATTAAAAAAAGAGCTAATCTGAAAACAATTTCAGCAGAAGAATATTATTTAGCTATTGAAGATGTCGACAGACAAATAATAAAACTCGCAAAAGATTTACCTGAAGCTTTAAGTTTAATGCTCAATAGTGCTATTGAACGAACAGAAATTGGTGGTAATTTATTGGAGCAATTAAGTGCTGAAGACAAGTCTTGTTTGATATATAAGGACGAGCTCTATGCCAATGTCGATCAATCGGGTTGTATTCACCTTTTAGTTGAAGAGTTATCTAAAGTTACTGAACAACATAGAGCTGTGCAATTAAAACAAATAATAGATCTATTCGGCCGTCGTCAAAAGTCACTTAAAATTCTGCGTTACCATATTAAAACCAATGTGTTATTGAAGCTTTGGTTAAATATTCATGTACCGGTTTCTTTCGCATTATTAGCGGCATTAATGGCGCATATTCTCTCAGTGTTTATCTATTGGTAATATAAGGACATTTTATGAAATTACTGATCAGATACCTGAAAAAGCAAGGCCAGAGCTATGCTACAGAAGAAGTAACTGTAACAGGTGATACCCTACACATTGGCCGTGGCACCAATCAACATATATTACTACCTGATCCTCGGGTGGCATTAGAACATGCCAAACTTGTTGCTTATCAAGACGGCTGTAAAATATCGACAGCATCAGGTAAAGACGTTTTATTTAATCGTTTGATGGTTAAAAATTGTGCCATTAGCATTGGCGATGTTATTGAAATATCTGGTCATAAAATAACATTATTGGCCGGCGAGAACGGTTGTGATTTTGTTGTCGAAGTAAAATTGAGTACAGCAAAGCAAGAGCCCATACAAAACCGATACCAAGTAAAATTTTCAGATTTAAAGCTTTATAAACGTAGTTGGAGTTGGATCTTTTTTCTCTTAGTATTCTTCGCTTGTATACTTATTCCTATCTCTGGTGTGATTTCTCCTAGTTGGATGGAAACACTCAGAAAAAGTCCGCTACCTGACGATAAACAATGGTTGGCAGGTGAATTAATAAAACCGCATAAATTTATAGGTGATGACTGTAGTCAATGTCACCAAAAAGCATTTCAGCCAACGACGAATGAGGCGTGTTTAACCTGCCATAAGGCAATAAAACAGCATGTTCCTGAAGTTAATGTTACTGAAGATTTTGCCGCGGTGGCGCAATGTACCAGTTGTCATAAAGAGCATAACAGTCGAGAAACTCTTAGTGAATACTCTCAACAAATTTGTGTTGACTGCCATGTAGAAGACACTCTAGATAAGCTTGAGCAGCAGGAGTATGGTTCTGCAACTGATTTTGAGCAGCATCACCCAAGTTTTAGCATCAGTATGTTAAAGCCTGTGTTAGAGAATAAAGTAACGACTGGTTGGGACAGCGAACGTCTTTTACTCAACAATGTTGGTTTAAAAGAGCAATCCAATTTAGAGTTTTCTCATCAGCTTCACATGGATCCCAAAGGCATAAAGTCGGCTACAGCAGAGGTGCAATTAGCCTGTATCGATTGTCATGTGCCGGCATTAAATGGTTTAGAAATGAAGCCGATCACCATGGAAGAGAACTGCCAAAGTTGTCATCAATTAACTTTTGATCCAGATGACCCTAAACGGGTTGTACCACATGGTTCTCCAACTGAAGTTGTCATGATGATGCGAGAATATTATGCTTTTCGTTTTATTTACCAAAATCTAAATATTGATGTAGAGAATCCCATCGTTAAAGCGGGAGAACTTTACAGTGTGCGTAAGGTGAGACGACCTGGTCGCGATGAAAGATTACGTAAAAATTTCGAACAATCATTGAATTTTCAAACGGTTGCTGCTATCGAAAAGCTCACCAAACAAACCGTAAGAACTGAAGCACTTGTTTGGGCAGAAAGTCGAGCTAATCAAGCAGCAAACGATATCTTTGAACGTCAAGCATGTGCAGTCTGTCACGTTATGACTAAAAACGAAGCAGATGAAATTCCTTGGCAAATAGAACCGGTTGCTTTAACCAAAAAATGGTTACCAAAAGCTGATTTTACTCACGAAGGTCATGAAACTATGGTTTGTTTAGATTGCCATCAAGCAGATAAATCAGATCTTAGTTCAGATGTCTTGATACCAGATATAGAAAATTGTCAGCAATGTCATGGCGGTCTTGAAAGTAAGAACTTAATTCCAAATACCTGCATTGATTGTCATGATTTTCATCAAGCGAAAGATCATATCTTTCGTCAATTAACTCATGCGAACCAACGCATTAAAAGCTTGGAGCCAATTAACAATGCGCATTAAGCTTCTTGTTGTTTTACTATTACCTTTATTTACGCTATTAACCAGTTGTGGCGGCGGTTCAAACAACAGTGAAAAGTCGGCGGTTGACCAAAACCAACCCATTGATAATAACGTTCAAGGGTGCACAGGATATTGCGTAACAGCTGATTCATTTTTAACTCAAGCAGATGTTGAGCTCATTATTAGCCAAGCTGTTGCTGAGGCGACAGCTAGCCAACTAAAAGCGACCATAGCGGTTACAGACCGACTTGGTAATGTACTTGCTGTTTTTAGAATGGTAGACGCCGATAAATTTATTACCATTAGTTCCACTGCTAATACAAGCTTGGCTAAAGTGACTGGCGGTTTAGAAAATGTAAA
The DNA here is from genome assembly GCA_002104535.1 of Cognaticolwellia sediminilitoris. Lineage (GTDB taxonomy): Bacteria > Pseudomonadota > Gammaproteobacteria > Enterobacterales > Alteromonadaceae > Cognaticolwellia > Cognaticolwellia sediminilitoris. The sequence continues at coordinate 15,136 of NBOG01000007.1, read as the reverse complement.
TATAATTCCTGATACTATGGTGGCGATTTCTAAAGCGGTTACTGCTGCTTATATATCATCAGAAGGTAATGCTTTTACTACCCGAACTGCCAGCCAAATTATTCAAGAAAACTTTAACCCCGGTGAGGATAATACGCCGTCAGGACCTTTATTTGGTGTTCAATTTAGCCAGTTAGCCTGTAGTGATTTTAATCTACGATTTAACCCTCTAGGTTTACCTAGTGCAGGACCTCTTCGTTCGCCTTTAGGATTGTCAGCAGACCCCGGAGGTTTTCCATTGTACAAAGCTGGCACACCTGTGGGCGCTATAGGCGTTATATCTGATGGTATTTACGGCTTAGATAAAGACATCAGTGGCTTTGATTTAGACAATGATGAATTGATTGCACTCGCAGGTTCTGTTGGTTTTGCGGCGCCTTTATCGCGCAGAGGTGATGTTATTACCATAGTGGGTAAAACTGCTCGTTTTAGTGATGCTTTTATTAGTGATTTAGTCAGTACGACTAGCGAGGATTTTAATAGTATTAACAATAATATAGGTCATTTAGTTGCTGTACCTGGTTATTATGATGGTGGTGATGGCGATTTAGCACCGGCTAGTGATGTAAATCGTCAAGTGTTAGCCGGCGTTGTTTTCGGTCAAAGTGGTTCAGGTATTATTGCTGCAGATCCTACGATATTTAAAGACAGCGAAGGTGAAAGCCTGGATGCCTTTATATTTGCTGATGTAAATGATAACAACCGCTTTCCAGCACAGACAGCAAACGACCAACCTGGTGGTGACGCCAATAATCAATTGACTAAAATAGAAGTACAAACACTTTTAAATCATGCCATAGCCATCGCTAATAAAAGTCGCGCACAAATTCGCCAACCAAATGGAACTCAAGCACGAGTATCTGTATCAATCGTTGATACCCAAGGTACGATACTTGGCATGGCAAGAACGCGAGATGCACCGGTTTTTGGTTCTGATGTATCCTTACAAAAGGCTCGGACAGCAGCATTCTTTTCTAATACGGGTAGTTTAACTAATGCTCCAGCAGACGCCCTTAGAGCGTTACCTGCACCTATATACCTTGATGCCGTAGCGGAGCCAGTTGATTTAACTGCCGGCTTAACGCTGTTAAATCTACCCAATGTTAATTTTTCAAATTATGTTTCAGATTTACAGCGCTTTTTAGGCCTAAATAGTGCTCTAGAAAGTAACGGTTCATTTACCGCGTTTTCTGATCGCGCAGGCGGTAATTTATCACGACCAAATTTTCCTGATGGACCAGTATCTGGCCCGCAAGGACCATTAAGTAAACCTTCAGGACAATGGAGTGTTTTTAACGTTGGTTTACAGTCAGATTTAATTTATAACTCACTTATCCAACACGTTGCTTTCGTGCTTGGTGTTGTGCCAGACGTTGGTGATAACTGTACCGGAAATACTGGCTTAGCTGATGCAGGGGCCTTTACAAATGATAATAAAATAATGGCATTGGCGAACGGTATTCAAATATTTCCAGGTAGTGTACCTATTTATCGTGGCGATACCTTAGTGGGGGGCATTGGCGTTTCAGGTGACGGTATTGATCAAGACGATATGATTTCATTTCTTGGCGTTCATCAAGCAGGATTATCTTTAAATGGCAGTATTAATAACGCACCGAAAGCGATACGCGCAGACAAAATTGAACTTCCTAACCAATCGATCCGGTTACGTTATGTAAACTGTCCACAAGCACCATTTTTAAATTCAGATGAAACGGAAGTGTGCGATGGGCTTTAAATCATCTGTATTAATACTTAGTTTTGCGCTCAGTGCTTTTTGTAGCGCACAAGCTGAAGATATTCAGAAAAGTGATAAAACTGAAAAGAGTGCGATTATTCCTGCTTATTTACTCTGTGGGGAAGGCTCTGTTGAAGCAAAAAGGAAACGACCTGGACATCCAGTAGATGAATATCAATTGCGCCCTTGTGACGAAGATAAAAAATTAAAACCTTGGTACAAAACCATTCCTCTTGGAACAATTATGCCTGATCGCTGGCGTATTGTTGAAATGATAGGGATTGAGAGTAATTTATGGGACCCGTATAACGGCTACAACCCATTAAAAGGTGATTACCCCGTTTGGGGCGAGGATTGGTTTTATAATGTGATTGCCATCTCAGATACCGTAGTAGAGCCGCGTAATTTTCCAGTTCCGGTTGGGGTCGCTACAACCACTAGACCTGATTCATTAGATACCATAGGGACAGGTAATGGTTCAGTCTTTAGTCAAAGTTTGATATTAGAGCAAGTTTTCTATCAAGGTGATACTACTTTTAGACCACCAGATTATGAGTTTCGTTTAACGACAGTATTTAACTTTAATCAGGTGAGATTTCAGGAGCGTGGCTTACTTAATATCGATCCAACTTTAGAAAGTAACGGTGGCCGTAAACGTTCAGATAGATTTTTAGGCATACAAGCGGCATTTGTGGATAAACATTTGCGTAATGTTTCACATCGTTTTGACTTTGACAGTTTACGTGTAGGTATTCAGCCGTTTTCTTCTGATTTTAGAGGCTTTTTATTTCAAGATTCACAATTGGGTGTGCGCTTATTTGGCAATAGAGACAATAACATTTTTCAATATAACCTTGCATGGTTTAGACGTTTAGAAAAAGACACTAATAGTGGCTTAAACGATATTTCACAAAGTTTACGTGATGATGATGTATATACCGCTAACTTGTATTGGCAAGACTTTCCGGTACTGGGTTTTGTTTCTCAGGCCAGTGTTACGTACAACCGCAATCGAGAAAAAGGCCAAATAGAATACGATCAAAATGGTTTTATCACCCGTCCGTCGTCATTATTTGAAGAGCGTTTTTCACGAGATTATGATGTAACTTATCTCGGTTATAGTGGTGATGGTCATTTTGACCGCTTAAATGTCACTGCGTCGGCTTATTATGCTATTGGCGAGCAAACGAGTAGTCGTTACCGCAATGAAAAAGATGAAATAGCGGCTTTTTTTGTTGCTTCTGAGTTTTCTATAGATTTTGATTGGTTTAGACCTAAGTTATCAGTGCTATGGGCGTCAGGAGATGATGATCCTTTCGATAATGTTGCCAAAGGTTTTGATGCTATTTTCGAAAATCCGCAATTTGCTGGCGCGGACACCAGCTTTTTTATTCGACAAACGGTACCGCTGATTGGCGGCGGCGGTGTGGCTTTGTCAGGTCGTAATGGTATTTTACCTTCGTTGAGATCAAGTAAAGAGCAAGGGCAGTCAAATTTTATCAACCCAGGCTTACGTTTGTTAGGCGTTGGTTTTGATGCTGATATTTTGCCTGAGCTTCGAGTTTCGATGAATCTAAATCAATTATGGTTTGATGACACTAAAGTTTTAGAGAGCTTGCGCCAACAAGCACCGATTGACAAAAATTTAGGACAAGACATCTCCGCGTCATTGATCTGGCGGCCATATCAATCACAAAACATAGTTGCCCGTTTATCTGCTGCTGTATTAGCACCCGGTAAAGGCTTTGACCAACTTTACGGCAGTGAATATAAACTGCCATATTCTGTGCTATTTAACCTAGTGCTAACCTATTAAGATGTTTATGAATTTTAAAATGACTTTAAAGAATATTTCCCTTTGTGAAAGTGCTATTGCGTTATTGATGTTTGGCATTGCCTTAATTTCTTTTAGCGCAGTTTCGTCTGATAAACATCAAAAAGTTGACGTTGAATATAGCTTTACACCACCAGCACCTAAAAGTCAGACGCCAGAGCAAGCGTTAGTAAAAAGTACCGGCTGTTTAAGCTGTCATACCGATACCGACAGTTTATCGATGCATGCAAGTCCGGGGGTGATATTAGGTTGTACTGATTGTCATGGCGGTAATGCTGAAGTGACCAAACCATTTAATGCTAAACAAGAAGATGAAGATTATTTAGCCAGCTTAAAACAAGCTCACGTCGCACCAAGTTTTCCGCAAGATTGGAACTTTCCTTCTAGTGCGAACCCAAAAGTCAGTTATACCTTGCTTAACCGTGAAGCAGCAGAATACGTTCGCTTTGTAAATCCATCTGATTTACGCATTGCCGAAGAGGCTTGTGGCGCGTGTCATTTACCAACTGTACAAGCAGCAAAACGCAGCATTATGGCAACAGGGGCGATGTTATTTGGCGCCGCATCTTATGCAAACAATATTTTACCTTATAAAAACTATGTATTAGGTGAAGCTTATACCCGTGAAGGCGAACCTACAGCGATTGCCGGCCCACCTATGGCCAATAGTGAAGAAGCGGCTAAAGAACATGGTGTTTTACCTATATTGTATCCATTACCTAAATGGCAAAATGTACCGCCGGGCGATATTTTTCGCGTGTTCGAACGCGGTGGTCGTAATATTTCCAATGTATTCCCTGAAACTGGATTACCTAATGCGCTTGGTCAATTACAGCGTCTTGAAGAGCCCGGTAGACCAGACTTTAAGCAATCCAATCGTGGCCCTGGTACTGGCGGTCGAATTTCAGTGCCGCTACTTAATGCCCATAAAACCCGTTTAAACGATCCACTGATGTGGTTTTTAGGCACCAACGATAATCCGGGTGATTTTAGAACCTCAGGTTGTGGCTCATGTCATGTAGTTTATGCCAATGATCGAGAGCCTCGCCATTCTGGACCTTACGCCGAATTCGGCAATAGTGGTCAAACGCAAACGGTTGATCCCACCATTGCCAAAAATGAAGATGGTCATCCTTTAAAACATGTTTTTTCTCGAGCTATACCAACAGCGCAGTGTATGTCATGTCATATGCATCAACCTAATATGTTTGTGAACACCTTTTTAGGTTACACCATGTGGGATTATGAAGCTGACGCACCGAAAATGTTCCCGAAAGAGCAGCGTTACCCAAGCCATGAAGAAAAATTTAATACTATGACAAGTAACCCTGAAGGCGCTGCGGTCAGAGGGTTATGGTCAGATCAAGAATTTTTGCGAGAAGTTTGGACTAAAAATGACGAAATGGAAAACACGCAATTTGCTGATTACCACGGTCATGGCTGGAATTTCAGAGCGGTATTTAAGAAAGACCGAAAAGGTAACTTACTTGATAAAGAAAATAAAGTAGTGGAGCCTGACGACCCGAAAAAATTCGATAAAGCGGTACATATGTCCTCGGTACATTTAGATGTCGGTATGCACTGTGTCGATTGTCATTATTCTCAAGATAATCATGGTAACGGGCATGTTTACGGTGAAGTTGCCGGTGCGGTTGAAATTGATTGTGTAGATTGTCATGGCACGGTGTCTGATTATCCTAATTTAAAAACCTCAGGCCCTGCAGCGCCTCCTGGTGGTACAGACTTATCATTAATCCGTAATCCTGATGGTCAGAAAAGGTTTCAATGGAAAGAAGACGGACTATATCAGCGCAGTTTAATTTGGCCTGAACTTGAGTGGAAGTTAAGTCTTTTAAAAGATGTTATCGACCCAAAACATCAAGAATATAATGCTAAAGCTGCTCGTGCTAAAACCATGAAAAAAGATCCTATTGATCAGCATTTTGGCTTAGACGTTACACCAGATATGCTCGCTCATAATAATGATGAAATGGAATGCTATACCTGTCATCAGTCTTGGACGACAAGTTGCGGTGGTTGTCACTTACCGATAGAGGCAAATTGGAAAACAGAAAACAAACATTATGAAGGTGGTGAGTCTAGAAACTACGCCAGTTACAATCCTCAGGTGGTGCGTGATCAAATATTTATGTTAGGCCGCAGAGGTGGGATCAATGGTGGAAAAATTGCGCCACTGCGTTCAACATCTGCTTTAGTGTTGTCTTCAACCAATTCAAACCGTGAAAAAATCTATGTGCAGCAACCACCAATTTCTGCCAGTGGTTATAGCTCACAAGCGATGAACCCGCATTTTGCCCATACGGTGAGAAAAGAAGAAACCCGTGAATGTAGTGATTGTCACTTAGCTGAAGATGCCGACAATAACGCTATCTTCGCTCAAACACTCGGTTTAGGTACTGACTTCATCGACTTTATTGGCTTTCATGCCTACGTTGGCGGTGAAGCATCGGTTGAAGCCGTTCAAGTAACTGAATGGGAAGAGCCGCAAGCTATGAAGGGCAGCTTTTTACATAAATATGTCTATCCTGACTTTTTTAAACAGCATTTAGACAATAACAAAGAGCTAAAAATTGGCTATGAACATGATGCTGGTGCGATTAATTGTTTGCAATTACGCGGCGAGTACTTATTTGCTGCGGCCGGCAAAGAAGGTATGGTTGTTTATGATGTAGCCTCTATTGCTAATAAAGGTGTCAGTCAGCGCATTATCTCGGCGCCAGCATCACTACTTGGTCAAGATACAAATATTAAAAGTACTAATGCTACTTGTGTATCATTAGTGACTACGCAACCAGTTGCACCTGAGCGAAATCAAGGTGATTTAATGCGTATTACCAATCAGGAAAAACCATTTCACCCCATTTATAATTACGCGTTAATTACTGATGCTGATGAAGGCTTAATTTTAACGAATATGGATACGTTGATGGACGGCGAGCCGAGAAATAATTTCTTAACCCGTGCGTTAACATGGAACGAAAACGGTATATTAAAAGGTGCGCGTCACCTTACTATCGGTGGTAGATATGTTTATGTCGTTGCTGATGCGGGTTTGGTCATTTTAGATTTAGATCAACCGCTAACGCCTAAACACTTACTAACCGTGCCTTTAAATAACGGTCATTCAGTGGCTCAACAATTTAGATATTTGTTTGTCACCGATGATGATGGTCTAAAAACTATAGATATTACCGCACCAGAGCAGGCATTTATTGTCAAAAATAACACCATCGCGATTGAAGATGCTAACCGTGTTTTTGTTTCTCGTACTTTTGCGTACGTTGCGGCAGGTAAAGAAGGCTTAGTGATTGTTGATATCAATAAACCTCAAGCGATGAAAACCTATCAGGTTTATAATGCACAAGGGCAGATAAAGGATGCCCAAGATGTTGTTGTTGCTACCACTAATGCTTCATTGTTTGCTTATATCGCCGATGGCGATTCAGGATTAAAAGTAGTGCAATTAACTTCGCCTGATTCTCAACCGCGCTTTTATGGTTTTAGTCCAGACCCTAAACCTGAATTTGTTTCTTGGTATCCGACAACATCAAAAGCACTGTCCTTATCTCGTGGCTTAGAGCGCGATCGTGCGGTTGATGAAACCGGTGGACAAATTGCTGTATTTAGTCGCTTAGGCTCAGGCCCTTTAACTGAAAAAGATATGAAAGGGCTTTATCTGGATAAAAACGGTAAACCTTGGTTTGTAAAAGACAAACTAGAGTCGATGGCCGAGCAAATACACTTTGGTGTCGCAACACCGGCGTTAGTGGTACCTGAAAAGCCAGTAATGCCAAAGGTGGATAAAGATACAGAGTCGGACAAATTAAAACCAATGGAAACCACACCCAAAACACAACTCGAAAAAACTTTACCGGATGTGGCCGCGCATGAGGATAAATCATGAGAATTTTGAGCTTTATCATCGCTAATTTTACCGTCTTGTTGACGCTAAGTGCTAATGAGTTACCGCAACAAGACAACAAAGAGCATTTAGGTGTTGCAAGTTGTGCTGCCAGTATGTGTCATGGTTCGGTTATACCTCGTGAAGGCAGTGATGTCTTACAAAACGAATATATTATTTGGAGTCGTGCCGACGCTCATTCTCAAGCTTTTCAGACGTTGTTATCACCTGAATCGAAAAAAATTGCTAATAAGTTAGGTTTAGAAAGCGCTACTACCGCTAGCATTTGTTTAGATTGTCATAGTGATAATGTTAACACCGACCAACAAGGTGAAAAATTTCAATTAAGTGATGGTGTCGGTTGTGAGTCTTGTCATGGTGGTGCAGAAGAATACATTACTAGCCATACACATGCTGCAATTAGTCGAGATGAGAATATAGCTAAAGGACTGTATCCGACAGATAAACCAAAAGCCAGAGCTCAACTTTGTTTATCGTGCCATTTAGGTAATAAGGATAAACAAGCTAGTCATGACATTATGGGGGCAGGACATCCAAGATTAGCCTTTGAATTAGATACCTTCGGTATATTGCAGCCTTTACATTATGTTGTTGACGAGGATTATTTAAAGCAAAAGTGGGCTGGTAATAATTACATTACTTGGATTTATGGTCAGCTTGAAGCGAGTCGAGCGACTTTAGACTTATTAGAAGAGAAATTGATCGATAACTCTACGTTATTTCCTGAATTATCATTGTTTGATTGCCATTCATGTCATCATAATATGTCGGATTTAAAGTGGAATGAAAATAAAGGTCAGGGTTTTAAACCAGGTACTGTAAGGTTAAATGATGGTAATTTCAAAATGTTGATGATTATCGCTTCAAGTACTGGTCATAGTGAAATCTTACATCAACACTTAGCTGATGTTAAAAGCAGCTTAAATGATAAGCGAAAATTAAAGGCGTTAATTACTGCTATATTTAAAGACATAGAACAGCTTGAAAAAGCAATAATGGCACAATCAATCGCTGATAAGAAGGTTTCAGCATTCGCGACATTAAATGACATTTTAAGTGCAGGAACTAACGGTGAGTTCTCTGATTATATTGCTGCAGAACAAGTCGTTATGGCGATAGATTTATTGTTTGAATTTATTGCTAAAAAGCCAGAGTTTGAAGAAGATATTTCGTTGTTATTTGATCTTGTTGCTAATGATGAAAAATTTAACGATGCTCTGTTTTCCAAGCAGTTAAGTAAGCTGTATGAACGGATAAGGCAATAAAATAATTTTATCGGTGTTTAGCGCGACCTAAAGCGTATATTAAATTTACTGAGGCATAATCAGTGACCAATGCACAGTGTGCAATTAAGTTAATGGATGAATTATCAATGATTAAAAGTTTAACAAAAGTAATATTTATTTGGTGGACATTTCTGTTCAGCTCATTTGTACTTGCGAGTTATCAAACTGACTTAGAAAAATTAAAAAATTATCTCGATGAAAAACAATATACCCAAGCTTATGAATACTCAGAGTTATTAGCTGACGATTTAGCCGGAGATTTAACCTTTGATTTTATGGCTGGCGTTGCTGCTTTTGGTGCTGAAAAATATCAAGCCGCTATTTTTGCCTTTGAACGAGTTGTTATTCTGGATCCTCGGTCATATAACGGTCGATATTATTTAGCCTTGAGCTACAAAAAAGTTGATAACTTACATGGAGCGATTATTGAATTTGAAGCATTATTGGCAACCCCTTCAACAGAAAAGTCATTCACTGATGACCAAAGAACTAATGTTGTAAACCAATTGAAGTCGTTGAAAAGGCAGTTAAAGGATCGTAATAAAAGCTGGTCACATGAAATTACCTTAGGGGTGGGCTCGGATAACAATATTAATAGTGGTAGTTCAGAAGATGCAATTACATTACCTGATGGCACATTAATTCCTTTATTTGATACTTCAAAAGCTACTTCAGATAACACATATCAAGCACGGTATGCCTTGAATTATAAGCACCCTATCAGTCAATATCAAAAATTGTTAGTCGACTTTGTTATACAAAATAAACACTATTTTTCACACGATGAATATAATCGTCAAATGTTAAGCTTTGCTCTTAAATATGAACATCAATTAGCAAACAATTCGACTTGGCATTTAGGTGCTAGTACTGCACCATTATGGTTCTCGAGCGAGAAATATAGAACACAAAACGCGCTCAATTTAGGCTGGAAAAAACCGATAAGTACTGCCAGTGATTTTGGTTTTAATGCTATAGCCGCTAAAGTTAAACATTTTGTATATCAGGATTTAAATTTCGAACGTTACCAGGTGAATGCTTTTTATCGTTTCCAATCCCAATTTCAACATTTATTTCTACTGAATGTATTTCAAGATAAAAATAAAAGAGGTTTTGATCACAATAATCGTAAAGCGATTGGATTTTCTTATATCGTAGGTTACCCCATTCATGAAAATTTTACTGGCAATACATTGATTAAAATCGAAAAGCAAAATTACGATGAACCCAATCCGTTGTTTGGTGTTTACAGTGACTCGGTGTTATCTGCAATTGCTACAGAAATAGCTTACTCAGGATTCGATAATCAAATAATAAAGTTACAATTGAGCTTTCAAGATAAGTATCTCGATAGCGACGTGGCGGCGATGAAGATATATGAATACTCTCGTCTTGAAGCAAACTTAACATGGAAATATGCATTTTAATGAGTAAATTTAATCATAGTAAAAGTATTTTAGCTTCGGTGTTTTGTTGTTTATTAACATCGTATTCATATGCCGTCGAAACGGCGGGTAAAACAATGATCACTAAAGGCAAGGTAATAGCTGTTTCATCCGAGCAAGAAGAAGTTAGACCATTGAAGCGTCGCTCAGCTGTTTTTGTCAATGATATAGTGACTACTGGACCCTCCAGCAAAACTCAATTAAGAATGACTGATGGCAGTATGATCGCCATGAAAGAAAATTCTAAGTTGGTGATTGCAGAATATAACTTTGGTAATAAAGATAATAAAGATTCTGTTGTTTTAGATTTAGTGCAAGGCGGTCTCCGTTCGATTACCGGCGCTATTAAAGCAGATAAAGGCGATTATCAACTTAAGACACCTATTGGTAGTATTGGTATTCGCGGTACTCACTACGAGGTTGAAATAGTAAATAATACCGTATGGATAGCTGTGTGGGATGGTGCAATCGATGTTCAATTAGCATTAGGAATAAACGCCGGCTCTGTTTTATCGTTAGGCTTGGGTGAGGATTTTTCTTATGCGAGTGTTGGACAAAATGGTTCAGTTAACTACTTTGTTGAGCCGCCAAGAGTTTTTGAACAAGGTCTAAGTTCTCCAGCGGAAACAAGTGATGACTCTAATGTTGACGATAATTCACCTTATATAGCGGTAATTGAAGAAAGAAAGGTATTTAATATCGAGTCTTCAACAATTATTGATACTTTAGAGCAAGAAAATACTGAATTTATTGGCACTGATCAATTTAATGTCCTCGAGCCACAAAGTATTTATGAACTTGTTGCCGCTCGTAAAGGCGTTTTAGAATACTCTGACGCGAGTTTTACCTCTGATTATAACTTATCAAATTTTTCTGCAGGTATGTCTATTGATTTTGATTCTGGCCGAATTTCAGATGGGTATTTATCATTTAATGATGATAGAGATACTGACCTTTGGAATGCTGTATTTAACGGTAATATGTATATTAGAGATAATGATGTTTTTATGGAAGTCGGTATAACTTTTGCCAGTCATGGTAATAATATAGCTTATGGTAATATTTCGAGCAATTTTATTGATTTGTTTGGGTTAGAAGCTGTCACTGGTGGCTTTGAATTATTTGATAAAACCACAGGTTTAGAAGTCGATGGCGCTTTCTTGATCAGAGCACGATAATGGAAAATAAAATGGAATTACTAGTAAGAAAAAGCTTAGTGCTAGGGGTGTTAATCTTTAGTTTAAGTAGTTGTGGTGGTAGCAACAGTGACCCTAAAGTAACGCCAGGTTTACCCGAAGCTCCAACACCAGTACCTGTAGAATCTCCAACTCCGAGTGTTAATGCAAGCTCGTTAGCGCAAGTGTCCTTTAATTATAATGCCTCAGAAGTTTTTGATAACAGTCAGCCTGCGACTGCAGTGATTGACTTACCAGAGCAGAATAAGACAATAATGGGTAATATTTTACTTGCGCTTGATGTTATTGATCTCGCAGGTATAAATAAGATATCACTTGATTTCTCTAATGGTAATCAAGATATTCCAGCCTTAGAAATATGTGGCTCAAACACTGATAGTTGCACCAATGAAAATTTCAATAGCTTAAATGGAAATAATACCAGTTATCGATTATTTATTAATGGTATTAATCCACATGACTATCATTGGAAAAGTGGTCCTAACACAATAAAAGTATGGGTTGATAATCTAATTGGTGAGCGAAGTATCGCCACTACTTTTAATTTAAACTGGCAAGCAGTAGTCATTACTCAAACTCAGGCAGAATTTATTAATGTTACGGGTGATGCGGCTACAGGCGCATTTGTTGGTGACTTATCCATTAATTGGTCTGAAGTTGATGATTATCAATTTTATAATGTCTTTATTGCGACTGAACCAGGCGTTGAGAGTGATAATTTCACAGAGCTTTCTGACGGACAAGCGAGATTATCACTTGTTGAAAACAGCGTAGTATTTGAAGGAATAGATGCTACTAAAGAATATTATTTCACCGTCAGCGGCGTTAATGACGGCGGCGAAAGTGCATTTAGTTTACAAAAAAGTGTTATCGATCTTAGCCGAGGAGCGCCTTTAGTAGGAGATGATTTTGCCGAGCTTGATGAAAACACAAGTATAGTCATTAATGTATTAGAGAACGATAGCGATGATTCATCATTATCTTTTATAGAGTTAAATAACGGTACTAATGGACTTGTCATTGATAATGGAGATGGCACGGTAACATATAGCCATGACGGCTCTGAAACTACTTCCGATCAATTCACCTATAAAGTCACTAATGGCGAATTTACTTCTGGTACAGCCACTGTCACTTTAGTGATTAATTTAGTTAATGATGCGCCTTTAGCCGTTGATGATGTTGCAAATGTAGTTGAGGGCAGTGAGGTTATCATTGATCTTCGAAGTAATGATAGCGATGAAGAAACATTAACTGCTGAATTAACCATCACAGATATCAGCTTAGCTAATCACGGAATCGTCGTTAATAATAACGATGGCACAGTAACCTATAGCCATAATGGCAGTGAAACTCTAACCGATAGTTTTACTTACACCATTAATGATGGCAGCCTCGATTCAGCACCCGCAACGGTTTCCATTACGGTTACTGCGGTTAATGATGCACCGGTAGCTAATAATGATAGTGGCGTAGTTATTGAAGGCGCAAATACGATCATAGATTTACGCGGTAATGATACTGACGCAGAAACTGCAACCAATGCGTTAACCGTGACTAATCTCAGCGCTGCTTCCAATGGCACCGTGGTGAATAATAACGATGGCACGGTTACCTATTCCCATAATGGCAGTGAAACCTTAACCGACAGTTTTACCTACACCATTAATGATGGCAGCGTCGACTCAGCACCAGCAACGGTTTCCATTACGGTTACTGCAGTTAATGATGCACCTGTAGCCAATAACGATACAGGCTCGGTTAATGAAGGCGAGAGTACGATCATCAATTTGCGTGGTAATGATACTGACGCAGAAACTGCAACCAATTCATTAACTGTGACTAATCTTAGTAGGGCCACGAATGGTACGGTGGTTAATAATAACGATGGCACAGTAACCTATACACATAATGGTAGTGAAACCATAACCGATAGTTTTACCTACACCATTAATGATGGCAGCGTTGACTCATTACCGGCAATGGTTTCTATTACCGTTACCGCGGTTAATGATGCACCTGTAGCCAATAACGATACAGGCGCGGTTAATGAAGGCGAGAGTACGATCATTGATTTGCGTGGTAATGATACTGACGCAGAAACAGCAACCAATGGGTTAATCGTTACCAATCTTAGTACGGCCACGAATGGTACGGTGGTTAATAATAACGATGGCACAGTAACCTATACACATAATGGTAGTGAAACCTTAACCGATAGTTTTACCTACACCATTAATGACGGTAGCGTCGATTCAGCGCCAGCAACGGTTGCTATTACCGTTACCGCGGTTAATGATGCACCAGTAGCCAATAACGATACAGGCGCGGTTAATGAAGGTGAGAGTACGATCATCAATTTGCGTGGTAATGATACTGACGCAGAAACTGCCACTAATGCGTTAACCGTGACTAATATTAGCTCTGCTTCCAATGGCACAGTGGTTAATAATAATGATGGCACAGTAACCTATACACATAATGGTAGTGAAACCTTAACTGATAGTTTTACCTATACCATTAACGATGGCAGCGTAGACTCAGCACCCGCAACGGTTTCCATTACGGTTACCGCGGTCAATGATGCACCAATTGCCAATAACGATACAGGCGCGGTTAATGAAGGCGCGAGTACGATCATTGATTTACGCGCTAATGATACTGACGCAGAAACGGCAACCAATGCGTTAACCGTGACTAATCTTAGCGCTGCTTCTAACGGCACGGTGGTTAATAATAACGATGGCACAGTAACCTATACACATAATGGTAGTGAAACCATAACCGATAGTTTTACCTACACCATTAATGATGGCAGCGTTGACTCATTACCGGCAACGGTTTCCATTACCGTTACCGCGGTTAATGATGCACCAGTAGCCAATAACGATACAGGCGCGGTTAATGAAGGCGAGAGTACGATCATCAATTTGCGTGGTAATGATACTGACGCAGAAACTGCCACTAATGCGTTAACCGTGACTAATCTTAGCGCTGCTTCCAATGGCACAGTGGTTAATAATAACGATGGCACAGTAACCTATACACATAATGGTAGTGAAACCTTAACTGATAGTTTTACCTATACCATTAACGATGGCAGCGTAGACTCAGCGCCAGCAACGGTTGCTATTACCGTTACCGCGGTTAATGATGCACCTGTAGCCAATAACGATACAGGCGCGGTTAATGAAGGCGCGAGTACGATCATTGATTTACGCGCTAATGATACTGACGCAGAAACGGCAACCAATGCGTTAACCGTGACTAATCTTAGTGCTGCTTCTAACGGCACGGTGGTTAACAATAACGATGGCACAGTAACCTATACGCATAATGGTAGTGAAACCATAACCGACAGTTTTACCTACACCATTAATGATGGCAACGTTGATTCAGCGCCAGCAACGGTTGCTATTACCGTTACCGCGGTTAATGATGCACCTGTAGCCAATAACGATACAGGCGCGGTTAATGAAGGCGAGAGTACGATCATCAATTTGCGTGGTAATGATACTGACGCAGAAACTGCCACTAATGCGTTAACCGTGACTAATCTTAGCGCTGCTTCCAATGGCACAGTGGTTAATAATAACGATGGCACAGTAACCTATACACATAATGGTAGTGAAACCTTAACTGATAGTTTTACCTA
>NBOG01000006.1:64382-476169 GCA_002104535.1 Cognaticolwellia sediminilitoris | reverse complement strand
GATATCCCCCAAAGATATAGATATTGCCATTGAGGAATTATCCAATGAAACTAATTAAAAGTTGTGGGGATCCTTCAGAATTTATTTGCCCCTGCGGTTATTAATATTTTCTCGGTGGTATATTAGGTTTTGATCTTAATTATTTGTATGGGATGTAGGTCGTGCTTTAGCCCGACAAACGAAAACATATGAGTGTGTTGGCCTAAAGACCAACCTACAAGGCATGAGCTTTTAATTCGTAGGGGCGACTTTAGTCGCCAGACCACTGGTATATGGGTTAACCTCATATTTTGCAATGTAATGAAACAAGCGAATTTATACGCCTTTGTACTAATTTTAGCCTTCTCAAAAAGGTGGCTAAAGCCACCTCATACAAAAGAAAATACTCTTATAAAAGGCGACTAAAGTCGCCCCTACACTTAACAAAAACTCCAAAACCTGCTTTGAGTGTTTAACTTTTACTGATAGCTCAAAACTGACAGCTTTTAGCTATGTTTTTGCCCCTACTATTTTATATACAACTATATCTGCTAACACTTAAATTGGGCCTTTTATTTACAAGCGAATATCTATTTGTTACATTACAACTCGAATTATCAATTGGTAAGACCAATTTACCATTGGGTTTTAAAAGCTAACGCGTGAATTTAGATAAGACTATCTGTTTAATAAAGGGTTATAAATGTCCATTCCGAGTATTAAAAAACCGGTAAAACAAGCTAAGTTGTCAGATGTTATTCTGGCTCAGCTTGAGACGATGATTCTCGAAGGTAGTTTAAAGCCAGGGCAAAAATTACCGGCAGAACGTGAACTAGCTAAACAATTTGATGTATCTCGTCCGTCATTACGTGAAGCAATACAGAAGTTAGAAGCGAAAAACTTAGTGACTCGCCGCCAAGGTGGTGGAACATACGTTAGTGCTGAAATTTTGGGTGGCTTGGCTGATCCGCTCTTTGCCTTGATGGCCAATAATAAAGAGTCGCAGTTCGACTTGTTAGAATTTCGCCACGGTATCGAAGGTATGTCTGCTTATTATGCAGCGATGCGTGGCACACAAGCCGATTTTGACGAAATTCAACGTAAACATGACAATATTGGCACTGCCCAGTTAGAAGCTAATTACCGCCTTGAAGCTGAAGCTGTTTTTGGTTTTTATCTCGCCATATGCGCTGCTAGCCACAATGCGGTTATTTTGCATTTGGCACATAGTATGGCGCCATTGTTAATTGATAATATTGAAAAAAACTTAACCATATTGGCTAAAAGGCCAGATGTGTTCAGTAAAATTTCTGATTACCGCACACGTTTAATGAGTGCGATAGTTAGCGGTAAGCCCCAAATTGCATGGGGAGCTAGCCATCGACATTTAGCCTTTATTGAAGAAGTGCTATTAAAAATGTCGCAAGAAAATAGTCGTCTTGAACGCTCAATACGCAGAACAAAATAACCAAATCAAGATTCTAAAAGCTAAGTTAATGGCTTTTAGTTGATAAAAGTTACAACAGGTTAAGGATATCTAGTTAAAAACAGCTATCTTTAAAACAAATAAATTTACTTTACATACAATAAATGGAGACTAAGTAATTATGTCTGAGCTCCCAAATCTAGATATTGATTCAATGGAAACCCAAGAATGGTTAGAATCAATGGAGTCTGTGTTAGAAAATGAAGGCCCTGATCGTGCACATTTTTTACTTGAAAAACTAATTGATCGCGCTCGTCGCAGTGGTACTCACTTGCCGTTTGATGCTAAAACAGCTTATGTAAATACTATTCCTCCAGGATTAGAACCACACATGCCAGCTGACCAAACGATTGAAGCGCGTATTCGCGCGGCTATTCGTTGGAACGCTTTAGTATTAGTTTTACGCGCATCTAAAAAAGATTTGGATCTTGGTGGTCATATTGGTAGCTTCGCATCTTCTGCGATGTTGTACGATGTCGGATTTAACCATTTCTTTAAAGCCGCATCTGAAAAAGATGGTGGTGACTTTATTTTTGCTCAAGGTCATATTTCTCCAGGTATTTATTCTCGTGCTTTTATGGAAGGGCGATTAACTGAAGAGCAAATGGATAACTTCCGTCAAGAGTGTGATGGTAAAGGTCTATCTTCATATCCACATCCGCATTTAATGCCTGATTTTTGGCAGTTCCCAACGGTTTCAATGGGCTTAGGTCCACTACAAGCCATTTATACTGCGCGTTTCCTTAAGTATTTAACTGATCGCGGTATTAAAGACTGTTCAGGTCAAAGAGTTTATTGTTTCTTAGGCGATGGTGAAACTGATGAGCCAGAATCATTAGGTGCTATCGGTTTAGCAACACGTGAAGGCTTAGATAACTTAACGTTTGTTATTAACTGTAACTTGCAACGTTTAGATGGTCCTGTTCGTGGTAATGGTAAAATTATTCAAGAGCTTGAAGGTACATTCCGTGGCGCAGGCTGGGAAGTTGTTAAAGTTATTTGGGGTAGTTATTGGGATGCGTTAATCGCTCGCGATACTTCAGGTAAATTATTACAGTTAATGAATGAAACCGTAGATGGTGAATACCAAAACTGTAAAGCTAAAGGTGGTAAGTACACTCGCGAAAACTTCTTCAACAAATATCCAGAAACTGCAGCGCTTGTTGCAAATATGTCGGATGAAGATATCTATCGCTTAAACCGTGGTGGCCATGACCCAGTTAAAGTTTATGCGGCTTACAAAAAAGCCATGGAAACTAAAGGTCGTCCAACGGTAATTCTAGCTAAAACGGTTAAAGGTTTTGGTTTAGGTGCTGCCGGCGAAGGTCTTAACATTGCACATAACGTTAAGAAAATGGATGTTGAATCAATTAAATACTACCGTGACCGTTTTAATATGCCGGTTGCTGATAAAGATATTGAAGATTTACCATTCTATAAGTTTCCAGAAGATAGCCCAGAATACAAATATATGATGGAGCGCCGAGCAGCGTTAGGTGGTTCATTACCTGCACGCCGTGAGCAACCAGAAGAAGTATTAGAAATTCCACCATTAAAATCTTTTGATGCCATTTTGAAAGGTTCGGGTGATCGTGAAGTGTCATCAACCATGACTTTTGTTCGCGTACTGAATAGCTTATTAAAAGATAAGAAAATTGGTAAGCGTATCGTGCCGATTATTCCTGATGAAGCTCGTACTTTCGGCATGGAAGGTTTGTTCCGCCAAGTCGGTATTTATGCTAGCGAAGGTCAGAAATATATTCCACAAGATGCTGATCAAGTGGCTTATTATCGTGAAGATAAAAAAGGCCAAGTGTTACAAGAAGGTATTAACGAGCTAGGTGCTATGGCCTCATGGGTTGCTTCTGGTACGTCATACTCAACTTGTAACGCGACTACGATTCCATTCTACATCTACTATTCAATGTTTGGTTTCCAACGTGTTGGTGATTTAGCTTGGGCAGCTGGTGATAGCCAAGCACGTGGTTTCTTGTTAGGCGCTACCGCTGGTAGAACAACACTGAATGGTGAAGGTTTACAACATCAAGATGGCCATTCACATGTACAAGCCGGATTGATCCCAAATTGTGTTACTTACGACCCAACTTATGGTTATGAAGTTGCTGTTATCGTGCGTGATGGTTTACGTCGTATGTATGAAAATAATGAAAACATTTTCTACTACTTAACCTTAATGAACGAAAACTATCAACACCCTGCAATGCCTGAAGATAAAGATATTGCTGATCAAATCATTAAAGGTATTTACTTGCTTGAGCAAGTGAAAGCGAAAAAAGCAAAAGCTAACGTACAATTAATGGGGTCAGGTACAATTTTACAAAAAGTACGTCAAGCCGCACAAATATTGTCTGCTGACTTTGGCATTTCAAGTGATGTTTATTCAGTAACGTCATTTAATGAACTAGCTCGTGACGGACAAGAAGTAACGCGTTGGAATATGCTGCACCCAGAAAGAAAGCAAAAATCGGCTTATATTTCTAACATTATTACTCGCGATAAAGGCCCTGCAATTGCAGCGACAGATTATGTTAAAAACTATTCTGATCAAGTACGTGCTTATATCGACACTGAATACCGTGTTTTAGGTACTGACGGATTTGGTCGCAGTGACAGCCGTGACAACTTACGTCAACATTTTGAAGTTGATCAAAACTACATTGTTGTGGCAGCGCTTTATGAATTAGCAAACCGTGGTGACATTAAACACTCGGTAGTAAGCGATGCGATTAAACGTTTTAATATTAATACTGACAAACTTAATCCGCTTTACGCGTAATTAAGACTAGATAAGGAATTAAGAAATGTCTGATATTGAAAAAATTCTAGTCCCAGATGTCGGTGGTGATGAAGTTGAAATTATTGAAATTTGCTTTGCCGTAGGCGACAGCTTAGAAGCCGATGAAGGTATTATCACTGTTGAAACCGACAAAGCGTCAATGGATATCCCTGCACCATTTGCTGGTGAACTTGTCGCGTTAACCGTTAAAGTTGGCGATAAGATCAAAGAAGGCGATGTTATTGCTGAAATGAAAAAAGCGGGTGGTGGTGATGCTTCGGTAGAAGACGCTGAACCCGCTGCAACAGAATCATCTGCCGAAAGTACTGATGAAGCAGCGCAGCCAGAAGAAACTGAGCAAGCTGAAGTAGCACCTGCTGAGACAGCAACACCGGCAGCCGCTACTAGCAGCGAAGTTATTGAAATCGCTGTGCCAGATATTGGCGAAGATGGTGAAGTTGATGTTATTGATGTACTGGTCGCTGTTGGAGATGTAATTGAAGCAGAAGATGGCTTGATTACTTTAGAAACCGATAAAGCCACCATGGATGTACCGTCTTCACATGCAGGTACGGTAAAAGAAGTATTTATTAGTACCGGTGATAAAGTTAAGCAGGGTTCAATCGTAATTATGCTTGAAACTTCGTCGGGTTCTCCGGTTGAAGTTAAAGAGCCTGTCGCTGAATCAGTGGCTGAAGCCCCAGCGCCTAAAAAAGCGTCAGCAGAGAAAAAGTCTGCACCTGTGCCGCATCATCCTCAAGTAGGGTTAACTAATGCGGGTACAATTTATACATCACCTTCTATTCGTCGGTTAGCGCGTGAGTTTGGTGTTGATTTAACGTTGGTTAAAGGCTCAGGCCGCAAAGGTCGTATTTTAAAAGAAGATGTTCAGTCTTACGTTAAATATGAGCTTTCTCGTCCAAAAGCTAATGCTGGAAGCTCAGTAGCATCAGGTGAAGGTGGTTTACAAGTCGTTAGTGCTAAGCAAATTGATTTTTCTAAATTTGGTGAAGTTGAAACGAAAGCACTGACACGAATTCAGAAAATTTCTGGACCATTTTTACATCGTAATTGGGTGACTATTCCACATGTTACTCAATTTGATGAAGCTGATATCACTAATGTTGAAGCCTTTCGTAAAGAGCAAAATTTTATTTGTGAAAAGCAAAAGCTGGGCTTTAAAATTACACCATTGGTGTTTATTTTAAAAGCGGCGGCAGATGCATTACGCGCCTTCCCAGTGTTCAACTCAAGTTTGAGTGAAGATGGCGAGAGCTTAATTTTGAAGAAGTATTGTCATATTGGTGTTGCCGTTGATACGCCTAATGGCTTAGTCGTTCCTGTTGTGCGCGATGTTGACCAAAAGGGCATTCATCAGCTTTCACGTGAACTATTAGAAATTAGTATTAAAGCTCGCGATGGCAAGTTAAAAGCGTCTGACATGCAAGGTGGCTGTTTTACTATTTCTAGCCTTGGCGGTATTGGTGGTACGGCATTTACCCCGATCGTTAATGCACCAGAAGTAGCTATTTTGGGCGTTTCAAAATCTGAAATGAAACCAAAATGGAACGGTAAAGACTTCGAGCCACGTTTAATGTTGCCATTATCGATGTCTTACGACCATCGTGTAATTGACGGCGCGATTGCAGCACGCTTTACTGTGCATTTAGCGAGTGTCATGAGTGATATTAGAAAACTAATATTATAGTTTTCTCATCATGGCTTATACGTAATTAGTTTGAATTGGCAATAAGTTGTTAAGTTTTACGTTTTTAACCACTTATTGCTTTTTATTTCTGATTAAAGATAGCGATCTTTGTGAGGTTTAAGTAAAATTACCCACAAGTAAATGATAATGAAATGCTGAAATATATTAGTGGGTTATACTGCTAATGATCATTTGGCAAATATAGGCTGGTATAACCAGCAATAAATACATCAATTTTGAGGTTAGCATGAGTAACGATATTAAAACTCAAGTAGTAGTTTTAGGTGCGGGTCCTGGTGGCTATTCAGCAGCATTTCGCGCAGCAGATTTAGGTTTAGACGTAGTATTAGTTGAAAGCCGTGAAACGCTTGGTGGCGTTTGTTTGAATGTGGGTTGTATCCCTTCAAAAGCACTTTTACACGTAGCTAAAGTTATTGATGATGCGGCAGCTATGGCGTCTCATGGTGTTACTTTCGGTGCACCTAAAATTGATTTAGATAAAATCCGTGACTGGAAAGAAAGCGTTATCGGTCAATTAACCGGTGGTTTAGGCGGAATGGCTAAAGCCCGTAAAGTAACAACCGTTTATGGCTACGGTAAATTCACTTCAGATAAAACTATTGAAGTTGAAGGCGCTGACGGTAAAACTACCATTACTTTTGATAATGCGATTATTGCAGCTGGCTCATCAGTAGTTGATTTACCATTTATTCCTAAAGATGACCCTCGCGTTATCGACTCAACTGGCGCTTTAGAGCTTAAAGATATTCCAGAAGAGATGTTAGTACTTGGTGGCGGCATTATCGGCTTAGAAATGGGCACGGTATATAAAGCATTAGGTTCAAATGTTTCAGTAGTAGAATTCGCTGACCAACTAGTGCCTGCTGCAGATAAAGATATTGTTAAAATTTACACTAATTTTAACAAGAAAAAATTCAACATCATGTTATCAACAAAAGTAGTTGCTGTTGACGCTAAAGATGATGGTTTATATGTAACGTTTGAAGGTAAAAATGCGCCTGAAGGGCAAGTACGTTACGACAAGATTTTAGTTGCTGTTGGTCGTAAACCAAACGGTCACTTAGTTGCTGCTGATAAAGCAGGTGTAAATGTTGATGAGCGTGGTTTCATTAATGTTAGCAACGAATTACGCACAAATGTTCCACACATTTTTGCTATTGGTGATGTTGTTGGCCAACCAATGCTTGCACATAAAGCGGTACATGAAGCACATTGTGCTGCTGAAGTTATTTCAGGTAAAAAGCACGTATTTGACCCACGTTGTATCCCTTCAATCGCTTATACCGATCCAGAAATGGCTTGGGTAGGCGTTACTGAAAGCGAAGCTAAAGAGCAAGGTTTGAACATTGAAGTAGCAAACTTCCCATGGGCTGCTTCTGGTCGCGCTATTGCTTCAGCACGTACTGAAGGTAAAACGAAGATGATCTTCGAAAAAGAAACCGGTCGTGTTTTAGGTGGTGCTATTGTTGGTATTAATGCTGGCGAAATGCTTGGTGAAGTTTGTTTAGCGGTTGAAATGGGCGCTGATGCTGAAGATATTGGTTTAACTATTCATGCTCACCCAACCTTAAATGAATCAATCGGCTTAGCGGCGGAAATTTTTGAAGGTTCAATTACCGACTTACCAAACGCGAAAGCAGTTAAAAAGAAAAAGTAATTAATCACGAGAACACATTGCAGGACAAGACAATTTAACTAATTGAAAAGCCAGCCTAGAAGCTGGCTTTTTTGTGTTTGGGCATAAATTGTATTTAAATGGTTACTTTGTTAAAGTTCTTTTAATAAAAATTATAATATCTTTAAAGGGATTTAACTATGCTCACGTATAGCCATTCGGTTGTTCGATTTTTTCTCGTGTTTTCAATTTGTGTTTTATCTGCCTGTGGCGGTGGTGGCGGTAGTGATAAAGCGCCACCAAAAAAAATTGAAGCACCAAAAGTTATCACTTTATCAGGTGTACCTGAAGCATCTGTTAATGAAATGCAAACATACTCTTTTCAAGTATCTGTAAAGGATCCAGCAAGTTCATCTCTTTTATATTCCGCAGAAAATATTCCAGCATGGGCAGCCATAAATACTGATACCGGCCTATTATCTGGTACACCTAGTTTCGACGATTCAGGTGATTATACGAACATTGTTATTTCAGTGTCTGATGGCACTAACTCAGCATCACTTGCAGCATTTTCTATTGAAGTTGTTAATGTTAATCGCCAGCCTGAATTGCTGTCACCAACTACCTTTGAAGTACTTGAGCGTAATAACATAAGTATTATGATTGAGGCGTCAGATCCTGATTTGGATACGGTTGCTATTTCGCTTCAAAATGAACCCGATTGGTTAGCTTTTGATGACGCTACCTCTAGTTTAATAGGTACGCCTAGCCTTGAAGATTCAGGTACTTACCAATTTAATATAGTGTTAAATGATGGCGCTGAAGAACCCGTTAGTACTCAAGCTTCACTTATTGTTAATGATGCGATAGAAGTTCAGGGTAAAGTCATTGATGGGTATATCAGTGGCGCTGTAGTTTTTGTTGATGAAAACTTTAACACTACTTTTGATGAAGGTGAGTTTTCAAGTACAACAGATGACACGGGAAGTTATAGTTTATCACTACCCGTTGCTAACATTGAGCTATTTGCTACCTCACCGATACGGGCTTATGTTGGTGAAGGCGCGCAAGATTTGTCGCGTCCTGAATTAGACTTCACTGCCACGCCAATTACACTGTCATTACCGCCTTTAGCGATACTGAACCGTGAAAGTGATTTAATTGAGGGTATTGTTATATCGCCATTCACCGATCAACTTTTTGCAATGGTAAGTGAAAAAATAATATTGATGACATCAGGGCAAATATCTATTGATGAAATGCAATTTTATATTGAAAAAGCAAAGCAAGCTATTACTCGACAATTGATTGCAGACAGTAACCTGAGCATTGATGAAACTAATACCGAAGCCTATATAAATACAATTGTTTTTGGTGATTTTATCGCGGGTGATAGTAACTTTTCGGCTTTAGTCGCTCGCGCACAAGCTTATGTAGATACCATGATTAACCACCACCCTGCATCTGACTTTGATGGCGATGGTATAGCTAACGATGTTGATACAGATGACGATGGCGATGGTATTGAAGACAGCGTAGATCTGTTCCCGTTTGATGCCAGCGAATGGTCAGATACTGATGGTGATGGTGTTGGTGATAATGCTGATGCATATCCAAATAGTGAGCTTTGTTTTGCCGCTGCTGATGGTGATGGCGAAAATTGTTATTTAGCATTATTAGTAGATAACTCAGCCAATCTCATCGCTATATCGTCAAAAGAAGTTGCTTATTTATATCAAGACAATGGTAACTTAGTAACTTTTGACTTAATTTCGCAGCATGTACTGAACGTTCAAGTTATTGAAAATGTCAGCGCAATGATTTTTCATGAAGGGCACCAGCGCTTATATCTTGGTTTTAATGCGTCAGCATTAAAATATCTTGCAGAAGACTTTTCATTAGTCGATTTTGTTGAAGGTGAACAATGTGTTAATGCTTTAGTTGATGCTGATGAATTATTAATTATGCTTGACTGTCGAGGGTATGCTGGAACTTACGTTACTTTTGATCGCAGCGGTACCCAATTAGCCGAGAGCAATAATCACTATGACTCTTCACGCGTTAATGCGTGGAATGCAAGTAATAATCGCTTGTATCACTTCAGGGATGGTATCTCACCTAATGACCTATATTATCGTACTATCAGTACCACAGGTCAGTTCATTGATGTTCAAGAGTCTCCTTATCATGGTGATTATAGTATTCAAGGTCCTATCGTTGTTTCAAACAATGGTAGCAAAGTGCTATTGGGCAGTGGCGATATATACAACGCGAATACATTAACTTGGTTAAGCTCTATTGGTGATCAGTTTAGCCATGCATTTTTCTTAGAAAATGGCGATTTAGTTACTTTGAAGCAGTCACCTACTAGTGATGAGATTAACCTGAAAAGGCTTGATGCAGATTTAAATCTAGTTGAAATTAAAATTATTCAAGGTGCTTTAAAAGCAATTAAATCGTTTTCTGATAAAGCGGTGTTAGTGATTGAAAACAATGAAAGCGTTCAATTTTTTAATTACCTACCTAGTGACGACACAGATAACGATGGAATTAATAACACTGTTGACGCATTTCCATTTGATAACGCAGCATCACTTGATAGTGATTTTGATGGCTATCCAGATAGTTGGAATGAAGGCAGTACCGGTGATAACAGTTCACTTACAATAGATGAATTTCCACTAGACTCTGCATGTTGGTTAAGTGCTCATGGTAATAACAATGGTTGTGACTTTTTATCAACTCAACCGGTATTTACCCCTGATAAGGTGATTTCGGATGATGCCGGAAATATCTATTTCCTGAGCAATGTAAACAAGAGAATTTACCGTTGGTCATCATCGACCAACCAATTTACCAACCCACTTGTAATGTCAGCAACTAGCTATAGCGACTTTGGCGAAAGCCGCGTGATGGCATACTCATCAGAGCATAACCGACTATATATTGGTTATTCTTCTGGCAGAGTCTCTCGATTTAATTTAGATGAGTTAATCGAGGTTTCTTTTGCAAGCTTAGGGCGAGCGATCAATGGAATGGGTTCTGCTGGGAATTTTATTTTAGCTGAAAATGCAAATGGTGCTTGGAATACTCACTATATAATTGATCAGTTTGGTGAGATAACTGACAGTAAAGACTGGAATACGAGTTCAGAAAGTTATATTTGGAACGAAGCCGACTCAAGAGTTTATTCTATAGAATACGGCAATGTACACTTCCAAACGATTGACCAAACGCTCGGGCATATAACAGATGAGGGTGACATTTATAGCAGCGTTGGCGCTTCTAACCCTTTAAGAATTTCATCTGATGGAAAATACCTTATTTCTGCAAATGGGGGGTTGTACGATCTTGAGGCTGACCTACCTATTGAAAATGTGCAACTACAAGCAACCGATATATTGACGACTGCTGAGCTTATCTTGTCAATTGAAATTAATGGCGAAGACTCCGACCTTAAAATTTGGCAATTAAGTGATTTTACGCAAGATGCGAGTATCAATGTTGAGGGGCAACCGATAGCTTTAGCCGCTAACGACGATGATGTAAATGTAATAACGCTTTTAAGTAATGGCGAGATAAATGTTGTTGTTGTGGGTATTGTTGATATGGATCAAGACGGCTTGCCGCTATGGTGGGAGTCGTTATATAACTTTGATGATAACGATGCTACAGATGCCGCACTTGATTCTGATAACGATGGTCTAACAAATCTTGAAGAATTCAACTTCAAAACGAATCCTACGCTAGCTGATACTGATGACGATGGCTTGCTTGATGGTGCTGAAGTTAATACACACAACACGTCACCACTTGTTGCCGATTCAGATGGCGACGGCCTATCTGATGGTTTAGAAGTTAACGAGTATGGCACAGACCCGCTATCAACCGATTCAGATGAAGATGGTTTAACTGATAGCGAAGAAATTGAGGTTTATTTCTCAAATCCATTAAACAGCGATACCGACGGAGATGGTTTATCAGATTTATATGAAGTTACTCATCAGTTAAATATTAATGTCGATGATTCTGCAGATGATGCAGACAATGATGGCTTAGTTAATCTAGATGAAATGACTTATCAAACCAACCCAAATAATGCGGACACTGATAGAGATGACTTAAGTGATGGTGATGAAGTCCATACCTATTTAACTTTACCTCTTAATCGTGATTCAGATGGCGATAAAATGCCTGATGGTTGGGAAGTTAGTTATGGTTTTGAACCGCTTTCTGATGACGATGCGGATACTGATTTCGATGCCGATACCTATAGTAATAAACTTGAATTCTTTTTAGCGACCGACCCAACTGATGCTAATAGTCTGCCAGTGAGTGAACCTTGGACGAACCATCGTGGTAATGCTGGGCATAATGGCTTTATTGCAACTCATATTAATGCCAGTGACTTATCATTACGTTGGATGGTAAATTTGGATGATGTTAATTCGCTAAGTCCTGCAATTGCGGCAGACGGAAGAATTATGCTGACGGGGTATTACTCAGGAAGGGATATGACGCTGTTTAATTTAAATCCTGCGAATGGCGCAATAAGCTGGAAAAAGAGCTTCCCGGATAGCTATACAATTAGTCATCCCTCTTATAGAAACAATAAAGTTTACCTACAAACCTATGGTTCAGCTGGCACTCAACTTTATGCTGTTGACATGGTTACTGGCGATAACGTGTTTGTCAGTGACTTTAATCAATACAATGGCAGCGAAAAGTCACCAACGATCACTAACAATGGTGTCTATGTATCAGGTGGAGGTAATAAGTTCGACCCTGAAACGGGTGATTTATTGTGGACTGGTGAACTATCTTGGTGTGGTAATTGGTCTCCAACTGTTGATGAAACGCAATACTATTATTTCTCAGATGGCTTTAAAATTGCTGATAATACGACTGGTGAAGTTTTATTGAGTAATTCGGATGAAGAGTTTCAGTATGAAAACTGTGCTACGCCAGTTTATAGTAAAAACAGCAATATATTTTCAGTTGTGAATTCGTCCTTGGTGGCTTTCGATCGACAAACAGCTGAGACCTTATGGCAAAATAGCATTGAAGGTTATCAAGGCTATTCTGGTGCTCCTACTGTGGCTTTAGGGCAAGTATTTGCTTTGAAGGAAGGAGAGCTAGTTGTAGTTGATGAGTACTCAGGTGAAATGCAATGGACTTGGAAGCCACAAAACAATACTAATTTACGCGAAGGTATTATCGCGAGTACTAATTTGGTTTTTGTGAAAGATTATAACAATACTTACGCTATAGATATTGAAACACAGCAGCAGGTATGGAGCTACCCAGTAAGTGGGAGTTTCACATTATCTAACGAAGGGGCATTATTGATCACAGAAAGTAATGGCACGATTACCGCGATTAATATTAGTGGAGATAGTGATGGCGATGGCATGGCTGATTGGTGGGAAATATTATACGGCCTTGACAGTCAAGATAGCGCTGATGCTTTACTCAATGTTGACAGTGATGAATTAACTAATTTAGAAGAGTTTCAAAACGCAACTAATCCAACGCTTGAAGATTCTGATTTTGATGGTTTAAGTGATTCAGAAGAAGTTAATGTATACGGCTCAAACCCGTTGAATGAAGACAGTGATAATGATGGCATGGTAGATGGTTGGGAAGTCATTCATGGTTTTGATTTGTTGAATGATTCTGATGCTTTTACTGATGCTGATAGCGATGGCATAAGTAACATAGATGAATTTATCGAAGGTACCGACCCAACAGATAGTGAGTCAAAACCTGAAGTGCTTGAGACACTACATGTGTCGTTTGAATCAGGTGCTATACCTGATGATTGGACTATTGATGAAACAGCTAATAGCAGCTGGGGCGTAAGTAACTTGGAAAGTAGTGATGGAAGTTACAGTATTTTTTCATCGGATCAAGCGGCCATTTCATTTAACCGTTTTTTTAATGGCAATATATTAACCTTTGATTTCAAAGCGCAGTGTCAATACAGCTCATACTTATCAATTTATATTGATGGTGAGCATTTGTTGAGTACTAGTGCTTATTCTGACTGGTTCACGCAAGAAGTTTCGATCCCAAGAGGGCGACATACTATTACATTTAAAACCAACGATTGTGGTGTTTATCTGGATAATTTTCTTTTCAGGCCGCTCGAAAGTTTATTTGATATGAATGTACAGTCTGTAACTGTGGTAGAGCAGCAATTGCATTTTTATAGCTACGATAAAGAGTTCGTTCAATCTGTTTTGATACCATCGGAAAATAACAGTGTAAGAGACGTAACGGTACTAGATGATGGCAAGATTGCAGTTATTAATGGTGTATATGAGCCGTTACTGTCCATTTATAACCCATTAGAGGGGACATGGCGCCACCGAGCTTTTGAGAGTTGGGGAATTGTTAATGTTGATTCCTATGGCGGTATTGCACATTTGGGTAATACGGTTTTTGTGACCGATATGTCTACTTCTGGTGATGGTACATCAGGTATTGTTCGTTTTAACCTTGATACCAACGTTACTGAGTTCTTTGCTGGCGAAGAATATATAGATATTGTTGTTGGGTTGGATAACAGTCTTTATGCTTTATCAGGCCGACAGGTAGATAAATACAACCCAAGCACTATGGAGTTAATGGACAGCTTTACAATAACTGAAGCAAGAGCTATCGCGGTTGATGGGGCAGGTAACATTTACACAGCCTCTTGGAACGGCATCATCAAACGCTATCATTCATCAGGCGTAGAAGATCAAATTTTAAATTTATATGATACTTTTGAAAGTAATTTTAATCGTGCCATTTACGATATGAATATGTTTGACCAAAATAATATTATTTTGACCAACCGTAATTCTCAAATGGTAACTGTGAGCTTAGACTTTCTTGAACTTGAGCTTCAAGAGGCAAACTTTCGTGGTAAATTTATTTCAATAGTGCCCGTTATTGATGAGGATGCTGATGGGATGCCACGTTGGTGGGAGCGTAGATACGCGTTTTCAGATACCGATGCGATGGATGCTGTTGAAGATTTAGATAGCGATGGTTTGAATAATTTGTCAGAGTTTTTAAATGACACGAACCCAACTCAAGCAGATACAGATAATGATGGCATTAATGACTTTGACGAAGTGAGTACCTACCAAACGAACCCTAAAAATATCGATACGGATAGTGATGGGCTAACTGATGGTGATGAAGTACTAACATACTTTACAGACCCGTTAATGCTGGATACAGATGGCGACTTGTTTAACGATGGCGATGAAGTCTTAATATTCAACACCGACCCTAATGATGCATCGTCAGCACCAGATCATATTACTGAGCTTTATATAGATTTTTCAGCTGCTAGTTTATCTGAGCATTGGTCAGAAAATGAAAATTCTGATGCCATGTGGTCAATCGAAAATGAAGTGTTACGCTCAGGCGTTATTGGTCATAATCAAGAAAGCACTATTAACTACCGTAATGTCTTTGCTGCCGGAACTTTTACTTTCGAATCTCGATTAGATTCGGAACCTTGCTGTGACTATCTCGAAGTATTTTTAGATGGTGTTCAATTGTTAACAATTAGCGCACAAAATTGGCAAACTCATGAGATTAACCTGACACCTGGACTTCATGTTATTACTTTTAAATATCGAAAGGATAGCAGTGTAGTTCGAGGCAATGATTCTGCATTTATTGATAATGTAGTTTTTACATCGAATTAACGAGTAAAGTCAGTAAGTATACTGGCTTTATTTTAAGTAAATAGGGTATAAATACCCTGAACAATGAATTAACAAATAACAATAGCTAGGATGCAACAATGAAAAAAATATTATTAATACTTATCTTGAGTCTTGTGACCTGTTTAGGGTATGCAAAAACACCGAGCTTAAATTATGAGCAATACGGTCATTTGCCAATGATGACAAAAGCTAGGGTATCACCGGATGGTAGTCTTGTTGCAGCAGTATTTAATAACGAAGATGGGCCGAGTATAGTTGTGAGCAACTTTGGAAGTAATGACCTCGAGACTATTGTCAAATTAAAGAAATCTCAAGATCGCATTGATACCATATACTGGGCAAACAACGACCGTTTGATTATTTCGGCAAGCTATGCGACTAGTGGGTTTGGAGATAGATACCGAATTAGCCGACTGTTTTCGGTGAACAAAGATGGCACTGATCTGATAGAAATCAAGCGTAACTTAAAAAAAGATGCCCCTGATTGGCTTAAACGAATGTCGCCTAGGCTTATTTCTAGTTTACCAAATGACAGTAACAATATTCTAGTTCAGCTATACAACCGAGAAGATAAAGCACCTTCGGTATTTAAAGTTAATATATATAAAAATGATTTCGTAAAAGTTTTTGCTAATAAATACAACGTACATTCTTGGGGGGTTAATAAAGAAGGTGAAGTCGTATTTGGCTATGGATTAGATGAAGATGACAAAACTAACGAAACACAAACATTTTGGTTTAAAAGTGAAGAGTCAAACGACTGGCAATTACTCCATAAGAAAAAATATTATGAAAAAGAAACCTTCGTACCTTTACTAGTAGAAGATGATAAGGTTTATGTATTGAGTGATCATAAAACAGGGCTTAATGCCCTTTGGCTTTATGACATTAAAAGTGGGACTTTCGATAAATTAATATACAGTCATGATAAGTATGACTTGAATGGTGCTATTTTCAATTTTGAGCGTAGTAAAATTATTGGTGTTCGATATGCTGATAACTATTTGCAAACACATTTTTTTGATGAATCAGATAATAATATTCATAAAATAGTTACCAATAGTTTTAAAACTTACAAAACTAGTATTGCTAGTTGGAGTATTGATAGAAAAAAAATATTGGTAATGGCTCAAGAGCATAATACACCGAGTAAATATTTCTGGTTGGATTTACATAAAAAAGCTGGAGGCTTTTGGTTTAGTCAATACCCATATCTTGAAGGTAAAGCTTTAGGTAACAAATCAGCGTTCGAATTTGAAGCAACGGATGGTATGAAGTTAAATGGCTATATCACCATGCCAAGTGCACCTTCGGATACGAAGCCTAAACTAATTGTTCACCCACACGGTGGACCTTTTGGTCCTAGAGATTACCAATATTTCGACCCTTATGTTCAGTACTTAACAAACTTGGGTTATGCGGTATTACAGGTTAATTTTAGAGGCTCTGGTGGTTTTGGTACACGTTACCAACATAAGGGCTATCAACAGTGGGGTAAAAGGATGCAACAAGATGTCTATGACTCTATTGATTGGATAGCTAAACAAAATGTCGTTGATACGGATAACGCCTGCATCGTTGGTGGAAGTTACGGGGGGTATGTTGCATTAACCGCTTCATTTCAACGTCCAGAACAATTTAAATGTATTGTTAGTATCGCAGGTATATCAAACTTATATGAATTAGCCAAAGAGGATAGCCGATGGAAAGGCGGGTTACGAGCTCATGTAAGAGAGACTATTGGAGATATTAATGACGATGAAGTAGTTAAAGATCTTAAAAATAATTCGGCTGAATATCATTTAGATAAAATTAAATCTCCAATTTTACTGATTCATGGTGTTAATGATACTAGGGTTAATGCTTCTCAATCTCGTGAGTTTTTTACTAAAGCTAAGAATGCTGGCATTAATGTAGAGTATGAAGAATTTAAATACGGCACACACTTCCTTGATGAAAATGATAACAGGTTAGCGGCATTTAAAGCTTTGGGAGAATTCCTAAAAACACACCTATAACTGAACCAACTGCTCAACTTGAAAAGCCAGCATAGTAGCTGGCTTTTTTGTCTTTGAAGCTTGGCTATAGCCTAAACTCCATTGCCAAACTATACTGTTATAATTAATTTTTTGATTTATAAGGGAATTAATTTTATGAAATATACAATCTGCTTATTCCTAGTATTAATCCTCACTGCGTGCGCTAGCAATAAACCGACACCTAATGGTGCCTCGCAGTGGGACTTTGATCACGAAGTGCAATTTAAACAAACTGATTTAGAAAACGGTAAATACCACCTACAGGTTATTGCTAAGCAAAATACTGAATTTAGTAAGTTGGCGACTTTTTTAATGCGCCGGTCTTTACGTATTTGTCAAAGTTATGGTTTTAAAATTGAAGTACTTGAAGGGGTAGAGCGCTTTGATGATAAGTTGGCGTTCCCAAATATGATCATGCCGTCTCTATCGGCAAATATTGAGTGTCCTAATCGGTAGCCGATAAAACCTGAGTTTCAACACTATAATTGACGGTGTTTAATCAGAGTGTTCATTGTTTGGCAATAAAAAAGGTTACTTATAATAAGTAACCTTTTTCGATTCTGCTTATCTGTATTCTAGCTCAACTATTAGGTTGAGCTAGAAACCTAGTCAACGTTGATGAGGAACGTTAACTAGGAAGATAACAAGAGCTTATACCATTTTAATAGGTACGTACTTAGTGCTCATTTCTTCAGTAGGCGGTGTAAACTTAGTTAAGTCTATGCCTTCTACAGCGCTTTTGTATTCTTCGATTGATGGGAAACGACCCAATACCGCTGAAAGTACAACTAATGGCGTAGAACCTAGTAAAGATTCACCTTTTTTCTCGGCAGTATCTGCTACAACACGGCCTTGGAATAAGCGTGTTGAGGTTGCAATAACTGTATCACCTGGTTCAGCTTTTTCTTGGTTACCCATACATAAATTACAACCTGGGCGTTCTAAATACATAATGTTTTCATATTTAGTACGTGCTTCGCCTTTCGGGTTAGCATCATCAAATTCAAAGCCTGAGTATTTTTTAAGAATATCCCAGTCACCTTCAGCTTTTAACTCATCAACTATGTTGTAAGTTGGTGGCGCAACAACTAATGGCGCTTTAAATGATACGCTGCCGTTTTGCTGTTCAATGTTACGTAACATTTGCGCGATGATTTGCATGTCGCCTTTATGTACCATACAAGAGCCAACGAATGCTAAGTCTACTGGCTTGTCGTTGTAGTATGACACTGGACGAATAACATCATGTGTATAACGTTTTGAGGCATCGTCGTTGTTTACATCAGGATCAGCAATCATTGGTTGGTCAATTACATCCAAATCTACCACAACTTCTGCGTAGTACTTAGCAGCATCATCAGGAGCTAATGCAGGGTTAGAGCCAGATTTAACTTCTTCAATACGCTTGTTAGCTAATGCGATTAAACCGGTAAGCGTGCCAGCTTCGTTTTCCATACCCTTGTCGATCATGATTTGGATACGGCTCTTAGCAAGCTCGATTGACTTAATTAAGGTTTCATCATTAGAGATACAGATTGAAGCTTTTGCCTTCATTTCTGCAGACCAATCAGTGAAAGTAAATGCTTGATCTGCCATTAATGTACCAATATGCACTTCAATGATACGACCTTGGAATACGTTCTCGCCGCCAAATTGCTTAAGCATTTGTGCTTGAGTCGCATGAACCACGTCACGAAAATCCATGTGGCTTTGCATGTGGCCTTTAAAAGTAACTTTTACAGACTCAGGGATTGGCATCGCTGCTTCACCTGTTGCTAAAGCGATTGCCACCGTACCCGAGTCAGCACCAAAAGCTACGCCTTTAGACATACGAGTATGTGAGTCACCACCAATGATAATTGCACGGTCATCGACTGTAATATCATTTAATACTTTATGAATTACGTCAGTCATTGCGTGGTAAACACCTTTAGGGTCACGCGCAGTAATAAGACCAAACTTGTTCATAAAGCTCATTAGCTTAGGAATGTTTGCTTTTGCTTTGTTATCCCATACAGATGCTGTATGACAACCAGACTGGTATGCACCGTCAACCAATGGAGAAATAGTTGAAGCAGCCATCGCTTCTAGCTCTTGGCATGTCATAGGGCCAGTAGTATCTTGCGAACCAACAATGTTTACTCTAACGCGAACATCTGAACCCGCGTGAAGATCGCTTTTAGAAAGCACACCAACAGCATTTCTGTTGAATATTTTTTCAACAGCAGTTAGGCCTTGACCTTCATGTGAAATCTCTTTCGAAGCAGCATAAACAAGTTTAGTTGGTACACCTAAAGTCTCAGAGGCAAAAGTTTGTAATTTCTTACCAAATGTAACCGCGTAAGAACCGCCTGCTTTCATGAACTCGACTTTTTGCGGAGTGAAAGCTGAAGATACGTCAACCAGTTCTTGGTCGCCGTTGAGTAATTTTTTCGCTTTAGTATCAATCGTTAATACAGTACCGGTTGCTACTGAATAAGCTTCTTCTAATACCGCATCACCGTTTTCATCAACTACCGTATTACCGTTAGCATCAACTTTCTTAACCCAGTTTTTAAGGTCAAGACCGATACCGCCAGTTACATCAACTGTCGTTAAGAAAATAGGAGAAATACCGTTAGTACCAGCAACTACAGGTGCAATGTTGATAAATGGTACGTATGGACTCGCTTGTTTACCGGCCCATAAAGCAACGTTGTTAACACCAGACATACGTGATGAACCAACACCCATAGTACCTTTTTCTGCGATAAGCATAACTTTCGCTTCAGGGTGCTTAGCTTGAAGAGCTTTAATTTCTTGTTGCGCTTCTGGCGTGATCATACACTTGCCGTGTAATTCACGGTCAGCACGTGAATGTGCTTGATGACCAGGAGATAGCAAGTCAGTAGAGATATCGCCTTCGCCAGCGATGTAAGTTACTACGTCAATTTTCTCTGGAATATCAGGTAGTTTAGTGAAAAATTCAGCGTTAGCGTAGCTTTCAAGAATGTCTTTAGCGATGGCATTGCCCGCTTTATAAGCTGCTTCAAGACGTGCTGTGTCAGCATCATATAAGAAAACTTGAGTTTTTAAGACCTCGGCAGCAGTTGTTGAAACTGAAGCGTCGTCTGATAAAGCTAAATCAAGTAGTACTTCAATTGAAGGACCACCTTTCATATGCGATAACAATTCAAATGCGAAAGTTGGCGTGATCTCTTCTACAACGCTTTCACCTAAAATGATTTGTTTAAGGAACTTAGCTTTTTCGCCAGCTGCACTTGTAGTACCTGGTAATGTGTTGTAAATAAAGAAGTTAAGTGAATCTTCGCGATGTGCGTGGGCTTTATCTTTAATTTGCTCGATGATTTCAGCTAACAATTCAGCGCTATCAATTGGCTTAGGTGCTAAGCCTAGCTCATTTTTACGATTTTCAATTTCTGCTATATATTCTAAATACAGACTCATTTGATACTCTCTCTTTAGCTATAAGATGCTAATAACACGTTCATTAGCTGTGGAAATTTTGCGGCTATTTTACCTGATTTTTTAACTACTATGAATCATTTGATAAAATAAACGCTATTCATGGTATCTATACCCGTTAGAAGCAACAGTTATTTAGGTTATATACCGATGGCTTAATAATAGTCGATTATTAGGCTAAGTTGATTATTTGAAACAAACTGCTAAGTATTATTTAAAAAGGAGCCGTGCGCTTTAACTTAAAACCGAACTATTACGGTTGTATTGAAACTTATTATTTTCCAATTTTCGTTTTCACTTTCTTCATATGCTCGCGAAAGCTTTTATCAAATTTGCTTTCTCCACAGCTAAATTTCTGAATAGAAGACCCTTCAGTAAGGCCATAAACACTGAGATCTTGTCTGATCTCACAGACACCATCATCACCTTTAGTAATCGCGATGCCGGAGCCCATATTTTTAGTGTTTTTTCTACGCTCTTTTTCTTCATCTTTCAAGGGGACTGAGTGAGGTACAGACTTGGCATTAGGATTAAAGGCTGAAGGCGGCTGATATTTCTGATAAGGCCCGTCTGTAATAATTGCAGCACTGTTATTTAACTTACTGCGCAGCCTTTGTAATTGTGTAAAGCTATCGAGTTTTCGGTTTACAGGAGCAGGCATGGGAGCTGGTTTTGGTTGTGACTCAAGCACATTAACTTCAGGTAACGTGGTATCTAGTGATGCAGCGTTTTTTGATTCGTCAGAGGGGGCAACATCCGAAGTGCTTTTATCAGGTGGTGAAATGTCTTCAGGTATATTTGTAGATAATTTATTATTTAACTCCTTATTCTTTTCTTGTTTCGAAAGCTCTGCTTCTTGTGGTGCCTCATCAATAGGTTGTAATTTCGTTTCCGTTATTTTCGGCGCAGAATTTGGAACAGAATACAGATAGCTTTTAATCGCCTTGTTTTGTTGGGGCGGTTTTATTGTTAATTGTTTGGGCTGTTGAGTGACGATAATTAGCAATAAGATCACGCCATGAATAACAAGCGAAAATAAAACAGCTGTGTAAGTTCCTTTTATCACTAAATAGCCAAAACCTAAAATTATAAAGTAATTTGTAGACGCATAAGCACTCAGTAAGTTCAATTAGTGTTGATTTCATACCTTATTTACAGCATTACTTTCAACATATTTAATATCGTAAATAAGCAATTTATGAAAAATTAGCAGTGTAAAATTTCAAGTCGTATTGATGATAAAGTCAATTATTGAAAGTCGTGAAAAAAAGATAGCGATTTTATCGTGTAATTAGGTGTCAATAACTAGGTATTTGCTACAATTAGACTCAAGTAATAATGTTGAGTTCGGTAACCATTAAGTGGCAAGTTTTTGTCGTGGTTACCGTTAATATTAGCTTGTTTTCATTTGCCCTGAAATGGGGCTCTTCGAATGTTTTTCATTAAGAGGTATTTATGGAATATCAATTTATAGATGACCCAATAACCGGTGTCGCTATGGCTAAGTTTTCACTTGATCATGAAGTTATCGGCCCGTGGCTAGAAGTAGAAGTAGGGGCTGACGCAACAAAGCTGGAGCAGTTATTGACAGCCATTTCAGATATAGAGCACGAAAAGCAATCAGAAATCACCATCACGGGCAGCGAGTACAGTGTTATCTTCAATCGTGGTGATGTCACGGTACAAACTAATGCAAGTCTCGATGGCTTAGAAGAGTTGCCCGATTCGCTTACAGAAGAAAATATTGATTTTGACGCGCAAGACTCATCCTCATGTGGCCGAGAAGATTTTAGAGAAATACTGTTGTCTTGGGCTAAGTTTGTTCGAATACACTAAATTAAGTAGGGTCAGATACACATTAACGACAGACAAGCCATTCACTATCACTTGAACGGTGGTCTTGAGCTTGAAACTGCAAGTAACCGTGTAGTGAAATTATAACCCCTCTATTTACTAACTAATAAAGCAAGCTTATTAACGCTTGAATTTATAAGAAAATATTGCAACAGTGAGTATTCCACCTTATCTGATATCGCTATGAGAAAACTTATAATGGCATTTAAAAGTCCCTCCTACTTATCAATGTTTGTCTTCTTATTGACGGTTACTTTTACCGTTGATTTATTCGCACAGCAGCCTACTTGGCAAAGAATTGATATACCGATTAAGGCCTCGTTACGTGGCAGCGCTGTTTTTCAAGATACACTTTGGGTAACGGGCAGCGATAATACTGTTTTTGTTAGCCCTGATGCGGGAAAAAGCTGGTTAAACCGCTCTGTTATTAGTGAAAAGATGACAGACTTTCGAGATATCGCTGTTTTCGATCGCAACACTGCAATTGTTATGGGCGCTGGCGAGGGCGAACAATCGGTTTTATATAAAACCACTGATGCTGGGCAAACATGGAAATTACTTTTACAAAACCATGAGCCTGCTGGATTTTTTGATGCTATTGCCTTTTGGAATAACGATACAGGCTTGTTATTAGGCGATCCGTTAGACGGTTTTTACATGGTTAAAAAAACCGAAGATGGCGGCAAAAGTTGGCGCAGAATAGCGCAAGTTAAGTTACCGAAAATGTTAGTAAAAGAAGCGGCTTTTGCTGCCAGCGGTAATACCTTAATTACCGGTGAAAATGGTCAAGCTTGGATAACAACTGGCGGTTTTTCTGCTTCCGTTTATTACAGTGATGACTTCGGAGAAAGCTGGCGTCGACAAAGTGTGCCACTTTTTCAACAAAGTCAAACTTCAGGCGGCTATGCACTAGCACTTAATACTAAACAGCAAGTTTTCGTGATCGGTGGCGATTACCTTGAAAGGCCAGCAAGCTATGCCAATATAGCTACTTTTAATGAT
Organism: Cognaticolwellia sediminilitoris; assembly: GCA_002104535.1. GTDB lineage: Bacteria > Pseudomonadota > Gammaproteobacteria > Enterobacterales > Alteromonadaceae > Cognaticolwellia > Cognaticolwellia sediminilitoris. The sequence goes on along the minus strand of NBOG01000006.1, from coordinate 452,473 downwards.
AATAAATGGCAAAAGGTTGATGCCGGTCAGCGTGGTTTACGTACCGCAATGACCTGCATTAATAACATTTGTGTGACTACAGGAAAAACAGGCAGTGATATTTCCTACAATCATGGCGTACATTGGCAAGCTTTTGATGATGCTTCTGCACTAAAAAACGATCAAGGCTTCTATACCTTAGCAAGTGACAATAAATTGATATTAGCGGCAGGCACAAACGGGAAAGTTGCTATATATCACCTTAGTGATTAACCCAAGGTGTGGTTAGTCAGGATGAATAAAGTGCTATTACCAACCGATAGTGCTTAACCAGCTAATAATTTCTTTGGTTAAGGTGTTTTTGGGGTAATAGCCGGTAACTCTATTACTCAATTGCCTTTGTCGATAAAACACTTTCATTTCTCTTTTCGCGGAATTTTTTCTCATTTTTGCGTTTTCAATCGCAAATCGATGATCACGTTTTAAATATAAATCCAGTATTGGATAGTCCGCAGCAGCTAATTGATGCGCTATTTTTTCATTCTCAGGTATTGTTGGCATATAACTGCTAAGCATTATTAAAGCACTGGGCTCACCAACTAATCCTTGCTGATATGTATCGAGAACAACGGCACTATGATTACCCTCTGCAACCACTATAATTACACCAGGATAGGTTTTTGCTTGATTGAGTAAAGCTTTAAGTATTTCAGCAAACTTTAACCTATAGGTTGTCAAAATTTCGATATTTTCAGCAGCTCTTTCTTGCTCAGTAAAAGCCTGTGAAGGGTAACTTTCTGGTTTATGTGGTGGATGTAAAGTAATGGTTGTCCAGCCCTTAGGAGGTAAATCTTCACGAAGTTGCTGTAGTGCGTTAGGCGAAGCAATGCTTTGATGCCAGTCGGGAATTAGCACCATCACGCCTTTATTAACCCTGGTGGTGTATTTGTTGGTAGCGATTAAGTAATCGTCAGGTCCAACTAAAAGTGAGCTTATTTCTTCTTGGTTTAGATAGTACTTTATATCTTGTTGCTGTTGTTGAAATGCATCTACAGGGGCATTGATTATTGCTTGAGTTTTTTCAGTGCTAACCGCTGGTTTTGACTTATCCGTGTCAGTTGTTTTTTTCTGCTCAGTGTCTTTTTTATCTTGCTCTTCAGCTTGTTGCTCTGCTTGCTCTTCAGCGGGCATGTATGCATATGCATAATTAACCTTAAGGCTTAAAGTGTTGATTACGAGAAGAAAAAAAATAAAGCAGTGTGTTAAGCGCATAATTGCAGCTTTCCTCAAAATAATGACAAAATCCAATGTAACGAATTAGTGATATATAGTGAATAGTATATCTGTATTATCGACAGAAGTAGGCTTTTCTTTAATGCAGCACAGGGTCAACAGCGAAATAGTCGAGTAATTTTAAAGAGTCACGGAGAGCTGTGTTAATCGAAAGGGCAAGCTTTTGTAAATGTGAGTTTTTCTTCTGTGACAGGGTGACTTATTTGCAGCATTCTTGCGTGTAATTGCATACGATTACTGGTGGTTAATGCTTGAGCATGCGCGTAAAGCCTGTCCCCCAGTATTGGATGACCAAGCGATAACATATGCACCCGTAGTTGGTGTGAACGCCCTGTCACAGGTGTTAATTCAACTAAGGTTGTTGTTTGACCATCAATATTTTCACTATAGCTGATAACTTTATAGTGCGTCAGTGAGGCCTTTCCGTGCTCGTGATCTATTTTCTGTTTTGGTCTATTCGGCCAGTCACAGATCAGCGGCTGCTCTATCGAACCAGCGGCTTGCTCAATTTTACCAAAAACACGCGCGATATAATTTTTTTGCGTTAAGCGCTTTTCAAATTGACGGCTAATGGCAACATGGGCAGGTTTATTCAGTGCCATTAGTATAATGCCTGATGTTGCCATATCTAAGCGGTGCACAACAGTGGCACTGGGCAATACTTTTAACACTCTATTTTGCAAACAGTCTTGATGTTCAGGTAAGCGCCCCGGTACGGTCAGTAAACCGCTAGGCTTATTCAGCACAACAATGTCGTTATCTCGATAGACAATATCAAGATATGGACTCATGGGTGGCTGATAAATAAAGTCTGGATTAGCGCTCATATTCTGTTCCCATCATTCTATAAATAGTTGTGTTGAATATCATGCTTGCCAACACAACATTTTATATTTTCCGTACTTAGTTACTCACCACGATCAAACGTACGGCTTCAAATTGAACCTGCGCTTTTTCGATGTATTCAGCTAAAGCATGTTTTTGCATTAAGATAAAATCGATTTCTTGTTGGCGAACACTCGGGTTTATTGCTTTAAGTGCCGTTAATCGTTGATGTTCTTCATCCATTGAAACTTGCATACTCGCCAACGCTTTTTGTTGGATAGAACCTACTTGTTGTTCGGCATGAGCTTCTGCTTTGGCAACTAATGGTGCTATTTGACTGCGCAGTGCTTTAACCAGTTGCAGTGCTACTTGCTTTTTAACCGGTGACAATTGTTGATCTAATACGCTTTCACCAACTTTGTCCGCAAGATCATTACCATTTTTATCAACTAAAATACGAATAGGTGTGGTCGGTAAATAGCGCCCTAGTTGCAAATTACTCGGCGCAATAGCCTCTAAAGTAAATATACACTCTAAGAAAAATGTGCCAGCAGGCAGTGCTGGATTTTTCAAAAGCCCGATACTTGAATTACCAATTTCATCACTAAGCACTAGGTCCATAGCGCCACGCACCATCGGATGATCCCAAGTGATCAGCTGATAATTTTCTACAGCTAAAGCAGTGTGGCGGTTAAACGTAATGGTAGTACCGTCTTCCGGCAAGCAAGGGAAGTTAGTACAAAGCATATGTTCTGAAGGTTGCAATGCTATCGCGTTATCTGCTTTGTCGTCTTGTTGAATGCCAAATACATCAAGTATTTGAAACATAAATTGTGGTAAATGAATTTGTTGATCGAGTTTTTCTATTTTTTCCACTAAAGCATGAGCTTTACCTAGACCTGAAGAGTGTAATTCAAGCAATTTATCGCGGCCAGACTCTAGGTCTTTTTTGATCGAGAGGTGCTTTTCATGGCTTTGATCTAGTAGAGCCTGGGCATCAACAGAGTCCCAACTTGCACTCAATACTAAGTCAAACAAGCTCTCACCAAATGCTTGGAAAACCGCATGACCAGTAATACACGTGTGTTCAAATGCGTTTAACGATTGTTTATACCATTTAAACAGCAAACTTTGTGCTGAGTCTTCAAAGTAAGGGACATGAATTCGAATAACTTCAGTTTGACCTATACGGTCTAATCGACCAATACGCTGCTCTAATAAATCAGGATTGCGGGGTAAATCAAATAACACGAGGTGATGAGCAAATTGGAAGTTACGCCCTTCACTACCAATTTCAGAACAAAGCAATACTTGTGCGCTATCTTCATCTTGCGCAAAATAGGCAGCAGCTCTGTCGCGTTCAAATATACTTAAACCTTCATGAAATACTGCTGCACGCATACCTTCTTTAACGCGTAATGCGGTTTCTAGGTCAATAGCGGTTTGGGCATGAGCACAAATTACTAGGACCTTTTCTTTTTTTAACGACTGTAAGAGCTCAATTAAATAATCAACACGTGGGTCAAGATCATACCAATTTTCATGGCTATCTAAACTGAACAGTGTTTCTGGCGTAAAGACCAATTTTGCCTGCGCTTGTGATTTTAAATCTTCAGCGGTGCCAGACAACAATAATTCATTAATTGATTCTTGATAAGCTTCTGGCATGGCAAGTGGCGCGGCGTGTAATTCACGGCCAGGGAAACCTTTAATAGTGTTACGGCTATTTCTAAATAAAATACGGCCAGTGCCATGACGGTCTAAAAGTTGGTCAAGAATATGTTGGCGAGCACTGGCTTGTTTGTCTTGCTCTTGATGGTTTATCGCGGCGATATGTTCACTAACATCGGTTTCGTGCAATAAATTACTTAAAGTATTTATTTGCTCGACTGCGAGTGGTTCATTGGTGATTAAGGTATTGGCAGCATCAGCAACTTCAGTATAGTGAAGCTCTTCTTCTGTGAATTTTTGATAATCAAAAAAGCGATCAGGGTCAAGTAAACGTAAACGGGCAAAGTGGCCTTCATGGCCTAATTGATCAGGTGTTGCTGTCAGTAACAATACCCCAGGAATGGTTTGTGCTAATTGTTCGATACACTGATATTCGATGCTGGCATTGTCTTGCTGCCAGTTCAAATGGTGCGCTTCATCAACCACCATTAAGTCCCACTCTTCGTCAATCATCGCTTCATACCAACGTGGATTTTTGGTAATAAAACCAAGATTAACGAGCACTAATTGTTCGGTACTAAAAGGGTTTTCATCTTCAGCATTATTTGATATTTCATCGCAGCGGCTTTCATCAAAAATACTAAATTTTAGATTAAAGCGGCGCAGCATTTCAACCAACCATTGATGCATTAATGACTCAGGTACAATGATCAATACTCGCTTAGCACGGCCGGTGACTAGCTGTTGATGAATGATTAATCCTGCTTCAATAGTTTTACCTAGGCCAACTTCATCAGCTAATAACACGCGAGGTGCAAAACGGCTTCCTACTTCTTCAGCGATGTATAATTGGTGAGGGATCAAACTCACTCGGCCGCCGCTAAGTCCCATTAATTCAGATTGCTGTTGGCTAAACTGATGATGAAGGCAATCTTTTCTTAAGCGAAACCAATCAAGGCGGTCAACTTGACCATTAAGTAAACGGTCATGAGGTTTATTAAACTTGATAAAATGATCTATCATCATTTCTTTTAATGAACAGGCTTCACCCGTGTCTTGTCGAATACCGGTATAAGTCAGTAGGTTATTACTTTCTTCGTGAGATTCTACGGTAAGCGACCAGCCTTCATGGCTAGGAATACTGTCACCAGCATTAAAAATTACCCGTGTCAGTGGCGCATTATCTATAGCATATTGTCTTGCATCCCCAGTTGCCGTAAATACGATAGTAACAAAACGACCTTCAACGGCGGTAACAGTACCAAGCCCTTGATCAGACTCACTATCACTAATCCAGCGTTGTCCAGGGTAAAATGACATAGAAAAACTCCAACTCAATATCTCGTGTAAAATTACACACCAAAAAAATGGGCGCTATAGTACCGTTAATCATAGAAGTGATCATTAAATAAATCGAAAAAGCTGAGATTAAAACTAATTATTTTTGAAAATGAGTTATCTTTAAATAAGTGGTGATGTGAAATAATCCGATCGGTATTTTCTTCTCAAGGAAGCTGTTTTATAAAATGTATTAAGGAGTCGCGAAACAATGACTAAAGATTACTGGGATTTTAAGTTGGTTTATAATCGTTATATGTTCATGGCTTTGCTGATTTTTATCGGGTTTTATCCCATAAATTCAATCGCTAATGACGAGGTGTTATTACAAGTTTCAGTGGATAATACATCATTGAAACTGGCCACAGGCACGCAATATTCTCCTTACATCGATACAAGGTTACCTAATGGCGGCTGGTCAACAGCGGTTGTCAGTGCAGTGTTTAAACACTTACAAATTGATTTCAGTGTTGAAACATGGCCATGGTCTAGAGTTTTAGTTAATACTCAAGTTGAACTTGCCGATGGCGCCTTCCCTTATGTTGAAACAATTAGTCGCCAGCAAGACTTTTATTACTCACAACCCATTAATTATGTGCCAGTTAAAGTCATCGCGCATGAAAAAGTACTGGCGAGTAATATCGAGGGCTTAAAAAATTACACTTTGTGTTTGCCCTACGGATACACATCAACACCAGAACTATTAAAAGTGATCAGTATAAATAAGACAACACAAGCGCCAAGTACCAGAGATTGCTTAAATAAAGTCGCTAAAGGTTGGGCTGATATTGTTTTGGTCAATCAATATAATGAAATTTTAAAAGAACAAAAATATAATGAATTAAAGGGCTTAGATATAGAAATGCGGCAAGTGCCACTTTATTTTATTGTGGCAAAAAAACACCCAAGAGCTCAAGCATTAATCGAATTATTTAATCAAGGCCTGAACGTAATTAAACAAAATAATGTGCTTGATGAAATCAATAAACAATATGAGTTGTTATTGAAAACTGAACCAGGTTAATTGAGTCAGTACAGCAAAAAGGTTAGCGCTTCAGTTATTAATCAAGCTCTAAAAAGTTGCTTGATTGCAGTCTTATAAACTGTCAAAGTGTAAATGTGCTAACTGCACTAAGGAGTTTGATTTTTGTGGTTAAAACGCCATTAGAAAAACGCAATAAACATAAATACCTTTGGGTATAAGATGTTTGGGTTAGATGAGTTATCAACTTTTTGTGGTTTTTAGCAGCCGTTTGACAAGCAAAGCTGTGGAGCCTTCAACTGAGTAAGGACGTTCATATGACAGCAGAAAAAATAATTTATGTTTTAGACACCAATATTTTATTACACGAACCGTTCGCTTTCCTCTCTTTTAAAGAACATGATGTTGTCGTACCAATGACAGTATTAGAAGAATTAGACTCCATAAAAGATCGCCAAAAAGATGTTAGTCGTGATGCACGAGTAGCAATTAGAGCGCTTGAAGATACCCTAGTTAATGCTACACCAGAAGAAGTACTTGCCGGCGTAAAGCTACCGCAAAATGACGAACAGCATCCCAGCGGCTGCCTATCGATTATTAACGATTATGCACTTGATGAAAGCAAGGTTAAGTTATCATTTAATGAAAATGATAATCGTATCATCAATTGTGCCATTTATTTGCAAGCCAAAAATCCCAAAAATAAAGTCGTGCTGGTCACTAAAGATATCAATATGCGCTTAAAAGCAAAAGGTGCTGGACTAGCGTTTGTAGAAGATTATCGCACAGACCAGTTAATTGATGATATTCAATTCCTAACTAAGGGTTATCATCAATTTCCAGGTGATTTTTGGGAGCACGTAAATGAGTGTGAAAGTGAGACTGAAGGACGAAATACCACGCATTATATTAGCCAAGAACTATTACCTAATCATTATATGAATGAATATCTTATTGATGAAGGCGAACACTTTGCCGGTAAGGTTACGGGTTGGGGAGATGAAAAGTTAGCTATAACTGACTTGAGTCGTGAGCGGCTAATGGCAAAACAAGCTTGGGGAATTCATCCTAAGAATATTTATCAAGGTATGGCAATGGATGCTTTACTCGACCCTACAATTGATTTGGTTATTCTTACAGGTCCAGCAGGTTGTGGTAAAACATTATTGGCTTTAGCTACAGCATTAGAGCAAGTGATTGAACGAGGGCTTTACGATAAAATTATTGTTACGCGTAGTACGCCTGAAATAGCTGAATCTATAGGCTTTTTACCAGGTACAGAGGAAGAGAAGATGGCGCCTTGGTTGGCTGCAATTACAGATTCTTTAGAAGTATTGCATAAGCAAGATGAAAATATGAACGGTAGTCTTAATTATATTATGGATAAGGCTAATATTCAGTTTAAGTCAATTAACTTTATGCGCGGTCGAAGCATACAAAATGCACTTGTGTTACTCGATGAATGCCAAAACTTAACCGCATCACAATTAAAAACTATTATTACTCGCTGTGGGGAAGGTACCAAATTAGTGTGTTCAGGAAATTTAGCGCAAATTGATAGTAATTATTTAACGGCGGTGACCTCTGGTTTGACTTACATTGTCGAGCGTTTCAAGAATTTTCCTGGCAGTAGTACCATAAACTTAAATGGTGTTGTTCGAAGTCGTTTAGCGTCTTTCGCCGAAGAAAACCTATAAAATGAGCGTATGGTGATCGTTGTTAAAGTAACAATATCACCACTTTGGCTATCAGTACTATCCTCACTAGCTACTTTGATTTAATATTACTTACTATCGTAAAACGTAATCAACGTGATATAAGCAGGGCGACTTAGTGTTTGTAGAAAATTCCAAAGAGCAACTCTTTCAACGCTACAATACTTCGGTAATAGTCGTTTTTTCGAGTATTATGTTCTTAACATTTATTGTTACGCTCTATAATTTTTATACTGCACGCCAAGCCCACCGCGACATTAAGTTAACAGAAATGAGCCAATACAGCGCTCAACTCAATAATAAACTCACTAGTACAGTAGAAACATTGACAGGTATCCGTGAACTAGCTGAATACTATTTACGTTTCCCTGCCGAATTACCTAGTAAAATGCCGATGTTAAACCAAGAAGGTAAATATTTTTATCTTGATAAAAATCGGCAAAATTTAAATACCAATGACCGTATTTTAAGTGGCAACATTACCGGTGTTGGTCGTGTAAATGCTTTCACTGAAAATTTCAAACGTGAGCTTATTATGGCAAATGCGTTAACGCCGGCGTTTGTTGCTGCCCAGGAGTCAATTAAAGAAGCGAATTGGCTGTATTACATTTCTATGCGGCGCTTTATTAATTTATATCCATGGGTACCTAGAAGCATTTGGCAATATACCGATCAAAGCTTAACCAATAGTTTGATGCTTAGAATTAAAAACTCGACGCACAAAGATGCCAAGTTTTGGTCTCGACCGTATTTAGACTCTACCGGTAAGGGCTTAAATACCGCCTTAGGTGTTGGGGTATATTTGGCCGATGAAATGAAAGGTGCAGTGTTAATTGATATTAATACTGCGGGTTTATATAGCTATTTACCTGACGTGAGCGAAGAAAGCCATGGTTATATAATCGTGGATAAGCAAAGTAATGTTTTATTGCATAAAAACAGCGCTAATTTAACCCTAAATTCTCATACTATTTTTAGTGACGCGGCGCCAGAACAGCTCAGCCAATTTAGTTATCAGTCTTTGTTAGAGCTTGAGCCTAGTGCAGAATACCTTGGTTGGGTATTGCAACGAAAACTGCTCCCTATTAATGATTGGGTTTTGTTGGAATATCAACGTAAAGAGAGTTTTTATGCAGAGATAAATAAATACTTTCTGACGATTTTCATCAGTATTTTTATTGGTTTGTTCACGTTATTAGTGGTGATTTATTATGTAACTCATCGTTCATTTATAGCACCTTCTAAAAACTTTATTAGCCATATTGAAAACTGCTCTGCTGGCGACCCCGGTAAAATTAAACCCTCAGATGAATGGCAACATTGGTTTAAAATTGTTGAAGATCTATTTGGTGAAAACCGAAGTTTAATGCAGCGTTTAAAAGATCAAAACAGTGAACTTGATTTGAGGGTAAAAGAAAAAACCCAAGCGTTGTTTCATAAAAGTGAGCAGCACCAGCGTGACTATGCGTTACTTCGTTCAGTGATGGATGCAATTCCAGACTTTATACTTTTCACCGATCAAAAAGCTTGTTTAATTGGTTGTAATGAAGCGGTAGAGAAACTGATCAAACAAGCCGAAGTTGATATTCTAGGTGCACAACTAACTGAATTTATTGCCACTAAATTTGGTGGAAGTATTGCTAAGAGTTTGGTTGATATTGAACGTGAGGGCTCAGTTCGCGTTCATCAACAAACAGTATCAACAACTAATAAAAGCTACGAAATTTATAAAGCGCCATTTTATGGTGAAAATAATGTGCTACTTGGTAGCATTATTTTACTGCGAGATGTTACTCAGCAGCACAGAATAAACCTAGATTTACAGCGCGCAAAAAACCAAGCTGTAGAAGCTAACCAAATTAAAAGTCAGTTTTTGGCCAATATGAGCCATGAAATTCGTACGCCTATCAATGCCATTCAAGGGATGTTTTACTTACTGCAGCAGAGTCGTCTTGATAAAGTGCAAGAACAATACTTAACCAACGCGGAAACTGCTTCTACTACTTTGCTGTATTTGGTCAATGAGTTACTCGACTCAGCAAAAGTTGAATCAGGCAATATGACTATTCATAAAGAATTAGTCGAGTTAGACAGTATTATTGCACAAGCACTAAATCTTAATATTGCAGCGTTAAAGGGTAAGGATTTAACCTTTAATGTGGCTATTGATAGTGAAGTCCCAACAAAAATCAATACAGATACTATGCGCTTAGTGCAAGTGTTGAGCAACTTACTTAATAATGCTATTAAGTTCACTGAGCGAGGCAAAGTTGAGTTATCAGTAACGTTATTAAACAAAGCTGATAAGTTAATAGACCCAGAGAATATTACGGTATTATTTAAAGTAAAAGACACCGGTATTGGGGTCGAAAAAGCTAAACAGTCGATGTTATTTGAAGCATTCAAGCAAGCAGATGAGTCAATGACAAGAGTGTATGGTGGAACAGGCTTAGGTTTGTCTATTTGTCAGCACATCACCCAGTTGCTGGGAGGTGAAATCACTATTGATAGTTTATTAGGTGAAGGCGCTGAATTTACTTTGGCGTTGCCGGTCAATGTGCGAAGCAATGATATTGTTGAAATAGTTGATGACAATGCAACCGAAGCAAAAAATTCGCTAATGTTACATGCTGTGTATAATTTATCGGTTGATTTACCCAAAAAATTACGAGAAAACTTTGCTGATATCGAGCAATCTATTATCGATATTTCAAGTCTTGAAGAGCTGGTTAGCATGCCAAGCTCAGGACAAAGCATTTTGTTGATAGATAGTGAGCATTACTCGCAAGGATTTACCCCGAGTGAATTAAAGCTTATACAGCAAAATATTGATTTATTGGCGCTTTGCCAACCAATATCGAGTGTCATTTCATTTGAATTTATCGATCAACTGAACCTGCATAACATCAATTATCTGTTATTAGAAATGCCTTTATATCGACAGGTAATTACCAAACTAAGCATTGCACTTAACCGAACACCTTTTATCCATGCTAAAGAAGCCGTGAGCAGTACTAAAGTTGACGCCTTGCCAAAAGTGCAAGATAGCTTAGCGGGGCTCAAAGTCTTGTTAGTGGAGGATAATCTCGTTAACCAATTAGTCGCTATTAAATTACTAGAATCTTTAAAAGTAGAAGTGATTGTGGCGCAAAATGGTCAAGAAGCTTTAGATAAATTGCCTACGCAGGATGTGGATATCATATTTATGGATATTCAAATGCCGATAATGGATGGTTTAACAGCAACCCAACATATACGAGCACAACAGCGTTATAGCAAGTTACCTATAATTGCCATGACGGCACATGCGCGTGAAGAAGATAAGCAGCAATGCTTGGCGGCTGGCATGAATTTACATATAGCTAAACCGATCAGCCTGAATGTTTTACGTGAGAGTATAGAGTCTCAATTAACAACTAATCACTAGTTTCAGCAAAAAAAGCCTCGGCGTAATAGCGACCATTTCTAATAGCAAATTCGCTTTCCGGTGCTAGCTCACCAACTCGCATCATGGCTGGCCCCGTTGGCTCGGCTAGAATATAGTCCAAGTCTTCATATTTAATGGTCAGTTCGTCGCCTTCAGGTGGAATGTTGATAGCGAGTAATGCGTGATTATCAATAAATACCATCAGCATTTTAATTCTCGGCATTAGCGCTCTAAAAATGGCCGCGGTTAAGGTAACCTTACTATCGCAATCACCTTGGTTTTGCCAAAGGGTTTGTAGCGGAGGGTTAAAGCCTGCACCTGTTGATGTAACTCTAGATTCAAGCGTTGAATAAGGAATACTTTGTATAAAACCGAGTACATAGTTACTTACTTTTCGAACATTTTGTATAGAAACATTCTCCAATATTATGGGTTTTACTGGCTTAAAATCCATTACAGATTCGTTAGCAATTCGCACATGATCGGGCTTAATACTCAGGCTATTATCGAAAGATAAAAATTGTGTATAAAAATTATTAGCTAGATGCTCCGCCATGAGCTCTTTTTCAAGCAGTGCAATCTTTTGATTTGCTTGATCAATATCGATTTGATTTTCAGCTTTAAGTTCAATTTGTAAATTATTTGCATAACCTAAAAATTTAATTTCTACGTTAGGAATTGGGTTTTTCGTCAATTCTTTTCTAAGCTTTTGAGCAATGAACTGTTTTGTGTGTAGGGCTTGATAACTTTTGAAATTTCTAAAATGATCAAATATTTGTACTTTATTAATGGCAAACTCCATCGATTGTGGTTGTTTTGCCTGATCTAACCATTGATAGGTAAAATGTACATCGTCATCGATTGTTTTCTTAGTAAAATTAAGTTGTTCCGCCAAAAGTTGAAAGGGCAAACAGCATAATAAAATAACCAAAATACTAAGTAATTTCACAATTAACCTTTATCGTTAAATATCAATAACTCAAGCTTACGTTAATTTTTGCCTGCATGCGAATTTGCCTTAATCACTTTACTTTTGCTGTGTTTGATATATATTCAAACGGTTGTTTTAATTAATTGTTTAAATTATTTGTTCGGAGAACGTAATGGCTGACTACAAAGTGCCCTTAAAAGATATGAATTTCTTGTTATATGACGTATTTAATGCCGATAAACTTTGGCAGTCATTACCCACTTTAGCTGAGCGGGTTGATCGAGATACCGCTGAAGCTATTCTTGAGGGATGCGCAAAAATTGCTGAACAAGAAATTGCTCCATTGTCGCGTAACGGTGATGAAGTTGGGGTTAAGTTTTCAAATGGCAAAGTCACTACAGCTCCAGGTTATAAAGCAGCTTACGACACCTATGTAGAAGGTGGGTGGACATCGCTCGGGGGAGATCCTGATTTTGGCGGTATGGGCATGCCCAAAATGTTAACTGCATTTCATGAAGAAATGCTCTGCTCTGCTGATATTTCATTTTCACTTTATCCAGGTTTAACTGCAGGTGCCGGTTTATCATTAGCTAAACATGGTAGCGAAGCGTTGAAAAACCGTTATTTAACGCGCATGTATGCCGGTGATTGGAGTGCCAGTATGTGTTTAACTGAAGCACATGCAGGCACTGATTTAGGTATGATCAGAACCAAAGCATTACCGCAAGATGATGGTAGCTACCTCGTCTCTGGTACTAAAATTTTCATTACCGCGGGTGAACATGATCTCACCGAAAATATTATTCATTTAGTACTCGCTAAGTTACCCGATGCGCCAGCTGGTCCGAGAGGAATCTCATTATTTCTTGTCCCCAAGTTTCATGTTAATGATGACGAGAGTATTGGCGAACAAAACCAAGTCAGTTGTGGTTCTATTGAACATAAAATGGGGATCCACGCATCAGCTACCTGTGTTATGAATTTTGATGGCGCAAAAGGTTACTTAGTTGGCGAGCTTAATAAAGGCCTAGCTTGTATGTTTACCATGATGAACTTTGAGCGAATTGGTGTTGGTATTCAAGGTTTGGGGGCGGCTGTACGTTCATATCAAAACGCCTTAGAATACGCTAAAGACAGAACTCAAGGGCGCTCATTATCAGGGGTGAAATCTCCTGAAGCACAAGCGGATTCATTATTAGTGCATGGTGACGTTCGTCGTATGTTGCTTAACATGAAAGCGTTAAATGAAGGTTCTCGTGCGTTATCTACTTATATTGCCATGCAATTAGATATTGCTACTTATGGTAGTGGTGAAGCACAGCAAAAAGCAGATAAATTAGTCGCATTAATGACTCCGATCGCTAAAGCGTTTTTTACGGACCTTGGCTTTGAAAGTACTGTTGCAGGTCAACAAGTGTTTGGTGGTCATGGTTATGTAAGAGAGTGGGGACAAGAGCAATTAGTGCGTGATACCCGCATATCACAAATTTATGAAGGGACTAACGGAGTCCAAGCAATGGACTTATTGGCGCGTAAAGTTGCTGGTAGCAAGGGTGAATTAGTCAAAGTTTTTGTTGAGGAAGTAAGTACTTACATTGAACAAACTACAGCAGAAAATATGCAAGAGTTTATTCAACCATTAGCTCAAGCGATGACTGAATTAGCAGAATTAAGTGAACATTTACTGAAAGCGGCACAAGCATCACCTGAAGAATTAGGCTGTGCAGCAAATGATTATTTACACGTGTTCGGCTACACCGCCATGGCATTTGTTTGGGCTAAAATGGCGCAAGTTTCATTAGCTGCGACTGAAGATAATACCTTTCACGAAAGTAAGGTGCGCACAGCGCGTTATTATTTCACACGATTACTGCCCCGTTGTCAGTCATTAATAACATCGGCAAAGTCTGGACAAAGTGCGGTGTTTGATATTTCAGAAGAACTATTTTAAGCAACGAAATTACTTCAATTGTGTAGTTGATATCATTGACTATCAATGACGACATCGTAAGAGTCTAAAGTAATAAAAGCCAATTCAAAAAAATTGAATTGGCTTTTTAGTTACTACGTGAAGAAATAGTGAAGGTAATACATCACCAAAGTTAGAAAGAATAAGTGGTACCAATTAACGCCATGTTTACTTTATCAGTATTGGAAAAGCTATAACTGCTTTCGTCAGTATCTAATTGACTCACGGTTATTGCACTGATCAAGCTCCAACGCTCAGATAAGTCAAAGCTACCAATAACCCCTAAAGTTGTGGAAGTAGCCGGTGAGTTAATCTGACGATTTAATGCTGTTGGCAACCCATATTTTGGTGCGTTAAAGCTTTCAAAGCTTGCTGTTAACGATAAATCGAACCGTCCCTTGCTGACTAAACTAAATGCACTACGCACATAGGCTTTATAACTGTCTTGATATAACGAGCTACTGTGTGCATAGCCAGTTTCTGCACTGAATCGACCTAATTGATATAAGTCATTTTCAACAGCATTTGACAGTGTTAATTGATTTGTAAAATAGGGTTTGTAATTCGACGATAAAACATAATTATTCTTTAAACTATAAGAACCTGTTTGAAATCGTATGGCGATTTTTTGTTGTAATTGTTCACTACTATCGACTAAAAAAAATTGTTCAATTTGATGTTGTTCTGCTTCTAGAGTGTCTTTTTTATTGAAGCCATCTAGGCCTAATACTTCTGGGCTAGCTTGTTTTGAAAAAAAATCGAGCGTGCCAGTATTTGAATAATTATCAGTTAAAACTTTTATGCTAGATTTAACTGGCTTTATTTCATCATAATCTTGAGCAGTAACATTTTTATGAATAAGTAATGAAGCCGCTAGAATAATAGCGATAAAATTTACCATTGAAGTTGCGCTCATATACATCCTATAAAGGTTTTAACTTATTGAGAAGGTTTTGAAATTAACTTTGATTTGGCTTGCGCGACTGACGTTTAATTACAAGCACAACTTAATTATAGACAAGGAAAAATAAATGGGCATAAAAAATAACTATTTGTTTTTGACTCGCGTTAAATTAATTACATTTGTTTTGGTAAAAGTTAGAATATAGCCATTTGTAATTGCCGTTATTCATAATGAATTTATTCACGGTTAAATTAACCACAAAACAACTTGGAGAAAATTAGTGCGAATTTTGAGTGTTTTACTCATGTTAATCATTTCAGCATGTAGCAGTCAGCCAGAACAAGAAGTGGTCACTGTTAGCGCCGATTGTGATATACAGTATTCTCGCTATCAAGCTACTGTTACAGGTTATTGCCAAGAAGCCGCTGCTGATTTGCCGCAAACACTCGATATTATTAACAAGCGCATTACCATTAAACCATTAGCCGATATTCCAGAAGTGTTTTGGTTTAATAAAAAAATGAAGTATTCATTAATCAAACAAGAAAATAGCGCACCATTAATATTCATTATCGCGGGCACAGGAGCTAGCTTTGATAGTGCTAAAATGGTCAGCCTGCAAAAAAGCTTCTATCAACAAGGCTTCCATGTGATTTCTCTATCCTCTCCAACTTTTGCTAACTATATCGTTAACTCTACCAACTTAACTTATATGCCAGGTGATTTGGCGCATGATGCAGAAGACTTATATAAAGTGATGAAATTAGTTTGGGCGCAAGTTCAGCAAGAAAACGAAGTTGAGGCGACTTCATTCTCACTCACTGGCTATAGTTTAGGTGGAGCACATTCAGCGTTTGTTTCTTTGCTCGATGAAGAAGAGCAAGTGTTTAACTTTGAAAAAGTGTTAATGATTAATCCACCCGTGAGCTTATATAATTCGGTAAGTATCTTGGATGAATTTTTTGATTTACGTAAAAACAGGCAAGCATCGATTGGCATGTTCGATGAAATTATTGCCCGGTTTTCTAAGGTATATTCTCAGCAAAGGTCATCAAAGTTTGATCAAAGTTCAATTTACAGTTTATTTAAAAATGTAGAACTCAGCGATGAAGAGTTAAAACTGATAATTGGTGCATCGTTTAGAATCTCGTCATCGAATATGTTTTTTGCTTTAGATACTAGCTTCAACGCTGGTGCTATTACTTATAAGAATCATAAAATTGATAAATTTGAGAGCACAACCCACTCGATGCAGCGTGCTAGTGCCATAACGTTTGGTGATTATTTTGATAAAGCAATGCTGCCGAGAGCTCAACGCCAAGATGCTAGTACCACCAAAGCTGATTTAATCCATCGCTACAGCTTGTATGCTATAGAAGACTATTTAAAGTCATCAAAAAAGATATTTTTAGTGACAAATCAAGATGATATTATTCTCCAGTCTAGTGAAGTGGACTATCTGCAATCTATATTTTCCGAGCGAGCGAAAATATTTCCGCGTGGTGGACATTGCGGTAACCTCGATAGATTTAGTTTTGTCGAACACTTACATACCCTTTTCGAAAAAGCGAGTGATTAATGTTAAATATTGCTAAAAAAAGTGTTCACGCGATTAGCTTTATTATGCTGTATTTATTGTCGGGGTGCTCTTCAGTACCACAATTAGAGAGTAATGCTAAGGCGCCAATCATTAAGTTACCAAAAGATAATCAAAGGCTGGGTGTGATGAGTGCTTATAGCGATCCTTGGGAAGGATTTAATCGTCGTGTATATTACTTTAATGCGATGGCCGATGAGTATGTGATTTTGCCGGTGGTCGTCGGTTATAAAAAAATCACGCCTGACATTGTCGAAAAGGGGATCAGCAATTTTTTTAATAATTTAAGTGAAATATCAACATTTATTAACTCGCTATTGCAGGTGAAAATGCTAGTGGCAGGAGAAACGTTAACTCGGTTTGTGCTTAATTCAACTATTGGGTTAGCTGGCTTTTTTGATGTCGCGTCGCAAGCCGGCTTAAGGGAACAAAATGAAGACTTCGGTCAAACCCTCGGTTTTTGGGGCGTAGATGCTGGCCCTTATCTCGTGTTGCCATTATTGGGGCCATCGTCACTCCGTGATGCTACTGGTGTTGCGTTTGACGCCTTAACTTATCAACAAGCTATTGAACAACTTGGAATGAGTACTGATGAAGAATTGATGCTGACAATAATGGACAGCATCGACACTAGGGCGAAACTGCCTTTTCGCTATTACTCATCAGGCTCTGCTTTTGAATATGATCAATTAAAGCTACTGTATAAAAAATATCGAGAAATCCAAGTTGCTCGTTAATCACGGTTAAACTGTAATTAACGCCTTGGTATATGTAATAAAGAAAAGCACTACGGTAGGCTTAGCTATTTGAACAATTCAGGGTATAATCACGCCTCATAAATTTTCTAGGAATGTCTTTTGTTAGCAGTTATTCGTGTCATATTAATGACTATAGCCTTGGTTTTTATCTCAATTTTCTCATGTTTTTATTGTTTGATCCGTCCTTTTCATCGCGATAATGTTCATCACACGGCTAAATATATGGGCAAAGTTTCAAAAATTTTGGGACTAGATATAGAGATTAGATTACCTGAATCAGTGAAAAATATCGGTCCAGTAGTTTATATTTGTAATCATCAAAACAGCTATGACATTTTTACTGTCAGTAGCGCCGTTCAACCTGGCACTGTCAGCGTTGGCAAAAAAAGTTTAAAATGGATACCATTTTTCGGCCAAATGTACTGGTTAACTGGCAATATTCTAATTGACCGGAAAAACAAAAATAAAGCGATGAATACCATCGATTTGACCGCAAAAAAAATCCGTGAAAAAAAATTATCAGTGTGGCTATTTCCTGAAGGAACGCGAAGCTATGGTCGTGGTTTACTGTCTTTTAAAACTGGCGCATTTCGAACTGCAGCAAAAGCTGAAGTGCCAATTGTGCCTATTTGCGCAAGTAATACTCATAAAACCATAGACTTGAATCGTTGGGATAACGGTAAAATGATCATTGAATTTTTAGACCCTATTTACTTATCGGGTGAAGATAAAGAAAAAATTCGAGCATTGGCCAATACAACTCGCAAAGCAATGTTAAGTAAAATTATTGCTTTAAGTGCAGAAACAGGTCGTGAACTGCCACTTCCAGAAGAGAAACGTTCACAAGATAAAAGTAAAAGTGAGATAAAAAATGATTGATGAAGAATTACAACAGTGGCAAGAGCACACTGAAGACTTGATTGCTGCCTTAATTGAAGATGGGACTAACGAAGAAGTTCATCATACTATTGAACATCACTTTTCAAGTGTCGACTTTGATGTGTTAGAAAAAGCCGCAATTACTGCGTTTAAAATGGGATTAGAGATTGAAGAACCTGAAGAAGCTGAATTGGAAAACGGTGACAAAGTATTCGCTTTTGATATTGTTACAGAGCAAGCTTTAGACTTTGACATTATTTTTGACGAAACAAAAAAAATGTTTGAATTAGCAAAACAATGCAAAGTTGATTATGATGGTTGGGGAACATATTTCGAAGAATAATTAACCTGTGTTCAGGTTAATTCACAATAAAAAGTAGGATACCCGATGGAATGGTTAGAAACTTTATTAAGACCTGAAACCTTATCGCTATTAATTCCCATTGTAGCAATTATTGGCGCCTTCGCTGTTGCAGCTTTAAAAGCACATCACCGGCATCAAGAGCGAATAGAAAAAATTAAAAACGGCTATGATCCGGACATATAAAAAAAACGCAAAGTGGTAACACTTTGCGTTTTTCATGTTTGGGATATATTAGCGTTTTAACTCGTTTTTTAACTAAGTTTTCGACTTTAATTGGCTTTCATTATATTCGGGCTTAACATGTTTTTCGCCCATGCCGTCAGCTAACTCTTTTGGCATGTAATTTTCATCATGTTTTGCTAATACTTCACTTGCTTCAATCATATTGCCGTTAACTAATACACCATTGGCGACAATACCTTGTCCTTCGCGGAATAAGTCAGGCAGGATACCGTCATAGCTTACGGTAACTGTAGTGTCATCATCAGAGAAGACAATGGGCATTCTCATATCGGCAAGTTTAAAGCTTACTTTCAAGCTCTCACTATCACGATGTACACTGCCAGGTACGACTAAACCACCGATGCGTAAACGTTGACCATTAATGGCTTTAAGGCCTGTTTTTTCTTTGCCATTGTATATTTCAGACGGCTTGTAGAATAAATCGATATTCTGACTTAGGGCATATAAAACAAGCCCTGCAACCACACCTAAACCGATAATTACTGATGTGACTATAGTTAATCGTTTTTTACGACGGGGATTCATACTACTACCTCTTAAAGATCTAAATTGTTGGTGTCAGAGCGTTGGGCATTTTGTTGTTGCTCAGCCGCTTGACGTAATTTTTCTTCGCGCTTTTGACGCTGGGCGATTTGCTGTTTAACTTTTTTATGGTTATGCATGCTCGATAAAATTAACAGCGTTAATGCCGCTATACTGACACCGTAAGATAACCAAACATAGAAACCATAGCCGCCCATTGCGATGAATGCTTCAAAACTATCAAATTGCATCAGCTTTCTCCTCTTCTGCAACTAAGCTGCGAACCCAAGGACGCATACTATTTCTCGTTAATATTTCACTACGAAAGCGCAAACATATCAGTGCCGTAACCAAAAATGAAAAGCCGATAAAGCAGACTAAAAAAGGCCAAAACATATCAGCAGTCATTGAAGGTTGCCCTATTTTACTCACCGTAGCACCTTGGTGTAATGTGTTCCACCATTCCACAGAATACTTAATGATAGGGAGGTTGATAACACCAACAAGCGCAAGTATACCTGCGGCTTTTCCGGCTAGACTTTTATCTTCAAAAGCATTGTGCAAAGCCATGACGCCGAGATATAAAAACAATAAAATCAATTCAGAAGTTAGTCGGGCATCCCAAATCCACCAAGTTCCCCACATAGGTTTTCCCCAAGCAGAGCCAGTAACAAGTGCAATAAAAGTAAAAGTTGCGCCGATAGGAGCCATGGCGGCAGCTGAGGCATCAGCAAGTTTTAATTGCCAGACTAAACTTGAAAGCGCAGCAATGGCCATGCCTAAATAAATACCCATCGACAACATTGCGGCAGGCACATGCAAATAAAATATCCTAAAGGTATCGCCTTGTTGATAATCAGCAGGGGCAAATAATAACGCCCAAGTTAGACCAATGGTCAAAAACAGCGCAGCGAATGCTGTGCACCATGGTAAAATTTTCCCGGCAAAATGGTAGCTAATTTCAGGGTTTGCATAAGGGTGAAGCCATTTCCACATCATATTAATTTGTACTCACTTTTAGTGCTGCACTAACGGCAAAGGGGGCCAAGGTTAACGAGGCAAAAAATATTGCCGCGATTATAGCAAGTTGACCATCATAAGGTAAATTCATCGCTGCAGTATCAATAGCACTGGTGGCAAATATCAGTACTGGAATGTAAAGCGGTAATACTAGCAGGCTTAATAACACGCCGCCTTTTTTAATCCCTACGGTTAACGCCACGCCAATTGCGCCAAGTAAACTTAATATTGGTGTGCCAAGTAATAAGGTTAACATCAGTGCGTTGTAGCTGCTTTCATGTAAATGCAGTAATACGGCTAATAGTGGCGCAATAATGATTAGTGGTAAGCCGGTGAGCAACCAATGTGCGACTATTTTGGCCAAAACCAGAATAAATACAGGATGCGGGCTCAGTAACATTTGTTCGAGCGAGCCATCAGCGTGATCAGATTTAAATAGCCGGTCCAATGACAACAAGGTTGAAAGTAACGCCGCCACCCAAATAATGCCTGGTGCAATGCGAGACAACATGGTGCTTTCAGGTCCAACACCTAATGGAAATAAAGTTACGACAATAATAAAAAATAGTAGAGGATTAATTATGTCATCGCGATGTCGAAACGCGATCATCAAATCTCTTTTTACAATTAAAGCGAAAGCCGCGCGGTAAGAAAGTTGTGTCATAAATAATACCTAGTAAAAGCGATACGCTAATGTGACTTTCTTTACTCGTTCAGCGGGTAATGAGAGCTCTTGATGAGTGGTTAAAATGACACAGCCACCGTTATTAGCATGATGTAAAAATAACTGCTCTAGTTTTTCGACACCGAGTTTATCAATAGCAGTAAAAGGTTCATCTAAAATCCAGACCTTAGCTTGGCTTTGCCATAATCGTGCTAATGCTATTCTTCGGTGCTGACCGGCACTTAAGTGTGAGGCAAGGGTATCTTCAAAGCCTAGTAGGCTAACTTCAGCTAGTGTCGATTCAGCTGTAGCCTTATTTAAACCGTGCAGTGCGAGATTAAATTCAAGGTTTTCTTGTGCTGTCATCTCATCTTTAACACCAGGTAAATGACCTAAGTACAACAAGTTTTGATGAAAGGCCTCTCGCTGCTCACTAATATTTTCAGCTTGAAAGTAAACACTGCCTTCATAAGGTTGTGAAAGCCCAGCAAGAATGCGTAATAAACTGGTTTTTCCGGCACCATTTGGTCCTTCAATTTGTACAATATCACCTGGAGAAACATCAATATTAAGTGCTTCAAACAGCAAACGGTCTTCGCGTATACAAGTTAAGCTTTTAGCACTTAATAACTTATTTTTACTTAAAGTTGCAGCTTCATTTTCGTAATTTATGTTCGACAAACTTTTTCACTTAATGGTTAGGTATCGATTTCGAAACACGGACTAATGCGTTGATAATAACGTAATATCAAGCCTTAAATTTTGACTTATGTCACACTATTACGACTTTAATCGCACTCAATTTCTCGTATGATACTATATTGCTCAATAAAGGCTAGTAACTGCGCTTGTGTATAAATTTTTTAAATCAAATTATCGGTAATAAAGTGATCAATTTATTTTGTTCACTCGTATTAGAGCCTATAATAAATTAATATCGGCTTATCATTAGCATAGAGAATTACTTTGCTGGTGAAACTACGATGAAATGGCGTTTGAAAGCGCTTTAAAAAGGAAGTTTATGAAAAAGTTATGTATCTCGGCAGTATTCATTTTTACCACGCTATGTGCCAAAGCTCAGCAAACGGTAGATGCGGAAGAATTAATCTCCTCGGACAAATCACAGCAATGTTTAGCATTTCTTCAACACACAGAGAAAAAGTTACATGCCAGCGAAACCATTAACTTATGCACGTTAACTGCAGGCAAACCGGTACTTATTGTTAATACCGCAAGTCATTGTGGTTTCACACCACAATTTACAGCGCTGGAAACTATCCATAAAAAATATAAAGACCAAGGATTAGTGGTTATTGGTTTTCCTTCAGATGACTTTTTTCAAGAAGAAGATGACGAGAAAGACACCGCAGATATTTGTTTTGTTAATTACGGTGTCACTTTTACCATGATTGCACCTGTGCATGTATGGGGTAATGATGTTCATCCTATTTTTAAACACTTAGCTGATAAAGCCACTGCACCTAAATGGAATTTTTATAAGTATTTAGTCAGTGCTGATGGTAAAAACGTTCGGCACTTTAATAGTCGAGTTACACCTGATTCAGCAGTTTTTGTCGACGCCATTAACGACATTATATAGAGAAGCTTTATGTCAAGATTTGCAGGACAGAGTAAGAAAATTCATGATTGCACCGCAAAAACGGGTGTGTTGTTAACTAATTTAGGCACACCTGATAGCCCAACGGCAGGAGCGCTTAGACGGTACTTGCGAGAATTTTTATCGGATCCTCGTGTAGTAGAAATCCCTCGTTTAATTTGGTGGTTTATTTTACACGGTATTATCCTTAGGGTTCGCCCAAAAAAATCAGCAAAATTGTATAAAAGCATATGGACTGAGCAAGGCTCGCCCTTGATGGTGATAAGTCAGCAACAAAAGTGTAAAGTAGAAAAAATTCTGACCGAAAAGTATGGAGATAAAGTGCTGGTTGACGTTGCTATGCGCTATGGCTCGCCGGCAATTGCTACCGCTTTAGATAACTTTCAAGCGCAAGGTGTTGATAACATTATTGTGCTACCTTTATACCCACAATATGCAGGGCCAACTACCGGAGCAACGTTTGACGCGGTATTTAATAAAATTAAAACCTGGCGTTGGATCCCAAGCATTCATTTTCAAAGTGGCTATCATGATCACCCATTGTACATTGCCGCATTAGCCGACAGTATAAATGAGCATATTCAAGTTAATGGTAAACCAGATAAATTAGTATTTTCTTATCATGGCATGCCCAAGTATTTTCTGGAGCAAGGCGACCCTTATTACTGTTTTAGCCATAAAACTACACGTTTGGTGGTTGAAGCTCTGGGTTTTACAAAAGATGATTATGTTATGACCTTTCAATCGCGTTTTGGTAAAGCTGAGTGGCTAAAACCTTACACTGATGAAACACTAACAACCTTAGCGTTAGATGGACATAAGCACGTTGCTATTATCAGCCCAGCATTTAGTGCAGATTGCTTAGAAACTTTGGAAGAATTGGTGCACGAAAACAAAGATATCTTTCTTGGTGCTGGTGGTGAGCAATACCATTATATTCCAGCGTTGAATGATAATGACCAACATATAGCGGCGATGATTGATTTAATTGAGCCACATATCAGTTAGGTTTCAGCTAATTTTTGGGGCTTAGAAACGAAAAAAACGAAACTAATGTTTCGTTTTTTTATATAATCTTTAGGATTAACTATAGATTAAGAAGCAACTACGTTTTCAGCTTCAGGACCTTTTTGGCCTTGTTTTACGCTGAAAGTTACTGCTTGACCGTCTACTAAAGTACGGAAGCCGTCACCAGAGATCGCGCTGAAGTGAACAAAAACGTCTGGGCCGTTATCTTGCTCGATGAAACCAAATCCTTTAGATTCGTTAAAAAATTTTACTTTACCAGTTACTGTATCAGACATACTAACATTTCTCGCAGTTCAAAAATTAAAGTTTAGCCAAAACGGCCATATACGGAGTAAATGCCCTCTACCTAAAGTACAGACAGAGAAAGGTTTCCAGTAACACATATTAA
The DNA here is from genome assembly GCA_002104535.1 of Cognaticolwellia sediminilitoris. Lineage (GTDB taxonomy): Bacteria > Pseudomonadota > Gammaproteobacteria > Enterobacterales > Alteromonadaceae > Cognaticolwellia > Cognaticolwellia sediminilitoris. The sequence goes on along the minus strand of NBOG01000006.1, from coordinate 428,357 downwards.
AGCGTCTAGGCTGATCAATGGTCTATGACTCTATGATCTCTCCTTCTCCCGAAACGCAAAAACTCAACGCGAGAACATATTAACACAATAAAAATTAGGAATCTCTAAAAATGTGTAGATTGTTATACTTTTTTAAAGTAAAAAAAAGCCAGCTAAGATACTGGCTTTTAAAGACTTTTTATTTAACAAGTTTACAGAGCAGCAATCTCTGCACGCTGGTCAACCATTTTACCTAAGCTTGATTCAGCTTCCGCTAATTTTGCCTTTTCTTTATTGATGACCGCTTCTGGCGCTTTACCAACAAAGTTTTCATTGCTAAGTTTACCGCGCACACGTTCTGCATCTTTAGTAAGCTTTTCAATAGCTTTATCTAAACGTGTCAGCTCGGCATCTTTGTCAATTAAGCCAGCCATTGGAATTAACACAGATAGCTCACCGACAATAGCACTAGCAGATGCTGGTCCTTTTTCGTCGTCAGCTAATAGTGAGATACTTTCAAGTTTAGCTAATGCGCTAATGAAATTTTCATTCTCATCCAAGCGACGCTTATCGTCATGATTAACGTTTTTCAATAAAACTGGCAGTGGTTTGCTCGGCGCGATATCCATTTCACCACGGATATTACGAATAGCAATAACAAATTGTTTAACCCACTCTAAATCATCAATTGCCGTTTGGTCACATTGGCTTTGATCAAATTGTGGAAATGGCTGAACCATAATACTGTCAGCAGTTTTCTCAAAATTTGTTAAAGGCACAACACGTTGCCAAATTGTTTCGGTGATAAAAGGCATAATCGGATGCATTAAGCGCAGTAAATTTTCTAATACATTAACTAATGTATGACGAGTACCGCGTTGCTGTGCTTCAGTACCTTTAAATAATACCGGCTTAGTTAATTCTAAATACCAATCACAGAACTGATTCCAAGTGAATTCGTACAGCGCTTGTGAAGCTAAGTCAAAGCGGAACGATTCAAAGGCTTCATGAACCGTTTTCACCGTTTGTTGAAATTGGCCTAAAATCCAACGGTCAGCAAGCGAAAGCTCTAGCTCTCCACCGTTTTTCCCACAATCTTGCTCTTCGGTATTCATTAATACGTAGCGGCTGGCATTCCATAATTTATTACAAAAATTGCGGTAACCTTCTAAACGTTTCATGTCCCAACTAATATCACGACCGGTTGAGGCAACAGAGGTTAATGTAAAGCGCAGCGCGTCAGTGCCGTGAGCTTCAATGCCTTCTGGATATTCTTTTTTAGTTAACTTAGTAATTTTTTTCGCCAATTGAGGCTGCATCATATTACCGGTGCGTTTTTCGAGTAAATCTTCCAAAGAAATACCATCGATCATATCAAGCGGATCAACAACATTACCTTTAGATTTACTCATTTTATCGCCATTTTCATCGCGAATAAGACCAGTAACATAAACCTTTTTAAACGGCACTTGTGGTTTGCCATTTTCATCTTTTATGAAGTGCATGGTCATCATGATCATGCGGGCAACCCAAAAGAAAATAATATCAAAGCCAGTAACGAGCACATCGGTAGAATGGAATTTCTTCATATCTTCCATGTTGTTCGGCCAGCCTAGGGTTGAGAATGTCCAAAGCGCTGATGAAAACCACGTGTCTAGAACGTCATTGTCTTGATTTAGTTTAATATCAGCGGCTATGTTGTGTTTTTCTCTAACTTCAGCTTCACTACGCCCAACATATACTCCGCCAGACTCGTCGTACCAAGCGGGAATACGATGTCCCCACCATAGTTGACGTGAAATACACCAGTCTTGAATATCACGCATCCAAGCGTTGTACATATTTTCGTATTGTTTTGGTACGAATTCTATTTCACCACTTTCAACAGCGGCCACTGCAGGGCCAGCTAATGGCGCAGCTCTAACATACCATTGGTCGGTCAATAAGGGCTCAATAATAACACCCGAGCGATCACCATAAGGTGCTACTAAATCGTGCTCTTTAACTTCAACTAATAGACCTAATGCATCAAAAGCAGCAACAATAGCTTTACGGGCAACAAAGCGATCCATACCGGCAAATTCAGCCGGTAACTCAGCACTGTAAGCGTCTGACTCTTCGCCATTATTAGCATAAACTTCAGCGGTTGCTAAAATAGCGGCATTTTTGTCTAAAATATTAATTAACGGAAGGTTATGACGCTTGCCAACTTCGTTATCGTTAAAGTCATGGGCAGGGGTTATTTTTACACAACCGGTACCTTTATCCATGTCAGCATGATCATCGCCAACAATCGGGATTAAACGGTTAACTAATGGCAACAACACTTGCTGGCCAATCAGGTCTTGGTAGCGCGGGTCTTTTGGATTAACGGCAACACCCGTATCACCCAAAACAGTTTCAGGTCGAGTGGTAGCAACTACTAAGTAGTCTTTGCCGTCAGCTGTTTTTGCGCCATTTGCAAGTGGGTAACGCAAGTGCCACATATGACCTTTTTTGTCTTTGTTCTCGACTTCTAGATCAGAGATTGCAGTATGGAATTTAGGATCCCAGTTAACTAAACGCTTACCGCGATAAATCAAGTCATCTTCAAATAAACGCACAAAGACTTCTTGAACGGCTTCAGACATACCGTCGTCCATGGTGAAACGTTCACGAGACCAATCAATTGAGTTACCTAAGCGTCGCATTTGTTCGCTGATAGTACCGCCAGATTGTTCTTTCCATTCCCAGACTTTATCGATAAAAGCATCACGACCATAGTCATGGCGAGTTTTCTCTTCTTCTGCGGCTAACTTACGCTCAACCACCATTTGTGTGGCGATACCAGCATGATCACAACCTGTTTGCCACAAAGCACTTTTACCTTGCATACGCTGATAACGAATTAGGGTATCCATAATCGTTTGTTGAAAGGCGTGGCCCATGTGCAAACTGCCGGTGACATTGGGTGGTGGAATGGCAATACAATAGCCGTCACCTTCGCTTGTCGGGCTAAAGTAACCTTGTTCTTCCCAGCTTTTGTAAAGGGATTGTTCAATGTCAGAGGGGTTAAATGTTTTTTCCATCAGAGTTTCCGTCAGAAGAGTTTTAACTTGCGGTATCGATAGTTTGTGGTGCGCTTGCAACTTGGTGGGTTACTTTGAAGCCCCATTGTCTGCAAGTGCGAAAGCGATTTCTGGCTTGTTCTTTTTGCACGTCATCACTTGGAACAAAATCTATCAGATACGAAAATTGGTTAGCAAAGTTAGGTACATTGCTGGTTAAATTAATGAGTACTGCGCGGCGATTAGTCGGTGCTTGCCAACTGATTTCAACAGCTGCACCTTGCTTTGGACCTTCGCCAATTAAATTATGCGGCACAAAACTTGTTGGTTCAAAAGCCCATAACATTTCATCAATGTCATGAGCACTTTGTTGATCTTGCGTGTAAATAAATACGCGTTGGTTTTGTCGATAGAAATGAGCGGCTTGCAGACACGCATAGTGCAGGTGTAACTGTTCATCAGTTACACCGCTAACTTTACTTTGTTCTTCAATGCTGTAGAACATGGCTTGGGTTTGCATAACGGTTCCGCTTTAAAGCTCAATAACGACTTATTCGCCTAGCTCAGCGCCAGAACGATTTAATAAAAATTGCGTTAGCATACTAACAGGTCGGCCGGTTGAGCCTTTGTTTTTGCCACTGCGCCATGCTGTACCAGCAATATCTAAATGAGCCCAATGATATTTTTTGGTAAATTTAGATAAGAAGCACGCGGCGGTAATAGTACCGGCTTCTTTACCACCTAAATTGGTAAAATCAGCAAACGGGCTTTCTAGTTGATCTTGATAGTCATCCCATAAAGGTAAACGCCAAGCACGGTCGCCACTTTGCTCAGAGGCATTTAATAACTCATGAGCTAGCGGGTTATGACTGCTAAGCAAGCCAGTTGCATGTGCACCTAAAGCCACAACACAAGCACCAGTAAGAGTTGCAACGTCGATAACAAGTTCAGGATCAAAACGTTCAACATAGGTTAACGCGTCACATAACACTAAACGGCCTTCAGCATCGGTATTAAGTACTTCAACAGTTTGACCCGACATAGTGGTTAAGATGTCACCAGGTCGATAAGCATTGCTGCTTGGCATGTTCTCACAGCCAGCTAAAACACCAATAACGTTTATTGGAAGCTGAAGCTCTGCTAATGAATGCATCGCACCTAACACGCCAGCCGCACCACCCATATCGTATTTCATTTCATCCATGCCTGCGCCTGGTTTTAAAGAAATACCGCCACTGTCAAAGGTTAAACCTTTACCGACTAATACCAGTGGTTTTGAATCATCATCAGCACCACTATATTTAATGATACTCATTAACGATTCATTGACTGAACCACGACCCACGGCTAAATATGAGCCCATGCCGAGTTCTTCCATTTCTTTTTCGCCAACAATTTGCGTACTGACATTGTCGTAATCGTTAGCCAAAATTTGTGCTTGTTCCGCTAAGTAAGCTGGGTTACAAATGTTTGGCGGCATATTAGCCACATTTTTACAGGTGGTAATACCTTCAGCGATGGCCAAGCCATGGCTAATAGCACGTTCACCAATAGGCAGCTCACGTCGTGTTGGAACATTAAAAACAATTTTACGTAACGGGCGACGAGCCTCTTCTTTACGTGTTTTTAAACTGTTGAAACTGTAAAGACAATCTTGTGTTGCTTCAATAGCTTGACGTACTTTCCAGTAGGTATCGCGACCTTTAACATGTAATTCTGATAAGAAGCATACCGCTTCCATTGAACCGGTTTCATTCAATGTATTAATGGTTTTACTGATAATTTGGCGATATTGACGTTCGTCTAGCTCACGTTCTTTACCACAACCTACTAATAAAACGCGTTCACTTAAAATGTTAGGAACATGATGCAATAACAACATTTGACCCGATTTGCCTTCGAGATCGCCACGGCGTAATAAATTGCTGATATAACCTTCGCTGATTTCATCTAGTTGTTCAGCTATAGCCGACAAACGACGTGGTTCGAAAACGCCGACGACAATACAGGCACTACGTTGTTTTTCCGGACTGCCACTTTTTACACTGAACTCCATGATGTCTCCTAATTTGACTCAAATGGGTATGTTTTATTGAAAATATACTATTTAACTTGCTAAAAATAGTAAATAATCGCTAAGCTTGCTTTTAAATGTATACCCCTAAAGGCTATAATTATAGGCGGATTGCACCGCATTAGCTGACAAGCTTACATTTCATTAATGCTTAAAATGACAAGTTTACTTAAAAAATGGCTGTATGTCAGGAAAAACTAAGTTTTTATAGGATCACTTTGTGATTATATTTCGTTATTTGCTCAAAGAAGTTGCTAAAACCCAATTGGCGGTATTTCTTGTCATTATGACAATTTTTATCAGCAATAAATTCGTACGTGTACTCGATGACGCTTCTGAAGGCGGAATTCCGGGGCATTTAGTGATGACGTTTATTGGTCTGAAAATCCCCGATCTAGCCGGGATGATTTTACCCTTGAGTTTTTTTCTCGGGGTTTTATTGGCTTACGGGCGAATTTACGCTGAAAATGAAATGACCGTTTTGCACGCCTGTGGTGTAAGTGAATGGTATGTCGTGCGGGTTACTCTAATTTTAGGTGTTGTTACCGCCATTATTACCGGTATGTTTACACTTTATCTCTCGCCTATGGCGGCAGAGTATGAATATCAAGTTAAAGATCAAATAGCAGCAGACTCAGGTTTAAGCTCACTTATTGCAGGGCGCTTTCAAACTACAGGTAATAAAAAAGCCGTGGTTTTTATTCATGATAAAAATCGCGATGACAATACTTTTGAAAAGGTATTTGTTGCTCAGTTACCTGATGAAAACACCCCGAATGCTAGTGTCATTGATTCAAGTTTAGTTTACGCGGCAACAGGTCAAGTTGTTGAAGAAGAAACGGGCTCACAACGGCTGATTTTATCAGCTGGAACGCGCTATCAAAATGACGTAAAAAACAAAGAATTTCGTCAGGTTGCTTTTGATAAATACTATATTCAGATCCAAGATCAAAAAGTGGCTCACAAACGCCGTAAACTCAGTGCCATACCCACGTCTGAGCTTTATCAAGAACAAACCTTAGAAGCGAGTGCCGAAAGCCAATGGCGTATCGCGTTTCCACTGGCCTGTATTATTATGACCTTAGTTGCTGTGCCGTTAAGTGTTGTTAACCCACGCCAAGGTAAATTTGGTAAAATGTTACCTGCGTTATTACTATTTCTAAGTTACTTTTTATTACTAACGGCTCTACGATCCGGTATCGAAAAAGGCTCGGTACCACAAAGTGTTGGCTTATGGCCGGTGCATTTTATAGTGCTAGTGCTAGGTCTAAGTTTGTTAGTCAAAGGGCGAAAAAGTGGCCGAATATTTAAAGCTAAAATTGCTAAAACCAAGGTGGCTGTGTAAATGCGTATTTTAGACATGTACATAGGCCGCGTCATTGCGTCGACTACTTTTCTAACCTTGGCTGTTTTTGTTAGCTTAAGCGGCATTATTAAGTTTGTTGAACAAATGAAGTCAGTAGGTAAAGGCAATTATGACTTGGCCCATGCTGCTTTATACGTTTTGTACGCAATCCCACAAGACGTATCGTTATTTTTCCCGATGTCAGCGCTTATTGGCGGCTTAATCGGTATGGGGATGATGGCAAGTAGTAGTGAATTAGTGGTAATGCAAGCTGCAGGTTTATCTCGCCTTGATATTATTAAATCAGTAATGAAGTCAGCATTATTGCTAATCATCGTTAGTATGGCGGTTGGTGAATGGTTAGCACCTCAAGGTGAGGCAGCTGCCCGACAAGTTCGAGCACAAGCTATATCCGGAGGTAGTTTAATTTCGGCAACTGGCGGTACGTGGGCAAAAGACGGAGATTACTTTGTCCACATTGGTGAAGTACAAGATCAAGGTTCACTAAAAAACATACAAGTTTACCGCTTTAATGAGCAACTTAAACTTTCAAGTTGGGTGTCAGCAAACAGTGCGATTTATCAAAAAAACGCTTGGCAATTACGGGATGTTACTGAAACAACAATAGCGGCTGAAGAAATCACAACCACCAATCAAGATGTTATGGTTTGGAATTCTACATTAACGCCTGACAAATTAGGCGTAGTAACGGTTAAACCAGAGTCATTATCGCTGCGAGGTTTGAATGATTATTTAGATTACCTCGAAGCAAACAAACAAGATCCGAGTCGATATTTACTGGCTTTTTGGCGAAAAGTAGCTCAACCAATCACTTTGGCTGTCATGTTATTAGTGGCACTTTCGTTTATCTTCGGTCCATTACGTTCGGTATCAATGGGCGCAAGAATTATGATGGGGGTGGCAACGGGGATTCTATTCTTTATTGTAAACGAAGTATTAGGGTCATTGAGTTTAGTCTATCAATTACCTGCCATATTCGGGGCATTTATGCCGAGTGTTATTTTTGTCAGCGTTGCCTTGTATTTAATGAAAAAACGATCCAGTTAATGCCAAAAATACCCTGAGGGTTTATTATTTTCAGAAGTTAAGCATAAAAAAAGAGTTGAACGACTAGTATCGTTTAACTCTTTTTTTATTACTCTAGTTGAAATTACAACTAAGCGATTTAAAGCCTGCCTTTATTTGCCTCAAGCGTTAACAGGACAACTTCGGTGTCGGTTAAGCGGTCTTGCAGACTCAATTTATGTTTTCTATCGACCAATACCGCAAAATTACCTAAGCCAAGCAACGTTGGTAACAAGCGCTTTAATCCAGTCGTTTTACTGATTAGACTGCCGTCTTGGTTTTGGACTTTTAAACGCCATGCTTTCATACCTAAAGTTTGACCACTTTTAGACCAAAACCAAATAAAGAAAAATGCCACCCAAGCTAACTTCCAAAACTCATTGGGCCAAAGCAACCAATAGGTATTACTGATAGTGTCACTTAAGTGCTGGTAGCCTTGTAAATCAAATGCCCCGTAACGTACTAATAAAGTAATAATTAAAAATGAAGCTGCTCCTGCGGTCATGTAAACAGCAATTGCGAGTAACACGTCATATACCCATGAAGCAAAACGACGACGAAAGCCTGCACGAGGAAAAGTTGATTTAGTTATTAGTGACATAGTTAGATCTATGAAAAAATTTGCGCTAGTTTAACAAAAGGCTTATAAAAGTATAAGTAACTAAGAGTAATTTATAATTTTTAGGTTTGTAGATCAAAAAGACAGGACAGGATGTTTGTTAATGACCCTTTTTAATCCGCACGGAACTTTGAAGCTAGCCATAGAAGAAAACATCATTCTACTAGAAGCGCAAGGCCCGTGGAATATAGAGTATATTGAGTATTTGCATCAAGAGTTGAGCAAAGCGGTTACTCAAGTTGATCATAATAATTATGGGGTTTTATTCACTCCAAAAGGTGAGGCGATAAGTGTTGAAGAAGGGCTTGAATATCATTTAAGATTTTTACGGCGTGGAAACACTCAAGCTATTTCCCTGAATCTAGCCCATTGTACCACCTCGTTATTAACAGAAAACCTGTTCACTAAATTGTATCGAGCGGCAGGTATCGAACATGCCTTCTTCGATAATGCTTTCGATGCCAGACTTTGGTTAGAGCAAATATTGCAAAAAACGACTGTCTCCACGTGAACAAATAACCAACACTCAAACGATATTAAGATAAAAACTATTGCCATCAGTGTTAATTTTCGTATAATGCCTGCCTCTTAAGGATGTTTATGATTTTGACATGCTAGAGTACCTTATAGAAAAGTAATGCTAGTGTGATGAAATAGTACTTGTTGAGCCTTTTAGGATTTACAAAGAACAGTAGCGATAATTAGGCATTATTTAGTAAGATAACTAGATGTAAATAGTTTCCAAAGAAATCATTTTTTAAATTGAAAAAAGACTTCTTTGCAAATTGCAAAACGGGCGTAAAGCCTTTGCCAGCGTGATGAAATTGGTATACATGGGGGATTCAAAATCCCCTGTCGAAAGACGTGTCGGTTCGAGTCCGACCGCTGGTACCATTATTTATAAAGCCCTGATTCGAAAGAGTCGGGGCTTTTTTATACTTAAAAGAGTACTTTAATAGGTTCGTTATTAATCGATATAAGACCTTTACAAGCTAAGTATAAATCTGTTCAATTTAAGTTTAGTAATCAATGGTTTTAGGAATATCTCTTATGGCAGCTACAGCGCACGCACTTCACATATTGGTTAAGCATAAAGAAATTGCAGAAGATATTATTAAGCAGTTAGGTAAGGGGGCTAAGTTTCAAACCTTAGCTAAAAAATATTCAAACTGCCCATCAGGTAAAAAAGGTGGCGATTTAGGCGAATTTAGAAGGGGTCAAATGGTACCTCAGTTTGATAAAGTCGCATTCAGCGGCGCAATATTAGAGCCTCACCTTGTTAAAACTAAATTTGGTTGGCATGTTATTAAAGTGCTTTATCGGACTTAATTTGCAATTAGCCATGCGATTATTGTTAAGTACTTAAATTAGCTTAATACTATTTGTGTCAATTAATTGCTGACTCCTAGAATATATGTGGCGTTATCAGTGTAGAAAAAGTAAAGTAGGAATTCTGACTACCACTGAATATATTGCAAACCAGCATAGTGATTGGCGCCTTTCGAAACTCAAAGTATACTCAATATCATTTATTTGGTGATGTTGGTTTAGGTGTGTGATTCAAAATCCACTGTCGAAATAGGTTTCGGTTAGCGTCTTACCGTGGGTACCACTCTTCCCTTGTTCTTAAAGTTCTATCAAAAATAAGCCGTTTTTTTCTGTCGGTTTTTTTGTGTCTAAATCTCGTAAAGTTAAAACCGTTAATAAAAAACCTAAAGTTTAATCGATAATTTCATACCTCAAGAAAAGATAAAATTGTTTTGTACAATAATCATACTAACCTTAACGGGTATCACCCAAATACAAAGCCTGATAAAAGTGAGACTTTTAAGGTTATTCACCTGATGAGCAATATTCGCAACCAAATGATTTTATACAGAATTGTGATTATTACTTGCCTCAATGAAAATTAATTCAGGACAATTATCATGAATCCAGAATACATTGTTGTGCATACTGCGGCATTTAGCGGCAAAGACTGTGATCGAGATATGATTGATCAATGGCACAAAGCTCGGAACTGGTCAGGTATTGGTTATCATTTTGTCATTTTAAATGATAACCATAGCCAAAAGGCTGATGGAACAGTCGAGAATGGCCGGCCGACAAATACAGCCGGTGCTCATGCTTTAGGGTTAAATAGTCGATCTTTAGGTATCTGTTGCATTGGCCATGGCGACAAAGATGACTTTACTGCCAAGCAATACGAAAGTTTGTATAAATTACTGCAAAAGTTGATGGCAGAATTTTCAATACCGGTTAGTAAAGTTATTGGTCATCGTGAATTAAATGACTTAGTGCAACAAGATATTATTTCAACACGTTATCGCACAAGTAAGTCATGCCCTGGTCATAAAATTGATATGGACTTTATTCGCACTCACCTAAAAAGCATTAGCGATGAAACCGAGCAAAAGATACCTGAATTTAGCGCTGAATCACGATCAGATGTCAGTAATGCTATTGCCACTTTGCAGCAACACCGAGCTAAATTCCCTAATGCCCAAGATGAACTGGATGAATTTATTCACCACCCAGAAGTGATTGCGATGACTAAGTGAGCTAGTTTGGTTTCGGTTTACTTGTGCCGCTTTAATCAGTTTTTGAACATTAAGGGCTAATAATATTGTAAATTCTGTCGTAAATTGTCGTAATATAGCGTTACTGACCAATGTCTCTACTATGGAATGAATTTATGGCTGAATCTAGCCCCGAAAGTACCACTGAACAGGTAATTAAAACCTTAGACCCCGCAAGCATACTAAAGAGTGAACTGGATCAAGTAAGTCGCATTTACAACATCATTGTTGAGTTTTTTACCAATTATAGTTTTCAATTAATTGGCGCGATAATTATTTTGATCATTGGTTTTATTTTGGCGGGAAAAATTGCCAAAGTAGTGTTGAATTTATGTGAGCGGCATAAACTAGATGTTACCTTGAGTCGATTTTTAGCCAATACCAGTAAAATGTTAATTGTGGTGATGATTGCGATTATCGCTTTAGGTAAGTTAGGCATAAGTGTTACGCCATTTATCGCCGCTATTGGTGCCATTTCACTTGGCGCCGGTTTAGCTCTGCAAGGTCTGTTATCTAACTATGCGGCCGGCTTTAATATCATTATTATTAGACCATTCGTCGTTGGAGATACTATTACCGTGCAAGGTGTTACGGGGTTGGTAAAAGAAGTTTTATTAGCTTATACCATTTTAACGGATGAAGATGGTGTCGAAATCACTATTCCAAATAAACATATCGTCGGTGAAGTTCTACATAATTCAAGGCATGACTCTTTATTAGAGCTCAGTGTTGGTATCGATTATAGTGAAAATCCGATAGAAGTTATTGAAATGTTGGAAGAGTCGATTGGTAAACTCGGTATTGTTAGTAAGTCTCGAACAACGCAAATTGGTATTGATGCCTTTGCTGATAGCGCAATTAATATTGGTATTCGACTGTGGACACCAACAGAGAACTTATATAGTTCAAAATACAAAGCCTATAAAGCGATTTATTTAACCCTTGATAGCGCTAATATTAAAATTCCGTTCCCACAACGCGATATTCATCTTATTAAAGAGCTGGATTAACCTTTAATGTTTGATGTTTCGACATGGCGTTAAATAAGGCAAGGTTAGATCGATTCCTTGCTCAACATTGTCAGATCAGTCGCAAAGATGTACGACTGATTTTGGCGCAAAAACGTGTGAAAATCGATGGTGTGGTAGCACTTAATATTGATGAAATTATCGATAACTTTAGCCATATATCCTTCGACAATAAAGTGCTTCAGGCGAATACGGCTTATTATATTATGCTCAATAAGCCGATTGGCGTTGTTAGCGCCACGAGCGATAAACAACATAAGACTGTTATTGACTTACTTGATTACCCATTTAAAAATGAGCTACATATTGTCGGTCGGCTAGATCTTAATACCTCGGGTTTAGTTTTACTGACTAATGATAGCCGTTGGTCTGAACGCCTAACGTTACCTGATCGCAAAGTGCCAAAGCGTTATTCAGTGAGCTTGAAAAACAAACTTAACCAAGATTATATTAGCGCTTTTGCTGATGGGATGTATTTCGCTTTTGAAGATCTCACTACTAAGCCTGCTAAGTTGACGATTATTTCTGACTATCAGGCTGAAGTTGAGTTGGTGGAAGGTCGCTATCATCAAATAAAACGAATGTTTGGCCGGTTTCGAAATACCGTCACAGCTTTGCATCGCAGCAGTATTGGCAATCTACAACTGGATGAAAGTTTAGCTGAAGGGGAAAGTAGAAAACTAACCGCTATTGAAATTAACCAAATTGATAAATAACCCGCTTTCGTTACTGGAAGCCACTAATTAAAACAATAATAAGGAAAAAAAATGACCAAAATTATTATGCTCGTGATTATACTCGGCTTAATTGTTAGCTATTTTATCCGCAATAATGCCAATAACGAAGCGGCGAAAGCTAACGCGATTAAATCGGCCGAATTTTTACTAGCTAATAAGTCAGTTGAAGGTGTCATGGAAACGGCTTCTGGCCTTCAATACCAAGTTTTAAATAAAGGTGATGGCGAAGTTCACCCAATGGCAAGTTCAAAAGTTAAAGTGCACTATCACGGTACATTACTTGACGGTACCGTTTTTGACAGCTCGGTTGAGCGAAACGAACCGATCAGCTTTGGCTTAAACCAAGTTATTAAAGGCTGGACTGAAGGATTGCAGTTGATGGTTGAGGGTGAAAAAACACGCTTATTCATACCTGCTAAACTAGGTTATGGTAATAATGCTAGTGGTAAAATCCCTCCAGGATCATTATTGATTTTTGATGTTGAATTACTCGCTATTCACTAAATTGACTTTACGAGTTCGATAAATTAATGCGTCCCTAAAACCGTTAAACTTTTGTTTAACGGTTTTTTTACTATTAGTCTTCCCTAAAAGCCTCTGCAGATAAATGATGTCTATTAAGTAATTTATAAAACTCAGTCCGGTTTCGTTGTGCAATTTTAGCGGCTTGCGAAACATTTCCTGCGGTAATTTTTAATAACTTTGCTAAATAGTCGCGTTCAAATTTATCTCTAGCTTGAACAAATGACGGCAAAATAGTGGTTTTATCGCGCAGGGCATTTTTAACCAACATTTCGCTGATTAATGACTCTGTCGATAACGCGACGGTTTGCTCAACAACGTTTTGTAATTGTCTGATATTGCCTGGCCAATCTGCACTGATCAGCATTTCCATCGCCTCTTGTGAAAAACCAGTAATATTAATGTGGGACTGTTCAGTCGATTGACTTAAAAAATGCTGTGCAAGAAGTGGGATATCTTCTCTTCGTTCAGACAAAGGTGGCAGCTCTAATTCAACAACATTAAGGCGATAGTACAAGTCTTCACGAAATGTTTTATCAATAATGGCTTGTTGTAAATTTTTATGGGTAGCTGAGATTATTCTGACATCAACTTTGATGGATTGAGTACTTCCGACAGGCCGCACTTCGCGCTCTTGTAATGCTCGTAGTAGTTTCACCTGAAAACTCATTGGCATATCACCAATTTCATCTAAAAATAAAGTCCCGCCATCTGTCGCTTGAAATAAACCAATATGGTTCTTTTCAGCGCCAGTAAAAGCACCTTTACTGTGACCAAACAACTCAGACTCTAACAGTTGCTCAGGTATCGCGGCACAGTTAATCGCAGTAAATTTTTGCTGGTGTCTCGGGCTTGCTAAATGAATAGCTTTTGCTAGTAATTCTTTACCAGTACCACTTTCACTTTGAATGAGTAAGCTGAAATCGCTTTTTGCCACTTGTTTACTCTGTTGTAAAAGTGACTCCATAATCGTACTGCGACTTATTATTTTATCGCGCCACTGGTGATCAGCTTGACTATAATTTAACTCTGCCGGTTGTAGCCTAATCGCTTGTTGAACAATTTCTAATAACTCTTTGCTTTCAAAAGGCTTGGTAAGAAAACTAAATACACCTTGTTTAGTGGCATTAATCGCGTCAGGAATTGTGCCATGTGCGGTCATAATTATAACTGGAATATGAGGGTGCCTTGCTCTTATTTGTTCAAATAAGGCCATGCCATCCATACCTTCCATTTTTAAATCGCTGATGACTAATTGTGGATGAAAACTTTCTAAGCGCCCTAAAGCAATTTTAGCATTTTTGGCTGATTCAACTTGATAGCCGGCAGCGGATAAACGAATACCCAGTAAACGTAATAAGCTTGGGTCGTCATCTACGATAAGCACTTTGCTATTGTCTTCAACGATAGATGGGCTTTGGTCACTCATGGGTAATTCTCAACTTAAATTCTATTACTTAGCAAAATGGCGCCTTTGCCAATTCCTCGGCGCAGGTTTGAGGAAATATTTTGCTGCGGGTTATTGATCTCTATTGTCGATAGTTTGTTCGATGTTTTTTAACTGTTTAATGGTTTGCTCTAGTAAACTCACTTGCTCTATCAGTTGTTGCTGCAGTTGCGATGCTTGCTGCTTTTGCGCTTTTTGTTGCTGCAATAATCGATTTCGCATCAATAATCTTTGATTTAATTGGTCGCGCAGCAATGTAATAAAAGCTTGATCATTGTGATCAATATGAGCTAATGCTGCATTGTCACCGTCTTGCTGCATTTGGTTTAACAATGCTTTTGCGTTGAAAGTATTATAAATGGGCGATTTTGGTAAACTGTAAAGCAGTAACATTTTTATTTGTAGATCATATTTATTTGGACTATTTTCTTGTTGGGGTTGGCTCAAGCTAAATTGATGCTTTTGTATTTCAGCGCTGAGCTGTTGCTCTGAAAGGTACTGTAATGATAGATAATATTGACCATAGTTAGTGCTATTAATAGCTTTATTTTGAGTCAATTGACAGCCAGCTAATAACAGTAAAATTATGCTTAAACTTATCAATATCGGTGATGTTAGTTTATTTTTTACCATTAGGTTTGCTCCTGTTGGCGAAAAGCACGTGGTAAGGTGATTTTTATGCTTGTGCCTTGCTGCCTCAATGTTTCAGGCAATATTTCTATACTGCCATTTAAGCGCAATAATAGATCTTTTACTATCGTTAACCCTAAGCCACTACCCTTTATGGCATTATCTGTTGGTGGCGTACCTTGATAAAATGCATCAAATATTTTGTCTTGGCTTTCTTTAGCGATACCAATTCCTTGATCGCTGATAAGCAGCTGTAGCTGTTGATTTTTTAACCTTGATGAAATGTCGATCACACCTTCATCTGGTGAGTATTTTATCGCGTTAGAGAGAATATTATCAATTATCACCGCCAACTGTTTACGATTACTGAACAGTGAAATATCACCAAGCTTTTTATGTATAGTGAGCTTCTTGCGCTTTATGTCTAATTTACGATCAGAGAGTACTTGTTTGACTACGTCATTAATTTGCATCGACTCAGAATCTTGTAAACTGGTTGAGTCGAGGACAATATTAAAATCTAGTAAATCTTCAATGTGTTGCTGTAAGCGAAACACACTGTCTTTAATGATGTGGGATATTTCTTGTTGCTCAGCATTTAATTCCCCGACACTATTATCATACAACAATTCTGTACCTTCTCTAATCGCTGCTAGTGGTGTTTTAAGCTCATGTGAAATATGACGAATAAAGCTCGACTTTTGTAGCTCTAATGCTTGTAAGCGTGTTCTCATATTTTCTAAAGCTTGCACTATTTCTTGAATTTCTGGTGAGCCAACGACTTTTATTTCGCGGTCAAAACTGCCTTGTTGTAAGCGAAATATACTATGGGTTAATTTTTTCAGTGGACTGGTGATAAGGAAAATAAATATAGCTGCAATGACAATACTGATCGGAATTATGACTAAACTCTGGATCATAATGTCACGCGCTTCTTGAGCTGCTTGTTTAATGTGCGTGATGTTTAATGTATTAAGTTCATTACTTCGAAAAGACACTTGCTCATAAATAGCGGTTAAGGCATTAAACTTAACTTGTATCGGTTTGATTATATCGCTATCAGAAGGTGCCTTTCTTTCTGCCTCAGGCATGGTTACTTCGATTAACTCAGCTATAGTTTCTGCATATTGTTTTAGTAAATGTAATAATTTTTCATCATCACTACTTGTCATTAACTGTTGTGCTAAGTGCAATATTTGCTGGCTTTGTTCGTTATAGCTCAATGCTAACTTGGGATCTCGCAATACTAAATATTGTGCAGCACTGCGCTCCATTTTTATTTGGCTACTCTTGAGTAGTTGCTGTTTTTCTAAGACTTCAGCGATATCTGTAATTGCACCTGCACTTTTTTTTGCTAACGCATTCACTTGAGAAGCACCAAAAATTAATGCCACAACTAACGGGATAGCAACTAAACCAAAACCTAATAAAGTTAATGATTTAATTGATAAATTAGTAATTAAAAAGCTTTTTTTATAAAGCTTAATTGTTGTTGCTATCAAGTTATTCAAAATGCGTGTTTTCGTCTTTTTTATCGCTGAGATACTTAACTAGTGTTAGCTAAAAATGCGAATAAAACAATACTGTCTCAAATTAGAGACAAAAAGTCCGACTCAAAGAAGGTTCTCTAAGTTATTGTTTAAATTTGATATTTTTCGTTTTATTTATTTATTTTTAAAATGATAAATTTTCACATTAATAAAGTGTTGCTAAATGGTGACAGGGTCATCTGCTACTTTCATTTAAATTCATTATAAATCAACTGGTTAAATGTTTGGCATGAGATGTGCAATCTAAGCTTGTATGTGGCGAAAGCCATGGTTGGCATATTTGTTGATGTGCTATTAATCAATTTTAAGGAGCAAATTATGAATAATATTAGCTTAAAAAATCTATCAATTACTGTTGTTGTCGCCTCATTAGTTTCAAACTTTGTTTTTGCTAACAATGATGTTAGCAAAACATTACCTGAAGTAGTTGAAGAAACGTCTTACTTCTCTCAATTAATTACAGATTATGATACGGATAAAAGTAATAGCTTAAGTGAAAAAGAGTTAGTGAAAAACGATAAGTTAAGCAAAATTTTCAACCAACTTGATCTTGATGGCAACAAAGAAATTAATGAAAAAGAATTTAATCAATATTTAGCCAGCTTAAGAAAATCATTAACATAACTAGTTTCCCTTGTTGAGCTCTATGCTCTTTTTGTCGGCTGCTGCGCTTATTCCCAACCCTGCAGCCGACCCTTTTTATTTAAATTAAAGGTCCTTACATGAACTCCGATTCTACTCCTGAAGCTTTATCTCGTTTCGTTCAAATTGATCAATGGATTTTTGAAGTCAAATCAGTTCGAGCCATCCGCGTTAATGATTTTGGTAAACCATATTCTGCTATCGCTAATTTAACGTTAAATGGTAATAGTGCATATATCGATGGTTTATTAACTAGAGAAGGGGAAGACTTCACACGTGAAGACTACCAATCCTTCGTAAAAATGAGCCAAAAACTAGGATTGGATACAGTGAACTTTGATCGCTTTAAACAACAACGCAGAGTATCTGATACCGTTAAAGTACCGGCGATTGATCGTATTAAACCCGACTTAAAATTAGTAAAAGCATAGTAAACTAAGCTGATTCCGTTTTAGAATACTAATTGAGTTGATAGAGGACTTAGTTAGATGAAATCGGTTAAAGTGAATAATAGTTACGTCATGCCCTCAAAAATTGTTTGTGTGGGCCGAAATTACGTACAGCATATTGAAGAATTAGGTAATGAAATCCCAGATGATATGGTGCTTTTTATTAAATCCAATGCTGCTATTAGTGAGCAACTTCAAGCATTCCATCATGAAACCCTACATTATGAAGCTGAGCTTTGCTTCTTGTATCAACAAGGCAAATTTTCAGCAGTTGCTATAGGCTTAGATTTAACAAAAAGATCGCAGCAATCGCAATTAAAAGCCAAGGGGTTACCATGGGAACGTGCTAAAGGCTTTTCAGGTTCAGCACTTTTTAGTGATTTTGTTAATATTGCTGCAATCGACCCGAAATTGTCATTAGAGCTTAGCATTAATGGTCAATGCCGTCAGTCAGGCTCTATTGCAAACATGTTACATACACCACAGAATATATTGCGTGAAATTCAAACTTTTGTTGAGTTAGAAGATGGTGATGTTGTCATGACAGGAACACCGGCAGGTGTTGGTGAAGTCGTCACTGGGGATATTTTTGAAGGTCGAGTTTTAAGCCAGGACAAGGTCCTTGTCAGTAAAATATGGCAAGCAAAGTAGCCTTTAATATCTATTTTTAATTTCAGGTTATTTAATCTTGCCAAGCTGTGAGATAATTACGTCAAACTATTTGTAGATCCTCGCTTTATGAAACGCATTATTCTTTACACTATGAATCACTGTCCTCATTGTCAGGCGGCAAAACGCTATCTCGAAGAAAAAAAAATTCCATTTCGTTTGTGTAATATTAAAACCCCGGCAGGCCAAAAAGAGTTTTCTAAGCTGAACATGCGAGGAGTACCAGTATTAAAAATTGGTGACCAAATACTGAACGGCTTTAATATCAAAAATTTTAACAAACTTTATCAAGACTAACGATTCTATCTAAGCATCGAGTGCTAGATGTTTCATCGACAGCATTGTGAACTTAGCGTTGATTCTAGTGTGTGAAATAACGTTAAGTTGTTTGATTTTTAGTCGTTTATTTGTTTTTATTATGATAAATTGTCGTTAAAGCAAAGTAGGCCCTAGCCATGGATACTATATGAAGAAAGCTTTGCAAGCTTATTACACAACCTTATTTTTAATACTGTTTAGTTGCTCATTATTTGCAGTCGCAGATGATGAAATTAATTTTGTCGAAATGGATCATAGTATTTATCTTGACCCTTGGCAGTCTTATCAACAATTGATGGATTTACAGGTTGCCGCTCAATCCTACGATGAATTAACCTATTTGTGGTGGTTACTGCGAAAAGCACAGACAGAAAACCTAATTTATTTTTACGATGATTTTAATCGCTCAGTTGAACAAGCTAGTAATCTAGTCACTCATCAAACGCCCTTAGCTATTCAAGCGCGTTTAAGTTTATTTCAAGGATTAATTAATCGAAGGCAAGGTGAATACAGTCGTTCACAAGAATTACTTTCCAAGTCACTATTGCAGGCAAAAGAAGCTAACCTAAGTAGTTTATATGTTTTTGGTAAACAAGAGCTAGCTTACACAAAAACCCTGACAGAAATCTTTGAAACTTCCATGGTGGACATTCAAGAAGCTTACGTTGAAGCTTTCGCTTTAAAAGATCAGTTTCTAATTGCTTCAATAAATGAAACCTATGGTGCTATCTATGGCTATTTAAACGATTATAAAAAGTCGATCGATTATTATCAAAAAGCATTTGAAGCCTATCAAACCTTAAATTATCCAGCCCATGTTGCCGAAGCCATTTATGGCTTAGCATCTACTTATCGATACTGGAAAAAATATGATCTCGCTATTGAGTATTTTGAAAAATATGGACAACAAATTGACTATACTCCAAATTCAAATATAAAATTTTTTTCGGCTTACGGCATTGGTATGACCTTGGCTGAAAAGGGGGATTGCGATCAAGCAATACCCATTATAGACCAAGCATTGAAACTCAAAGGTGTAATTGATTACAACGCGGAACTTTATAAACGTAAGGCAACTTGTTTAATAGAGTTAGGGCAATTGGATAAAGCCGAAAAGTCAATTTTTAATGCTGCCAGTATTTTTGCAAACATACCTGAATTAATGGGCACAACATGGCAACTTGAAGTAATAAAAATTTCAAGCAAGCTTGCATATGCACGGGGTCAATATGACGTTAGCTACAACATGCTTGAACAATATCATGAAAAATACACCAATCTATTATTAGTTAATGCGTCTCAGCGTTTACATAAAGTTAGAGCTCGGATGGAAATTGAACGTCAAGAATTAGCACAAACGTTAGCAGAGAAACGTTCACAAGTTACAATGCTAGAGAAAGATAAAAGGCAAAGGTTTAATAGCCAAGAGCGTTACTTTAAGTTTTTTGTTTTGGGGCTAGCTTTACTTGTTTTGTTGGTGATCTTGTCACAATACCGCACCAATAAAAAAATGCATTTATTATCAACGAAAGATTCATTGTCTGGTTTGTTCAATCGTCGTTACATTTTTGATTATTTACATTCTGCTTTAGCTGGTAGTCATCCTGACAAAATACAACTATCGATAATTTTAATCGATATTGATGACTTTAAAAAAATTAATGATACTTATGGCCACCCTGTCGGCGATGATGTGATTCGACAAATCGCAAAACTAGGCCAGGAGGTATTTCGACAAGATGATATTTTCGGTCGTATTGGTGGCGAAGAGTTTTTATGTGTTTTACCTAGAACTGATATTATTAAAGCAAAAAAAATCGCAGAGCGTTTTCTCGCGTTGATTAATGTCTCTCAATTGCTGAAGGATAATGAACAGTCTGTCACTGTCAGTATTGGTATTGCCGCACACTCAGCCCAATCAGTCGATGCCAACCAATTATATATCAATGCTGATCAAGCACTTTATCAAGCCAAGCATCTTGGTAAAAATCAAATTTGTGTTTTTTAATCTAAATGTCGTCATGTTTCGTATAACTAAGTACTCGAGAATAATGCTGAGTTATAAAACAAGTGATTTAAAGAAAGCTAATCTCAAGTTTTAATCGTACTGCCCAGTGATTTATCACGTAATTAACTTACATTAATTAAAAATTACAGGAATTTTCAACATCCAAGTGTTTTTACATCATGAATAGTTTTAATCAGCTATTAGAAACAATAATTTCTAGTTTACAAACGTACATTAGTGAACGCGGGTTTCGTGCATTAATCCACTTTGAGCTAGAAGGCTGCTATCAAAAGCCTTTCAATAAACCAATTGATTACAAAGCGCTAAACAAGAAGTTATTAGCCTTTGGTATTGATGGAGAAGTAGTCGCTGAGTATTGGAGCAATCAGTGGGAGTATGTTTCACTCTTTAATGGCCAAAGCCCATTAAAAGAAGCGCAAAACCTGCATAGGGCTATTAATTTATTACCCAGTTTATTTGCTGCACAAGGTGTGAAAAATACTTTGATTAAACCGGTAGTATGGTCTGGAGATAAAGGTAAGTTAGCAATCGGATGTGAGAATATATTTAGTGGCGATAATCGTGCTGTCCATATTCCTAATGCGATACAAATTAATGTTAGTGTGCAAGATAAACAAGGGAATAATTTACTTGTTTCAGGTGATTTCGGCGAGCGCTTACAAGCCCATTTTTTACAAACTAGTTTAGCCTGTTGTTTACTGTATTTACCCGAAGAAGATGCCTTTGAACGTTTAATGTTAAAGTCAAAATACGGTTTAGCAGAAGAATTATGTTCACCGGTTGATATTTCTGGTGGCCATCAAGGCAGTATCGCTTTATATCGAGATATTGGTAAGCACAATCAAAAGATGGGGCTTGAACCCTTGTTATACGACAATAGAAATAACGTTCTGGTCAGCCATGAAAATTGGCATAAAACAGCCAGAATAGAGCACCGGTTAGGTGCATCTAGCGTCCATTATAATGCTTACCTTAATGTTATTTATGCTTTATTAAATGTTATTGATACCATCGATGATACATCTAATGATGTTACATATTCGAGTAATAGTGCACTACCAACCTCGTTATATGATCAACAAGACACGCCAGGGGCAATTGCATTATTTGCCAATAATGATTGGTTTAATAAAACGATTGATAGAGTACTAATTGATAAAATTAAACATGACACAGCGAACTCTGGTTTGAGTGTAGGACAACAAATTAAGCAAGCATATTTACAAAAATTTCAGCGGCCTAAAATCTATATTTAGCAGGGCTAAAGCCAAATTAAGCGAATAATAATACCAAGTGAAATTACATGATTAAGCAACTAAATACGCCAACACTTGATGGCATCTCTATTACTGAAAAACGACAAGAGTTAAGCGCCTATTTTAAAAATACGTGGTCGACTTATGAGTCTTTATTTTCTCTTATCAATCATGACGATGCCTACTTCCTCCGCCCTGAACCCCTGCGACATCCGCTGGTGTTTTACTTTGGACATACCGCGACTTTTTACGTAAATAAACTGATACTTGGAAAATACATTACCCATAGGGTCAATAGTCGAATAGAAGCTATATGTGCTGTCGGTGTTGATGAAATGAGTTGGGATGACTTGAACAGCGAGCATTATGATTGGCCAAGCGTTGATGAAGTACGAAAATATAGACAACAAGTTTATGACTTAGTTTTAAACTTGATTGAAACCATGGAATTAACGTTACCAATCAAACAAGACTCGCTGGCTTGGATCATTCTAATGGGCTGTGAACATGAACGTATTCATCTTGAAACATCATCTGTGATCATGCGCATGTTACCGTTAAATAAGTTAAATGCTAACCCGCTATGGCAACCGTGTTTACAATCTGGTGAAGCGCCAAAAAATGAATTAATACCTGTAAAAGGGCGTACTTTATTATTAGGTAAAAAATCTCAAGATAACACCTATGGTTGGGATAATGAGTATGGTCAGCAATCAGTCAAGGTTGATGATTTTAGTGCCGCAAAATATTTAGTGTCGAATCAAGAATACCTAGCGTTTGTTGAAGCTGGTGGATATAAGGAAAAGAAGTATTGGTGTCAAGAAGGGCAAGCGTGGTTAGAGTTTACTAAAGCCGAAATGCCTAAATTTTGGCTCCAACGTGATGGTCAATATTATCAAAGAAATTTACTTAACGAAATGCCATTACCGCTTGATTGGCCTGTAGAAGTAAACTGCCTTGAATCGAAAGCGTATTGTCAGTGGCGTCAAAAAAGTATAACAGGATATATTAGTTTACCTACCGAGGCGCAATGGTATTGTCTTCGTGACTTTGTTGAAGGCGATCAACATCAATGGCATGAAGTACCCGGTAATTTAGATTTATCCTATTATGCATCCTCATGCCCAGTGAATGTTCATCGGCAGGGGGAATTTTTCGATATTATCGGTAATGTATGGCAATGGACACAATCAGCAATTGATGGTTTTACAGGCTTTAGTGTACATCCGCTGTACGATGACTTTTCAACCCCTACTTTTGACTCAAAACACAATTTAATTAAAGGGGGATCTTGGATCTCAACGGGTAATGAAACATTAGCATCATCTCGCTATGCTTTTCGTCGTCATTTTTATCAACATGCCGGTTTTAGGTATGTCATTAGCGATAAACGAAGCGACGCTCAACTGCCGATTAATAGCTACGAAAAAAGTGATGACATTTGCCAACAACTTGATTGTTATTTTGGTAATAGTGCCTTGGGTTTTGAAAACTATGGCGAGCAAATTGCGCAACAAGTTTCCAGTGTGATCAATACAGAAAGTGTTGGAACACAACGTTTGTTAAATTTAGGTTGTAGTGTCGGGCGAGTAGCATTTGAACTCAGTCGGTATTTTCAACATATTGATGCGGTTGATTTTTCTGCTCGTACCATCCAACATGGCGTACAACTTCAATCTGGCAAGAATGTCCGCTATACCAGCAAGGTTGAAGGTGACATTTGTCAATATAATGAAATTAGCTTAGCTAAAACCGTTATGGAGTCGAAGCCTAAGCAGATATTATTTAGCCAAGCTGATGGCTGTAACCTCAAAGAAAACTTCAATGAATATGATGTTGTTTTGATCCAACATGCGTTAGAGCAAAGTTATGATCCCAAGCGTTTATTATCAAATGCCGTTAGTCGGTTAAATTCAAAAGGCATATTGATAGTTATTTCAGACTATCAATATCTAGAACAAACCACTGAAAAAGCTAAATGGTTGGGAGGAATAAAAGTTAACGGTGAAAATTTATCAGGTTTTGATGCCTTAACTGAGCAACTTGGCAGTATGTTTGAGCTGATAACGGAACAGGAATTAACACAGGTTGTTAAAGAGTCCGCACGCAACTTTACTTTATCTCGCAGTCATTTTACCGCTTGGCGGGCAAAATAGTATGGCGGATGATAACGTTGCAATAGCTTTGCAGGCATTGCCAAAACATATTGCTTTTAGTAAAAATTTAGCGCGGTTTGTTAAGTGTAATCTAAGTGATTCAACGGCACAGGCTTTAACTTTAGAGCAGTTGTGTCGGTTTAGTTCGATTGATATTGGCGCAATTCGTCTCGATTATTCACCTGTGCAAGGTTATAAAGCCTTGCGCACTGAAATAGTAAACTTTCACCAAAGCTTTAATTGTCATAGCCGTGAGTTATCCGCAGAAGATGCTGTCACTTTTTGCGGTGCACAAGAAGCGCTATTTGCTATTTATCAAGCCGTGTTGTCTGCAGGTGATGAAATTATTGTTATGACACCGAGTTATCCATCTTTAGTTAATATGGCAAAGTCGATGGGCGTTGTTGTCAAGGAGGTTGCTCTTAAGCCCGAGAAGCAGTGGCAAGTAGATATCGAAGACTTCAAAGGTGTTATTAGTGAGAGAACACGCATGATTGTGCTTAACTCGCCTCATAATCCAACCGGTAGTGTTATTGATTCAATACTGGCTGAACAAGTATTAGTATTGACTCAACAATATCAGTGTTTTTTATTAAGTGATGATGTTTCTCAAGCGAGTAATTATTTAGAGCTAGCATTAGCACATCGCTATCTTGATTATGAAAACAGCATCATTGTAGGAGTCATGTCTAAGAGCTTAGGATTAGCTGGCGTTCGAATTGGTTGGGCAGTAACGCCGAACAAGGTAATAGTAAACAATTTGCTCGCTATGAAAGCAAAACAGTCAATTTGTTGCTCGAAAATAGACGAAACTCTCGCGACAATAGCACTGCAAAGTAGTGCGGAAATAATCGCGGTTAATAACGACATCATAGTTGATAATATAGCGCTATTTGCAGCGTTTATTTCTCGACATCAATCATTGCTAAGTTGGCACCCGCCGAAAGCGGGGACTTTGGCGTTAGTAGAAGTTAATAATATTGACTCAATGATGGATGGGGCAGAAAATTTGGTGAAAAAAAGTGGCGTGTTGGCACTGCCTAGTGAGCTTTTTGGTTTGCCGGGTAACTATTTTCGTATCGGTTTAGGCCAAAAAAGCTTTGCCAATACATTAGAAAAATTTGATAAGTTTTTGTTATCAATCACTACTGATAGGCTTTAAAGCCTATCAGTCATACTGTTAGCTTATCTCAAATATGAAGCTTCTAATTTTTAATATATCAAAGTATGTAATAATCAAAGTACGTAATAAAACATCATAAAAAAATGGCAAACGGCTGCGACAAATACAAATATATGCCAAATAGCATGACTGTATTTTTTATTTTTTTGCACATAAAATATAGTACCTAAAGCATAAATAATCCCGCCTAATGCCAGTAGCACCATACCTTCAAAGGCTAGCTTAGCATTGAGTTGCTCAATAAATGTTAGTGAGATTAAGCCTAAACCTAAATAAGTAGCTAATGATATTTTCTTATACTTGTTGCCAAATTTAACTTTAAAAACAATTCCTAACAGGGCTAAAGCCCAGATTATCGCTAATATCACTATACCCACATCATCGGCTAGGGTTACTAACATCAGTGGTGTATAAGTTCCTGCTATCAATAGGTATATTGCGCAATGATCAAAAAGTTTGAATAACCGCTTTGCTTTTTCATGTAATAAAGCATGGTAAAGCGTTGAAGCGCTAAAAAGTAAAACAAGGCTAGCGCCATAAATACTGAAGCTGAAGACTTTGACAAAATCATCTTGTAATAAAGCTAATGTGACTAGAAGTGTTAAGCCTGCGACACTGAGTAAAGCCGCCAAGCCATGACTTATCGCATTAACAATTTCTTCGGCTAAGCCGTAATCTGGAGTTTGCACGTTATATATTCCTATTTCAGTGTACACGTGTACGCTGGTTATAATAGCAAAGTGTTTGTGGTATTACTAGTGGTCTGACCTCTGCGCCATTCTCTAGGGGTAAATAATTGTAGTAGATGGCAAAATCAATAGTGGTGTCAAGCTAGAATAAAGCTGCTAAAAAAGGGTGATTATTAAAAAAAAAGAGAATTTTATTTTTTGAAAACAGAGTGATAGAACAAATCGAAGAAGTTTCGCGCATAAAAAAAACACCATGAATCTGGTGCTTTAGAATACGCTGAAAAATTATATTTATATTAGCGTAGGTAAGAGGAGCTATAGCGCTAGATCAATAACCATCTCACGCAATTCATCTTTTGATATTGAATTATCGTGATTTTTGTCAAAGCGATTGAAGATAGTTTCGCACATACGAATACCTTTATCTTGCAATAAGCAGTCTATCAATTCAACAAATTCACTTCTATTGATAACACCGTCTTTATCTTCATCAAACACTTCAAATAGTTCATCAACCCACTGATTTAATTCCATCAGTCATCCTCTTATTTGGTGAATAGTACCTAGAACAGACTCTATCGTTATTTTAGCGTTATGTGAATGATTAATTTTGTTATTTAATATATTTACGCGTTTTTACTTCAATAAACCATTTAGAAGTAAAAAAACGAGCGTAAATAGAGAGAAAAATTATCGCTTAAATCTTTAATGTTGTTATAGAAAGAAAACTATTTTTATATTTTTTCAGAAAACTGTAATAAATCTTAAAACGCTAAGACTATGTGAACAGTATTTTAAAGGAGCATAAAATAAAATGAATTTGAAAAACGTATTGAGTACAAGTTTGCTTATTGCAGTTATTGGATTAAGCCCGAACAGTTTTGCAGAAGATATTTCTGAGCAAAAGTTAACATTAGCGAGTTGCCACGTTAAAGGTATTAGGCAACAAGTTCAATGTGGCACTTTGGCTGTTCCTGAGAATTATACCAAACCAGATGGTGTAAAAATTGATATTAATATCGTAGTTTTACCAGCGATAGACAGCAGCAAAGAAAATTTGCCATTTATGTTTTTAGCCGGCGGGCCAGGACAAGCCGCGACTGAACTTGCTGGTCAAATATATCGTGGCTTTAATGAAATTAGAAAAACCCGTGATTTAATTCTTATTGATCAACGTGGCACTGGCAAGTCGCACCCATTGCAGTGTGAAGACTCATTAGAATTAGACCCTTATACCAGTATCCCGGAAAACATCTCCGTATCAGATGTTGAGCAATGCCTATCACTATTTACTAGTGATTTAAGCCAATACAATTCGGAAAACTCTATTCGAGATTTCGATGCTGTTAGAGCAGCGCTAGGTCACAAGCAGGTGCATATTTACGGTGGTTCATATGGTACCCGTGCCGGCTTAGTGTATATGCGGATGTTTCCGGAGTCATTGAAGAGTGTCGTGCTTGACAGTGTTGGGCCTATAGAGGTGCCAATTGGATTATTTGGTCAAAGTGCAGATCAGTCATTTACTAAGTTGTTAGAGAACTGTCAGAATGAACAAAGCTGTTCAACTCAATACCCTGATTTAACTAAAGAGTTTGCGACAATTAAACAGCGACTATCAAAAGCACCTGTCACTGTGGAAATAGACCATCCAAGACTTGGAACACATACCTCTTTTACTATTAGCACAATTAAGTTTCTTTCAACTATACAGATGCAATTGTATTCGATGGAAACTCGCACTTTAGTACCTTTGTTAATTCACCAAGCTTATTTAGGCAATTATAAGCCTTTAGCAGGACTCATTGCGCAAGGAGAAGGCGGCATGGGGATTTATGTAGGGTTGCTTTATAATATTGTTTGTAATGAAGACTATCCAAAAATATCAACCGAGATGAAAGCTCAAGATGCAGATAATAATTTTGCCAAAGGCATGAGCTTAGATATGATCGGGCTTGTTTGTTCAACATGGCCTAAATACCAACCAAGTGCAGATTTTTATCAAACGGTGAAAGCTGATATTCCAACATTAATTATGTCAGGAGAACTTGATCCTGTTACTCCGGCGAGCAACGGTGACAAGTCTCATGCTCATCTACCTAATAGTCATCATATTATTTCTAAAAATAATGCGCACATCGTGGCGTCCACTCCTTGTGGAATAAACATTGTTAATGAGTTCTTAGAAAAGCAAACACCAAAGGAACTTGATGAGTCGTGTTTAGCTGAAATACCCGATGAGTCATTTATGGTTGGTTTAAATGGTGGCGCTGCCACATTAGACACGGCCAACACTATGCCAACAGAAGCAAAGGAATAAGTCATGATAGAAGTTAATAATTTACATAAAAGCTTTGTCAGTAAAAAAAATACCGTTAAAGCGCTAGATGGCTTATCGTTTACCGCTAAAGATGGCGAAATTACGGGTATATTAGGTCCGAACGGTGCCGGGAAAACTACTTGCTTGCGGACTCTTTACGGTTTGTTGCGAGCAGATGAAGGTTACGCAACTATTGACGGTATTAAAGTTACCGAGGAGCCGATTGAAGCAAGAAAGTTACTCGGGATATTTCCAGATAAATTTGGTTTATATGAGCGTTTAACTGCTTATGAGCAAATTGACTACTTTGCCAGTATCCATGGCATGCAGGGGGCTAATAAGCACGCTGCGATTGAGCAAATTTTACAAGACCTGGATATGACAGAATTAGCGCACCGTAAAACCGTGGGGTTTTCACAAGGCCAACGCATGAAGGTTACCCTAGCGCAAGCACTGGTGCACCAACCAAAGAACTTTGTTCTTGATGAACCGACTCGTGGTTTGGATGTTATGAGTACGCGTATTTTACGTAACCATTTAGCTAAATTTAAAGAAAAAGGTCACTGTATTTTATTTTCATCTCATGTGATGCAAGAAGTTGCTGCGCTATGTGATCGGGTAATAATTGTTGCAAACGGAAAGCTGGCAGCACAAGGAACTCCGCAAGAATTATGTGACTTAGCGGGGGAGAAATTATTGGAAGAGGCCTTCGTTAAATTGATTGGCTCTGATGAGGGAGTAGCAGCATGATGCAATTAAAAGCCTTAATGGTTAAAGAATTTAAAGAAGCGTTTCGAGATAGACGTGCGTTAATGGTTGCGATGAGCATGGCGTTATTAATGCCAGTGATGATCATGGTCATGCTAAAAGTTGCAATTAAAGAAGCGGTAGATAACCCAGCTGTTTATGTTAAGTATACCGGTGAACAACATGCACCAAAGCTTATTAAAGCACTAAAAGATGAAAACATTTTATCTTTTGCCGATGTACCTGAAGATGAAGAGCGAAACTGGAATGAGCGTAATATTGAACTCACCATTCCTGAAAGTTTTGCTATAGATATGGCCGATGGTAAACCCATTGAGTTAACCCTACGGGCTGACTTTAATGAAAAGTCGTTATCTTCACCTATTCGTCGAATTAAAGAAGTGGTCAGAGACCATTCATTGCTCATTGGTTACAAGCGCTTGCTGGTACGCGGTATTGATACCAAGTTATTGCAACCTATTAAGTTACTTGAGCAAGACACTTCGTTACCAAGTAGTAATGCCGTTATGATCTCATTAATCTTAGGGGTTTATTTAATGATGGCCGCATTTATGTCTGGCTTACCGGTAGCTATCGATTCAAGTGCAGGGGAGCGAGAGCGTAATGTGCTAGAGATGTTGTTGTGCCAGCCTGTAAGTACTTTAAAAATTGTTTTAGCGAAATTAAGTTGTGCAAGTGCAATTTCAATCATTTCAATTATTTTAATGTTGTTTTTAACATCCGTTGCGATGAACTTCGTCGATCTGACAAAAATCGGCGCAACCTTTAGCATTGACGCTAATACCTTTGTCATCTTGCTACTTTTACTAGTGCCGATATGTTTTCTTGCCGCATCATTACAGCTTTTGTTTGCTTTTCAGGCTAAAAGCTTTAAAGAAGCGCAATCTACCGTAACTATGTTAATAATGGCGCCAAGCTTTATTCCATTTGCATTAATGTTAATGGATGATAAACCTGCTTGGGTCGAATGGGTGCCTATTTCTGGACAATCGTTGTTGATGGAAGACGTTTTTAAAGGCTTGCCTATCGACTGGAGTGCATTGCTATTTACCAGTGTGGCAACCATTGCATTAACGGTAGGATTAGTGCTTATTTTAGCCAAGCGCTTAACCTCTGAAAAAGTAGTGATGTCATTAAGTTAATCAGAGTTAGCCAGCACTAGGATTGTAATATATGAATAACCCAGTAGAATCAGTCAGACTAAAAAAAGACTGTTTCGAAACAGCTAAAACACAACTGGGTTATTCATTGAGCAATCAAGACATCTTTATTAAATGGATTTCAGAGCATGAAAAACTGCTCCGACATATCATCAACGGCTTTGAGGCCAAACCGGCGATTCAAGAAGAGCTTTTTCAAGAAATCGCGTTAAACATTTGGCGTGCTTTACCTAATTTTCGTGCGGATTCAGCAGTTAAAACCTTTATAGCTCGTATTGCCCATAACGTTTTAGCAACCCATGTGGCTAAGGCAGTTAAGACCGTAAAAACAGAATCAAGCAATGATGTAAGCACCACAGATTCCGTAGCAGATAACGATGTTGCTTTATGCCAACAGCCGACTCCGTATCAATCTTTAAATCAGCAGCAAAAACAACAGCGACTTGCACAAGCTATTCGGCAATTAAAGCTCGAGCAACAGCAAGTGATTACATTGGCACTTGAGGGCATGAGTTATCAAGATATCGCTGACGTATTGGCTATATCAACAAACTTAGTCGGTGTTCGGTTACAAAGAGCAAAGGCAAAGTTAATGCAATTGTTGGAGGCTTTATGAGCGAAGAAGAGCAAAAAACTATCACTACAAAATCACAACAATTAGAAAGTAATAATGAAAAATTAGCGATTGAAGACGATACTTGGGCAGAGTTAAGCCAAGATTGGCAAAGTCAATCGACACCTAAAGCCGACTTGGACGAGCTTGTTAAAAACACACGTAAAAGAACGCGTATGGCGAAATTATGTTTTTCGGCAAATATTATTGCGACCCTAGGTTTGATCATCGTTTTTTTATATGGTGTTTATGATGGTCAATGGGGCGAACCGTTCAATATCTATTTAGGATTAGGGGGGCTAATGTCTGTAGTTTTTGTTTCTTTCGAGACCAAATTACGCTTAACCACATGGACACAAATATCAGATAGTCCTGACAAAGCGATTGAAAATGCGATAGCGTTAAGTAAAGCATCGATAAAATATATGTTAATCACAAAAATTTCATTTTTACCCTTCTTACCTTTAATCAATTGGTATATTTATACGGTAAGCCAAACAAATAACAAAGATGCTTTACCAGCATATTTAATGGCGAACGGATTAATCGTTGTTACCTACCTTGTTGTCGAGCATCTACATCGTAAACGTAAGAGTGAATATCAGAAACTATTGAAAATCAAATAAACGGTAGCTGCTGTTGTTTTTCGTTATAAATTTTGTTTTATGATGTTTAGTTGTATTTAATTTGTTGTTTTTGTGTTTTTTAGAAAGTATATTGTACTCAATTATGCTTTTGTTTAAGTGACTTTACTTTTTATTGCTTACTTTAAGGCATATTTGATTGCTAAATGAACTAAAAGAGCATGGTTTTACCGTGTACAAGCCCTATAAGTTCAGGCAAAATATGCCGCAATTAATTTTGCACTTACGCCAACGCCCAGTACTGCAGATAGCAGACTATTTGAGGATTTAACATGTTTACACGTGATATGAATATTGCTGATTTCGATCCAGAACTTTATCAAGCAATGAGCAAAGAAGTTGTTCGACAAGAAGAGCACATTGAACTCATCGCTTCAGAAAATTACTGTAGCCCACGTGTACTTGAAGCCCAAGGTTCACAGCTGACTAATAAATATGCTGAAGGTTACCCCGGTAAGCGTTATTACGGTGGTTGTGAATATGTTGATGTTGCTGAGCAGTTAGCAATTGATCGTGCAAAAGAGTTATTTGGTGCTACTTATGCAAACGTACAACCACATGCTGGCTCACAAGCAAACGCAGCGGTTTTTCAAGCGTTAGTTTCTCCGGGTGGAAAAGTACTAGGCATGAGCTTAGCGCATGGTGGGCATTTAACTCATGGTTCACATGTTAACTTTTCAGGTAAGTCTTACGAAGCTATTCAATATGGATTACATCCTGAAACAGGTGATATCGATTATGCTGAATTAGAGCGTTTAGCAATCGAGCATAAGCCTGAAATGATCATCGGTGGTTTCTCGGCTTTTTCTGGCATTGTTGATTGGGCGCGTATGCGTACCATTGCTGATAAAGTTGGCGCTTACTTCTTCGTTGATATGGCTCACGTTGCAGGCTTAGTCGCGGCAGGTTTATATCCTAACCCGGTACCACATGCGCACGTAGTAACGACTACAACTCATAAAACATTGGCTGGCCCACGTGGCGGTTTAATTGTTTCAGGTTGTGATGACGAAGCCGTTTACAAAAAATTAAACAGTGCAGTATTCCCAGGTGGTCAAGGTGGCCCATTAATGCATATTATCGCGGCAAAAGCGGTGGCATTTAAAGAAGCGCTACAACCTGAATTTAAAGTTTATCAGCAAAATGTGTTAGATAATGCCAAAGCTATGGTGGCGGTATTACAAGAGCGTGGTTATAAAGTTGTTTCTAACGGCACTGAAAACCATCTGTTATTACTTGATTTAATTGATAAAGATATTACAGGTAAAGATGCTGACGCCGCCCTAGGCCGTGCTCACATCACAGTGAACAAAAACTCAGTACCAAATGATCCTCGCTCACCATTTGTAACTTCTGGCTTACGTTTAGGTACACCGGCAATTACTCGTCGTGGCTTTGGTGTTGAAGAAACCAAAACGATTACTGCTTGGATTTGTGATATTTTAGATGATATCGAAAACGAAGACGTTATCGCTAAAGTTAAAGCTGGCGTGAGTGAGCTTTGTGCTCGTTTTCCTGTTTACAAGTAAACTATTAATAACAACGTCGAAATTTGTTGAATAAGTTCAGCAAAAACAGCGTTAAATGGCCACATTAGTGGCCATTTTTATTTGCGAAACTCGGACACTCAAGTTTAATTTTATATTGTTGGTAAGATTTTTAGCTTAATGCGCTGTTTTCAATTAAAATACTGGCATTAATACCAAGCGATTAAAATAATAGCTTGGTTTTTCTTATTGCCCATGACTTGTAAACAACGGAACATATAAATGTATTGCCCTTTTTGTTCAGCTAACGATACTAAAGTTATCGATTCACGCTTAGTTTCTGATGGTCACCAAGTACGTCGTCGTCGAGAGTGCTTGGCCTGCCATGAAAGATACACTACCTTTGAAAGTGCTGAACTGGTAATGCCGCGCATTATTAAACGTGATGGTTCTCGTGAACCTTTCAACGAAGATAAAATGCGCAATGGTCTTTTACGCGCTTTAGAAAAAAGACCGGTCAGTACTGAAGAAATGGAATTGTCGATAAATAAACTTAAATCACAATTGCGGGCAACTGGCGAGCGCGAAGTATCGAGCGAAATGCTCGGTACGATTATTATGGAACAGCTAAAAAGTTTAGATAAAGTGGCTTATATCCGTTTTGCTTCAGTTTATCGCTCGTTTGAAGATATTAAAGAGTTTGGAGAGGAAATTGCTCGCTTAGGCGATGATGACTAACTTAGTACAATTAACTTGGGTTTAAACTGAGCCGTATAATGAGCAATTTTTCATTAAATGATCACCAATTTATGCAACGCGCCATTAGCTTAGCTAAGCGAGGCCATTATACAACGTCGCCTAATCCTCGTGTTGGCTGTGTCATTGTGCAAAACGGTGAAATTGTTGGTGAAGGATTTCATCAAAAAGCAGGTCAAGGGCATGCCGAAGTTCACGCGCTGAAACAGGCCGGTGAAAAGGCTAAAGGTGCAACGGCTTATGTCACTTTAGAGCCATGTAGTCATTACGGTCTAACACCACCTTGCGCCGAAGCGTTAATTAAAGCTCAAGTTAGTCACGTTATAGCCGCAATGGTTGATCCAAACCCTAAAGTTTCCGGTCGTGGCCTTGAATTGCTAGGCGCAGCAGGGATTACTACTCAATTCGGTTTACTTGAACAAGATGCGCGAGCACTAAATACTGGTTTTATTCAGTTAATGACCACTAAACGGCCTTATGTTCGCTGCAAGCTCGCGGCCACATTAGATGGTAAAACAGCGATGGCTTCTGGCGAAAGCAAGTGGATCACCGGTGTTGAAGCGCGT
The DNA here is from genome assembly GCA_002104535.1 of Cognaticolwellia sediminilitoris. Lineage (GTDB taxonomy): Bacteria > Pseudomonadota > Gammaproteobacteria > Enterobacterales > Alteromonadaceae > Cognaticolwellia > Cognaticolwellia sediminilitoris. The sequence goes on along the minus strand of NBOG01000006.1, from coordinate 394,012 downwards.
ACTGATGTACAAAGGCTAAGAGCACAGAGTTGCGGTGTTATTTGTGGCGCAGATTCAGTTATTTTTGATAACGCTCAGATGAATGTGCGTTGGCAAGCTTTAGGCGAATTAAAAAACAGTTACCCAGAAGTAGATGTAAGGCAGCCTGTTCGTATTGTCATTGACAGTAAAAATCGCCTGACACCGGATCTCGCTATCTTCAAAACAGACAGCAAAATATTATTAATTCGGCAGGGCATTGAAAATAACGTAAGTTGGCCTCATTTTGTAGAACAGGTCATTATTCCTAAAGCAAGCGATAGTGAATATATTGATCTGAAGTTACTATTAACTTACTTGGCTCAACAAAGGCTGAACGATGTGTTAATTGAATCAGGTTCGCAATTAGCCGGTGCTTTTATTCGTCAAAATTTAGTTGATGAACTCATTCTGTTTCAGGCACCAAAGCTGATTGGAAATGACGGCAAAGGTCTAGTGAATATGCCAGAAATAGTAACGTTATCTGAAGCCAAAACAGTCGATATTACAGATATACGTATGATTGGAAAAGATATTAGAATAACGGCAAAATTTAATCGATAAATTAGTCGTTAATGGCTTAAATCGCCAAAAAATTTAACTAATACCCATAGACAATAGTTTGCAAAAATTAATGTCAAATAAACGATGAGATAAATAATGTTTACAGGGATCATAGAAGCCGTTGGGCGCTTAAGAGCAATAAATACTTCAGGTGATGGTGCGCGCATCACTATTGATACTGCATCATTAGACTTATCAGATGTTAAATTAGGCGACTCAATTGCCACTAATGGTGTTTGCTTAACCGTAACCGCATTAGATAGTGCCAGTTTTAGTGCTGACGTATCGAGTGAAACCATTAAGCGTTCAGGTTTAGCACATTATCAAGTTGGAGATAGTGTCAATCTTGAGAAAGCTATGCTGCCAACTACACGTTTTGGTGGCCATATGGTTTCTGGCCATGTAGATGGTGTAAGTGAAATTAAGGCCATTGAGCACAAAGGTAATAGCATTGAGTATTGGTTAAGTATGCCCGCTGAATTAGCCCCTTATATTGCCGAAAAAGGCTCGATTACTATTGATGGTACAAGTCTAACGGTGAATAGTTTAACAACGGAACAATTTCGTTTAACTATTGTGCCGCATACCACTCAAGAAACAATTATCAGTAAATACCAAGTGGGCACGAAAGTGAATGTCGAAGTTGATTTAATTGCCCGATATATAGAAAGATTACTTACCCAGCAGTCACCTGAAAAACAAGTAGATTCAGGTGTTACGCATGCGTTATTAGCGCGTAATGGTTTTATTAAATAAAGAGGTTGTCATGAATTTACACACCCCACAAGAGATTATCGACGATATAGCTCAGGGTAAAATGGTCATTCTAATGGATGATGAAGATCGCGAAAATGAAGGTGACTTCATTATGGCGGCAGAAAAAGTTACGCCAGAAGCGATTAACTTTATGGCAACTCATGGCCGTGGTCTTATTTGTATGCCGATGTCAGCAGCGCGTTGTGAACGTTTAAAACTTCCGTTGATGGTTGATAAAAATGATGCGCAATTTACCACTAACTTTACTGTTTCAATTGAAGCTGCAGAAGGGGTAACTACCGGAATTTCAGCAGCTGATCGTGCTACAACTGTATTAGCTGCAGTCGGTAAAGATGCAGACCATAATTCAATTGTTCAACCCGGCCATATTTTCCCTTTAATTGCTAAAGATGGCGGCGTATTAAACCGTGCAGGCCACACCGAAGCTGGTGTTGATTTAGCGCGTTTGGCTGGTTTTGAGGCCGCAGCAGTGATCGTTGAAATTTTAAATGAAGATGGCACCATGGCGCGTCGTCCTGATTTAGAGATTATTGCCGAGAAACATGGTATTAAAATGGGCACCATTGCTGATTTAATTGAATACCGTAATGCTAACGAAACTACTATTGAACGTATTTCGCAATGTAAACTCCCGACTGAATTCGGTGACTTTGATTTAACCGTGTTTAAAGACACCATTGATGGTCAAGCACACTTTGCTTTGACTAAAGGCGAAATCAAAGCTGAAGAGCCAACCTTAGTGCGTGTGCACCTAGAGAACACTTTTAGAGACCTGTTGTTTAGTCAACGTGAAAGTGTTGCTAAATGGCCAATGGCAGAAGCATTGAAAAAAATTGGTGAAGAAGGTGGTGTGTTAGTCCTTTTAGGCAAGCATGAGTCGGCTGCAGAATTAATTGCTCAAGTACAGAAGTATGCAAAATTGGATGCTGGCGAAACAGTCAAAGAAGTGAAGCGTCATGTTGGCTCACGCAACGTTGGCGTTGGCTCACAAATTTTAGCTAACTTAGGTGTTAGTAAAATGCGCTTGTTAAGCTCGCAAACTAAATACCATTCACTTTCTGGTTTTGGTTTAGAAGTAGTTGAATATATTTCTGAATAAATGTTTAACTGAGGTTACTTAGTTTGAAAAAAAACGCTTAAGATAAATATCTAAGCGTTTTTTTTAGTTTAAATTTTGTATCAAAGTTGGCCAAATAGCGTTAAAAGGTTAGGTGTAAATTAATGCCTAATTTAAATAACATGGCTTGATTGAAATCTGTATCATCAATCGAAAAATAAGCGGTTATCCAAGGGTGGTGAAATTGAATTTCAGGTGCGGTATTTTCAATATCCAATAACAATCTAGTGGAGCTATTTTCATGTTCGAATTGTACGCCAACGTAGTAAAAATTTATATCACTTTGACGTAAGAATTGAGTGACATAAGTTAGTTTTTTAGTACGATACAGGGCGTTAAGGTTAATCGTTACAGGAATTGAAAATTGATGCTCTGCACTTGTTTCTATCCCCCTATATAGCGGTACATAAGCAATGCCACCTATACTATTAATAAAAGTACCATCAGTATCCAATTTACCAGCAGAATAGCCCGTATTTTTAGATGTAAATTCAGCATAAAGATCTGTTATAGATAGTTTTAAATCGATATTAGAGCTTGGTTGCCAACGCATGTGAAGATCGACTGTTAAACCGGTACCTTGTGTATTCCAATCGTCGCTGTTTCTACGCTTTAAAAAATTATCTGTTGAATAAAACTCATTGAGTTGCGCGCTGGCAGAAATATTGCCATTATCATCACCGGAAATAACACCATTTAGATAAGAATCACGTGTTGCTAATAAGCGCCAGTAACCCAATCTAATATCTGTAGTAAAGTTATTGTATTGAAATTTATAGCCAACTTTTATACCGTTACTGCGCTGATTGAGTAACTGAAAATTTATTTTGTATTCATCTAAAGTGTTCAGCGCGAGGTCATTTCGATTCAAATAAAATGCTTGTGCGGTTTGCTGCTCAGTTTTGACAAAGTAGTCATAACGTTGAGAAACACTGAATGAAAAATTATCAATATAAGCTCTTATTCCCACTTCACTTTGTGTGAAAGCATCGCTAGCTCCTTGATCAGGTGGCTGTTGCCAATCATCATCAATAAGTTGCTTTATCGGTAAGATATTACTGTATGAGTGGCTAGTAGTGAATGCTTCAACTTTGGTTGAAGCATTCGCATTAATTGATAGTACAGTAAGTAATGTTGCTATCAAAGGCAGGCGTATCATCATTAATTGTCCTTAATTTCTACCTAAATAAACTGAAATTTTAACAGGCCCTATAATATCAGTTTTTTGATTTCGTGCCTGGAGCAAAGTAAAAAGCCAGCTAATACTTTAGCTGGCTTTGGTCATGCTTATGACTTAAAGGTTACAATGTTTCAGTAGTTGAATCAGAGTAAACGATCATGATAATACCATCGCGATCTTCGATATCAGCGACTTTCTCCGCTGATGCTCCAACCACTATTGTGCCTATAACATTACTATCGGAACCATCAACTGGCTCTTTTAGGACAATTAGTACACCTTCGCTATTGTTAGCAGTAAGCCTGCCAACCTTATCTGTTTTCATATGAACAGAAAATTTACGCATAGCATCGTCACCAGGTAACATGTATTGCATATCAATAGTAAGTTTACCATCATCAAACCCCGTGCGGTCACCAGATAACTTAAGGTTCACTTGATAATCACCTAGGGTCGTTTCTAATGAAAGTGCGGCGTTAATACCTAAGAAAACATCTTTATTCTCAAGTGATTCAGTTGCTGCTGGGTAAGTCACATAAGCATCAAATGCAGTCGTTTCACCTGCGATTAATGAAGCAATTTCGGACTCTGATAACTCAACATCAACGTTACCAATATCATCGATATAGGTATATAACATTGAGCCTCTGATGTTGGTTAGCCAGTTTTTATATGCTTGCAAACCATTTTCGACAGCGAGAACATCAAACGGTATGGCCCAATCACCGAAAGTATCGGCATAAGCATCGCTTTGAAAATAACGATTTTCTGTTATTGGGTTACCGCTTTCGTCAACTAAAACCCCATCTGAATCGATAAAGTCACTGTATGTAATAGCTCGGTCAAAGTGATCTGCAAAGTTATCACCATCAGTATCAACCGGAATGGTACGTACTAACAAATAATAAGTATCATCATAAGTATAAGTTCGTAACATAATAATTTCAGGTATATCTAAACCTGAATCAATGGTTCGAAAACTACGGTTATCGTGAATTTCTATTTCGCCACGATTGCTAACTTGTCGATCAAAAACAAAGTTTCCTTCACTGGTATAATCAACATTAAAAGTTCTTGTTACTGTAGCATCCTTTACTATCACGGTATTACTGTCGGCACTTACATTAACGGTAAATGCATCTTTCAGTAATGGTTTAGTGAGGTAAGTATCAAGGGCTAAGTCGCCTTCAGGACCGTTAGCAATCGCAACTAAATCTTCCTCCGAGAAGAAGGTTGTTACTACTCCAATATCATCATAGCTTACACTACGTTGGTTTTGCCACCAGTTAGATATAGTTTGAGCTAATAGCTCTGCGCCATTACTTACTGTTAAAGGATTCGCAATTAACAGATAGTTATAATCCCGCATGAACTGGTCAATACTGGCGTGTTCTCCCGTAAACCAAGCCGTATCCCAAGGATGGACATTACCGTCACTGGTAAGTACATTGCCGTTGTCATCCATTAAGGTACTTAAACTCGTACCATCATACTCTTTGTCATCCCAAGTGCCGAGAACGTCAATTTGATAGCTATCAGTTAAATTATCATCATTATGATCTTTCGGGGTAATTCTCACCGATCTTACGCCAAAATTATTTTCAGCTTCGCCAGTAACATAAGCACGGGTGTAGGTAACACCTTGCTCAGTAATACCTGAGTCAAAACGTTTAGTAATAATTTTACGTTCAATACCTGTGCCCCAATAATGTTCATCAGGGAAGGCTGCAGCAACACTACTAGTAGCAGACCATTCGCCTATTTGGGCGCCAGGTGTATAGATGCGAGTTTCAGTGCTTTGCTGTTCTTTACTAACCTGATCTGATTCTGTGATCACAATGGTGTTTTTATCATCAGAAAAGCTGATATTGGCAAGACTCTCTACTTTTTTACCTATATATTTAAAGTCAGGAGCTTGATAACTTTCGAGGTCTTTAATTTTAGCCGTTAAAGTGGCCTGTATTAAGTTGCCTTGGGCAGAGCTAAAGCCACCGCTTAAAGTTAGCATTTCAGGTAAAATAATGGTTTCAACTCTTGGCGTAAATGAATAATTCTCTGATTGACTATTATCATCCCAACCGCCTTCAACCGATAATGAAGCTACTGATACAGGTATTAACTTTGTCTTTACCAAACCGGTAAACTTAACTGGGTTAGTAACGCCATCAGTTGCTTTTTGCTCTAATGTTAAGGTTAGTTCCAGTGCTCCAGAAACTATTTCACCATCAAAGCTGTCATCTTCAAGTGAGGCTCTGTTAATGACACTATCAAGTGTGACCTTGGCAATGCTGCCTTCAGCTAGCGCTAGTTTAGCGCTAGCACTCTCAATTGCACCAGAAAGATTTAAATTTACGTTTTTACCGTCTTCAGCAATAATAGCTTCAATACTTAAGTTGATTATTTCAGAGCCAGAAGTTGCATTAATCGTGAAGAGCATACCACCGTTTGAAGTTTCTTCATCAAAGGTTACTATGCCTTCTGCACCCTCCAAACTTAGGTATTCGTTGATAGGAAATTCTGTGCCTGTTAATGTTCCAGCTTCATACATAATACTCAGTTGCGTGATTGCATCCGCTACTTCTGCAAGTAATAGAAAACTTGCAGCTTCAGCTTCAACCATCACCCCTGCATCATTAATAAGTGATAGATACAAAGCGCCTTCACCTGCTATCGCGCTATTTGATTCGGTATCAATTTCAAATAAGTGGGTAAATAAACGAATGTCATTTACCATCGCTTTGGCTTTGGCAATAGCATCGCCTTGGGTTGGTTGCTCTGAAACAGGGTCAACACGGCCATTTTCACCAGCGTTTGTTGCCGCAAACTCAGCCTGATTTTCTAAATTTGTTTCTTCTTGCTCAAGCTGGGCAAGTATTTCAGCATTTCCTGCGAGTTCAGGATCCGCAGCAATTGCAACAGCAGCTGCATTTGCCGCAGCACTCGCACCGTCAAGAACGTCGATTAAAGACAATTCGAAGCCCTCGACATTTTCATCTTGATTCACTAGTAGCGCACCATCATTGGCAACTAAGTCGTTTACTGCATTAGTTAAATTACCAGAAAGGACGTTTTCACTGGCACTATGACCTGAAAATAAGGCAGACATGATGCCAGAGTTTATTAAACCGTAGCGCAATTCAGCAAAGTTATCCTCACTGGCGACGGCTGTCGGATTATCAACTGTGGTAGGTTCTAATTGAGTTAAATTTCCGCTTAAATTAAAGCTATTAGCGATAATTGATGATTGCTCTTGGATTGAATCGGCATTGACACCATCTTCGTCAGCTTCAATTAGTGCCGCACTTAAGTGCGTTAAAGCTGAAACGTTAACAATAGTGTTCCCGTTATTTTCTGTGCCAACCGAAGTGATAGCTAGAAGTGTTAAGTTTGGATCAATCGTTGATAATGGAATTGGACTACCAAAACTGATTTCACCACAACCAATAGGAGCATCACATATCATTGTGGTGTTTTCACCGACCGATAATTCTACTTTTATTGGGCCTTCGTAATCATTTATTGTAATGGAATAGCTGCCATCTTCTTGGGTAATGATTGAGGCCTCAGATAGCTCATCCCCTTCAAGTATAGTTGCAACACCGTCAACATATTTATAAATAGTTACTATCGCTTGAGACATAATGCCTTTGATGGCTTTACCTTCAATCGTTGTTTGGATGGGAGCAGGTGCTGGAGTTGGTGTGGGTACTTTAACTGGAGTTTTACTTGAACTTGACCCTCCACAAGCACTAAGAACAGATAAAAGTGCAAGTAATAGTAGACTTTTATTAAGCTTCATCAAATATTTCCTTTTAATTGATTAAAATAATTCTTCATCAATTAAAGCACATATATTGTACTATTCAACTTAAAGTAAGGGGGAGGTTAATAAAATAAAATATTGTGCAGAATCTTTGCGAATCAAGGTGACAAGTTTATTAAAATACTAATGTCGTAATTGGATTAGATATTTTTTGCTTTGCGGTCATGTGTTTTTATTTTTAATGTCGGCTTTAATTAAGATATCAAGGTTATACATTTATATTAATGCGATTATAACGCTGAAGGAACAAGCCGATAGAATGATCGGCTTGGGGGAGATTTATTGTTGAAATACTACCTAGTGGTAAACTGACGAATTTTTTCAATGATACCCTGACTGTCTAGGCCAAGCTCTTGATGGATTTCTGCCTGTGTCCCATGTTTAATGAAACTGTCTGGTAGACCGATATTTAATACTTTTATCGCGATACCTTGGCCGAGAATATATTCATTTACTCCTGAGCCTGCACCACCAGCGATAGCATTATCTTCTATGGTAACAATACAATCATGGCTGGCACATAGTTCTTTGATGATCTGGCTATCTAAAGGTTTCACAAAACGCATATCGACAAGAGTTGCATTAAGGGTGTCAGCTGCTACTTTAGCTTCGGCGAGAGTAGTGCCAAAGTTAAGCAATGCAAGCTTGGTATCACCTGATGTGCTGTCATCGCTAGCGCGAATTTTTACTGCTTTACCAATTTCAATGGTTTCGTCAATAGCTGGAAGTTCTGCACCATTACCACAACCACGAGGATAGCGAACCGCAGCAGGAGCATTGAGTTGATAACCAGTATTAAGCATTAGCTGACATTCACGCTCGTCAGACGGCGTCATAATCGTCATGTTAGGTATACAGCGCATAAAGCTTAAATCAAACGCACCTTGATGAGTCGGACCATCAGCGCCAACAATGCCGGCTCTGTCGATAGCAAATAAAACCGGTAGATTCTGAATAGCCACGTCATGAATAAATTGGTCATAGCCGCGCTGTAAGAAACTAGAATAGATAGCTACTACAGGTTTACGTCCACCAATAGCTAAACCGGCGGCAAATGTCACGGCATGTTGTTCAGCAATTGCAACATCGAAATATTGCTCTGGAAAACGTTGGCTAAATTGCACCATACCAGAACCTTCACGCATTGCAGGAGTTATGGCAGCAAGTGTTGAATCTTGCTCAGCAATTTTACATAGCCAATCACCGAAAATTGCCGAATACGTTGGCAAGCTTGGAGCGCTTTTTGGCAAAGAAGTTTCAGTATGATCAAATTTAGGTACGGCGTGGTATTTAATAGGGTCTTGTTCAGCCTGTTGATAACCTTTACCTTTTTTGGTCGCAATATGTAATAACTGCGGACCTTTAAGGCTGCGCATATTTTTAATTGTGTCGACTAAACCATTAACGTCATGACCATCAATGGGGCCAATATAGTTAAAACCTAGTTCTTCAAAAAAGGTACTAGGTACAACCATACCTTTTAAATGTTCTTCAGCACGACTGGCTAATTCTTTAATAGGAGGAATGTTATTAAGTATGCGCTTACTTCCTTCGCGAATACCGGTATATATGCTACCTGAAAGTAATTTCGCTAAATGATTATTTAAGGCACCAACATTTTCTGATATCGACATTTCATTATCATTTAAGATAACTAACATGTCCTTATTAATATCACCGGCGTGGTTTAAGGCTTCAAATGCCATACCTGCTGTCATCGCGCCATCGCCAATAACAGCAACAACTTTTCTATTTTTTTCTTCTTGCTCTGCCGCAACCGCTAAACCTAATGCCGCTGAAATGGATGTACTTGAATGCCCGACACTGAGCACGTCATATTCACTTTCTTCACGCCATGGAAATGGGTGTAGCCCGTCTTTTTGACGAATGGTGTGTAATTGGTCGCGACGTCCAGTTAATATTTTGTGTGGATAAGCTTGATGGCCAACATCCCAAATTAGATGATCAAAAGGAGTGTTATAGACATAATGCAAAGCAACCGTTAATTCAATAGTACCCAGACCAGAGGCAAAATGGCCACTACTTTTACTCACTGAATTAAGTAAATAGCGCCTGAGTTCTTCACTGGCTTTTGCAAGTTGGTTTTGGTCTAATTTTCTCAAATCATCAGGAGAGTTAATATCGGCCAATAAAGGGTATTCAGCTAGGTTTATAATCATATTATTCTATTAAATTTAAAAATTAGTGTTTGCGGCTAACAATGAAAGTCGCAAAATCGGACAAGCTTTGCGTATTGTAGGGCAAAGTGGCTAAAGCTTGAAGCGCTTGTTGATATAAGTTGTCTGCTTTTTCTTGTGCGCCCTGCAAACCTAGCAACGCAGGGTAGGTACTTTTGTTGGCAGCAAGGTCTGAGCCTGCTGGTTTACCTAATTCTTCTTCTGTTGATGTAATATCGATGATGTCATCGCGGACTTGGTAGGCCAAACCAATAAGTTTTGCATAAAGCGCTAACTGCTTTTTGTCAGTTTCTGTTGCTTGATGGCTACACTCTGCCGCCATTATGACTGAAGCTTCGAGTAATGCGCCAGTTTTTAAAGAATGTAAGTTTTCTAGCTCTGCAAGTGTAATGGCTTTGTTAGTAGCGGCTAAATCTAATGCTTGGCCACCACACATACCTTGATAACCAGCTGCATTAACTAGATGACGTAATAAATTGATACGTTTTGCACTCACCGTTTCAGAAAAATCATGATTGGCAATAATGTCGAAAGCCAAGGTTTGTAAGCTATCACCAGCTAAAATAGCTGTCGCTTCATCAAAAGCTACATGGCATGTCGGCTGGCCTCGGCGCAAGTTATCATCATCCATGGCAGGTAAGTCATCGTGTAAAAGCGAGTAGGCATGAATACACTCTATCGCAGCAGCTATACCATCAATATCCCTTTCTTGAGTATTAAGAGCAGCACCTGTGATATAGGCTAAATATGGTCGCATGCGTTTACCACCAATAAGCAAGCCGTAACGCATTGCGGCTAATAACTTCTCGTCATTAATGGGTAAGCTTTCAAGTTTATTGGCGAGATAATCGTTAATGCGAGTTTGCACAGCATCAATATTTACAAGTTTAGTCACTGATAGAAGTCTCTTCAGTAGTAAACTTTTCTAATCGTGCTTGGCCGTTTTTTTCGAGTAAAATATTAATTTGTTGCTCAGCACCTTTTAGTTTTTCTTGGTTATGCTTACTCAGGTGAAGACCACGTTCAAAAAGTGCCATTGAGTCTTCGAGATCAAGGTCGCCTTGCTCTAAATTCTGGACAATAGTTTCTAATTCAACGATTGATTCTTCGAAGCTTAAGTTTTCAATTTTTTTTCTGGCCATGGACTTATTTATAGGTTGAAATGAACTCTAGGCGCAAACTTACCTTAGCTAAGGCGCTGGGTCAATTATTGATGTTGAGCTGTCAATATTAAAAATTTCTGCTTAACTTTTAAGTTATTGACAATATGGGCGATAATAGTAGAACAGCATGAAATATTAGTATTCGCCTAACACCTGTTCATCAGGTATTATCAGCTTAGTGAGTATATCAAAGAAAATTTATCGGAGGCATTTGTGGATTTAGCAACGTTAATAGGCATAGTCGGTGCAATAGGGTTACTGGTTATGGCGATGTTACTAGCTGGTGACATTGGCATGTTTATAGATGCACAATCAGTGATCATTGTATTTGGTGGCTCAATTTTTGTCGTCTTATCCAATTATAATTTAGGCCAATTTTTTGGTATTGGTAAAATTATCGGTAAATCTTTCATGTTTAAAATGGAACAGCCGGAAGAATTAATTGAGAAAGCTGTTGAAATGGCTGATGCGGCTCGCAAAGGCGGTTTTTTAGCGCTAGAAGAAGCTGAAATATCAAACTCTTTTATGCAAAAAGGCGTCGATTTACTCGTGGATGGCCATGATGCCGATGTTGTTCGTTCAACTATGCAAAAAGATATTGATTTGACCACTGAACGTCATGAAACTGGTTCAAATATGATGATGGCACTTGCCGATGTTGCTCCTGCAATGGGCATGATTGGTACCCTGATAGGTTTGGTTGCTATGTTATCAAACATGGATGACCCTAAGGCTATTGGTCCTGCGATGGCGGTAGCACTTTTAACAACATTATATGGTGCCTTCTTAGCAAACGTAATTGCGATTCCAATCGCCTCAAAATTACAATTAAGAATGGCTGAAGAAAAAATGAATCAGGAGTTAATACTGGATGCTGTGTTAGGTATTCAAGACGGACAAAACCCACGCGTTATTGAAGGTTTGCTGAAAAACTATCTTGCTGAAGGTAAGCGGGCTGTTGATACCACTGACGAATAGCGGGAGTTAATTATGGCCGAACAATGTAAATGCCCACCTCCAGGGCTACCAGCATGGATGGGAACATTCGCTGACTTAATGTCACTGTTGATGTGCTTTTTCGTACTGCTTTTGTCATTTTCTGAAATGGATGTTTTGAAGTTCAAGCAAATTGCAGGCTCAATGAAGTTTGCATTTGGTGTACAAAATAAAATTGAAGTTAAAGATATTCCTAAAGGTACCAGTATTATTGCCCAGGAATTTCGCCCAGGTAAGCCAGAACCCACTCCGATTGAAGTTATTCAACAACAAACCATGGAAATGACTCAACAAATGTTGGAGTTTCAAGCGGGTGATGAAACTTCTGCTGGTGGTAGACAAGAACAGCGAGGTACTGAACGTGGTGGTCAATCACAAAGTACTGAAGATGCATTGTCTGAACAAGCAATGCAACAAGCAAAAGACGAAATGGAAAAGGCATCCCAAGAGCAAGTAAATGACTTGGTTAAAAAAATAGCCGATCAATTGGAACAGCAAATTCAAGATGGTGCTATTGAGTTAGAGTCTTTAGGTCAGCAAGTGATCATTCGTATCCGTGAAAATGGTTCATTTCCATCAGGCTCTGCATTCTTACAACCACAATTTAAACCTATTATTCGTGAAATTGGCGTTTTACTAAATACAGTTCCAGGCGAAATCATGATCTCTGGCAACACCGATAACCGTGGTATCAGTTCAGAGTTATTTACTTCTAACTGGGATTTGTCGAGTAAGCGTGCTGTAGCGATCGCACATGAGATAATAAAAGTACCTAATTTTGACCAATCACGATTACTTGTTGTTGGCCATGCCGATACAAGACCTTTAGTGCCGAATACTAATCGAATGAATCGTCGCCGAAATCGTCGTGTTGAAATTGCCATTAACCAAGGTAAAGCCAAGGAAACTGAACAAATATCTATTAAAGAATAATTACTGGTTTTTCTAGTAACATGACTTCGATCTAGTATGGGTCAACAATTAAAATTAAAGGAGCGCTTGGTAAGCGCTCCTTTTTTGTTTTGGCTGTGAGCAACAATGCCCTGAAATTGCATATTACAGTGGAACGGGTATATAATGCGCGCCATTCTAGATGTCGGTGTTATTGTTAAATGAAATTTATTGTTAAGTTACAGGCTGAAATTACCATTAAAAGCCGTCCAGTGCGTAAACGTTTTACTAAGATTTTAGAATCGAGCGTTAAAAATGTTTTACGTCGTGTTGATGACCAAGTCACTACGCGTATGAACTGGGACAATATCGAAGTTAACACTAAAAACGACTCGCCAGAAAATCGTTTAAAGTTAATCGAAACTTTAAAATGTATTCCAGGTGTTCCACAGTTCCTTGAAGTTCAACAAACCACCTTTACTGACTTGCACGATATTTATGAAAAAACCTTAGCGGTTCATGCTAAAAATATCGAAAATAAAAGCTTCTGTGTCAGAGTTAAACGTACTGGCAAGCACGACTTTAATTCTATTAAGGTTGAGCAGTACGTTGGCGGCGGATTAAATCAACAGGTTGAGTCTGCTCGCGTTAAGTTAACAAAACCTGACGTTACAGTGCATTTAGAAATTAAAAACGAAAACTTATTTATCGTTACCGAAAAGCACCAAGGCTTAGGTGGTTTCCCAATTGCCACACAAGAAGATGTGTTGTCGCTAATGTCTGGCGGTTTTGATTCTGGCGTTGCTAGTTTTCAGATGATTAAAAAAGGTGCGCGTACACACTATTGCTTCTTTAACTTAGGTGGTGCAGCGCACGAAGTTGGCGTAAAGCAAGTGAGCTATTATTTATGGAATAAATATGGCGCGTCTCATCGCGTTAAATTTTTCGCCGTAGACTTTGAACCTGTTGTAGCTGAAATTTTAGAAAATATCGAAAACGGCCAAATGGGCGTTGTGCTAAAACGCATGATGATGCGTGCTGCAGCACAAGTAGCAGAAAAAATGGGCATTCAAGCATTAATAACAGGCGAGGCATTAGGGCAGGTTTCTAGCCAAACCTTAACTAACTTGAATGTTATTGACCGTGTCACCGAAACCTTGATTTTACGTCCGTTAGCGGCTTACGACAAACAAGATATCATTGATATTGCTCGTAAAATTGGTACTGAAGATTTCGCTAAAACAATTCCAGAATATTGTGGTGTTATTTCTAAAAAGCCAACAGTTAAAGCGGTGTTGTCAAAAGTAGAAGCTGAAGAAGCTAATTTCGACTTTTCAATTTTAGATAAAGTTGTAGCAGAAACGCGAGTTTATGATATTCGCGATATCGGTAAAGAAAGTGAAGAAGAAATTCAAGCGGTCGATACTTTAGATAATATTCCAGCTAATGCGGTTGTGCTTGATATTCGTAGCCCCGAAGAAGAAGATGAAAACCCGCTTGAATTAGACGGTGTTGAAGTCATTCATTTGCCTTTCTATAAATTAGCGACCCAATTTGGTGATTTAGATAAATCGAAAGATTACTTGTTGTATTGTGACCAAGGTGTGATGAGTAAATTACAGGCGCTATATTTATCAGGTGCCGGCTTTACGAATGTTAAAGTTTATCGTCCTTAAAAACACCATATAATCAAAAATTTAAAGCCCTTAAATTCGTACAATTTAAGGGCTTTTTAATGTCTTTTCTAAAGTTATCGTGATTATGAGTTTAATGCTTTAACTTTCAGCAATAGTTTTTCATTCGCAGGTACACAAATCTTATGCTTTTCAGCTAAATTAACAATGTATCCATTGATATAGTCAATTTCAGTTTTACGATTTTGTAGAACATCTGCTCGCATTGAAGAGCAGTTATTAGCCGTGTTTTTAGCCACTAACCTTAGTTGTTGTTGTAAATTATCAAACTCAAACTTTATGCCTTCCGCGCTTGCAACAGTGATTATCTCGTTAATTAATTCAGTAACTATTTCATTATATTTGCTTTCGAGTAACTGGCCGTTATCAATATTGTAAAGCGCTGTTAGTGGGTTAATGACACAATTGATAGCGAGCTTTAGCCATTGTTTTTCTTGAATGTTATCGACAAATAATAGTGAAGGTAAAGCCTGTTCAAGGGTAGTAGTCATTGTTTCTTTGATCGTTGTTGTCAGTTGGCCATAAAGTAGCCCTAGGTTATTGTGACCTATGCCGGTGTGGACTACATGAAAAGGCTTCTCAACTTTACAACCATGAGTAGTCAGTAATACTAGTGCAGGTTGTGTCAATGAAGCTAAGTTTTCCAATGCGCCCATACCGTTATGGCAAAATATTACAATCGCTTTAGCTGGTAAATTGTGCTGGATAGATTTTATAGCATCTTTGACTTGATAAGACTTTACACAAACAATGATCAAATCAGCTTCAGCAATTGCAGTATCACTCGCCAGCTTTAACGAAAACTCAGTACTGTGATTATTAATATCAGTAAAAGAATATTTTTTTGGGGGATTTTCTATTCGCTTTGAGCACAGCAAACTAACACGATTAGCTGCGGTTCTTGCTAAATGATGATACCAAAGTAGCCCTATCGCGCCTTGGCCAACAATGACAATTCTCATAAAGCTGGTTTGTTGCTCGAACGGTTTCGGTACATCAGTATCGACCAACGAATTACACCAAATAAACTAATGCCGATAATGTCGGAAATAAAGTCACTCATTTGTGCACTGCGAAAGCCCAGATATAACTGACCGAGCTCGGTAAGCATGCCGTAAAACCCCACGGTTAACATAGTATTAAATAGCGGCAGTTTAAGAATGCTATGCAACACCCAAGTTAAGCAGAAAAAACTAATGATGTGGCCAATTGAGTCAATTTCTGTGCTACGGAAAACCACGCGTCGAAAGTCTTCAGAAATAAAGTAAAGACAAAAAAACAGTATGACGATAACGATTAGAGTTAATAAATGATAGCGACTTTTCATTGAGGTTTTAGAAGTTGTAAATTGCGACTTATGATGGCAATCATCATATCAGGGCTAAGTAACGAAAACTATCACTGATATTTCAAGCGGCAAATTTACAGTATTTTGTCGTATGTTATTTATTTTCTCTTTGAAAGCAAACAACATAGCATTGGTATTAATCGTATAAATTGATAATATATCGTTAATTTTTTTTAGATAGAGAATCATCATGCCTTCAATGGATATCGTTTCCGAAATTAATTTGGAAGAAGTAAAAAATGCAACTGAAAATGCAACGAGAGAAATGGCGACTCGTTACGATTTTCGTGATGTAGATGCTAGCTTTGAATGGAAAAGCCCTGCAGTGACGATGAAAGGTGACTCGGAGCAACGTTTAAAGCAAATGACCGATCTGTTGCGTGGCCAATTAGTTAAGCGAAAAATTGATGCTAAAGCCTTAACGTTAGGCACTATTGAAAGTTCAGGTCGTAACTTTAGGCAAGTGGCAACCTTTAAAGAAGGTATCGAACAACCGGTTGCTAAAAAAGTCGTCAAACTAATAAAAGACAGTAAGTTAAAAGTACAAGCGGCGATTCAAGGTGAAAAGGTGCGTGTTACCGGTAAAAAGCGTGATGACTTGCAAGCAGTTATGCAGTTACTGAGAGAAACTGAAATGGAACAGTCATTTCAATTTGATAATTTTAAAGACTAATGTTTAGTTAAGTTAAATACTTTCTTTAATGAGAAGGTCGCTTTAAAGCGATTAAAGTTATCTTAAAACCCCGTGTAATGGCTTAAGTCGTTGACGGGGTTTTATTTTAGGATCAAAGTTAGATCTATAATTCATTTTTTGAGTACCAACTTCGGTAGCTTTCAATAGCTAAAGAATGCTAATGCTCGCACTAGAAGGCTGTCAGGCTTTTACTTTGTTGAAAGTACATTTTCTAAATTAAATTTATATTTCATAAGCTGATTCTATGACAAGCCGAACTTGTTTTTAGCTTTTGTTAATGATTTACGAGAAATAGTATCGCCTTTGTTTTTGCGGTAACTATTCATTTCAACCATCTCTTTTACAAGGTTTGCATCAACGCTGTAGATTTTGCCGTTAAATGAGAGTTGATCTTTAGCGAGATAAACCACGAACCATTTTTTCGCTGAGGGTAGCATCAATAAAAGTTGTTCAGCCTCTTTGAAGTTGAACTCAGTACTTTTAGCTAGATTGCTAGTGAGAATGGCGGTGTCGACAAAATTTTTTAACTGAAAAAATCCATGATGTCTTGCATAAACAACAGCTCCATCCTGATTATTACTCAGCCAGTAAATGGATTGAATGTTTTTTCCTGTATTCGAGTCGTAGACATCGTTAGCAAAAACATGAGTGGTAAATACTGTGAAGCAAATTAACAGCAGCTTGAACATTTCATAATCCTTTATGTTTAAATATCATCATTATCCAAAGAGTGTAGCTTGTTGCAATTCACCTGTAAATTTTAGTGGGGCAATCTACTCTGTTGGTCTCACTACTTTTTGATGATAAGTGAAGCAATTTAATCGCTGGAATTTTATCGTTTCATTTTGCGTCGATATCAAAAATTATATAATCACTTAAACCCGTCTATTGATTATATTTTTATAAGCTAATACCGATCAAGAGCTAAAAATCACAGCCCTCAATAAGCATTCTCAGAGAATAAAAATCTGGCTGTAATTTAGACAGTAATTAAATCTTTACGGTCAAAATCATCATTAAAACAACTTTGATGACGGTTATTGTTAATAAATGCTGTTTTTTTGGTAGGAGTTTAAGTAAATTAAGCTTCATTGAAATAATAATAAGATGGTTTTAAATGGCTGCTTCTAGAGGTGCGTTCAGTTCTCGTATAGGTTTTATCATGGCTGCTGCGGGTTCCGCGGTAGGCTTGGGTAATATATGGGGTTTTCCTACACAAACAGCGAGCAATGGTGGCGCTGCTTTTGTACTTGTTTATTTAGTGCTTGCGTTTTCATTGGCATATCCGGCCTTTATGGCTGAATTACTGATCGGCCGTTATGGTCAGGCGAATGCGGTAACGTCACTACAAAAAATATCACGAAATATCTTTCATAAACGCTTTGCATTTGTTGTCGGTTTTGGCGGTATTATTTGTGCGGCTTTGATCTTAAGTTTTTATGGCATTTTAGCTGGTTGGATGATGTCGTTCGCTATTGAACCTATCACATCGGTATTAGGTTTCAATGAAGCCTCAAGCTGGCTTACGTCGCAATCGGTGGAACGTAACTTAATTTTCACCGCATTGTTTATGATGTTGACAATATCTATTATTCGCAGAGGTGTTGAGCAAGGCATTGAAAAATGGTCTAAGCGCTTAATGCCAACGTTAATAGGCTTACTGATTTTATTAATTATTTATGTCTTTACTTTAGAGGGCTCAAAAGAAGGCTTTGCCGCTTATTTGAATCCAGATATTTCACGGGTGTTTGAACCTGACTTGTTAATTAGTGCTTTAGGGCAAGCGTTTTTCTCTTTGTCATTAGGTACCAGTGTGATGGTGATATACGGCTCGTATATTTCCAAGAAGGAAAACTTAGTCACGTTAGGCGCGCAAGTTACCCTGATTGATGTCTCAATCGCATTCTTAGCTGGATTGTTAATCATTCCGTCTATGTATGTAGCACAGGCACAAGGCGTTGCTATTTTTGATGTGGATGGCAATCTTATTTCTGGGCCTAATTTAGTTTTTGATGTGCTTCCTACTTTATTTAATGGCATGGGAGTTATTGGTTTATTTGTTGGTTTTGCTTTTTTTGTTTTAATGTCAATTGCCGCGTTAACCTCCAGTATTTCAATGTTAGAAGGCCCCGTTTCTTTTGTTGTAGAGCGTCATAATGTTGAACGTAAAAAAGCGACGACCTTTATTGGTATCGGTATTTTTATATTAAGTGCATTAATCGTGTTTAACTTTGATTTACTATTTGGTTTGGCTATTTCAATCTCTACCGTTTATGGACAGCCACTGATTGCTATGTTGTGTTGTGTATTTGTTGGTTGGATTTGGTATCGCAACGACATTTTAACTGAACTTAAACAAGGTAATGATATGGTTGAACATTCATTGTTTTGGAAAATATGGCCTTGGTATACTAAGTTCGTTTGTCCAACAGCAATAGCCATTGTATTTTGGCATTCGTTATAATGTCACCACGTTAGTTCATAAAAATGGCCGCATAATAGCGGCCATTTTTTTTCGATAATACTTACTCTGGTTGGATTACTGATAATACTATAGAGCAGGCCAGTTTTGCTGCCATGGTGGGGAAAGGCTAGTAATCACTTCAAGCGCTGCAGGGCTCTTAAACGCTGCGCCGGAACTTGGCGCTAAACAATATTGATAGTGTTTGTTATTTAAGTTAAAGGCAAGTGCAAATGCGTGTAAATAGCCTCGTTCAGAATCACCATCATTACTACTGTAAAGTGGGTCGCCAAGTATCGGTACGCCAATGCTATTGAGTGCGACCCTAATTTGATGGGTTTTACCTGAGTGAGGTTTAATTAAATAAAGTCGTTGTTTAGGCGCTAATGGATAGGAGAAAAATTGACTAACAGCAGGGTTGTCCACTGTGCGTAATAACTTCCACATACCTCGACGGCTTTTAACCATATCGCCTTTAATTAAGCCTTGTTTCTTTTTAGGCTTTCCATCAGCAATAGCAAGGTAATATTTTTCTACCTGATGCTGTTGAAATAACTGTTGAAATGCTCTCGCAGCTTCACTACTTTTTGCGACGATTATTAAGCCAGAAGTAATTTTATCTAGGCGGTGTACAGGGTAAAGCTCAGTTAAACCGAACTGTGATTTAAGCTGCGCTTTAATGAGGGAAAATAAACCACTGCCAATGTCATCTTCATCATGAAAGCTAACATTGTGCGGTTTATCGATAATGACAAAGTCTTCTTGGTGATCAACAATCGTTAGTTCTAACTCGGCCATTAAAAACTAAGGCCGATAAGAATATAGACAATTAACGTGATAACAGCGCCGACTAAAGCATAGGGTAATTGTGTTTTAACATGCTCGAAATGGTCACAACCACTTGCAAGAGAAGCAACTACCGTGGTGTCAGAAATAGGCGAAGCATGGTCACCGAAAATACCACCACCTAAAACAGCCGCAACTAAAAATTCAATCGGTAAACCACTTTGTTGTGCAATGGGTACAGCAATAGGGATTAGTATGGCAAATGTGCCCCAAGAAGTGCCGGTAGCAAAAGCCATAATCGCTGCAGCAATAAATAGAATGGGTGCCATTAAAAATAGCGGTACTTCAACATTAATTAATTGGCTAACATAGACACCAGTGCCTAAAGCTTTAATAGCATCGCCAAAGGCGAACGATAAGACTAATATCGCAACGGCTGGCGACATATATTTAATACCAGTAATTGAAGCTTTGACGATGTTGGAGAATGACATCAGCTTGTGGCCGATAAGTAACAAAATTAACAATGTTAGGGAAATTACAACGGACCAAAATACAGAAAAAGCCCCTGAGCCTCGACGAATATCGCCGTCACCGGTAATCCACAACAAAATAAAGGTACCAATAAGTAACGTTAACATCGGTAGCCACATAATTTTGGCAGGAGCAACATGATCTACTGTCGGCTGTTGGTTTTCATTCATTAATGATCCAGCATGTTTCATTGGGCCGAATACTTTACCGCTAAATGCGGTGTAATAAGCCAAAAGTACGGCCACAATTGCGTAAATATTGTAGCCAATTGTGCCAATTAAAATACCAACAGGGTCACTAAATGAATAACCGTCAAGTAGCCCTAAAACATAAGCCCCCCAACCATTAATTAAAAATAAGATACTGACAGGAGCACAAGTGGAATCGACTAAATAAGCCAAACGGGCTCGGCTAAGTTTGTGATGGTCGAATAGTTTTTGACTCGCCATGCCAGCTGTAAACATGCTGAGATTAGTATCGGTAAAAATGGTAGTGCCAATAACCGTCGGCAACATGCTAGCTTGTCGGCTATTTTTAACTAAATTAAGCGATGCAAGATTGTTAATGAAACCATTCACTGCACCGGATTGATTCATTAAAGTAACCAGTGCCCCGATAAGTAAACTAAAACTGATAATATAGACATTGCCTAGTGAGCCAAATACACCAGTAACACCAAAAACAGTACCGGTTAAGCTATCAATGGGGTGACCGTTGGCGATCATCAAATGACAAAGTGCCACACCACAGAAAAGTGCGAAAAGGGCGTTTTTTCGCCAAATAGCAATAATGATGGCAACAAGTGGGGGAAGTAAGCTAAAAGCGCTGTCTGTCATAAGTGACCTTTATAATTTTTTTTATCTTAAGGTTATTAGGTTTTTACAGGTATTGTAAAAATCAAACATCAGTGAACTTTACCGTAAGCTCAGCTAATAAGAAACTGAATTGCTGAATCAACTTTTAGGCATTTCATTATCATTGTAATCAATTGTGGCTTAGTCAGGTCTGGTTACAATAATATCATTGCATCAGTTAAGTTAAATATAAGCAGTTAGACTATATTTTATCAGTGTAAGGTGGTGAATTTAAAGTGAGTTATTACATATTAACACTTTAACTACACTTTATTAGTTTGACCTAACTCAGTTTTAGATGATAATAAATCATTGTAGGCATTGAAATTTCAGCTTTCACCCTTAAATAACAGTAACTCACTGGCGTTACGCATCAGGAATTATTTTGACATTATCATTAAACGAATATATCGCGGCTTTTGCTCAAAAAAAGCATATCTCTTCATTGAGTCAGCTTGGCCGAGGTATAGAACGTGAAGCATTGCGCGTATTGCCCCAAGGACGTTTATCAGAAAAACCGCATAGTGAGCGATTAGGTGCAGCGTTAACGCACCCAAATATAACTACCGATTACTCTGAAACCTTACTCGAATTTATAACGCCAGTTAGTCATACACCAGAAACTGCCATCGCACAGCTTGAAGATGTACAAAAATTTACCCTGAGCCAACTTGATGATGAGTTATTATGGCCAATGAGCATGCCATGCTTTGTCGATGACGATGATAAAATACCGTTAGCGCAATTTGGTAAGTCAAACATTGGTAAAATGAAAACAGTATACCGTCAAGGTTTGAAAAACCGCTACGGCAGTATGATGCAAGTGATTTCAGGCATACATTTTAACTTTTCATTTCCAAAAAGCTTTTTTCAATCGCTACAAGCTATTGAGCAAAATACAGATTCACTTGATGATTATATTTCAGATAAATATTTTGCACTGCTAAGAAACTACAAGCGTTATTGTTGGTTAATTCCATACTTATACGGTAGCTCGCCGGCTATTTGCGGCTCATTTTTAAAGAATAAACCGACAGATTTACCGTTTAAAAAATCTGGTAAAGGTTATATGTACCTTGAGTATGCAACCTCATTGCGAATGAGTGATTTAGGCTATACCAATAGTGAGCAGTCTTCTTTAAAAATTTGCTATAACAATTTATCAGGTTATTTAGATGGCGTGAAAAATGCCATCAATTTACCTTCGAAAAAATTTGAAAAAATAGGTGTTAAAGTTGATGGTAAATATCAACAACTCAACAGCAATGTTTTGCAAATCGAAAATGAATTATACGCGCCAGTGCGACCAAAATGTGTTGCTAAACCGGGTGAAAAACCATCTCAAGCGTTAAGAAATCGTGGTGTTGAATATATTGAAGTTCGAGCACTTGATGTAAACCCGTTTTCAGCTACCGGAATAACCGTTGAACAAATTCGATTTTTAGATACTTTCCTAACCTTCTGTATGCTCAAAAGTAGCCCAGTGCTTGATTGTAGCCAACAGGATATTAGCGAGCAGTGCATCACCGAAGAAAATATGGATGCTATTGTTGTTCGTGGTCGAGACCCGAAATTATTATTACGAGACAACAATCAAGAAAAGTCAGTTAAGCAATGGGGCGGGGAAATTTTCGCTGAAATGGCTGAGATTGCAAAATTATTAGATCAAGCGAATGATAGCCAATTATATCAAGAAGTTTTAGCTGCCGAGTTAGCTAAAGTTAACGACGCTAACTTAACTCCTTCAGCGCAAATTTTGGAGGCGGTGGTTGAGAATAATCAATCATTAACTAAAACGGCATTGCAAAAAGCAACAGATTATCGTCAGCAACTTATTGCGAAAGATTATCAAGCGTTTACAGAGCAGTATTTTACTGAGTCGGTGGCAAATTCATTGCAAAAACAACGAGAGATTGAACTGAGTGATAAAGTAGATTTTGATACTTTTCTCGAGAATTATTTTTCATAATGGTGCCCTAGTACTGGATGCTTTGGTTTTTTGCCTGGAATTAATAATTTGAATTGCTACAAGTTTGATGAACGTTAGATTTAAGGCAAAAAAAAGCGCGTTAGGGCAACGCGCTGTAAAAAATAAGAAAGCAGTCCAGGGAGAGTTAGCTTTCAAAGTATATGACTAACACACTCCAAAATAGTTCAAATTTTGTTCGATTTATTTTTGGTGATTTAAAAAAACAATAATTGTTAAGGTAAAATATAAGCTTAATGATCTAATCACCGCGTTATTCTCTTCGCAACAAAATCAGATTAACCTGACGACATAAATGAAATATTTACAATTTTAACCTGAATATTACCCTGCATTCTGGCATGATATTATCATTACTAACTAAATCACTGTGTTCATGACATTTTTTAAAATCCTTATCATTTCTGCATTAGCGTGTTTAACATTATCGAGCTGCGCGACTAGTCCGCCGAAGAACCCTGAAAATCTATGCGAAATATTTCGAGAGCATAGAGATTGGTATTTTGCGTCAAAAGATATGCGTGAACGTTGGGGAGTGCCCATTCATGTTCCCATGAGCATGATGTATCAAGAGAGCTCTTTTAAAGCTGATGCTTTGCCGCCGAGAGATTTTTTACTGGGTTTTATTCCTTGGGGGCGTGTTAGTACAGCATCTGGTTATTCACAAGCCAAGACAATGACTTGGGATGATTATATTAGAGAGACAGATAGCTCAGGCGCTGATCGTGATGATTTTGAAGATGCTATCGACTTTATGGGTTGGTTTATCTATAAAACTCAAAAAATTAACAAAGTGTCTAAATGGGACGCTTACAATCAATACTTAAATTATCATGAAGGCTGGGGCGGCTTTAAACGTAAAACTTATAAGAAAAAAGCCTGGCTGGTCAAAGTGGCGCGCAAAGTAGATAACCGCGCAAAGCGATATAGTAGTCAACTTAAAAGCTGTGAAGAAGAGTTAAATCATGGCTGGTTATGGCGATTATTTTTTGGCGATTAAGGTAGCTTGGTGAGAATATTTTAAACAAGAGCATTCTAATAATATAATTATCTATTAAAAGTGCATAACTAATGGCACTTGTTGTCATTAGTTATCATTGATCAAAAATCCAATAATAACTTGCAAAAACTTACTGCATACACCTTGCCAAAGTTACCTTAATTGAAGATGTTTTTTTGAAACTCTAGGTGCAATAAGGCTTAGGAAATAAGCAATAAAACATTATAAAAAAACTTCAATTTTTTTCGAAATATCGATTGCAAAATACAAAGTCTATTTCTAGCAGGGCTCGCATTTGTTATCCACAGAAATTGTGGAGAATTGATCCTCTGATCTAAAGCTGTGTATAACTTTGTTATTAACTTTCTGTACTTGTTGTTCTATCCACAAAATAATTGGCAAGTTAAGGCTGAATAATTGGGTTTTACTTTGAGTTTAAGGGTTTTAACGAGTTATTCGTTGAAGTGGTACCATAGTAGTACGGATGAAAAGTACCTGTTTTTGTTGAGTGAATAGTTAAGCTGTTCAATACAGAAAAGGCACAATTGAGTGAGTGTCAATTGTGCCTTTTAAATGTTCTAAAGCGAGCTGAAATTTTATCTGTATGAGTCAAGTTTTAGCTTTCAGGAACATCCCCGTCGTAAAAATCAGGTAAGATTCTGACGGTTTTGATCATGTTATCTTTGACTTCGATTATTTCCAGTGGATAGCCAGAAATTCTGACACTTAAGTTGGCTTCTGGGATATCTTCAAGGTACTCAAGAATCAGGCCGTTGATGGTTTTAGGGCCATCAGTTGGGAAACTCCAAGTCATCTCTTTATTAACATCACGAACTGTTGCACTGCCATCAACTAAATAACTACCGTCAGGTTGAATGTTAACTTCATCACTGGTTGTTGGCGTCATTGTCGTGGTGAAATCACCGACGATTTCTTCAAGAATATCTTCTAATGTCACTAAACCTTGAATATCACCATATTCATCTACAACAAGTCCTATACGCTCTTTTGCACGTTGAAACTTGAGTAGTTGCACGTTAAGTGGCGTACCTTCAGGTATAAAGTAAATTTCTCGTACGGCGCGTAATAAAGTCGCTTTGGTGAATTGTTCTTTAGACACTAAGCGCAATGCATCACGCATGTGAACATATCCAACCACGTCGTCGATATTATCTCGATAAAGTAACACGCGCGTATGGTTTGATTGTGTTAACTGCTTTTGAATACGTTTCCATTCATCATTGATGTCGATGCCAACCAGTTCGTTACGTGGGATCATAATATCTTCGACCGTGACATTTTCTAAGTCGAGTATGCCAACTAACATGTCCTGATCGCGAGCTTTCAATAATGCGCCAGATTCATTGACCACTGTGCGTAATTCTTCAGAGCTTAAACTATGCTGTTCGCGTTGTTCAGAGCTAATGCCTAAGAGGGCTAATATGCCATTAGTGATCCAATTTATCGCAATAACGAAAGGTAAAAGAATTTTAAGCAGTATAGTGAGGATAAATGAGCTTGGGTATGCCACTTTTTCGGGGTAAAGAGCGGCTAATGTTTTTGGGGTGATTTCAGCAAAAATTAAGATCACTAAGGTGAGCAGTAAACCTGAATAAAAAACACCAGCGTCGCCATATAATCGCTGGGCAATAATACCCGTGATCAAGGTGGCGAAAATATTAACTAAGTTATTACCAATAAGAATTAAGCCGATCAGCTTATCTGGCTTTGCCAGTAATTTACTCACTCGCTTTGCGCCGCGGTGATTTTGTTTTTCTAAGTGCTTTAACCGATATCGATTGATCGACATCATGCCAGTTTCAGAGCCTGAGAAATAGGCTGATATAAATATGAGAATGCCAAGTACGACAAACAGCATATCGGTAGAGATGTTATCCAAAAAAGGGATCCTATTTGAGTTATTTAATGCGCTGTATCATCAGTCCAATTTGGAAAAGCAATACTA
The DNA here is from genome assembly GCA_002104535.1 of Cognaticolwellia sediminilitoris. GTDB lineage: Bacteria > Pseudomonadota > Gammaproteobacteria > Enterobacterales > Alteromonadaceae > Cognaticolwellia > Cognaticolwellia sediminilitoris. The sequence continues at coordinate 367,961 of NBOG01000006.1, read as the reverse complement.
GGTTAACTTATACCCTAAAAGTTATAATAAGAGAAATTCTTTCACAAATCGGCTACCAAAATAAGCCAAAGTTAGGATAAAGGTTGCAGTTAAAGTTAGAGTCAGCACTCGTTGACCTCGCCAACCGAGTTTGAAATGCCCCCACAGTGTGACGAAGTACAAAACACATGCGACAAGAGAAAGTATAGTCTTATGGGCATTTTCTTTTGAAATCATGCCATCAAGAAAGACAAAGCCTAATATTTGGCTGAGTAACAAGCACAAACTCCCCAACAGTAAAATAATATACAGTTGTCGTTCAACTTGCATTAAAGGTGGTAAGTGATTAACCGCTTGAATATTTTTACTCTTTAATTTCATATTGATATATGAGACTTGAAAAGCATATAAGGTTGCAATAACTAAAATGCAATAAGCGATAATTGCTAAAGTAATATGACTTAATATCGCCATTTTATCGGCAACAATTTCCATATTTCCCATCGGCGAAATAAAAATCATACTGAGCTGCCAGAGGCCGGCAAAGCCATATATTCCCGGCAGTAATAAGTTAACTTTAAAGCGCAGTGCCACGGTTGAAATGACTAAAGTGATAATCAAACTGACTAACGACACCACATTAGGCAACGAAAAGTTAAGGTTGTTATGACTAAATAAAAATTGTGAGCTACTTAAGATATGAAAAATTATCGCTAAACTAGCAAATAACAAAGTAATAATTAAGTTCGGGCCTTTTGGGTGAAACAGTCGTGCTAAAATTGATAACGTAGCGATGCTATAGCAAATAAAGGCAGTAAATGAACTAATAGTTGTAAATTCCACAAAGTGCTCCGAAAAAATAAAAACAGCTTACTAACTAATTAACACGGTTAGTTAATATGGCGATTCTAGCAGATTAGCCTATAGACACCATAACTATCGTTTATTTTAGATTCAATAGTTTAGGTGAGATTTTTATCTTGGCTAGTTACTTGCTCTAGCTTTTATCGAGACAAATAATTCAATCTTTACCTTAAACATAGCCTGTAGTGTTATCAGTAAAGTGATTATCGACAGATTACCTTCAATTTTTTATCAATTTATATATAAAATGGCGCTGAAAAATATTGCTCAATATTGTTGTTTATTCTATTTAACACTTGTATTAGAAAATGTCGCCATTATGTTAAAAGCATAACTTCTACTTTCGCTAATTAACTGTACAGGTATAATAGAGCTAATTTTTTGCGCAAAGTTAATATTTGAGTCCTTTATGTTTGAGAATCTTTCCGATCGTTTAACTAAATCATTAAAAAATATCAGTGGTCGTGGCCGCCTAACTGAAGACAATATCAAAGATACTTTACGTGAAGTGCGTATGGCATTACTTGAAGCTGACGTTGCTTTACCTGTTATTCGAGAGTTTATTGCGAAAGTAAAAGAAAGTGCTGTTGGCCAAGACGTTTCTAAAAGCTTAACGCCAGGGCAAGTGTTCGTAAAAATTGTTCAAAAAGAACTTGAAGCTGCCATGGGGGATGTTAATGAAGCGCTTGATTTAAAAGCGACTCCTCCAGCTGTTGTCTTGATGGCTGGTTTGCAAGGCGCGGGTAAAACGACCTCCGTTGCTAAGCTAGCTAAGTTTTTAACTGAACGTGAAAAGAAAAAAGTTTTAGTGGTCAGTGCTGATGTTTATCGTCCTGCCGCTATTAAACAATTAGAAATGTTAGCCACTGAAATCAATGTTGGCTTCTTTCCAAGTGACATAAAGCAAAAACCTATCGATATTGCTAATGCTGCTATTGATCACGCTAAGAAAAACTTTTTTGATGTCGTTATCGTTGATACCGCTGGCCGTTTGCATATAGATGGCGAGATGATGACTGAAATTCAACAGTTACACTCAGCTATTAATCCTATAGAAACCTTGTTTACGGTTGACGCTATGACCGGACAAGATGCTGCTAACACAGCTAAAGCATTTAATGATGCTTTGCCTTTAACCGGTATAATTTTAACGAAAACTGATGGTGATGCCCGCGGTGGTGCTGCTTTATCAATTCGTCATATTACCGGTAAGCCAATTAAGTTTATGGGGGGGGGCGAAAAAATTGAAGCCTTAGAGCCTTTTCACCCTGACCGAATAGCCTCACGAATTTTGGGCATGGGCGATGTCCTGTCGTTAATTGAAGAAGTTGAGCAAAAAGTCGACCGTAAACAAGCGGAAAGATTAGCGAAAAAAGTAAAAAGCGGCAAAGGTTTTGATTTAGAAGATTTTCGCGACCAATTAGTTCAAATGAAAAACATGGGCGGCATGATGGGCCTTATGGATAAGTTACCCGGTATGGGCAACATGTCAGAACAAGTTAAAGGCCAAATGGATGACAAAGTTACCATTCGTATGGAAGCGATGATTAACTCAATGACTCCAGCAGAAAGACAACGTCCTGATATTATCAAAGGCTCACGCAAGCGCAGAATTGCAGCTGGTTCAGGAACACAAATACAAGATGTTAACAAGCTGCTTAAACAATTCACACAAATGCAAAAAATGATGAAAAAAATGTCAGGTAAAGGTGGCATGCAAAAAATGATGCGTTCAATGAAAGGTATGATGCCACCTGGCGGCGGTGGTATGGGCGGCGGCATGTTTGGTCGTTAATAGCGCAACAGCGATATGAAATGAACATTAAAGGTAGCTCGGCTACCTTTTTTATTGCCCGATTTTTATCAGTTCAAGCGGCTCTTTATATAAAGATATGCAGCATAAAGGCTACACTTTATAAAGTATCAGTAAAATAGGCCTGATTAAGCGCTTTTACTTTTAAATCCGACATAGCCTTTTAGTCGATTGATATTACTTCTACTTAAAATTCTATCACCAAGTGCTGTTAGCATTGAACCCATGACAACTAACCCTGCACCAATATATGCTAAAAGGTTCAAGTGTTGTGCCTGAAATGATGCTGGCCAAAGCTGTTCTGCAATTGTGGCAAATAGTACGGTGAGTAAAGGCGTTACTGCTAAAGTTGCGCTAACTTTTGCCGTCGGTAAATATTCTAACGACTTGGCGAAGGTGCCATAGGCTATCAGGGTATTAGCGCAGCAAAATAATAATAATAATAATGCGGTTGTATCAAGCGTCGATATCTTTTCAGGGCTTGCAAGCGGTAAAAAGAACATTGCACTTAATAAATATATACACCACATAATTTGATTAGAGCTGTAATGGCGTAACATATCTTTTTGCATAATGGCGTAGGCTGCCCAAGTGATGGCAGCGCCAAACATGATAAGAAAACCCAACAAAAAGTCATCATTGCTAATGCTGCTTCTATCAATGTATTGTTGATTGAAAAATAATAACAAACCGGTAATAAGTACGAAAGAACCGACCATTTGGCCTCGGCTAAAGCTTTCTTTCATGAAAACAACGCTACCGATCAACATAAGAAATGGCGCCATTTGGATCAGCATTTGGGCAGTTTCTGCTGGAATATAATGCAAAGAAATTAAGTACAAAATGTAATTTAGGCTTAAAAAAATTGCTGCCAACAGTAGTCTTTTCATTAAACTCGGTTTTTGCAAAAGCGTCGTGGGTATTTTTTTCTTAGTAAATAAGAATAGGGCAACAAAGAATGCGGCAAAGGCAAATCGATACCAAGTAATGGTATAAGCATCCATTAATAATAAGACAGATTTAAGCGCTAACGGCAGAATACCCCACATAATTGCGGTGATCATCGCCAGCATTAATCCCTTTGCACTACTGTTCGCTAATTGAGTCATAATGTATCCAGCCAGAAAAGGCTAATTAAAGCGCAACCGATATGGCGCTTAGTTTTGCAGGCGTCGATTATATAGTTATATCTTTAATAGTGATAACTAATTCATAAAATAATTCATCTAAGGCTAGCTTTAGGTTGCTTTGTCAGCAAAAAAGCGTAAAATACGCGAGCTTTTCTGTCGCTTAGTCGATAGAAATGTCTGGAAAATTCGTTTTAACACTTAAATTATATAGAGGACGATATGGTTACCATTCGTTTAGCTCGTGGCGGCGCAAAGAAGCGTCCATTCTATCAGGTTGTTGTTGCAGATAGCCGTAACTCTCGCGATGGTCGTTTCATCGAGAAAGTTGGTTTCTTCAACCCTACAGCGCAAGGTCAAGCGGAAAAATTACGTTTAGACCTAGACCGTGTCAACCATTGGGTTGGTCAAGGTGCAACTGTATCTGATCGTGTGGCCAAGTTAGTTAAAGATGCTCAAAAAGCAGCTTAATTAATTTTGGTAGGTTTTAGGAGTTAGTTGTGGAAGTTATTGGTAAAGAAGTCACTTTAGGTAAAGTAGGCGCAGTCTACGGAATCAAAGGTTGGTTGAAAATTCATTCATTCACAGATGACCAAGAAGCCATACTAGACTATTTCCCTTGGTCTTTAAAATTAGGGAATAATATTCAATCAGTAGATATTACCGATTGGCGCAAACATAACAATGGTCTTGTTGTTAAAGTTGCAGGTATTGATGATCGTGACGTAGCCCAAAAGCTTGTCGGTTCAGAAATATTTGTTAATGAAGATGCGTTATCAGACTTACCTGAGGGTGAGTTTTATTGGCGTGATCTAATCGGCATGGCTGTAGTTACTGACAAAGGTTACGACCTTGGTCATGTTTCCGACATAATGGAAACAGGCGCTAACGATGTACTGGTTGTAAAAGCTAACTTAAAGGATGGCTTTGGGAAGAAAGAAAGGTTAATTCCTTACTTAATGGACCAAGTTATACTTTCGGTGAGTACTGAAAATAAACAAATTTGTGTTGACTGGGACCCAGGTTTCTAACTTGAGTAATAGTGTCGTAACAAACAAGCTTAGCAATAAGAAAATGTGGATAGGGGTGATAAGCCTTTTTCCCGAAATGTTTGACGCAATTACTGAGTATGGGGTGACAGGCCGAGCGATTCGTAATGGCTTAATTGAGTTTCACAAGTGGAACCCAAGAGACTTTACTCATGATAAACATCGTACAGTGGACGACCGACCTTACGGCGGCGGACCTGGGATGTTAATGATGGTACAACCATTACGAGATGCTATACAAGCTGCAAGAAAAGCTGCAGATGAACATAGTAGTCCCGATCTTATTAAAGAAAAGGGCAAAGCGAAGGTTATATATTTGTCGCCGCAAGGACGGAAATTGGACCAAGCTGGTGTACGTGAATTAGCACAACATGACCGACTGATATTTATAGCAGGACGTTATGAAGGTATAGACGAACGACTAATTGAGTCTGAAATTGACGAAGAATGGTCGGTCGGCGATTATGTTTTAAGTGGCGGTGAATTGCCAGCGATGAACGTAATCGATGCCGTAGCACGCTTTGTGCCTGGCGTATTAGGACATCAACAATCGGCTGAGCAGGATTCATTTTCTGACGGCTTATTAGATTGTCCACATTACACTAGGCCAGAAGTAATGGACGTTTCAGAAAGTGAAACAAAGTCTGTTCCTAAAGTGCTGTTAAGTGGTAACCACGAACATATTAGGCAATGGCGCCAATATCAGTCGTTAGAAAGAACGTGGACTAGAAGACCAGAACTATTAACTAACCTAGCTCTGACAGCAGAGCAGCAAAAAATGTTAACGGCCATTAAAGCTGATAACAAAAATGCTACTGATGACTGTGAACCCTAGGAAGAAGGTATTATGAGTAATATTATTAAGCAGCTTGAAGCTGAGCAAATGAAAAAAGATGTACCAGCGTATAGCCCAGGCGATACAGTTGTTGTACAAGTAAAAGTTACAGAAGGTGATAAATCACGTCTTCAAGCATTTGAAGGTGTTGTTATTGCTATTAAAAACCGCGGCATCAATTCTGCATTCACGGTTCGTAAAATTTCGAACGGTGTTGGTGTAGAGCGTGTATTCCAGACACATAGCCCAATCGTTGACTCAATTGAAGTCAAACGTCGCGGTGATGTACGTCAAGCTAAGCTTTACTATCTTCGTGAGCGTTCAGGTAAGTCTGCACGTATCAAAGAGAAATTGGCAAAAAGATAGTCTTTCTTTAAATAGAATACTGTTTAAAAGCTTGAGAAAAACCTGTGTAGGAAACTACACAGGTTTTTTATTGCCTTTTATTAAATAAAAGCCAGGCTTAGCCTTTTGTACACTTTTTGCTTCTGGTTGTACCAGAAAGTAAAGCAATGTATCTAAATAGATTTATTGATGAATAATATAATTAATTTATTGTATATTTTACTTTATAAGTGTAAGTTGTAATCGAAATGTTAATGGATTAATCGTTTTTGTAATTAAATATTAAAATAATAACTTAGGAAATCCATTAATGCGTAGTATGCAATTAATTAAACATATCCTCATTACAACCCTATTGATATCTTCTTGGTCTGCTTCCGCAGCGCTTATACAGCGCGATTACATTGAAAAAGGTGATGGTGGTATTACTTATGATGATGAAAGTGGCTTTGAATGGCTTGATTTAACGTATACGAGAACATTAAGCTTTGATAAATACCAAGAAGTCTTAGGTCGAACTACTGAAGGGTGGATGTTTGCTGATACTCAATATGTGGCTGATTTGTTTAGCCAATTTTCCTTAACAAATGAAGTTAATGATGATTACGGCACAGCGACCCCTGTTCATATAACGCCTAAACCAGAATCAGAACCAGATCTGTCATACCTAGCTTATTACTATTATAACCCTCAAACTTCAGCGTTTAATGAGCTTGTTGAAGACCTAACAATGTTAGGTGAAACGTTGAGCCTAGGGACACTAAACGATGATGTTAAATTCTATGGTGTTAGAGGCTATGTTAATACCGCTATAGATGGTGATACTGCTAGTGAATATAAAGCTAGTCAATTTATGGCATACAGGAATGAAAAAATTGGTGTAGCTTCCTTAGGACACTTCAAAGGCAACCCAATTGGTAACCGATATGAATCTTTTTTTACATATCGACTAGCACAAGCTGAGAACAATTTCGACAATCCAGGCGTGCGCTCTACCAATGTTGATTTTCCTGCCATACCGGCCATACCTGTTTCTGAACCAGCTACATTTGGCATGTTTGCTATGATGTTATCTATATTAGCTTTTCGACGTACTAAACGATAAATCCATAAAAAAATTAAGGCCTTAATATATCTACTGAGGCCTAGCTTAAATTTACTCATTACTTTTTCAACCCTTTCTATACCTATCTGTTCAATTTCTAAGTTCTTAAACCTTTAGCCTGTTTAATATATTTGCGAAAAAACTCAATAATATCCGACTTTAGTAGGGTATTCGGACGCATAAACTTACGTTATTATGACAGTAAGAGACCTGACCTTTAGTTGATAGCAACTCTAGTTTTACCTGTCAGCAAGTCATCAGATAATATGAGAACAAGGATTAATCATGCACAAACTAAAAAGCCGTTATCCCGTATTAGAGCAGGCAAAAGCTCATACTTACATTGATGCAGAAAAGTACGATGTAATGTATAAGCAGTCAATTGAACAACCTGATCAGTTTTGGGCAGAGCAAGCTGAAGAGTTTCTTGATTGGTATCAACCTTGGGACAGTGTTTCTGATGTCGATTTAAAGTCTGCTGATATTAAGTGGTTTTCTGGTGGTAAATTAAATGTCAGCTATAACTGTATTGATCGACACTTATCGAACAAAGCTAATGATACTGCAATTATTTGGGAAGGTGATGACCCAAGTGAAGATAAAAAAATAACTTATCAAGAGCTTCATGATCATGTTTGTCGTTTTGCTAATTTATTAAAAGCTCGTGGTGTAAAGAAGGGCGATCGTGTTTGTATTTATATGCCAATGATCCCTGAAACTGGCTATGCCATGTTAGCTTGTGCCCGTATTGGCGCTGTTCACTCGGTCGTATTTGGCGGCTTTTCAACTGAGGCCATACGATCTCGTATTATTGATGCAGACTGTCAAGTTGTGATCACTTCAGATGAAAGTTTACGTGGTGGACGGGTTATACCTTTAAAGGCTAACGTTGATGCTGCTATCGTCGATTGCCCAAATGTACACTCTGTTATTGTCGTGGAAAGAACGGCTGGTGATGTTGCTTGGAATAATAAAGTCGATGTAAGTTATCAACAAGAAGTCGCTAAACTACCTGCGGTATGCGAGCCTGAGGTTATGGATGCTGAAGACCCCTTATTCATTCTCTATACCTCTGGTTCGACAGGTACACCGAAAGGCGTGCTGCATACTTGTGGTGGCTATCTTCTTTACGCAGCAATGACCCATAAATATGTTTTTGATTATAAAGATGGCGAGGTTTACTGGTGTACTGCCGATGCAGGTTGGATCACGGGCCATTCCTATATATTTTACGGGCCATTAGCCAATGGTGCGACTACTTTAGTGTTTGAAGGGGTACCAACATACCCAGATGCAGGACGCTTTTGGCAAGTTTGTGATAAACATCAAGTAAATGTTTTTTATACCGCACCAACGGCTATTCGAGCATTAATGAGTGTTGGAGACAGCTTTGTTGAAAAAGCAGATTTATCATCTTTACGTATTTTAGGTACGGTGGGTGAACCAATAAACCCTGAAGCTTGGCATTGGTATTACGAGATAGTGGGTAAGAGTCGATGTCCGATTGTCGATACTTGGTGGCAAACTGAAACAGGCGGTATATTAATTACTTCACTACCTGGCTCTATTGATATGAAGCCAGGCGCAGCAGGTAAGCCATTCTTTGGCGTTAAACCTGCGTTATTTGATAAAGATGGCAATACGCTTGAAGGCGAAAACCAAGGGCTATTAATGATGACAGGCAGTTGGCCTGGCCAATTACGAAGTGTTTATGGTGATCATGACCGCTTTTACCAAACGTATTTAAGTCAATATCCGGGCAATTATTTCACTGGCGATGGTGCCAAACGTGATGAAGATGGTTTTTATTGGATCACAGGCCGTGTAGATGATGTACTAAACGTATCGGGTCACCGCCTAGGTACCGCTGAAATTGAAAGTGCATTGGTATTGCACCCAGCTGTTGCAGAAGCTGCTGTAGTTGGTTACCCGCACGAAATCAAAGGCCAAGGCGTTTATGCTTATGTCACACTGATGAGTAACGCGACAGAGTCTGATGAATTGTTAACGGAATTAACCGAGTTTGTTGCCAATGAATTAGGACGTTTTGCTAAGCCAGACTACATACAATATGCGCCAGGGTTACCTAAAACTCGATCAGGTAAGATTATGCGCCGCATTTTACGAAAAATAGCAGAAAATGATCTTGATACCTTAGGGGATATTTCAACATTAGCAGAGCCAGCGGTAGTCGAACATCTGGTGAGTAATCGTATTGTCCATAGCTAAATGTTTAATGTATCAACATAAACTTTAATTAAAGCGCCTTTGGCGCTTTTTTTACATAAGAATTAAATATTATCGCTGTAACTTACTTGATTATGGTGTAATATAATCAATACAAAACAAGTAAACTATAATTTACACTGAGAAATTTAAGAAAATGTTCAATCTACCCTATCGATATTATTACCTCCCATACTTTAGCTAGTCACCCGCTTAGCAACTATTTATTAGTAGGAACCAGCTACTAGTCAGTAACTATTAATTTACAACTTACAATTATTGCTCTATTCAGGAAAGAAATATGTCAAACGATACTGTTAATTCACCCGAAACAGCCACCATTCCTAAAAGTCGGCTAAATGATATTCATGTTAATGCTGAAGAAGTGTTAATTACGCCAGATGCCTTACGTAATGAGTTACCATTGCCAGAATCTGGGCGTGTATTTGTTAAAAATGCACGTAATATAATTGCCAATATAATACATAAACAAGATCACCGTTTACTCGTCATAGCAGGACCATGTTCTGTGCACGATGTCGAAGCTGCCAAAGCTTATGCAAGGCAGTTGAAAGTATTACACGATAAATATCAAGATAGCTTATACATAGTGATGCGAGTATATTTTGAAAAGCCACGTACCACAGTCGGTTGGAAAGGATTAATTAACGACCCTCATATGGATGGCTCGTTTGATGTTGAAACTGGCTTGCGTAAAGCTCGCGAATTGTTAATTTATTTAACCGATCTAGGTCTGCCATTAGCCACTGAAGCACTTGATCCAATCAGTCCACAATATTTAGCGGAACTGTTTAGTTGGTCAGCGATTGGTGCACGCACAACTGAGTCGCAAACTCATCGTGAAATGGCCAGTGGCTTATCTATGCCAATTGGTTTTAAAAATGGTACCACTGGTGGCTTGGGTGTTGCGATAAATGCATTACAATCAGCAGCATCTTCACATCGTTTCATGGGCATTAATCGTCAAGGTCAGGTTTCTTTGATTAAAACTTCAGGTAATCCTGATGGCCATGTAATTTTGCGCGGTGGTAAAAAACCAAATTATGATGCTGAGAATGTTGCACTTTGTGAAGAAGAATTAGCAAAACAGAACTTAGAGCCCGGTATTGTTGTAGATTGTTCGCATGGTAATTCTAATAAAGACTACCGTCGACAACCTCTAGTTGCTGATAATGTCTTCGATCAAATTTGTGCGGGTAATAAAACTATTATTGGCATTATGTTAGAGAGTAATATAAACCCTGGTAATCAAAGTGCCGATTTACCCTTTGAAGAACTCGATTATGGCGTTTCTGTCACAGATGCCTGCATAGACTTTGAAACCACAGAAAAACTGATCTCTGCTGCAAGTAAAAAGTTACAATCAATTTTAAAAGAACGCATTAATAATTAACCACTTATTAAATAGGGTTTAACACAAGTAATGAGCGAACAATCTACATTTGAACAAAAGCTAAGTGTTTTACGTGATGAAATTGACGAAATAGATAGTCAACTCGTTGCGTTATTAGCTAAGCGTCGTGCCGTAACAACAAAAGTTGGGTTACTAAAAAGTGCTGAAGGTATCGCCATTTTTGCCCCTGAGCGCGAAGCGAGTTTAATCAAACTTCGTCGAGAACAGGCAAAAGATGCAGGAATATCTCCTGAGTTAATTGAAGATATTTTACGCCGACTGATGCAAGACTCATACATTAGCCAAGATGCGAGTGGATATCGATGTGTAAATCCTGATTGTAAAAAAGTGGTAGTGATTGGTGGTGATGGTCAGTTAGGGCGTATTTTTGTCGATCTATTTAATCGTTCACACTATCAAGTTCAAAGCTTGGAGCATGATGATTGGCCTAATAGTGCTGAAATTTTAGCAGATGCTGGTTTGGTTATTGTTGCTGTGCCTATTCGCTTAACTACGATGGTTATTCAAAAGCTAGGTGCTTTACCTAAGGATTGTGTGCTTGCAGACGTCACTAGTATAAAAGAAGCTCCGCTTTACGAGATGATGAAAGTACACTCTGGGCCTGTTGTTGGACTTCACCCAATGTTTGGTCCTGATGTCACTGGATTAGTTAAACAAACGATTATTGCCTGTGAGGGGCGCTTTCCTAAGCAGTATCATTGGCTGCTTGAGCAATTTCAGGTTTGGGGTGCGAAAATTTATCCTGTTGAAGCCAATGCTCATGATCAAGCCATGTCTATGGTGCAAGTTATGCGTCACTTTTCAACCATTGCTTATGGCTACCACTTAATGACTGAAGGGGCAGATATAGCTCAACTTGTAGAGATGAGTTCACCAATTTATCGATTAGAGTTGATTATGGTTGGCCGTTTATTTGCGCAAAATCCTGTTTTATATACTGATATTATTTTTGCTAATCAAGATAACATTGCTATGATGAAGCGCTTCGCTTATCGCTTCCTCGAGTTACTCGAAGATGTGCAATTAGATGATAAGGCTGCTTTCACTGCGATGTTTTCGCAAGTAGCGGATTGGTTTGGCGATTATGCCGATATTTTCATGCAAGAAAGTAAAGAAATGTTGGTTAAAGCTGACCAATTAAAGAAACATTAAAATTATATAAACAAGGAATAAAATGAGAGCATTATCCGTCATTTTTTTTAGCTGTATTGTTATTATCGTTACCTCTGCATGTGCTAATAGTCATGTTGAAAAAGCGACGATGGCCATCGGAGAAGTAGCCGAGCAGCAATTATTAGCTAACCATAAGCCATTTCAATTAAGCTATCAGGAGTTTTCCCTTTCTGAGCAAGAAGTTGCCGAAATTAAGAGTTGGCCGAGTGACCTCCACATAGATGTTTACTTTGGCTCTTGGTGTCATGATAGTCATCGTGAAGTGCCTCGTTTTTTAAAACTAGCGGCTGAAAACACTACCATTTCACACCGTTTAATTGGCCTTGATTACGAAAAATCAGAGCCTAAAGGTTCAGCAAAAAAACATGATGTTAAATATACCCCGACATTTATCGTTTATAAAAACAATATAGAAATTGGTCGAATCATTGAGCGTCCGGCTATGTCACTTACGGCTGATATTTCCGCGATGCTATAGTTTTTATGATGTAGATTTATCTGACAATAAAATAAATCAAATCCAATATAATAAAAAATCGCAACAGCATAATATGCTTTGCGATTTTTTGATTGCGAATAGCCAACTAATAGAAAATAAAACTGAACGCAGTAAGTTAACCGTTATAACTTAATAGCGTTATCTCATTAAAACTTTACAGCGATACCGATAGAAATGGAGCTGTCTATCCACAATGAATCGGTAAAATTCCCACTACACACTTCTTGTTGGCAGAATAAAGCGTCGGCTTCGTCAATTAAAGTAGCGTAAGCGCGTAACTCGGTAACTAAAGCCATATTGTCCTGAAATTCATAACGAGTACCAAAAGAGACACTGGCTGAAGGATAGACTTCTTCGTTGCCATTATTAGCATCAAAATATGCACCACCAACACCTAAGCTTAGCGTTGTTACATAGTTTTGCTGACGAAAGAGCGCAACACCATTAAAATGTGCATAGGTAATATCTACTGATTCATTAGTCCCATTTTCGCCAGAAAAATCGTGGCTAACATGGTTTAAAAGAATTTGCCCTTGGCCATTAACGCTTTCTTGCCATGCGAAACCAATGGCATAATTACCACCTGCGTCAGTACTAATGTCACTATTATCGCTCGCTACTAAGTCAGAGCCGTACATCTGCCCAACCATTGCACTTATCTCATACTGATTTGCAAAAGTTACACTTGATGATAATAACGTGCAGAGTATTGTTAATGTTTTTAATCGGCTATTTATTGTCATTACAACATGTCCTTTGGTTTGTTTTTTTTATAAACCTAACCAATTTAAATATAGGGTTAGGCTTGATAGTACAAAAGATTTAAAACTAGCCAAATAAATCAGTTAATTTTTTCTTTGCTTTATCTTCTAGTTTCTCTTTGAGTTTTTCTTTAGCGCTATCGGTTAATTTTTTCTTTTGTGTTGCTTTTGCTTGTTTCCAGATACTTGATAAGGCTTGTTTAACAATTTCACTACCTAATTGACTTGCCGGCAAACCTTCATCGCCGCCAACATTATTTAATGCTATATCAGGTAGCGTTGCGCTATGTTCTTTATTGCCAAAAGCACTTAAATCTAGCGTGAGTGCAGTACCTGCAAGGATGATTTTACTGACTTTAATTCTTGGTTCATCACCGGTATTTGCATCGACGGCACTTTCACCTGACTTAGGTGTGTTTCGTTCCAGGGCATCGAGTATGTCTTGGATATTTGAACCACCACTTTGTGTAAATTGAACAAATGCTTTTGGTGATTTAATGACAATAGCATCGATAATGATTGGTGATGAGGTTAAACTTTCTAAATTAATGTCGAGAGTCATTTCTTCTAAAACGAAGGCATTTGGTTGACTATAAGTTTTAGGGTTGGCTAAATTAATGCCTAAAATACTACCAGCACCGCTCGTTAGCTTGATATCAACGGCCTTAACACTTACTTTTTGTTCGGTAACTTGGCTCCCAACAGTTTCTATTTGATTTTTAACATACTCATTGAGTGAGCCTCCCGCTAAAAACCAAAGAGCACCGCCACTAAGTAACAATAAAACGACAATAAAAGAAGCAATAATTTTCACAAGTTCAATCCTTAAAAGTAAAATACGAAGCAATGTCGAATACTAACTATTCGTTATAGTGTGTAAATATACTAGCAATTGCAATAAATAATCGAACATATTTAAAAGCGAAATACTTATTACTTACATGTATTTAATTACTAGAATAAGCTAAAACTCAATCAAGCTTATTACTGTTGAATTTTTTTCCTCACTTAACATTGCAAACTCAATTAATTCAATTGGTTTCACTAAATTATATATTAATAATGACAAAGTTAATTATTTTTTATAATTTGCGACCAAAGCCTTAAATCCTACGCTAAGTTGTATCGAGCGAAATCAGTATCTAAGGTATAGTTATACTACTGTAATTTCCCTTAAATTTAGAGAGCTTTATTCTTATGTCTGCTTCTATTACTCGCCGGTTGCCTTTATTTATACTTGTTGGCTTATTAATTGTTTTAGTTGTTTATTTACAATGGCCTGAATCTTCAAATGCTAAGGAAAGGCATCAACGTGTCGTCTCAGTTAAAACAACGACTATTGCGTTAGCTGAATTTAAAGATGAAATAGAAGCCATTGGTACATCAAGAGCTAATGAACAGGTATTTATCACCAGTAAGTATTCAGACTTAGTTGAAAAAATTTACTTCCAAGACGGTCAGATGGTTAAAAAAGGCGATATTCTGATCAGCCTTAATAGCGATGAAGAAGCTGCAAAAGTGAAAGAGTTAGAAGCAAATTTAGAGGAGTCTGTTTCACAACTTAATCGCTTTCAAGATTTATACACGAATAAAGCAATGTCAAAATCATTAGTCGATCAACAAGATGCAAAAACTAAAGCGATAGCTGCGCAATTGTTAAGTGCGAAAATAAAGCTGGCTGACTTCACTATCAAAGCACCATTTTCTGGCATATTAGGTTTTCGTGAAATAAGTTTAGGAACATTAATCAATGTTGGTGATGTTATTACAAGTTTGGATGATTTAAGCACCATTAAAGTTGATTTTTCAGTGCCAGAGCGTCACTTAACGACTGTAGCGCTTGGACAGCGGATAGAAGCAATGAACACGGCTTATAAGTCACATGTATTTGTCGGTAAAATCACCTCAATTGATTCTCGACTTGATAGCACAACGAGAACTTTAAAAGTTCGTGCTGAAATCCCCAACCACGATCATAAATTACGTGCAGGCATGTTATTAAATGTCCAAGTGGTGCGTAATGTTGAGCAAATATTACAAGTACCTGAAAGCGCAATTATACCTATTGAAGATAAACATTTTGTTTTTGTTGTTAACGAAGGTAAAGCGGTTAAAAAACAATTGAAAATTGGACGTCGTTACCATGGTTTTGTTGAGGTACTCGATGGTGTCGATGCGGGTACAGCAGTCGTTATCGAAGGAGCCTTAAAACTAAGAGATGGCAGCGCCGTTAATGTGATGGGAGAATAAACCGTGATTTTATCTGATCTATCGGTTAAACGTCCGGTTTTTGCTACTGTAATTAACTTACTGTTAATCACTTTTGGTATCGTGGCTTTTTTAACTTTACCATTACGCGAATACCCTGACATTGATCCGCCTGTTGTTAGTATTAACACATCTTATCCTGGTGCTTCTGCTGCGATTGTAGAAAGCAAAATTACGCAAATATTAGAAGATAGAATTAGTGGCGTGGAAGGCGTTAAATCAATAAATTCTAGTAGCCGGGTAGGGCGTTCTAATATTTCCATTGAATTTGAACTTGATCGCGATATTGATGCTGCTACCAATGATGTTCGAGATCGTATTTCACGGGCATTGAATAACTTACCTGAGCAAGCAGATCCACCAGAAGTATTTAAAGCCAATGACGATGAAAACGTTATTGTCTGGTTTGTTTTACAAAGCGATGGCATGAGCACGTTGCAATTAACAGATTATGCCGAACGTTATATTGTTGATCGTTTTTCTGTTGTTGATGGTGTCGCCCGAGTAATGGTTGGTGGCGGCAGAACCTACGCCATGAATGTGCGTTTAAATCGCAAGGCTATGGCTGCGAGAGGGATCACCGTTAATGATATTGAGCAGACGTTACGGGCCGAGAATGTTGAATTACCCGCCGGGAAAGTTGAGTCAATAGACCGTGACTTTTCGATTCGAGTTGAACGTAGCTATATTTCTGAAAATGACTTTGCCACTATGGTGGTTGGCCGTAATAACGATAAGTCGTTAGTTTACCTTGGTGATGTCGCAAAAATTGAATTGTCGGCTGAAAACGAAGAAAACATGTTCCGTGGTAATGGCAAAAACATGGTTGGCTTGGGGATTATTAAACAATCAAAAGCTAACACCTTAGAAGTGGTCAAAGCTGCCCGTAAAGAAATGGAGTCGGTCCGAGAAGGTTTGCCTTTAGGGACTACAATTACCAATAGTTATGACTCATCTGTTTTTATTCAAGGTTCGATTGACGAAGTATACAGTACGCTAGGCATTGCCATGTTAATGGTGGTGTTAGTTATTTTTATATTTTTGGGCAATGTCAGAGCTACTATTATCCCTGCCGTTACTGTTCCGGTAGCGTTAATTGGCTCTATGATGGTGCTTTCTTGGCTTGGATTTTCAATAAACTTATTGACCTTATTAGCCATGGTACTCGCCATCGGGTTAGTGGTTGATGATGCTATCGTCGTTTTAGAAAATATATATCGTCGTATTGAAGGCGGTCAAACTCCTTTATTAGCTGCATATGAGGGCGGACGTGAAGTTGCGTTTGCTGTTATCGCGACGACATTAGTGTTAGTTGCAGTGTTTGTTCCACTGGTCTTTTTATCGGGTAATGTTGGGCGCTTATTTACTGAATTTGCCATCGCCATCGCCGCGGCTGTTATTTTTTCCAGCTTAACGGCATTGTCACTGACACCTATGATGTGTTCAAAAATGTTGCAACATAAAAAACGCAGCTCGTCTTTTGGACAGAAATTAGATAAAGGTTTTGCTAAGCTTGAAGCTTCTTACGGCCGTTCATTAAAGGCCAGCATTCATCAACCTTGGATGATATTTTTTGTTATCGTTTTATCATTAGCGGCTGTATACAGTTTGTTCAATCAATTACCTTCTGAATACACGCCAAAAGAAGATCGGGGTAACTTTTTTGTCATGATGCGTGGTGCCGAAGGCGCCAGTTATGAAAATAATGTCAAGAATATGCAGCAAATTGAAGAAAAGTTAATGGTGCATCAAAAAAGTGGTGAGCTTGATAG
The DNA here is from genome assembly GCA_002104535.1 of Cognaticolwellia sediminilitoris. Classification (GTDB taxonomy): domain Bacteria; phylum Pseudomonadota; class Gammaproteobacteria; order Enterobacterales; family Alteromonadaceae; genus Cognaticolwellia; species Cognaticolwellia sediminilitoris. The sequence goes on along the minus strand of NBOG01000006.1, from coordinate 350,710 downwards.
AGTTATAGTGCGAGTGCCAGGTTTTGGTGGCGCTGGCGGTATTGCCATAGTCGGCATGCCAGCCTGGAAAGATCGTACGACCGATACCTTTGACTTTATTAATAAAATGAATGGTGAACTGTCTAAAGTTACTGATGTTAGAGCATTTGCGATGATGCGCAGAGGTTTAGGCGGCGGTGGTTCTTCATCACCTGTAGAGTTTGTTTTACAAGGTAATACTTATGAAGAGTTAGCTAAATGGCGCGATATAATTATTGCCAAGGCGCAAGAAAATCCGAATTTACATAGTATTGATAGCGACTATAAAGAAACTTACCCGCAATTGCTGGTTAAAATCGATCACACTAGAGCCTTCGATCTTGGCGTTTCTGTTGGTGATATCGGTCGTACACTTGAAACTATGCTGGGTCAACGACGTGTCACCAACTTTGTTGATCGAGGTGAAGAGTACTATGTGATGGTAAGAGGTGAAAAGACTGACTTTTCAAATCCAAAAGATATAGATAATATTTTTGTTCGTTCAACCGTCAGTAAAAAGTTGATACCACTATCAAACCTCATTACGATTGAAGAAAGTGCTACATCATCACAATTAAACCGCTTTAATCGCTTACGCAGTATTACCATCAGTGCTAATTTAGCAACAGGATATGCGCTAGGCGATGCCTTAGACTTCTTAAATAATGCCGTTGCAGAGCATTTACCTTATGAGGCGCAAGTTGCTTACAAAGGACAGTCGCAACTATTACAAGAGTCGGGGAATTCAATTGTCTTTATATTTATTCTGGCCTTAGTGATAACTTATTTAGTGCTATCTGCCCAGTTTGAGAGCTTTATTCATCCATTTGTTATCATGCTGACAGTGCCATTAGCATTAGTGGGGGCTTTAGCGGGCCTTAAATTGATGGGCATGAGTCTCAATATTTACAGTCAAATAGGTATCGTCATGCTGATAGGTTTAGCGGCAAAGAATGGTATTTTAATTGTTGAGTTTGCTAACCAATTGCGTGATAAAGGCGTCGCTTTTGAAGAGGCATTAATAGGCGCGGCAACACAGCGTTTAAGACCAATAGTAATGACAACATTCACTACAGTAACAAGTGCTATTCCACTGGTCTTAGCGGTAGGACCTGGAGCGGAAAGTCGAATGGTTATCGGTGTGGTTATCTTTGCAGGTGTTTCGCTAGCGAGTGTTTTTACCTTATTTGTTGTGCCTGGGGCATATTATTGGTTATGTAGAAATACCGGTTCGCCACAAGTTATCGCCAAAGAAATTGCCAAGCAACAAGCTGAAATTAAGATAAATAAAGCTTAAAATATAAGTAAATAACAAGCCCATATTAGCTCACGCTGATGTGGGCTTTTTCATGTCTTAGTCATCACTTTTTGTCACCACAGCAAGCTACTACAGTCATATACCCTAAATTGATGCTTGAATTATGAACATCAGCCATAATTTAGTATGAAAAACACACGGCTTGATTAAAAAATAAACTTGCTATATAAAGGAGGAAAATAATAATAATAAATTTGGAAAATATTAATGTTTAACGTTAATAAAAAACTTTGGTCATTTAATTTTGGCTGTTTAATAGCGGGGTCATTAGTTTGGCTAGTTCATCTGGGTAATTCAGCGCCAGTGCCAAGTATACTCCACCCTCACACTGATTTTATTCTTGATTACTATCCGGGGTCAGTCACGGCTATCACCGCAACTTTAGTTAGCTTGTTACTGTTAGTATTTATGCATAAAGCATTTAAAATATGCGCCAGCGAGCATACATTCTGGCTATTATTACCAACATTTTGTTTTATTAGTTTATCAATATTGCTTGCTCAGTTTATGTTAGCCTCGCTAATGTTTGCTGCAATCCCAACCTTGATAATCCTGATGTTTAGCGCTGTTGTTTTTAGATTAAAGAAAAGAAAACAAACTGCAATTCAAGCTTCGGCTTAATGACAAAAAAAGGCAGATAAACTGCCCTGTCATGTTGAAACTAGCTCTTTATATCAGAGCACTGCTTGGCACATTAGTAGGACTGATGTGCTCGATAGGATAACAACCTAAAATTTTAATAAAATGGGTTTGTTCTGTTATTTGTGAAATAGCTTCTTGGAGTTCTAAATGCTTCAAATTTGCTTCAACATCGACATAAAACATTTCTTCCCAAGGTCGCCCTTGTATTGGTCTAGATTCGAGCTTACACATATTTATGCCTTTATTTTTTAATACCAACAAACACTCAACTAGCGCACCCGGTTTTTGGCCCGTCGCGATAATTAAAGTGGTTTTTGCCGGTATTTGTTCAGCCACCTCAATCGGTTTACGTGCAACTAAAATAAAGCGACTGTGGTTTTCACTTTGATTGGCGATTGATTTTTCCAAGGCATGAAGTTGATATAAATTACCTCCTTCCTCACTGCCAATAACGGCAACTGTGTCGTCTTGTAATTCATAAACTTTTGCCATGGCGTCGGCTGTGCTCTCACAGTACTCAATCCGAATGCCTTTTTGCTTATCGAGAAAATTACTACATTGTGCAAAGGGCTGCCCATGCGCATAGATAGTTTTTATTTTGTTTAACTTGGTATTCACCGCGGATAATAAGCAATGCTCAATCGGTTGAGTAATTTCACCAACAATGGACAAATTCGTATGTTGAAGAATGTCGTAAACTTCATTAATACTCCCTGAACTGGTATTTTCTATCGGTAACATGCCGTAGTCGACTGCTCCTGATTCAACTTGCTGCATAATTTCAGCGAAACTTTGACAGCCACTTTCAATAATTTTTGCAGCGCGCCGAGAAAAGTAGCGATGACTTGCTAAATAGCTGTATGAGCCTTTATCCCCCAAAAATGCCACACTTACCGCAGGCTCTTGAATATTTGGATTAGCTAAGGTTTGTAAATACGCTTGCTGATTAAGTACAGAGTCTTCAATAATGGTTTGAAATACGCTGGTGACATAATGGGCATCTAGACCCAGTTTTTTACCTTCAGTTATTAAGCGTATTAAAAGTTCCTGTTCGCGTTGTTGGTCACGTACGGGGCGAATTTGATGAGCTTTGCTTTTAGCAACATTCAAGGTTAGGGCACGGCGCTCAGCAAAAAGCGTTAGCAGTTGCTGGTCAAGATGAGTAATTTTCTCACGTATTTTATTTAAATCTAATGCTTCGTTCACCGCGTTTCCCTAAATAGGTTATGTAAAATAAATTGTTGATATGCTCAAAACAAAAAAACCTCCAGATGGAGGTTTTTTTTGTAAATGCCAAAACCCTAAGCGCACTCAGATAACTGAGAGAAAAAATACGTTAAAGAAAAAAGCGAGTTTTGTCATTTGCATAGCTACACTTTAGCCACCATAGCTTAAGACTTCAACCGTTTATTTATGCCGATTTGGATCTTTTTAGATAAAAAACTTATTACCATCGATGTTATGGCAGCAATTAGCCTTTATCTCAGGTTTAAACTGACTATTTAGTCAATATTTACAATCGAGCTAGGTATCAAATACACTGAAAAATAATGGTAAAACTACTTAGAATACCTACTGCCCATATTACTGTGCGAATAACGCCGACATTCATTAAATAGGCAATGTTATAAAGCACACGAGCAATAACATGAGTTATCGCTAATTGCTCGATAAAAACACCGGTGTTTTGTGTCGAAATCGCTAATAACACTGCTGGTGCAAAAATAATAAATGACTCAAAGGCATTTTGGTGAGCAGCTAGCGCACGAGCCCCAAAGCCGGTTAATTCAGCTTGTTGTGCTCTTGGATATTTATTATTGTAACCCCCAAGTTTATTCATCGCGAGAGCGACTGGAACTTTAGCGATAAAGGGTAATAGTGCAGCAATAAATAAACAAATAATTAATGTAGTCATTTTTGATCCTTGATTGATAACGTATTGTATAAATTAAGTTATAAACATAATTAATAACTTAGTAATGTTAATTTATATTTGCTTGGGCCAGGTAAGAAGCTTGATGGCTGACCTGTTGTCCAGTCTTCATGCCCTAGGCCATAATATGGACTCCATGGGTGGCCTGATTGACTGGTCGGCATATGAAAAATGCCACTTTCTTCATGTCCGGGCGAGACTACCATGCGTTGTGATGCACCAAATGATTGGCCTTGTACTCTCGGCATATAACTGTCGCCGGGTAATGGCACTTCAGGCATATCTAACCAATGGCCAATAAAAGGTACGGCGCGACTTAAGGGGTGCTGTATTTTACTGATATTTTGTTTACCCCAAGTTGCTTCTGCTAGTGTTGAAGACTCAGTCATATCCGATAATGTTTGCTCAAGACTTGCCGTAAATAGTGCTTGCCAACTATCATGACTTCGCCAAAGAAAATTTTCCGGTTGTTGATTAATTAATTGCCACAAAGGTGTTTCTATTTGATGACGAATGGTATTAAAACTGTAGTTTTCATCTAACTTCGCCATATTTTCATTAAATATATCGAATACCTGTGATCTTACGTTGAGCCTAAAGTTTCGGATCAATCGATAAGCGACTGAATCGATGCTGGCAGCTAGATTATCACTACTCACAATACTTTTTACTTCTGGCCAATGTGGGTAAACAATCAACATTTCGTCAGTTAACACCTCTGAAAGTAAAAATTTTTGCCAACGTTTTAAGAATTGTGCTCTATCATCAAGAGCAATGTTGAGTAATGCTTGTTCATCGAAAGAGCTTTGCGCCGACAGGTTGTTTTTTATTTGAGAAGATCTAGCACCAATTGCGTAACCACCATTACCTATTTTCTTCAGCATATCTGAGCCGACAACGCGAGAATTAGCCGTCCATAGTCGGGAATTTTTAGGATTAATCACTTTAGGGTAATCTGCAGGAGGCAATAAACCTAGCCATTGGTGATCACCGTTCGACCAAGACGTTGGGATTGCCCCAAATTCCATACTTCGCTGTGGTATTGGCCCCATAATAGTCCAACCAATATTACCGGCTTTATCCCCAATCATTAAGTTTTGTGCTGGCATTCCAGCACGAGCGGCTATCGCCAAGGCTTTTTCTACATTAGTTGTGGTTTCGAAATCCAAAATGGCAAAATTGACTGCAGCTTGATCATGGGCAACCCAACGATACGCTAATAACTTGCCTTGAGCATTCTGCCCAATTACCGGTCCCCAAATCGTATCATTGACGGTGATGTTGACGGCATCTTGTCCTTTTACGGCAATTATTTGTTTATGTTTGATAAAGTCTTTATAGCCATCAGGGGTTAAATACTGACTGTTATCCGCGTTTGTCTCCAGTACAATCACGTCACTCCAATCCCCATAACTATTGGTGAAGCCCCAAGCTATGTGCCCATTACTACCAATGATAATGTTGGGTGTGCCGGGTAGCGTTGCGCCTGTTACTTTCACCTGTTCGTCTTTATCAGTAATATATTCAAAGGAGGCTCTAAACCAAGTGTTGGGTACACGAATGCCTAAATGCATGTCGTTCGCGACTATAGCGCTTCCCGTTTTACTAATATTTCCACCAACAGCCCAGTTATTTGAACCCGGAAACTCTTCATTTTGTGCTGATTTCGCCCTGCTGTGAACAGCAAGGGTCTTGTTTGATAAAGGTGAGTCAAGTAAAGACGTGTCTAGTAAGCCTGTCATCGCGCTACTTGATGCCGATGGCCAAGGAGCTTTAGGTAATGGTGCAGCCGAGTATTGAGTGTCATCAATTGCAGCATCCCAGCGACTGCCTGCAGGGTTGAGAAAATCAAATACTTCAGGGCTTAGTACCGAGTGCAGTAAACCTAAAGTGCGTTCTCGCTTACCATCTTGATACTGCAAATCGATATACATACTTAATACCGTTAAAATCGTATCTTCTTCCTGCCACTCAACAGGGGCTTGGCGTAGTAATAAATATTCAAAAGGTGCTGCTCTAAGATATTTTAACCCTTGGTTTACACCTCGGGTATAGGCTTTCAATATTGCTAAATCAGTCGCGGGCAAATTTGAGACTATTGCGCTGGCGCGTTCGCGAAAGCGATGGCGGCGAATATCCGTATCATAAGCGATAGCAGCCTCACCAAATAAACTGGCGAGTTCACCGGCTGAATTTCGGCGCAATAAATCCATTTGAAAAAAGCGCTCTTGAGCATGAATAAAACCGGTCGCGATAGCAATATCTAGGCGGTTATTAGCTGAGATGGTAACGTTACCTTGCTGGTCTCTATCAACAGTGGCTGTGGCCGACAAACCATAGAGAGTTTGTTTACCTTCAATTTTAGGTAAAGCACTGTCTACTTGGCTATATATCCAAGTAACTAAAGTGGCGAGAACTAAAAAGAGAATAAATAGCAAGCCAACAAGTGTTTTCTTTAAATTTTTCATATGAAGTTATAGCAAAGTAAAATCGATGTATTAGAGTACCTTAAAACAAATGAACATTGAATCGCCAAGTAAAGCTAATAGTCTTTTACATTGATACTGACCGTAGTATGGTTACGTATTGAGAACAATATTAAAATTGCAAACCAATGCTTTATAACGAAATGAGTAAACTTATGTTTAAAGGCTGTTTTACATGAGCAAGTATGCCTACGATAATATAGCTATTGTTGTCTTAGCGGCTGGTCAGTCTTCTCGTTTAGGTCAGATGAAGCAATTAATATCTATCAATAGTAAAAGTTTAGTTGAAAGACAATTAGAACAAGCGCTAGAAGTCACCAGTGCGGTTTACTGTGTTTTAGGCTTTAATGCTGAGCAAGTGAGCGAGAGGATTGATCATTTGCCAATCACTACTATTATTAATAGCGAATGGTCAGCAGGTATGGCGTCATCTATTGCGGCAGGTGTAAAGGCATTAACACCTGAAATTAAAGCGGTTATGATCTTATTAGTTGATCAATGGCAAGTAACGGCTGAAGATTGCATTGCGCACTTTCGATGTTGGCAAGCCAATCCTTCAGCTATTATTGTTGCAGAAAATATCAGCGACTCAAACCATAACACTGATATCGGGCCGCCAGTGATATTTCCACGTGAGTACTTTAGCCAATTAAATGAGCTGAAGGGAAAGCATGGCGCTAAGCCTTTATTGAAAAAATACGAAAAACAGTTGTTAAAAATACCACTGGCACATGCTTTTAACGACCTAGATACACCAACACAACTAAATGAAATGATGAAAAAATTTGGCGTTAATGCCTAATGTTATGCAACGATAGCTTAATTGAAATAGTTAAGTTAAATACACTGAAAAGGAAGCACCTCCATGATCACCTTATCCATCAACGGTAAAGACCATGAATTTAATGATGATGGCGACATGCCATTGTTGTGGGCATTGAGAGATATTTTAAAATATACCGGCACTAAATATGGTTGCGGTAAAGGCTTATGTGGTGCGTGTACTGTGCATGTTGACGGTCAACCTATTCGTTCATGTGTTATGCCTGTTTCAGCCATAGCCAAGCAAAAAATCACTACCATTGAAGGGCTTTCTGAAAACGGCGACCATGTGGTTCAACAGGCATGGCAAACCTTAAATGTGCCGCAATGTGGTTATTGTCAGTCAGGGCAAATTATGTCGGCCGTGGCACTGCTTGAGCGTAATGCCAAGCCAAACGACCAAGAAATTGAACAAGCGATGAGTGGCAATATCTGTCGTTGTGGTACCTATCAACGAATTAAAGAAGCCATTCACCATGCCGCAGATTTAGCCACCGAAGTGAAGGGAAGCTAACCATGAAACAAATTGAAAATGTTAGCCGCCGCGGCTTCTTAAAAAAACTCGGCATTAGCTCTACAGCATTAGTCATCGGGGTACAATTGCCTTCAATGCTTACTATTCCTAAAGCTTTAGCGGGTGTAGTTGGTAGCGATAAGTTTGCGCCCAATGTTTATGTGCAAATAGGTATAGATAATATTGTTAGCATTGTTGTACACCGCTCTGAAATGGGACAAGGGATCAGAACCAGTATCCCAATGATTGTTGCCGATGAACTTGGTGCTGATTGGCAACAAATAGCGGTAGTACAAGGCTTAGGTGATAAAAAATATGGCAGTCAAAATACCGATGGTTCGCGCTCTGTAAGACGTTTCTATCAACCACTAAGAGAAGCCGGAGCGTCGGCTAGAATGATGTTGCAACAAGCTGCAGCGGATCAATGGCAAGTCGATGTCAGTGAAACTACGGCCTTAAACAATAATATCGTTCATGAAAAATCAGGACGATCATTATCATTTGGCAGTTTAGTTAATGCAGCCAGCAAACTGAAGGTACCAGAGCGATCAAGTTTGATTCTAAAAGCTAAAAAAGATTTCAACTTTATTGGTAAATCAGACGTGGCATTGGTTGATGGTGAAAAGTTCGTCACAGGCGCCACCACTTATGGTTTTGATGTTGAACTCCCTGGAATGCAATATGCCGTTATTGCTCGGCCGCCAGTATTAGGTGCAAAAGTTAAGTCTTTTAATAGTGAGGCTGCAAAAGCTATTGCAGGTGTAATTGCTGTTGTTCAATTACCTGATTTAGAAGAACCCGCGGTATTTAAACCGTTAGGAGGTGTTGCTGTTATCGCGAAAAACACTTGGGCAGCAATGAAAGGCCGTGAAGCATTAGCCATTCAATGGCATGAAAGTGAACATCAAAGTTATAACAGCGATAGTTATAAAAAAGCTTTAGCCGCAAGCTGTGACAATCCTGAAAAAGTATTACGTAGCAAAGGTAGTGTTACTAAAGCGCTAGCTGAAGCTAAGCAAGTGATTACCGCATCTTATTATGTCCCTGAATTAATACATGTACCGATGGAACCGCCAGCGGCAGCTGCTCATTATCATGATGGTATATTTGATATTTGGGCTTGTACGCAAACGCCACAATCAGCGCAAGGTACTGTTGCACAAATAACCGGCGTAGCAGCCGAAAATGTCAATATTAATGTCACCTTACTGGGCGGAGGTTTCGGCCGTAAATCAAAACCTGACTTTATCGTCGAAGCGGCTATTTTATCTAAGCAGTTAAATGTGCCGATTAAAGTAATGTGGTCACGCGAAGATGAAATTCAAAATGGCTATTATCATGCCGTTAGTTATCAAAAACTTGTCGCTGGCATTGACGACAACAACCAAGTTACTGCATGGCAGCATCATGTGGCTGAGCCGCCAATTGGTTCAACTTTTAGTAAAGGCGCAGACTTAATTGGCTCAGAAGCTGATTTAGGCCTGATTGACATGCCGTATGATATTGCCAATGTTAGCTGTGCTGTTGGTAAAGCGCCGGCACATACCCGTATCGGTTGGATGCGCTCGGTTACTAATATCAACCATGTCTTCGCAGTTAGCTCTTTTGTTGATGAATTAGCGCAGGCAAAAGGGCTAGACAGTAAAGATAACCTGATTGCCATGTTGGGCACTGACCGAAAAATTGATTTCTCAAATGAAAATGCAAATTACGGTAACTACGGCGAAACCTTAAGTAAATTTCCGGTTGATACCGCTCGTATGAAAGCTGTGATTGAAAAAGTGAGTGCCATGGCCAAGTGGGGCAGAACGTTACCCAAAGGTCGTGGCCTTGGCATTGCAATGCATCGAAGTTTCGTCAGTTACGTTGCTTGTATTGTTGAAGTGTCGACAAACAGTGATGGGAAAATAAAAGTTGAAGATGTTTGGCTGGCGGTCGATTGTGGTCTAGCGGTGAACCCAGAACGTATTCGCTCCCAAATGGAAGGTGCGGCTATTTTTGGATTATCATTAACCTTTTTTAGTGAGCTAACCGCAAAAAATGGTGTGATAGAGCAAAGCAACTTCGACGGATATCAAGTCGCTCGCATTGCAGACGCACCGACTACCCATGTTGAAATTATCGATAGTGATGCACCTCCAGGTGGTATTGGTGAACCTGGTGTTCCACCGATTGCACCGGCAATTTGCAATGCTATTTTTAATGCAACAGGTAAAAGATATAGAGAACTGCCATTAAAACAGTATGGAATTGTCTAACTATATATCATATTAATTCAATGAGTTAACTTAATGGCTTTTAGAACATAAGAGCAAGAAAGCAGCATAATTTGCTGCTTTTTTATTGAGTGCTGTCAAATAGTCAATGACCTGATAAAATAGCGCCATTATATGATAATCAATTAGCATTCTACGGCAGGAAAATAGATGGCTTCTTTACAAGAGCAGTTGCTTAAAGCAGGGTTAACCACCAAGCAAAAAGCACGACAAGCAAACAGCGATAAACGCAAAAAAGGCAAGCAAAAACGCAGCGGCGTTAAGGTCGAAACCAGTTTACAAGAGCAAGTAAAGCAAGAACTTGAACTGGCCAAAAAAGAAAAGCTTGCCCGTGATATAGCGCTAAATAATGAGAAAAAACAAGCATTATTGGCTAAAGAGCAACAGCTAAGAATTTTACAAATTTTGCAACATCATCAAGTGACGAACGTTAATGGTGAAGCTGAGTACAATTATACTTTTGGCAGTAAAATTAAAAAATTATTTGTTGATGGTATTACGCATAAGGCCTTGGTGAATGGCCGTTTAGCCTTGTGCGGCATTAGCGATACTACTTATATTGTTACCTCAGAAACCGCTGAAAAAGTAGCAAGTTTAGATGAGAGTGTAGTCTTAGTTCAAAACACTAAAGTGACAGAAGACGTTGTCGCGGAAGATGACCCTTATGCCGAATTCCAAATTCCTGATGATATGATGTGGTAATCAAACCATTTTATTTAATCAATTTTTACATCTAACTGTGAGCAATAATCTACTATGTTTTTAATCCGTTGGCCGATTGGCCGTTTAATTTTATTACTAAATTTTATCTTTTCTCCAAGTTCGCCAAAGCGTTCACCGGAACTACAAAAAGAAGTTGATGCAAGTACTGCGCATTTAACTTTATATCAACTTCCCGCTTGTCCATTTTGTGTTAAAGCTCGTCGAGCGATGAAGCGCCTCGGTTTGAATATTGAATTACGTAATATCAACCAAAATGAACAATATCGTGAAGAGTTGATCCGTGAAGGTGGCAAGAAAACTGTTCCTTGTTTGAAGATCACCAATGAAGATCAATCAATCACATGGATGTACGAGTCTAGTGATATTATTAATTATCTAGAAAAGTTTGCCCGTTAAGTTTAAGGCTAAGTAAATTAGCCTAATGAAGAATTTTATTGCCTCTTATCGGGTCTAATTATTTATACCAGTTTCATTAAATAAGTGATCAACTTCAGCCAGTAGAAATGATCACATAATCGTGAGATTGGTGTTATAGGTCGTTAGCGCTTTAAGGGGTAAACATGTTAATTAAGACAAAAAAAAACTATCAACTGTCTGAAAACGAGGTAACAGCTGAGCCTGTTTACCACGATAGACGCCAAGTGTTAAAAAAAATGGGCTATTTAGGTGCAGGCACCTTATTAGCGCAATCCGCTAGCGCTAATCCACTCGACTTTTTTAGCAACAAGCCTGATAAAGTCTTTGCGCAACGAGCATTATCATTTCAACCTGCTGGCGAATCATCACAAATATGGACACCAGAAGCGAAGGTAACCACGCATAACAATTTTTATGAATTTGGTACCAATAAAAGCGACCCAGTAGAAAATGCCCAAGGGTTTAACGTTAATCCTTGGCAGTTAAGTATTTCTGGTGAAGTAGATAAACCCTACACGCTAGGCTACGACGACTTATTTACCCGCTTTGACTTAGAAGAGCGCATTTATCGATTACGCTGCGTAGAAGCGTGGTCAATGGTTATCCCTTGGATTGGCTTTTCCTTAGCTGAAGTGATCAAAAAAGCTGCGCCTAATTCACGGGCAAAATACGTTGCCTTTGAAACCTTATATGATCCAAAACAAATGCCTGGGCAAGCTAGCCGACGACTTGGTGGTGGAGTGCAATATCCCTATGTTGAAGGTTTGCGTATTGACGAAGCGATGAATCCGCTAACTTTATTGAGTGTCGGTTTATACGGTAAAACCCTGCCGGCGCAAAATGGTGCCCCGATACGATTAGTGGTGCCGTGGAAATATGGTTTCAAAAGTATTAAATCAATTGTCAGTATCAAATTAGTTGAGAAAAAACCGCCAACGTCTTGGAATATATTAGCCGCCAATGAGTATGGTTTTTACGCCAATGTTAATCCTGAAGTTGATCATCCACGCTGGAGTCAAGCAAGTGAAAGGCGAATTACCTCGGGAGGTTTGTTCGCTAGAAATCGCATTGCCACCTTACCTTTTAATGGTTATGGCGAAGATGTTGCTGATATGTATAAAAACATGGATTTAAAGGTTAACTATTAGTGCTTGGACGAACCATGGTAGCGAATAAAACGACACTTAAATCGGTATTTTTAGAAAATCGAGTTCTGCTACTTAAAATAACTATTCATTTAATGTCGTTGTTGCCTTTAGTGGCGCTGTATTTATTGGCCTTTGATGATCAATTGGGCGCAGATCCAGTAAAGGAAGTCATTCACTTTACTGGCATGGGAGGCTTTAATTTATTACTGCTTTCATTATTGATCATGCCGTTGGCAAAAAAATATCGTCAAGCTTACTTACTACAAGTCAGGCGTTTACTTGGTTTATACAGTTTTACTTACGCAGTTTGTCATTTACTGAGTTTTTTAGCGTTTGAAGTGCAATTTGATCTAACATTATTTTTTAATGAAATTATTGATAGACCCTACATAACAGTAGGTGTGGGGGCGTTCATCATATTGCTATCTTTAGCATTTACCTCATTAAATAGCTTGAAACGTAGCATGGGAAAAAGTTGGCAAAAACTACATAACTGGGTTTATTTAGCGGTATTGTTGATTGCACTGCATTATTTTTGGTCGGTTAAATCGGGGCTTTTTGATCCAGGGATGTATGCCGTCATAACTGTTTTTTTACTAAGTTTACGCAGAGAAAAATTTAAGCGCTGGTTTAAAAAATAATGCCACTAGCAAACGTTACTGACAACAGCTACAAACAAAAAAGCGAAGGCACTTAGCTACCTTCGCTTTTTTGTTCTGGATGTTTTAAATCTTATTGGGAATATTAAAAGCGATGAATATTATTAAAAAACTAAGTACATTCGCTAAAATATTACACCTTGTGTCAGTAAGCTTTATTCGCTTCTAGAGGTTACTTCCACTAAGTGATAGCCAAACTGAGTTTTTACTGGGCCTTGTACTTGGTTTAATTCGGCAGAGAACACTACTTCATCAAACTCTTGAACCATTTGGCCTCGACCAAAAGACCCTAAGGCACCACCTTGAGCTTTAGAAGGACAATTTGAATGCTCTTTCGCTATTGCTTCAAATTCTTCTCCGGCTTCTATTTGCTGCTTTAATGTTAGACATTGCTCTTCAGTATCAACCAATATGTGACGTGCTGACGCTCTTAACATATTACACCTTTATTATAGTTTTTAATTAAAAGCTGACTCTAGCGTATTTTTTTTGCTAATAGTATAAAAATTCTAAAAAAATGAATAATCTAACTGAACACAAATCTTGACACGCAAGTTATGTTTATAAGCTTACAAATTGAATTAGCAAGAAAAATTTAGAATTTACGTGTATTCATAGCTATTTATCTCATCGATTTAATTAATTGAAAGGTAGTTAATTAATAGGTTAAATTATACAGTATCTTTGCTTTAATGGCTTTTCCATGTATTTACCTAACCTGAAACATTTACGCTATTTAGTGGCCTTACATCAGTACCAGCATTTCCATAAAGCAGCGCAAGCCTGCTTTGTTAGTCAATCAACACTGAGTAGTGCAATTTTAAAACTTGAGCAACAGTTAGGCTGTCAATTAATTGAGCGTGACAATAAGTCTTTTCTATTTACCAACCAAGGTAATGAGTTTGTTGAAAAAGCTTCGAAGCTGCTAGTTGATGCTAAAGACCTGGTTAACTTTGCCAAACAGCAAGGGCAGGTAGAAGGTGGTGTCTTTAATATTGGCTGTATTCCAACCATAGCACCGTATTTATTGACCGATTTAGTCACGGCCTGCCAGCAAGAGTTGAAAGATCTGCTGATATATTTTCGTGAAGATACGACTGACAATCTATTAAATTTGCTCAAAAATGGTGATTTAGATGTTGTGATCCTAGCGCTACCAATCGCTGAAAGTGGCTTTGAAAGCCAAGTCGTCGGTAAAGATCACTTCTATGCTGCTGCCGTACCGCATTTAATGGCTAAATTTAGCGAAGAGCAAGATTATCAATGTTTGCCACAGCAGAGTGTTTTTCTACTTTCCAATGAACACTGTTTAACTAAGCATGCTATTTCAGCGTGCAAGTTAGCAGACACCAGTCGTATCAATGCATTTTCAGCAACGAGCCTTGCGACCCTTGTACAGATGACGGCATACCATAAAGGTTTTACCTTTTTACCTGAAATGGCGGTAAATAAAGGCTTTGGTAAGGCGGAAGGGTTGGCAATAGAGAAACTTTCTGGTGATGTATATCGAGAAATAGCCTTAATGCGTCGTTCGACAAGTGTTGAAACATCAATTCATCAAAAGTTATCAACGATTTTGATCGACTTATTAAAATAATTTAAAAACTTTCAAACTATTTTCTCCCCTAACCCTACTTTTAATATATGGGAAGTGAGAAAACTTAAATAATAGGACATTGCGTGTTTGAACGAAGCGATGAAACGCTAGTAAAACAAGCGCTGAAAGGAAAGAAGTCAGCGTGGATTACCTTAGTTAAAAGGTATGAGAAAAACTTATACAACTACACCCTGCGTATGGTGAGTAATCCTGAAGATGCCCTAGATTTGATGCAAGATGTTTTTATGGCGGTATTTCGAAACTTAGCTTCTTTTCGCGGTGATAGCCCGTTTAAAGGTTGGCTATTCAAAATTGCTCATTATCGTTGTATTGAGTTTTATCGTCGGAAAAAGCCAACCCAATCATTAGATGATGTGCCAGAGCAAGAAGAGCAAGCGAGTGATGCGTGTCCAGAGTTGCATTTATTTTCTGGGCAGCAGGCCAATATTTTAAATATAGCGATGCAAACTTTACCGGTTAATCAAAAGCTAGTGGTGGAATTGAAATTTTTTCAACATTGCACTTTTGATGACATTGCACAGCAATTAGGTGTGTCAGTTAATACGGTAAAGTCACGTTTATATAGTGCATTAGATAAATTGAAATGTCATTTGGAGATAGAAGATGTCAGATAAAGAAAAGTTACAGCAAGAACAAGCATTTGCTGACTGGCTTGATGGCAAATCAGATGATTATCAAGCGGATGATAATACGCAGTGGCAAACACGTAAAAGTGCTGCCCAAGCCATTGAACATCATGTCGCAATGTCAGAAGAAGTTCCTGTGCCAGCATGGGATCGAGCCGGCAGTTTTACCAGCGATAAAACGCCTTTTTGGCAATGGCAAGGTTTACCAATACTGTCGATGGCATGTTCAGTTTTTGCTATCGCATTAGTATTGTTTAAGGTCGAACTGGTTATTCAGGACAATGGCTTACTATTAAGTTTTTCAGGTGGCAATGCTCAATTACAAGACGAAAAGTTCGCTAAATTAGTTGATGCTAAGCTGCATAGCTTCGCTCAAGAGCAGCAAGTGGTTTTAGCAAATTATGCAGCTGATATTAAAGTGAAACAGCAAGACAATAATTTGCAACTCGCCAGTTATATTATGGGGGCTTCACGGCAAGAGCGTAAAGAAGATATCAGCGATTTTATTCAATATATTAATGCCCAACGAAAAGACGAATTACTCGAACAAAAAATTAAATATCAAGCGCTTGAAGAAGCCATTAAATACAGAAAAACTTATCAACAAGGCAATGTTAAGGGCTTTGGTTTACAACAAGATGAAGTTAGCAGTACACCTGTTAATTGGACTACTGAGGAGTAGAATATGAAAAAATTTAATTTAGTTACATCAACAATAATATTGCCCTGTTTGCTAATATCAGGCGCTGCAGTAGCGTATGAAACAAGCAATGATCAATATGCTGATATGCAGAAACAATTGACCATAATGAATAATATTATTAAATCTTCAGTTTCAGCTAAATCATCAGAACAACCTTCAGAGATTAATAGCATCCAAAGCACTTATCTGCGTGGTCAAGGCGTTGTGTTCACTATTAGTTCGGCAGCAAGAAACCGTCAGTGGGGCAATTATAACTTTAATTTTACCATGCCAGAGATGCCAGAGATGCCGGTTGCTCCTATTGCACCAGAGGTCAATCATGAGTTTATTGAAAAGTTTGATATTGATGTCAATGAAACTGTGACTCGCGCTTTAGATTCTGCTGCTGATGGCTATGAAAGAGTGATGGAAGCATTCGAAGAGAACCGAGATAGATCAAGACAGTTAAGGGATGAACAGCGCGAAATTGCTTATAAGCTAAGAGAAGTTGAGCGTGAAAAACGTGATTATAGTTTTCAATTAGCACGAGCAAATGATGAGCGTAAAGCAGAGCTAAAAAAAGCGATCACTGTACTTACGGAACAAGAAGAAAGCTTGCGTGCCGAACAACAAAAAATTACTCAGTTAAGTCATAAAGTTGCGTCAGAGCAAAAAGCTAAGCAACAACAAAGAGCTAAAGAACGTTCTGATTACTACAGTAAATTAACGGCTAGTTTAACGGAAACTCTTTGTGTGTATGGTAATGGGCTGAAGTCATTGCCAAAAAATGAACATGTCAGTGTGATTTTAAAATCAGCAGGAGATAAATCTTCAACAGGTTATCGTGACAGTATCATGGTGTTTAATAAGCAAGACATTGCCAGTTGTGCACAGGATAAAATTAATGCTAAAACGTTATTAAGTAAAAGCCAAGTCTATCAGTTTTAAAGTAAAGTCAGTATGGAAGAGAAATAGTAAAAAGTCGCTTAAATGCGACTTTTTACTTTATGTAATGTCTACTACAAAAGAATTAACGCGGCGAAACGTAACGATGTGCGCCAGTGCTAAATTTTATTACCAGAGCATTTCGCAACATGTGAGTGGGTTTGTTTCGCCATAAAGTTGACTTTTAAATTGTCATTTTTATCGCTCATTTGTTGCTTGCTACTTTTAGTGTTACTAGAAGAGAAGTTAAAGTATGCAATAATCTGTTGTAGCGTATCGTTAAATTTAGCGGCAAATTCAAAAAAGCTATTATTTTTCTCAATTTTATTGGTAGCGAATAAAGAAAATTCTGCAACTTGTATGCCCGGTAATAACTGTTTCGGCATGTTAGGCAAAGCAGGTTTATTAAAAGGACGGTACTTTTCGAATAGATCACTAGTAATACTTGGATAGGCATAGTTACTGGTTCTATCATAAGTATTTGATAAAGTGTTGATGTTTTGTTGACTGTATATATAAGTCAATTGATGCTGCACTTTTATGCTGGGCGTGGCTTGTACTGCTGAAACGTATAACCCTGCAACTACAAAAATAGAGCCAACTAAGTTTGTTTTAGTCTTCCTGGTCATTTTGTATTCCTCATCAATGTTCCTCAAATCATTCCTTGATTCAGGCATAGTATCATTATGTTACAACTGAATATAGTTTGGCCTAAACATTTACGCGATAACAATTAGATAAACGGTATATTTTATCAGACCAATAACTGATTAGACTAAGCCACAAGTCCGGTTAACCGGTTTATCTAAGATATGAACCTAGAGTGAGCAAATAAATTTCAGTTTGTGGCAAATTATTTATTTTTTCTATAAAAAAGCCCAAGTTAATAAATTAAGATATTTATTAACTTGGGCTTTTAGTTTTATCTAGCAGTGACCTAAATAACTAGTGATTATTTGGTTTGAGCCTTAAATAACAATCGATTTTTGTGCAGTAAAGGCTCTGTATAGCCATTGGGTTGTTGATGACCTTTAAAAACTAATTCAAGCGCGGTTTGAAAGGCAATGTTATTGTCAAAATCGTCTGACATAGCTTGATATAAGGCATCACCCTTGTTTTGACCATCAACTACCGTAGCCATTTTTTTCATACTGGCAATAACTTGCTCAGGTGTACAGATATTGTGTTGTAACCAATTCGCCATATGTTGGCTAGATATTCTAAGGGTAGCTCTATCTTCCATCAAACCGATATCGTTAATGTCAGGTACTTTTGAACAACCTACACCCTGGTCAATCCAACGAACAACATAGCCTAATATGCCTTGAGAGTTGTTATCCAATTCATCAGATATTTCCTGAGCTGACCAATTTGTATTTTCGGCTAAAGGAATAGTTAAAATATCATCAACATTTGCCGGTGTGCGGGTTTTAAGTTGTTGCTGTAATTGCAGCACATTAACTTTATGGTAATGCAAAGCATGTAAAGTTGCCGCAGTTGGTGACGGTACCCAAGCGGTATTCGCTCCGGCTTGTACATGGTTAATTTTTGTTGCCAGCATGTTTGCCATTTGATCAGGGATAGGCCACATACCTTTACCTATTTGTGCTTTACCACTAAAACCACAAGCTAAACCAATATCCACGTTATTATCTTCATACGCAGCAATCCATTTAGTTAATTTTATATCGGCTTTTCGTGCCATCACACCTGCCGCCATTGAGGTATGAATTTCATCGCCTGTTCGGTCAAGAAAGCCAGTATTGATAAATACTACGCGCTCTTTTGCTTGATAAATACAGGCTTTAAGATTAACGCTAGTACGTCGCTCCTCATCCATAATACCCATTTTTATAGTATTACGAGGTAGTGATAATAGATCTTCTACGCGATCAAATAATTCGTTAGCGAAAGCCACTTCTTCAGGGCCATGCATTTTCGGTTTAACAATATAAATTGAGCCTGCTTCACTATTGCACAAGGTGTTTTTTTGCTTAACATCATAGCTTGATATTAACGAAGTGATAACAGCATCCATAATGCCTTCAGGCACTTCATTGTTGTGCTGATCTAAAATAGCGTTATTGGTCATCAGGTGCCCAACATTGCGGACGAACATTAAGCTTCGAGCTTTCAGCTTACCTTGGCTACCATCAAGTTTTTGGTAGGCTTTATCTTGATGCATTAAACGGGTATGTTGCTTGCCTGATTTTTCAAAGGTTTCAGATAGCGTACCTTGGTTCAAACCAAGCCAATTCTTATAAGCTATTACTTTGTCTTGTGCATCAACAGCTGCGACAGAATCTTCACAATCCATAATAGTTGTCAGTGCAGACTCCATTGATATATCACTGATACCGGCATTATCGCTTTGGGCAATGGTACTTTTTTGATCAAATTCAACGACAAAGTGTAAATCATTATGTTTGAAAACTAACTCATCAGGGGATGTTTTCTCACCTTTAAAGCCAATAAATAGCGCAGGTTCGGCTAAGTGTGTCGTTTCGCCACTGTTTAAGGTAACGGCTAAAGCACTATCAATAACTTGGTAACGTTTGGCATCGTGATGTGAACCATTTTCTAAAGGAATGGTTTGATCTAAAAAGTCACGTGCGAAGGCGACAACTTTGGCACCACGTGCTGGATTATAAGACTTTGTTTTTTCAGCGCCATTATCATCAGCAATAACATCTGAGCCATAAAGTGCATCATATAAGCTTCCCCAGCGGGCATTTACTGCGTTTAATGCAAAGCGAGCGTTCATTACTGGCACTACAAGTTGTGGCCCAGCAATCGTTGCTAATTCAGCATCAACATTTTCTGTAGATATACTGAAGTCTTCAACTGGTGCCGAGAGGTAACCAATATCAGTTAAAAAAGCTTTATAGTGCTCGAAATCAAAGTTTTCAGCTTGATGTGTTTGGTGGTATTGCGTTATTTGCGCTTGCAGTGCCGTACGTTTTAACAATAAGTCTTTATTTTTTGGACTTAATTCAGCAATGAGTTTTGCGAAACTAGGCCAAAATTTATCCGCACTAAGTTCGGTGCCTGGAAGCACTTGTTCATTTACAAACTGATATAATTCTTCTGCTACTTGCAAATCTGATATGGAAATTCTTTTAGTCATGGGACACCTATTTTGAAAGTTTGGAAGAATGTAGTTTTATTCTTATCTTAATGAACACTTAATAACAGCAATGTAAAAAGATTCTCATGTTGATGCAATAGCACTGAAATAGTTAGTAAGCGTATTCAGGATTAAAAAATACATAACTAAAATGTTAAAACCAATTAACCTACTGTTAATTAAAGATATATAGGTAACTTGTTATGCTCATACATACCTTTTATTCATCGTATTGTTTATTTTAATCTTTGGTATTCATATCGTGAATTTTATAAGTGAATCTCTAATACTAAAGCCTGCGTTTAATAACACGGCGTGAAAATTAATATTTATAGTGTGGATATTAAAACAATGTCACCAAAAAGCTAATGATAAATGGACTAACAATAGCGGTGATCACCGCAGAAGCAATTAACGCTAATGAGCTATAAGCAGCATGCTCGTAACTAATATTACTTACCGTTGAAGTGCCAATTACATGGCTTGCAGCGCCAATAGCTAAACCTTGCGCTTTCGGGGATGTTACCTTGATAAACGTTAACCAAGGGGGGCCAACAATGGCGCCAAAAAAGCCCGCGAGAATAATAGTAAAAGCGGTTATGGCAGTATTTCCGGCCAATTGCTCGGCTATTGTGATGGCAATCGGTGTAGTAACAGATTTAAGTGACAGTGCGACAGCAATGGAATAATCCCCGATCAACAACATAGTGATAATAAAGCTGCTAATAATTGCAACGAATGCGCCAATCATTAACACCAATATAATGCTTTTCCACTGCTTAGCGATAGTACCCAAATGCTGGTAAAGCGGAAAACCTAGTGCGACCACTGCGGGTTCAAGTAAAGCATTAAGAAGCCCGGCATGGGAAAAATAGCTTTCAAAGCTGATATCTTGCCAAAGTAAAAAAACGATAATCGCTAAAATGCTGATCAACATAGGTTGCAACCAGATGACATTTAATTTCCGTTGCACAGCCCAAGTAAATTGAAATATAGCGATAGTACCTGCAACAGCAGCAATAGATGACAGAATATGAGTGTTCATCAACTCAGCGATTTCTACCATATTATTCTTCACGCTCAGCGTAACGCTGATAATGTAAACCGACTAAAGTCAGTAACAGAAAAGTCGTTACAAAAGTAATAGCGACAATAGTAATGCCAAATTGTTTAACTAGCTCAAAGTGATTCATAATACCGACCCCGGCAGGAACAAAACAAACTGCCATGTTTTTTATGCACCAAATCACACTGCTTTTGATTTTTTCAGCATTGAATATTCGTAGATGTAAAGCAAAAGTAAAAATAATTAAGCCATATAAACTGCTTGGCAGTAGGGGCGCATAAAACGCGCACACTCTCCCTAAAGCAACACAACTTAATATTGCAAAAATACTATATAAAGCATTGAATACGTTTTCCTTAAACACTATCACCTTCACAATAATCCTAGGTATTACTAGCCTTCATTTGCGGCTTCAATTACTAGCTGTCTAAACCATATATGGCTAGCATCGTGATGTAATAAAGGGCTCCAAATCATTTTTAGTTCGATGTCTGGAATATCAAATGGTGGTTTTAGGACAGTATAGTTGGGATCTTTTTTGTAGATCATGGCAGCACGTGTTGGCAGTGTGGCAACGAGTTCATCTTCGAATGCTAATTGCATGGCAACATGGTAATTTCGCGTAAATACTTTGATATCACGCTTCTTGCCTAAGCGGGCTAAAGCTTCATCAACCCAACCTAATTTTTGTACGTCTTTAGGGTCCATACCGACACCGACACCAAAGCCGGTTTTAGACACCCAAATATGTTTGGCACTTAAATAAGTATTAAGGTTAAATTTTTCTACCACAGGGTTATCGGCACTGAGTAAACAAGAGAAAGAATCTCGCCAAACGGTTTTTTGATGAAAAGATTGTGGCAACTCATCAAAACGGTTTATCGCCATATCGATTTTACCTGCTTCAACATCATGAAAGGTCACATCACTGGGAGTCATGATATCAATCGTAACATTAGGCGCTATTTTGCTGATGCGTCTTAATAGCTTTGGCAATAAAGTAGAGGCTGCATAATCAGAAGCCATAATGCGAAATACGCGTTGGCTATTTTTTTCGTTAAACTCTTCTTCGCCTTGTAATGCTTCTTCTAACTCTAATAAAATTTTCCGAATTGCTGGCGCTAATGCGCGCGCGCGCTCAGTCGGCACCATACCATCAGATGTTCTAACTAAAATAGGATCATTGAACAAGGTGCGTAGTCTTTTTAAGCCATTACTCATTGCTGGTTGAGTAATATTTAATTGTCCTGCAGCACGAGTAACGTTTTTCTCTCTCAGTAGTACATCAAGGTAAATCAGTAGGTTTAAATCAATTTTAGATATATTCATAGCATTAATATTCGCGAACAAAAATATAACTTAGATATATGTCATGGCTATTAATGAGAATCAAGTAAATTTCACGGAAAAATAAATAAAGTAGTCTAATATTACTAGAAGCGGTTAATTCTATTAGTGTATTACTTACTGAATTTATTAAAGTATTTTGATTTAGCGTTTAGAGCTAATACACTACTATTTTTCTTGTGAATGATAAGGATATTAATTATATATTTTGTTTATTTGCAAGGCCTAGTTTAGTATTTGTGTTGTTCGGTGTGACAACTTTCATAGCGCGTTACACCACCCAGATTTTAAAAATACTGTCAGTTTCGACTTTTGGAGAAAGTAATATGTCTAATTATCAAAGTGCAATAGAAGCGGTTAAAGCAATTAAAGCGAAAGCTGGCAGTGCTTGGGATCCTATTAACCCTGAGTCAGTAGCCCGTATGCGAACTCAGAATAGATTCAAAACTGGCTTAGAAATCGCCCAATATACTGCTGATATTATGCGTAAAGATATGGCGGCTTTTGATGCAGACAAAACTAAATACACACAATCTCTAGGTTGCTGGCATGGTTTTGTTGGTCAGCAAAAAATGATCTCTATTAAGAAACATTTTGATGGAAAAACAGACCGACGTTACTTATATCTTTCTGGTTGGATGGTTGCAGCACTTCGCAGTGAATTCGGTCCACTTCCTGATCAATCAATGCATGAAAAAACCAGTGTAGCTTCTTTAGTTGCAGAGCTTTATACCTTCCTTCGTCAAGCAGATGCTCGTGAATTGGGCGGTCTTTTCCGTGAACTTGATGCTGCCACTACCGCAAGCGAAAAAGCGGCAATTCAAGACAAAATTGATAACCATGTTACACATGTTGTACCGATTGTTGCCGATATTGATGCCGGTTTTGGTAACGCGGAAGCAACGTACCTAATGGCTAAACAAATGATCGAAGCCGGTGCTTGTGCACTGCAAATCGAGAACCAAGTAGCAGATGAAAAACAATGTGGTCATCAAGACGGTAAAGTTACAGTTCCTCATGCCGACTTTCATGCGAAGATTCGAGCTCTACGTCATGCATTCCTAGAATTAGGTATCGATAACGGTATCATCGTGGCACGTACTGACTCTGAAGGTGCTGGTTTAACAAAAGAAATTGCTGTGGTTAAAGAGCCAGGCGACTCTGGCGATATTTATAATTCATTCTTAGACGTCGAAGAAATCGATGTAACTGACATGGCTGAAGGCGATGTATGTTTCAACCGTGACGGTAAACTTGTTCGTCCTAAGCGTCTACCTTCAGGGTTATACCAATTCCGTCAAGGTACCGGCCATGAACGTTGTGTATTTGACTGTATCGGTGCGCTTAATGCTGGTGCTGATCTACTTTGGATTGAAACAGCCGTGCCGACAGTACATGAAATTGCTGGCATGATGAATGACGTTCGTAAAGTTCACCCAGATGCGAAACTTGTTTATAACAACTCACCATCTTTTAACTGGACACTTAACTTCCGTCAGCAAGTATTTGACGCAATGGTTGAAGAAGGTAAAGATGTTTCTGCTTATGACCGGGCTAACCTAATGAGTGCTGAATACGATGATACTGAACTATCTGCTATCGCTGATGAACGTACGCGTACTTTCCAAGCTGATACAGCACGTGAAGCGAATGTGTTCCACCACTTAATTACCTTACCGACTTACCATACAACGGCGTTATCTGTTGATAACTTAGCGAAAGAGTATTTTGGTGAACAAGCTATGCTTGGTTACGTTAAAAATGTTCAACGTGAAGAAATTCGCCAAGGTATCGCCTGTGTTAAACATCAAAACATGTCAGGCTCTGATATGGGTGATGACCACAAAGAATACTTTGCCGGTGAAAACGCACTTAAAGCTGGCGGCGCGAATAACACGTCAAACCAATTTTCGTAGGCGAATAGCTAAACGGCAAGCCTAAGTAAAGAACAACCCAACCGAAGTAAAAAACACTGCTATTTAGCAGTGTTTTTTTTGTTTGATAATAATGCTGCGGATGGTTTTAGTTTGACCAATTAATGAGATGTTCTAGGCATTAAAAAGCCAGCAGTTAATGCTGGCTTGAAAGGTTAAATTGCTAATAAGTAAGAAATATTAGAAGCTGTAAACCAAGGTCATAGACGTTTCAGTATTTAGGTTTTCTTTGTCTTCATCAACTTCAGTATTGTAGTCTAAGTTTAGGCTAAACTTAAGGCTTAATGCTTCCATTAACTTGGTTGAGATTGACGTTCTAGCCGAATATGTGCTGTTAGCATCACTTTTAGTTGCGTACTTTGCGACTAACTTCTGTTTAAATAACACGTGCTCATTAATTTGACGTGTGTACAGTGCCTGTGCTTGAATGATAAAGGCCGTTTTAGTTTCTTCTGGCTCTGTTTCTGTAGCACGAACAACATCACGTTTAAAACCTGGACCGATATCAGCATCTAGTGTGGCTTTATCATTTTTAAACCATTGACGACCCCAACCGGTTGAGATTGAACTTTGGCTTTCAAAGCTGCTAAAACGGTTATCTTCATAAGAAACGTTACCATAAATATAGTTTGGACTTTTCTTACTGATCGTATAGTTAGTCTGCGCAACAGCAGTCCATTTTTGATCGCTAGTTGTGAAATGTTCTTCACCTAAATCATCTTCCTGTTCACTTTTCTTAACCAGCAAATCTAACTGTACTGTTGATTTCCAAGCTGCTAGTTCGTGAGCTAAATCAAAGCCAGCTTTAACATCAGCGCTTTTTGTGTCACCAGTTTTAAATAGCATACCCAACTCTGCAGAAGCAGTAAAAGGCGACTTTACTTTCGGCGCAGTTGCTTCTTCAGCGACAGTAGCTAGCGACACACAGCATAGTGCGGCTGATATTAATTTATGACTCATTGGTTTCTTCCTTTCTAACATGTAATGATAATTGTGGGTATGGTATTTCAATGCCGGCATCGTCTAATGCTATTTTAATTTTCTCTAGTAAATCACGGTGTAAAATCCAGTAGTCGCCAGAGGTAACCCAAGGACGTACAACAAAATTTACTGAGCTTTCGGCTAATTCTTGTACGCCAATCACTATTTCTTTATCTTTTAATACTAATTCGTGCTCATTAGTTACCTTGATCAACAGTGCTTTAGTTTTAGCAAGATCTGCGTCGTAACTGACACCAATGACCAAATCTAAACGACGTTCGGGTTTAGTTGAAAAGTTGGTAATGGTATTAGAAGTGATTTTTCCGTTTGGGATAATCACCGCTTTATTGTCGCCGGTTCTTAGCTTAGTTGAAAAAACATGAATTTCTTCAACAATACCTGATACGCCAGAAACATCGATGAAATCACCGGCTTTAAATGGCTTTAAAATAATAAGCAGTACACCTGAGGCAAAATTTGATAGCGAGCCTTGTAGCGCTAAACCAATCGCTAAACCAGCAGCACCAACGATGGCAACAAGTGATGTAGTGTTAAAGCCTAAATGAGATATAGCGGCAACAATTACAATAAAGAACAACAAACCATAAGCTAAACTACTGATAAAGGAGATGATAGTTGCATCCATTCCCTTATGTTGCATCACTTTAATGAGGCCTTTTTTGACCATTTTTGCTATAAACTTACCGATAAAGAATATTGCTATTGCTACGAGCAATTTTAAGGCGAAATCTAATAGCATTTGCTGGTTGTTAGTAAACCAAGTTTGAATTGTTTCCATTGCTTATCCTAGGCGCTCTTTAAAAAAGGCGCATTATAATAAACATCAAGTTCAATATCATTAAATTGTTAATAAATTAACCAGTTCAATAACAATTAATCACAATTGCGCTAATGACAGCAATATCTAACAGTACAGACAAAAAAAGCGACCTAAGGTCGCCTTTCAAATGATTACTTATTTCTTAAAGAAATGTCTACTTAATGATAGCGTCTAACTTGCCAGTAGAATATTGCATAAACATATTATCTAATGAAATAGGTTTGATGTTTGATGCATGACCAACCGTGCCAAATGCTTCGTAGCGCGCTTTACAAATGTCATACATTGCAACCGTTGAAGCTTTAAGGAATTTACGTGGGTCAAATTCACTTGGGTTTTCAGCTAAGAAGCGGCGAACAGCGCCAGTTGATGCTAAACGCAAATCAGTATCAATGTTGATTTTACGAACACCGTTTTTAATACCTTCTTGAATTTGCTCAACAGGTACACCGTAAGTTTCTGGAATTTTGCCGCCAAATTCATTGATTATAGCTAACCAATCTTGAGGAACAGATGAAGAGCCATGCATAACTAAATGAGTATTAGGAATACGGTTATGAATTGCCTTAATACGATCAATCGCTAATATGTCGCCAGTCGGTGGACGAGTGAACTTATAAGCACCGTGAGATGTACCACAAGCGATTGCTAAAGCGTCAACTTGTGTTTTTTGCACGAAGTCAGCCGCTTCTTCAGGATCAGTTAACATTTGTTCCATGGTTAATTTACCGACAGCGCCAATACCGTCTTCTTCACCAGCTTCTCCGGTTTCAAGCGAACCTAAACAACCAAGTTCACCTTCCACTGAAACACCACAAGCATGAGCCATTTCAACAGTGCGACGAGTTACATCAACATTATATTCATAGCTTGAAGGTGTTTTACCGTCGTCCATTAATGAACCGTCCATCATTACTGATGAAAAGCCTAATTGAATTGAACGCTGACAAACACTAGGAGAAGTACCGTGATCTTGATGCATAACTACTGGAATATGTGGGAACTCTTCAATAGCAGCAAGGATCAAATGACGTAAAAAAGGTGCACCAGCATAAGCTCTAGCACCGGCTGAACCTTGTAAGATAACTGGGCTATTGGTGTCGTTAGCAGCAAGCATTATGGCTCTAACTTGTTCTAAATTGTTAACGTTAAAGGCTGGAATACCGTAACCGTTTTCAGCGGCATGATCTAACATTTGGCGCATAGAAACTAAAGCCATGAACTAACTCCTGTCGTTGTAAATAAAAGAAAAAATGATTTTGTAAGTTTCAATGTGAAACTTAACGCTTTCGTATCGTAATTATATCAGATGGATTTAGTAATTTGCACTAGAAAAAAGCGCATTTGTTGGTTTTTATATTGTGCTTTGTTTCACGGCGAATAAATCCGCCCCTACGGAGAAAAACATAGGTATTAGTTTAAAGCTATCAGCTGTCAGCAAAGGCTAAAAACTAGGGATTAGTTGAGAGTGATATGTGGTTTTACTGAAAGCATAGAACTGACCGCTTAAAGCTGCTTTTTGTGCCATGGCGAATAAATTCGCCCCTACGGAGAAAAACATAGTTATAAGTTTAAAGCTATCAGCTGTCAGTACAAAAACAAAGTTATTAGCTTCTTTTGTGTTTTACTGAAAGCTTTGAACTGACGTCTTAAAGCTATGTTTGGTTTTACTGAAAGCTCAGAACTGACCGCTTAAAGCTGCTTTTTGTACCACGGCGAATAAATTCGCCCCTACAGGAGGGGGCGTTATGTAGGCGAATAAACTCGCCCACATAACTGTCACAATTAACCTTTTGCGCGAGCTTCTAAAATTTCTACAGCCGGTAATTTTTTACCTTCTAAAAATTCAAGGAAAGCACCGCCACCGGTAGAGATATAAGATACTTTATCGGCGATATTGTATTTATCAACCGCGGCTAACGTATCACCACCACCGGCAATTGAAAAAGCTTTGCTATTCGCAATTGCATGAGCAATAACTTCAGTACCTTTGCCAAACTGGTCGAATTCAAAAACACCGACAGGGCCATTCCAAACTACTGTGCCTGCATTTGCGATAATTTCGGCTAAAGCTTTAGCGCTTTCTGGACCGATGTCAAAAATCATATCACCATCTGCAACGTCATTAACATTTTTAAGCGTTGCTTGTGCGGTTTCAGAAAACTCTTGGCCAACCACCACATCTGTTGGTACTGGAATTGAACCATTATTGTCGTTTGCTTGCTTGGTTAAGCGTTTTGCTTCATCGACTAAGTCTGCTTCGAATAAAGATTTACCAACATTATGACCTTCTGAAGCAATAAAGGTATTCGCGATACCACCACCAACTACAAGTTGGTCAACAATCCCGGCAAGTGAGTCTAAAACGGTTAACTTAGTTGAAACTTTTGAACCACCAACAATCGCGACTAATGGGCGGGCAGGGTTGTCTAATGCTTTTGAAAGTGCTTCTAATTCGCCAGCTAAAAGCGGGCCTGCACAAGCGGTTGTCGCATATTTTGCTACACCATGTGTACTGGCTTGTGCACGATGAGCTGTACCAAAAGCGTCCATAACAAAAACATCACAAAGTGCGGCTAGTTTTTTCGATAATGTTTCATCATTTTTCTTCTCACCAACATTAAAACGAATGTTTTCGAATAAAACTAACTCACCTACTTGAGCGTCAACACCATCTAAGTAATCTTTAACTAATCTAACAGGTGCGTTAAGTGCGGCACTAAGGTAGTCAGCAACCGGCTGTAATGAAAACTCTTCATTATATTCGCCTTCAGTTGGGCGGCCTAAATGTGACATAACCATGACTTTTGCACCAGATTCTAAAGCTAATTTAAGCGTTGGAATCGCTGCTTTTAAGCGAGCATCTGAACTGATTTTGCCATCTTTAACGGGCACATTTAAATCTTCACGGATCAGTACACGTTGATTGCTCAGATCTAAGTCGGTCATTTTAATTACTGACATGTTTATTTCCTGTAGGTAGAAGTTTAACGGTTAAGTAAGTAGTAAATTTTAAAAAGCGAATTGTCATATATTAATCCGCTGATGCCATGGCAAACGCCGTATCTAGCAATCGATTAGCAAAGCCCCATTCGTTATCACACCAAATAAGCAGTTTAACTAAGCGCTTATGGCTAACACGGGTTTGATTACCATCAACAATGCAAGAATGCGGGTCATGATTAAAGTCGATAGAAACTAAAGGTTCTGTGGTATAGCCTAAAATACCGGCTA
Source organism: Cognaticolwellia sediminilitoris (assembly GCA_002104535.1). Classification (GTDB taxonomy): domain Bacteria; phylum Pseudomonadota; class Gammaproteobacteria; order Enterobacterales; family Alteromonadaceae; genus Cognaticolwellia; species Cognaticolwellia sediminilitoris. The sequence goes on along the minus strand of NBOG01000006.1, from coordinate 321,353 downwards.
AACCATTATTTTGCGCGGCAACAATTGCTTGGTTAATTTGCGCAATACTGACATCACTCGATAAGTTTAAGCTTAAATCCATCGCAGTTACGTTGATAGTAGGTACTCGCACCGCAATTGCTTCAAAGCGACCAGCAAATTTAGGTAGTATACGTTCTATACCAGCGGCAAGTTTAGTATCAACTGGAATTATCGATTGGCTAGCAGCGCGCGTTCGGCGTAAATCAGGATGGTAAGCGTCAATAACTTGTTGATCGTGCATTGAAGAGTGAATAGTCGTGATGGCACCACTTTCAACACCGAAAGCCTTGTCTAATACCTGAATAACAGGCACCACACAGTTGGTTGTACAAGAGCCATTTGAAACCACTTTATCAGCACGAGTTAATAGATGGTCATTAACACCAAAAATAATCGTCGCATCTAAGTCTTGTGCGCCGGGGTGTGAAAATAAAACTTGTTTCGCACCTTGAGCTATATGTAACTGGCCATCAGCTTGGCTGCCGAAGATACCAGTACAATCAATAACAATATCAACGTTGTGCTTTTGCCAAGGCAGGGCCGTGATTTCTTGTTCATGGCTTAGGGCGACTTCATCACCGGCAATAAATAATTTACCGCCGTTTTGTTCGACAGAAAATGAAAAACGACCATGAGTAGAATCATACTTTAGCAAATGGGCGATGCCTTCAGGCTCAGCAAGTTCATTGATAGCCACTAACTTGAATTCGTCAGTTCTGGCATTTTCATATAATGCTCGAACGACATTTCTGCCGATCCTGCCGAAGCCATTTATTGCGATATTAATTGACATATATTTCTAATATATAGCGCTCAGTATTGAGTTACGACTCGCCGTGAGTTTTTAGTGATTGGGACTTGATAGCCAGTTAAGTAAATACTTAACTGGCTTTTTACTTCAGAGCAACTTAAAGACTGTTAACCGTTTTAACAACGTTATCAACAGTGAAGCCAAAGTGTTCAAGTAAAACATTACCTGGTGCAGACTCACCAAAGGTAGTCATACCAACCACTTTGCCGCTTAAGCCGACATATTTATACCAAAAGTCAGTATGAGCAGCTTCAACAGCAACACGTTTAGTCACACTTGCTGGTAAAACCGACTCTTTATAAGCCGCGTCTTGTGCATCAAAGATGTTCGTTGATGGCATAGAAACAACACGCACATTGTCACCTAAGCTTTCAGCTGCTTTCAAAGCTAATGAAACTTCAGAGCCAGTAGCAATTAAAATAACTTCTGGAGTGCCAACGCTGTCTTTTAAGATGTAACCACCTTTAGCGATATCAGCAACTTGCGATGCAGTTCGGCTAAGTGCAGGTAAACCTTGGCGAGAAAATATTAATGAAGTAGGCGCATTTTGACGCTCAACGGCATTTTTCCAAGCTACCGCAGATTCAGTTGCATCTGCAGGACGCCATGTCACCATATTTGGCGTAGTACGTAAATTTGTTAATTGCTCAATAGGTTGATGCGTAGGACCATCTTCACCTTGACCAATTGAATCATGGGTATAAACAAAAATATTTTGAATGCCCATTAATGCTGACATACGAACCGCGTTACGTGCGTATTCCATAAACATCATAAATGTTGCACCGTAGTTGATAAAACCACCGTGTAATGAAATACCATTCATAATGCCGCTCATACCAAATTCACGTACACCGTAAAAAATGTAGTTACCGGCCGCATCGTCTTGAATGCCTTTTGAACCCGACCAAAGTGTCAGGTTTGAACCAGCTAAATCAGCTGAGCCACCTAGTAATTCAGGTAAAAGCTTACCAAATACTTCAATGGTGTTTTGTGAGGCTTTACGTGAAGCGACATTTTCTGCTTTTTCTTGGCATTCTAAAATGTAAGCATTGGCTTTTTCTTCAAATTCAGCAGGTAAATCACCTTTAATAACACGGCGTTCAAATTCTGCCGCTAATTCAGGATGAGCAGCTTGATAAGCAGCAAATTTTTCATTCCAGCTAGTTTGCTCAGTATTACCTTTTTCTTTTTGGTCCCAATCAGCGTAAACATCAGCAGGAATTTCAAATGGCGCATGTGACCAATTTAACTTTTCGCGTGTTGCTGCAATTTCATCGTCACCTAATGGTGCGCCATGACAATCGTGCGTGCCTTCTTTATTTGGAGAACCAAAACCGATAATGGTTTTACAACAAATCATTGTTGGTTTATCAGTAACCGACTTAGCTTCAGCAATAGCGGCGGCAATAGCGGCACTATCATGCCCATCAACATCACTGATCACATGCCAGCCATAAGCAGCAAAGCGAGCAGGAGTATCGTCAGTAAACCAACCTTCAACATGGCCATCAATTGAGATGCCGTTATCATCCCAAAAAGCAATTAACTTACCTAAGCCTAAGGTGCCGGCTAATGAACAAGCTTCATGTGAAATACCTTCCATTAAACAACCATCGCCTAAAAATACATAAGTGTTGTGATCAACAACCTCATGACCTTCACGGTTAAACTGGGCTGCTAACGTTTTTTCTGCAATCGCCATACCTACCGCATTAGATACACCAGCACCTAATGGGCCTGTAGTCGTTTCTACGCCAGGAGTGTAACCGTATTCAGGATGACCTGGTGTTTTAGAATGTAGCTGACGGAAATTTTTCAACTCAGCGATTGGTAAATCATAACCCGTTAAATGAAGTAACGAATAAATCAGCATTGAGCCGTGGCCGTTAGATAAAATAAAGCGGTCACGATCGGCCCAGTTTGGATCTGTCGGGTTATGTTTTAGAAAATCACGCCAGAGAACTTCAGCGATATCTGCCATGCCCATTGGGGCTCCAGGGTGTCCTGATTTAGCTTTTTGCACGGCATCCATGCTTAAAACTCGAATTGCATTGGCCAGTTGTTGACGCGACGGCATAATTGCTCCAGTTATAATAAATTTGAAAGGATTTTAATTGCGCTTATTTTCGCCTAGACCACCCCATGACTGCAAATTTAATTGCCACTTTTCGCTGATTATTTTCAACTAAATTATATTCATTAAACTCAGTTAGGGCTGACTTATGCTTAAAACCTTGTAAGTGGCTTTTAATATCAATAAGTTACAGTTGTTTTTAAAGGTAAACACTACACTTATAACCAATGTTTCTAGATTAGTGTTTATTAAAACATTTTTTTGTATCTAATCGCTGTCGATAGGAAGCAGTGCCAACGACGATAGGCTTATAAAATATTATATGTGTAGTTTTATTCAATCGAACTATCGGTTGCAGTATTTTTAGTCTAAACATTAGCTAAGTCGTTTTGAAAGCAATAATTTTACTCCAATATTGATTACTAAATTAACGTAACTGACTGATTATTATTTGTACGGCTACTTTTTGAGCACTTAATTCAAAATAATATGTAAAATCATAGGGTAGGCTGTTGAAATTGATGCTAGGGTGCGATAGTGTAATTAGGTTGTATGTACAAATAAAAATTAAAAAGATATAACCTGACATAGGATTAAGTAATGAACAGGTCGTCGTCAAGCGGAATTAAGCTGACAACGGTAATATTAGCAGTTGTAATATTAGCAGTATCAGCAGTGCTGAGCAGTGGTTCAGCAGCAGACGACAAGGACGTTGTAGTAGAAAATAAAAATACTGAGTTAGTGAACTAGTTTGGTTAATTTAAAAGACAAGCCTCGCATTTGCGGGGTTTTTTTCTGTTTGGAGATTAAGGATTTCATAGGCGGGTATTATTAGGTGTTGATATTTAAAGCAGCTAATCTATATGCAGGCACGATATTATGATCCGGTTATCGGGCGTTTTTATTCGAATGATCCTGTTGGTTATACGGCTAAAAATCCAGTAATGTCATTCAACCGTTATATGTATGTTAATAATAACCCATATAAATATACAGATCCTAATGGAGAGTTTCTAAACCTAGCTACAGGAGCCGTTGGCGCTTTGATTGGTGGAGTAAGTGCTGCTGTTTCAGCAAGAATGAGTACTGGAGACTGGAGTAATTCTGGTACTGCTTTCGCTGCTGGTGCAGTTGTTGGTGGTGCTGTTGGTCTTACATTTGGGGCTGCCGCTGTATACGCTGCACCGTTATCTGCTGCCGCGCTTGAAGCAACTACCGTTAGCGCTATGGTCGCGACTTCTGCGACCGGTGCTTTAGCAAGTGGTGCTGGTGATGCGCTGGGCCAAGTCATATCAACTGGTGAAGTCGGAAATGTTGGCTCTGTTGTTTCATCTACAGTTTTAGGTGCAGTGACTGGTCCATGGTCATCATTGGCTAAAGCAGGAAATATTGGGAAAACGGGTCAAGCTGCAATACCTGCAACTATGAATACACTGGCTACTCCTGGTAAAGATGTTGGTGCAGAAATAATTAACAAAGCCATTGAAACAGATGATAAATAACAGTAGTACTTTTACCGCATAAAAAGAAGGTTAGTTAAATGGTTAATCAAAAATTAAGCTTAGAAACTAGCCCACTGGCTAATTTTATGAAGTTAATTGTAGCGATGAGTATTGTTTTTCTTATGGCGAAAGTTCGATACGAGATTGGAGGTAACTGGAGTGTTGATGCAATATTTATTCTTATGTGCATATTGCTAGCATTCTTCTTTCTTATTTCGTATAAAACAAATTTTTCATCAGGGAGCGTGGTTATGTATTTGACAGTACATAAAAATATTTTAGGGCAAAAATTTATTACTATAAAGTGCTCAAATGGAGAAGCTCACAAAGCATTTACTTCTAAAAATACACATTTGATTGAAGGTGTACTGGGTGATAAATGTGTGAGATTTACTGACTTAGACCAGCATAAATTAAATGTCGATATTGTGGATGCTATTTAGTTAATTCTTTAAGTCTTAATCGGTCATATAATTCCAAAGCCCCGTAAGGGGCTTTATTTTTGGCTGCTTTTGAAGCCAAAGGTCGTTTTAATCCCAACAAATGCACTAAACTTATCTATACTGTTAACTGAATGTATTATTTGAAATTATTACGGTAATATTATTTATTAAGCCACCCATAATAACTTGTTCATATTTTCAGCAATAAACTACACTTAATATACTCTTTTAAAGTATGGTAATTGCTATGCCTAAACCTCGTTCACAACAAATCAGTTTGTCAGATACTCCTTATTACCATATTTGTAGTCGAACCGTCCGCAAGGCCTTTTTATGCGGAGTCGATAAAGAAACGGGTGTGAGTTTTGAGCATAGGCGCAATTGGATAGAAAAGCGTATTTTTCAATTATCTCAGGTATTTGCCATCGATATTTGTGCGCACGCTGTCATGCATAATCACTTACATTTAGTGCTTCACGTGGATTCTGAGCAAGTAAACAACTGGACGACGCTAGATGTGCTTACCCGTTGGCATAAGTTGTTTAAAGGTACTCTTTTGACCTGTAAGTTTCAGCAAGAGCAGCCGTTAACAGCGTTCGAGTTGGAAATGGTTGAAGAAACCGCGCTGATTTATAAACAACGCTTAATCGATATTAGTTGGTTCATGCGGGCATTAAACGAACCTATTGCCAGGCAAGCTAATAAAGAAGATAAGTGTACTGGGCACTTTTGGGAGGGGCGTTTTAAATCACAAGCCTTACTCGATGAAAGTGCATTACTCGCCTGTATGGCTTATGTAGATTTAAATCCTGTACGGGCAGGCATTGCGCCAACACCTGAGCAGTCAAGCTTTACCAGTATTCAATTGCGTATCAAAGCAGCTTTAAATGGAGAGCAACCTAAAAACTTATTACCTTTCACCGGCAGTGAACATCAAGAAAAAACCGCGGGTATTTCTTTCTGCTTAAAGGATTACTTAACCCTAGTCGATGAAACAGGAAGAGTAATAAGAGAAGACAAGCGTGGTGCTATCGATGCTAAAACCGCCCAGATATTGTCAAGGCTGCACATTAGCGATGAAAGTTGGCTAAAGCTCACCACTAACTTTGAAGGCATATTCACTGGCGCGGTCGGCACTGCAGAGCATTTGTGTGAGTTTACCGAAAACGTCGGCTTAAAAAGAACTCACGGTATCGCCAACGCACAGGCGTGCCTGAATAACGCTTAACAACTTTACTACATACCAATATAATACGACTACTTCTGGGTAGTAGTTAAAGAATGCTTGAAATACAGTGCCTTACGACAAATTCATCATATTCTCCAGCGAATTTTTGATTTACGGGATCAAGAAGCCACTACCGAGCCGATGAATATTTCCTCAACTCTGTTTTGACATTGCTCAAAGTTATCATGGGTGGCATGGTTAATTGTTAATTCTTAATAACCCCTATAAATATAATGATCCTGATGGTCAGTTTTTAAATGTCCTCATTGGAGCGTTAGTGGGAGCAGCTATTGAGGCAGGTACTCAACTTGCCACTTCCGGTGAAATAACTGATATGGGGAAAATAGGTGTGGCTGGTGCCGCAGGAGCTTTAACAGGTGGTCTAAACATAGCTAAAGCAGGAGGAAGTTTGCTGCAAAAAGCAACCGCAGGCGCATTTAATCAATCTGTTGAAGCTACCGCTGCTGCTGGTGGTAGTATGATTAATGATTCATTAAACGGTGAAGTGGGTAGCTTTTCTAAAGCGGGAGAAGCTGCATTATCATCTGTAGCTGGTCCAGGAAAAGCCGTTGTTGGAGCATTAAAAGGTAAAGCTGGTGCAATTAAAAATGCTCTAGGAGGTAATTCTAGTGCAAAAACCAGCGATTCTCTTGCTGATAGTATAGCTACAGGTACAAGTGACGCTGCTGGTAAAATAGGTGCAGGAGTAACCGCAAACAAAATTAATGAAGAGTTAAAGAACTAAAACATGAAATTAATTAGAGATAAAATCAGATTTATTAAAAACTTTAAACGTCTATCTTTTCTTTTAGGTAAGTGGATTGTGGTTATTGTTGCTATTAAATTATATGGAACAGATGATCTTCAACTTGAAAATCTAATAAAAAGCGGTCTTTTTATTATCATTGTAAGTATAGCTTTTGGGGGAATATGTTCTTTCTATATAGAATATAAAGACGATAAAATATAATAACAAGGAGGAACGGTGATGTTTGAATTTATTATCAGTTTCCCTTCTTTTTATTTTTTACCCCTATGCCCCTTATGATGTGCTCATCAGGGGCTTTATTTATGGCTGCTTTTAAAGCCAAAGGCTGATTAAATTTCAACAAATGCACCAAACTTATCTATACTGTTAACTGACTGTATTAGTTGGAATTATGAGATTAATGCTATGAATTATAATTCGTATTAATCTATATGCAGGCACGATACTATGATCCAGTTATCGGGCGTTTTTATTCGAATGATCCGGTTGGGTTTAAGAATATTCATAATTTTAATCGTTATGCATATGCAAATAATAATCCATACAAATATACTGATCCTGATGGCAGAGATGCAACAGGTATTGGCCAAAGGTTAGATCTTAGAGTTCAACGGTTAGCGTCAGGAGAAGTTTCTAAGCAACAATATAGTTCAGAAATTAAAGCAGAAGGAGCCGGAGGTTTGGCTGGTGCAGCAATAGTTGCCGCAACTAACCCTGTTGTAGCTGCTTCATTAGAATTGGGAGCATTAGCATCAGGTGAAGTACCATTGTCAGCATCTTCCCCAGTTAATGCTGTTAAACTCGAAAAACAATTAGCATCACAATCTCAACTAACAGAATTAGCTGAAGGAGGAGGTACAGTTTTAAGCCAACCTGCTAAACAAGCAAATAGAATTGCAGCACAAACAGGTGCTGATGCGGCTAACATTCAGAAGGTAAGTTCAGGCGCACATATTGCGCAAGACGGTCAACAAGTGCAAACTCATACGTTTAGAGATGCGTCAACAAACACATTGATTGAACCTAAAACTATAGTTAATGAAAATTAATTAAATTGGATTTATTATGAAAATCGAAAAAATAATATCTCATGATGGTAATAAAGCAATCCAAGTAACTGAGAACTCGGTGGGAAGTTTCGAATTACATCTGTTTCATAAGAAATATGATAGTGAAGAAGATGTAACTTATGAAGTTAGAGTAACTCCTAATCCATCCGGCTTGTTTGGAAACCTTGAAGAAGCCTTAGATGAGGCTAAGCGTATTATTTCATCTAAATTATAGAAAACAATGGGATGGTGACACTCTATAGTTGCCATTTTTAAATATTGAATTTCTACTTCTACTTTGAATCCAAAGCCTTTTGTGAATTGACTCGATAGTTGGGTACTTCACAAGAGGCTTTATTTTTGCCTGATTTTGAAGCAAAAGATTGATTAAATTCCAACAAAAGAACTAAACTTATCTATACTGTTAACTGACTGTATTGGTTGAAAATATGACGATTATGCTATGAATTATAATTTGAATTAATCTATATGCAGGCACGATACTATGATCCAGTAATCGGGCGGTTTTACTCAAATGATCCTGTTGGAACTTTTCCAAAATTTAGTAGTTGCGACTTCCACATAAAATACATATAAGAAAATGACCAATAACGATTTTACCTTGCTGGCGTCCTCACCAGGACTCGAACCTGGAGCAGCGGCTTAGGAGGCCAAAGTTTTATCCAGTTAAACTATAAGGACTCGACGCAAGGTTTATTGATGCATTCAGCGTTATTCTATAAATTTTCACTTGAAAATCAATATTAAAATATCACGTTGTTAACATTAAATAGTACCTAGTTCTTATTTAGGTTTTAGTACCTTACTGCCAAGTCATTTAGCTGAATGTTATCTAAAACATGTTGCTCAGTAGTTGTGGCATGGGCATTGTCTTGGCTGACAGAGTTAACAATGACTTTATAAGGGCTAATGTTAAATCCAGAATAGGTACGTTTATCGTCGCTGGTAAAGTTATTTACGTGTAATAAAGAGAATTCATCACCCACTTTTACCCCATGACGTTTGCCTAAATTAAAGGTAATTGAATTGCCTTTTACTTGTACTATTCTACCTTGTGTCGGCTGGCACATCATGTTTTCATCGATATCGTTTACCATATCGTCTAGCGTCAAACTAATTTGTTGGCCGTACTCACTTTGCCAAAAGTTGTGACTTGTTACATCGACTGTGGTGCGTTTATCGAATTGCCATGGTGCTGAGCTTTGATATTGTTTGTCTAAAATTCTTTCGCCGGTGCTACCATCGTGAATATACAGGGCAACGTTGAATTGGCGTTGATAAATATTTTTTTGCCAGAATTGCCAATCGTTGTTTTCGTCATGCGCTAGCGAAAGATCTTGGATTTCTGAAAATAAAACGTATTGGCTATCGGTCATGTTAGCTAATGACATGGCTAAGTTTTTCAAACTTTGTGTTTGTAGACTTTGGTTATAACGGCTAAATTCTGTTTTGGTGTGCAAAGCTAGTTTGGTATCTAAATAGATGCCTTGTTTTTGTATTTTCTTTGACAGTGCTTTTATTAAGGTTCGATCTATTGCGTATATTTCACCAATGTTAGCCTGTTCACGCTGAAGTATATTACTGCGTGTAAGTAATAATGATTTTTTGTAGTCGGCGGCAAAACATTTTTTTTCTTGCGGGAAAATATCTGCACGAATGATGACAGTCACTAAATCACCACTATAGTTTTCACTGACTAGCTCAACAGAGTTAACGCTGCCACTAGCACGAATGCTAATTTCATCTTGGGTGAGTAAGCCATTAACCACTTGTTGCACGCTTGATACAGACGCACCTGCAACCAGTAAAGCTTTCTTTAAAGCATTCTGTACGGCTTGAGTTTTAGCGGCCTTGCTATCATTATTTTTTATGCTGGCCATACCCTGTGATTCGTACCACTGTCCAAAACTAGTACTACTATATATAACAAAGCAAAAGGCGATTGAACTTAAGCGCATAAATATCTCTTTAAATAAGGGAAACGATTTCTAATTTGAAATATGCATGTTTTGTGCCTATTTAGAATTGTTAAAATATTGGCGCGGATCATGCTTTACTTTCTGTATTATTTTGATCACATTTGCATTAATTGAGGAGAGCTCAATGAAAAATTGGCTTATAGCAATATTAATACCGACCCTTGTGTCGTGTTCTATGGAGTCCAATAAAGACTTTTATCGGTCTACATACGCCGATAAGCAAGAAATTGACAGTCTAAAACTGCCTCGCCATGCGATAAATGATGTGGTGAAAGGGCTTGCTTTTCAAATGCTTGAAAGTAGTTCATTTGTTAACCCTAAGACACCGATAGCGATTGCGTCATTTGTTGATTTGAAAAACTTAGAATCAACTAATTGGCTGGGTAATCAAATATCGGAAAGTTTTGTCCATGAAATGCAGCGGCATGGTTTGGTTGTCATAGACTTTAAAACCACTGGGCATATACGTGTAACTGCCGACGGTGATTATGTTTTTAGTCGAGATTGGAAAGAGCTACCTGAACGTCAGATTATTGACTATGTTGTTACAGGCACCATGATGCAACAAGATGAAGGTATTTTAATCAATGCTCGTATGATTGGCATGCAATCTAGAGTTGTTGTTGCTACTGCTCAGTCTTTTATTCCAGCATGGGTTGTTGGAGATGACTTTAATCGTCACGAGAATGTTAAAATGAAAGACGGCATGATCTTACGTGATAGTGCCATGCTTGTTGATGATGCTCGTGCTATTGCAATACAGCAGTAATGTTAGTAAAGACAATATTGAAGGTGAGTATGAGTAATTTACGAAATATTATCGTGGTACTTTTTAGCGTCATGGTGTTAAGCGCTTGTTCTACAGTGTTTGATAAACATGTTGAATGGCAGAGTGTGAAACCTGAAACATTTCCAGTGTTAACCGCTATTGGACAAGCACCGATCAGTTTACAAAATTCTCCAAATAAAACACAGCAAATGTTGATGGCGATAAAAGCCTCAAAAATTGCCGCTTATGCAGAATTAGCTGAACAGGTTTATGGTCAAACGATTGATGGTAACACAACGATGTCTAACTTAGTGCTCGAAAATCAACAACTGAAAGCATCGGTTCAAGGCATTATTCGCGGGGCAAAAGTTGTTAAAAGCTACCCTGTAGGTGACACCTATACCACAGAACTCAGTTTAGACTTTAAAGATGTGTACGACATTTATAATGCTTCTTCAAACCGAAAAGAAATCAAACACATTTCATATTATTAAAGCAAAAAAAATTAATAACTTAACAATCAAAAAAACCAGCAATTGCTGGTTTTTTTGTTCAGGATGAAAGGTATTATTTTGAAAGGTAAAATATGTTAGGAAAAGGTGAGTAACTAATGCAGACTTTAGTTAAGCTTTAATACCTAAGCTGCTAAGGCCGCCAGAGGTTTTGCCTTTATTATCGTAAGTCATTGAGGATTTATTGTGGCTTTCAAGTAACGAGGTTTTCATGCGTTCAACGGATAATTGTGACTGATGAATGATTTGACCATTAATTTGATTTTGTTTTTTACAGCGCACTAAAGTCGCTTCAATATCTGATAATTCTTGCTCGAAGTTACCGGCTAATTTTTCTTGTTTGAACTCAAAACTCTGTCCAATACTGTTATCTATATCTTGAATAGCAACCAGTAGAGCATTTTTTTCTGCAGTAATCGTGATAAGTGCTTCAGGGGTTTGCTGCTGCAATACCTCTTTCTCTGTTAATAATAACGCTTCAAGCTGCGTCAATTGCGATAATTGTTGAGAAACCAATTGTTGCGGCGTTATTTTTTCAGACACTTACTTACTCCAATGTAGCGACGAGTTAGCCTAAATCAAATTCAAAGTTGGCAATACTCGCTGCTAGCTTTTCTGGGTTAATTTTATAATCACCAGACGCAATAGCACTTTTTAGCTCAGCAATTTTTTTCTGGTTTAATGCCGGAGAATCAGCTGCTTTTTTTTGCAATTCATTCATTTGCTTTGCTTGTGGTGTAATTGACACCGAATCACGCGGAGCTGCTTTTGCTTGTTGTGAAGCATTAGCACTTTCGCTGACTTGCTGTTTAGTCTGAACTTGTTGTTCAACTTTTTGCTTAACTTGACTCGTATTACTCAAGTTATTGATATTAATAGCCATAATTGCATCCTACTTACAACAGTTATTGGTTTCTAACCTTATTATCGGCTAAACAGCAGAAAACTTTAATAAATATTATAAATTAATTACTACTTGGTTAATAGCGTTAACTTGCCCTTGTACAATGCGACCAGATTTGATATTTCGCACTGAAATAACTTCGCCTAAGCTACCGTCATTTAAAGCAATACCCGAGGACTTAATCTCAAAATTAACCGACTTAGCAACGATATTAACAGGTTCGCCTTTACAAACAAAACAGGTATTGCTGTTAGAGATAATACTACCCTGAGATAAGTTTCTTTTTGTTCTAGCTCCAGTCACTAAAGCAGGGTCAGTAAGTATTGAACCACGAATTTGGTTACTGTCTTTAAATATAACTTCTATATTAGAATTATCTAGTAACGTGCCTTTATTTACTCTTATACTTGTGACTAATACCGGCACAATAGTTTCAATTTTGACCGGGATATATAATTGCCATGACTTTTCATCAGGACAAACAATTTTAACATTTACATTTCTACCATTATGTTTTTCATGTATATTTGCCGTTAATGGCGATAAACAAGGCTGCAGTGTAATTCTTGGATCTATTTCAGATACCTCGATGTTGAGTTTTCCTTCTGTAGGTGCACTGATGTTATCCTCAACATAGGTTTTGATAAAGTTATAAAGATATTCACGATCAAATGTCATAGCACTACTCGGATGGAGTATTGCCAAATAGATAAAGGTTATTTTTAATAATATTTTCAATTTACTCATGTTTTTTTGATCTTACTGCTAGGGAAATAAAAAATACTCGACTATGCTTAAGCAAAAATAACGTCAAAATATTTACGTTATCAGTTAAATGATAACACAATCAAGAAACGTGCCTTTGTTATCATTTCATCGGCATACCAAAGAGGTTTTATATGGCAGGTATTTTAGACTCCGTTAATCAGCGTACCCAGTTAGTTGGTCAAAACCGACTAGAGTTATTGCTATTTAAGCTTGTTGGTAGACAACGATTTGGTATAAACGTATTTAAAGTGCGTGAAGTCATGCCATGCCCTCGACTAACTCTATTACCTAAACAAGATAAATTTATCAAAGGTGTTGCCCATATCCGCGGACAAACTATTTCTGTTATTGACTTAAGTAAAGCAACCGGCGGCCCTGAAATTGTGCAAACCGATAGCAGCTTTGTCATTATTGCTGAATATAACCGCAGCGTGCAGGGTTTCTTAGTCTCAGGTGTTGAACGTATTGTCACCCTTAGTTGGAAAGATATTATGCCGCCGCCAGAAGGTGCCGGTAAATCGAGTTACCTTACCGCGGTGACCGAAATTGAGAATGAAATGGTGTCGATTCTCGATGTAGAAAAAATTCTTAATGAAATCAGTCCTATTTCAACAGAACTAAGTGAAGGTGTTGCTGATGCCAGTGTTGGTGTTGGTATTGGTGAACGAGTTATCATGATTGCCGATGACTCGACCGTTGCCCGTAACCAAGTTAAGCGTGCGCTAGAACCACTAGGCTTAAATATGCTACTGGCAAAAAATGGTCAAGACGCTTTAAATCAATTGCTGGAAATTGCTGAAGAGTGCACACATAGCGTTACCGAACAGGTTGCTTTATTGATTTCTGACATTGAAATGCCAGAAATGGATGGTTATACCCTAACCTCAGAAATTAAACAAAATGATCGCTTAAAGGATGTACCAGTAATTTTGCATACGTCCTTGAGTGGTGTTTTCAATAATGCCATGGTAGAGAAAGTAGGTGCTCAAGACTTTATACCTAAGTTCCATCCTGATGAATTGGCTACGGCCGTTAAAAAGTGGTTAAAGCACGATGAAGTGTAATCAAATTTTTGTGCGCTATATAAATAAGGTGGGTGGTTACAAGTGTTGACTAATCAACTGGACGATAAGAGTTATCAACAGTTTAGAACTTTTTTAGAGCAACAGTGCGGTATTGTTTTAGGTGAAAGTAAGCAGTACTTAGTCAAAAGTCGCTTAGGACCAGTGATGATCAAATTTGACATTACCTCACTGGCTGAGCTTGTTACGCAAACACTTAATCCGATAAAACGTCAATTACGTGCGGCAGTAATTGACGCAATGACCACGAATGAAACGCTTTGGTTTCGAGATGAATATCCATTTGAATTGTTGAAAAAACGTTTATTACCAGAGTTTAAAGGTCAGCGCACAACGTTAAAAATTTGGTCGGCGGCAAGTTCTTCAGGTCAAGAGCCGTATTCAATTGCTATGGCTATTGCTGAATATCAAAAAAGTAATCCAGGTGCATTTCCTGGCGGTGTTCAAATTATTGGCACTGATATTTCAAATACCATGTTAGAGCATTGTAAACATGCACATTATGACAGCTTAGCTTTATCGAGAGGTTTATCAGCCGAACGAAAACGACAGTTTTTTGAAGCAAGCGATAATGGCACATTTAAAGTCAAAGACAACATCAAAAAAATGGTCACCTTTCGTCAACTAAACTTGTTAAATAGCTACAGTTTAATGGGGCGATTTGATTTGGTTTTTTGTCGCAATGTCTTGATTTACTTCTCTCCTGAGCTTAAATCTCAGATCATATCTCAAATCCACGGCACCTTAAATAATGGACGATATTTGTTTCTTGGGGCTTCAGAATCACTATCAAATATCAGTCAAGATTTTAACATGATCCGTTGCAATCCTGGCATTGTTTACCAAAAAAAATAATCCCTCCTGATACCTATGGCATAAATATTGTATAGATACCTGCAATGATTTGGAGGTATTTTTTATGGCTATAAGTTTTGAAAAAGCATTTGGCATTCACCCGCAAGGACTGCAGCTGCGTGCTAAACGTGCTGAAATTATTGCAAGTAACATCGCTAATGCAGATACACCTGGCTACAAAGCTAAAGGTATGGATTTCAAAGCCGCTTTAGCACAAGCCACTTCAAAGCAACAAACCGGCATGACCAGAACAAATGAAAAACATATTGATGTTCGCATGGAGCTCAATAACGGCGTGGGTTTTCGCGTGCCAGATCAACCTGATACAGGTGATGGCAACAGCGTAGATGTACAAGTGGAACGAAACTTGTATCTAGAAAACTCTATGGAATACCAAGCAAGCCTGCAATTTCTTAACAGTAAGATAAAAGGCTTGAGAAAAGCAATCACTGGAGGGCAATAAAAATGAGCCTATTTAATGTATTTTCTATATCTGGCACGGGGATGAGCGCACAATCAGTTCGCTTAAATACCACGGCCAGTAATATTGCCAATGCGGATAGTGTTAGCAGTAGTGTCGATCAAACATATCGTGCTCGCCATCCAGTTTTTGCCGCTGAGATGCAAAAAGCTGCCGCAGGACAAAATGAGTCTGTAGGTGTGCAAGTTCTCGGTGTAGTGGAAAGCGATAAACCCCTTAATGTTGAATATGCCCCCGATCATCCAATGGCTGATGGTGATGGATATATTTATAAGCCGAACGTTAATGTGATTGAAGAAATGACTAACATGATTTCTGCGTCTCGTTCATATCAAACCAATGTGCAATTAGCGGAATCAGCAAAAAATATGCTGAATAAAACGCTAACACTTGGTCAACGCTAAGGTAAATAGGAATTAATATGGAAACTATATCTGGTTCTAGTCCCTTAGAAAATATTCGCTGGCAGAAAGAGGCCGTAGCACCTGAGTCCGAAATAAATCGTGGCATGTTAACGCAAGAAGATTTTTTCGCGCTGTTAACCCAAGAGCTATCGAATCAGGACCCAACAAAGCCTGTTGAAAATAATGAGATGATATCTCAAATGACAGCTTTCTCTACCACCGATGGTGTGACCAAGCTAAATGATCAATTTTCTAGCTTTGCCGCTTCAATGTCATCAAGCCAAGCATTACAAGCGTCATCATTGGTTGGCCGTAGTGTGTTAGTTGAAGATAATGTTTTCGGCATGGAAGAAGGTCAAGAAGTTAAAGGCAAGTTAGTGACTGATGCACCGGCAAGTAACGTCAATATTTATGTTGAAAACGTTGCCGGTGAAATTATTCAAACCGTACCTGTTGGCAACGTATCAGCAGGCGAGTTTACCTTTACCTGGGATGGTGTTGGCTCGAACGGAGAAGCAGCACCAGAAGGCGCTTATCGTTTTCGGGTAGCAGGCTTAGTTGAAGGTAAAGCTTCAGAATTGCAAGCGATGACTTATCGCAAAGTAGACAGTGTAACTTTGGCTGGTAGCGGCGGAAGTATTTTATTAAACCTTAATGGTGGCAGCACCATGAAACTTTCTGATGTAGTGGAAGTGTCTCAAGGTTAAGCAAACAGTTTTTTATATGAGGTGGAATTATGTCATTTAATATAGCGTTGAGCGGATTAAACGCAGCTCAAAAAGATTTGGATGTGACATCCAACAACATTGCCAATGTAAACACCACTGGCTTTAAAGAATCCCGTGCTGAATTTGTTGATGTTTATGCATCTTCATTATTAGCATCAGGAAAAACCAAAGTAGGTGATGGTGTTTTAACCGCAGATGTAGCGCAGCAATTTCAACAAGGTAGTATTCAATTTACCAACAATGCTCTAGATTTAGCGATTACAGGTAATGGCTTTTTTGTTACTATTCCTGAACTTGGCAGTTTAGAAACTTCCTACACTCGTGCTGGGCAATTTAAATTAAATGACAGTAATTTTGTGGTTAACTCTGGCGGTGAACACTTACTTGGTTTTCCAGTCAATATTGATGGCACATCTGCCTCAGTTAGTTTAAGTACTGCCGAGCCAATTAGAATACCAACCTCTACCGGTGCTCCACAAAAAACCTCAGAAGTTGATATCAGAATGAACTTACCCGCGGGTGATTCTTTCATTTCTAATGCACCAGGTAACTTTGATCCTGAAGATCCACTAACGTATAACCATTCAACATCGGTAACGGTATTTGACTCTCTTGGCGATAGCCATGTCATGACGTACTACTTTATCAAAGATGATCCGTCGACAAACCCTAATGAATGGTTGTTGTTCACCGCTATTGATGGTGACCCAATTGATTTGCAAGAGGCTACTCCTGGCGCTAACCCCGTTGCCGGTACAGTATCTGGCCCGTTGTCGCCTGGTGGTTTAGTCGGCGCTCGATTGGTTTTTGACACCTCAGGTGACTTTGTTAGTCAAATCCCTTCAGTGACTAATGGTGGCATTGAGACGCGTGACTTTACCAACCATTTGCCTAATGGTGCTGATACAGCTCAAACCATTAGAGTGGATTTTAATTTAGATCCAGTCGGACCTAATCCTAATGAACCCACTCAGTTTGCTTCAAATTTTGAAGTAACGTCACTTGAGCAAGACGGTCTTGCAGTTGGCCGTTTAACAGGTATTGATATAGGCGCTGATGGTTTAGTACGAGCCACATACAGTAATGGTACTTCAGAGCCTTTAGCGCGTATTGCACTAGTCGGTTTTGCAAACCAACAAGGTCTTACTCAAATAGGTAGTACTGGTTGGAAAGAAAGTATTAGCTCAGGTGAAGCACTTGCTGGTGAAGCGGGCTCAGGTACATTTGGTACTATTAACTCTTCAGCATTAGAGCAATCGAACGTTAACTTAACAGCCGAGTTAATCGATTTGATTTCGGCACAACGTAATTTCCAAGCTAACTCAAGAGCCTTGGAAGTTGATAATCAGCTGAACCAAACGATTTTACAAATCCGTTAATTCAATTAACACGAAGTGAGCGAAGCCAGATAATCATTCATGTGATATCTGGCTTTTTATTTTTGCTGTATTTACCTTTGCTTACCCCCTCTATAAAACCCTTCTTACTTTTCTGGCACTTTATTTGCAACAGTACAATTATTATTAATATTACTGAGTGAATTTCATTATGGATAAGATGCTGTATATCGCCATGAGTGGTGCTAAACAAAACATGCAAGCCTTATCGGTGAATGCTAATAACCTCGCTAATGCCAAAACCACAGGCTTTAAGGCTGATTTAGCGAGTGCAAGGTCAATGCAAGCATTCGGTGAAGGATTACCTAGTCGTGTGTTTTCGATGACAGAACGCGCAGGCCAAAACTTTGACAGTGGCGCTTTATTGACCACGGGTCGTGATCTTGATATCGCCATTCAAGGCAGTGGTTGGTTAACAGTACAAACGCAAGATGGTACTGAAGCTTATACGCGTAATGGCCAGTTAAAATTAAACGACAACGGTGCGCTTGAAACATCGAAAGGTGATTTAGTCATTGGTGATACCGGACCTATTTTTTTACCTTTACCGGTTAATAAAATCAATATCTCGTCTGATGGCACCATTATGGTTCAGCCTGAAGGTGCGCCAAATAATGTCCAAGAAGAAGTCGGTAGAATTAAATTTGTTAGCCCAGATAACCGTATGCTTGAAAAAGGTAGCGATGGTTTATTTCGTCGTAAAGACGGCAATATTGAACCGGCTGATATTACAGTAAAAGTTTCAAGCGGTGCTTTAGAAGGAAGTAACGTCAATCCGATCAGTGAAATGACGGACATGATTGCACTGCAACGACAATTTGAAATGCAGTTAAAAATGATGAAAACCGCAGAAGAAGTAGATTCTAGCGCAGCATCATTATTACGCGCATTCTAAAAAAATTAATACGAGGTGATGTATGAACCCAGCATTATGGATTAGTAAAACTGGCTTAGATGCGCAATCGAAAGAGATTGCCGTTATTTCTAACAATCTAGCAAACGCTAGTACCGTCGGTTATAAAAAGAGTCGAGCAGTATTTGAAGATTTGCTCTATCAAAATATTAACCAACCAGGTGGGCGCTCAGCACAAGACACTGAAATGCCATCAGGGTTAATGTTAGGTGCCGGTACAAAAGTGGTAGCCACGCAAAAAATTCATACCCAGGGCGATATGCTTAATACCGATAATGCGTTGGATCTTATGATTCAAGGTGAAGGTATGTTTGAAATTTTAATGCCAGATGGCTCTTCTGCTTATTCTCGAAATGGTCAATTCACCATGGACGAAGAAGGTAACATTGTTACCCCAGGTGCGGGCTATTTATTACAACCACAAGTTACCGTTCCTGCTGATGCACTTAGCATAATCGTCTCACAAGATGGTGAAGTGTCTGTCACGCTTCAGGGGCAACCTGAGCCTGCTGTCATTGGTCAAATTAGTACCGTTAACTTTATTAATCCAACTGGTTTAATGCCAATTGGACAAAACTTATTCACCGAAACGTCTGTCAGTGGTGCTCCTCAACAAGGTGTTCCTGGTTTAGAAGGTTATGGTTTGATTGTCCAAGGTGCACTTGAAACGTCGAATGTAAATACCACTGAAGAACTGGTTAACTTGATTGAGAGTCAACGCGTTTATGAAATGAACTCTAAAGTTATTTC
This sequence comes from Cognaticolwellia sediminilitoris, assembly GCA_002104535.1. Taxonomy (GTDB): domain Bacteria; phylum Pseudomonadota; class Gammaproteobacteria; order Enterobacterales; family Alteromonadaceae; genus Cognaticolwellia; species Cognaticolwellia sediminilitoris. Next base: position 301,890 of record NBOG01000006.1, on the reverse strand, counting down.
CGCCGTTGACCAAATGCTTAGTTACATTAATCAGCAGTTATAGGATTAAGGAGGCAAACATGAAAAGCGCAACAGTCTTAAAAATCACACGGCTATTTATTGCCGGCATTGTCGCAATTTTGTTTGCTGGCTGTGCCAGTGTAGAGCAGGCAAAAACATTGCCTAATGATCCTGATTTTGCCCCCATTTTACCTGAGATGGAGGATGAGCCTTTAGTACCTACGGGGTCACTTTTCAAAATGAATTATGTCAACAACATATATTCTGACTCTAAAGCGCATCGTGTTGGCGATATTATTTCAGTTATTTTAAGTGAAAGTACACAGGCTCAAAAGAATGCAAAAACGGAATTGAAAAAGGCCAATAGCGCGACATTAAATCCAATTACAGGTTTGGGTGGGGTACCGGTTAACTTTAACAATAAATCGATACAATTAGGTTATGACCAAACTTCTGATTTTAAAGGTGACTCAAAAGCTAACCAAGGTAACAGTCTGTCAGGCAATATTTCTGTTCATGTATTGCGGGTTTTACCCAATGGTAACTTAATGATCCGTGGTGAAAAATGGATGTCATTAAATAATGGCGATGAATTTATTCGCTTAACAGGTGTCGTTCGCTCGCAAGATATAAGCTCAAATAACACAGTTACTTCGAGTAAAGTTGCCAACGCTCGTATTGAATATGCCGGTACTGGTACTTTTGCCGACGTTCAAGAGCAAGGTTGGTTATCGAAGTTTTTCAGTAGTTCATGGTGGCCTCTTTAGTAGGAAAATATGATGAAAAAATATTTATATAGCGTTGCTTGTTTAACATTATTACTCCTGTTACCTGAAGCCAATGCCCAACGAATTAAAGACTTAGCTGATGTAGCAGGTGTGAGAAGTAACCAACTGATTGGCTATGGTTTGGTTGTCGGCTTACCGGGGACGGGCGAACAAAGCCCTTTCACCGAGCAAAGTTTTAAAACTATGCTGAGCAACTTCGGTATTACGATGCCAGCAAACCTAAAGCCAAAAATTAAAAATGTTGCCGCTGTAGCGGTACACGCAGAATTACCGGCATTTGCTAAACCGGGGCAGACCATTGACGTAACTGTGTCTTCAATGGGGAGCGCACAAAGTTTACGTGGTGGTACGTTGATACAAACCATATTAATGGGTCTTGATGGTAACGCTTATGCTGTGGCGCAAGGTAGTTTAATTGTTAGCGGCTTAGGCGCAGAAGGGCTAGACGGTTCTAAAGTGATCGCCAATACCCCAACGGTGGGTCGTATAGCGAATGGCGCGATGGTTGAACGTGAAGTTTTATCGCCTTTTGCTTCGGGTGATCACATTACCTTTAATCTACATAATGCTGATTTTACAACAGCTAAACGACTGTCCGACACGATTAATAATTTAATTGCTGGTTCAGCACGTGCTATAGACGCAGCATCAGTAAAAGTTACCGCGCCTAGAGATGCTGCTGATCGCGTTAGTTTCTTAGCGACATTAGAGAATTTAGAATTTGAACCGGGTTCACCATCAGCGAAAATTATCGTTAACTCTCGTACGGGTACCATAGTGATAGGTGCCGATGTGCGTTTATTACCTGCCGCAGTTACCCATGGTGGTATTACAGTTACTATCAATGAGATGGAAGATATTTCACAACCTAATGCCTTCGCTGAAGGTGATACGGTTGCGACAACTCAAACAATTATTGACGTACAACAAGATGACTCACGGATGTTTGTTTTTGACCCCGGTGTTAGTTTAGATACCTTAGTACGTGCCATTAACCAAGTTGGCGCTGGTCCTGGTGATGTGATGGCGATATTAGAAGCGCTAGATCAAGCCGGTGCATTACGCGGAGATTTGATCATTATTTAATGATCATTTAATGCTTATGACAACACGGATTGCTGATGCACAAAATTTCTTAGATATTAATGGTTTGAACTCTATTCGTCAGGACGCAAAATCTGATGATAAAGCCAGTAATGATGCAGCTTTACAGCAAGCAGCTAAGCAATTTGAAGCTATTTTTATGCAAATGCTAATGAAAAGCATGCGTAAAGCACAAGAAGTGTTGGAGTCTGACAGCCCATTTAATTCAGAGTCCACTAAGTTTTATCGTGATATGCATGATCAACAAATGTCACTTGAACTATCTAATAATGGCGCATTAGGTTTATCAGAATTAATCGTCAGACAACTCGGTGGTGATACTGAAAACTTTACGCCACACACCATATTACGCGCCGATGGCAACTTAGATAGTCGCGGTAGCGTAAGAGTTACTGAAGCGGCATTTATTAGTAAAACTGGTACAGTCAAAGACTCGTCAACGTCTGACGATCCTAATAAAGATCGTCAAACAAATGGCTCTATTGCCGCCCAAGCGGCAAGTATGCTCCAAAGCCCTGTATTCTCCGAACCAAAAGACTTTGTTAGCGCCTTAACCGATGAAGCTAAAAAGGTGCAGAATAAAATTAACGTGCCTTTTGAGGTGGTCATTGCACAAGCAGCGCTAGAAACAGGCTGGGGCCAAAAAATTATTAAAACAGAATCCGGCGAAAGTTCTAACAACTTATTTAATATCAAAGCTGATAGCCGTTGGTCTGGCGAGAAAACACACAAGGAAACTTTAGAGTTTGAAAACGGCGCTATGGTGAAAAAACGTGAGCCGTTTAGAGTCTATGAATCAATCGCTCAAAGCGTTAATGATTACTTAAATTTATTAACCAAAAGCGAGCGTTATCAAGGCGCGTTGGATAATTCTACCAATGTGGAGCAATTTTTGCATAGCTTACAGAGTGCTGGTTATGCTACCGACCCAAAATATGCAGAAAAAATAATGGGAACACTTCGGACAGTAACTAGCTTATTAAATAAATAAGTTTATCGATAATTTCACTGTTGAAATTAAGGTTACTGTAGGAGTTTAGGACATGTCGATTAATCTGTATCAAACTGGAGTTAGTGGTTTACTTGCCTCGCAACAACAGTTAGCGACTACAGGGCATAACATTGCTAACGTAAATACCGAAGGTTATACCCGCCAACGTGCAGAACAAGGCACTATGGTAGGTAATTATAATACCGGTAATTTTATTGGCTCTGGTACGTATGTTCAAGACATCTCACGTCTATACGATCAATTTTCCTATAAAGAGCAATTAACCAATACCAGTAACTTGGGTAATGCCAACTCTATTAGTTTAGACCTTAATCAATTAAACCAAATTATGTCAGCGACTAATGAAACTATTAGTGGTTCTATTGATCGTTTTTATCAAGCAATAAATGCTATTGCAGATAAACCCAATGATCTGGGTTTACGTAATATTGCGCTTAGCCAAGCTAGCGTCGTAGCGAATGACTTTAACAGTGTTAGCCAAAATTTAGAGCAACTTGAAAAATCAACCAATCAAGAAATTGAACAGATGGCGAATAAAATTTCGCAGATCTCACTCGATTTAGCAAAAATCAATGAACAAATAATTCAAAAAGGTGACTTATCATTAACCGGTCAACCTAATAATTTACTTGATCAACGCGATAAACTGATCAATCAACTGGGCGAATATACCTCAGTTAATACCCTTGAAGATTCTAACGGTGTTATGACCGTGATGATCGGAAATGGCGCAACACTGGTTGCGGGCATTACCCCGATTACGATTAGCGTACAAGCAGGTGATCCGGATCCCAAACAAACTACCCTGCAGTTAAATGGCCGAAATGGCAAAGTTGCGCTTGATGGCACTAAATTGGGCGGTGCTATAGCAGCCAAAATGGCCTACCGTGATGAGCATGTTACTGCTGCCCGTAGCGATTTAAACCGTTTAGCTATGGCTATTTCGGAAACATTAAATCAAGCACAATCTCAAGGTCTTGATTTGAATGCTAAACAAGGTCTGAACATTTTTACTGATATTAATAGTACAACGTTAGAAAATTCACGTGTACTTGCTTCATCCAAAAACGCGGGTAGTTTACAAGCCGGCGTTACTATTACTGACGTGTCTTTAGTGCCAACTAATGAGTTTACCATTAGATTTGACGGTACTGATTTTATCATGACCAATGAACGTGATGGTGCAGAAACAACACTTGTTGCTTCTTCACCAGGGGTTTATCCAACCGGTCATGGCTTTGACTTTAAAGTTAACTCTGGCACTGCCAGTATCAATGATACTTTTACCATTCGTCCTACTGAAAATAGCGCGGGATTAATGCGGGTTCAATTAACTGACCCTAAAGGCATTGCAGCAAGTTCTGCTATTGAAGTTGAAGTTGATGAAAATAACGTCAGTAATGGCGCGGTTAATATTGTTAATGTTACCAGTCCTGAAGTTGCACGTTCATATACCGAAGGTACTAACGCACAACTAACCGTAGATGTTTATGAAAGTGCGCCAGGTATATTTGATTACCGCGTTTATGATGCGGCTAATCCACCACCGTCGGCAACATTAGCAAGTGGCAGTTTTGCAGCAGGTGCAACAGCATTAATTGATATGCCGCCTTCACCAGCTTCAGCCGCTTTTCAAATAGAAATAAGTGGTTTGCCGGTTGGTCAAGGAAGTTTAGCGCGTGAAAAATTTACCCTTGTTGATGCGTTTGGTTCTGGTAATGGTCGAAATGCAACTTATATTGCTACCACGCAAGAACAACAAATTCTTGATGGTGGGAAGCAATCATTTAGTCAAGCATTAGCGACAGCAACAGCGGAAGTTGGTTCGAATGCCAGCTCTGCCGAGTTAGTGGCTGATACAGCACATGCCTTATATAACCAAGCGTATAACCGAAACCAATCTAAGTCGGGGGTTAATCTCGATGAAGAAGCGGCGAACTTGTTGAAATATCAGCAAGCATACCAAGCATCATCACAGATTATCTCTGTGGCAAATACCATTTTTGATACATTATTAGCGGCTGCTAGATAGGAGCTTTTATGCGCGTTTCAACATCACAGTTTTATATTCAAACTGGCTTGCAAATGTCTAATCAGCAATCTGGTGTTAGTGAACAAGTCAGTTATATTTCAAGTGGCAAGCGAGTACTTACTGCAAAAGATGATGCTGTTTCTTATGGTACTTTGGCTGGGTATAAAAATGATCTGGCTAGCATTGAAAAGTATCAGCGTAATATCACACAAGCCGAAAATCAAAACGGACTAATTGATACTTCACTTGCCAATGCTGAAGATATTATGAATGAGTTAAAAGATTTGCTACTGCAAGCAAATAATGGTGCTTATTCTAGTGAAGACCTTGACTCAATTGCTCAACAGGCTAGTCATAGTTTGGAGCAAATATTAGCTATTGCCAATACACAAGATGAAACGGGTGGTTATGTCTTTGCCGGTTATCAAGTCGATGAGGCGCCATTTGTTATACAAACGGATAACTCGGTAAGCTATCGTGGTGACAATGGTGTTCGAGAATTACAAATAGCAAAAAATGTGTCTATTACGACTAATCAAAGTGGCGAAAACATATTTGAGAAAGTGCCTAATGCTGTTGGTGATTTTTCCGCTAATTATAATATAAACACGTCAGGTGTTAGTGTTGAAAGTGCCGTTATCGCCGATCCAAGTATTTATAACAGCGCGCTAAACCCTGCAGACTTCACCTTTGACTTTACCACTGAAACAGATTTAACCATTACTGATGGTGCTGGCAATGTTACCAATATTGCCGGTTATGTAGCTGGGCAAACCATTGCCTTTAATGGTATCGAGGTTAAATTAAGCGGCAATCCATTGCCGGGTGATAACTTTTCAATAGCTCCAGAGCAAAATATCAGTGTTTTTGAAACTATTAAGTCAGCTATTGATTGGATCAGCTCCAAGTCCAGTAAAGGTGAAGATCCACAGATACAGGTCGACTTTGATCATATCTTAGGCCAGTTAAGTGACTCAATGAATCACTTAACATCACGTCGCGCCCAGTCAGGTATTAATTTACAAGTTATCGATCGTCAAAAGAATAACCATTTAGATACTGCGCTGTATTTATCTTCTGCTAGGTCGTCAATTGAAGATTTAGATTTTGCTAAAGCAATATCTACTTTCGAACAATCAAAAATAGCGCTACAGGCCGCGCAGCAAGCGTTTACGCAAGTGCAAGGTTTGTCTTTGTTTAATTATATTCGATAATTTTTTTACTTATTTAGTCGATTTTTATGTTCGATTGTTTAATTTTGGTACAAGTATTGCTTTATTAATCTTAGATAAACATAAAACTGGCGGTTTCAGGTTAGAAGCCTTAATCGCAAAACCGTGGCTGTTAAGGCCAATGAAGCCCAAAAGCATTGCATAAGTTGTTTTAGTAACTGTGAGTAAAGGGCTGAAATTAACAGTGTTGTAAGTCTGGCTAAGCCGTCAAATTTATTAACGCAAAAACAATGTAAAGATAATTTAAATTACTAGGAGTCTATCATGGCCTTATCTGTAGTAACTAACACGGCATCATTGAATGCTCAACGTAACTTGACAAAATCTGGTGATGGGTTGGCAACGGCTATGCAACGATTATCATCTGGTATGCGAATTAATAGTGCAAAAGATGATGCAGCTGGCTTGCAAATATCCAACAGACTAACATCGCAAATACAAGGGTTGGCGGTTGCACAGCGCAATGCTAACGATGGTATTTCAATGGCACAAACTGCTGAAGGTGCCATGCAAGAATCAACCAGTATTTTACAACGAATGCGTGAATTGGCGCTACAAGCGGCCAATGGTTCAAATGGTCAATCTGATCGAGATGCACTTCAGAAAGAAGTCAGTGCTTTACAAACAGAGTTAACGCGTATTTCTAATACCACATCGTTTGGTGGTACTAACTTACTTGATGGCACGTTTGGAACAAAGCAGTTTCAGGTTGGTGCTGATGCAAACCAAACTATTTCTGTTTCACTTAGTAGTGTTTCGGCGACCGACTTAGGTAATTATACCTTAAATTCTGCGGGCTCTGAATATGGTGTAGGTGCACCTGGCGCCGCATTAAGCACACTAGCCGAAGGTACAACTAATGCATTTACGCTTAACGGTCCTAAAGGTACTGGTTCATACACGTCAGTTGCTACTGATAGTGCGGTTGAAACAGCTGCGGGCTTAAATGCTTTAAACCTTGGTGTAGAAGCAGAAGCCTTACTCGAAACAACCATTGAACTAAAGGCTGCGGGTTCTGGAATATTAACTATAGGTGGCAATACCTTTGCATTAGCTAATTATGGCACTGATAACACAGCGTTAGCAGAAGACTTAGGTAAAGCCGGTTACGATACTTCTGTAAGTTTAACAGGTGTAATATCAATTAGGGCAACAGGTGTTGCAGGAATCGATATCTCTGGGGCTACCGCAGGAGATACGGCATTAGGTGGAACTGATAGTACTGCTGCTACATCAAGTTTTTCATCTAAATTATCTTTGAGTTCAGATGGCGCATTCTCTATTGCTGGCACGACAGGAACAATTTCAGGTGGAACTAGTTCAACTAAAACCACAGTGGCAAGTATAGATGTTGGTACTAGTGCGGCGACAGCACAGGGGGCGCTTGTAACGATAGATGCAGCCTTGTCACAAATCGACAACTCAAGAGCTGGACTAGGTGCGGTACAAAATCGTTTCAGCCACACTATTAGTAATTTAGCTAATATCCAAGAAAATGTATCAGCATCGCGTAGCCGAATTCAGGATACTGATTTTGCAATCGAAACTGCAAACATGACCAAGAATCAAATATTGCAGCAGGCAGGTACGTCGATTTTAGCTCAAGCTAATCAGATACCACAAGCCGCTTTAAGCTTGCTTGGTGGTTAGTACAACTAGCCAGAAAATTATTAATCTGGTTAATATCATTAATATTAAAAACCGAACTATTGTTCGGTTTTTTTATGATTTTTTTCTTGATTCTTTAGGACTTACATATAAATGAGGTTGTAGGGCACGACTTTAGTCGCTAAATAGTCAATATTAAATCCGCCCAGTTATTATAAAGCCTAATATTTAAGCGAATAAGTAAGTTTATACAGCGTTTAATTAAATAAATTGATAAAAAAGATTAAAGTTAATTTATTTGCTGCCGTTAATGTTATTAGAACGGGAGCTTGATTAATTTACTAGGCACCTGATGTAACTACTAACAAACGAATTACACATTTGTAATCAGGAGTTTTATTATGGCTTTATCAGTAATCACAAATACATCTTCACTAAATGCACAACGTAACTTAAGTAAATCAGGTGAAGGTCTAGCAACATCAATGCAACGTTTATCATCAGGTATGCGTATTAACAGCGCAAAAGATGATGCAGCGGGTCTACAAATTTCAAACCGTTTAACATCTCAAATAAATGGTTTAGGTGTTGCACAACGTAACGCTAACGACGGTATCTCAATGGCGCAAACTGCTGAAGGTGCGATGCAAGAATCAACTAGTATCTTACAGCGTATGCGTGAGCTAGCATTGCAATCAGCTAACGGTTCTAACAGTCAATCTGATAGAGATGCTCTTCAAAAAGAAGTGGGCGCTCTACAAACAGAGTTAACGCGTATTTCTAATACAACCTCTTTTGGTGGTACTAACTTATTAGACGGAAATTTTGGTACAAAAAATTTCCAAGTTGGTTCAGACGCTAACCAAACTATATCAGTAACACTTTCAGGTATTTCATCTACAGATTTAGGTAACTATACCCTAAACTCTGCGGGTACAGAATATGGTGTAGGTGCAGCTGGTGCAGCATTAAGTACTTTAGCTGAAGGTACGACTAACGCATTTACACTTAATGGACCTAAAGGTACTGGTTCATACACATCAGTAGCTACTGATACCGCAGTTGAAACTGCTGCAGGTTTAAATGCATTAAACTTAGGTGTTGAAGCTGAAGCAGTACTTGAAACAACCATTGAGCTAAAAGTTGCTGGTTCTGGTACTTTGGCGATAGGTGGTAATACTTTTGCTTTAGCTAATTATGGTACTGATAACACAGCGTTAGCAGAAGATCTAGGTAAGGCTGGTTATGATACTTCTGTAAGTACAGCAGGTGTTATAACTATCAGAGCGACAGGTGTTGCAGGTATTGATATTTCTGGAGCGACTGCGGGGGATACGGCATTAGGCGGTACTGATAGCACGGCTGCTACTTCAAGTTTCTCATCTAAATTATCTTTGAGCTCAGATGGTGCTTTTTCTATCTCAGGTACAACAGGTACAATTTCAGGTGGAACAGCGTCAGCTAAAACTACGATTGCATCTGTTGATATATCAACTAGTGCAACAACGGCACAAACAGCCATTGGTACTATTGACGCAGCATTATCTCAAATAGATGGACAACGAGCTGACTTAGGTGCTGTTCAAAACCGTTTGAGTCACACTATCAGTAACTTGGCTAATATCCAAGAGAACGTATCAGCGTCACGTAGCCGAATTCAAGATACTGACTTTGCTGTTGAAACAGCGCAAATGACCAAGAACCAGATCTTGCAACAAGCAGGTACCTCTATTCTTGCCCAGGCTAACCAGTTGCCACAAGCTGCATTAAGCTTAATTGGTTAATTAATAGGCCACCATTACCTAATATAGGGTAATCAAGTGGCTTATGCATAGCCTAAAGCGTTAGAAGGGAAGAGGCTAGAATACCTCTTCCTTTTTGTGTTTTAATATATATTTATTTATTTCTCGTTTTAAACGCTATTATTAAGCTAAGAGTTTTTAAATAAAATAACTGAAATAAGTAAGGAGTCTACAATGAGTACAGTATCAAATAACACTGTCTTAGGTCTGACTAACCCAACGCAGGATCTTGAAAAAACGGTTAGAATGCAAGATTCAATGAAAAGTAATAATAAAAGCGAACTACAAGATAAAAATACAATAGATATACAAAAGATAGATCAAAGACTGAAGGAAGTAGATAAATCCCAAGAGGGGGATAAGGTTAAATCTGAGCCTCTAACTCCTCAGCAGTTGGAAAAGGTGGCTCAACAATTGCAAGATTTTGTCGGTGAAATGAATCGTGGTTTACAATTTACTGTTGATAAGGACTCTGGTCGAGACGTAATCAAAGTGATTGACAAAAGTAGCGGCGATTTATTAAAGCAATATCCATCAGAAGAAGTACTATCATTAGTCTCTAAATTATCAGAGATGGTTGGTGGCTTCGTTGATGCGAAAGTTTAATCTGCTTTAGCGATAATCAATTAATATATTTATCTTGTTCAACTCTTTATGGTTTCATTATACGTTGCCATAATTTATACAAATAGGAGGTCTTATGCCTGATTTAACGTTTACAGGAATAGGCTCAGGTTTACAGGTTAGCGAAATTGTCAATGCTATAGTTGGTGCTGAAACCGCTCCTTTTGTCTCTCGTACAAATAAACAAGAAGCAAAATTAACCACTGATATTTCAGCTGTTGGCGCATTAAAGTCTGCTTTAGAAAGTGTTACAAACTCTATCGCTAGCTTAGCTGATGCTGACAATTATCAACTACGTAAAGCCAGTGGTTCCGATACTTTTGTTAATTTATCTGCTAATAAAGATGCACAAATTGGTAATTATTCTGTGCAAGTAGATGCGCTAGCTAAAGCCCATAAATTAATGTCGGGGGCTTTTGATGGTAGCGAAGCGGTTGGTGAGGGTACGTTAAATATTGCGGTAAATAGTGAAAGCTTTGATATCGCAGTTGGTACGAGTGATACCTTAAGTGATATCAGAGATGCAATTAATGAGAGCTCAGATAATGAATCAGTAATCGCCACAATAGTTACTGATAATGACGGGCAACACCTGATTTTAACTAGTAAGGAAACTGGTGTTGCTAATGCAATAACCACAACCGTTACCGATGTTAGTGATGGCAACAACACCGATAATGTTGGGCTGTCACGCTTAGCATATGATGCTGATGAAGCCTCTCCTACCTATGCCACGAACTTAGCAGAAGTTGATAAAGCGCTTGACGCACAAATTACTATTGATGGCACGTTAGTTATTTCTAATAGTACTAATGAATTTAAAAATGTAATTGATGGAATCGATATTACCGCAAAGAAAATGCATAGCGTTGATGATGATGTTAGCCAAATTAGCCTTTCTGCCAATAATAGCAATATTCAAGCGGGTTTAGAGCAGTTCATCGAAAGTTACAACGAATTGCAAGAATTGAGTAAAAATTTAGGACGTGCAGGAGAAGATGGTAGCGGCCCGCTTGCCGGGGACTCATTGTTACGTGGTATCATGGGGAAGTTACGTCAAGAGTTTAGTAAAGGTTTTGATATTGGTGATGGTAAAACGCTATCGCTGTCAGAACTTGGTGTACGCAGCGACCGTTATGGTGTTTTAAGCTTAGACACCGAAGATTTAACTGAGTATATTGATAACAATGTTGATGCTGTGCAACAGTTTTTTGTTGGTAGTGAGTCTAAAGATGGTTTTGCTAACTCATTGAAAAATTTAACTGAGTTTTACACTGACAGTGATGGACTCATTCAAAACCGTATTGACAGTAGGACTACTCAATTAGATAGACTAGATGATGAAAAGCTTGCTTTTGAACGTAAAATGGAAGCATTAGAGGCGCGTTTATTTGCCCAATATAATGCAATGGATTTACTGGTTGCTAACTTAAATTCAACCAGCAGCTATTTACAGCAACAACTGGATAATATGCCTGGCGTGGTGAGAGACAATAACTAATTGACTGTAAATACAATTAACCAATTATATATAAATCGTTTTAGCTTTTAAGTTAAAACGATTTTTTTTGGCACTTAGTATTTTACTTTAACTCGGAAAAGCGATTAATTTTAGTTTTGTATCATGAATATTTAAGTTCAGTGATTAGCTGAATAAAATAATGATATATAAATAAAGACTCTAAATTAAGTTGGTGAGAAGGACGGTACGTTTCAGCGGTTTTGTGACATTAACCTAAAAGCTTCAAAACAAGTTCAGACTGTAACTTACTTTGTGACATCATCGCTGTGATAGCTTGTTGTTGAATTTGAAACCTAGTTAGATTAGCTGTTTCAATAGCAAAATCAGTATCCTGGATGCGGGATCGACTGGCAGTGACATTTTCTTGGATGTTGCTTAAATTTGCGATGGTGTGCTCGATACGGTTCATAAAGGCACCCAATCCACTTCGCTGTCCATCGAGATATCTTAGTGCGTCGTCAATAGCTGTTGTACCCCCTTGTGGATTATCAACTAAATCGAAATCTTCAAGCCCTAACACTGTGGTAGAAAAACCACCTAAAACCATATTTAGTGTTTCATTAGCATTTGCACCAACTTGAAAGGCAGTTTTTTGACCGACAGCGTCACTGATTTCAACATTATAATCCTCCAACCTTACTTCTTTGAAGCCCGCTGCTGCGTAGTTAGTTGCTGGATCAAAATCATTGGCATTGTCGTCATCCCCTGAAACAAAAGTGGTAGCAAAGTTTGCTGTAGTTTTGCTACTGACACCACCCACAATAGTTTCCGCTCGTACTAATCCACCGCTGGCGTCAAAACCACCGAAAGCGCCATTATCTATATTTGTTAAATTCATATCACTCGTAATGAAGTCTTCGAAAACGGTGCCGGACATAAGCTGTGATTGAAAGGCGCTAGCATTAGCAAGTGTACCGTTTGAGGCAGCACTTATAGCTGCGTCAAAACTGCCTCCACCTGCTAATGTTGACATCATACTCTTGATGCCATTAGCGCCAAATTGGCTTTCAAGGTAGCGCATAGCCACATACCCGCCTGAATAAACACTGGCGACTTCAGCTGCGGTACCAGTTGGTGCACTGTTATTAGTAAAGATGGCATTTAATCCGGATTTAATGGCACTTACGCCTAAATTGGCTATATCAGCTTTAAGCCGTGTATCAGCACCTCTAATCGCTTCAGCAGTTCCTTCTGCAAACCACGTAGGATTTGAACTTAAATTCATATTGTTAGCCATTACTGCATGGGTCATTTCATGGAGGATTGTGCTTTTTAATTGCGTGATTTTGTCACTGGTATTGGTAGAGAAATCGCCAAGATCGATATTCATCACCAAATTTGTACCGGCACCTGCGTATGATACTGATGCTAGAACGCCACTTGCGCCATCAATGTTTTCTAAATTAATTTTAAAAGTCGCGCCGTCTCCAATTAAACCTAATTGGTCTTTAATAATGTTTTCAGATTCTGCTAATAAACCACTTTGCAGTGTGGTAATAATATCGCGTTCAACCTTATCGAAGACGGCTGTATTTGCGTTGGTATCAAAGACGTTGTTGCCACCAAATGTGGTGGTATTATTAATGCGATTTAACTCTGCCTTAAGTTGAGTCGACTCTTTATCTAATGCTTCTCGATCCTTCGTGGAAAGTGAACCATTACTTGCTTGTAAGGATAAATCACGCATTCTGAACAAGATATTGGTACTTTCTGTTAATGCACCTTCTGCTGTTTGGGCGAGTGAAATACCATCATTTGCATTACGTTGTGCGACAACAAGGCCATTTATTTGAGAGGTAAGTCGATTTGATATTTGTAAGCCGGCAGCATCATCTTTCGCTGAGTTAATACGCATGCCTGAAGACAAACGACTAAAAGTTGTCGCTAAGCCGTTATTGACTTCATTTAATTGCCGCTGCATAAATAGCTGGCTGACATTTGTATTAATCGTAAACAATAGGGAGGCGCCTACATTTTTGGGCTACTAATATAATCAATTTCAGTTGATTATATTATACGGGTTAAAAGCACAGTGCTGTTATCAGAGGTTATCGGCAGGTTAAAGCAGAACTTTAATATAAAGTACTGTTAGGTTTTGTTTCTGATCTTAAAGTTTTTATGACAAGTATTTTAATGTGAAGGGCTTAATTATTTGTAAGATCGCTTTGATAATTATGAGGTTTTGGTCAAACTAAAGAAAAACAAGTAGGACTAAATTTTTTGATAAATGTTAATAGCTTTTTTATTTTTCTTAAACGCCACTATTTTTGATTTTGCTGATTTTTGACTTTTATTAATATTCTCTACAAGCATTTTATCTAGCGAATAAATTGACGTTAATGCCGAGGAATGTTTTTTTAGTTCATCATGGCTAAATTGTTCGAATACTTGGTGAATTAAGCGATCACGTTTGGCCATCATATCAATTAACTCTTTGTCTTTGGATATGTCGTCACCCCTTGATCTTGTTGATCGCTTACTGGAGATATCATTCGGCTCTATTTGAACAAGAATAGCCTTAGATACCGAAATGATATTTTCCAGAGTGTTAGCAATCTCAGTGGTCACTAAAAGCATACCTGCTCTTGGTTCTCAGTTGGAATGCTGTCCCAACCAGATTTAATAGGGATTAATATCTGCGCCACTTCATTGAGCTTGTCAACATCATTATGGGTGCTTGCTAACAATAACTGCTCCGAACAGTACATATAAATTGAAGCAAGGTTATTTGAAATTTCACCACCTTGTTCATAATCAATTGAGGCTTCTAATACGCCAATAATGGCAATTGCATTCGATAGCTCGGTGCCTTTTTTGTCGTAATTTTTTTGAGTAATAGCCCCTTTAGCGGTAGCAATATTATCCAACAATTTTTGAAATAACATAGCAACCAACTGATAGGGTGACGCTTCTTGAGCGGTGCTCTTGTTAACTTGTTGATATTTTTTTAATGACGCGTGAGTCATAGATATCTCCAATTATAATGCGATAATTTAATAATACTAAATTTAAAAAAGTTCAGTGGGATAAATTATACTAAGGGTTGATTGTTTATTGTTACAGCAAAGCCTTCACTTTTTGCTTTTTCATATGCTGTAAGTAAAACATCGTGTTCAATATCGTTTGGATCACCAACAATACCATTATCAACTACTTCGATATTATCCCAGCCTCGTGTAACTAAATACTCTTCTATTTGGTTGAGCTGGTCTTCAAGCGGCATATGTGATGAAAACATATTGAATTCATATCTGTCGCCTTTATTTAAATTCTCTGTGTCTTTCATAAGTTCAGCTGTGCCGTTAATAATTAACATTGAACATTCCTATTAAACTTCATTTCTAATATTGTTTTTTGTTAAGCTTATTTCATGCCACTTTTTTTGTTTTGTTTTTTCTTGTTGCTGATCTTGATGGTATCTAGTTGATAATCAAATGTTTTTTAATGTTTTTCGTTTAACCTACTGTATAGTTAAAAGATAATAGATCACATCTAAGTATAGCTGTTAATTTTTTGACAATGACATATTAAGCATAATTTTTAGAAAATAAACAAACATTAGCTGCGTTTGTTTAGCACTGAAATGGATACGACAAACACCTAAACTGACAATAAAATGACAGGTAAGCGTCAATTTATTGTTGATAAATCACCGTAGCAAGTTAAGATAGTGATAATTAAACATAATATCAACATGTGGTTTATCAGCGCACTATGTTAACTTTAGGGTAAAAAATGCAAGGCCAAAAACATATTCTAGTCGTCGATAACGACGCAGCAAGACGTCATCAATTAGAAACCGTTTTAGCCTTTGTTGGTGAGCATTTCCATGTTTTCTCTGAGGATCAAATTGATAAGTATTTAGCACAAACGCCAAATATTTTAACGGTGATATTGTGTGGTGATATTTCTGCAAAGCTACAAGACATTATTAAATCTCATCCCACCTTCCCATTTGTATTTCACGATATTATTGATAAACAACAAATTGATGGTTACGTCAATATCATCGGCGAACTCACCACGCCGTTAAACTATGCTCAATTGACAGAGCTGATTCATCACAGCCATCAATACCATAATAACTTACCGTCAAAACGTAACGTTAGTGGTCCTAATGCCTTATTTCGCTCATTGGTCGGTAACAGTGAGCCCATGCAGCAAGTAAGGTTTTTAATTGAACAAGTTGCTGCGACTGCCGCTAATGTATTGATTTTAGGTGAGTCGGGCACAGGTAAAGAAGTGGTTGCTCGTAATATTCACAATCTTTCAGATCGAAGTAAAGGGCCATTCGTGCCGGTTAATTGTGGGGCAATTCCAGCAGATTTATTGGAAAGTGAGTTATTTGGTCATGAAAAGGGCGCTTTTACTGGCGCTATATCAACGCGTAAAGGACGATTTGAAATGGCTGAAGGCGGTACCTTATTCCTTGATGAAATTGGTGATATGCCGCAACCGATGCAGGTAAAACTTTTGCGTGTATTACAAGAGCGTACTTTTGAAAGAGTGGGGGGAACGAAAAGCATTAAGGCGAATGTTCGTATAATTGCTGCAACGCATCAACATTTAGAAGATATGATTAAAACTAATCAGTTTCGAGAAGATCTTTATTACCGACTCAATGTTTTTCCAATTGAAACACCGGCATTAAGAGAACGAAAAGACGATATCCCTTTGTTACTGCAGGAGCTGATTTCTAGGTTTGCCGCTGAACAAGGACAATCAGTCCGTTTTACTGATAAAGCGATAGAGTCATTAAAAGAACATCCTTGGGCGGGTAATGTTCGAGAGCTTTCTAATTTAATCGAACGTATGATTATTATGTTTGGTGAACAAGTGGTTAATGTTGGTCAGTTGCCACTGAAATACCGTCATTTAGATGTTGATGACTATCAACCCGAATATCCAGAAGAGATACAAGAGCGCGAGGCAATAAATGAATTGTTTTCTGGTTTCGATTATGACGATGATGAAGACGAAACAGAAAATAGCCATTCAGAATCTTCAAACGGAACTCAAGGTAAAGCCGTTGACGTATTGCCTAGCGATGGCCTGAACTTGAAAGATTATTTAGCTGAATTAGAGGTAGCGTTAATCATTCAAGCTTTAGATAAAAATGATTGGGTTGTCGCTCGCTCTGCTGAACTTTTGGGGATGCGCCGCACGACGTTAGTAGAAAAGATGCGTAAATATAACTTACAAAAAGAAAACCATTAAAAAACAAGCTGTCAGTACTTAGCTGTCAGTTATAAGAAACGAGAAAAGTATTAAGCTGGTAGTTTTAAGAAAAAACACAAGCTTTCGGTTTTCAGTTACTCAGGCTAAATTAAATTTAACGGTTTTTTGTGTTGATATCTAATCTAAATGCTAATTATTCATTGGCATTATTTTAAACGTGAGCGTAATTGCTTTTTTCTAATGAGAATAGTGCTAATTTAGATGTGATTTTTAGAATTATTTTTATTGTTTCTTGGCTTCAGCCATTTTATTGACAGCTAAGGTACAGCCTTAAATGTTAATGTTAATTATTGAATAATATAGCTTTAATTGGTTGGCATGCTTAATGCTTTATACGAGTGTACTTCTTTACTCGGGTGAAATATTATGGCTCTAGCCTATTCGACATCGACAAACTCTTCTTCAGCTAATCCAGTGCTGAATCGTGTATTTACTTCATTTGATGAGGTTAACTTAAAGCACGAGCAAAATAATCGATTAGAAAGCGAAAACTACGCGGGTGAATTGGCGTTTTTACGCCAACAAAATCAACAGTTACAACATGTCATTAATGTTATGCCAACCGGTATGATAATACTTGATGGTAATGGCATTGTGGTAAAAATGAATGATACCGCACAACGATTACTAGATGAACCCATTTTAGGCCAACCTTGGTTTGGCGTTATTAAGCGCTCGTTTAAACCTAGAGCAGATGATTGGCATGAAGTTTCACTTAATGATGGTCGTCGCGTTAAATTAGAAATTACCGCGCTAGGTGATCAACCGGGTCAATTAATCATGATCACTGATTTAACAGAAACTCGCTTACTGCAAGACAAGTTAGGTCAACTACAACGACTTTCTTCGTTAGGGCGCATGGTGTCAAAATTAGCTCATCAAATTCGCACACCTTTATCCGCGGCTATGTTATACGGCGCAAATTTAAAGAATAAAAAACTTAATGATGATGCGCGAGATAACTTTCAAGACAAACTAATGCTGCGTCTGCATGACTTAGAACAACAAGTTAACGACATGCTGTTGTTTGCAAAAAGTGGCAATAAAGCGGTAGTAGAGCCGGTTAATGTTAATCAACTGATTGAACATGCTAAGCAAGCGATTGAGGCACAAGTTGCTCAAGCCAACGCGAAAGTAAATTTATACTTTAGTGACCAAAACTGTGAGATTTTAGGTAACGTTAGTGCCTTGTCAGGTGCCATTCAAAACTTAATACACAACAGCTTATCGGTCATTAAATCAGAGGCCGTTATTGATATCAGCGCTTACTGTCAAGGTGACTTCGCCTACATTAGTGTTCGTGATAATGGCCCAGGAATCAGCGCAGAGCTGAGCGATAAAATATTCGAACCTTTTTATACTTCAAGAAGTCAGGGCACAGGATTAGGACTTGCAGTGGTTAAGTCTGTAACCAACGCACACCAAGGTGAAGTAAGCTTGCTTAGTAAACCAGGTGAAGGTGCTCATTTCTGTATGAAAATACCTCGACTTGTTAGTGAAAAATCTAACTCAGAATTAACTAAAAATTCAAATGAAACTGATTTGTCTAAGGAGTTTAGCAATGACCACAAGTAAAATCATGGTAGTTGAAGATGATGCCGGACTTAGAGAGGCACTTGTTGATACTTTACTGCTTGCAGGCTACCAATGTTTATCTGCAGATTCAGGCGAAGATGCGCTTATCAAACTTAAAACGCATGCTGTCGATTTAGTCGTCAGTGATGTGCAAATGGGTGGCATGTCTGGATTATCCCTTTTAAAAAGTGTCCGTAATAACTTCCCAAACTTACCGGTATTGATCATGACAGCTTACGGCACTATTGACGATGCTGTGCAAGCAATGCGTGATGGCGCATGTAATTACATGGCTAAACCGTTTGCGCCAGAAGTGTTATTGAATATGGTTAATCAATATGTGCCATTACAAAACAGTGAAGGTTGCGATCCAGTGGTCGCCGATGCGCAAAGTGTTGAGTTACTAAAATTAGCGAAAAAAGTTGCCAATACCGAAGCCTCTGTAATGGTGTTAGGACCAAGCGGTTCGGGTAAAGAAGTACTGGCTCAGTATATTCATAACTCATCACCGAGAAGCCAAGCGCCATTTGTGGCGATTAATTGTGCGGCTATTCCTGAAAATATGCTCGAAGCAACATTATTTGGTTATGAAAAAGGTGCCTTCACAGGCGCGATTCAAGCCAGTCCGGGTAAATTTGAACAAGCACAAGGTGGTACCATTTTACTTGATGAAATCACCGAGATGGATTTAGGCTTACAAGCAAAAATTTTACGAGTACTACAAGAGCGAGAAGTCGAGCGTATCGGTGGTAGAAAAACCATTAACTTAGACGTTAGAGTCATCGCAACGAGTAACCGAGATTTAAAAGAAGCAGTACAGGAAGGTATATTTAGAGAAGATTTATACTATCGTTTAAATGTTTTCCCGTTAACTTGGTTGCCGCTTAATGAACGCAGAGATGATATTTTGCCTTTAGCGACACACCTTATTTCTCGAATTTGTCAAAAAGATGGTAACGTTATTCCTGAATTTACCGTGGCTGCTAGAAGTAAACTTATTGCTTATGACTGGCCGGGCAATGTTCGCGAACTCGATAATGTTATTCAACGGGCGTTAATTTTACAAAGTGATCGATGTATTGATGCTAATGATCTTTTAATTGATAACTTTGATACCCCAAAAGTTCAAAGCGAACCAGAAGACTCAGACAAAAATGATAAATTAGGTAGTGAACTTAAATTACAAGAACACCAAATCATTTTAGATACATTACATGCATGTCGCGGAAGTCGTAAAGATGTTGCGGAGCGCTTAGGCATTAGCCCACGTACATTACGCTATAAAATTGCACGTATGCGTGACAGTGGTATTCAAATTCCTGCTTAAGCAGCAAAATATTCTAATGTAAATCACCAAAAGCGACGAGTTCAACGTCGCTTTTTCAATTCTATCATCCTCCTTCTTAATTGATTTTAAAGCGTTTTTTAAAGACTTTTTTATAGTTATTAGCTTGGCACTAAGCTTGCTTTAACCATAGGTAATAGAAAGTAACAAGAAATTGACGCAAGCGAGATAGCTATGGATATTAAAACCAACTCTTTATACGCCCAGATGCAAAGTATGTCGATGGAAGCCATGGGCAATAGACTACCCATTGGCAATGAAAGTGGCATGGGTACTCCAGCCGTTAATAAAGCTGGCAGTGACTTTGGTAGCTTGTTAAAAGACGCGGTAAACAATGTCAACGAACTTCAGCTTGATGCTGGACAGAAACGTACCGCGTTTGAGCTCGGCGATCGCAGTGTAACTTTAGCTGACACCATGATTTCAGCCTCTAAAGCCGGTATTGCTTTTGATGCGACCGTACAGGTGCGTAATAAGTTTGTTGAAGCTTATAAAGAAATTATGAGTATGCCAGTTTAGTTACTCACCGAAGAGTAGCTTTAGTATTAAGCAATATTTTAAGAATAATACCCAGTGATGCGGAGAAAGTAAGTGGCAGATACAACAGACAACACAAGTTTAGCGTTGGCAGAAGGTAACAATGACTTGGTCGCTAATGATAGCGATGATGATGTTGTTAGTGAACAAAAGTCAGGCTTAGCTGGTGCCATGGGTAATGTTGACTTCCTACGTCAAATTACCATCGTCATGGCATTAGCCATTTGTTTAGCCATCGCTATCTTTGTCATCATGTGGGCTAATCAAGCAGAGTACCGTTACTTAACCAAACTGCCGACCGAGCAACTGATCAAGACTATGGATTACCTTGACGCGAATAAAATTAATTATCGTCAAGAAAACAACACTATTTCCGTAGAAAGTGAAGAATACCAAAACGTTAAATTGATGCTTGCACGTGAAGGTTTGAGTGATGGCCCTTCGGAAGGTAGTGAAATTTTAATGCAAGATATGGGCTTTGGTGTTAGCCAAAGGCTAGAAACTGAACGTCTTAAACATTCTCGCGAACAACAACTTTCGCGTACCATTGAAGAATTACAATCTATTGCACGTGCCCGGGTTTTGTTAGCCATTCCTCGTGAAAACATTTTTGCAAAACGCGAAAAAAATCCATCTGCTACTGTGGTCTTAACACTACGTCGCGGTCGTTTACTTTCTGAAGAAGAAGTTGACTCGGTCGTCGATATCGTCGCTTCAGCCGTGCAGAGCCTTGACCCAAACCGCGTGACAGTAACCGATCAAAATGGCCGTTTATTAAACTCAGGATCACAAGATTCAGTTTCGTCACGTTCACGCAAAGAATTTGAAATTGAGCAAAAACGTGAACAAGAATACATGGATAAAATCGACTCGATTTTAATTCCAGTGGTCGGCTTAGGTAATTATACCGCGCAAGTTGACGTTGCTATGGACTTTACCAACACTGAAGAAACTCAACGTCGATATAACCCAGACTTACCTGCTTTACGTAGCGAAATGAAAGTCGAAGATAATACTATCGGTGGCTTACTCGGTGGTATACCAGGCGCGTTAACTAACCAGCCACCACTTGACAGCAATATTCCTGAAGATGCTACCGGCAATAGCCAACAAAAAGTAATGCCGGGTCGCAAACATACCGAATCTACTCGTAATTATGAACTGGACGAAGCTATTAGTTATACCAAGCAACAAACAGGTGTTATTAGACGCATTAGTGTCTCAGTGGCTTTAGATTATTTACCTGAAGTAAATGCTGAAGGTCAGCCAACACCGACACCGCGATCAGTACAAGAAATGGCTAATATTCGTCGCTTACTGCAGGGCAGTATTGGTTTTGATTTACAACGCGGCGATTCATTAGACGTTGTTACATTACCATTTTCTCGTGCAGACGTGATTGAAGTGGAAGAGTTACCATTATGGAAAGACCCTACAGTGTTCAAATATGCCAAACTTATTGGCGCGGTATTTTTAATCGCTGTACTATTCTTCTCTGTAGTACGTCCGATGCTGAAACGCTTAATTAATCCAGATCAAACGCCGGATGACTATGGCGACAAATCGCTTGATAGTCATATTGATTTGGGTGATGAAACCATGGATATGTTAACATCTGAATTTGATGCTGGCGCCGTTGGCTTCGCTCCTGATGGTAGTTTACAATTACCTGATTTACACCGTGATGAAGATGTCTTAAAAGCTATTCGAGCATTAGTGGCGAATGAGCCAGAACTATCATCGCAAGTAGTTAAAAGTTGGTTGAACGAAGATGAGTGATGAAATTCAAGAGTTAGCCGAGCAACCGTCTGGATTTGACGTAAATAAGCTCGATGGTTCTGAAAAAGCTGCGATTTTACTATTAAGCCTTTCAGAAGAAGATGCTGCACAAATTTTGAAACTGCTTGAGCCAAAGCAGGTGCAAAGAGTGGGTACGATCATGGCCGGTATGGAAGATTTTACCCAACAAAAAATTAGCGCCGTGCATAAATTATTTATTGATGAAATCCAGAACTTTTCTACTATCGGTTTCCAAAGTGAAGAGTTTGTTCGTAAAGCGTTAACTGCTGCATTAGGTGAAGATCGTGCTGGCAACCTTATTGAACAAATCGTTATGGGTGGTGGAGCTAAAGGTCTAGACTCATTGAAATGGATGGACTCTAAGCAAGTTGCTAACATTATTCGTAATGAGCATCCTCAAATTCAAACCATCGTTTTATCTTATCTCGCGCCTGAGCAGTCAGCTGAAATAATGACTCAGTTTGCTGAAAAAGTACGCTTAGACTTGATGATGCGTATTGCTAATTTAGAAGAAGTGCAACCGGCAGCACTACAAGAATTAAATGAGATTATGGAGAAACAGTTTGCTGGTCAAGCTGGCGCACAAGCTGCGAAAATGGGCGGCCTGAAAGCTGCAGCCGATATCATGAACTATCTTGATACTAATGTTGAAGGCATGTTGATGGACTCAATTCGTGAGCATGACGAAGAAATGAGTCAACAAATTCAAGACTTAATGTTTGTCTTTGAAAATATTGCTGATGTTGATGATAGAGGTATTCAAGCAATCTTAAGAGAAGTTGCACAAGATGCCTTGATGAAAGCGCTTAAGGGTGCCGATGAGGCCTTAAGAGAAAAAATCATGAACAATATGTCAAAACGAGCTGCAGAAATGTTAATTGATGATCTTGAAGCCATGGGGCCAGTTCGTATTAGTGAAGTGGAAGCTGCGCAAAAAGAAATTCTTTCAATTGCTCGTCGACTATCTGACGCTGGCGAAATTATGCTTGGCGGTGGTGGTGGTGGCGATGAATTCTTATAATTTTGAATTTAAGAGCGCTCAATTATGAAGTCGGAATCTGAGCAAAACGCTGCAACGACGGCATCTGGTTCTGGTGAAACGCCAAGAGTGGATGCTTGGAAAGTACCCGATGTTCAATTAGATGAAAACCAAGATGACGGTCAAACAAATGCATTAGGTAAATCGCGTACCTGGCGTTATGAACCACCTGAAGAAACAGAAATAGCCGAACCTGAGCCTTTAACTGCACAAGAAATAGAGTCTATTCGGCAAGCTGCCTACGAAGAAGGTTTTAATCAAGGTAAAGAAGAAGGTTTTACGCTAGGTATTGAAGAAGGAAAAGTCAGCGGACATCAAGAAGGGCTAATAACTGGTCTCGAAGAGGGTAAAGCCGAAGGTTTAGCACTAGGAAAAGAAACTAGCGATGAGCAAATTGCTCAAATGCAAAGCTTACTTGAACAATTGCATCAACCTTTTACAAACGTTGAAAAAAATGTCGAAGCGCAACTTTTACAATTAGTGGTGCAATTAACTCAAGCCGTAACGAAGCATGAAGCGAAAACGAATCCTGATATTTTGTTGTCAGCCATTGCTGAAGGCATTAAAGCTTTACCGGGTCAAACGTCAGAAACGCAAATATTACTCAATCCACAAGATATAAAATTAGTTGAAGAACAATTTGGTGCGGATCATATCAAAGAGCAAGGCTGGCGGTTATTGGCTGCTCCACAATTAATCCCAGGTAGTTGTCAAATTGAAAATAGTACGTCGAGTATTGACTTAAGTGTAAAGTCACGCTTGAACGAAGTATTGGAAGCATTCTTACAGGATGCTTTGCATCAATAATTTCTACACATAATAAATGTGTATTTTAAACTCTATTAACCAAGCGTGAATAATCGATGGTCGATATAAACCGAATCACTGAACGTTTAAAAAACTGTGAAAATCTAATTCACCCACACAGTGTGTCAGTGGCTGGGCGTTTAGTACGTGTCGTTGGTTTAACATTAGAGGCTGTCGGGGTAAAAGCACCGGTGGGTAGTCAATGTTTAGTCGAAACTTCACAAGGCGACCTCATTGCTGAAATTGTTGGTTTTGCCCAAGATATTACCTTTTTAATGCCCGAGCAAAGTTTACAAGGCGTTTTACCCGGCGCACGTGTAGTACCACTTTCAACTAAAGCACGCTTACCGCTATCAATGGACTTATTGGGCCGAGTTGTCGATGGTGTAGGAAAGCCACTTGATGGTAAAGGTCCAATAAAAACCTCTGACAGTTATCAATATGACAGTAAACCCATAAACCCACTTTCACGTCGTGCTATTACTGAGCCGCTAGATGTTGGTGTACGTTCGATAAATAGCTTTTTAACCGTTGGTGTTGGACAGCGTATGGGCTTATTTGCTGGCTCTGGTGTCGGTAAAAGTGTCTTGCTAGGTATGATGACTCGAGGCACAAATGCTGATGTTATTGTGGTGGGATTAATTGGTGAACGTGGCCGAGAAGTTAAAGAATTTATTGAAGAAATATTAGGTGAAGAAGGTCGTGCTCGCTCAGTTGTTGTAGCGGCGCCGGCGGATAATTCGCCTTTAATGCGCCTTAAAGGTTGTGAAACCGCGGTACAAATCAGTGAATACTTTCGCGATCAAGGTTTGAAGGTTTTATTACTGGTTGACTCAATTACACGTTATGCACAAGCGCAACGTGAAATTGCATTAGCGGTTGGCGAGCCCCCAGCGACTAAAGGCTATCCGCCTTCTGTTTTCTCTAAATTACCGCAATTAGTAGAACGTGCAGGTAATGGTGGCGATGGACAAGGCTCCATCAGTGCTTTTTTTACCGTACTAACTGAAGGGGATGATCTACAAGACCCTATTGCCGACGCGGCACGTGCTATTCTAGATGGCCATATTGTTTTATCGAGAAAACTTGCAGATGCTGGACATTATCCTGCCGTTGATATCGAAGGTTCAATAAGTCGTGTTATGCCGATGGTGACCAGTGAAGAGCATCAACAACTTGCAAGGCAGTTACGACAAGTTTATTCGCTTTATCAAGAAAACAAAGATCTTATTTCGATCGGTGCTTATAGCAAAGGTACCGACCCTCGAATAGATCAGGCTATTGATTTACAACCAGTTATACAGTTCTTCTTACAACAAAAAATGCTTGAAATTATTCCGTATGATCAAAGCTTAACTCAGTTACAAGAAGTCTTGGCAGCGGCACAAGCTCATGCACAACAAAATCAATCAGCTCAATAGCTAAAAGGTCATTAAAACAATGAAACAGTTAAATACCTTATATAAATTTGAGCTAGATAAAGAAAAAAAAGCATCAAAGGAATTACAAGCAGCTGAATTAGATTATCAACAACACAAAGAGCGTTTAAAGAGCGTGAGTGACTATCGTTTAGAGTACATGAAGCGGCTTAATCAGCGTTCACTTGAGGGGATTGATAGTGCAACGTATAGTCATTTTCATGCTTTTATCGCCAAATTAGATAATGCTGCTCAACAAGTTAAAGTTGCCGCACATCAAGCCAAATCATTAGTTGAAACAAGAAGAAAACAATGGTTAGAGCAACGACGAAAAGTACAGGCAGTAGAATTATTACGTGATAAAAAACTGACAGCTCAGCGTCTACTAGCTGATAGGCAAGAACAAAAAATGTTTGATGAAATTGCCACCCAACAATTTATCCGCCGTCGTATTTGATCGAGTCTTTATAAAATCACGTAATTCATTGCAAGCATTGGGCTAACTTTACTTTTTCTTAGATACCCTTCGCGAAATTTATTTTAAATAACCATTTGGAACGGATTTTGCTTTCTTAACGACAATTGTAAAATAATTTGTTGAATTGCTGTAAGGTCAACGCATAAGAAGGTCTGTTATGTCACAAGTCAGTTTATTATCTGTAGATGTTGCTCAAACACCTGATTTAAAAGGTGCTAAGGGTGATTCGTCAATAATTGGTCAAGCGAAGTCTAGCGCATTTTCTGATGCAATGGAGCAACATTATCCCAAGAAAGAGCCGGCTGTAAAGCAAACTAAAAGCGAAGAAAACGGCAACTCTGCGTCTAAAGCGGCAAACAATCAGCCACCGGTTGATAAAAGTACTATTGAAACAAAGCAAGTAAAGTCGATTGAAGTTAAAAGCGATGGGCCTATCTCAAAACCTGAAGCAGAGAAAGTTAACACAGACAAAATTCAAGTAGATAAACCGTTAGCTACAGCGGGATTAGATAGTCGAAATGCACATGTTTTATCTGTACCATCTCCGATTGATAATTTAGCGTTAATTGAGCAATTAAAAAGCACCGATGATGGCCAAATATTACCGCTACCTTTACCGATTGACGACAAATCGTTAACAACAGATTTATCTACTAAATTAAAGTTAGTTGATAATGCAGAAATATTACCTGTTGCACCAACTGTTAATGGTGAGCAATTAGTCGCAGAGTTAATCGACGCTGAAAGTGAGGATACTTTAGCGGAGAATAAGCCTTTAGACACAGGTCATTTGATTGCTAAAATTGCTAGAAATAATGACGCGGAAATCTTACCCATCCCTGTTTCACCTTTAAATGCGGAAGTTGAGGGAAATGAGGAAAGTGACAAAGTACTTAAACCTGATGTTATTGTCACTAACACAGAGAAAAAACCGGCTGTCGATTTATCGTTCCATGCTCAAATTAAATTACAAGAAGGGCAACCGAGTAATGTTTTGGTCAAAGAAAGCGAAACTGACGATGCTGTTGACCTGCTTAAAATGTTGAATGGTGCGAAAAACTTTATTACCAAAAAGGCTACTGAAGTTAGTGCTAGCGAGCCAACTATTAAAAATGATGTGTTAAAAGTAGATCAATCTTCGGCTAGCGCGAAACAACTTCTTGAAACTAATAAGTTGATGGTAGAGCAAGATACTTCTGTTAAATCATCAAATAATGATCTCAAGCCGGTGTTGAAAATTTCTGGTGCAGAGCAAAAAGTTAATTCAACTATAGAAAATGTGGTGTTAGACAAGGTAATCAATGAAAGTAAAGTTATTAGTAAGCCTGACGGTGAAGGAAAAGAAATTGTATTTAATTTAGAAGCCGGTATTAAAAAGGTTGATGACAAGCGCGTTAAAGCGATAGTTGATTCTACAAAATCCACAGGTTTAAATAGTGGAATGAACAATACAGTTTTATTTAAGGAAAAGCGTCAGACTATTGGACCAGTGTTAGAACCGTCAAATGAACTAGCAGTAAAAAATATGCTAGTAAATGATGATTTAGAAAAAATGGCAGCCAGTGAAAATAATGAATTTGAACAAACAAGTTCTAAAGGTGTACTTAATCAGGAACTCATTGTTGAAAGTAAAAAAACTGCAACAGAAAGCCCTAACGTGAATGTGCAAGGGAATAATGTGCAAAGTGAAGCTCAGCCAAATAAAGTTGATTTAAAAACAATAGTCGATAACGAAGTATTGCAACCTCGTACGATAAACCAAAGTACTGCAACAGTGATTCATGCTGCAACTTCTCGAAGCCAGGGTGAAACTGAACAGAAGATAACAACGAAAGAAGTTTTGGAAAAGTCAGCGGTCGGAGATTCGGAAAAATTAGCCAAAATTGATAATGATAAATTGATGCCACAAGCTGACAAGATAGCTTCAGCTTTTAATCAAACATTAGATGCTCAAGCGACGAAGTCTATGATTAGCCCTAGTGAATTAGCTATGCAGCAAGAGCAAAGCTTCGAAAGTATTACCAATAAAATAACGACTAGTACGGTACAAACACAGAAGTCAATTACCGCTCTGAATGCAGAAACGATTGCAATTTACCGTAAAGATTTTGCTAATGCGGTCAAAGATAAAGTCATGGTGATGATCAATCAAAAGATCCAGCAAGTTGAGATCCAACTTGACCCGCCAGAAATGGGCAATATTCATATTCGTGTGAATTTACAAAATGAACAAGCTGCAGTGCAATTTGTAGTACAAAACCAGCAAGCGAAAGACGCACTTGAGCAAAATATGGGTAAATTACGTGAAATGCTAGCTGAAAGTGGCGTTGATGTTGGAGATGCCAATATAGAACAACGTCAAGCGAAGGAACAAAATGGCGAAGGCACAAATGAAGGTAATACTCATGGCCAAAATGGTGAATTAGCTGACAGTGAAATGAGCGAAAATGATAATTCAGTGATGAA
The DNA here is from genome assembly GCA_002104535.1 of Cognaticolwellia sediminilitoris. Taxonomy (GTDB): domain Bacteria; phylum Pseudomonadota; class Gammaproteobacteria; order Enterobacterales; family Alteromonadaceae; genus Cognaticolwellia; species Cognaticolwellia sediminilitoris. The sequence continues at coordinate 273,463 of NBOG01000006.1, read as the reverse complement.
TGTGGTTAAAGCTTCATCAACTGGGGTTGATTACTATGCTTAATTTACTTTTACACTCACAATACTTGATAAACTCTTTGGATTAGCGGCTATTCAACGATATAGTTTACAACAGTGATATTAACTTTTTAAGGTTGGGACCATGGCAGACGAAAATGAACTTGAAATGGATGATTCAGGGAAGAAGAAAAAGCTAATAATTATTATCGCTATTGTGGTGATACTATTTGCCGGTGGCGCAGGTGCTTTTTTTATGATGGGCGGTGAGGACGAAGTTTCTCAAGAAGAACTTGATGCTGCTTTAGATTCAGCTGAAACTACTGAAGTTGTAGAAGCGCCGGTTTCAGGGGCTGAACTTGGCTCTGCTATTTATGTTCCTATGCCAAGACCTTTTCGTTTTAATGTTCCTGGTGCTTCACGTGACCGTTTTGTCGAAATTCGCGTTCAATTGTTAGTGCGTGGCTCTGACAATGAAGAAACAGCTAAAAAGCATGTGCCGTTAATTGAAAGTACATTATTGACTGTATTCTCACAGGCCAATGCCGATGAATTAGCGACCAGTGCTGGAAAAACATCTTTAAAACAAAAAGCTATTACTGAAGTTCAAAAAACGATGACAGAAATCGAAGACAGTAAAGTGGTTGAAAAAGTTCTGTTTACTGGCTTTGTGATGCAATAGATTTAACCGGCTTAATTAATTTAATAAGATAAAGAGACTATTGAGTGAGTGATTTATTATCTCAAGACGAAATTGATGCACTATTACATGGTGTCGATGATGTCGATGAAGATGACGTAACAGAGGACTACTCCGAAGGAGAAATAACCTCTGATTATGACTTTTCTTCGCAAGATCGCATTGTGCGTGGTCGCATGCCTACGCTCGAAATGGTTAATGAACGTTTTGCTCGTCATATGAGAATTAGCCTATTTAATATGATGCGTCGAACCGCTGAAGTTTCGCTTAATGGTATCCAAATGATTAAGTTTGGCGAGTATGTACATACCTTATTCGTCCCGACTAGTTTGAATATGGTGCGCTTTAGACCTTTAAAAGGTACTGCATTAATCACCATGGAAGCGCGACTAGTATTCATTTTAGTGGATAACTTTTTTGGCGGTGACGGACGTTATCATGCCAAAATTGAAGGTCGTGAATTTACCCCCACAGAACGTCGTATCGTTCAGATGTTGTTAAAAATTATCTTCGAAGACTATAAAGAAGCATGGTCTCCGGTGATGGATGTTTCATTTGAATACCTTGACTCAGAAGTAAACCCGTCCATGGCAAACATTGTTAGTCCTACAGAAGTGGTAGTGATTAGCTCTTTTCATATCGAACTTGATGGTGGTGGTGGCGATTTTCATGTTGCCTTGCCTTATTCGATGTTGGAACCTATTCGAGAACTACTTGATGCGGGTGTGCAAAGTGATAAAGAAGACACCGATATGCGCTGGTCGAAGGCTTTGCGCGATGAAATTATGGATGTGCCTGTTGAGCTATCGACTAGATTCATCGAGGTTGAATTATCACTGCAGAAAATTATGGATTTCAAGGCTGGCGATATTATCCCTATCGAAATGCCTGACCATATAACGGTATTGATTGAGAATTTACCGTCATTTAGAGCGAAACTTGGTCGAAGCCGTGATAATTTAGCCCTTAAAATTGAATCAAAAATTAAACGACCTGAGTCAGTGAAATCAGAACTAACCATATTAACCAAAGACGGTAAACGCTTAGACAGTGACGCTGAGCTTCATATGTTAGAAGATGATTTATAACGATAAAGAATTGAGTAAAATCATAATTTTACTCAATGTGGTGTAAAAATCGCATAATAGGCAAATAACAAACGTGTAACGTGATTATTTTGACGTTATATGAAGAAAATTGAGGCAAAACAGCATGAGTACAGATAACGAAGAAGATTTAGGCATGTGGGATGAGGCAATGGATGAGCAGGCTGCGTCTGAAGCTGCTGAGACTGTCGAGCTTGAAGATTTACAAGATGATAATGAAACTATTACCGGTGAAGAAAAACGCAAACTCGATGCTATTTTAGATATTCCCGTTACTATTTCAATGGAAGTTGGCCGTAGTAATATTAGTATTCGTAACTTGTTGCAACTAAACCAGGGCTCGGTGGTAGAGCTTGATCGTGTTGCCGGTGAAGCGCTTGATGTTTTAGTCAATGGTACGTTAATCGCTCATGGTGAAGTTGTTGTAGTAAACGATAAATTTGGTATTCGATTAACTGATGTTATCAGTCAAGTTGAACGTATTAAAAAGCTTAAATAGAGAGTTAATGAAAAAGTCATTATTCGCCAGTTTTATCTGCTGTAATTTAATCGCTATAGCTCATGCTGAAGAAGCAATTAGCCAAGTTACTGCAACTGAGACTGCTGTTATCGAAGCCGCGCCAGTTGAAGTAGGCAAGCATGTTGCTGCCAATATGGACGCGATGAGTATGATAGTATCATTATTAATGGTGTTAGCTGTTATCATCATTAGTGCTATGATATTGAAACGTTTTCAAGGTGTGCGACATAGTATTAATGGCCTGAAAATAGTGACTAGTTTGCATCTAGGGTCGAAAGAAAAATTAGTCGTGGTGCAAGCCGGAGATAAACAGTTGTTGCTTGGTGTCACGCCACAGCAAATAACATTATTAGAAACGCTCGATGAACCTTTAGTAGAGCCAAAAGAAAGTGGTGTTGATTTTGCCCAATCGTTGGCAAAGCTACTCAAACAAAAAGCGATAAAAAGTTATGATAAACAAAAATAAAAAATCATTATTATCGTTCAACAAAATCGTAACTTTACTGTTTACGATTTTGTCGTTTTTACTGATCAGTAATAGTAGTTTTGCAGCAGATGACCTGTCATTATCAGCGCTGACCTTAACTACTAATCCGGATGGCTCACAAGAGTATTCAGTTACCTTACAAATATTAATTTTTATGACCGCGCTGAGTTTTATTCCAGCAGCGGTGATCATGATGACGTCTTTCACGCGAATTGTCGTTGTTATGGCGATATTAAGACAAGCCTTTGGTTTACAGCAAACTCCGTCAAACCAGGTCATTATTGGTATTACCTTGTTTATGACCTTGTTTATTATGACGCCGGTTTATAACGAAATTAATGCCCGAGCGATTCAACCGTATTTGCAAGACCAATTAACCTCCGTGGAAGCTATTAATAAGGCTAAAGTCCCATTACGAGCCTTTATGTTAGAGCAAACACGGATAAAAGACCTTGATACATTAGCCAGCATGGCCGGTATTACTCAAGTGGATAAACCGACTGATTTACCAATGACCGTGATTATTCCTGCTTTTGTTATCAGTGAGCTCAAAACCGCCTTTCAAATTGGCTTCATGTTATTTATTCCATTTCTGATTATAGATTTAGTTGTGGCCAGTATATTGATGGCCATGGGTATGATGATGTTATCCCCGATGATCGTATCTTTACCGTTTAAACTGATGTTATTTGTGCTTATTGACGGCTGGAATTTAGTTATAGGGACGTTGGCGACAAGTTATGGAATGGGAGCCACGTAATGGGTCCTGAAGTCTTTGTTGATATTCTACGAGACGCATTACTGTTAGTCATTGTACTGGTAAGTGCTGTTATTGTGCCCAGTTTGATAGTCGGCTTAATAGTTGCTGTTTTCCAAGCGGCGACTTCGATTAATGAACAAACACTAAGTTTTTTACCACGTTTAATTGTTACGCTACTGGCATTGATTATGGGTGGTCATTGGTTGGTGCAAAAGCTGATGGATTACGCCATTCGACTGATTGGTAGTATCCCTAGTGTGGTGAGTTAACCATGGAGTTTACTGAGTCAGTTATTAATCAAACTATGGCTGACTTCTTATTGCCGCTTGTACGTATTTCAGCGATGGTTATGTCGATGATAGGTTTAGGCGCAAAAGCTATTCCTGGCCGAGTGAAATTGTTTTTTTGTTTGGCAATAACCGTTGCGGTAATGCCGGCACTGCCGCCAACACGTGTTGATGACATGTTTTCATTGGCAACGGCATTGCTGATTGGTGAACAAATGATCATCGGTATTATGTTGGGGTTTGTTACTGTGATGGTGGTAAATACCTTCACCTTGGCTGGTCAAATTATAGCGATGCAAACAGGTTTAGGCTTTGCTTCACTCGTTGATCCCGCAAGTGGAACGAGCGTGCCAGCAGTGGGGCAGTTCTTCCTTATTTTATCATCATTGTTGTTTTGGGCTATGGATGGTCATTTAGCCTATTTGCAGATGGTGGTAGCGAGCTTTGATACCATTCCAATTCCAGCACCTGAATTTTCAAATATCAAGTTTAAAGAAATAGCCCTATGGGGCAGTTGGATGTTTGCAACCGCATTGTCACTTGCCATCGCTCCTTTAACAGCTATGTTATTGATCAACTTCTCTTTTGGTATCATGACCCGCGCTGCGCCGCAATTAAATATATTCGCCATTGGTTTTCCTATCACCATGTGTGCTGGTCTTTTGATCATGTGGTTAACCATGGGGAATTTTTATAGTCATTTTATTATGCAATGGGAACGTGCTTTAGACTTTAGTTGTTACCTTATGGACTGCGGAGCGTTACCCTAATGGCTGAGTCTGATAGTGGTGAAAAAACCGAAGAACCCACGGCGAAAAAGCTCTCCGATGCGAGAAAAAAAGGTCAAATAGCACGCTCAAAAGATTTAGGCACTATGTTTGTCTTAGTCGGAAGTGCTGCTGCGCTTTTACTTATGGGAAACGCTTTAGTAGAAGGTTTGTCTACCATGATGACGCGATTATTTAGTTTAAATCGTAAAGAAACCATGGATGTACATGCACTTTTTCAAATCGCTAGCGATGGTGTAAGCGCGATCATAGTGCCTTTTATCTGGATCCACGTCATTATTGTTTTTGCAGCATTGATTGGCAATATGCTGCTCGGTGGTATTAGCTTCTCTTGGCAAGCCATGGCGCCTAAAGCTAGCCGACTTTCGCCTTTTGCTGGCTTTAAACGTATGTTTGGTGTGCAAGCTTATGTTGAGCTGATTAAATCAATTTTGAAGTTCTTTGTGGTTTTTATTTCCGCGTATTTGTTACTGAGCAGCTTATTTGGCCAGATTGTAAATTTAAGTACTGAAAATATTCCGGCAAACTTTTCACATGCTGTGTCATTACTGATGTGGATGTTTCTAGCTTTGGCACTTTCACTGGGCATTATTGTCGTTATTGATGCGCCATATCAAGTCTGGAACCATAATCGACAGTTAAAAATGACCAAGCAAGAAATCAAAGATGAAATGAAAAGCTCTGATGGTAGCCCAGAGACTAAAGGCCGAATACGAAGAGCACAATATGAAATGTCACAACGGCGAATGATGCAAGATGTTCCACAATCAGATGTGGTGATCACTAACCCAACGCACTATTCTGTGGCGCTTAAATATGACGCTGAAGTAGGCGGTGCACCGGTGTTAGTTGCTAAAGGTATTGATGAAATGGCTTTACACATCCGTACCATTGCCAAAGAGCATAATATTGAAATTATTGCCTCACCAGCACTCGCCAGATCGTTATATTATACCGCAGAGCCTAATGAAGAGATCCCAGAGCAATTGTTCGCCGCGGTTGCACAAATATTAGCGTTTATTTTTCAGTTAAATGCCCACAAAGAGGGTAAAGCGAGACGCCCGAAACCGGTGTCAAAAAATCTGCCTATTCCTGACGAATTTCGTTATTAAAAAAGCAGCTTTTAACTTCACTGTTTTTAACTGAAAGCATAAAACTGACAGCTTAAAGCTTTGGTTTTAGTGAGTTGGTCTGATTATTGCTTTTTGGTAGGTATGTCAAAAAAATACCACTAAGTGCTCATGCAACTAGCAGCAACTTTTAATAATTTAAAAAAACAGAAACTTAATTTACTTTCTGGTCTAGGAACGCCATTTCTTGTAATGGCGGCGCTCGGTATGGTGATTTTACCAATGCCGGCATTCTTACTTGATATCCTATTTTCCTTCAATATCGCTTTGTCTTTAGTCGTGCTGTTGATCACGGTTTATACCCTGAAGCCACTAGAGTTTGGCTCATTCCCTGCCGTGTTGCTTATTGCGACAATTTTACGACTAGCCCTAAATGTGGCGAGTACTCGTGTTGTTTTGCTTGAAGGCCATGAAGGTCCAGCGGCGGCCGGTAAAGTTATCGAAGCCTTTGGTTCGGTAGTTATCGGTGGTAATTATGCCGTTGGTTTGGTGGTCTTCCTGATTCTGATCATTATTAACTTCGTGGTAATTACTAAAGGTGCAGGGCGTATTTCAGAAGTTACAGCCCGCTTCACTCTTGATGCTATGCCAGGTAAACAAATGGCAATCGACGCTGATTTGAACGCAGGTTTTATTACTGCTGATCAAGCGCGTGAAAGACGTACTGAAGTGACCAATGAAGCAGATTTTTACGGCTCAATGGATGGTGCGAGTAAATTTGTTAAAGGTGACGCGGTTGCTGGTATTTTAATTTTATTTATTAATATCGTCGGCGGTTTAGTTATCGGCATGGTTCAACATGACTTGGACTTTGACACCGCAGTTGAAATTTATACGCTATTAACTATTGGTGATGGTTTAGTTGCACAAATTCCGGGGTTACTGTTATCAGTGGGTACCGCGATTGTTGTTACTCGTCAAAATACATCACAAGATATGGGCGAGCAGGTAAGCACTCAGCTTGGACAAGCAAGATCGCTTTATATTGCTGCTGGTGTCATGTTTATTATGGGCATTGTACCTGGCATGCCTCATGTTGCGTTTTTAATTTTCGCGGTATTAATTGCAGGTATTGCCTTTTTTAGTACTAAGTACAAATTGGCTAAAGCCGCGTTGTTAGTTGAGCAAGGTCATGCCGCTGAAGCTAAAAGTCAGGAACAAGATGCCGCGGTTAAAGACTTGGGGTGGGATGACGTTAACCATGTTGATGTTATCGGCTTAGAAATTGGTTTTCGCTTAATACCGCTTGTCGATAAAGCTCAAGGTGGTGAGTTACTTAATCGTATTAAAGGCGTTCGGAAAAAACTTTCGCAAGAATTCGGCTTTTTGGTACCTGCCGTCCATATTCGTGACAATTTAGATTTAGATCCTAACAGCTATCGTATATCGCTGATGGGCGTAACTGTCGGTGAAGCAGAAATTCGACATGATCATGAACTCGCGATAAATCCTGGACAAGTTTTCGGTAAGCTTGACGGCATCATTACCAAAGATCCAGCTTTTGGCTTAGATGCAGTTTGGATCAGACAAGAGCAACGTGAGCATGCCCAATCACTTGGTTACACCGTTGTTGATGCAGCGACTGTTTTAGCAACTCATTTAAGTCAAATATTAACTAATAATACCGCACAGCTATTAGGCCATGAAGAAGTTCAAAACCTACTTGATATGTTAGCCAAGAGTTATCCGAAGCTTATTGAAGGACTAATTCCAGATATTTTATCATTAGGAACCGTTGTTAAAGTATTGCAAAACTTAATGAACGAGGGGGTCGCTGTACGTGATATGCGTAGCATTATTCAAACTTTAGTTGAATATGGACCTAAGAGCCAAGACCCAGAAGTATTAACGGCTGCCGTGCGTATAACTTTGCGTAAATTTATTATTCAAGAGTTGGTCGGGCCGACCATTGAAGTACCTGTCATAACTTTGTCACCAGAGTTGGAACAAATGTTGCACCAGTCAATGCAAATGGCTGGAGACGATGGCGCAGGTATCGAACCAGGCTTAGCAGAACGACTACAAAAATCATTGACCGATGGTGCACAACAGCAAGAAATGGCTGGCGATACACCAATTTTATTAACGTCAGGCATTTTAAGATCAGTACTCGCTAAGTTTGTGAAATATACCATCCCAGGATTAAGGGTAATTTCATATCAAGAAATTCCTGATGACAAGCAAATTAAAATTGTCAGCGCGATCGGTCAGTAAATAACAGCAGTAAAAAAATACTTCAAAGTAAGTTGTACTGAATTATAAGGGGTTGGCGGTGAAAATTAGACGTTACGTAGCAAAAGATATGAGAAGCGCACTTGCACAAATAAAAGAAGAGTTAGGTGCTGACGCTGTCATTATGTCTAATAAAAAAATCCCGGAAGGTGTCGAACTTATGGCGGCGGTTGATTACAACCAAAGCGTTAAGCCAGCACAACCAACGCCTGTGCAGGAACAACACCAACAGCCTAATACAGCACAACCACCCGAAGCGAAAAATCGTATAGATATCAGCGAAGATACCGTTGCTATCTCTAGCGCGTCTAACGTTACCGAAGCTTCAACTGAGGCCCCTGCTGATAGCTTAGCAGCATTACTTAAGCGGCAAGTTCAGCAAAAGGGTTACGACAAAACCCCTGCAACTCGTGCATTTAATAGCCAGATAGAAAATTCAAGCACGCCAGTGCAGCAACAACCAGCGCAAGTTCGCCAACCAGCGCAGGCGAGCAATCCTTCAGCGCCACAAGATATTGAACAACAATTTAAAAACTTTACCACGCGTTTAGAGCAATCTAATCCGATGGAATCACCAGAGTCATCAAGCCAAGATGCATTTAATGGTGATAATGCGCCTACTTATGATGGATTTAATGACAGCATTGCATCAGCCACTACAGCTAATTCCACTAGTTCACAGGGTGAGCGTCAAATTAGCGGCAGTGAATTTGATAATATGCAAAAAGAGATGTCATCAATTCGTCAACTTTTAGAGCATCAAATGTCCGGCTTACTTTGGCAAGATATGGCACAGAAAGATCCTATGCGTGCCGTTCTGGTTAATAAATTAATGGCGATGGGACTGAATGAGCAAGTAGCTGATCAAATTGCTGGTTATATTCCTGCTAATACTCAAGAGCAAGATGCATGGCAACATGCGAAAGAAATTATTGCTCAACAATTAAATACCACAAACAACGATATTATTCAGCGCGGTGGCGTAGTTTCTCTTGTTGGACCTACAGGCGTTGGTAAAACAACAACGATTGCAAAATTAGCCGCGCGCTTTGCCCAAGTACATGGCGCCGACCAAGTTATTTTAATTTCAACTGATAGTTACCGAATTGCAGGTTTCGAGCAACTTGCTACTTATGGTCGCATTATTGGTTGCCAAGTAAAGCTTGCCAACGATGGCAATGAACTAGATAGTCTTTTACAACAGTTTGCTCAAAAGAAACTTATTTTGATCGACACTGCAGGTATGGGGCAAAGAGATATGCGTTTAACCGAGCATTTAACTACCTTAATCGCAAACGCTCGTGTTAGGATTCGTAATTACCTAGTCTTAGCTGCAAACACCCAACAAAGGGTAATGCAAGAAAATGTTGAACGCTTTAAGCGTATTCCATTAGCCGGCTGTATTTATACCAAGTTGGATGAAAGTTTAAGTGTTGGCGAAATTATAACCACTTCATTACAAAATGGCTTGGCTATTGGCTATCTTACTGATGGACAAAGAGTTCCAGAAGATATTAAGGTTGCAAATGCTGAGAAATTGGTTACGCTTGCAGATAGAATGGCAATTAAGTCTCAAAGCTCAGTTACCGGTTCGTGGCGAACATCCGCACCAGCCGTCGCAGTTTAAGCGCCTTAAACAAGGCAAGAGCAGTTTTACAGAGAAGTTACATAGATGATAGATCAAGCGAGTGGCTTAAGAAAAATGCAAGATCCCCAACATATAAAAGTCATAGCAGTTTCTGGTGGCAAAGGCGGCGTTGGTAAAACTAACGTGTCATTAAACACTTCAATTTCATTGGCCAAATTAGGTAAGCGCGTGTTAGTGCTAGATGCCGATTTAGGCTTAGCTAATGTCGACGTTATGTTGGGACTTCGTGTGCAACGTAATTTGTCACATGTACTTTCAGGTGAATGTGAACTTGATGATATTATCATCAAAGGTCCTGCCGGCATTAATATAATCCCAGCCACTTCAGGCACGCAGTCAATGGTAGATTTAACACCATCTGAACATGCGGGTCTTATTCGTGCTTTTAGTGATATGCAAACCAAATTCGATATTCTGATTGTAGATACTGCCGCCGGTATTTCGGATATGGTATTGAGCTTTTGTCGTGCGTCACAAGATGTTTTATTAGTGGTATGTGATGAACCTACATCAATTACCGATTGTTATGCATTAATGAAACTATTAAGCCGAGATCACGGTTTATTCAAATTCAAAGTCGTAGCTAATATGGTTCGTAGCCCTAAAGAAGGACAAAACTTATTTGCTAAATTGTCGAAAGTTACCGACAGATTTTTAGATGTAACTCTGGAACTTGTCGCCGTAGTTCCTTATGATGAAAATATTCGAAAATCCGTTAGAAAACAACAAGCCATTGTTGAAGCTTACCCAGACTCACCAGCGTCAATAGGCTTTAGAGCGCTTGCCAATAATATCATTAATTGGCCTGTGCCTCAGCAGCCTACAGGGCATTTAGAGTTTTTTATTGAGCAATTGTTAGAACATTAACTGACTGATAAGTGAGCTATAGTGGGCAAACTACATACTTATAGTGTTGATAAAACAGCTTTATTGGAGCAGCATACGGTTCTGGTGAAACGTATTGCTTACCATTTACTTGCTCGTTTACCTGCCAGTGTAATTGTTGATGATCTGATCCAATCAGGCATGATCGGTTTGCTCGAGGCTTCAAATAATTTCGATAATAGCAAAGGTGCTAGCTTTGAAACTTTTGCTGGAATTCGTATTCGTGGTGCGATGCTTGATGAAATTCGTCGAGGCGACTGGGTTCCCCGCTCAGTACATAAAAATAGCCGTACGATCAGCGAAGCAATAAAAAATCTTGAAGCTTTACATGGACGTGATGTTACCGATATTGAAGTGGCTGAAAAACTTGATATTTCGATAAATGAATACCATCATATGCTTAATGAAGTCAGTTCAGGTAAAATTCTGGGTATTGAAGATTTAGGTGTTAGTGAAGATATAATTGAAATAGCACATAGCGATAGGGATAATGAACCTTATGCTAATATTGAACATAGTACTTTTAAAAAATCATTGGCTGAATGTATTTCCACTTTACCCGAACGTGAAGCTTTAGTACTGTCGTTGTATTACGATGAAGAACTTAATCTTAAAGAAATAGGTCAAGTGCTCGATGTTAGTGAATCAAGAGTTAGTCAAATACACAGTCAAGCAATGCATAGGTTGAAAGCTCGTATGCAATCTTGGCAAAGTTAAGTAGAATACTAATATAGTTAGAATTTTAAATGTTCTCACCGGAGGGTGCCTTGGATAAAAATATGAAAGTACTTGTTGTTGACGATTTTTCAACAATGAGACGTATAATCAAAAACTTGTTACGTGACTTAGGTTTCACTAATATTTCAGAAGCAGATGACGGTAGTACGGCATTGCCAATGCTTAAAGAAGGTGATTACGAGTTTGTTGTAACCGATTGGAATATGCCTGGTATGCAAGGTATCGACTTGTTAAGAGCAATTCGTGCCGATGCTAAGCTGGCACATATTCCAGTATTAATGGTAACTGCTGAAGCTAAAAAAGAACAAATAGTGATGGCGGCTCAAGCAGGAGTTAATGGTTATATCGTAAAACCATTTACAGCTGCTACGTTAAACACCAAGCTTGATAAGATTTTTGAACGTCTTGGTTAATCACCTAAATCTGCTACGCAAGGACGTCATATGAGTACAAATACTAGTGTCCATGTTTCTTTAGAACAGGCTAAAATGTTGGTTGAGTACATAGAAACCGATCAACAAGATAAAGCTGATGAGTTAATTGCTGAAATTCAAAATCCAATTAATACCGAATTGTTTGCAGAAATCGGTAAATTAACTCGACAATTGCATGATTCATTAAATAATTTTAACATTGATTCACGTTTAACGGACTTAGCGACTGCGGAGATTCCAGACGCTAAAGAACGGTTGAATTTCGTTATTAAAAGCACTGAAGATGCCGCAAATAAAACTATGGACGCGGTAGAATCTATCTTTCCTGTCGTTGATAGTATTCAAAAGCGCATTACCAACGTAATGCCGTTATGGCAAAAATTAACTCATAATGAACTCGATGTTGAAGAGTTTAAGGCATTATGTGTTGATATCGATGTTTTATTAAAAACGACAGAAACAGACACCGGAAAAATTCATAGTTTGATGACTGATGTTCTAATGGCGCAAGACTTCCAAGATCTTACTGGTCAGGTTATTCGCAAGGTCATCGACCTAGTGCGCGAAGTAGAAGACAGCTTGATAAATATGCTAACAGCTTTTGGTATATCTTCAGAGCAAGAAAAATCAAATTACCAAACTAAAGTGGGCGAAAATCTAGTAGAAGGCCCAATCATGAATAGCGAAAGTCGTACTGACGTAGTTTCAGATCAAGACGATGTTGATGATTTATTATCAAGCTTAGGTTTTTAATAGGAGTTACTAAATGTCATTTGAACAAGATGAAGAAATTCTTCAGGATTTTTTAATTGAAGCTGGAGAAATACTTGAGACCTTGTCTGAGCAATTAGTTGAGCTCGAAAATGACCCTAATAATGCCGATTTGCTTAACGCCATTTTTAGAGGATTTCATACCGTCAAAGGTGGCGCAGGCTTTTTATCATTAACCGAACTCGTTGACGCATGTCACGGTGCGGAAAATGTTTTTGATACTTTAAGAAATCAACAACGATCTGTAACTTCTTCATTAATGGATGTTATTTTACAGGCACTTGACACCATTAATGCGCTATTTGCCCAAGTACAAAATAAAGAACCACTTTCATCGCCTGATCCTGCACTTTTAGCTGAATTACACCGATTATCTCAGCCAGAAGGACAAGAGGAAGAAGCTGCACCAGTTGTTGAAGCAGTCGTTGAAACAAGTGTCCCAGCCTCGAGTGGCAGTTCAAATGATGAAATGTCAGAAGATGAATTTGAACGTTTACTTGATGAGCTTCATGGTGGCGGATCGCCGTCACCCAGTGCACCAGCGCCTGTAACACCGCCAGCATCAAATAGTAATGATATTTCAGATGATGAATTTGAATCTTTGCTTGATGAACTTCATGGCCAAGGTGCGTTTTCTCCAGATGTTTCAGGTAAAGCCAATAAATCAGCTAGCGCTGCCTCGTCTGATGAAATTAATGATGATGACTTTGAGTCTTTATTAGATGAATTACACGGAAAGGGAAAAGGGCCTAAAGCTCAAACTCCGCCATCTGCTGCAACACCTGCGCCAGTTGCAAAAGCTCCGCCTCCAGCCCCCGCTAAAAAAGTCGTGGCAAAACCTGTAGTAAATAATGCGCCTGCAGCTACTGAAACAAAAGCTGCACCAGCCAAAGCTCCGCAAGCTGAAACAACCGTTAGGGTTGATACTAAACGCTTAGATCAAATCATGAACATGGTCGGTGAGTTAGTACTGGTTCGTAACCGCTTAACCAGTTTAGGTATGACCAAAGAAGATGAAGATTTAACTAAAGCGGTTTCTAATTTAGACGCCGTGACCACAGATTTACAAGGCGCGGTGATGAAAACGCGCATGCAACCTATTAAGAAAGTTTTTGGTCGTTTTCCTCGTGTTGTACGTGACTTAGCTCGTAGTTTAAATAAAGAAATTAAGCTGATCCTTGAAGGTGAAGAGACAGATTTAGATAAAAACTTAGTTGAGGCTTTAGCTGATCCACTAGTGCATTTGGTGCGTAATTCAGTTGATCACGGCATTGAAGACCCAGATAAACGTGAAGCTTCAGGTAAACCACGTGAAGGTGTTGTGGTATTGTCGGCTTCGCAAGAAGGTGATCATATCCTACTGACCATTCGAGATGATGGTGCAGGTATGAATGCCGATAAATTAAAAGAGATAGCCATCGAACGGGGTGTTTTAGATGCTGACGCTGCTGGACGTATGTCTGATAAAGAAGCGTTTAGCTTAATTTTCGCTCCGGGCTTCTCAACAAAAACTGAAATTTCAGAAGTATCTGGCCGTGGTGTTGGTATGGATGTAGTTAAAACCAAAATCACCCAATTAAACGGCACCGTAAATATTGATTCTGAAATGGGTGTTGGTACTGTTCTTGAAATTAAAGTGCCACTAACCTTAGCTATTTTACCGACCTTAATGGTAATCATTGGTAAGCAGACTTTTGCCTTACCGTTAGCCGCTGTGAATGAAATTTTCCACCTAGATCTAACGAAAACAAATTTAGTTGATGGTCAGTTAACCATCATCGTACGTGAAAAATCGATACCGCTATTTTATCTCGACCAATGGTTGGTAAAAAATCACGTTGAAAAATCACGTGAACGTGGCCATGTTGTTATTGTGCAATTAGGTAGTCAACAAATTGGCTTTGTTGTCGATAGTCTTATTGGACAAGAAGAAGTGGTGATAAAACCGTTAGATCGATTATTGCACGGTACACCAGGTATGGCAGGCGCAACAATAACGAGTGATGGTGGAATCGCCTTAATCATTGACGTGCCAAGCATGCTGAAGTATTACGCAAAAAAATCGATAGTTAATAAAAAATTGCGTTCTTAAAACTTATTCAAACAGGAAATAGATTGTAAATGTCCTTTAAAGTATTGGTGGTTGATGACTCCAGTTTTTTTCGACGCCGAGTAACGGATATTCTCAATAATGATCCTAACCTCGAAGTAATTGATGTTGCCGTAAATGGTATCGATGCGGTAGAAAAAGCTATTGCGCTTAAGCCTGATGTAATAACCATGGACATAGAAATGCCGTTATTAAACGGTATTGACGCGGTTAAACAAATAATGGCACAAGCCCCAACGGCTATCATCATGTTCTCATCGTTAACGCATGCCGGAGCTCAAGCGACACTTGAAGCATTGGACGCAGGCGCGTTAGATTTTCTGCCAAAAAAATTCAATGAAATAGCCAAAACAACTGAAGACGCTGGCAGTTTGTTGCGCGAACGCGTAGTGCAGTTAGCGAAGAAAAACGCCGGGAAAAGACCTCGTTTGTCTACTCATCGCTCACGTGCGGCCACTGAAGCAAAAACTGGCAATACAACTCGGTCAAACTCTGCCGCCGCAGGGGCAATAAGCCAACCCACCTCACTCAAAAAAAGCTCAGGTAAGCAATACAAACTATTAGCTATTGGCACCTCAACTGGCGGCCCTGTAGCTTTACAAAAATTATTAATACAATTACCTAAAGACTTTCCATTGCCGATCATCATGGTTCAGCATATGCCTGCAGCATTCACGTTAGCATTTGCGAACCGCTTAAATACCTTGTGTAAAATTGAAGTAAAACAAGCGGAAAGTGGCGACATTTTAAAGCCGGGTCATGCATATCTTGCCCCCGGTGGAAAACAAATGGTCATTCATGGTACAGAAAATGCAGCAAAACTAAGAATACTAGAAGACAATTCAGAACGGATTGCATTCAAACCTAGTGTGGACATTAGTTTTGCTTCTGCTGCTAAAATATATGGCGGCGATGTTTTGGGCATAATTTTAACCGGTATGGGCTCTGACGGTCGTGAAGGTTCACGGTTGTTAAAAAGTAAAGGAGCAACCATCTGGGCACAAGACGAAGCCTCTTGTGTTGTTTATGGTATGCCTCAAGCAGTAGCTGTTGCTGGCATATCTGAACTGTCACTAGCGATTGAAAGCTTTCCATCTGCGATTCTTAAGGAACTACAGCATGGATAAACTAAGTATATCGGGATTATTAATCGCTATTTTAGCGATTTATTTCGGTTTTATTATTGATGGCGGGGCAATATCTTCATTATTACAATTGCCGGCTTTTATCATTGTTTTTGGCGGCACCCTCGGTGCTGTAATGTTGCAGTCATCACAAAGTCAGTTTTTTCATGCTATGACATTGCTTAAATGGCTGTTTATCCCACCTAAATATGATATTGAGAAAGGCATTATTTCCATTGTCAATTGGTCAGAAAAAGCAAGAGAGTCTGGTTTTTTGTCGCTCGAACATATTGCTGAAGAAGAAGAAGATTTTTATACCAACAAAGGCTTAAATTTACTGGTTGATGGTGTTGATGTTGAAAACTTAAGGGTTTCGCTGGAGCTAGATTTAGACCTGTATCGTGAACATAATCTCCGATCTGCACACGTTTTTGAATCAATGGGAGGCTATAGTCCAACTATTGGTATTTTAGGGGCGGTACTCGGTTTGATTCACGCCATGTCGAATTTAGCAGATCCGCAATTGTTAGGTCAGGGCATAGCAACCGCATTTGTTGCGACAATTTACGGTGTTGGTTTTGCCAACCTTATTTATTTACCCGTAGCGAATAAAATTAAAGCTATTGTTCACCAACAAACCATGTATCGTGAAATGATGACTGAAGGCCTAATTTCGATTGCCTTAGCAGAAAATCCTCATGCCATTGAAAACAAACTATCGGCATTTCGGTTGGAACAATGAGTCGGTTACGCGCAAGGCGCCACTCTGTAGAAAATGATAATGTCGAGCGTTGGTTAGTATCTTACGCTGATTATATGACCTTATTATTTGCACTTTTTGTTGTGTTATACGCGATGGCGATGATCAATGAAGAACCCTTTGAAACCGCCACAGAATCTATTGGTCGTGTATTTCAAGCAAATGAAGAACAACCTAAAAACCGTGGTCACGGTGATGATATCTTGCCTGTTAATAGTTCAAAAACTAACAAACGTTTATTCGGAAATGGTATATTAGAAGATGCTGGACCTGAACTAGTTAATGGTGAAGTTACTCTTTCTAACGCTTCAGATGCGCAAGTGGGGACAACATTAACGTCTTTAGAAGAAGATCTGCATGAAGCATTATACGAGCTGGTTGAATCAGGCTATGCACAATTGCAAATTGACGGTGACTGGCTAGAAATAGAACTAAACAGTGGTTTACTGTTTCCAAGTGGCTCTTCATCGCCAACCAATGCTGCCAAAGATATTTTATCTGTTATCTATAGTGTGATTGCTGATAGTAGCAACTATATTCGCGTTAGAGGTTATACCGACAACCAAGCCATCGCGACAGAAATTTTTTCTTCTAATTGGGAGTTATCAGTTTTTAGAGCGACAGCAATTTTACGAGAATTAGAACAGTTAAATCTTAACCCAGCACGTATGGCTATAGAAGGTTATGGGCAATACTACCCAAATGCCGATAATGCGACAGCGACAGGCCGGGCAAAAAACCGCCGAGTTGTTATTGCTATATCTAAATATGGTTTAGAGAAAGCGAACTTATTAGCAACCCCAACAATATCGGTTCAAGATGTTGAGGCGATTAAAAACATAGATTCGCAAGAAAAGGACGATGAAATTAGAATCATTCGTCTTGAAAACGGTGGCATTCGCATCACTACGCGCGCTGAAGAAAATGGTGAGAATGAAATCGATAATCCACCAGAACAAAATGATAATGAGCAATAGGAATAACTCTTGGTAGTTTGGACAGTAGCAAATCAAAAAGGCGGTGTAGGTAAAACTACCTCAACTATCGCCCTAGCTGGTTTATTGGCAGAGCAAGGTCATCGGGTTTTGCTAGTCGATACAGATCCCCATGCCTCATTGAGTTATTATTTAGGTATAGAATCTGAAGACCTAGACTTAAGCGTTTATGATTTGTTTTTACAAGTTTCTACTAAAGAACAGATCATGCAAAGTTTATGTCCTACTCATTATGACAAAATCGATATACTGCCTGCCACAATGGGCCTAGCGACACTTGATCGCGCGCTTGGTAGTAAAGGCGGTATGGGCTTAGTATTAAAAAAAGCTTTACGCGCGATTGAAGATGAATATGACTATGTGCTGATTGACTGCCCACCAATATTAGGAGTGTTGATGGTCAACGCTTTAGCGGCCTCTGATAGAATTATTGTTCCTATGCAAACTGAGTTTTTAGCGCTTAAAGGCTTAGACCGGATGATGAAAACATTAGATATCATGCAGGGTGAACAAGCGGCCCCTTTTAAGTTTACTATCGTGCCGACTATGTTTGATAAGCGTACTAAAGCTTCAATTTTAACCTATAGAAAATTACAAGAATTATACGGAAATTCGGTTTGGCCTGGTGTGATACCGATTGATACTAACTTTCGAAATGCCAGTAGAGCACAAAAAGTTCCGTCAGATTACGCCGCAAGTACGCGCGGAGTTATTGCCTATCGAAATTTATTAAAATATTTAATTAATTTAAATACTGAGAGTAAGTAAGCCATGTCAAAGTCCTTAGCTGCAAGTAAAAAACTGATGCAGACCTACTTGTCAGAGCTGCTTACCGAAGATGAAGTTGAAACTGTACCAGTGCGGGTAAAAGAAAAAGAACCAAAAGCACTTGAAAAGCTACTCAGTAACGTAACTTCTACACAAGTCTTTGAACCGCCTGTTGAGCCTAAATTAACCACTACGCGGGCAAAAGATAAAGTTAAAGTCGTCACTGAAGATAAGCCAGCTGCAGCGAAAGTTATCAGTCAACCCGTAGTTAAAGCAAGTCCTGATATCGTAAAGCCTAAACGTGAAGCTGAAGTTGCACTTAAGCAATCGATTAACCAAAATGTTGACGAGAAAAATGAACTTAAAACCCATAAAAGTTCAGGTGGTTTTGAAGCGATTGAGCAACGAAGTTATCGCCAAGGTGATTTCCAAGCGATGTTTTTTGATGTTGCTGGATTAATGATCGCTGTTCCATTGATTGAGTTAGGCGGTATTCACAACAATGATAAAACCACCTCCTTGATGGGCAAGCCTGACTGGTTCAAAGGCGTTATGTTGTATCGTGAAGAAAAGGTCAACGTTGTGGATACGGCACGTTGGGTTATGCCAGAAAAATGTGATGAAAAGTTATTATCAGCGCTTAACTACCAATATATTATCATGCTTGGAAATTCATCATGGGGCTTGACGGCAGAGAAGTTGGTCGATACGGTTACATTAAAGCAAGAAGACGTAAAATGGTTGGATAAAGCGAATAAACGTCCTTGGCTTGCTGGTTTAGTCAAAAATCGCATGTGTGCGTTGTTAGATGTAGGTTCGTTAATTAAGTTATTGGAAAAAGGCGTAAATATAACGCAAGAATAATTGATGAATTGAAACTTGTCAGTATACTTAGAGCATAAGCATTCTAGTTATTATAGTTAGAAAAAAATAAAAGAGGCCAGCGGTATGTCCGAACAAAGACGTAATGCAAGTAAAACAGTAGATCCAAACGATGAAGTGGTTCAACGAGTCACGTTTAAGCTTGATAATGAAACTTACGGCATTAACGTTATGCAAGTGCAGGAAATACTGCGCTACACTGAAATTGCACCAGTACCTGGGGCGCCAGCCTATGTAATGGGTATTATTAATTTACGCGGTAATGTTGTTACTGTCATTGATACTCGCGCTCGATTTGGCATGGAATCAGCTGAACTTACGGATAATACCCGTATTGTTATCATTGAAGCAGAAACCCAAGTTATTGGTATTTTAGTCGATAGTGTTGCTGAAGTTGTATACTTAAAAACTTCAGATATTGATGTTGCGCCAAATGTTGGTAACGACGAAAGTGCTAAATACATTCAGGGTGTGTCAAATCGTGACGGCGAACTATTGATTTTAGTTGATTTAAATAAACTCCTGTCTGATGTTGAATGGGATGAATTAAAACAATTCTAAAGTTTATACCAATGCTATTATTTTTTTCACTTAGGCGGAAATAACTTTAGAGCATTGGTATACCGATCAGCCTGTGCAAGCAGGCTTTTTAATGCCATAGAAACAAATTAATTATGGAAAATATACCAGTAAACTTACTCAGCTTAGTCGCAATTGCCATTGTGATGCTTGTTGCTATGTTATTGTTAGCATTAAAAAATCGTTTTACTCAACAAATTGATGAACTGCAACAGCAAGTACAAAGTCAAGAACTTCAACTTGTTGAATTACAAACTTTACTGGCACATAACCAATCCCAGCTAGAAATTCTCCTACAACAAAGTGCTGAAGCTCAATTAGAAAACGAGCAAGTCAGTAAACAACTCGAACATCGTATTAAAGTCACACAAGAGCAGTTTGCTAGTCAATTTCAAACTATAGAGCAGCTATTACATCAGCAACCTGAAGATAAACTATATAGCCGGGCTCAAAAGTTAGTTGAGCTAGGAGCTGATATTGCTGAAATCATGCGTGAATGTGATATACCCAGAGCTGAAGCCGAAATGTTAATGGCAGTACATCGACAAAAATCAGCCAAGTAATGCTGTTTTCCTGACTTATAATCGATCTAAGTAAGTATTAGGTCGTTCAATATTAAATTGTTTAAAAAATTCTTCATGTGACTCAATTGCCGAGCGTGCTAAACTGCGCGGGTTAGCTATGTTATGTTAATTATATTGTGTTAACAGTATGGTGTTAAAGATGTAGCGTTAACGATAAAGCATTCAATAAATTACCAAATAGCCCATAAGGGCTAAACAAGGAACTTGCAGTGAAGAGAATAAAAAATATAGCCATGAAAGCACAATGTATAACCAGTTATAAACTAATATTAACAGTAGTGTTCTCGATGTTTTTAAGTGCTTGTTCAAGTACGCCTTCTTCTGAGCAGTCAGCGACAGATCCAAAAGATCCGCTTGAAGTTATTAACCGACCGTTTTGGACCTTTACTTGGGATTATGCTGATAAATATGTTTTTAAACCAGCATCTCAAGGTTATGTAGAATACGTGCCAACTGATTTGCGAAGTGGTATGCATAATATGGCGCTAAACCTGAACGAGCCCTCAACAATTATTAATCATTTACTACAAGCTAAATTTACAGACGCTGCTAAATCAACCGGACGCTTTGTTCTTAACTCTACTATTGGCTTATTCGGCTTTTTTGACCCGGCCAGTGATTTCGGCTGGAATCGTCAACAAGAAGAGTTTGGTGAAGTGCTTGGCAGTTATGGTGTTAGTGACGGACCTTATCTAGTGGTTCCTGCACTAGGTCCATCATCGGTACGTGAAGAAGTAGGTGATTATGTCGACAGTTAC
The DNA here is from genome assembly GCA_002104535.1 of Cognaticolwellia sediminilitoris. Lineage (GTDB taxonomy): Bacteria > Pseudomonadota > Gammaproteobacteria > Enterobacterales > Alteromonadaceae > Cognaticolwellia > Cognaticolwellia sediminilitoris. The sequence goes on along the minus strand of NBOG01000006.1, from coordinate 252,420 downwards.
TACTGGCCACTTGCTATAATCGACTTTTGGCCAAACATTCTTCGCGCGGGTATTTTGGGGCTTGAGGCAAGAGCTGCGTTAGTAGATCAAGAGTCAATGGTGAATGATGCAATCGACCCTTACGAATTTGTTAAAAATGCTTATTTCCAAAACATGGAGTTTAAAGTTCACGATGGCAATCCGCCGGTTGAACTTGACCAAGCAGAAGAAGAAAATATTGACGCTTACCTAGAAGAGTTGGAAGACTTTTAACCCTAATCGGTAAAGTAGAGCGAGAACTCTGCAGTGGTAAAGATAAAAAGCGAACTATTGTTCGCTTTTTTGGTATTGGCTGATTGCTTTATCAAGGTGTTTTGCTGCAAAGAACAACATGATAGGTCTTAATAACAGAAAATAGCCAACCAGAATGATCACGACAGATGTAAGTAAGGCAAAACCCTGTAAGTTCGCAATAAATAAAAATGGCGGTATTAATAGCGATAATTTAATCAGGTTTAAAATGAATTTTTCTGGCGCTGAAAGCTTAGCCTGCGCTAAAGTTAAAATAGCTTGTCGCTGATGTAAGCTAAATGACTGCAATGCAGGGATTTTATTTGAAGAGAAATAAATAGTCATAATATTGTCGGCTAAATCTGCGCGTAAACTAATGATATGGCTATGATACAAAAATGGCGTTCAATGTGCCATGTGCAAAAGCAATAATCACGATATAACGGGTAGACTATTGGGGCTAATACATTTTAGTTACAAGATTATATAAACTTACATTTAACACTAAAGCACTTGAAAACAATATAGTTTAGTGGCCGCTTTTTAAAACCTTGGAGAAAAGTTGACCACTATTACTAGAAATTTGTTAAAACGAGTTCCTCAGTCGCGTGCAATTTGCTAGAATTGCGGCAATTTTTATCAGTAGGTGATTTTTAAATGAATGTCGTAGAAGCTAACTTTGATGCAACCGGTAAGAAATTCGCAATCGTTGTCTCTCGTTTTAACAGTTTTGTGGTTGATAGTTTATTAGAAGGTGCAGTTGATGCCCTTAAACGCCATGGCAATGTTGCTGATAGTGACATCACCGTTGTTCGTGTTCCTGGTGCATATGAATTACCAGTAGCCGCTAAGAAAATAGCCAGCAAAGGTGGTTACGATGGCATTATTGCTATTGGCGCCGTTATTCGTGGTGGCACACCTCATTTTGATTTTGTTGCTGGTGAATGTAACAAAGGCTTAGCGCAAGTGGCAATGGAATACACTATGCCAGTAGCATTTGGCGTAATTACCACTGACACAATTGAGCAAGCAATTGACCGTGCCGGCCTTAAAGTAGGCAATAAAGGCGCTGAAGCAGCATTAAGTGCTTTAGAAATGGTTAACGTGCTCGACAAGTTATAACAGGAAATATTTGTGAAACCATCACCTAGAAGAAAAGCCAGAGAGTTGGCTGTACAAGCAATTTATTCATGGCAATTAAGCCAAAATAACATTGCTGAAATTGAATTAAACTTTTTGACAGAGAATAGCGCTCGTCGTTTTGATATTGTCTACTTTCAACAATTACTGCGTGGCGTAGCAAGCCAAGTTGGCACATTGGACGAGAAGATTTCTCCACATGTTGCACGCCCATTAGCAGAAGTTGATCACGTTGAAAAAGCTATTTTACGTGTTGCTGTCTACGAGCTTAGTGATTGTCTAGATGTGCCATACCGCGTCATTATTAATGAAGCGATTGAATTAGCAAAAGCATTTGCTGCCGACGATAGTCATAAGTTTGTCAACGGTGTTTTAGATAAAGTGGTTAAAATTGTTCGTCCAAACGAATAATAAAAAATTGGTTGTAATATGAAAGAGTTTGAAATGATCAAGCGCTTCTTTACTGAGCAAGTGATTAAACGTAAAGATGTCATCCTTGGTATTGGAGATGACTGTGCAATCGTCAGTCCATCAGAGCGTCAAAATATTGCAATTACCACTGACACCCTCGTTGCTGGTGTGCACTTTCCTCATCAAACGAGTGCACGAGCAATTGGCCATAAGTCGATTGCGGTTAACTTATCTGATTTAGCTGCAATGGGCGCAGAGCCTACATGGGTTTCATTAGCTATCACGCTGCCAGAAGCCGATCTCCAATGGATTGAAGAGTTCTGTCAGGGCGTTTTTGAGTTATGCGAGTTTTATAACGTACAGCTTATTGGTGGCGATACTACTCAAGGCCCATTAAGTATTACCGTTACCGCTCAAGGATTAGTCCCTAAAAATAGACACCTTTCACGTTCAGGCGCAAAAGCCGGTGATTGGGTTTATGTTACGGGTGAAATCGGTGATGCAGCGTTAGCACTGAAACATATTAACAAAGAAGTTAATGTCGCTTCTGAATATATCGAAAACGTTCGCAAAAGCTTAGACTTCCCAACACCTAGAGTATTAGCAGGACAAGCATTAAGAGAGTATGCCAGTGCTGCTATAGATTTATCTGACGGCTTATTAGCTGACCTTGGTCATATCTGTGAAGCATCGAATGTTGGCGCAAATATCGTACTCGACGACTTACCGGTTTCTAATGCTTTGCGTGATACAGTTGGCTTAGAAACAGCGTGTGAAATTGCCCTTGCTGGTGGTGACGATTACGAATTGTTGTTTACCGTTTGTGAAGACAATAAAGTTGGAATGGAAACAGCTTTAGCAGATACAGGTAACACCATCACGTGTATTGGCCAGATCAACCGCACCGCTAAAATTACTTCTACATTAAACAGTAAGTCTGTGCCAATTCGAGCGAAAAGTTTTGAACATTTCGCCACTAGCAAAGACTGATAATGACAAAATCAACCGCAAATTTTCGCCTATTAAATCCTATTCATTTTTTAGCATTAGGTTTTGGTAGTGGATTAGCCCCTAAAGCACCGGGTACCTTTGGTACTTTGGCTGCAGTGCCATTGTTTTTACTGCTTGCCCCGCTTAACAGCACTTTTTACCTACTGTTGATAATAATCATGAGTGTTACCGGTATTTATATTTGCGGCAAAGCGGCAGAAGATGCTGGCGTACCAGATCATGGCGCGATAGTTTGGGATGAATTTGTTGGCTTTCTGATCACCATGTTCTTAATACCCGTAACTTGGCAAACAGTTTTAGTTGGTTTTATACTATTTCGAATTTTTGATATTTTAAAGCCGTGGCCTATCTCTTATTTAGATAAAAACTGCCATGGTGGCTTCGGTATCATGATAGATGATATCGTCGCAGGAATCGCCGCATGGGCGTGTATGTACCTAATCTTCGGATAAAAAACAGTTAAATATTTTAAGTTATCAGTAAGATATAGCTTTAAGTTTGGAGCTATCAGCTGTCAGTAACTGATAGTTAGTTTTAACTCCGAAAAGTAGGGTCAGATACACTTTAATTAGATTGCTAACATTCAATGTTTATTAACAATATACCCTTCGGGCTAGGCCGATGAAATTTAATGTGTATCTGACCCTACTTTTTTTTCCAATTTAACTGATAGTACTTTTAAGCTACCAACTTGGTTTGGTGTTTAGCTGAAAGCTGACAGCTAATAACTGACAGCTTTTTTTGTTAGTGCAGTAATCGAACGCGTATTGTCGCTTCAATCTGTTTCAACTCTTTTAACGCTAATTCACGACTTTCAGCTTCAATATCAATAACTACGTAACCAATTTGATCAGCCGTTTGTAAATACTGTGCAGCAATGTTGATGTTATGCTCAGCAAACATTTGGTTGATTTTCGTTAACACGCCAGGCTGGTTGCGGTGAATATGTAATAAGCGACTGGTACCTGTATGCTCAGGTAGCGATACTTCCGGAAAGTTAACCGCTGATAACGTTGAACCATTGTCAGAATATTTCGCTAATTTACTTGCTACTTCAAGACCAATGTTTTCTTGTGCTTCTTTAGTGCTACCGCCAATATGTGGCGTTAAAATAACATTGTCAAAAGCACGTAATGGACTAATGAATTCTTCATCATTACCTTTTGGCTCTATAGGGAATACATCAATAGCTGCACCGGCAACTTTTTTGCTTTCCAAGGCTTCCGCTAAGGCATCAATATCAACCACTGTTCCACGAGAAGCATTGATGAAGATAACGCCATCTTTCATGACTTCAAATTCTGCCGCCCCCATCATGTTTTTCGTTTGTGGTGTTTCGGGCACGTGTAAACTAATAACATCAGCTTCTTTTAATAATGCCGTCATGGTTGGCGCTTGGCTGGCATTACCTAGTGGTAATTTAGTTTCAATATCGAAAAAGCGCACTTTCATACCTAAGGTTTCGGCTAAAATACCTAATTGCATGCCAATATGACCATAACCAATAATACCTAAGGTTTTACCACGTGCTTCAACTGAACCAACAGCAGACTTATTCCAAACACCACGATGAGCTTGTGCGCTTTTTTCAGGAATGCCGCGCAATAATAACAAGGTTTCACCTAAAACTAGCTCAGCTACCGAACGAGTATTTGAAAATGGTGCGTTAAATACTGGAATACCAAATGACTGGGCTGCGGCTTTATCAACCTGGTTAGTGCCAATGCAAAAACATCCAATAGCGACGAGCTTTTTCGCATGACTTAACACTTTCTTGTTTAAGTCAGTACGAGAACGAATACCAATAAAATGCACATCGGCAATCTTCTTGATCAGTTCAGCTTCTGAAAGTGAGGTCTTAATGTATTCTATATTCGAATAACCTTTTGCTTTCAGCTCTTCAAGGGCACTTTGATGTACACCCTCTAGAAGAAGGATCTTAATTTTATCTTTCGCTAATGAATTATGGCTCATGGTAGTTTAACTTCTCTTGATCAAAATAACAGTTTAGATGGCTAGATATCTAAACTAGCATATAGGGTATAAACTCTAAAGCGTTATTTTACTATTTTTGCACCTTCATCGGTGCCGATAATTAATACATCAGCTGCGCGATTTGCGAACAAACCATTAGTCACCACGCCTACGATGGCATTAATGCTATTTTCTAATGCTTTTGGATCCATTATTTCTAAATTATGTACATCAATAATGACATTGCCATTGTCAGTAATTACCCCTAGACGATACTCAGGGTCACCACCTAATTTAACTAGTTCTCTAGCAACATAGCTGCGTGCCATAGGAATTACTTCAACAGGTAATGGAAACTTACCTAACATAGGTACTTGCTTAGTGCTGTCTGCGATACAAACAAAGGTCTTAGCTACTGCAGCAACAATTTTTTCACGGGTTAGGGCGGCACCACCACCTTTAATCATGTGCATGTGTGGGTTTACTTCATCAGCGCCATCAACATAAACATCAATACCATCGACGTTGTTCAGATCAAATACTTCGATACCGTATGACTTTAAACGCTCAGTTGACGCATCAGAACTAGAAACAGCGCCAACAATCTTATCTTTTATCGTTGCTAGGGCATCAATGAAATGATTAACCGTAGAGCCTGTACCAACACCAACAATCGTATCTGCTTTTATATAATCTAAGGCTTTAATAGCAGCCGCTTTTTTCATTTCATCTTGAGTCATAAGGAAACCTTCGGTTTAGTTTAGTAATAGTCTTATTTAGTGTTGAGAAAAGTAGGGTCAGATACACATTAATTAGCTTGCCAACTTCAATATTTATTAACAATACTCCCATCGGGCTAGGCGATTGAGATTTAATGTGTATCTGACCCCACTTTTTAGCGCCAATCACAATAATATCACAGGGAGAAAACAAGGAGGAAGGCAAGAGTGAATCTAAATAAATTTTATTTATTACTAGTAATAAAAGTAGGGTCAGATACACATTAATTAGCTTGCTAACATTCAATGTTTATTAACAATATTCCCATCACGCTAGGCAGTTGAAATTTAATGTGTATCTGACCCCACTTTTTAATTGAATTCATACTGTTTAGAAGGGGTTATTATTTCAGGTAATGGAATGTCCCATACTTCCGTGGGGATTGAGTCCACTAGTTGGCAGTCGTGTGCTAAACCAATAGGGTATGGAGTCTTGGTATTGCTTTTGTTATTAGCCATGATGCTTTGCATTGCATTTTTCTTGGTATTTTGCTGATGCCACTGGCTTAAGGTTCTATCGTAAAAGCCGCCGCCCATACCTAATCGAACACCGGTTTTATCAAATGCGACTAATGGCGTACAAATAATATCGAGTTGCTTTGCGGGGATTATTTTTCGTACATCAAGTTTGGGTTCAGCAATACCATATTGGTTATTCACCAGTTCGGTTTGCTGATCAAAATGTAAAAAAAGTAAGTGACCTTTGCTAAATGGGTGCACTACCGGTAAGTAAACCTGTTTACCTTGATGCCAACACCAATCGATAATTAATTGCGTATTTAATTCACCGTCATTACTGAGATAAATGGCAATATGCTTTGCCGATAAAATTTTATCATTTTCACAAAACCGTTTTAATAATGCGAGTGCGGCGGAATTTTGTTGCGCTTCGGTTAGCTCTCGGCGTTTATTTCGAATGGTTTGACGTAGTGCTTGTCGTGTTTTCATAAGACTTAATAGTTTTATTTAGTGGTTATCACTTTGTTAAGCTAAACCGAATTACACCAAGCTTAAACATAGCAAAGACAAAGTAAAAGCAAAATTTGATATAAAAAAACCAGCAATGAATGCTGGTTTTTAATGTTGATAACTTAAAGGTTAATTAAGCTTGAGCATTTACTGCTTTCTCAGCCGCTTTATTAGCAGCATCTTCGGCAGCTTTTTCATCGTCATCTGATGCTAGGCTTTCCCAGAATCTAGATTTCAAACCAATGATCAACATGAATAGACCAATACCAATACTAAATAAACTTATTTGAATATATAGCGCTGGAATTTGTTCAACATTGTTTGGATCATAGTTACCTGCTAATAGGCCAGAAATAATATTACCGATAGAGTAAGTTAATACAAACACACCCATCATTTGACCAGCAAAGCGTCTTGGCGATAATTTACTAACAGCACTTAATGCAATTGGGCTTAAACAAAGCTCACCAACGGTATGTAAGAAGTATGTAGTAATTAACCACATTGGCGCAACTTTCAAACCTTCTGCGGCATATTGTGCGGCAAAAAACATCACGATAAAGCCACTCGCCATAATAATTAGGCCGATTGCACATTTAATACCGTACGCTGGTGTCACCATACGTTGACCAATTTTAATCCAAAATGCGGCAAAAAATGGTGAAAGTAAAACAATAAACATTGAGTTAGAGAATTGGAACCAAGCCGTTGGAATTTCAAAAGACCCGATCATTCTGTCAGTGTAATCACGAGCGAATAAGTTCATTGATGAACCTGCTTGCTCAAAACCAGACCAGAAACATGCAGAGGCAACACAAATTAGCAATAATGCCCATAAACGTTTCTTTTCATTTCTAGTTAAATTACTGAAGAAGTAAATAACTGAATAGTAAATGACAAAGATAACCGTGAAAGCAATAGCAACATATTGTGCAACCGTAACTGCGTCAAATACTACAATACCTTCAAAGGTTAAATAAGTAACAATTGCTGTGGAGATTAAGAATAAACCAATGACATTCCAACTCATTTTTTGTCCTTTAGGAGATAAAGGATTAACAGGAGTTGAACCTACGCCATCAAGTTGTGGCATGGTGATTTTGTATTGAATTAAGCCAATAGCCATACCAACTGCAGCAGCACCAAATGCCCAATGCCAGCCGTAATCTTGTGCTAAATAACCTGTTACTAAGTAACCAATAAATGAACCTAAGTTAATACCCATGTAATAAATGGCATAACCACTATCACGACGTGCATCTTTTTCACTGTAAAGTTGGCCAACCATTGCGCCAATATTAGGTTTTAATAAACCGGTACCAATAATGACGAAAATTAAACCAATGAAAAATGTTTTATCGTTAGGTATCGCTAATATAATGTGGCCAATCATAATTATGATAGCGCCATACCAAACAGCTTTTTGCCCGCCAATTAAGCGATCGGCAATCCAGCCACCGGGTAAACCCATAAAATAAACAGTACCAGTATAAAGACCGTAAATAGCGGTTGCAGACGCAACGGTTAATGCTAAACCACCTTCTTGAAGTGTAGCGGTCATAAATAGTACAAGTAATGCGCGCATGCCGTAATAGCTCATGCGTTCCCACATTTCAGTAATGAAGAGTGTTTTCAGTCCTGCTGGATGACCAAAAAACGAACCTGCGGTAGGGTTTGTCATTTAAAAATTCCTTAAAAGAGTACGCTCGATTGCATAATTATTATTATTTAGCTGATTTGCAGTGCCATTCCAAATGGAATAAACAACGCGGCAATTTGTCGAGCCAATTGTGTAAAACAGTTTTATCCAGCCCGTTTTATACCTTTGCTAGCATTGAAAGGCAAGTGTGTCAGGTTAATCTCTGTATTTATTAGTGGAAAGATATCTATTTATATTCACAATTAAAAGGGATTTAAGCACTGAGATAAAGTGTTCACAAAAGTTACTTTAACCTCGTTACACTAACTGATAAACTCCACGCTGCTTCAAAATCAGCATTATTTTTAGTTTAAAATACTTATCTCGTATATATAGGAAGAAATACGCGCAAATGATTAACTTTATTCGTCAACTGACAACCCTTTTCGTTTTGATTAGCTTCTCTTTTAGTGCATTGTCAGCGCAAATTAGTGAACAACAAATTCAGCAGTTTAAAAATCTCCCTAAGTCTCAGCAACAAGCTCTAGCGCAAAGCATGGGGGTTGATTTAAATGAGATCATGGGGCAAATTTCAGGCAACTCGCAACAGCCTCGATTATCATCTACTCCTGTTAACCCAAGACCAACGGCTAATAACAACTCGCAACAGCAAGTAGAAGTTAACGCTTTTGAAAGTGACGCTGAATTATTTAAACCGCTTGAAAGATTTGGTATGGACGTATTTGCTAATGCGCCAAGCACATTTACTCCAACCATGGATATTGCGATCCCAGAGCATTACATATTAGGTGTTGGCGACCAGTTATCGATACAAATATACGGTAAAGAAACCGCTGAATATGTATTACCTATTACTCGTGAAGGCACAATACTCATTCCAGAAGTTGGGCCGGTTAAAATTGCAGGCTTAGGCTTTGCAGAAATGAAAGACTTCTTATCAGAAAGAATTCAACAAAGAATCATCGGTGTTAACGTGGTAGTCAGCCTAGCTGAACTTCGTTCAATGCGCATTTTTGTATTAGGTGATGCCTATAAACCTGGCCCTTACACTTTAAGCTCATTGTCTAGCGTCACTCATGCTATTTTTGCTGCCGGTGGTGTAAGCGATATTGGCTCATTACGTAATATTGAAGTAAAGCGCGCTGGTAAAGTTGTGCAAACTGTCGATCTTTACGACTTACTGATCAACGGCGATTCATCAAGCGACATATTATTGCAATCAGGCGATGTGGTATTTATTCCAAGCCAAAGCAAAAGCGTATCAATACTTGGTGAAGTTAGACGCCCAGCTATTTACGAATTAAAAAACGGTGATGACTTTAATGCAGTTGTCGAAATGGCGGGGGGATTGTTACCTTCTGCATATCCACAAGCAACGGTGGTTGAACGCTACAATGAACAAAGCTTGCGCAGCATTATTAATGTCGATTTAACCGATAAAACAGAGCGCAAACAATTGCTGCAAAGTGGCGATTATATTCGTGTCCTTAAAAGCTCAGGTGTATATCAACAATCAATTACTGTTATTGGTGCGGTTACAAGACCTGGCAAATATCAATGGCAGCAAGGTGTTAAAATTGCTGACTTATTACCAAACCTCAATTCACACATATTACCTTACGCTGACTTAAGCTATGGTTTAGTGGTTCGTCAAAAAGATAAAGCCAGAAACATTGAAATTTTACAATTTAATGTTGCGAAGGCACTAGATACTTCACAAACTGATTCAACTGACAATTTGTTGTTATCGCCAAATGACAAAATATTGATTTTTTCTAATGTTACTAAGCAAATCGACGAAGCATTGTCGTTAGATGACTTGGCATTTACACAAGAGCAATTATTTGCCAAAGAGCGTGAACAAGCAAAAAGTACTCATCAAGAAAAGTCTTTTTGGAAAAAGTACGGAGGCAATTCTTCAAAAGCCTCACTTAATGACGTTACTGATGAAGAAGCTGAAAGTTTAGCTAATAAATCGTTAGTGCAAATTACCAATAACGCTTTAAATGAAGAGGTTAGTATTCGAGAAATGGCCTTGTTTTCTCGTCAACGCTTGTTAGAGCCGGTGTTAAGAAAACTACGTCAACAAGGCGCTTCAGGGCAACCAATTCAGCTACTTGAAATAGACGGGCAAGTGAAGTTCCCTGGGATTTACCCATTAGCTAAAAATGCCAAAGTACGTGACCTATTAGCGGCTTCAGGTGGCGTTAAAGAATCAGCCTACCTAGCGCGAGCAGAAATTACTCGTAACGTGTTAACTGACAGTGGTGCTAGCAAAGTGTCATTAGATGTTAACTTAGCGTCAGCATTAGCAGGCGATAGTCAATCAAACATAGCTTTAAAAAGTAAAGATCGCTTAAACGTTCACAAAATTCCAGCGTGGAGTGAAAACCATGTGGTTGAGCTTCGAGGCGAATTTGTTTTCCCAGGTAAATATACCATTCGACGTGGTGAAACCTTAGCCGACTTAATTGTTAAAGCTGGTGGCTTAACAAAATATGCTCATCCAGACGCATCTGTGTTTACCCGCATGCAATTAAAAGAATTAGAACAGAAAAACTTAGTTAAGCTTGCTAGCGATTTGCGTATCGAAATGGCGTCAAAGTCATTAACCGAAAAAGGTAGTTCAGCAAATTATGACGATGCCCAAAAATTATTAGAAGATATTACCAATTTAGAACCGGTTGGGCGCTTAGTTATCAACTTGCCAGACGTTATCGCCAATAAAAGCGAACAAGTGTTGCTTGAAGGTGGTGACGTGCTATATGTACCTACCATGAAAAACTCAATCAATGTTATTGGTCAAGTTCAAGTGGGCTCTTCTCACATATATAACGCTAGAATGTCAGCAGAAGATTACATTGCCCAAAGTGGCGGAGTTAAGAAACGCGCTGATACCGACCGTATTTATGTAATTTCAGCTAGTGGTCGCATTAAAATGGTTGAAAAGAGTAACTGGTTTGCAGGTACTGCAGATACATCATTACAACCAGGTGATACTATTGTTGTTCCGCTAGACTCTGAGTACATGAATGATCTAACATTGTGGTCAACAGCAACACAAATTATTTACAATGCCGCGGTAGCAGTTGCAGCCATAAATGGTATTTAATTGCTAGATAGGGCTATAGGATTTTGTAGGTCGGGCTTTAGCCCGACAAAAGATAAGCATAACAAAATAAATTACAGGCTATGTAATGTCTAATGTAGGTCGGACTTCAGTCCGACAAAATCAAAACATATGAGTGTGTTGGCCTAAAGACCAACCTACAAAACCTGAGCTTTATGTTGTGATATGCAAACTTGTAGGGGCGAGTACAGTCGTCTTTTTGTTATTATATCTAGGCTTGTGGTACGGCGAATAAATTCACCCCTACGGTAGAGAAAACATAGCTGTAAGCATTCAGTCTAGAGCTGTCAGTAAAACCAAAGCCATTAGTGTGGTGTTTGGTCGATGGTTTTTGGGGGGTATTTAGGTTGGTGCCATGGCGAATAAATTCGCCCCTACGGTAGAGAAAACATAGCTGTAAGCTTTCAGTCTAGAGCTGTCAGTAAAACCAAAGCCATTAGTGTGTTGTTGGGTCGATGTTTTGGGGTTGGAATTAGGTTTTGACCTTAATTACTCGTAGGTCGGGCTTTAGCCCGACAAAAGTAGGGGCTATCGAAGTTTCGGATTATAATCCGACTTAAGTCCAACAAAAAACTATATAATAAATTGAATTAATATTATAAAAACACATGAATAAAAATAACCGGCTAAATACAGGGCGAAGGATTATAAAATGATACGTGACTTAAATGATGTGAAAATTGCCATAATTGGCTTGGGCTATGTGGGTTTACCGTTGGCAGTAGAGTTTGGTAAAAAATATCAAACTTTAGGTTTTGATATCAATAAAGGCCGTATTGCTGAATTACAAAAAGGCACTGACAGCACGCTCGAAGTTAGCGATGAAGAGTTAGCCGAAACCACTAACTTAAGTTATTCATGCGAACCAAGCGACTTGCAAAATGCGAATGTTTACATCGTTACTGTGCCTACACCAATTGATGACCACAAACAACCCGACTTAACACCGTTAATCAAAGCCAGTGAAATGCTTGGTAAAGTTGTAAGTCAAGGCGATATTATTATTTATGAATCAACCGTTTACCCGGGCGCAACAGAAGAAGCCTGTATACCGGTAGTCGAGCGTGTATCTGGTTTAGTATATAACCAAGACTTTTACGCGGGTTATTCACCAGAGCGAATTAACCCAGGCGATAAAGAGCACCGTGTAACTAACATATTAAAAGTTACCTCAGGCTCAACCCCAGAAATTGCCACCTTGGTAGATAATTTATACCGTTCAATCATAATTGCTGGTACGCATAAAGCCAGTTCAATTAAGGTTGCAGAAGCGGCTAAAGTTATCGAAAACACCCAGCGCGACGTTAATATTGCCCTGATTAACGAATTATCAATTATTTTTAATAAGCTTAATATTGACACTCTAGAAGTGTTGGAAGCCGCGGGCACTAAATGGAACTTTTTGCCATTTCGCCCAGGTCTAGTGGGCGGCCATTGTATTGGCGTTGACCCATACTACTTAACGCATAAAGCACAGTCGGTGGGTTATCATCCTGAAATGATCCTTGCTGGTCGTCGTTTAAACGATGGTATGGGCGCTTACGTAGTATCGCAATTAGTTAAACATATGCTACACAAGCGTATTCAGGTAGAAGGCGCAAATGTGTTGATTATGGGGCTGACTTTTAAAGAAAACTGCCCAGATTTACGTAACACTAAAATTGTTGATATTGTTAGTGAACTTAAAGAATATAATATCAATGTTGATATTACCGACCCATGGTGTTCAAGCGAGCAAGCAGAGCATGAATACAATTTAAGCTTGACTGAAACACCAAAAGAAAATCACTACGACGCGGTTATCCTTGCCGTATCACATAACGAATTTAAAGCCATGGGCGTTGATAATATTCGCGCATTAGGTAAAGCTAATCATGTGCTTTACGACTTAAAGTATGTGTTACCGAAAGAATCAGTTGATATGCGTTTGTAAAAACAAATAGAAGCTGACAGTTTTAAGCTGTCAGTAAAAGCAATAAAACACTATAAAACGGAAGTAATATGTCTAAGTACGATGAAGTAAAAAAGCAACTTGAACAAGCGCCTAAAGTTTGGCTAGTTACCGGTGTTGCTGGTTTTATTGGTTCTAATTTATTAGAGCATTTATTGCTACTTAATCAAAAAGTTATTGGTTTAGATAATTTTGCCACAGGCCATCAACACAACTTAGATGAAGTTCAAACGCAAGTAAGCTCTGAGCAATGGCAAAACTTCTCATTTGTTAAAGGCGATATTCGCAATATTGAAGATTGTCAAAAAGCACTCACTTTTAATAACCAAACCGTTGATTACGTGCTACATCAAGCGGCATTGGGCTCGGTACCTCGTTCAATTGCTGACCCAATATTAACAAACTCGGCTAATATCACCGGTTTTGTCAATATGATCACGGCAGCAAAGGATGCGAAAGTCAGCACTTTTGTTTATGCGGCATCTAGTTCAACTTATGGCGACCATCCGGCACTGCCAAAAGTTGAAGACAACATTGGCAAGCCGTTATCACCTTATGCAGTAACTAAATATGTTAATGAGCTATACGCTGACGTGTTCAATAAAACCTATGGGTTAAACGCGACAGGTTTACGTTACTTTAATGTTTTTGGTAAACGCCAAGATCCAAATGGTGCCTACGCGGCGGTAATTCCTAAATGGACCGCAGCGATGATAGAAAACGAAGACTTATATATTAATGGTGATGGTGAAACCAGCCGTGACTTTTGCTTTGTCGAAAATGCTGTACAGGCAAATATATTAGCCGCAACTGCTAATGATGCCGGTAAAAATCAAGTTTACAACGTAGCACTAGGTGACAGAACAACGCTTAACGAATTATACAGCAGTTTAGCAAGCGCTCTAGACGCTAACGGCGTTAGCTACACCAAGTCAGCCATCTATCGTGAATTTAGAGCCGGAGACGTGCGCCACTCACAAGCTGATATTTCAAAAGCGCAAGAGTTACTAGGCTACCAACCAGAATACCGAATCCAACAAGGCATCGACAAAGCCATGCCATGGTACATAAAATTTTTAACAAAAAAATGATTTCGTAGTTTCGGACTTTAAGGTTATGTAGGTCGGGCTTCAGCCCGACAAAATCAAACCATATAAGTGTGTTGGCCTAAAGACCAACCTACAAAACCTGAGCTTTATGTAGGTTATATCTAGGCTTGTGCCATGGCGAATAAATTCTGAAGGATCCCCACAACTTTTAATTAGTTTCATTGGATAATTCCTCAATGGCAATATCTATATCTTTGGGGNATTCTGAAGGATCCCCACAACTTTTAATTAGTTTCATTGGATAATTCCTCAATGGCAATATCTATATCTTTGGGGGATATCCTCATGGTTCGCGATTGCAATACCCTTAACGCAAGATAACCATACGATAAAACCCGACGTGCTCTTATCGTATTCGCCTGGTAATGCCTCTGTATTCCCTTATTTTCTGCTATTTTACCTATTATGTATAAAGCTATTTGCGCAAGTGCCGCCACCAATAGTAAATTTTCAATACGATGAATATTTACACTTCGATTTCGGGATAATCCCAGCCCATAATGTTCATTTTTATTATCTCTAAAGGTTTCTTCAATCGTCATTCTTTTACGGTAAATATTAACAACATCTAATGCTGACCATAAGGCTTTAGGAAGGTTAGTGGTTAGCAACCACGGCTCTCTGGCAGATTTAGAATGGCGCTTATTGTTATAGCATTGAGTGACTTTCCCCTCACGATTTAACTTTTTACGTCTTTTGTTGTTTTCTTTAATAATTAAAGAGCGACATACATAAGCATGAGCTTTAGATAGTTGGATAGTCCCTAATTCTTTTGGCTGATTCGTCCCTTGTTGATACAGACTTTTAGCATTAACCCAATCGCTATCTTGCTCTTTTTTATATTTTACTGAGCCGCGAACCCGTGTTACCCAATACCACCGTTGAGCGTCGACCTCTTTAGACCAGGGCACCTTAAACCCAGCATCTGTGCATATGATGGGCTTAACATTGTCAGGTAGGCATTTTGCTAAGTTTGTTAGGAGAGTATGATGAGCTTTAGCACTTGTATGATTAGCTAAGGGATAAACTTCTTCATAAATTGTTATGGCGCGGCCCTGTATAGGTAAAGAGGCGCGTATCATCACAAAGTTATAGTTATAAACAGATGACCAGTCGACCAAGATAAGGGGGTGCTCTGAGGTAATGAACTGCGTACAAAGTGCTTTGTAAAATGCATTTCTGCACTTATGTAAATGGTGATTTCCAATTAACCTATCGCTTCGCTTAATAGCGTGCTTTTCGGATATGCCGCGATAGTCAGCAGACTCTCTTCCTATTTGGGTTACAGAGACTGAAGCGCCTTGCATAACGGTGTTTACTGAAAGCTTCAGGGATTTTAATAATCGCTTGTCTAAAGGGATTGAATCTTGGTTAATTAACTTAGATAATGTGTTCATAGTGCTTGTTTGTTGTTTGATTTGTTTTTTTGGTGAAAGTATTTTAAATAATAAACAAGCACTTATCTTCTATATTTGTGGGGATACTTCAGAATNATTTGTTTTTTTGGTGAAAGTATTTTAAATAATAAACAAGCACTTATCTTCTATATTTGTGGGGATACTTCAGAATAAATTCGCCCTACGGAATTAATCCCTTTTCGGTGGTGTATTAGGCTTTGATCTTAATTATTTGTAGGTCGGGCTTTAGCCCGACAAGCATGAAAACAAAAAAAAGGACATGATATTCATATCCTTACGTTTTTATTGCCCATGCTTAAGCACGTTTTTTTATGCTATTTTATCGCGCTTCTTTTAACCAACGTGCTACCTGTTTGGCAAAGTAAGTTAAAATGCCATCTGCTCCGGCACGTTTGAACGCTAATAAACCTTCCATTACACACGGCTTTTCAGCTAACCAGCCATTTTGAATAGCTGCCATATGCATAGCGTACTCACCGCTAACTTGATAAGCATACGTTGGCACTTGAAAGTTATCTTTTACTCGGCGGACAATATCTAAATAGGGCATGCCGGGCTTGATCATAACCATATCTGCACCTTCATGAATATCTTGGGCGATTTCATGTAATGCTTCATTACTGTTTGCAGGATCCATTTGGTATGAAAACTTATTGCCACCTTTAATATTACCGGCTGAACCGACAGCATCACGAAATGGTCCATAGTAGCTTGAAGCATATTTAGCTGAATATGCCAGAATTTTAGTATTAACAAAGTTATGCTGTTCTAATTCTTGACGAATCGCACCAATACGCCCATCCATCATATCTGAAGGAGCAACGATATCAGCACCGGCTTGAGCATGCGATAAAGCCTGTTTGACTAATATATCTTTAGTTACGTCATTTAATACATAACCATTTTCATCAATAATTCCGTCTTGCCCATGGGTAGTAAAAGGGTCTAATGCAACATCAGTGATCACACCTAAATTCGGAAACTTTGCTTTTACCGCACGAATTGTTCGTTGAGCTAAGCCATCGTGACTGTAAGCTTCTTCAGCGAGTAATGATTTTTTACTTAAAGGTGTCACTGGAAAAATGGCGATAGCTGGTACGCCTAAATCGACTAACTCCTGACATTCTACTAATAAAAGATCGATACTTTTACGTTCCACACCAGGCATAGACTCGATAGCTTCAAGTTGGTTTTCACCTTCTAAAACAAAAACGGGATAAATAAGATCATTAACGGTGAGTTGATGTTCAGACATTAAACGTCGAGAAAAGTCGTCTGAGCGCATGCGACGTAGTCGACGTGCGGGATATTGGCCAAATACGCTGTGCATATTCATTTCCTATAATAATTTAAATTTCACTGAGTAAACCAACTTGAACTCGATCACGTCCGGTCTGCTTAGCCTTGTATAGTGCTTTATCAACACTTTCAAAAATAATTTCTGGGGTAACATCTTTTTCTTGCTGATAAGTTGTTACACCACAACTAACGGTTAATTTTATGCACTTATCATTACTGATAATTTGCTTTTGACGCATGTTTTCGCAAATTTCTTCTGCTAACGCTAAGGCCCCTTTTTCATCAGTTTCGGGCAATATTAGGCAAAATTCTTCACCACCATAACGACAACCAACGTCAGTACTGCGACGTAATAATGACTTAATCATTCTCGACACTTCGACAATACATTTATCACCCGCTAAATGGCCATAGGTATCGTTGACGTTTTTAAAGTGATCAATATCCACCATAACAATACTTAAAGGGGTTAAATTTCGGCGGCTGCGCCTGAATTCTGCAAGTATTTTTTGATCATAATAACGGCGATTATATAGCCCTGATAACTCATCAAGGGTATTTTTTTCTTGTAACTCTTGATTGGCCTCTTCTAATTCTTGTAAGGCAATATTCAACTCTAAAGTTCTTTCTTGAACTCGACTTTCTAATTGCTCTTGGCTTTCTTGCTGCAAGGCGGTTAATTTTTGTTGCGCAAGATCGGACGTTTCAAGACTTTTTAACACTTGCTGCTGGGCTAGTTTTTCATCTTGGATATGGAAGTAGAATCTACGGCCCATTAAGTAAGCAACCATAACGGCCATAAACCAATACGCTACTATATCTACAATATTGAGTATTTGAGCAGAATAACCTCCATAAAAAAGAACATAAGCACAGATATTAAAACATAATTGCACTAGCAAAATCATTGAAAAAATATCGGTTAATCGGCCTTTGCTTTTCGGCACTTTTATCGTGACATATAACAAGGCCACCAAGCAAATAGTCAGTAAAAAACTGATTAAATACCAGTTGCTAGTAGCTTCAATGAAAGCACTTAACGGTATTGTCATCATCATTGCCATAGCGAGACACAAGAGCAATTGATAACTGGTTTTTCCTTGTGCTTTAAGCTCAAAAAATTTAATGGTAAAGCCAAGTAGAATTATGTTGGCAACATTAGTGAATAGAATGTTTTCAATCTTAAGTAAATAAGTATTGTCGGTAAATAACACCAAGAGTGAAACACCACCTGCAACAAGTACACCTAACGATTTAATAGCAAAAAATAATGCTAAAATCGCCATACTATAACTACGTAGAGCTCGAGCCCATGCGAGACACATTAATGCCAATATTAGGCTGCTGCCGATAAAAATATGCTGTATATGTAATTGAAAAATACTACTAGCTTTCACTACGTCAATTTCAGACAAGCCTTGTCCGTAAGCTGTCGCCGACGTTAGCGTAGCAATCAAGAAAAAAATTATTGTGCGAATTGAGTTACCCATAGTTAGCACTTAAATTAAATACTTTTTTACTGTTAATTAATGTTTGTTGAATTATTTCTAATTCACTATAGTCCATTAATTCTGCTAGCACTTTTACAATATATGGTAAGTAGCTTGGTTCGTTGCGGCTACTCTTAGGTTTAGGGCGAATATTTCTAGGGGTTAAATAGGGTGCATCAGTTTCAATCATCAACTGTTCTAGTGGGATCAGCTTAACAATATCACGCAATTGTTGACCACGTCGTTCATCACACAGCCAACCGGTAATACCGATATACATCCCTGCATCTAAACATTGCTTGAGTTCAGCTTTGTTACCTGTAAAGCAATGGGACACCATAGCCGGAACTTTACCGATATAAGGCTTTAATATTTTAAACCAAGGTTCGAAAGCATCTCGTTGATGCAAAAATAATGGCAACTGTAGTTGTTCGGCTAAATTAACTTGCTGGGAAAAAACACGTTTCTGATTTTCTTCAGTGGAGAAATTACGATTAAAGTCTAAACCACATTCTCCAATGGCTTTGACACATTTGCTTTCAGACAAGGTAATTAACTGATCTTGAAAGTTATCAGCGGCATTGTCTGCATCATGAGGGTGAATACCGGCGGTGGAGTATAAGTAATGAGGATATTGTTGGCACAAATCGATAGCTCGCTTGCTCTCAAAAACATTCGTGCCTGTTACTAACAATGCACTAATGCTCTGTGCTTGAGCACGAGCGATAACTGCCGGAAGGTCTTTATCAAACCGTGTATTGGTTAAATTAACACCGATATCAATCAAGAGGTTTTAATCTTTTTATTTAAGTCGTTTAACACGAATTTTTTTATTTGAACTAGAGTCATTTTTTTTCAAATAAACTGCATTCATAAAACCTTTTTTCAATAAAACACTATCGCCAACTTTTAAACTAAGGAATGCACTATCTGTTTGCTTCCAATGCTGTTCATTTTTAAAAGTAATTCGCCATTTTCCGTAATGGTCTTTGTTTATCTCAGCAATAGTAAAAACAATCTGTAAATCTTCTTCTTTTACCTTCTTACTTTTTAAATGTTCAGCACCAAATTTTTCTGCTTTAGTTTTTACTGGAGGCACTAGTTTTTCTGGTTTATTGGTTGTTAAAGGTGCTTTAGCTATCATTTTGCTATTAGATTGAGCAAACTGCTTATTTTGCAATTCCACTTTTTCAGCTAAACCATCAAAACATATTAACCGTGCTTTGCTATCTTTCATACCTGCACATTGCATCAAATTAACTTCAAGCGTCTCTGCTTGCGCTGAAAATGCCGAGATTGCTATAAGACTTAGTGATATCAATTGGTTTATTTTCATTATTATTATTCCTTTGCAGTTGTTTCTTTATCTTCTCGGTAATAAAAAGATGCGATAATAATACCTAGCTCAAATAATAACAGCATAGGTACTGCTAACATGGTTTGAGAAATAATATCGGGTGGAGTTAATAGCATACCAACTATAAATGCACCAACGACAATGTAAGGGCGCTTAGTGCGTAAACTATCGGGACTTGTGACACCTGTCCAACACATTAAAATAATCGCAATCGGAATTTCAAAGGCAATTCCAAAAGCAAAAAACAGCTTTAAAACAAAATCTAAATAACTACTGATATCAGTAGCAATAGTTACACCTTCTGGTGCAACTGAAGAGAAGAAAGCGAAAACGACAGGAAAAACCACATAGTAGGCGAAAGCGATGCCCCCATAAAACAATACCGTACTGCCAAACATTAATGGCGCAATTAAGCGCTTTTCATTTTGATACAAACCCGGCGCAATAAAAGACCATATTTGATACAAAATATATGGCATTGCTATAAATAGCGATATAACTATGGTTAATTTAAACGGGGTAAAAAAAGGCGATGCTACATCGGTAGCGATCATTTGCGTACCTGCTGGCATTACTTCCAATAACGGTTGAGCAACATATTGATAAATATCTTGCGCAAAATAAATCAACGAACAAAATACCACTAATACACCAAGTACCGCATGTAATAATCGTGTTCTCAGTTCTAATAAGTGATCAAATAATGTGTGATTTTGTTTAACAGCTGAACTCATTTATCCTGCTTTTCATTTTGGTTATCAATGGTCTGCTCAGCTTCATCAGAAGTAAGAGTTGATTTTTTAGCGTCTTGATAAGGATTGTTGACCATTTCAGCTGCTTCTTTTAGCGACTTAACTGAGGCTGCAACCTCTGGCGAAAGGTTGGTCATGTCTGATTGTTCGGCTTTTTTTAAATTGGAGTGTAACTCTTGTATACGCAGCTCTTCAGTTAATTCGTTTTTAACGCCCTCACTAAAGCTTCGAATGCTGCTAATCCAACTGCGTACAGTTCGAATTGCTACAGGTAATCGATCAGGACCTAGTACAACTAGACCAATAATCGCGATTAACAGTAATTCCCAAAAGCCAATATCAAACATTATACTTTATCTTTTTCTTTATCAGCGACTTTACTCTGCTCTACCACATTATTAGTTGAAATATCTTCGTCGATAGATTCCGCGTCTTTTTTTGCCGATTCATCAGTCACCGCACTTTTAAAACCTTTGACTGCAGAACCCAAATCAGAGCCTAAATTACGTAGTTTTTTTGTACCAAATAACAATACAATTATTACCGCGACAATTAATAATTGCCAAATACCTATACCGCCCATAAAAATCCCCTATAATTTAATTGAATTCATTATAAAGTTTATAGAAAAAAAATCACCAACTGATATGCTAAATCATGAGGTAAAACAAATTTTGATGAAAAATACTGATAAAAATCGCTTTAATCGGCACATTTTACTTATATTGCTATACCTTTCGTTAGCAAATTCAGCGCAAGCTTATTCTCCACAAGAAGTAGAAAAAGCTGCTGAACAAGAAGATGAACACTGGATGCAAGGGTTGCATGAAACAGTGTCGAACTCTGTTTATCAATCAGCACAATGGTTTGATAGCTTCTTCATTGCCAAGGAAAGTGAGCAACAAAATCCAACAACCACGGCTAAAATTCGTTTTGCTTGGTTGCCGAAAAGTCGTGACTTTAGTGAAGTAGAAACTCGTTTTCGAATAAGAGTAAAATTACCACACTTTCAAGATAGAGTTAGCGTGGTATTTTCTGACGAAGCTGATGATGAATTGAATAATTTACCTCTAGAATCAGCAAACACTAGAGACACAACGAAAGATGAAAAATTTTCTCTTGCGTTAAATTACACACACGAGAAAAAGCGTGATCGGCTAATGAATTACCGACTTGGTATATCAGGTGGTGATATATTTGCGCGAGCTCAACATAAGCGCCGTTTTAATATCAGTGCAACGCAAAGTTTTTTGTTCGAACCCTCATTGTATTATTATCTTGATGATGGCTTGGGAGCTAAGTTGTTGCTGGAGTACGACTATCAATTAAGTCCTAAATCACTATTTCGAGTTAATTACAGCATCCGTGGGTCTGCAGCATATAGTGGTATTCGTTGGAAGCATGGCGTTTATAAGCTACACCAGATAGATACAAAAACCGCTACCGTGATAAGTTTTCAAGCGGAAGGCGAGCGCAATGGTGAACGTGGCTTTGTTACTGATTTGTATACCCTAGGTTACCGATATCGCTTTAATGCACTACGAGATTGGTTATATTTTGAAGTAGAGCCATTTGTAGAGTTACCTGAAGAATATAATTACAAACCAACCCCAGGCATAGCATTACGTATTGAAGGTTATTTCAACAAAGGCTAACTAAAATATTTACTGTAGAAATTATCATGGATACATTGCAACTACGTTATTCGTAGCACTTTCATTGATAATTTTTTCAGGACGATTAATGTGATAGCCTTGACCAAATTCACAACCTACAGTTTGTAGTTTTTGTAACATAGCTTCAGATTCAATACCTTCAGCAACTAAACGATAGCCAAATTTTGTCCCTAACTCATGCAGTGCTTTAACTAAAGATAGGTTTTTATCACTATGATTTAAAGTTCTGATAAAGCTACGATCAAGTTTAATAAACTCAAATGGATAGTTATGCAAAAAGTTAAACGAAGACAAACCTGCACCATAATCATCTAGGGCCAATTTCACACCAAACTCTTTCAGCTTTCGCAAGCCTTTAAGCGCTAATTCAGTATGACGACTAAAAGCAGACTCATTAAATTCTAGAATCAAACGCTCTGGTTCAATGGTATTAAAGCTAATCAACTCTATTAGTTTTGATAATTGATTGGCTTGGATTAAATGACGTCCAGAGAGGTTTACACCAATGTAAGCATTTTCGTATTCTTTAGAGTGCTTCCAAGCTTTTAACTGCAAGCAAACTTCTTCTATCACCCAAGTTTCTATTTCCAAAATCATGCCGGTTTCTTCGGCCATAAATAGGAATTCGCTCGGTGTTAATAGTCCTTTAGTTGGATGTTGCCAACGTAATAGTACTTCAAAGCCTAAGGTTTTGGTTGAGCTCAAATCAGATATTTGTTGATAATGTAATTCAAATTGTTGACTTTTAATCGCTTGTCTTAGCTCTTGCTCAAGCGTCATACTCGCTAACAACTTTTCACGCATGCTGTCATCAAAAAAGACATATCGACCACGCCCTAAACTTTTTGCTTGATACATAGCTGCGTCAGCATCGCGTAAAATTTCGTTAGAATCTTTATAGTTCACTCGACTTTGAGCAATACCGATACTGGCATTTGAATATAACGTATGACCTTCTAATTCAAAAGGTTGAGCAATCGAAGTAATAATCCGTGAGGCAATTTCTTCTACATCCTCAAGTGATTGCAGTGAATCTAGTAAGACGACGAATTCATCACCACCCAAGCGCGCTAAGATATCATTCCCACGAACACAAACGCCCAAACGTCGTGAAATTTCAATTAAAAATTGATCGCCCGCATGATGCCCTAACGTATCATTGATCATTTTAAAGCGATCTAAATCAATAAATAGCACCGCAAATCTATGATTTGGATGACGCTTTAAATGCTTAATAGAATAGCTTAGTCGGTCTGAAAACATTGCCCTGTTTGGTAATTGCGTTAACGCATCATGATGTGCTTCATGATATAAACGGGCTTCTGCTTTTCTTCGTTCTTCAATTTGCATGCGTAAATTGAGATTTGTAGCTTGGAGTTCTTGCGTACGATCACTGACAATTTTTTCTAATGCAACATTACTTTGTAATGTTAACTGTTGATTTTTTTGGCGTAAAATTTCAATGGCAATATGATGACTAACAAAACGCATCAACTCGAGGTCTTTACCTTGATATGCATCTTCATCTTGATAATGTTGAATAGCAATAACGCCGAAAACTGCCCCGTGATCTGATAAAGGCGCTGCTAACCAAGACTTGGGTAATTTATTTTCAGGATACTGTTGTGTAAAGGCAGACTCAGTAATCTCACCTTGTTCAATTAATGTGTAAAGTGTTCTATTACTTAATAA
This sequence comes from Cognaticolwellia sediminilitoris, assembly GCA_002104535.1. Lineage (GTDB taxonomy): Bacteria > Pseudomonadota > Gammaproteobacteria > Enterobacterales > Alteromonadaceae > Cognaticolwellia > Cognaticolwellia sediminilitoris. The sequence goes on along the minus strand of NBOG01000006.1, from coordinate 228,332 downwards.
TAAAGGCTTATCGGCTTTTATAGCCATCTCTGATAAACCAAGACCAAACTTGCGTTTATTTGGATTTGAAAGTTTTTCATCACAATAATAAGGAAAGCTTAACTCGCTTTTATCATCAGATAATAAGGCGATATAAAAGTTTTTCGCCGGAAGAAGCTTGCTCACTTCAAGATGCAGTTCTTGATAAAAGTTATCAATTTGTTGTGATTTTGCTGTCAACTCAGAAATATTGAGTAATACTTGCTGAGCTTTAGCAGCTAATTGTCTTTCTGCGATTTCTCGCTGTAATTGTTGATTAGTTTGCGTTAACTTTAGCGTTCTTTGTCTAATATTAGATTCTAATAATTCTCTGCTGCGAACGCGATCAATAGCCGTGACTAAATGCTCCGCAATAAACGCTAATATTTCACAATCTCGTTCTGTGAAATATATTTTTTCATCGTAACTTTGCAGGGCAATTACACCAATAACTTGCTTACCACGCTTTAGTGGTACCCCTAGCCAATCAATACATTCAGAGCCATAAAGGACAATATCGCCCGTTTTGGCAAGATTTTTTCTTTCTTGAGCTGAATAATGTAATGGTTGTTCTTTTAATAATACTAAACCAGTAAGACTTTTTCGCCAATTGGTTAATTCGACATGCTCATGCAAACGCATCTCAACCGGATTATGATAATAAGCGAGTTTTAGTTCATCGGATGGGTTCAGCTGTGCTATATGAAAACTATCAGTAACAAACAACGCTTTCACAACTGGTTCAAGCGCGTGATAAAACGCGTCCATATCAGTTACAGAACCGGCTAATTCAGACAGTTGCAGTAAACCAGTTTGCATAGTTTTAAGTTGTCGATACTTTTTAAGTAGCGATTTTAACTTAGGAAGTTGGCGTATAGCTTGAACAGTTTCCTTCGCCCTCGGTTCCATTGTGGGAATTCCGTTTATTATTAGTATTATTTTTGTGCGGTTAGTCTAACAAAATAAAATTGTTTAGCTAGGGCTATATGTAACTTATTTATGTGAAATTTATAACTTAATATACAAATTCAACTCGGTAATAATAAACCTATATATTAAATTTTATCAAATTTAACCCATAAAAAAACCGGCAGATGCCGGTTTTCAAGTGCTGTAATAAATCTATACAGCCATTGCACCTTTTAATTTTGCAAGGGCATTTTTCTCTAATTGGCGAACACGTTCAGCAGATATCTCATATTTATTCGCTAGTTCTTGCAGTGTTGACTTATCGTCAAGCAACCAACGGGTGCGAATAATATCTTGGCTACGATCATCAAGACTTACTAAAGCATTGCTCAGCCTTTTATTTGCGTGATGTTCCCAGTTCGAATCTTCAACTTCAGTCGCAAGGTCAGACTGTTTATCTTCTAAATATTGCGCTGGAGAATATGTACTCGCACTAGCATTATCGTCATCATCAGTAGATAATTCGAACGCTTGGTCTTGGTTACTCATGCGAGATTCCATTTCCAAAACGTCTTTAGTGCTCACCCCTAGGGTTTCCGCAACATTCTTCACTTCATCATTGCTAAACCAACCTAAACGCTTTTTATTTTTGCGTAGGTTAAAGAATAATTTTCTTTGTGCCTTAGTGGTAGCAACTTTAACAATGCGCCAGTTTTTAAGTACAAATTCATGAATTTCAGCTTTGATCCAATGTACGGCGAAAGATACTAAGCGAACACCCACTTCTGGGTTAAAGCGTTTCACTGCCTTCATTAAACCAACGTTACCTTCTTGAATCAAATCGGCTTGTGGTAAACCATATCCGGCATAACCTTTAGCAACATGAATAACAAAACGAAGGTGCGACATAATTAACTCTTGTGCCGCTTTTAAATCATTTTCAGAATATAAACGAGTCGCTAACTCATGCTCCTTTTCAGCAGTAAGCATAGGGATGCTATACGCCGATTGCACGTATGCTTCAATGCTGCCACTTTTTGGAACAGTTAACGCCATTGATTGCATTGATTCACTCATTTAAAATCTCCTTTATCTAATCTAGCTCGTGATAATAACATATAAAACTTACTATCTCGACTGTATAAGCCAACATTAGCTTAGAAGACAGGGTGAAACAACACCCTCTTTCAATTTTTGTATGATAAATTTGTTAAACTTTGTCATCAACCTTAAAATTTTGTTAGATTACATAGTGATAAAATATTATAAAAAAGTGAAAGTATTCCAGTTTTTAGTTATTGCTTGTATTGTTATTGTAAAAATGAAGAACTGCATATATAACTATTAGCATGCTTCATAAAAAAATATAATAACGAAAGCTAGTCTATGACGGTTTTAACTAGAGATACTATGTATTCATTCATTGCACGCCAACCTATTTTAGATATAAAAAAAGCGGTTGTAGCCTATGAGCTACTTTTTAGAAATGGTGAACAAAATTGCTTCCCCGATATAGACCCTGATCAAGCAACGTCAAATATATTAAGTAATAACCACTTAACCTTAGGCGTAGAAACCATCACTAATGATTTACCCGCTTATATAAACTTTCACTCACTAGCACTGACCAAAAACTTCCCTAGCTTCCTAGATCCTAAAAAAGTAGTGATTGAAATTCTAGAAGATGTACCTGCCAGCGATGAATTGCTCGCGGCATGTGAACGTTTACATGGTAAAGGTTATATTCTCGCTTTAGACGATCATGATTTCGACCCGAAATGGCAACGTTTTTATCCTTATATTAGTATTTTAAAAATAGATATTTTAGAGCACTCGATGCTCGAGATAAGTAAGTTTTTGCGTAGTCTTACAAATAATACAATGACATTACTTGCTGAAAAAGTTGAGAATTCACAACAATTTGAGCAAGTAAAAATGCTTGGTTTTACTTTATTTCAAGGCTACTTTTTTGCTAAGCCAGAGATGCTAAAACAAAAAAAAGTATCGAGCAGTAAACAAAACATTTTAGATTTGATTGTCCATTCCAGCGCTGAAAAATTAGACTTTAACTTGATCGGTGAAATATTTAGTGCCGATCCTGGTCTGACATACAAACTGCTGCGTTTTATCAACAGTCCGTATTATGGTAGATCGCAAGAAATTACGTCCTTAAAGCATGCATTAATCTATATCGGCGATCTAGAGTTGAAAAAGTTTATCGCTTTACTCGCGCTGGCTGATTTGAACAAAAACAAACCGACTGAAATTATTCGCTTATCGTTAATACGAGCAAAATTTTGTGAATATATATCCTTATTACAAAAAGATCAGGAAAATCCACCAAAAGCGTTTTTAACCGGTATTTTATCGTTTATCGATGGCATTTTAGATCAGTCGTTCGATACAGTACTAGAAATACTGCCTATTCATCCAGATATTACTCAAGCATTAATGAGTAACGATAACTATTTAGCACGATATTTAAACTTAGCTAAGTGCATTGAAATGGGACAATGGCAGGAAAGTGATGAGCTAATAAAACAACTCACTGTAACGCATGAACAATGCTTAGAGGCGCAAATTAATGCCACTGCATGGGCAGACGATATGTTAAAAAGTTAAGCTGGGAAAGTTTGGAGCGTTAATCAGCCGTAGGCTCTATTGCTCTTATATGTTGTCGTACCGATATAAAGCTGCCTAATAAACCTAAGCCAATCGCCATCAACTGTAATAAAACTAATTCGTTAAACGACAATCCTGCTAAGACAAATTGGCTTTGATACAAATCGGTTAACTGCTGTAATGCGCCAGAAAGATAACTCGCTAAAATAGCGACACATATACTAGCAACAAAGCCACCGAGTACTCCATACCAAACGCCAGCATATAAAAAAGGCCGTTGAATAAAATTGTCTGTTGCGCCGACTAGCTTCATCACCGCGATAGCATCTTTTTGGTTGAGTATGGCTAATCTAATAGTATTACCGATAATTAACACCACAGATAAACACAATAATACCGCAATACCGATAACCACATCTTCAATTAACGCTGCCATAGCTTGCAAGCGAGTTAACCACTCTAAATCGAGCTTACCTTGATCGACACTGCGCTCTTGCTCTAATTTGAGTAATAATTCACGTGCGGCTTGTGCTTGGCTAAAACGTTTTGTCGGAGTTACCAATAAAGTGGCCGGCAAAGGATTTTCATCTAAATATTCAAGAGCCTGGCCAAAGCCTGAGCTAACCTTGAATTCAGTTAACGCTTGCTGAGCTGAAATATAAACTACATTCGAAACTTCAGGATATAGACTTATACGTTGCACAAGATTTTGGGCAGCTTTATCTGAGGTGGATAACTTTAAAAATAAAGTAATTTCAGAAGCTGAATTCCATTGTTCGGTAACCGCTTGAGTGTTTTTAACGAATAGGTGCAAAGTAGCTGGCAACGTTAAGCTGATACCTAGTACTAATACTGTCATTACCGAAGTAAAAGGCGTGCGCCATAAATCACCGAGGCTACCAATAGCTTGTTGCAAATGGCGAATAACGCGAGCAGTAATTCGCCCAGTCCAGCCAAGTTGGTGATTGCTTTGACGAGAATAGTTAGTTTGCACGCAAATCCCCTTCTGCCTTAAGGCCATCAACAATACCGTCGGTGATCATATGGCCTTGTTTTAAGGTCAGCGTGCGATATTTCATGCGGGCAATAAGCCCTAAATCATGGGTGGCTATTAAAACACTGACGCCCATATCATTAAATTCTTCGAATAAACGAATAATATCTAACGACAATTTAGGATCTAAGTTACCAGTGGGTTCATCGGCCAATAATATCGGCGGCTTATTAACAATAGCGCGAGCAATACCTACGCGCTGCTGCTCACCACCTGACAACATATTTGGAAAACATTTTAATTTGCTGGTTAAGTGCACTTTATCAAGCGCCGCTTCAACACGCTTGCGGGTTTCTTTATGGCTATAACCTTCAATAATTAACGGTAAAGCTACGTTATCAAATACCGTACGATCTAATAGCAAATTATGATTTTGGAAAATCATCCCAATGCCACGACGCACATACGGTATTTGGTGGTATTTAATGGTAGATAATTCGGTACCGTTAATTTCAATACTGCCAGCACTCGGCTTTTCCATCATACTCATTAATTTCAATAACGTACTTTTACCCGCGCCAGAATGACCGGTTAAAAACGCCATTTCACCTGGTTCGATAGCAAAGCTGACTTGCTTAAGTGCTAAAAATCCTCCGGGGTAAGTTTTGCTAACGTTATTAAATCGGATCATAAGTAGTATTAATCTTCTTTTGAATCTTGCGTAAATAAAGCGTCGATAAAGTCATTGCCGTTAAATGGTCTCAAATCATCTATCCCTTCACCAACACCTAAATAGCGGATAGGAATAGCGTGTTTGTCTGCCACAGCAAACACTACACCACCTTTAGCCGTTCCATCAAGTTTTGTTAAGGTTAAACCGGTCAAACCCACCGCTTCGTTAAACAATTTAGTTTGGCTTAAGGCGTTTTGCCCAGTGCCAGCATCTAAAGTTAACATCACTTCATGTGGTGCATGAACATCTAGTTTTTTCATCACTCGAACAACTTTTTTAAGTTCTTCCATCAAGTGACCTTTATTTTGCAATCGCCCCGCAGTGTCAGCAATAAGGACATCAACCCCACGGGCTTTTGCAGCGCTAATCGCATCAAAAATTACTGAAGCGCTGTCAGCACCAGTATGTTGAGCAACTACAGGGATATCATTTCGCTCACCCCAAACTTGTAATTGTTCAACCGCTGCTGCACGGAAAGTGTCACCTGCAGCCAACATTACAGATTTCCCTTCAGCTTGAAATTGCTTAGCCAGTTTACCAATAGTGGTAGTTTTACCAACACCGTTGACGCCGACCATTAAAATAACAAAAGGGCCATCGCTGGCTGGAATTTCTAGCGGCTGACTCACCGGCTCAATGATTTTCTTCAACTCAACTTTGAGCAAGTCATATAGCGCTTCAGCGTCTTTTAGTTGACCACGTGAAGCTGATTCAGTTAATGAATCAATAATTTTAGTGGTAGTTTCAACGCCAACATCCGCGAGTAATAAATGTGTTTCAAGCTCTTCAAATAGCTCATCATCTATTTTTTTACCACGAAATAGGCTGAAAATACCGCCACCGAGGTTTTGACGTGTTTTTGTTAAACCGTGCTTTAAACGTGCGAAAAATCCCAGTGTACTTTCAGTTTCTTCAAGTTCAGATACTGGGACAGAATCAGTGACAAGTTCTGCTTCCGCTTCAACGATGGAGTCAAGATCAGAGTCTTCATTGTTAGACAATGCTTCAATCACTTCATCATTATTAACAACGACTTCAGCAACACTTTCTAGCGGCTCTTCAACTATCGTGTCCGAAAGACCTTCAGAAGATGTTGTTTGCTCCACTTCAACACTACGCTCAGCAGGTGCAGATTCTTCAACGGGTAAATCAGGGCCAATTTCGGCCTGAGAACTTTCGTCGGTGTTGTCACTAATAACTGACTTTTCTTCAGGAGCTTGCACAGCCTCATCAAGAACCTTTTCGTTAATCTCTTCAGCAACAAGTGTTTCTTCTTGTTCTTTTTTACCTAGACCTAACCAGGAAAACATACCTTTTTTCTTCGACATAAATGTATTTACAGTATTAATATGATGTATACGCTTACTCTGAATTCATTAACCTAAAGTGCGTTCTAACTTGAACAAATCAATAGATCAATTGGTATTCACAAGTAAACAAGGATAAAATTGTCGATATAGTATCACCTAACCTGCCGACAAAAAACAAAAGCTGTTTAAGTTATGAGCAAAGTCAAAAAACAATCAGATAAAAATGCCTCAAAAGGCCATATTCGTATCATCGCAGGGCAGCATCGTGGTCGAAAATTACCGGTGTTAATGGCTGATGGATTGCGTCCAACAACCGACCGTGTCAAAGAAACGGTATTTAACTGGCTAATGCCTTATATTCAAGAATCTATTTGCTTAGATTGCTTTGCCGGATCTGGTGGTTTGGGCTTTGAAGCCATGTCACGCGGCGCAAGCTCAGTTACATTAGTAGAATTAAATAAATCGGCTGCTCAGCAATTAACAGCGAATAAAGCCTTACTAAAAGTTACTAACATCGATGTTGTTCAGCAAAATGCCTTAGACTTTTTACAATCTAATCAACAAAGCTTTTCATTAGTGTTTATAGACCCACCTTTTCGCAAAGGCCTAGCAGAGAAAACCGCTGCGCTATTGGCTGAAAAAGGCTTAACCGACAATGCTTTGATTTATGTAGAAATGGAAGCTGATAGCAACCAACAATTAATGCCAAGCCATTGGCAGCTTTTAAAAGAAAAAGTAGCCGGACAAGTGGTTTACCGACTTTATCAAAACAGCGCCAATTAAAAAATAAAGTAGGGTCAGATACACATTAAAGCTTAATGTGTATCTGACCCTACTTTTTTAAATTCAAGGCTTTAGGATTTAGGTTTTAACTTCAAATCGTGGAAGTCGAAACTGAAATCAGTTGCCCACGACACGGCTTTCATTGTCACGTAGTTTATACTGCCGTCAGGGTTTAAGTTAAAGTTTACATAAGCATCTGCTTCTAATGTTCTGTCGTCCCAACGAACAATAAAAGTGTTGTGTTGGTAATGCTCTAAAGTGCCATGTAGCGCAGGGGTATTGCTAAACTGCATGACTAGTTTTTCATTTTCTAGGCTGATTTGGATGTCACCATACCAGTTATCAACATAGTCCTGCGCATAACTCGCTAACGGTAAAGACGGGGTTGAGTTTTTATCAACCCGCGCGGCTTCAGAAGCTAAATGTGCTTGTTTCGCTGCTTTATTTTTTTGCTGCAATGTATGGTAATGTGCGACCCAATCTTTTTCAGGTAATTCTAAAAACTCGGTCAAAATTTGTTGTGAAAGTGCGTTAAAAGCAGAACCAGATTGTTGGTTGGTTAAAATAACCATCGCTAAGTTTTCTTCTGGCACCATCACAACTTTCGAAACCATACCTAAAATACCACCAGTATGTCGTATCACTTTTACGCCATGATAATCTTTAACAAACCAACCTAGCGCGTATGCGCGAAAGTGAGTTTTATCTTGCGCGGTGGCTTGCTCTGAAACATTTAATAATGTCCGTGGCTGCCACATTTCACGACTTTGCTTTTCGCTGAAGAGCCTCAGAGCTTTATCACCGTCGGTGCCGTACTGACCTTGGTTTAGTTGTGCTTTTAGCCATAGCGACATGTCATTGACACTTGATGCAACTGAACCTGCTGAAGAGAACTTTTCTAAAAAGTTACCACCAACAACATGTAGCTCGCCGTCTAATGGTACATGGGCACGGGCAACATTTTGGTTTGTTTCTGGGATCAATGAAAACTTAGCACGAGTGTTTTTCATGCCTAATTTATCAAAAATCCTCGATTGAATAACATCCTGCCAAGGTTTACCTGTAAGCTTTGCAATGATTTCACCAGCAATAACATACATCAGATTGTCATAGGCAAATTCACTACGAAAGCTCGATACTTGCGGTAAATGTTTCAAGCCTTTAATAACGTCTTTGTTCGTTAATGTCGTTTCAGGCCAAATCATTAAATCGCCGGCACCTAACCCTAAACCACTGTTGTGCGACAATAAATCAATAATAGTGAATTCACGAGTGACATAGGCATCGGGTAATTGAAACTCTGGAATAATATCAATAACTTTGGTTTTCCATGTCAACTTACCCTCATCGACTAGTCCAGCTAACAATGCCGCGGTCATAGCTTTAGTATTTGAGGCAACGCCAAATAAAGTGTCTGCATTGACTTTTTCTGGACTGCCATGCTTTAAAACGCCAAAGCCTTTACTTAATACGACCTCGTTGTCTTTAACAATCGCCACCGCAATACCAGGCACTTGAAATGCCGTCATAGCTTGTACAACTGATTGCTCAATTCGGGTAACTTTAGCGTCGACTTCAACGTTACTCACATTCGCTAAGGTCAAGGTAGAAGCCAATAACGCGCTAATACCAAAGTATAAATAGCCTAATTTCATTTGCATTCCTTATTGCTCAAGCAAGAGCTTATTATTTTTTATTTTTGTTTGCATAACTTATGAGTTAATTAGTCTTTAACGAGTTAAAGCGCATGACTTTGTGCCAATAAATCAATATTGGTTGCCGGGGAAAATGCTTGTTGTGGCATTATATAATTAGCAAAACATACCAAATAGTTACTATTTAATTGCTGATTAACTAACGCGGTGGCGACATAATTTTTCGGAATAAAAGTAGCGGTAAATTCACTAAAATCAGCTTCATTAAAACTGAGTAAGTCGAAAGACTTTGGCGATAATATCGATAAGAACCGTGGCGCCAATTTAATTAAATTAACATTAGAGCCGATGCTTACATAGCTACTATTTTCCTGAGGCGTCACATGAATAGTTAAGTATTGCTGACCATTAATCGCATTTATAGAATAACCAAAAGGATCAAAGACAAAATCATCTAATATAAAGTCGCTAAAAAGCTGTTCTAACTGTAAAAACTCTCTTATTTCTTTAGTTGTTAAGCCTGACGAGGTCAGTTTATCTGATGCCTTTTTGCTAATTTGATATGCTAACAGCTCATAAGTTTTATCGTTGCTTGAGGCATGTACACCGTTATCATGATGAAAAATATAATTATGATGGTTGTCTAACTCTCCGAAGCGATGTGCTTTGCCAGTGATGTAGTGGTTTAATAACTTAATATCGTCACCAAAGGTGCTAGATTGTGCATGCGCAAAATACTCATTTTTCCGTTGATAAATAATCTGCTGAACTGTATCTACCCCCATTTTTTGAATAAAATATTCCACCGCACGTACCAGTCTTGTGCTGCCACAGGTGATTATTAATAACCGGTCATGCCAAACAAATAAGCTCGATTCTGATAATAAAAATGCTTTGCAATCATTGTTCTTAATGGATGATAAAATATGAGCATCACTGCGCTGAACTAATTGCGACCAAAAGTCATCGGAAACGTCATTGAGTAACGAAAGTTGCTCGCTATCAATGACAATGGTCGCTTTTTTTTCTGAACCTTCAAAAAACAAATAAATATCCTCAACGCTTTGCAGCAAGTCTGCCAAGGTTATAGAAAAATTTCCAATGCGCTAAATATATCAACCAAACTTGCCAACAGTTATCATATATTTTGAGTATGCAAAATGAAGAGCCTAGGTTATTTATTTACCAACACTACGTCAATGTTTAACGCAACGTGAGCGGCTAAATACACTCTTGATATAAATATTCTCAGCTTAAATATTCGATTTAAAGACAATTATGGCTCGATTGAGACTCATTGAACGAAATAAAATATCAAGAAGTGATAGGTATGATGAACGGCTAAAATTAGGCGCTAATTTCAATACCTAAATTTGATAAACCTTCTTCAAGCGCCATGTTTTTTGCTTTCAAGCAACTGGCTTTGTTTTCGCTGGCTGTGGTTAAATAGTCAAAAAGTTCATTTTGCGTTGCTATTTCCCACTGCATTAAAGGATGATCAGTAATGTGTTGTTGCGATATTTCTATCTCATCTTCGCTTGGCGTTATTTCATCAAGTTCTTGCGCTAAACTCAATTCAACATAGTAACTCACACTGTTCTCAGACAATTTACTGACATTAACAAATCCATCGCTTTCTGGGTCTTGCATGGCTTGAAATAACGACATTAATGCCATTGCACAATCAAGCGCAGGAAAAACACCTAAAAAATCCGAGGCATCAGGATCAGGGACTTGTTCTTCAAGTTTCGCAATTTGCGCATCATAATTAATCTTGCAACGATTAGCTTTGTCGAGCCACTGCCAAACCAGATCAAGTTGATTTCTCAGTATTTTATATTCACCAAACTGGGTGTGTTCAGCAAACATTTGATAATTAGGTAACATGCGCTCAAGTAAAGCAGCACAAAACGCTACTTGTTGCCACTGGCTAAGTTTTTTAAGGGGTAGGTTAATCGCCACGTTTGATCTCATTCTGGGTAATAAAAGCTATGGAGAGTATATCGTAATTAGCCAATCTGGGCTCAGGATAATGAATACTTAATGCTTTAAAAGTAGCTATTATTATCCACTAGTTGCAGTTAATAGAAAAAAAACGCTATTGTTATCACACAGTATCCATAGCGTAGTGCTCAAAACGGCGCACTACTTATAGAGAAGCTGGCTATTAATGTTGAGCGACATGGTTATACTCTAATGAGGTTAGTCGGTTAATTACTCAATTTTGTTAATTCTTTTTGCGCATATTCAAAACGCAGACGATATTCTCGTATTTTATCTTCAAGTTCATTCACTTGATGCTCAAGTTTACGATTTAACTCGCTATTTTCATCACGAAGATACTTAATAGTTTCACGTGCTTTGTTATATTCAGACTCTTGCTTATCTTTATTTTCTTGATGCCAAAGTCTACTTTTAGCCGTTTTAGCCAGTTCTTGTTCTAGCACTGTAATTTGTTTTTGTTTCTCGCTAATACTTAACTCAAATTGCTCAATAGCTTTTAAAGCAAGGTTATGAGACGCTTCCAACTCAGCTAACTTTTCTGACTCGGCTTTCAATGATTCAGCTTGGCTAGTAATTTTCTTCGCGAGTTCTGCGGCCGTTTTCTCTGCTTGAAGTTTTAATTCACTGATTGAAGCTTCTTTATCTGCAAACGCCTTTTGATGCTCAATAATAAGCTTACTCTGGCTTTCATCCTGCTTTTCAATTACTTGTTGCATTTCACGTTTAGTATTTTCAAGCTGTTGTTCTAGCGATGTTATTTGCTTCGTTTGAGCAGCATTTTTTTGCTCTAAGCTGGAAATGCTTTGGATAAGTTTTAAGTTCTCAGCAGCATCTTTTTCAAGCGTTGAGGTTAACTCTGTAATTTTTTTCTTATGCGTCTCTTGATCACTAGTAAAGCGCTGCTCTGCTTTTACAAGTGACTCTTCTAAGACTAATTTCTCTGCAGCAAGTTTGGCGCCAGTACTTTGTTCTTGCTCTATTTTCACTTGCAGTTCTTTAACTGTTTTTAGTGTCGCTTGTTGAAGCGTATTTACAGAAGATAATTCACTGTTAGTATTTGCAATTTCTTTTTCAAGCGTTTGCTTGTCACGTTCAAGTACATGAATTTGTTTAAGGGCTTGCTCATTTTCTACCGATGCTAGCTTTAATGCTTGCTCAATCTGCTGCTTTTCATCTACCCATTTCGTATTGTTTGCTTGCTTTTCATCTTGGTATTGTTGCTGTGCTATTTGAGAATTTTTCTCTATTTTACTAATTGTTTGCTCTAAACTGGCTACTTTTGTGCTTAGGTCTTTACTCTCGGTAGTCTTAAGGCTTAACGCTTCTTGCTGCTTATCTAAAGCAACTTGCTTATTGCTTAGCTCTGTTTGTAAAGTTGATATTTGCGACTTCAATTTTTCAGCTTGTTGTTGTTCATGTGTCAACTGCTCGTTACTAGATAACAGTTTATGCTCTTGTTCTGCTTTTAAATATTCCAACTCACTCGAGACTTGATCAAATTTAAGTTGAAGATCTGAATATTGTTGATTTTGGACCGCTAACGTTGCAGCTTTTGCTTTATCGTTCTTAATTAAAGAATCTTTTTCTTCTGTTAGTAATTTGAGTTGCTTATTGCTGTTTTCGGATTCAAAACCAATTTCTTTTAATCGTTGTTGTTGCTCAGCGTTTTCTTGGCTTAATTTGGCAACTTGTTTAGTTAATCGCGAGGTTTCTGCTAGCTTATCTTTTAGAATTTGTTCTGAATCAGTTAACTTTGCGCTATTGAGGTTCTCAGCATTCGCTAAGTCTTCTTGTAATTGGCTTAATTTAGCTTGTTGTTCTGCTTTCTCAGCCTGAATTTTTTTAAGTTCTTCACTATATTTTAATTCGGTATTTTCGGTTTGTTGTTGCAGAGACAGCTGTTGTTCTTTGAGTTCTTTATACAGGGGGTGCTGGGTAATTATTTCAGGCGTGACTTCAACGTTATCACCGTAACTCGTAAGGAGAGCAGTAATTTTATCTTCAATTTGTAGATAGATATCTCCAGCCAAATTTTGGATATTTTCTTCTATATCACTTGGCAATTTTTTCAGTTCAGTCATACGGTATAAATCCCTAACCCTACTTCATTTAACATCATCAGCAAAATCATCCTAGCAGACGTTTAATTTTTATTCACTGAAATTTATACAATTTATATATAAAACCGACAGTAAAATTATTCCCCAGCATTTTGCGTTGTGTATTTATATAACTTGTTGCTAGGCTAATTAAGCTAAATAGTAAACCTTACTTAATAGTGATGCTGTTAAGTTCGAATGTTTTTAGTTAAAACACTTTATTGATTCTACAACAATAGTGCATGGTTATTCATAAAATATCCACAACATAATATATTGTAAAATATCTGTTTAAATTATTTCATAAAGGGATTTTTTTAAATTTTAAAACAATGTTTTAAATGGAATTTATCATTTTAACAAAGTGTGATTTGTGTTCTTTAAACTTGTAAATACTATTCCATAATATTTAAAGACAAATTCAGCGCAAAAAAAAAGGACCTATTAGGTCCTTTATTAAATAACATTAATTCAACATTATTTTTTAGCGTTTTCTTGAGTTTCAGCAGTCGCTGGCGTAAAGCGTATAGCGTTTATTTTAGCTGTTGATTCACTTTGATTACGTAATTGAGCTAGACGATTAACCTGTCCAATAGAGCCTAACATCGCGTGAATTGGAATAAATAAACCACGTTTATGGAAATCAAGCACTTGCTCATCAGATAACTCTTGAATTTTCTTTTCATCAACGCTGTATAAGCCGACTAGTTTCTTAGTTTCACCTGAGGCAAAATTAATATTTAGTTCCAACTCAAATAATAAATCCTTATCAACTAATTCTTTAAGGAATTTTTCATTCATTACTTCGTTATCATATAAACGGCCTAGTGAATCTTGTACACCTTTAAAGAATTCAGAATCGTTACCTTCTGCGTCGAATAACTCATGTTCTTTATCTTCACCTACAAACTTGCTGTCTAAATCAACACATGCAGTTAGTGTTTTCTCTTTCTCTGGGTCTAAACCTAATGAAAAAGGTGACATCGAGATAGCTTGTGGAATGTAAACTGCGTTCCAAGCATCTTCTTTGTAATATAAATTTTCACCCGCTTCTAAACCTAACATAACCACACTGCGGTAACGTTCTGTGCCTTGGTCTTTAACTATTACTATCGGGTAACTCGTTGCTGCTTGTGAGTACTCAGGAGCAGTAACAGGGGCAATATGTTGATTAGATACATTTGATAAATCGCGTTTAGATGCGACTTTAATGTTTTGATGAGTTTCTTTTTTAATTGGGGTAATGTTAGCCATGAATAAGTTCTCTTTTTACTGCGTCTTTAATCGTTGTCGTTTGTGACACTTTTTTGTTGTTGATAATAGTTATGGTGACAGCGAAAGACGCTTTCAATGGTATAATTAAAATTATCTGAAGATTATTTTAATTTACATAAGTAAATTACTTAAAAAAATAAGTAAAATTATTTTTAAAACATAAAGTTACTATATGAAATTTTTTAAATATTTTTGTGCTACTTTAATTCTAATTAGTCCTTTATTGATGGCCTCACCAAAAATCACCGTTACTTTTGGCGAGTCTTTAGATGGTTTTGCACGCATAAAAGTAAGAAATGAAACCTTCATACCTTTAGCTTGCTATGTGGCTATTGACGGTCACAAAGTGAAGTTCCAGTTAAGTGCAAAAGCTTCATCCACTTGGATAACCAGCACAGATAAACGCTTTAATTATAAAAACTTTAGTACCTGGTGCGACTACCTCGAAATTCACCCTCAATATAAAGCGTACCGACTTTATTGATACCAAAAATTAAACAAGCAGATGACTTTCTTCGTAAAAAAGCTCATTACTCACTCTGACTTAGAAACCTCCATGATAGCCTTCATCTCTAACTATTTAAGTGAATCTGAAGCGCCTAACTCAAAAATATCAAGTTGATGGTATTGACATAAAAGTTTGCTTTTATAAAATTTAATCTTCAACAAAGTGATCCATTAATTAACTTTATCTGTATAAAACATTTATTAACCATTCCCGAAGAGGTTTAAACGGGGATATTTTAGTCGAAACCGCTGGCAACTTTACAAGTATAAAGGGGGTTTTTATTAAGTTGACGCAGCAATTAATTCAGTATTCATTGCCTGTAGAGCTTTATTTTCATGCGCCTTTGATGGAATTTGACTCGACAGTAACAGTGACTTGTTATGCGATCGCTGAACATCACGACATCGACGAACTTATTGAAAAACTCGACCAAACAGGCATGAGTTCACCAGTTTGGCTTAAATCCATGAAGTCACTAAAAGACAAAGTACTTCATCATTTAATAGAAGAAGAAAAAGAGTTTTTCCCATCAAGTAGGGAAGTATCTAATGCAGTGCACAAAAATCGAACTTGCTGTGCAATATCAAGCTGAAATGGCTTAATCAAACCTTTTTTCATTTTACCCGTTGCTTCCAATAGGAAGCGACAAAATAAAGAGTAAGTTTTAATGAAGTTCACAAAAACTATTTTCGATACATGTACTCAAAATATTACTATCGCATGGCGACAAAAAGTAACAATCGCGACATGTTTTCTTGTTATCAGCTATAGCATCAATGCTCAGTCAGAAAATATTGACGTTACCGCTGTACAAACTAAACAGCAGAATTCAATTCATCAGACATTATTAGACGACCGTGCAGCATCAATTAATCAGGCGGTTACTAATCCTTTTGCTTTATCGCAGCATCGATTAAATTATATCTTACCTTTTAGTTATGTCAGTAACCCGAACACGATTAGCGCATTGGGTTTGAATACTGAAAATGTTGATAATCTCGAAGCTAAATACCAAATTAGTGTCAAGCTCCCGATATATCAAGAGGATAAAAGCACAACGGGTTTGTATTTAGGTTTTACTGCTGTTTCTTTTTGGCAAGTATACAATAGTGAAGTGTCAAAACCATTTAGAGAGACTAACTATGAGCCTGAGCTTTTTTATTCATGGCGAAATGAACTGACATTCGCAGGGTTTAAATTTAATCAAATTCGTTTTGGCATAAGTCATCAGTCTAATGGGCAAAGCGGTTTACGCTCACGTAGCTGGAACCGATTATTTGCTTCTGCAATATTCAGTGATGATGATTCTTTTTATCACATAAAAGCTTGGTACCGCATTAAAGAAGATGAAAAAACTGACCCGTTTGACTCTTCAGGTGATGACAACCCAGACATAACAAGATTTTTAGGCTATACCGAACTTGGTTATGGTACAAAGTTTGGTGACTTAAATGTTGTGGCACTTGTGAGAAATAACCTAAAAACCAGTGATAATAAAGGCAGTGTTGAATTAAATTTATCTTATCCTCTGAACTCACGATATGACTTTTTATTGCAGTATTTCAATGGCTATGGTGATTCACTTATTGACTATAATCGTCACCAACAACGGTTCGGATTAGGTATTCAACTTAAGTTTATATAAGCAAAAATTAAAGAGAGGGATTTAATGTTTATTGTTAAATATTATATTGCGGGTGCTTTGTTAGCTTTCGCAACACTATCACTGATAGACACTCTACTTATCAAGCTAATTTTTGCTTGGATTGGTTTGTCATTATCTGTTGTTAGCCTCGCATATATATTCGATTTGCCGGGTATATTTCGTAAAAAGAGTAACGGGAGTATTCCGTTTTACATTCGTTGGATTTTTATCCCTTTTTTACTTGGTTCGCAACTTTATAACTCTTGGGCAAGAAAAAACGATAAGGTGCCTGCCATTCAAAAAATTGATGATAACCTTTATCTCGCTTGCCGCCTTTTTGCTTCCGATGTTGCAACATTACAAGCAAAAGGGATTACTGCGATATTAGATGTTACGGCGGAGTTCGATGGCCTGGATTGGACCGCTGAAAGTGAAGCATTAGATTACTTAAATTTGCCGGTGCTGGATCACAAAAGCCCTGAAGCTGAAAAATTAGTACAAGCCATCCATTGGCTTGAAAACCACATAACAAGTTCAAATGGTGTTGTTATTCATTGTGCCTTAGGCCGTGGCCGTTCAGTTTTAGTGATGGCGGCTTATCTTTTGAGTAAAAACAAGCACCTTACAGTTTCACAAGTACTGGAAAAAATTCAGGGTATACGGACTACCGCAGGCTTAAATAAAGCCCAATTGAATGCCTTATCTCGTTATCACAAGGACGGGTTATTTACATTAAAACCGCCACTTTGGATTATTGCTAATCCGGTCTCCGGTGGTGGTAAATGGTTTGAAGGTAAATTAGAAGTCATTAAACGATTATCTCCACACTTTGTCCTTAATATTTTAGAAACAACCCAAGACATTTCCGCACAAATGCTCACTCAACAGGCTATTAATGATGGTGCAAAAACCATCATTGCTTGTGGTGGTGATGGCACATTAACTGAAGTTGCCGCTGAACTAGTTCAAACAGATATCACCATGGGCATTCTCCCTATGGGCACAGCTAACGCTCTTGCCCATGTACTTTTTGGTATTAGCACTAAAGTCATTCCTGTTGGTATCGCTTGTGATGTTATTATCGCAGGCAAGACTACTCAGATAGATAGTGCAAAATGTAATGGTAACTTGATGTTATTATTGGCTGGCTTAGGCTTTGAAAATAAAATGATCACCGGCGCTAATCGTGAAGAAAAAGATCTCGGTGGGCAATTCGCCTACCTACAGGCATTTTGGCAGGCTATAAATAAAAATGAAGTGTTAACACTGCAAGTTCAATTTGATAATTTATCGGTTCAAACCATTGAAACCACAAGTTTAGTTGTTGCTAATGCTGCACCTTTTACCACAATATTAGCGCAAGGTGGTGGCGAGCCAGATATTAAAGATGGCTTGCTAGATGTGACATGGATACCCCCACAGCAGGACATGACCGACAGCGTGTTAAGTTTAGCTGAATTAGCTCTTTCAGGCTTAACTGAACCAGCACAGAGTCTACAAAGCGAACATGTGAACGCAAAGAAAGTTGTTATAAAGGCAGAGCATGAACTTGATTATGTTATTGATGGCGAAGTCTTTTCAGCTAAAAGCTTACAGATCGAAGTATTACCACAATCGTTAAATATTTTTACCAACTAAAACCAAACTGAATTTGCGTTATTACACTATCTGAACAATGATTTAATACAGTTGGTTTAATCTCTACATAAGGAAAAATATAATGATATTTCAACGCTATTACTCACGTCTAAAAGCTATATTAACGATATTATTACTCAGCAGTGCTCTAGGAGCTTGCGCTACCATTGAAGGCGCGGGTAAAGATCTAGAGAAAGCGGGTGAAGCTATACAAGATGCCGCAGAAAAATAATCCTTTTATGTAATATAAATTATTCCGTTGCGTCATAAATGTATGGCGCAACGAGCCAACTTTTAACGCAAAAATTTTGTCATTAACTTGCCATAATTGAGCTTGCTAATGTCGAAGTAGTTCAAGTAGTTCAAAAGATAATATCAGCGCTAACAGACAAAAACTTTATGCCTACATGATCGTGTTTTGCAATTTAGCCGTATTGCCCTACAACAATCATTTTTGATATCAAATTATCCAAGGAATTGAATATGAATGAGCAAAAAAACTCAGGTGGAAAATGCCCTGTTATGCATGGCGGCGCAACTGAGAGTTCTATGTCTAATATGTCTTGGTGGCCTAAGTCACTGAACCTCGACATTCTTCATCAACACGATAATAAAACCAATCCCATGGGAGCAAACTTCCATTATCGTGAAGCAGTTAAAACACTTGATATAGCAGCACTTAATAAAGACTTACATGCACTAATGACAGATAGTCAAAAATGGTGGCCAGCTGATTGGGGCCATTATGGTGGTTTAATGATCCGTATGTCTTGGCACGCTGCAGGTACTTACCGAATTGCAGATGGCCGTGGCGGTGCAGCGACCGGTAATCAACGTTTTACCCCAATTAACTCTTGGCCAGATAACGCTAATTTAGATAAAGCTCGACGTCTCCTTTGGCCAATTAAAAAGAAATATGGCAATAAGGTCAGTTGGGCCGATTTAATGGTTTACGCTGGCACAGTGGCTTATCAATCAATGGGCTTAAAAACCTTTGGTTTTGCTTTTGGTCGTGAAGATATTTGGCACCCAGAAAAACACACTTACTGGGGCGCAGAAAAAGAATGGCTTGCCCCAAGTGGTAGTGAAAACAGTCGCTATTCTGGACAGCGAGACCTTGAAAACCCATTAGCTGCTGTGATGATGGGACTGATTTATGTTAATCCTGAAGGTGTTGATGGAAAACCCGACCCACTTAAAACTGCAAATGACATCCGCGTTACATTTGAACGTATGGCGATGAATGATGAAGAAACCGTTGCACTAACCGCTGGCGGACACACCGTGGGTAAATGTCACGGTAATGGTGATGCATCCTTGTTAGGTAAAGAACCCGAAGCTGCTGACATTTCAGAGCAAGGCTTAGGTTGGAACAATAAAACCAAACGTGGTGTTGGTAGAGATGCCGTTACCAGTGGTATTGAAGGTGCCTGGACAACCCACCCAACGCAATGGGACAACGGTTATTTTACCATGCTTCTTAATCATGAATGGGAACTGAAAAAAAGCCCCGCAGGTGCGTGGCAATGGCAGCCAACCAACATTAAAGAAGAAGACAAACCTGTTGATGTTGAAGACCCGAGCATTCGTCAAAATCCGATAATGACAGATGCAGATATGGCCATGAAAATGGACCCCAAATATCGTGAAATTTCAGAGCGTTTTGCAAAAGATCCAGCGTACTTTTCTGATGTATTTGCCCGCGCATGGTTTAAATTAACTCACCGGGATTTAGGGCCAAAAGCTCGCTATATTGGTACTGAAGTGCCAAATGTAGATCTTATTTGGCAAGACCCTATCCCGCATAGCAGTACTGATTACGATATTGAATCTGTAAGAGAAAAAATCAAAGCAAGTGGTTTGAGCATCAGTGAAATGGTGTCAACTGCTTGGGACAGTGCCAGAACTTATCGAGATTCAGACAAACGTGGTGGTGCAAATGGTGCTCGTATTCGCCTCGAGCCACAAAGAAATTGGCAAGGCAACGAACCAGAGCGATTAGACAAAGTACTAAAAGTGCTTGAAGGCATCGCGCAAGACAGCAACGCAAGTATTGCTGATGTAATAGTTTTAGCGGGTAACGTAGGTGTAGAATTATCCGCGAAGGCGGCCGGTGTTGAGGTAACTGTACCTTTTTCACCTGGCCGTGGTGATGCAACGCAAGAAATGACGGATATCGAATCTTTCGAGGTACTTGAACCGCTTCATGATGCATACCGCAATTGGCTCAAAAGTGACTTTAGTGTCAGCGCTGAAGAGCTAATGTTAGATAAAACACAGTTAATGGCTTTAACTGCGCACCAAATGACGGTATTAATCGGTGGAATGCGGATGCTAGGCACTAACTTTGGCGATACTAAGCATGGCGTTTTTACGGAGCGCGAAGGGGTTTTGTCTAACGATTATTTTGTTAATTTAACCAGCATGGATTATACATGGCGACCGGCAGGTAATAACTTATACGAATTGCTTGAACGTGGTTCAGATAAAGTTAAATGGACGGCAACACGGGTTGATCTGATCTTTGGTTCAAATTCGATACTTCGCGCCTACAGTGAGGTTTATGCTCAAGATGATAATAAAGAGAAGTTTATCCATGATTTTGTTGCCGCTTGGACGAAAGTGATGGAAGCTGACCGTTTTGACCTAAGCTAATGTTCTTTATTCACTGCTGTTAGTTACGGACTAAATATTAAACGTAAACTTTACTTAATCTTAAATCAATAAAAAGGCTTTAACCTCAGTGGTTAAAGCCTTTTCTGTATTTGTGTCATTGCTTCTCTAGGTTACTTATCGTTTTTGTCGATCTTTTGCGATAAATTTTCAATAACATCTGCAGCATTGTAGCTAGAGTCATTTGGCATCATGCCTTTGCCCATGCGAATTTCTAAAATACTGTGCACTTCTTTACGGTTATCACCACTGTTTAATGTTATGCCAACTTCATTTGATGGTCGGCGATACGTTTCACAGGTTATCAAACCACATCTACGTTCAATGCGCTGTTGGTGTGATAAACCTATAGCCGAGCCAGGCTCTACTTTTTGCGATTCTACAAAGGTTTCTTTACTGGTGACAACAAACCAATCGAATCCTTGTTCCTGCGTCAGCTCTGCTGATCTTAACAAAGCAAAATCAGCTGCGTTGGCAACACTATGAGAGATACTTTTAAACTGTACACGGTATCTATCATTAGTAATTTTTTGTTCACTATAACCAACCGAGCCTTTATTTGCTGGGCGATATTCTGGTTTTGATGCACAAGCTGTTACTAATAAAGTCATCAGAATTAATGTTATAAATTTATTCATTATTCACCTCGATTTTTTTGGTTTAATTTGTCAGTTGTTAATGTCCAGTTATTGCTAATTGCTTGTTGCTCTTGCTTACCATCCATGGCTTGTCCTTTGATCATCGTATCGATAATACTATCAAGATGAGCTTTGTTAGAAGCTACGCGATAATCTTGACTATTGGTTGCAACATTGACTTGTTCAGTCGCTTTTAACTGCCACTGTGAGTTTTCTTTACAGGCAATATTAACACTCGCTGTTTGTTCACCTACTTGCTGAAACTGACGACAGTAATCGCCGGCATGGTTAGTAAAGCTTAAATTAGCAGTGATAGTATCACCTTGCTCGGTTGATGTTATTTCACCACTTCGTACTTGATCTAGCACTTGTGCGATACCAGCTGTTATTGTCGCTGAGGGTTCAGTCTGCATCATAGTGACTGTACCAACGCCAAATGCCATAGCAATACCAGCAGCTAAAGCATAATGTTTTTGCACGCTGTTACTTAAACTTTTCCAGCGCGATAAACTCACCACATTATCAGTGGTTGCCGTCGCTTTTTGTTCTTGCTCAGGCTGTTGCTCAATAAGTTGGCCTTGTGCCAATTTTTTATCAATGGATTGCGCTAATTGCAAAAGTTCATCAGCTATTGGCGTTTGGTCAACTGTGGCGGCATTATCTACTACCCATTGATCCGCTTGCGCTAAATCAGCTAAACGCATCACTAACTCGTCATCAGTCTCTAATGCGCAGCGAACCGCTTCCATTTCTGCTTCGTTAAGTTCGGCGTCTAAAAATGCGCTTAAGGTTTCATCGCTAATGTTCATACGCCTGCTCCTAATGTGTAAGGTTTCACCATATCAAGTAAGGCACTACGTGCTCGCGATAACCGACTCATGACCGTACCAACTGGAATTTCCATCGATGCAGCGACTTCTTTATATGACATACCTTGCACCGCGACTAAAGATAAAATTGCTCGTTGATCGTCAGGCAATGTATTCATGGCTTTATTAACATGTGTTAACATTTCTTTGCTGTCGAACGCCTGCTGTTCATTAGTGATTTGTGGCTCTTGTAGTTCTGGTTTTTGAGTCGCATTTTGTCTCACTTTTTGTGCGCGATATTCGTCAATCCAAACATTGCGACACACTCTAAATGCCCATTTTGTTACTTCTACTTCTGCAGGAACACCTTTTTGCAAAATTTTTTCTAAGGTGGTTTGCACTAAGTCATCAGCATCAGGGGTGTTACCTGTTAATGAGTAGGCAAAACGTCTGAGCATTGGTAATATGTTTTCAATGGTTTTATTCATGTTTTTTACTCCTCTTACTTAAGAAGACGTCTGTAAAAAAAATTTATTCCATAAAAAAGGAAATTTATTTTAACTTGAAACGTTTTATTAACTACATGCTTATTTTAAGGCTTAATATTAACATGAAAATCTTTTTTAAATCTGCGCTATTACTGGCCGCTTTTAGTCTGTCAACTCAGGCCCAACAATTATCCACCGGTAATGTTTTAGGTCAAATTAGTAGCATAGAACGCACGGCTAATGACTTCATTAAACCTTTAGAAAGACCGCCAGTGTTAGCGCCATTTGCCCTCAGTACTTTGCCTGATATTAACAGTTTAGAAACAGAGCCATTAAATGCCCTGCCAACATCGTTAGCAATAACCAATAATGTCGGAGAAAGTCTTTGGCTTGATGTTGAGGTGGAAAATGGTTGGCGAGCTGTAAAAGGCCAATGGTTATTACTGGCGAATGAACTAAGTAAACAACGTTTAATCGAGCATGGTGCAATAATTATCTCTGAGTCTAAATATTCAGCCTTAGATTTAGCATTGTTACATTTTAATGTGCCAGAAGCACTTGATTCAAAGCAGGCACTTACCAACTTACTAACAGTTAAAGAAGCCGCTAGCCTAGCCCGAAATCATATCTATCAAGCGCAAAATAAAGCCACTGACATGGCCGAAGCTAGCGCGAATAAAACAGTCGCTATCAAGGCGAATGATAAAAACGAAAAAGCAATGGTAAGTTCAAGTGCTTCTTCAGTATGTGACTTAGAGGTAAAAGTTGGCCTGGTTGATAGCGCCATTGACGCAAACCATAGCGCATTAAAACAAGCCGATATCACAGCTAAATCTTTTTTGCCTGATACGATAAATCAATCAGCGCAGCACGGTACCGCTATCGCCAGTGTTTTAGTGGGTAAAAGCGAAGCGCTAATACCGTTGTTACCAAAAGCAAAAGTATATTCGGCTCAAGTGTTTTATCAACAGTCTGATTATGCCCAAGGCGCGACATTATCTGCCATTATTACTGGCGTAAATTGGCTGCTTGAGCAAAACGTCAAAGTGATCAACATGAGTTTAGCCGGCCCTGATAATCAAATTTTACAGCGCGTTTTAACTGCTGCCATGGCAAAAGGTGCTTGGGTAGTTGCCGCTGCTGGTAATGAGGGCCCTGCTGCGCCTGCTATGTACCCTGCGGCTTATCAAGACGTTATTGCGGTGAGTGCGATAGACAAACTGCAACAACCTTATCGTTGGTCTAATAGAGGTGATTATATCGATTATGCGGCGTTAGGCGTAAATGTCTTAACTGCTCAAAGCGGTCATCGTATCGGGCGAGAGTCAGGCACATCAATTGCTGCGCCGCATATCACAGCACATATAGCCTGCTTAACGGCAGTTTATGGTGAAGATAAGCAAATAGTATTAACGCAACTGAATAAATTGGCAGTAGATTTGGGCCCTAAAGGTAAGGACCCTATCTATGGAGTGGGTGCAATTTTAAGACCTTAAAATTGTGCTTTTATCGCTAATGTAGAAAGAGTTTGGCTATACGTTTGGCTATCAAGCTGCGAGCTGTAGTCGCCATACTCAAGGTTACTCACTAAGGCTAAATGTTCATTAAAGTCTAACTGCCACTGTGCTTGCACTATGTTTCTATGTTCATCTGCTTTCGACTCCATCTCGCTAGACATATCATCAGCGTGATAAGCTTTAAAGTCTTTTGATTGAAAACGCCAAGCGATAGCGGCTTTTTGCGCTAAGCCAAATAACTCAAACTTTTGTGAGACTTTAGTGCTAACGCCAAAACCATTGTAGTTAAACTGTTCATCCTTAGCGGTTTCTTTATCTGCACTTAATCCAAGCATAAACATAGTGCTGCCGTCGTTTATAAAGTGAAATAATTCAGCATTTACCCCAAAGGCATCGGCATCGCGACTAGAAATATCAGCAAATTGCTTACTTTTAACTTTCGCGCTAGTACGTAAAAATGTTTGTGGCTGTAAAAAAGTACCTAAATAAATACTGGCTTGTTGAAACGTTAAAAACGTTTCGCCTGCTAATTTAGCTTTAGCGCCATCATAGCGAAGACCAATTTCTTTGTTCTGCCATTTGTAACTGCTATCAACACTGACTTGGTGCAAAGCAAGATCAAAAGCATCAAATTCATTATAATCTTGTGCGTTATAGCGATATGACGATGACACTTTCACTTTATCATTAACTTGCCATAAGCCAGTAAGTGAAGCTGTTTTTTCGATACCACTATCACCCTCTGCCGTTACTTCATCAAGCTCATCAACACTCAATGCTGAGTTGTTGATTATGCCTATCGAGATATCACCTTTAACACTTACTGGCTCTGATGCTGCGGCCATTAAATGCAAACTTAAAACACAACTTAAACTACCTAATAAATATTTCATCTTAAACTCCTGACATAAAAAAAGCGCCAGAGTTACTGGCGCATTAGACTTATTTAAATATTACAAACCGATATCTAAATTGTTGGCGATGTTGTTTGTCACTTCAGCTGCAGTTGCTGCGGCCACTTCGGCGTTAACTTGCTCGGCAACAGCGCTATTCACTTGGCTGTTAACATTTTCAGTAATCGCAGTTTGCGCACTTGAGGTGATTGAATCAGCAACATTAGCGTTAACCGTTTGTGCTAGTACTTGTGTGGTTTGAGCTGCAGCATCTAAAGCGACAAGGCTTTGAACATTACTAGCAACTTGTTGAGTCACTTCAGCACTATTAGCTACTGATGAAGCACTATCTAATGCAGAGCCATCAATTGCAGAGCCTTGAGCTAATGAACTTTCTGCCAGTGAAAGTGTTTCGGCGCTTGGCAAACTTTCATCAGTGTTTGCTGTGTCACCCGTTTCTGGTAATGCTGGCAATTCAGTGCTCGAATTAAGCGAGGTCACTTGTTCAAACGATTGCGCTAAAGTCGCAGTAGCGGTAGACGTTACATTGGCAGTTTCGCCAACATTATTTGCTAAGCTGGCCACCAATTGATTATTACTATCAAGCGATTGTGCTGTTAGTACATTAGTCGCAGCATTTGCTGACTGCTCTGCTTCATCACTTGGTATATCTTCTTCAGGTGTTGAAGGACCTGTTAAACTAGGTAATGCCGGTAAACTTGTCGCTTGGTTTAGCGATTGCGTTAACGTAGCCGTAGTTGATGTTGATGTTGATGTTGATGTTGATGTTGATGTTGATGTTGTAGCATCTAAAATGGTATTGACGTTACCATCAACATTATTTGATAAACCAGCAACCAGTTGACTATTGTTTTCAAGCATTTGTGATGCAGCAACATCGGTAGAACTATTTGACGGTTGCGCTTCTGATTCGCTCGGCTCTGCTTGGTTTTCTTCAGCGTTTTCTTCAGACTCATTTGATTCAGGCTCTGACGCTGTCGACTTATCAGTATTCGCTTCAACTTGCGTGTCGTTTTCAACTGAGGTATCTGATTGTGCCGACATTTGTGTAGACTTATCTTCGCTATCTACCTGTCCAGACACTGACATTTGATGATTAACTTTCGTGCTTTGGCTGATTTCAACGTCTGCTGCTTGCGCAACGCTAACCCAACAACTCATGCCAGTTAATACCAATACTTGTGCAATTTTATTTAATTTAGTCATGTTTGCTTCCTCTAATTAATGTCTGTTTATGTTAATGACACTGAGATAACGGATGACGGCAGAGATTTATTCCAAATTAATTTAAAATAATTACAGTTAAATTAATTTATCAATAATTTTCAGTAACTTGCTTGGTGTAAAAATAAATAAAAATTAAATGGTTTGCTCGTATTGAAGAGATTCATGAGCAGAAAAAGGCAATTAAAGCTGCCGTTAATAAGTCCTTGAATATAAAAAATAAATAAAAAATGAGCAAAAGTGTTGATACTTTTACTCATTTATCGTGAATACCAATTTTTAACTTAGGCTATTGATTTAAGGACAACTGCCTAGTTCAAAGTAGTTGGCGCTTGTTTCAGCTAATGTTGATGTGTAATAGGTATTGTATAAACCCATTTTGGTAACAGAGCCGACGGTATAAGCGTAGCCTCCATTGTTAGTTGCACGATTAGCTTGTACATGGGCATAGTTGCTGGAAGTGAACTCGTTACAACTAAAGCTGCCATTTGGCGTGCTGTCACAAACATTGCCTAAACCATCGTTGTCGTTATCAGCTTGATCAGCATTGGCTATATTCGGACAATTATCGACATTGTCGTTAACACCATCACCGTCAGTATCTACCGCACCACCATTTGGCGTGCTGTCACAAACATTGCCTAAACCATCGTTGTCATTATCAGCTTGATCAGCATTGGCTATATTCGGACAATTATCGACATTGTCGTTAACACCATCACCGTCAGAATCTACCGCACCACCATTGGGCGTGCTATCACATGCATTGCCTAAACCATCATTATCATTGTCAGCTTGATCTGTGTTTGGCGTTGTTGGGCAGTTATCAACACTATCATTTACTCCATCACTGTCACTATCTGGGTCGGTAACTACAGTACATGCCTGTTGTGGGCCCGCACAGCTTGGCTCTCCATCAGCAATCCATTGGCATTGCGAAGTACCCGCAGCATATTCACGCATGGTAAAATCATTAGTGCCAAACTCGACATAACAGGCAGAATAGCCATTACCCCAGGTAATATGTCCTTGATTTATGTGTAAGTTATAGTCTCCTGTTACGCCAGCATCTATTGTAAATGAAGCACTATTTGAACTGGAAAGTGACGTTGAGTCTGTCGCCGTAACGGTAACTGTATTGCTGCCACCTGCTAATCCGCAACTTTCAGCAGAGTATTGATTACCATTAAGTTGCGCTGTAATCGTTGCATTACTAAAGCTTGCTACAACGGTAGATAGGTTTTGATTTTCATCAATAACGGTGCCTGAAACGGTGGCACATTGGCCAGCGGTAACAACGTTAATGTTTGACAATATTGGGGCAGTAGCTGGTGGCTCAGGACCAACACGAGCGGTAATTGTTGCTATATCACTTAACCTTGCCTCGTTATCCGTCGCAGTTGCGTCAATTTGATATAAGCCATTATTCAATGAAGACGAATTAGCAGTAAACGCATTATTGACATTAACACTGGTACTCAGGTTTTCAACCCATGAAATATTGCCACTTGATAACAGGCTAATAGTTAAATTTACCTGAGCCACCGTGCCATCTTCATCAGTCGCAGTACCTGAAATAGTAAGTTGGCTATTATTATCTACCGCCGAGTAATTACTAATTTCAGGCGCTTTATTGCGATTAACTCTCTGATTGTTTTCTGAAAAAAACTTGCCTAAGTAAGTGGCGAAATTAATACTATCATCAGCAATATAATCACCTGATGCACCCGCACCACCTGACCAAGAATGATCTAAATTATCAAACCACAGCATGGAGATTCGGTTATTTGTCCATAAGCTTTCTGAGGCTGTTCGCCCTGAGCCTTCACTTAAACTGTTTGTAGTTGACGTTTGTGTTTCGCCATACACCGCAGCAAAACCGTTAGCATTTTGTTGGTTATAACAGGTGTTTACCGTGGTATCAGCTGTACCATGTCCGATAGCCGCTATTTGAGTACTAAAGTGGTTAACTGCTGAGCCAGCATAGCCTTCACAGCGACTTTTAAAAGTACTACTAGACACAGTTTCACAAGTAGTGATGGCGCCATTTGAGCTGGTGCCAATGGTTGGGCCGGCGCTTGGTGCGACACCGGCAAAAACGTCAGGCGCTAAACATGCCGTTTGTGCTGACATAGCAGCCCCCGAAGAAAGTCCGGTAATGTAAACCTGCTGTGGATCAATGTTACGGGCACTGTCGCCACTCATAGCATTGGCAAGATTAATTAAATTTTTGTAGTCTCCTGACGTTTTTGAAATTGCACCCTGCCAATACGACCAACAACTGTAACCGGCTTTATTCATAGCATCAGGAACAGCGATCACCATGCCATAGCTATCAGCGGCAGTTTCTAACTGAGCGTTTAAATAATTATTAATCGGTTGTACGCAACCATGTAATACAATTAACAGTGCTTTACCTTCGCCAACCGGAGAAAGTGAATCTGGAGTATAAATGTGTACTTTATTAAAACCACCTAGCGTGACATTTTGCTGCCAGCTGCCAGCATGAACGAGTTGTGAATAGCTAAAATATGTCAGTATTAAAGTTAGAAGTATTGTCAGTTTCCGGATAAAGATCGCGCTTATATTTTTCATCAACTTACCTTTTTATTATCTTTAGAACGTCATTTTATTTGGTTGTTTTTTAATCAAACAAACTGTAGGTAATTTAAGCAAAAAAAGAAGTACCTCCTTAGTAGTACTACCCTATTTATCTGATTTCTGAGTTAAAAACAGCCTTTTAATAGTTAACTTAATGAGCAAGTTAGACTTGTCACTTAATTATTACTTTATAGCTAAAATAACCATGAAGACCGACTTACTCTTACATTGTCCTGTTAGTAAAAACAAAATAGTGCTCTGCACGAAAATATGGTCAAAACTGTTATTGTTAAAATGGTCGGAATGTTTACCTAAAACCTAAGACCTTGAATTGTATGAATAATAAAGATGGTCTGAAATATGCTTTAAGCTAACCTTATATTGATATATTAAAAAACTAGGAGAAGAAAATGGACGAAGGTATGATTTTTGTGATGATTATTTTATTTGCATTTGTATTACCCATTGTATTTGTCAGTATTTGGACCAGTCATAAAAAAGAGATGCTAAAACTGAATGCAAACTTAAATGAATCAGAAAAGCAAAATATGGAAAACGAATTAGCGGGTGTTAAAAAACGTTTAGAGGTTTTAGAAGCAATAGTTACCGATAAAAAATATCAGCTAGCGCAAGAAATATCAGAATTAAAAGCGGTAAAATAAAACAACGGTATTCTCAGTTAAAAAGTACATTAAATTGACTGTTATTGACCTCATCATATGGGGTCATATTTATTCCCACAATCTGAACTCTTCAGTCACACCCTAATTTTTTTCAAATTATTTCAGTTAAAAAAATACCCTCATAACATCTTGTTATTGTTACGGCATTCCTTTTTGTAAGCACATTATTGGAAACTTTCGTGGCTGCATTTTTAATTACAGCGTTTACAAACTAGGAATCTCGACTAGGCTGTATGAAAAATGGACGATTAATCTTCACTAAGTAAAACGGACTTTACTATGAAATATTGCAACTCATTATTTATCTTCACGTGTATTATTCTTTGCTGTAACTCTTTCGCTAGCACCTATGTTGGTCAAACTAATGGCTCCTTTCGCGTTGATGAGTCAGGAAGTGCGAGAAACTTCATTTCAGAAAAAACTTCTAAACGAATAAATTCAAGCATCATTGAATTTCAGGTATTCCAATTGATAATCCCCCCTGCTTTTCAAGCCGTAACTGAATACGAACATTGCCCTAAAAGATATAGAGTCATTATCTTTATTTTAATGATTGAATCCCTGTTTTACTGAACTTATAACCCCACGAGCACACGGATGGAGTTGATACATATTAATTAACTCCTTGTGCTAAATATTAAACGACAAGACAAAGGACTGCTAATGAACAACCTACCTAAGCTCAATAGAGCATTTCTAAAATATATTTTTATTCTCATCACACTCCCAGCTATTGCAGCAGACCCAGGAAGCGGTTCAGGTAGTGAAGAAAGTTTTTTTGCTAAACCCTCTAAGTATGAACAAGAGCGCATGGCACCTCGAACTGAAATGGACATGTTATCTACCAATTTAGCTGGTGAAAATATTTCACTTGCTGATGGTGGGGTTTCCTTTTCAGTTACAGATATTAGCATTCCTTTAAATATGGCAGTTAATGCAACGATTACGCGCTCATATAATCGTTTAGGGGGGACTAATGATAAACAAATGGCATCTTTTGGTGATTGGAAATTAGAGTTACCACGTATCGAATCAACTTTCTTAAAAGGTGATGCGCGGTATACACCAAATTACTATCCTACCAGTGCTTGCTCAAAAGCTTTAGGGCCAGGACCCATAGTAGGAGCTTTAGGGCAAAATTTTGAACAAAATGAATATTGGAATGGCGCAACGCTGACTATACCAGGCCAAGGTGGAGGAAAACTATTAAGCGGTAATAGTTTTGCTTTATGGATAATATGTTAATTAATTGCGCACAAGACAGTGCTGGAAATGAATACTTTATCGTAAAAACTCCTGGCGGGTTGACGTATTCACTGAAGCAACGCAAGACTATTCTTGGTAAATCATTAGTAAAAAAATTTAAAGCGGCTGGAAGAAAAAAGCTACTTTATTTAGTGACTGATATTGAAGATAACTTTGGTAATAAACTGAGTTATCATTATCAAGGTAACGGCTTACTTGAGTATATTAAACATACCCCTAAAAATGGTAGTCAAGAAACCTTAATATCTCTGTTTTATGTTGATAATTTAATATCTACTATTACCTCCTTTGGTAAATCATGGGCCTATGATTACTCAAGTTCATCATCATTAATAAAGGTGGTAAGGCCAGATAGTAAATATTGGCAATATCAATTTCCATCACACGGAGGGTCCTCTCCTGACGTTATTTTAAACCCCGATAATACAAAAGCAGCTCAAGCGTGTGATTATCGATTTTATTCTAGTGCTGAACCCGTTATGCGCGTTAAACATCCCGACGGCGCGCTAGTCGAATTTGAATATGCCCTCAAATTGCATGGTCGCACTGAAGTGCCAGCAAATATGATGTTTTCAGTTTCAGGCGATTTCCCAGACCCTCTTTATAATATTAACTCATGCTACGGCATGCTTTCTATTGTGAGTAAAAAAATAACCTTGAGTGAAAATGAAGAGTACCAATGGGCATATAGCTATACTAATAATGGCCTGCACTGGAATATTGATGACTGGAACCCGAATTCATGGGGGACTACTGCGTATGCGCAAACAGCATATAAAACTTTTAATTCAAATGCTATTCATGGTAATCAGAAAAGCGCTACATGTAGCCAAAATGCTGAATGTTCAGCAGTCCCTGCTGACTTAGGTTATCACCAATATGACTTGCGTGTACTGACGGTTCAAGAGCCAACAGGAGCGAATATTAAATACTATATTAGTAAGCGTTGGGACCACACAGATGGTAAGGTTGTTGCTACACAATGGTTTGAACCCAATGGTGATTTACATAGAACAGTGAAAAAAACGTTTAAAAAGGGAGTATATAAAGGTAACTCGGGAATAATGGATCCAATACCTAATGTTAACTTTATCCCAATTTCCTTCGGTAGCGATTTAACATCCAGCATATTATTAGAGAGCAACAACATTTATTCAACTATTTATGATGAATACAATGAGTATGGCGCCTTGTTGCAATCACACAGTTATAACTCTTTTAGTGCAACTGAACGCCACGTTAAGCAGACTTATCAACACGATACCGATAACTGGTTACTGAATTTACCCCGCTTAAAAAGCACCTCTCCAAACGGGATAAATTGGACAACTCATCAAGAGAACACCTATTACTCTGCGACAAGCAGTTATAAATCGTTGCCTTATGAAAGTAAAGTTATGGGGCGTGTTGCAACGCGTAATAGCCAATACCACAGCGATGGTAATCTGAAAAAAGTAGAATATGTAGGTACAGGCCGTTACGAATTATTTGAAGACTATAAACGCGGCAAAGCGCGCAAAGTGACCCTGCCTTGTCATAAAGCTAATGCTTGTAATACCGCTAATGGCAGCACAACGAATACTGTCATAGCGAAGCTTGTCGTCAACAATGACGGTACTATCGACCAGAAAACAGACTTTAACGGTAATAGCACCAATTATGATTACAACCCGATGGGTTGGTTAACACAAATAGACCCTGCAGATAGTAAATGGAGTAACACAACCATCAGTTACGGCGTTGTTGCAATCGCTAACGATGGCTTAACTGGCAGTGGCGCAAAAGTAGGGCAGCTTAAACAAACCATCAGCCAAGGCAATTATCAAAAGGTCACTTATTTTGATAGTATGCTGCGCCCTTATTTGGTTCGAACGCGTGATACCAGTAACGCAGCAACAACCTCATATCAACGCAGCGAATATGACGCTGAAAACCGCGTAACTTTTACAAGCTTTCCCAGTAGTTCAATTTTGGCTACATCAGGCACGCGCAGTACTTATGATGCACTAGGTCGCAAGGTAAGCGATGTTCGTACAACCGACAATGCCACCACGCTATATAGTTACTTATCGAACAATAGAATGTCAGTAACAGATGCTAGGAATAATACTACCACCACCACATTCCTCGCTTATGGAAGCCCGAGTAAGTCAAAGGCGACGTATATCGCAAGCCCGGAAGGGGTAAATACCGCGATTGACTATAATTTATTTGGCCAAGTCAGCGCTATCACTCAAGGTGGTATTACCGAAACGCGTTTATATGATAGTTACCAGCAGCTGTGTAAAACAGTCAGGCCTGACACCGGTGTGACTGCTTTTGGTTATAACAGTGCTCGTCAAATGACATGGCAAGCCGAAGGCGCTAACGGTAGTACAACTGCATGCGATACCGGGCAAGTACCAGCATCGCAAAAAACGACTTTCAGCTACAACAATTGGGGGGATATTAGTCTCGAAAATTACCCTGATGGCTCGCCTGATAAAGTTTATGGTTATAACGAAAATGGCCAAGTTGAATCTTTAACGGCAGGTATCACAGCTTGGAGTTATGACTACAACAGCCTTGGCATGGTAGAAAAGCAAACGTTAGCTATTGACAGTAAAAGCTTTGTTATTGACCCGGAGTATAACAGCCTAGGGCACGTAAAAAGTTTATCATACCCAAGTGGTCGTGTAGTTGAGTTTTCTCCTAATGCGCTAGGCCAGGCAACCAAGGCTGGTACGTACGCCTACAGTGCTAAGTATCACGCTAACGGTAGCTTAGACAACTTCACCTATGGCAACGGTTTAACCTCTAAACGTACCTTGAACAGTAATCAGCAACCATATGAATTATCGGTAAAACAAGGGAGCAGCTACAAGTCACGCCACCGCTATTTGTATGATAACAATAGTAATGTCGACTATATTTCTGACCTGACAGACTCTACCTATAATATTGACCTCGGATATGACGATCTTGACCGTTTAGAATCCGCTTCAGGTAAGTGGGGCAGCGGCAGTTTTATTTATGACCAGCTTGGCAACCTTCAAAGTAAAAATCTTGGTAGCCAAACATTAACCTATCACTACGATACAACGAAAAATCGCCTGAGCAGTGTCAGTGGCGCAGAAGCTTATAGTTTTCAATATGATGCCCGCGGCAATGTCGCCAACAACGGCAGGTTCGGCTTAATATTTAACCGTGCCAATCAACTGACCAATGCTAAAGGGAACGCCTATAGTTACGACGGCTATAATCGTTTAGTGAAAAAAGTCAGTGATGGCAAGAATGTTTACAGTGTCTACGGTATTAGTGGCACGCTTTACTATCGTGAAGACAGTCAACAAAAGAAAACTGACTATATTCGTATGGGCAGTGAATTAGTGGCAAAAGACGATGGCGATGTTAACACTGAGCCAACACCTCCGCCCAATAATGAGCCGACGACTCCGCCTAATGCGGTGAATAGCCTGAGCGGATATGGAAGTGGGTGTTGTAGTTTCGTCACAAGCTGGGTACACGGCTCCCCTTCAGACGTAACTTATTATGAACTCTATAAATTAGAAAATAGTGGTGGTTCATGTCCCCCTAGAACTATCTGTCCTGCGAGTGCTAATAATAGCTTTAGCATGTGGACAAAAGCATATAGTGGCAACGCTAAGACTTTTACCGTTAACTCAAGCAGTGATTATGTTGATTTTAAAGTCCGCGCTTGTAACGCAATAGGTTGCTCTGCTGACAGTTCAGTTAAGCGTGTTTATTCAAATAGCAACAATGAATTTTAGGGGCACATCATGAAAAATTTAATTATAAAACTATTTTTAGTTATCATGAGCGTATGCGCTCCTTTATCCCTTGCTGACGTTGTTTATGTCCATAATGACGCACTGGGCTCACCGATTATGGAAAGTGATGCTAATGGCGATATTATTTCAAAATCGCATTACAAGCCATTTGGTGAAACGCTAGAAGCAATGCAAGATGGCGTTGGTTATACTGGTCATTTAAATGACGCTGATTTAGGGTTAACCTATATGCAGGCACGATACTATGATCCAGTAATCGGGCGATTCTACTCGAAT
Organism: Cognaticolwellia sediminilitoris; assembly: GCA_002104535.1. GTDB lineage: Bacteria > Pseudomonadota > Gammaproteobacteria > Enterobacterales > Alteromonadaceae > Cognaticolwellia > Cognaticolwellia sediminilitoris. The sequence goes on along the minus strand of NBOG01000006.1, from coordinate 193,259 downwards.
GATCCTATAGGGTTTCGTGATGTGCATAGCTTTAATCGTTATGCTTATGCGAATAATAATCCTTATAAATATATTGATCCTGATGGGAAAGACGCAAGTTTATATGAAAAACCAGCAAAAACTGCTGATCCCTCAGATTTGAAGAAAGAAAAGAAAAAACAAGAAATAAAATTTGAGATGACAAATGAAGTTGAAACACATGAAGAAGCCGATAAGATAGAGTCCTCAAGTGAAACAATTGTTGGTATCGTGCAGGCTGTTTTAACACCTATTGCCTCAGTATTAGCACCTGAAGTTGCTATTCCAGTGGCAATTATAAATGCCTTATTAATTGTTAATCCCATAACTCCTGCTGTACATAAAGGAGACAAAATTACCGTTAATGTAGAATTGACAGGCAGCGGAATGTCTCTAACTGATAGCGTAACATCTACAACTAACACAGAGCATAATCATGGAAATTAATTTGTATATAGTGATAACTACTTTAGTCATCTCATTAATATTTTTTTTGATAAAAAGGACTTTGAAATTTAGAGGACTTTTATTCTTATCAATATTCTTTTGGCTTACTGCTATTTTTTTGGTGCTTATGAATTTCAACCAAAATAATAAAGATATAGCAGCGATATGTTCTATTTTGGGATGTATATTTTATTATTTTAGGTATAAAAATTTAAGGGGTCTAAGAGGGCGGTGACACTTGAGAGTTCTTCTCATTTCATCCACTTACCTATTTGAATCCAAAGCCCCGTAAGGGGCTTTATTTTTGTCTGCTTTTGAAGCCAAAGGCTGATTAAATTCCAACAAATGCACTAAACTTATCTATACTGTTAACTGACTGTATTAGTTGAACCCTACTCATAGATACAACACTCTTTAAGTTTTATACCAAGTAAGACAATGAATAACCTAAAGTCTCAACCACGCCAAATTCATTGATTAATATCACCTTAAGCTTGTTTAATAACAAACTTTGTCGTTAACTTCGTAAAAATACTGTTGATTTGAGGTAAATTAAACGTAAACTATCATCCTATTAATCATAAAAATAATAAAGGTATCTCATGACAGTAAAGCTTCTACGATTAAGGTTAAAACTGTTGATATCAGTTTTTAGCTTAGCCATTATTTTTGGTGGGCAAACTTGGGCAGAAACCACACCACTTGAACACGAAAAAGCTATGTTAGTGAGTAAATTTGCTAAATATATAGTCTGGCCTGAGCATGCTTTAGGTTCTGCATTCATTATTGGTGTTTACGAAGATACTGAAAAATACGAATATTTTAAAGCCTACTTTAAAAATAAAGGGGTTAATAATAAAGACATTATAGTGCGCTTGGTCACCACTATGAGCGACGCTAAAGACGTAAACGTTTTTTACATATCCTCTAATAAAAGAAGAACATTAACAATGGCAGCAAAAGCTATTGGTGGCTCTCCTGTATTGTTGGTTACTGAAAACAACAATGATATCAATAACATAATGATTGATATTTCCTATAATAAAGAAAAGTCTAATCTTACTTTTAAAGTGAATGATGTAAACATTGCTAATGCTGATTTAACTTTGCCTGATTTATCTTACTTCTCAGACAGCACAAATAATGAGGAAGTTTTAACCGTAAGTCCAAGTTATGCATTACAGCAAAAACAAAAAAATGATCTGTTAGCTCTTGAAAATAAGTTTACTCAACAAAAATCTGTGCTTGAAGAAAGATTAGCTAGGCAGCAAGCTTCATTAATTGAATTAAACAAGAAGGTGAATTCAAGCCAAGAGAAGTCTGAAAAATATACTGAGGACTTAAAGAAATCGTCTGAGCGTTTAGAGCTTGCGTTAGAAGAAGTTACTAAAATGAGCAAAGCGTTAGATTCTAAAAATGAAGCGCTAGAAAACTTAGAGAATAGATTACAAGAATTACAAGACAGTGAAGGACAGACCATAAGTGCTTCACCTGTTGTAAGTGAAGATGGGCAAACTTTGAATGAAAATAGTTTAGTTCATGAAAACATGTTGACTGAGTTAACAGAAAGTCTCAAAAAACAAAAAGAAATCACCAATAATACCGCAATAAAATTAGCGAACATAAGTAAAGAAAACAATGCCCTAAGTAGTTACCAAACTTTATTTTATGTTTTTGTTTTGATTAGTATCATTGCATTAATTGTCGCGTTTTTGATGTGGAAAAAAGCTAACAATAAGGCAATTGCGTCAACATTAGTGCCAGCAGAAAATGAAGCATTATTACCTGTCAGAGAAGGCCAGTTGATTCGATCGGAAAACTTTGCGGCGTTAGGGTACATTGCCACTGATATTACTTATGCCGTTGGTTTGTCGCTAGTAGACTTACAGGAAAAACTTGAGTCAAATGGTGATAGCAATAATGCAGCTACGCTGAGCTCTATTGTAACTTTATTAGATAACTTTAATTTAATTGCTGCAGATCAAGATGATACTGAAGTACAAACTTTTGATCTTATTGCTTATATGCAAAAAATGATGATGTTGTATGACTTTGAGTTTATTCAAAGCAGCATCGTTTATAGTTACTCAGGTGAGAAAGCATTAACAATTAAGTCTATTCCAAGCTACATCGCATTAATATTACTTAATTTAATTAATAACTCACTTAAGCATGGTTTTAATAATGAAGGTAACGGTGAGATAACCTTACAAGTTGATAAAGACGCTAAAGGTGGGGCTAAAATTATTTATTCTGATAATGGTAAAGGAATGAATAAAGAAACTTTAAAACAAGTATTTACGCCATTTTTTACAACGCGTAGTGATCGTGAGTATGTGGGTGTAGGTATGAGTACCACATATGATTTAGTGAAGAATAAATTATCAGGTGACATTAAAATAGACAGTAAAGAAGGTAAAGGTACTACCGTTACGATTACTTTACCTTAAGTTAATCGTTACGTAGACATTGATAAAATAGAATAGCTTTTAGTCTTACGACTAAACTATTCTATTTTTTATCTTTAATGTAGAAAAACTAGCCTGCTTTCAGATCAGTCAGGATGACGATTATCTCGTGAAGTTACTATTAAGTAGAAATGCGAACCATAAAAAAACCAGCGTTATATTACGCTGGTTTTCTGTTTTTAGAGAGCTTAAATAAAATTATTGCGCTATTTTTACGCGAATTTTATTATTAGAAACTTTCGTTTCATGCAAGTTAGCTAGTGCTACTTTTGCTTCTTTTTCGTCTGGCATTTCAATAAAGGCAAAACCTTTTGATTTTCCAGTTTCTTGATCTAATACTAAATTACATTCAGTAACGGCGCCATGGGCCGAAAATAAAACGCGAAGTTCTTGTTCTGTGGTTGAGCGAGAAAGATTACGGGCTAAAAGTTTCATTATGAACCTTAGATATATGATTGCTTATTTGAATTGTCTCATAGTTTTACTATAGACCAAGTTATTTTATTTAAATAACCTGCTCTTTAGTAAAATAACGACCTAAGTGAATAGTCGCAAGTCGCATAAGAATAATTTTCAGATCAAACTCATAAAATCAGCTGCTGTAGCTCCAGGTTTTCACCGCCATCACACACTTGTGCCAACAATAACTCAGCTGTCGCAATCGCGTCATTAAGTGCATTATGTGCATAGTGTTCAGGTAAACCATATTTTGCCCTCAGGGCCGAAAGCCTCAACTCAGAGGGGTCGTACGCAACATCTCTTTTATCAAGGTTTCTTTTAGCTACCACTAAGGTGTCTACTATCGGCAATGGTGGTGACATGCCATAAAGTTCAAGACAAGCTTGTCGTAAAAACTGACGTTCAATGCGGGCAAAATGTACCAGCATTACTTTGCCGGCAAGGCGATTTAATAATTGCTCAACAACTTCAGCTAACGGTTTGCCTTGGTCTTTTTGATCATCAGTAATTTGATGAATAGTTACGTTATTAGCCTCTAAACTGCCTTGAGTATGAATAACTTCGTGATAACAACTGGCCAATGTTATTTGTTGATGTTGTAAGTCTACACAACCCACACTGAGTAACTTGTCTTTAACAGCATCTAAACCGGTTGTTTCAAAATCTACTGCCAAAAAGGGAATTTGCTCAAATCGAGTGTTAAGCGTCGGAAAAGGCACAGACAAAAAATCTCGTAATGGTCCGCTAGGTGCGCGTTTTAGCATGCGTTTTCGTTGGGCTTCGTAACCTACCAACCAACGTGTAAGTATATGGTGATTAATCATCATTGTATATTTTCATTACAGTGCTAATTTCCGGCTATCCTGCAGGGTTTTAATTACCTTAAAAGCACCTTTTAAGTGTTCGCGCTCAAGCTTTGAAATTTCTTTCGGTGATAAGTAGTTGTTAGGCTGCTGCCCTAGTTGTAATTTCTTGGCTTGGTGCACCATACGTAACATGCTTAAAAACTCGTAAGCATCAATTAAGTTAGCCGCTGATGATTTTGTTAATGACTTCGTTCCTGCCGCTTGTTGTAAACGCTCTATGGTATTTACCGTAGCAATACCTTCAGAGAGTGCATAAATTCTTGCAAGGTCAACAATTGGCGCAATACCGTTATGCTTTAAGTCTAGCGTCGCTTTGTTTTCACCATCTTGAATTAATACAAAATCACGGAAAAAACCTAGTGGAGGTCTTAAATTTAAAGCATTGCGAGATAAATGAGCAATAAAAAGCGTACTACGCTGAGTGGTTTTTAGCATGGTTTCTCGTACGCTTTCAAGTAATCGACTATCACCGTAAACCGTGGTTAAATCGAAAAATGTACTACAGTGCATTAACGCTTTTGGATCTGGGCTGTTAATCCACTGTGAGAAATATTGTTGCCATTTATGCTGAGTTTGACACCATTGTGGATTTGTCGCCATCACATCACCTGGACAATATATAAAACCACAAGCAGCAAGACCGTCAGAAACAAAGGTCGCTAGATCTTTAAACCAAAAGCTATGCTGAGGTTGCATATCATTTGAAATAATTAAAGCATTGTCTTGATCTGAGTGGGCAAACTGCTCTTGTCGAGCTTGTGAACCTGCAGCTAACCATGCGTAAGCTACTGGCGCGGGGCCTAGTAACTTTTCTGCCATTTCAATTAAACGGATGGTAAACGCCATAGTTATCGCACTAATACTTTTGCCAACATGGTCAGCGGTTGTGCCCAATTTAGCCATTCGAATTTGCAATTTAGGGATCATAACGCTGATATCTACTAATTCGCTGACCGTTTTAGCCTTATGTATGATACTGGTAATATTAACGGCATTTTCGCCTTCATTATTCATTAAATCTGTCACGGTAACCATACCGATAAGCTGGCTATTATTGGTGACAGGCAAATGGTGAATATGTTTTTGTGTCATCATCATTAAAGCATCATATGCGGTACTTTTGATGTCGATAGTCGCCATATCACCAGTCATTATGCTACTAACGGGTTGGTCAGCAGCAATTCCTTGTGCAACACACCGGCGGCGAATATCTTTATCAGTGACAATACCTAATGGCTGATCGTTGTCGGCAATAACCAAGCAAGAAAAATTTTTCTCGGTCATCAATATAGCCGCTTGTTGAATGCTTGTGGTAGATGTAACGGTCACAACCGGGCTATGGTAAAACTTATCAATGCCGCTATTAAGTAATGAAGAATTCAAAATCGCGTTTTCATTAACCTGTATCATTTTTTTGTTCAGACGTTGCTCAGAGGTCTGCTGAAAAAAGGCTAATACATCAGGGTATTCAATTATAATCTGATGAAAAACTTGGTAATTAATACTGTAAAGCAAGGTATCTTCATCTGCACTAACTTTAATGTTTTCGGTATTAATTTGACAAAAAACCGAGCAAATATCACCTTCACCAAACTTACCTAATAACTCACCGGTAGCAGAAACATAGCTTAATGCTCCTTTGCGCAAAATATAAAGGGTTTCTTCTGTGACACCTTGAGGTGGCAGCAACTGACCGCGACGAACGTAACTAATACTGATTTCTTTTACGACTTGTTCAATGACATTGCCAGGCAATAAATCCATTGGTGGGAGCATATGGATAAATTCGCTAATTTCGGTTAATGCTGAGTCCATACAATATCTCGAGTTAAAGTCTTTAGTGTATTTAGGGCAATAGCGTCAAGTAAGTCAACTGTTTCACCTACGTTCTAGACTAAAGTTTAATATCAGCACTGAAAAAAGCTTGTTAGTGTGTATCGTAGAGTAGGTTAAGTATTCATTTATCCAACATTGGTTTTCCAGCTGGTCGAATTAATAGTCAACCTCTCTTAAAACAACAGGTGATATCAAATGAAGTTATTAACTCGCTTGATATATAGCGTATAAAAATCAAAAAAACGCTGGGCTTATTAAGCAACAAGTTTAATAAGAATAATTGCTAGGAGAGAATGATGGAAGGTAATGAAACATATTGGTCAGAAAATCTGCGCCTAATATTTATATGTCTTGCCATTTGGTTCGTAGTTTCATTTGGTTTTGGTTTGATTTTGGTCGAGCCATTAAATGCAATACGTCTAGGTGGATACAAATTGGGCTTCTGGTTTGCACAACAAGGTTCAATTTACACATTTGTCGGTTTAATTTTTTGGTATACCAAAAAAATGAACGATCTTGATAAAAAATATAACGTGGAGGAATCATAATGGATGAGTTAAAGCTCTATACATACATTGCAGTATTCGGTTCTTTCGCCGTTTATTTCGGTATAGCTTGGTGGGCGCGTGCAGGTTCAACAAGTGACTTTTATGTTGCTGGTGGTGGCGTAACGCCAATGCAAAATGGTATGGCAATTGGTGCCGATTGGATGAGTGCTGCGTCATTCATTTCAATGGCGGGTATGATTTCCTTTTTAGGATACGGGGGCTCTGTATTTCTAATGGGTTGGACCGGCGGCTACGTGCTTTTAGCAATGTTGCTGGCACCTTACATGCGTAAGCATGGTAAATTTACTGTACCTGAGTTTATTTATGACCGTTATTATTCAAAAACAGCACGTGTAGTTGCGGTTATTTGTTTAATTATTGCCTCATTAACCTACATCATAGGTCAAATGAAAGGTGTTGGTGTTGCATTCTCACGCTTCTTAGAAGTTGATTATGACTTAGGCCTTTATATCGGTATGTTTGTGGTTTGGGTTTATGCGGTGCTTGGCGGTATGAAAGGTATTACTTACACGCAAATCGCACAATATTGTGTGTTAATTTTCGCCTACACCATCCCTGCGGTATTTATCTCACTACAACTAACAGGCAACCCAATTCCACAACTTGGTTTAGGCTCAACGTTAGCTGATGGTAGCGGTGTTTACTTACTTGATAAGTTAGACATGGTAGTAACAGACTTAGGCTTTAAAGAGTACACCACGGATAACATGGGTGGCACCGTTAATATGTTCGCCTACACCATGTCATTGATGATCGGTACAGCTGGCTTACCTCACGTAATTATGCGCTTCTTTACCGTCCCTTCAGTAAAAGCGGCTCGTCAATCAGCAGGTTATGCTCTAGTTTTTATCGCATTGTTATATACAGTTGCACCGGCAGTTGGCGCAATGGCTCGTTTAAACTTAATGAATACTATTGAGCCGGCAGCAGGCCAAAATATGGAATATGCTGAACGCCCACAATGGTTTAAAGATTGGGAAAATACCGGTTTATTACAATTTGAAGATAAAAACGGTGATGGCAAAATCCAATACAATGCTGATAAAGAAACGAATGAAATGGTAAAAGTTGACCGTGACATTATGGTATTGGCGAATCCTGCAATTGCAAACTTACCAAACTGGGTAATCGCGCTAGTTGCTGCGGGTGGCTTAGCTGCTGCATTGTCTACAGCCGCAGGTTTGCTGTTAGCGATATCGTCCTCTATATCTCATGATTTGATGAAAGGTATTTTAACGCCTGACATGACTGAGAAAAATGAGTTACTTGCGGGTCGAGTGGTGATGACATTGTCTATTATAGTAGCGGGTTATCTTGGTTTAAATCCGCCTGGCTTTGCCGCGGGAACGGTTGCTTTAGCCTTTGGATTAGCTGCCTCATCAATATTCCCGGCATTAATGATGGGCATATTTGCTAAGAAAATGAGCGGTAAAGCAGCAGTTGCAGGTATGATTTCTGGTATCGGTGTAACTATGCTATATGTGTTCCAACACAAAGGTATTATGTTTATTCCAGGTACGTCATTTTTAGGTGATATGGGACCTAACTGGTTCTTTGGTATCTCACCAAATGCCTTTGGCTCTGTAGGTGCATTAGTTAACTTTACTGTCGCGTTTGCAGTATTAAAAGTTACCGGTCCTGCTCCAGCACATATTCAAGAAATGGTTGATAACTTCCGTACTCCACACGGTGGGGTATCAGCAGCACACGACCACTAGAATAGTGTAAGGGTATTTAATACCATAGAAATAAAGGCCCCACATGTGGGGCCTTTAAGTTTTATTAATAGTACTATCTATAAATACATTAACTTATTATCAAGAGTCGCGGTAAACTCAAACGCCTCAGTTACCTTAAAATTTAATACATAAGTAAAGTCAAAAACAATAAGGATGATCATGAACCGTCATACAAAAGTCGCTTTAATGGTGGCGCCATTTCTTATCTTGGGTGGCTATATCGCGTCAGATTTTTATCTAGAAACAAAAGCTGAGGAAACAAGGCTTTTTAAGCTAGTACCCTTTGGCCAATGTGATGTGATAAATCAAAAATGTATTTTGAAATCAGGTGAGTTTGAAATTAACATTTTTGATAAAGCAGGTACAACCTCGGTCAATTCAACCTTTCCACTTGATAGTGCAACACTTTTTTTAGTTGATAAAACTAACCAAGCTGATCCTTATCCATTGGGTATGATTGAAAGCCCTTATTATTGGCAAAGTTCAACACCGTTACGCGCTAAAATGACTGATAAAACTGGCAAACAAAAACTGCGTATTATTGCCAACATTAAAGGCGGACAATATATTGCTGAGTTTTATACACAGACGAATAATTAACAGCGAATTAACTATCGAATACCTTAAGTTTAAATCGTGTTAAGGCAGTTAATGACTTGTGTGAAAAATGCCATATAATCAAAGAATAAACGATTAAAATCAATTATAGAGAATTTTATGTTTCCGAATTGGCAATTAGCGGGCTTAAGCTTTGCTTACATTGGTTTGCTGTTTTTAATTGCCTACCTCGGAGATAAATATCGCCATAAATTAGTCCGTAAAAGCCAAGCGATAATTTATGCCTTAACCTTAGGTGTATATTGCACGTCATGGAGTTTTTTAGGCACAACAGGGCAAGCTTCAAGTAATTTTATTTCTCATTTACCTATTTATCTTGGCCCGATATTACTCTTTGTATTCGCTTGGCCGTTTATTCAACGCATTATTAGGGTGAGTTTAAAGTTAAACCTGACCTCAATCGCTGATTTATTAGCGGCCCGTTTCGGTAAATCACATAAATTAGCCATTCTTGTCACCATTGTGGCATTGGTTGGCACCATGCCTTATATCGGCTTGCAATTAAAAGCTATTGTCTATTCATTTCAACAACTTCAAGCGGAGCAAAGTTTAGCCAATTGGCATTTTGGTTTAATTGTCAGTTTAGTCTTAGCGGGTTTCACTATTGTTTTTGGTGTTCGCAATATCGATGTAACAGAACGCCACCCGGGAGTTATGCTAGCCATTGCTTTTGAATCTTTAGTTAAGTTATTTGCCTTTCTCGCGGTCGGTATATTTGTTACTTATGTACTATTCGATTCCCCAATGGACATTTGGCGTAGATCATCAGCGACTCTTCAACTTGACCAGCAATTAAATTTCCCAAATATTATGTCCATGTTCGCTATGTTGATCATTACCATGGCGGCATTTTTATCTTTACCTCGGCAATTTCAGGTGATGGTGGTTGAATTAAAAAATGAGAAAGACACTTGGCTCAGTCGTCGTATCTTCCCCATTTACTTATTAATATTTGCTGTATTTGCTGTTCCGTTGGGCTTAGCCGGACATTTGTTGTTAGGCGATACCGTACCGTCTGATGCCTATGTTTTATTCTTGCCATGGTATCAACAACAGCCTTGGTTAACCTTGTTAGCCTTTTTAGGTGCTATTTCTGCAGCGAGTTCAATGGTGATAATTTCATCTATCGCTTTGAGTACCATGCTAAGTAATGAAATTGTTTTTCCATGGCTATATCGCGCCAATAAACACCAAAGCAGTGATTACGATAATTTTCGCTTGCGCCTGCTCACCATTCGTAAAATTTTAGTTCTATTTGTTATTTTACTTGGCTATGGCGTGTTTTTAATGGCTTCGCCAGATACCTTAAGCTCTTTAGGGGAAATCGCGTTTGGCGCTTTCGCACAGTTAACACCGGCATTAATTGCCGCATTTTATTGGCGCAGAGCAACCTTAACGGCTGTGTATGCAGGTATTGTTATTGGTTTTGGCTGTTGGTTGTTACTCAATTTCATCCCACAATTTGGCCTTTATCCAAATCCTTTTGAAGGCGGATTTTTGCCCGCTAATACCATGGCAAGTTTACTGTCATTATCTGCCAATATTTTGTCAATGTGGTTACTTTCTCATGTCAGCCGTCAAAGTGTACAAGAGCGTATGCAAGCATCGTTGTTTATGGAATATCAGGCGCCAAAAGCTTTACAGTTACAGCGCAATAAACAAATTAACTTGCAAGAAATTGAGCTCTTAGTCTCGCGTTTTGTCGGCGAGAAAAAAACTACTATCAGTTTCGCTCAATTTCATCGTGCAACCGTGAAAGACGAAATGAATAATGTCGCCTATAACCAAAAATTATTACAGCATACTGAAAATACCTTAGCCAGTGTCATGGGGGCGTCATCTGCACGTCTGGTTTTATCTTCTGCCTTGGAAGGTCGTGATATTGCTCTTGATGAAATTGCGGTACTCGTGGAAGAAGCCTCAAGCCAGCGACAACAATACAGCCAAGACTTATTACAAAGCGCAATAGAAAACGCCAGTGAAGGTATTTCAATCGTCGATAGTGATCTTAACTTGGTTGCTTGGAATAAAAAATATGTCGATTTATTTAACTACCCAAGCGATTTAGTGTATCAAGGCAGTCCTATCAGCGACTTAATTCGCTTTAACGTACGTCGCGGTTTATGTGGTGTCGGTAAGGTAGAAGAACAAGTCAGTAAACGCTTAAACCATTTACGCAACGGAAGTCCGCATAGCTCTGAACGAGAGCATAGCGATGGCCGAGTGATACGCATTGAAGGAAATCCATTACCCGGTGGCGGCTTTGTAATGTTGTTTTCAGATATCACCGCCTATCGAGAAGCAGAAAAAGGCTTAAAAGAGGCCAATGTAGATCTTGAAACTCGAGTACTAGAGCGCACTAAAAAACTCGAACAAACCAATGACGCTTTAGCCTTAGCACGAGAAAAAGCTGAACAAGCACATGTAAAGAAAAGCTTATATTTAAAAGCTTGCAGCCATGACTTAATGCAACCCTTAGAAGCGGCTCGCTTATTTACCTCTGCGTTAGCGAGCCAAGGTGATTTAACCGAAACACAGCAGCGGCAAGTGGATAATATAGATCACTCGTTAAAGGTTGCGAATGATCTCGTCGCTGATTTAGCCGAAATCGCCCGCATTGAAAGCGGAAATATAAAACCTAATATTACGGTATTTTCGGTTAAATCTTTATTTGATGATCTCGCGAAAGAGTTTTCAGCCAGTGCAGTGGAACAAAGTATTGATTTTCGCGTGCGAGCTAACGCTATGTGGCTGCGTTCAGATAGAAATTTATTACGACGCATTTTACAAAACTTAATTGGCAATGCCTTTCGCTACGCTAGTCCCGGAAAAGTGTTGTTAGGTGCACGGTTAAAAGCAGGCTTAGTGAACATAGAAGTGTATGACAATGGCCCGGGTATTCCTGAAGAAAAACAAACCTTAGTTTTCGAGCAGTTTACGCAATTAGATAATCAGCAAAGTACTTCTGCGGGGGGCTTAGGTTTAGGACTTAATATTACCCAAAGTTTGGCAGAGTTATTAGGTCATCCTTTAGCACTGCTGTCACAAGCAGGAATGGGCTGTAAGTTTTCGGTTGGGGTTGAACAAGCACTTGCGCAGCAGGAATCAGTAGTGGTTAAGCCTGCGGTTACTTTAGGCTTAAGTGACGTCACCGTTATGTGTATCGATAATGACCCCGATGTGCTTAGTGGCATGGTTGAACTTTTATCTGTTTGGGGCTGTAATGTCTTAGCCGCAGACTCATACCATCAAGCAATATCACTTTATGATGAGCATAAGAATGACATTGAAATATTGTTGGTCGATTATCAACTGGATAGCAATTTTAACGGTATTAAGTTAATCGCTAAATTAAGAAAGCTCAGTCCTCATTATATTCCAGCGATTTTAATTACCGCCACTACTGACAGTGATTTAGAAGAAAAAACTTTGGCAGCTGATATTGGTTTTATGCGTAAATTAATTAAACCCGCAGAGTTGAGAGCGATGATGAGTTCGATGTTAACGAAAAAGCTCCAAGCGAAGTACTTGTAATGCAAAGTGTATTGTTGTTGAACTAACCGTTTTTACTCTTGTAATGGCGCTTCAGCGATATCAAGTTGAGCAATAGTAATCACCGCTTGTGTACGGTTACGGACGTCAAGTTTACGAAAAATTGCAGTAGCATGCGCTTTAATTGTTGCTTCAGAAACATTTAAATCATAGGCAATTTGCTTATTTAACATGCCTTGAGCAAACATCATTAAAATTCGATATTGTTGTTGCGTTAAGCTAGCAACACGCTCTGCAATGTTGTTATTGTCTTGCATCGGCAGCGAGGAGTTATACTCTTTGGGCGTCCAAATATTACCTAGTAGCACTTGCCCAATAGCCGTATATATATCTTCAACGGGGGTCGATTTTGGAATAAACCCAGAAGCGCCATACCCCATCGATTTATGTATGGTTTCATGATCTTCATGAGCAGACACCACAACAACAGGTATTTGCGGGAAGTGATTTCGCACATGAATAAGCGTATTAAAGCCATGCGCGCCAGGAATATGTAAATCAAGTAGCAATAAATCACTATCGTTATTATCGCTAAGTTGTTGCTCGAGTTCAGCTATTGTTTGAGCTTCTAACCATTGGGTTTGTGTTAACTTTAGTTTTAGCGTGCCCAATAAAGCTTGTCTAAATAATGGGTGATCGTCAGCTATTATAATTTTTTCTGGCTGAATCATGTTACTTTTTCCTATATAAAACCCCAATTTCAGCTTAAATGATTTACGTTGATTTGTTTATTAGACTTTAGCCTAATAAGAGGACATTGCTCAGGAGGATTTCATTAAGCATAGTATATTACGTGCAAATATGTCACAGCGAAGTAGCGCGGTAGTTTAAATACCGCGCATACGTGTAATTAAGCCTTTTCGGGAATATTAGCTAATACTGCAACCAATAATTGCCAATATTGCTCCACTGTTGAAATTTGTACTTTTTCATCCGGTGAATGCGGAAATTTTATCGTTGGTCCAAATGACACCATATCCCAGTGTGGGTAAGCCGTTTTAAATAAACCACATTCTAGGCCAGCGTGAATCACCATAATCTCAGGTACTTTATTAAATAAAGTTTGATAAGTTTCACGTACAGTTTGCATGAGCGCCGAGCTAGTATCTGGTTTCCAGCCTGGATAAGCGCCAGAAAATTTAATGTCAGCGCCAGCCAATTCAAACACCGATTGCACCATAGTTTGCGCATCTGATCGGCCATCGTCATGTAAACTACGAATTAAAGTCATCGTAACAAACTTGTTACCTTTACTGCGCATAACACCTAAATTTGATGACGTTTCAACAATGCCCTCAATATCATCACTCATACGTAAAACACCGTTAGGACAGGCACTCAGCGCTCGTAAAATATTACTTTGTGTTTGTTGTGTCCAACACTCATCAAATGTTTCTGGTGAAATCAGTAACATTTCAAGATCAGTTTCGATTGCGGCTAATGAATGACGTATCGTTGCTAAATAATCAGCCAACTTACTTTTTAATGCTGCAACCTGTGTTTTACTAATAACAAAACTTGCATCCGCTTCACGTGGTATAGCGTTACGTAAACTACCGCCATTTAATTCCGTTAAACGTAAATTAAACTCATTGCTCGCTTCAAGTAAAAATCGGACCAAAAGCTTATTCGCATTGGCTCGGCCTGTGTGAATATCAACGCCAGAATGGCCGCCTTTTAAACCCGAAATAGACAGGTTAAAAGATTCAACATCAGCAGGGGCATCTTCATAGGTAATAGCAAATGTGGCTTCGCCATCAATACCACCAGCACAGCCCATGTAAACTTCACCTTCTTGTTCAGAATCAGTGTTGATCAATAATTCACCGTCAAGCCAACCGGCTTCAAGACCGAAAGCACCCGTCATGCCCGCTTCTTCGTCAATGGTAACTAACACTTCTAACGGACCATGGGCGATATCATCACTCGCCAAAACAGCTAATGCTGATGATAAACCTATGCCATTATCTGCACCCAACGTTGTGCCTTCTGCCGTTACCCAATCACCATCAGCCTCTGTAATAATATAAGGCTTAATCGAGTCGGTTAGAAAGTTATGCTCGGTATCGGCATTTTTCTGCGGCACCATATCCATGTGAGCTTGTAAAATTACGCCTTTTTTATTTTCCATTCCAGCCGTGGCTGGTTTTTTAATAATTAAATTACCCACCGCGTCTTCTTTGATACTAAGACCTAACTCTTTTGCCCATGACTGGATCCAAAGTGATATTTTTTGTTCATGTTTTGAAGGGTGGGGTATCTGACAAATCTGTTCAAAAATTTGCCATAATTTATTCGGTTTTAGGTGTGATAAAGCGCTCACAGGTATTCCTTAATTTTCGCCTAAGTTAACTTAGGCGTTTTCGATAACAATTTTTATCGGTGTGGTTTTAAACCAATTTATTAATTTTTATTTATCAGCCATCAAAAATTGCCATTGCTCATTAAAATCGGCACTCGGTTTTTTAGCAAAATCTGAACGCACGAATTGGTTGATTTTGCCTTCTGCATAAGCCAATAAAATATTCGCTAAGGCCTGCTCTGAAATAGTAAAACCTTTACCTTCTCTGAGCTTTCTTTCACGTAAAACTTGTTTAAATTGAGATTCAAGCTTTTCAAAAAACTGGTTAACACGCGCACGTAAACGTTCATTTTCGCCCATTAATGCATCGCCAGCAAGAATTCGGCACATACCAGGATTACGCTCAGCAAATATTAATAATACATGCAAAATATGGTGACAACGAATCAACGCTTCTTTGTGATCAGTTAAAATCAAATTAACGCGAGAAAATATCGATTCTTCAATAAATTCTATTAAACCTTCAAACATACGAGCTTTTGAAGGGAAGTGGCGATACAAAGCGGCTTCTGAAACGCCGACTTCAGCGGCAAGTTTTGCTGTGGTTATTCTTTGCCCAGCACTGGTTTGCAACATGTGCGCAAGGCACTCTAGAATTTGTTGTTTGCGATTAGGTTTTTGAGTCGCCGTCATAAAACTGATTCTCTATTTTTGTTATACTTTTAGTCATTATCTCAACGGACTACGACTAAAAATTTAGCGTGATTGTATAGCGTTATTGAGCTGACATTCAACAATGAAATTAGCTTTTCGTTTTTAATGATTTTGATAACTTGTCTTGAATATGTTGCACCAGTTGTTTTGCAAGCTCATTTTTACTCATCAATGGCAACACCTTTTCATCAGTGGCAGTAAAAACTGTCAAAGCGTTATCCTCGCTATTAAAGCCCTGGCCTGCGGCAGCAACATTATTTGCGGCAATCATATCGAGTTTTTTACGTGCTAACTTGTCGCGCGCGTAATGCTCAACATCTTGTGTTTCTGCAGCAAAACCTACAGTAAAAGGTTTGTTAGCCAAAGCGGCGACATCTGCAACAATATCAGGGTTCTTAATCAAGTTAAGTTGCATAGTGTCTTGTGATTTTTTAATTTTTTCACTGGCAATATGGTCAATTCGATAATCGGCCACGGCGGCACAAGCAACAAAAACATCAGCCGCGGGTGCATGCTCTAATGCTTGCTGGTGCATTTCTGTCGCACTGGTTACCGATATTTTTTGGCAACTTTCTGGGGTACTTAAATTTACCGGCCCAGAAATAATGGTCACTTCTGCACCAAGCTCTTGGGCTGCTCTAGCAATAGCAAAACCCATTTTTCCTGAACTATGGTTTGAAATATAACGTACTGGATCAATTGCCTCACGAGTTGGCCCCGCAGTGATTAACCAATGTTGACCAGAAAGTGGCTTTTGCTCAGAGGAATTAGCATCAGGCATGGTTTTAGCAATTTGTTCGCAAGTTAAAGTCACTAACTCAGGGACATCTAACATCCGGCCTAACCCTATATCACCACAGGCTTGCTCTCCGGCACCTGGGCCAAAAATGCTGTAACGATAGGACATTAATGTTTTGATATTGTTTTGTGTGGCTTGGTTATGCCACATTTGTTGATTCATCGCTGGCGCGATAGCAATGGGCGCAGCAGTGGCCAAACATAGCGTGGTCAGTAAGTCATTAGCCATGCCTAGGGCAATTTTAGCGATTAAATCAGCGGTGGCCGGGGCTATTAAAATAAAGTCGGCCCATTTCGCTAACTCAATATGACCCATTGCCAATTCAGCTTGAGTATCTAATAAGCTATCAGACACAGCATTAGCAGACACAGCCTGTAAGGTTAAAGGCGTAATAAAAGCCTTTGCACCTTCTGTCATTACTACCCGAACATCAGCACCTTGGTCTTTTAATCGACGCACTAGTTCTGGTGTTTTATAAGCGGCAATACCACCACTAATCCCTAAAAGAATTTTTTTACCCTGAAGAATCTGCATAAACTGCTAATCTTAATAACAACAATGGGCGATAAGATAGCATTGTTCGCGCTTTTTTTAAAATCACTTTGCAAGGATGCATTCATGTTAAAAGACTGGCCAACGGATGAAAAACCGAGAGAAAAACTACTTCAGCACGGCGCAAGTAGCTTAAGTGACGCAGAATTACTGGCAATATTTTTACGAACTGGTGTTAAAGGCTGCCATGTTGTTGACCTTGCCAGAAATTTACTCAAAAGTTTCGGCAGTATTTCAAAGTTATATCAAGCTGATTTAAAAGGCTTTTGTTTGCATCACGGTTTAGGTGCGGCAAAATATGTGCAGTTACAAGCGTGTATGGAAATGTCTAAACGGTATTTAGCCGAGCAAATGCAATCAGGACAAGCATTGACCTCATCACTAAGTACACAAAACTTTTTAAAAGCAGAGTTGCGCCATGAAACTCGCGAAGTATTTGCGGTATTATTTTTGGATACTCAGCATCAAGTGATAAAGTTTGAACGCTTATTTCTCGGGACGATTAATGCGGCGGCTGTCTATCCGCGTATTGTGGTTGAGATGGCAATTAAGTACCAAGCTGGGGCAGTTATTTTAACTCACAACCACCCGTCTGGTATCGCAGAGCCGAGTATTGCAGATAACAATATCACTACTCGTTTAGAGCAAGCGCTTGCTTTAATTGATATAAAAGTACTTGATCATATAATAGTTGCGGGTTGCCACTGTTATTCGTATGCTGAACATGGTCGAATTAATACGCAATGATTTAGTAAAAGCTGTAAATAAGGAATCTCTATGAGCGATATTGACAAAGTACTAGATAGTGAAGAAAACGAACGCAGGCAATCTTTCCGTATTGATATGGAAAAAGAGTTAATTGATATTGTTTGGACTGATGACAATAACAATGAACAACGTAAGAAAATAGCGTGTTTAGATTTTTCTCGTGGTGGCTTAAAAGTAGATTGTGATTGTGCTATAGCTGCAAACACACAAGTAAAAATTATATTTAAAGCAGCGAATCCAAGTAGCCAAACATTGTTTGGTAAAGTATTGCGCTCAATTAAACAAGATAATGGTTGGTTTGAAATTGCAGTGCAATTAACAGATTAAATTAAGCTTAAGTTACCTTTTGATTATTGAACTATAATGAAAGGGTTGTTGTATTTTAAGTAGTAAACAAGGAATTACCGAGATGATGATTTTAGTAGGCGGGGAAAAAGGCGGAAGTGGTAAAAGCTGCTTAGCACAGAATTTAGCTGTGTATTTTGCCCGCGAGAAAAAAGCGATTGTATTGATGGTTGATTGTGATCCACAACGCACGACGTCTGACTGGATACAAGCAAGAAATTCCGATCCATCTTTACCCGCAATAAACTGTATTCAGCTGTATGGTAAAATCCGCAATGATTTATTAAGCCTTAATCAGCATTACGATTATGTTGTTGTTGATTGTGGTGGCCAAGATAACTTAGCGCTGCGTGCTGCAATGTCTGTCGCTGATCATGTCATTATTCCACTGCGTCCGAAACGTCGTGATTTAAAAACCGTACCACATATGGAAGATATGCTCAGTACTTGTAAAATGGTTAACCCTAAAATGTTGGCATCATTTGTTATTACACAATGCCCTTCACTGCCGAATCAAGCGGGTCGTATTTTAGAAGCAAAAGAAGTTTGCAGCTCATTCGGTATTAATGTTTTAAACGCAGTAACGTTTAATCGTAATATTTACGATGACAGTGAAGAGCTGGGTTCATCAGTGCTTGAAATTGAGCCTGAGAGTAAAGCAGCTCTAGAAATGATAGCGATAGCTGAAGAGCTATTGGCGATGAAACCGGACAATTCTCATGAGTTTAAGTGATTTAAAAAAATCCAAGGACGGCCCGAGAAAGAAAAAGCAATTCACCGTTGATGAATTTATTGCTGATGCGGAAAATTATGCCCAAGGTCAGCCAAAAATTGTTAGCCGTGAGCACGATGAGTTGTCGTTACAGCAAGCGGTTTTGGCTGCAAAAGCGCATGCTGCTCGACAGGCGGAGAACAGTGCGGAAGGTGGGCGTCGTTTTCGCCCGGCTACCTTTACCTTAAGTGAAGCTGCCATCGAACAACTGCAAGAGTTGGCTCATGATAGCCAATTAGCAAAGTCGCATATTATTCGCATTTTGATTGATGAACTGTGTAATAAAGATCAAAAAGAAAAATTGCGCAAATTATTAGACTCAAAAATAAGCTAATATTGCGTTATTATTACTCCACTCGGATAATAATAACGCATAAAATACTTTATCTGGCTTGTTTTTCTTCGTTAAACCATTGAATTACATCATCTTTCAATTATGTTTACTTTAAAGGTGATTAATACTGGCTTTCGATTTTCAGTTTCACTATAATATGCCACCTTTTTCAGGATCCCGAGGCGACGGTCTTGGGGAAATATAGCTCGAGCTGAAATTAATTTTGGAGTACTCATATGTCTAAAGTCTGCCAAGTAACAGGCAAAAAGCCAATGGTTGGTAACAACCGTTCGCACGCAAGAAACGCGACTCGTCGTCGTTTTTTACCTAACCTTCAAACTCACCGTTTTTGGGTTGAGAGTGAAAATAGTTTCGTTAAATTACGTTTAACTCCGAAAGGAATGCGTATTATCGATAAGAAAGGTATTGATGCAGTTTTAACTGATATCCGTGCCCGTGGCGAAAAAGTTTAAGGAATTACAATGCGTGATAAAATTCGTTTAGTTTCTAGTGCCGGTACAGGTCACTTTTACACTACTGATAAGAACAAAAAAACAATGCCTGAAAAAATGGAGATCAAAAAGTTTGATCCTCGTATCCGTCAGCATGTTATGTATAAAGAAGCTAAAATCAAGTAATTGATTGCCGCTTATTTAAAAACCCGGTTTATACCGGGTTTTTTATTGCCTAAAGAAAATAAAATTCATCTAAAGATATATATTTTCTATTGATTTAGAATTACATAGTATTGCCGTCAGCTCTACCTGATGTGCGCATGCGTCTAGCGGCATCTTGAGTAGCTAACATCTCTGCTTCCATTTGTTCTGGTGTTCTACAGACTTTCTTCGGTATTTTGCTGCCTAAAACTTTCTCTGATTTACAAATTAAACCTTCGGTATTCTCTTTTGCGAGCGAGGTTTTATTACTTGTACTACCACAAGCAAACAATACTGAAGATATCGCAAGTATGAGTATTCTGTTTCCAATGTTCATGTCATTATTCCTTTTTGAGAATTTGGCTGATGTTATTACTTTGTTAATTTACTATAAAAATTTACATGTATCTATATTATAGTCAGCTGTTTATTTTATAGGCTGGATTTTGCTTCAGTTTAACTTAACTATTGTTTGTGGGTATTAGAATAATAGCAATAAAAAAGAGCAAGCACTTTTAGTGCTTGCTCTTTGTTTATTAGAACATTGCTTTATGTACCTTCACTAAGATTGTTGCTGTTTAATCCAGTCTAACGTCAACTCTTCAAGTAAGGCCATCGGCAAGCTGCCATTTTTCAACATTTGATCATGAAATAGTCGAATGTCGAATTTTTTTCCTAAGGCTTTTTCTGCTTGAGCACGTAATTGACGAATTTTTATTTCACCAATTTTGTACGATAATGCTTGCGCAGGCCAACTAATATAACGATCTATTTGTCCGGTGACTTCTGCCATGCTTAATGCCGTATTGTCCGCTAAATAATCAATGGCTTGCTGACGGGTCCAACCTTTAACATGGATACCAGTATCTACCACTAAACGACATGCTCGCCATGCTTCATATGTTAAACGACCAAAATCACTATACGGGTTTTGGTAAAAGCCCATTTCTTTAGCTAAGCGTTCAGCATATAAGCCCCAGCCTTCACCATAAGCTGAGTGATATAAGGTTTTGCGAAACTCGGCCATATCCACTTCTTGAGCAATGGCACTTTGAAAGTGATGCCCTGGCTCGGCTTCATGATAAGTTAGCGCTTCTAAGGTGTACAACGGTTGGCTCTTTAAATCTTTTGTTTCTAAGAAATAGGTACCCGGCGTTGTACCTGTGCCGTCTGAAGCAACATAGTAGGCGCCACCGTTCGGGCTAGATTTAATATCAAAGGTGCTGCGCGGTAATACCGAAAACCACTTCGGTAATTGTGCTGCCATTTTGCGAGTGATATAACTGGCTTTTTCCATCATATCTAGAGCAGTATTAGTATAAAATTGCTCGTCAGTTCTTAAAAACTGAATAAAGTCTTTAAATTCGCCCTTAAAACCTACTTCTTTGATAATTTTCTGCATATCTAAACGTATACGGCTAACTTCATCAAGGCCCATTTGATGTATTTCATCGGCTGATAAATCAGTGGTGGTGTAAAACTCAATCAAATATTGATAATACTCAGCACCACCTTTCACACTGCTGATACCTGCTGTCGTACGACAGTTTGTCATGTATTCTTGTGTGAAAAAGTCATAAAATGCCTGGTATTCGGGGATAACAGTGTCTTTTATTAACGTTTTCACTTGCTGGCGGTATTGCGCTTGTTGGCTAGATGAAATTGCTTTTGGCATTTTCTTCATTGGTGCGTAAAAAACACTGTCTTCAACATTGGCGACTAAATGCTTACTTATTTTATTTTCATAGCCTTTAAAGCTTTCACAATATTGCGTATGACCTAACTTTATCGCTTGTTTTAAATCGACAATATGCTCTTTGTTGTAGCGAGGATAATCGGCAAGGCTGATCAAATAATTGCGGTAGTCATTTTCAGTTAAAAACGACATGTTGGCTGGCGCACCAGCAAAGTAGCTAAAAAAGCTTGAGTAATAAGTTAATGGGTAAAGGTGGTCTTGATACTGGTAGCTTTTCGCTTCAGTTTCTCGCTCATATTTAAACAAACGGTAAGTCACTTGCTCACTTTCAGACAACTTAGTGACATCAATGCTGTTAATGCGTGCGAGAAGGTCATTATTATAATTAGAGCGACGCTCACGGCCTTTTGCTGACATTTCAGGTAATTTACCCTTCATGCGAAATGCATCGGGGTCTTTTCGAAAGAAAATTTGTTCTTGGTTTGCTGTTTGCCAATGGTCTTCTAGTAGTATTTGAAATTGTTCACTTGCTTGGTGGGCGTAGGTGTTAGCCGCGCCAAATAAAGTACTGAAGATAAGCACTCCAACACTTAGTTTTTTTAGTTTCATCGCAAAGCCTTATTTTAGGTACTTTTTATTGGCTTTAGTGTAAAGCTATATACTAATAAGCTCAATTTTTTCGTATCATGAGTGCAGCAGCAATTTAGTGGAGATTATCTTGATAAAATTATCAAAAACCGGGTGGAATAATGTCATTATTTTTGTGGTAATGGGTTTTATTTTATTAATTAATTTCACCAATAAAAAAGTAAACTCTCTCGATGCTAATGCTGACACAACGGATGAACATGCTGTTGCCATAGTAGGTCAGCAAAACATTATTTTAACCTTAACAATTGATAATGTTATCGCTATTGAACGCATCGGCCGGACATGGCGAGCGACACCGGCTAATATTTCAGGCCAGGCATTAGAGCAAATGATGATGTCGTGGCAACAAAGCGATGCTGAATTATTGCAACAAGCGCCTGACATTGATCGACAATTTTCGCTCAGTGCTAAGCTAGACATAGCAGGAAAAACTGAACCTTTAGCGTTAAATTTTTATGCAACTGATCAACAGCTTTTAGTATTTAAACATGAGTCAAATCAATGGTTAGCCTTGCCCATAGCAATGTATGGCCAGCTATTTCCACAAGAAATATTCGTGACTGATTGAAACAACTAACCATTTGATTTTCGTGTATCTATCCATTCTAAGGACAATAACTTTATGAAAAAATGTGCAATTTTAACCATGGACAGTTTAGAAGACTTTGAAGCTTACGATAACTTAATTGATGCACCGATGCTGGCATTAGGTTGGCAAACCGAGCTGGTATCTTGGCGTAATAGCACAGTAAACTGGAATGACTATGAGTTGGTTGTTATACGGAGCCCATGGGATTACCAAGATGACATGGAAAATTTCGTTAAAGTACTTTCCAATATCGAGCAATCGAGTGCTCGCCTAGAAAATAGCTTAGCTGTAGTGCAATGGAATATTAACAAAATATACTTAACGCACTTAGAAGCTGAGGGAGTTACGATTGTGCCAACATTATGGCCAGCAACTTTTGACGCGAATAAACTTGCAGAATATTTTACTCATTTCGACACCAATCAAATTGTTTTAAAACCAAGAGTTAGTGCCAATGCCGATAATACTTTTTGGTTAACAAAAGAAAACTACACAACTAAAACCACTGACTTAAACCAAGCCTTTGCTAAACGAGAGCTAATGGTGCAGCCGTTTATGCCAGATATTTGCCAAGAAGGTGAATTCTCTTTGTTTTACTTTAATGGTCAATACAGCCATGCGATTTTAAAAACACCGGCAAAAGGTGACTTTCGCGTTCAAGAAGAGCACGGTGGCGGTCTATTATCGGTAACCCCTGAAGCAACATTGATAGCAGCGGCAAATAAAACCATGCAGGCCATTAGCAAGCTTCATGGTGAGCTACTGTATGCGCGTATCGACTTTGTTCGTTTTCAAGATACTTTTGCCTTAATGGAAGCCGAATTAATTGAACCGTCGTTATATTTTAATATGGATGATGCTTCACCAGAGCGCTTCGCAAATGCACTCGTAACGCGAATGGCGTCACCTGAAAATAAATCATAATAGGGCTACGCTGATATGCCAGAGTTACCAGAAGTTGAAGTTTGCCGTTTAGGTATAACACCCCATATTGCTATGCAAACTGTCACCAGTGTTGTGGTACGAAATGCCAAGCTGCGCTGGCCGATACCTGATGAAGTACATGGTATTGTTGATCAAGTTCTAGAAAAAATTGAGCGTCGTTCGAAATACCTTTTATTACGATTTTCTAGCGGCACTTTATTACTGCATCTCGGCATGTCCGGCTCGGTACGCATTCTTGAACAAGATACCCCTGCAATAAAACATGATCATTTTGAAGTGACTTTTGATAACGGTAAAATGCTGCGTTTAAATGACCCGCGCCGCTTTGGTGCTGTGCTTTGGTTTCCTGAACATCTTGACTTACAAGGGCTACTGACAAAACTAGGACCTGAGCCTCTAACCGATGACTTTGATCACGGACATTTATTTAGCAAAGCTAATAATCGCAAAGTGCCGGTTAAAACCTTCTTAATGGACAATCATGTTGTCGTTGGGGTCGGTAATATTTACGCCAATGAGTCGCTATTTATTGCCAGCATTCACCCGGCAACGTTAGTCAACAGTATTAGTGAAGCAAAATTTAATGAGCTAACCGATATTATTAAGCAAGTATTAGCCGCGGCAATTGAACAAGGTGGCACAACCTTAAAAGACTTTACTCAAGCAGACGGTAAACCCGGCTATTTCGCCCAAAAATTGTTTGTGTACGGGCGAGCAGGTGAAAAATGTGATGGTTGCCAAAGTGTATTAGAAGAGATTCGCCAGTCGAACCGCAGTTCAGTATTTTGTCCACAATGTCAGGTTTTGCCAAAACAAAAACCGGCTGCCAAAAAAGCGTCAGCAAAGAAAAAAATCAAAGCAAAGGTCGTTAAGAAAACAACCAACAATAAAGCCACTGATAAGAGTTAGTCTTCACCCTCAGCTCATACATCAAGTTGAGGGCATGAACTTATTCCGGGAATTAACCTTAAGTTTGCTGATTAATTTTATACAAATAAATTGGTGATTTATAAAAATCATCTATCTTTACCACTTTGCTAGGTTGTAACGATGGCAAAGCAAAGTTGTTACTGATAAGAAAATCAATCTTCGGTTGCTCTGATGTTAACTTATTGGCAATCTTATTCATCGCAGCAGGGTATAAATAGCACACTAATACGGCGGCCTCGGGTAAACATGCCTGATAAAAGTTTTTCCGGTGCAATGTTAAATTATCTAAACCTAAAATATTTTTCTGCATTACTGAGGTTAACCAAGGTAATAAAGATAATTCATAACCTACCACTTGCCTTTGCGGGTTACTTTTTGCCATAGGTATAACGAAACTCCCCCAGCCACTACCTAAATCAACGATTGCGCCTTGGCCTGTTTCATCCACTAATTTTTGCATAGCTATAAAGGCTTTAGTCGAGCTTGGCATAGGAGATATACCTAACTTCACGCTGCTGTAAAGCAAAGATACGACAATAAAGGCCACCATGATTAACAGCAATATCTCGATTATAGTCAAAGTGTGTTCCCGAATGATTAGCGTAAAGCGCGGTGAGTAAATACGGTAGCTGTGTCGTTTAATTTTTGTAAAGACTTTACAGCTTGTAAGTTATTGCCCTAAGCAATTAAAGCACATTATTTAGTCAAAATTCAGTTATTTATAAAGTATATAAGGTAAAAGCTGGTATTCACTGTACAATGATCTTTTACACATAATGGTTATATTGTGTGTACTACGCTACAGTTTATATAGACGTAATCTTCAAATGCCCCAAAAAGAGTTAAATAGCTACATGACACCCTATGAAAATATTGCCGAATTAATTGAAAATTTAGAGTCGGAAATCGCCTCACTTAATGAACAAATTGCCACCTTGAAAAAAGAGCCTGAGAGCTTTAATGAACAAGTGCTTTTAAAATATATAGAAACCTGCAGTACCGGTAAAACCAAAGACTTTGTCCGCTCATTAGGCGTGAAATCAGAACGTGGTTCTTTATTCTCCTCAGGTGATGTTAGCAAATTAATCAAAGACGGCAGTGATGATGTTTCAGCCGAATTACTCGCTATGGCCAAACAAGTAGCGAATACAAAGAATAAATACGGTAAAAAGCGATAATTAAAATTATGCACGTGGCTTAGTCGCATAGCCAACCCAATTTAACTTCTGCTTTGTAATGGTGATAGCAAGACAGAATTATATTTTTCACCACAGAGAAAGAGAATAATATGAGCAAAGGTATAGTTAAGTGGTTTAATGCAGATAAAGGTTTCGGCTTTATTACTCCAGAAGATGGTAGTAAAGATTTATTTGTTCATCATTCAGAAATTCAGTCAGGCGGCGAATACGCTACATTGGCTGATGGTCAAGCTGTTGAATTTGAAGTTGGCCAAGGACAAAAAGGTCCATGTGCAAATAAAGTTGTTGCTGTTTAAGCGCGCTTGAAACTTAAATAATCTGGCGAGCGAACAACGGCTTTTAACCTAGCAATTTAATCCATTGCTTACATTATGGTTAACAACTCAATGTTGTTTACATAGCAGATTAAATAAATAAGTGGGTGTGAGTTTACACTCACTTATTTATACATTCATACCTTGATTCGATCTAATTCCTACTTTTACTTCTCTCTATAATTCCAAGCTTAACAACTCAATCTAACTCTCACTAAATGATCCTTAGTAGTTGCAAAATCAGTGAAATAATTTGCTTTGATTAAGTTCAACCTTTGTAGCTTTTGCTAAGTAACCATTTGCTAGGCCGACAAAGTCTTCAATTGAGCTATTTAAATTATTCGCGGCAATAAAAATGTGCGCGCCAAGGGCTTGATGTAAAACCTCACTATGATGCAGAAAAGCCGCCATCGGCCCTTTTATAATTTCGCCATTGCTCAGTGTATAAGGTTCAAAATTTAAAACACCTTGCGATAAGGTCAGTAAATTGTGCTTAACACAGTATTGGATCAGTGGTTTTTGTTCATGAATCATTCGGTTAGCTAACCTTAGCGTCATACTCTTGGCGATAACATCAATCGAGTTAAGCTTAATGCCAACATAATTCAGCTCTTCACGAGCTATGCCGACAGTATTAGTTACAGGATGTATGTTGCGAATTTGCCGCCAGTTAAATTGCCAACGACCATAGCGATGATGAAAAGTTAAAGTGTCAGTGGTTAAAATCAAACTAAAGCGTGGCTCAGCCAGCTTTAGCAAACCAATGAATATAGTAACGAGACAAGCGAGTACCAGAAACAACAAAGGGAAACGAGCTTGTTGCCAGTAATAACTACAAAGCCACGCAACAAGCAGTAAAGCACTAACACCGGTTAAAGTGATAAATAAACCATGATGACGGGCAATGGCTTTTATTTTTATGGTTTGCACATTATTTACCATAGATTTTACGTTTAGCTCGGATAAATTCAGTCTGAAAAATAATATTTGTGTATTATTTTTTGATTAGTATATACTCTGCGCGTTTTCGTATTGATGCAATAAAATTGTCATCATTGACAGTAATTAAACACATTATAGGTAAAGTTAAATGAGCAAAAATAAAGTAAAAAAACACCAGCAAAAACAAGCTGGTTGGGAATTGGGAAGAGGTGTTATTAAAGATAACTTTTTAGCGGCTGTGGTAACCTCAAAATTATTTAAACAGCAAATTATTACCGCTAAAAAAGGTAAAGGCTCTTTTCAGAGAACGCAAAAGCATAAAGGACAAGAGTCCTATTTAATGACGGCTTAATTAGCCATTATTAAATAGGGCTTTTTACTAAGCCATCGCTATTTTCATTTTGATATGACCGTTATAGCAATATCAGCTGTGGCGGTTAAAACTCGACTGACACCATAAAAATTCTTCACCGAGCCACCACTTCAATTAAGCCCTTATAGTAATTTCAACAGCAACATAGCTGACCATAAAATGTTGTGATGTGTTAGCCTCGGCGGCTTATTAAGTTTTAAATTAATTACGTGATTGGGGTGTACAGTATAGATTTATAAAAATAGAGCCATAGCTAAAGCTATAGCAATTGTAATGATTACAAACACTTTCCCAAGAGATACATTAGCCTGCGATTCTGCTAAATGTTTACTCACAATCGCTCTCATTTCGGGTGAATCAATGCTGAGGCAATCAGCACAGTAACCTTGTAATTTTTCATTTTTAATACCGCAGCGTTTGCACTTTTTAGGTTTTGAAGTTGCAAGTCTTGCTGCGGTATAACTCTTAAACATCATAATATTTATGACACAAAAAAATCTAATAAGCTGCCTGTTACGCTTGCAGATTTTTTATATAACTCCGTAAAGCCACAGTCCATACAACTTACCGTTACAAATTTACCCGTTTCATAATCCAAGACGCTTTCAAATCTATCTTGCGCCGCGTACATTTCGCTTGTTTCATAACCGCCACACTGGCATTTTGGACAAGAATAGCTGCCACCTTGCTTTTTAGCAATTGCAGCTTTTATCCGGGTAAAGTTTTCAGGATATTGTTTTCTATCAACACTTGAATATGCTTCAAAAAGTTCATCAATTGTATATTTGTCGTAATCTACTTTTATAGACATTGCCGCTTAATTCCTTTTAATAATTTCACATTTCAATGTATTTCATGGCTAGCTTGATAAGCCTAATTGCAGATAGAAATAGTATTATAGTGATGGACGAAAAAAACTTGTATGTGTTTATTAAATTTACCACTCTATTTGAATTTTTGTTCCTATTTTTACTAAAGTCATAAATTCATCCATTTCGGCATTAGTTAGGGCTATACAACCATTGGTCCAGTTAAAGTTCTGAGTAAAGTTTGAAAGCCACCCAAACTTATTTCTTTGCCCATGAACCATGATAAAACCACCAGCAGAAACACCTTTCTTTTTGGCCTCCTCTAAATCTGTCTGGTTTGGATAACTAATATGCATAGCTCTATAAAAGGAAGAGTCCTCTTTTTTATAATCCAGTGTATACGTACCTTCTGGCGTTTTTTCATCTCCTTCTTTTTCTTTATGTCCCTTAGGGCTGTCACCCAAAGCAACACGATATTCTTTTATGACTTTGCCATTATCCAGTAAGTACATTTTATTTTCTGATTTATCGACCTTAACAAGGTCTACTCCAGCCAAGCTAGAGAATGATAAGAATGATAAAATCAACGTGATTAGTTTCATATCAATGCCTCAATGGGAAAATATAATAGCGAGATCCGAGCACAGCTAGATATTTCACCCTCATTTAACCGAGTTTTTAAGTAGGGTCAGATACACATTAACCAAAATGCAGCCTTTTAAACAAGCTGAAAAGCTAATATGTGTTCGCTCACGTTTGAGTTACAAATATTAGCCTAATGTTGTTAAGCGTGAATTTTTCTCAACACTTGGTTGGCTTTCTTTAACTGCCCTTGGTGTTCAAGTACTTGAGAAAAAGCTAATAAGTCGACCTTATCGTACTGTTGCACTTCAAGGTTAACCAAAGTATTAAAGGCTTTTTCAGCCAACGGCCATTGACCAGTCGTCATAGCAAAATGGGCAACTAATGATAGCCAAAGGGCATTTTGTGGTTCTTTGTGTAAATGCTTTTGCGAAGCTGACATTAAACTGTCTACTTGCGTAATGGGTAAGGTTCTCATCGCCTTTAAGATATTGCTTGCTGCGCCTTTTTTTATGATCGGTAATAATAACTTTTCAAGTGGTTCATTAATGTTGTTCTCAGCAAGCACCTGACAGTAAACCATTAACACCGTTTCAGATTGCTTTACTTTCTTCGGTAGCTGTTGCCAATATTCCTGCAGAGCGTTGCTATCTTGTTGCTTAATTTGTTGTTCAAACGCGCCGTGGAACGCTTTTTGCTGCCAAAGCGAAATGGTATCTGCTGTTATGGTTTTTTGTTTTTGAGCGCTATTCAGTTGCTTGATAACATGGTCAAAGCGTTGCTCGACTAAACTTAATTCTATTTCTAACGCTAATAAACGTGCGTCGTGACCAATGTGCTTATGATGCGCGTCAATTACAGCTCGAGCTTGTGTGTAACTTTTTTGTCCTATCAATAATTTTACTTTAATAATTACCGCTTCTAAGCCAGATGTTTTTAAATTACTCGCACTCTGCTCCAATAAAGCTAAATAGTGCTCTGTATTGGGCTTCAGTGCTTGCTTATGAGCGGCATCTGCAGCGACAAGATACGCGATAGGCTCCAAAGTTGATTTCTCAGCAGATTTAGCTAATAAATGTTCCGCTTGCTTATAATCACCTAAGACGTAAGCAGCAATACCCTTATTAAAGTCTCGTAAAGCTCGACGACGACCAGCAAATGCTATTTTGTTCCATGCCGAAAAACTAAAGTTCAGTCCACCACGAAGAAATTTAATCGTAAGTACGAAAATAATAAAGACAAGAGTCAACAATATAACAGCTGAAATCACGTTGGATTCAATAGCAGAGTCACCAATTGCAATCAAAATATAACTTTCTTCTCCAATAAGCATCGGGGTTATTACTACAACAGCAAGAAACAGCACCAAAAACAATAATAGTGTTTTCATTAGATGCCCTCGCCTTGTTCAACGCTTGTTGGGGCTATAACCTCAGCTGCAGATTTTTCAGCGGAAGAGGCTTGATTTAATAAATTAGTTTTAGGCTGACTCTTACTCGACAAAATTTGGCGAATTTTTTTCAAAGCCGCCAAACTGTTAGGGTATTCAACCGTAACAACCGCTACTTTTAAAGACTCTAGCGTGCTGTCGAAGTTTTGATTAATGGTTTTTTTCATATCGAAATAATCATTAAGCCAGCGTTGAATATCACTTAGTGCTTGCAGATAGATACTATCGTTACCCTTACTGGCAGCCCAAATGGCGGTTTGCACTTTTAGGCTAAGATTTTCACGTAAATTCTGTTGAAATGTTGCTGACATTAACGGTTCAACATCGCCACTTCTAGGCGTAAAAGTAAAATATTTAGCACTGAATTTACGCCATACTTTAGCTAAATTCTCTTGCCAATCACTCACATTATCCGTTAACTCTAGTGAAGCTTTACTCTCACTATTATCAGGAATTTCAAATAAAACTAATGGTAAATCTTTAATTTGTTGGTCAAGTGTCATCAGTTTTAAAATGACATTATCTGTTGCCAATTTCGGCAGTACTTGTAGTGCGGCAATGTCTTGTTGAATTGTCTGACGCAATGATAAATATTGAGGGTCATTTAATTCCTCAACTCGCATGTCGGCATCATTAAGTAAACTAATGGCCGTACGTGCGTCTTTCTCTAACCATAAACTTCTAGAAGCTACTCTGATTAAATACTCTGCTTCTTGTAACGACCATTCACTCGGCTGTTTTTGCCCTAAACTTGCCACTTGTTGCTGTAGTTGTGAAATAGTGGCTAAGGTGGCTTCTTCAAAACGATGACGCTGTGCAAGTTCTCTTTTAAGTGCGGTTAACTCGTTAGCACTTGCTCGATTACTTTGTTGAAATTGCTGAGTAATCGCTTGTTTGTTTTGTAACAGTTGTTGAGCGATTTTTTTCTGATTTACAGCCAATATTTTTTGTACTTCACTATTAATCTGCGAACTGCTTTGTGCTTTTTGTTGTTCAATCCAAAAGTAATGGCCTACACTTGCGCATATAGCGAGTAAGGCAATAATTAACGCTAAGACGGCTATTTTGGAAATTTTAGTTTTCTTTTTCTCATCATCTGCTTTTTTCATTGTTGCTGCTTTCACATCTGAAGTTGTGTGCGATGACGCCGCTGAATTTTTCACAGTCGCTGTGCTGTTATCTTTATTTTTGTTCGGGATCGGTTTACTGGCACTTTCAGCTTTGTCAGTTGAAGCAACTTTGTCAGTCGTGGAAGATTTTTTTTCTGCCTGAGTAAGTTTGATAGAAGCAGATAAGTTGGTTTGATTATCATCATTACTGCTTGTGTCAGCAGTAGTATTATCATCATTGCTTTTTTCAGGTTGTTTTTTATCGCTCATGAACTGATCCTATCCTACAAGTTGGCGCTAAGCACACAGAGTTTATTTGGCTTAAATATAAATTATATCGTTAACTTTCTTCTGACGTTTCAACAAAATACAGGCAAGAGTTGAACTAGTAACTGTTTAAATTATTATTAATTCTAGCAAAAAAACACGACTAAGAACTGCTGATCTTTTTTAATATTGTCTTAGATCAATGGTACGGAAACGTTTGCCTAGTAAATAAGATACAATTTATCGGGTGCTTGCGCCATGTTTTGGTAAATTAAAGCGCTTAATTTCGCCAAACAAGTCGACAACTACAGAAATTAAGCTCATTCATGTTCTTTTTTGTAACTTTGCTGCGCAGTGAACATTCTCCACAAGCAAACTAGTTACATTACGCCCGTTAGTTTAGGGCGTATTTAAACCTTTAAGCTTACGCTTGCTGATAAACCTGACGTAGAATTTTATCAGCACCTTTCGCTAAAAGTTCATCCGCCAATTGCTGTCCTAGTTTTGCTGCGTCAGTAAGGTTACCGCGCACTTCACTGGTTAAAATTTCACTACCGTCAATAGCCCCCACTAAGCCACGTAGAAATATTTCATTCTTTTCTAGTACGGCATAGCTACCAATAGGAACCTGACAACCACCTTCGAGTGCGCGATTCATTGCACGTTCAGCTACCACACGAATACGAGTTTCCTCACAGCCCAATGGCGCTAATAAGGCTTTAATGTTGTCATCGTCGCTACGACACTCAATACCAACAGCACCTTGGCCATTAGCAGGCAGCATAACTTCTGGGGCGATATATTCGCGAATACGCTCAGGCATTTCTAAGCGAATAAGACCAGCAGCGGCAAGAATAATGGCGTCATACTCACCATTATCGAGTTTTTTAAGCCGAGTATTAACGTTACCTCGCAAATCTCTAATATCTAAATCTGGGCGCATTGCTTTAATTTGGCATTGACGACGTAAACTTGAAGTCCCAACAACAGCACCTTGAGGTAAATCAGCTAAGCTTTTGATGCTATTAGAAACAAATGCGTCACGTGGGTCTTCTCTCGGACAAATAATTTCTAAACCTAAACCTTCTGGAAATTCAACCGGCACATCTTTCATGGAATGCACAGCGATATCAGCGCGATTTTCTAGCATCGCAACTTCAAGCTCTTTCACAAACAAGCCTTTGCCACCCACTTTTGCTAGTGGGGTATCAAGAATAATGTCGCCTTTAGTGGTCATTGGCACTAATTCAACTTTTATATCAGGATGAAAGTGTTCAAGTTGTGCTTTAACATACTCTGCTTGCCATAATGCTAAGGCGCTTTTTCGCGTAGCAATACGTACCGTTTGTTGGGTCATTTCAATTACCTTATCTATTATTTATTGTTCAGAAAGAACAATGTTTTCTTCCGCTTGTTTACTGACCGCTTCAGATAAAAACAGCCATAACTCGCCACCACCACGTTTATCAACCCACTGTTCGTTTTCGAACTGAAAATGATGACCGTTAAATTTCGTTGCCACCCAAATTTCATGCAATGGTGCTTGCTTGTTAATAATGATTTTACTGGCATTTTTAAAGGTCAGGGTTAATAAACCGCCAACGCCTTCATAATCGATATCACAACCGCAATTTTCGATGGCTTCTTCTACCGCAAGCAGGATATCATCTGCGGCTATATTGTATTGACTATCATTCATTAACTATTCCTTTTTACCTACACGGTAAGATTGTTTAATCTTTGCTTGGTAATTGTTGGTCAAGGGATTATAAAACGTCTATCATGGGAAAAAAATCGATTAAATCAATTATGCGTAAACAATTTGCAATTATTTTCATCACTTTGCTTAGTTTAGTCACCATAACAGGCTGTGGCATTAAAGGCCCTTTATACCAAACTC
Source organism: Cognaticolwellia sediminilitoris (assembly GCA_002104535.1). Lineage (GTDB taxonomy): Bacteria > Pseudomonadota > Gammaproteobacteria > Enterobacterales > Alteromonadaceae > Cognaticolwellia > Cognaticolwellia sediminilitoris. Next base: position 159,689 of record NBOG01000006.1, on the reverse strand, counting down.
CTGCACAACAGCAAGAGAACTTGGAGAAAACAAGTGAAGTAACTGCTAAAAGCAGTGATAAAACCAGTTTAGAACAATAGGAATAACGGTATTGGACTACTTTAATCGTAAACAACATTCATTATATGCCGAACAATGTCAGGTTGCTGAACTCGCTAAGCAATACGGCACCCCACTCTATATTTATTCTCGCGCAACCATAGAGCGTCATTGGCATGCATTTGACCAAGCAGCTGGCGAACGTCCACATTTAGTTTGTTACGCAGTAAAAGCCAATAGCAATATCGCGGTATTAAATGTTATGGCGCGCTTAGGCTCTGGCTTTGATATTGTCTCTAAAGGTGAGCTCATGCGGGTGATTGAAGCCGGTGGCGATCCGAAAAAAGTAGTGTTTTCTGGTGTTGGCAAGACTTCTGAGGAAATTGCTTTTGCATTAAACCTTGGCATTTATTGCTTCAACGTTGAATCCGAAGCCGAGTTAGAGCGCATTCAATCGGTTGCAAAAGGTTTAAATAAAGTAGCGCCGATTTCATTACGGGTTAATCCAGACGTTGATGCTGGTACGCATCCTTATATTTCAACCGGGCTAAAAGAAAACAAGTTTGGTATCAGCATTGAGCAAGCGCCAAAGCTGTATCAATATGCGACAACAATGTCGCATATTAATATCCAAGGTGTGGATTGTCATATTGGCTCTCAATTAACTGAAGTGTTGCCGTTTTTAGATGCGCTCGATCGCGTACTCAAGTTAGTTGATGAATTAGCCGAGCAAGGTATTACTTTAACGCATATAGACGTTGGTGGCGGTTTAGGGGTTTGTTACGATGACGAAACCCCTCCTCACCCAAATGAATACGCCAAAGCGATTGCTGAAAAACTCGTTGGTCGAGATCTAACTCTGATTTATGAACCAGGTCGAGCCGTTATGGCCAATGCCGGCATTTTAGTGACTGAAGTAGAATATTTAAAGGTCAGCGAAGACCGTAACTTTGCCATTGTAGACGCCGCGATGAATGACTTGATCAGACCGGCACTTTATCAGGCTTGGCAGGCCATTATTCCAGTTGAGCAACGAGATGATATACCGAGTAAACAATACGATGTTGTTGGCCCGATTTGTGAAACCGGTGATTTTCTCGGTAAAGATAGAGCTTTAGCAATCACCGCTGGCGATTTTCTAGCGATACGTAGTGCCGGTGCTTATGGCTTTACCATGAGTTCAAATTATAATAGTCGCCCACGCGCAGCCGAAGTAATGGTCGACGGTAACGAAAGTTTTTTAATCAGACAACGTGAAGCTTTACACCAATTATGGCAAGGTGAAAGCTTATTACCGTAACAGTGCAGGATTAGACATAGATGTTAGTAAATTTTTCTAAAATGCACGGTTTGGGTAATGACTTCCTCGTGCTAGATAATGTGACGCAAAATGTTTATTTGTCGAATGAGCAAATAAAGCAACTCGCTGATCGTAATTTTGGTGTCGGCTTTGACCAAGTTTTAGTTGTTGAGCCACCGTATGACCCAGATTTAGACTTTCACTACCGTATTTTTAATGCCGACGGCAGTGAAGTTGGCCAATGTGGTAATGGCGCGCGTTGTTTTGCTAAATTTGTGCGTTTAAAAAGCTTAACCAATAAACATAAAATCAAGGTTTCAACACAATCAGGAAAAATGACGTTATTTGTTGAGCGAGACGGCAATGTTTCGGTCAATATGCCGGTGCCACAGTTTGAACCTAGCAAAATTCCGTTTACTGCCCAAAAAGCCGAAGGTACCTATATTCTGCGCAGTGAAGATGAAACGGTGCTTTGTGGCGTCGTTTCCATGGGCAACCCACACTGTGTTTTAACAGTTGATGACGTAAAACAAGCGCCAGTTGAAGAGCTCGGTAAAGCCTTATCATTACATGAGCGTTTTCCACAACAAGCCAATATTAGTTTTATGGAAGTGGTTTCACCTGAGTATATTAAATTACGTGTTTATGAACGCGGTGCAGCTGAAACATTAGCTTGTGGCAGTGGCGCATGCGCTGCTGTTGTTGTTGGACAAATGCAAAAGAAACTTAATCGACAAGTATTAGTTGATTTACCTGGCGGCCAATTGAAAATCTTTTGGAAAGGTCCCGGAAACTCAGTAAAAATGACTGGTCCCGCCGTACATGTATTCGACGGTCAAATAAACCTATAACAAGATAATAATAAATTTATGCAATCAAATGATCAAAACCCAATGTCGGATGAAGAAATTAAACTCACCGATGAATTAATTGTTAGCTACTTACAAGAGCACCCTGAGTTCTTTAATCGCCAAGCTGAACTTGTAACGAGCTTAAGACTACCTGACCAACAACGTGGTGCTATTTCATTAGTCGAGCGTCAATTGTCACAACAGCGACAAAAAATTCACAGTTTAGAAGAAGAAATTACCCAATTAATGGTAATTGCCAACCAAAACGAGCAATTATTTGCTTTGTATAGCGACTTATATTTACGGTTACTCGACTGTACTGCAGCAGAAGAATTATTAGATTGTTTACATCAAGCAACAACGCAATTGTTATCGTTAGACGCCTTGAAGTTATGGTTAGTGAAGCCAACGTCCGTTAAACACAGTTCATTAATTGAAGCTGATTGCGCTGAAATAATCGAAAACCGACTCAGTAAAGATGAATATTATTTCGGCCGTTTGCAACAAAGTGAACAAGAATTGATTTTTGCCCAGCCAACTCCAGGCTCGGTTGTTTTAGTACGCTTGACCCATCAGCAAGAAGATATTGGATTTTTAGCCATTAGTAGCCAAGATGCCGAGCATTTTGACCCTCGTATGGACACATTATTGTTGAACCAATTTAAAAAGTTGGTGGCGAAGTTGCTACACCAACAACTTTATTAGGTCATTTTATTGTGAGATTTTATCGTCGACTACTGCCTGTTCGTGCCATCAGTTTTGATTTAGACGATACGCTTTATAGCAATCACCCTATTATGCTGGCAACCGACAAAAAGATGGTTGCCCATTTTAAAGTGGTGTTTAAACAGTACAAAATAAAGACCGAGTTATATACTTTTGACTTTCGATTTTGGTGGCCGTTTCGTCAACAGGCACTTGCCCAAACCCCAAACTTAAAACATGACATTGGCCTACTACGACAACAAAGTTACTACTTAGGTGCGCTATCATTAGGTTTAACAAGTAAGGAAGCAGAGCTACTAGCTTACTCTGCCTTAAGCTATTTTGTTGAGCAGCGAAGTAACTTTAGCTTGCCCCAGCAAACCCACGACTTGCTGAAATTCTTACAGAGTAAATTGCCTTTAGTTGCCATAACTAACGGTAACGTTGACACAGACCGAATAGGTATTGCGAAATATTTTACTGAACACTTTCATGCTTCAATGGATAATAAATTAAAACCTGATCGCGATATGTTCGATAAAACTTGTCTCGCGTTAAGTATTAAGCCTGAACAATTATTACATGTTGGTGATTGTGGAAAAAATGATGTCTTGGGGGCGATTAACGCAGGTTGTCAAAGTGCTTGGTTAAATCAATATCAGGTAGGAAAGCCCTTAAAAGTATTACCCACCCTTGCGCTTGACAATATTGAGCAATTAGCAAATATACTTCCATAAGCTTTTGAATATATTTATTTTCTATACACGTAACTTGCCAATTTAACAAAACATTGTTGAGATAAACTTCCTGATAGCGTTATCAACATTTCAGTTAATTTGCTATCATAACGGCATATTATTGTTATTGATTTTACCTTGCTATGGATGTTTCTGAATTACTTGATGCTTTAAACGACAAACAACGAGATGTTGTTGCGGCACCTTTGCAAAATATGTTGGTGCTTGCTGGCGCAGGCAGTGGCAAAACGCGGGTTTTAGTGCAGCGTATTGCTTGGCTAATGAAAGTTGAACAAGTCTCTCCTCATAGCATTTTAGCGGTAACTTTTACTAATAAAGCTGCAGCCGAAATGCGTGCTAGGGTTGAGCAAACCGTTGATGGCAATGTTCACGGTATGTGGGTTGGTACCTTTCATGGTTTAGCCCATCGTTTATTACGTATGCATTTTCAAGAAGCAAAGCTACCACAAAGTTTCCAAGTGTTAGATTCTGATGATCAACTACGCATGGTGAAACGAATCGTTCGCTCTTTAGAGCTAGATGAAAAACGCTGGCCAGCCAAGCAATTCCTTTGGTATATCAATGGTAAAAAAGATGAGGGATTACGCCCACAACATATTGATGCGCAGCATGACATTACCGAAGAAACCTTTGTAAAAGTTTATCGTGTTTATCAAGACACCTGCGACCGTGCAGGCCTTGTCGACTTTGCAGAGTTGTTACTACGCGCCCATGAGCTTTGGTTAAATAACCCTGAGTTACTAAGTCATTATCAACAACGATTTTCGCATGTTTTAGTGGACGAGTTTCAAGATACAAATGCTATTCAATATGCTTGGTTAAATTTACTCGGTAAAAAAAGTGGCAACGTCATGATCGTCGGTGACGATGATCAATCTATTTATGGCTGGCGTGGCGCTAAAATAGAAAACATTCAACGCTTTCTACAAGACTTTGATGGCGCAAAAACCATTAAACTTGAACAAAACTATCGCTCGACCGGCAATATTCTTACCGCGGCTAATCAGCTGATTGATAACAATAGCAACCGCCTCGGTAAAGATTTATGGACCGACGGCGATGCTGGCGAAAAAATCTCAATCTATACTGCATTCAATGAAATCGATGAAGCGCGATTTATTGCTGGCCGGATTGCCGAGTGGGGCAAAAAGAATGGTTCACTTGATGATGTCGCGATTTTATATCGTAGTAATGCGCAATCACGTTTACTAGAAGAAGCACTGATTCAAGCTAAACTACCTTACCGTATCTATGGCGGCTTACGATTTTTTGAACGTCAAGAAATCAAAGATGCCTTAGCCTACTTACGTTTGCTAAATAATCGTGATGATGACGCCGCTTTTGAGCGTATTATTAATACCCCAACACGTGGTATCGGTAATCAAACGCTTAGTTTAGTACGTGACGCCGCTCGCAGCTTAGAGTGTACGCTTTGGCAAGCGTGTCAGCACATGGTAAATAATGAAGAGCTAAAAGGTCGCAGTGCGAAAGTTATTCAACAATTTATCCATGTGATTGACCAATTAGAAGATGATTCAAGCCATTTAAACCTTGATCAGCAAGCCAACCATGTTATTCAACACTCAGGTTTAAAGGCTATGTACCAAGCGGAAAAAGGTGAGCGTGCAGAAGCCAGAATTGAAAACTTAAATGAGTTGGTAACAGCATGTCAAACCTTTGAAGTCGACCCTGAATTAGAAGAAGAGCAAAGCCCATTAACTTCATTCTTAACTCATGCCGCATTAGAGTCTGGTGAATCTCAGGCAGATGATTATGAGTCTGCCGTACAGTTAATGACTATGCACTCAGCTAAGGGGCTGGAATTTCCATTAGTGTTTATTGCTGGCCTAGAAGAAGGCATGTTTCCATCACAACAATCGATAGAAGATCTTAGCCGTTTAGAAGAAGAACGCCGTTTATGTTATGTCGGTATGACTCGAGCAATGAAAAAACTGTATCTATGTCATGCCGAAAGCCGACGTTTATATGGCCAAGAAAAGCATCATAAAGCCAGTCGCTTTTTAAAAGAGTTGCCTGAAACTTGTGTTGAAGAAGTACGCTTACAAAGCCAAGTAAAGAGACCAACGACTAAAGGAAAGTTTTCCTCCACTATTACCTTAGAAAGCTTTGGCAACTCTGGTTTTAAGTTAGGCCAGAATGTTCGTCATAAAAAGTTTGGTGACGGTGTCGTGCTTAATTACGAAGGTAGCGGGCCACAAAGTCGTATCCAAGTAAATTTTGCTGAAGTAGGTTGTAAATGGTTAGTGGTAAGCTTTGCTAATCTAGAAACGTTATAAAAATAATAAAAAGTAGTAGGAAAATTGATGTCAAAGCAGTTACTGGTGGTTGAAGACAGCCGACCTATAGCACGAGTGATTAAACAAATCGCCGAATCACTTAACTATCAGGTAACGGTTGCCACCAGCTTAGCTGAAGTGGAAACGTTATTACAAGGTGGTAAAAATAACTTTTTTGCCGCAACTGTAGATTATGCATTGCCCGACGCTAATGATGGTGAAGCCATTCAATGCGTACTCTCTCACGGTATTCCAAGTATTGTTTTAACTGGGAAAATGGATGATTTAACGAGACAGAAAATTTTATCCCATCCTGTTATTGATTATATTCCAAAGGAAAATAGCCAAGCCTTTTTGTATTTGAAACGTATTTTACATTGGCAGCTTAGCAATCAAGGAAACGGCGTGTTAGTTGTTGATGACTCTCTGTCAGCACGAAATCATATTGTAGAATTACTCAAACGCCGAAATTTTAATGTCTATGTCGCTGAAAATGGTCAATTAGCATTAGAGGTTTTACAACAGCATGACGATATTAAAATGGTCATTACTGATTTAGAAATGCCGGTATTAGATGGTATTGGTTTAACCAATGAAATTCGTAAAAAATATCATCGAGATCAACTGGCTATCATCGGTATTTCTGGAGCTGAAAATGGCATCCACTCAGCGCGTTTTATTAAAAATGGTGCAGATGATTTTTTAAGAAAACCGTTTTGTCCTGAAGAGTTTTATTGTCGAATTACGCAAAACATTGAAAACTTAAGCAATATTGCACAAATTCAAAAAGCGGCTAATACCGACTATTTAACAGATTTACCCAATCGTAGATTTTTCATTCGTGATGCACAGCACAGGATCAGCGAGTATATTAAAACGGGTACTCCTTACGCGCTAGCAATATTAGACATTGATTATTTTAAAAAAGTTAATGATAACTATGGCCACGATGCCGGTGATCATATATTGAAAGCATTCTCACTATATTTGCGCAAACATTTTGGTAAAGGGTTATTTGCAAGATTAGGTGGGGAAGAGTTTGCAGTTGTAATTGCAGGTTTAGATGAAGACCAATTATACAATCGACTTGATGACTTTCGTCGCTCAATTTCAGTCGCTCAAATTGCCTTTGAACAACAACAAATAAACTTTTCCGTGAGTTTAGGGGTGATTTTCAATAGCCAAGAAGCATTAGAAAAACAAATGAACTTAGCTGATAGCGCACTTTACTATGCGAAAGAAAATGGCAGGAATCAAATCAGCATTTATGGCGCCGAAGAAGAATCCTAAAAATGTATATTATTTAAAGCCGCCTAATTAATACAATTAATAAGCGGCTTTTTAATTTAGCGTTTATAGAACTGTAAGTATCACAATTGATTTATGCTAACTTTGGTTAATTCAATGTGTAAACTCAATAACCTATCAAGTAATAATCGTTAAACTATTGGTGCCGTTACGGCACGTTTTCTCGCCTTTATTGAATCAAAACTAAATATTGCTAAAGCGGTCCAAATACAGGCAAAAGTAATCATTTTTGCAAAATACAACGGCTCTTCGTAGTAGAAGGTCGCTAAGACAAACATGATACTTGGGCCAATGTATTGAAAAAATCCCAAGGCAGTCAAGGTCATACGTTTAGTTGCCGCTGTAAAACAAAGCAAAGGTGCTGTAGTGACTATTCCGGCACAAACCAGAAGCACATTTAACGACATGTCATTCTCAAACATATTCGTTGTCTGTGTTTTTAAAAACACAATCCAATAAATCATAGCAATAGGTAGCATCATTAAAGACTCTATCAATAAGCCGACAAAAGAATCTAAAGGCATTTTTTTTCTTAATAAGCCATAAGTACCAAAAGTCCCGGCTAATGCTAAAGAGATTATTGGCAATGAGCCAATCATAATAAGCTGAATCAACACGCCAACAAACGCTACCCCCACAGCAAATAACTGCCAAGGTCTTAAACGTTCACCTAAAAAGATGACTCCTAATGCGACGCTAAAAAGTGGATTAATGTAATAACCTAAACTGGCATCAAGTAAATGGTCATTGTTAACTGCCCAAATAAATAAAAACCAATTTACTGCTAAAAATGTTGCTGTGATCGTTAATTTCGCTACTACCTTCGGTTGCCTGATGGTGGTAATAAAGTTATCCCACCGTTTAGTCATCAACACCACGACCATCAATAAAATAGTAGACCAAACAACACGATGAACGAGTATTTCGTCAGCATTAACATGATCAATTAATTTGAAATATAATGGGGCAACCCCCCACATAGTGTAAGCACTAATAGCAAAGATAATACCACCACGAAGGGCGGATTTTTCAGATGTTGGCATGGGATAAACTTGCAGGTTAAGGTTCATTAAAGAGCGGCAATAATAGCATTGTTTATTTCAACTACCTACCAGCATGTTAATCGATACCGCTGAAAATTTGCTACCCGCAGCAATTTTTCAAATCAGCTTAACTTAAAATAGGCTTAAACCTGATTGTATTTATTTTCGAATCATCAGCGAGAGCAAAATATTTGACGATATTGAAAAAAAACCTCCGCACATCACCGTTACTAAGTTAAAATGTGAATTGATTTCCTCCAAAGAAGACTGTCTGTTGCAAGCTATTTCCTCAACAATATTAACCGACGCGCTGAAACATCATTTTGGTTATCAGACATTTCGTTCTGGCCAAGAAGAAATTATTAACCATGCGCTTGAAGGTAGAGACAGTTTAGTATTAATGCCAACAGGTGGCGGCAAGTCAATGTGTTATCAATTGCCCGCGACCATAATGCCGGGCGTTACTATTGTTGTATCACCGTTAATTGCCTTGATGAAAGATCAAGTTGACGGTCTAGTACGACAAGGCATATCAGCCGCTTATGTGAATTCATCGCTTGATACAGAAACTATTAATGATATTTTCAAACGCCTAGGTCAGGGAGAAATCAAATTACTTTATGTCGCACCAGAACGACTAAAGAACTATTATTTTATCCAGGGCTTATCACAACTTAACATCAGCCTTTTTGCCATTGATGAAGCACATTGTATTTCACAATGGGGCCACGATTTTCGCCCCGCATACACGCAATTACACCTGTTAAAACAAAACTTTCCTCACGTGCCAGTAATGGCATTAACGGCAACAGCTGATGTCACAACCCGTCGTGACATATTGCAACAATTAGCATTACACGACCCTTATATTCATCTTGATAGTTTTGACCGCCCCAATATTCGTTTTACCTTGGCTGAAAAATATCAGGGTGAGCAACAAATTATTGGCTATATCAGTAAACGTAAAGATGAATGCGGCATTATTTATTGCAATAGTCGTTGGCAAGTAGAAAAGCTAGCTAAGCGATTAGCCGGAGCCGGCATTAATTGCGCGGCCTACCATGCCGGATTAGAGTCAGATATTCGCAATATCATTCAAGATAAGTTTGCCAAAGACGATGTACAAATTGTGGTCGCAACCATCGCTTTTGGACTCGGTATTAATAAATCTAATGTGCGCTTTGTTATTCATTATGAGCCGCCAAAGACATTAGAGTCTTATTACCAAGAAATTGGCCGTGCTGGTCGAGATGGCTTACCGGCTGAAGCACTATTTCTATATGATGAAAAAGATGTTGAACGCATTAGTAAACGCATCTCAGAAGGCGAAAACGAACAACGAGTGAATGTCGAATTACAACGTTTTCAAGCCATGCGAGGCTTTGTTGATGCACAAACTTGTCGACGCAGAGTGGTTTTAAACTATTTTGCTGAGTTTACCGAACAAGGTTGTGGCAACTGTGATATTTGCTTAGATCCACCAAGCCAGTTTGACGCCACAGAAGCGGCGCAAAAGGTGCTGTCTTGTGTATTTAGAATTAAAGAAAGTGGCGATGTTGAACATGTCGTTGCCGTATTGCGTGCTGAGTTGAATGAAAAAATTGTCCAGCTAGGTCACGATAAAGTGTCTACGTTTGGCATCGGTAGTGATAAAACCCCTGGCTATTGGTTCTCTATCGTGCGACAGCTTATCCATTTAGGCTATTTGCAGCAAGATATTGCTGCACAGTCTAACTTATGTCTTACACAGGCGGCAGGGTTGGTGTTAAAAGGTCAGCAACCGCTGATGTTAGCGACACCTCGCTTGCAAAAAGCCAGTTATTGGCAACGTAATAAGCATGAAAAAGTTTATGATAGGGCGCTTTTTGCTAAGTTACGAGCGTTGCGAAAAGATATAGCTGCACTTGAAGATATAGCGCCGTTTATTGTTTTCAACGATGCTACATTATCAGAGTTAGCCCGAGTTAAACCGATGACATCAAGACAAATGCTCAATATAAGCGGCATTGGCGATACTAAACTTGCTCGCTACGGTGAACCATTTTTATCGTTAATTAAACAGCACCAAGATTAAATAACTCAGCGGTTACAGACAAAAAAAGCGCAATTAAGCGCTTTTTTATGTTCCTGTGACTTCACTAACCTAATGAACTTACTTAGTGTGAGATCACGAAACTTTAGGCAAGCTTAATGTTACTTAAGGCTTGCGTAGTATGCTGAAATGTTAGCAACATCTTCATCAGATAATGCCATAGCCATAGGCGCCATTACTGGATCTTTACGGCTGCCCGATTTAAAATCTTTTAATTGCTTAGCTAAATATGCTTCTTTTTGGCCAGCTAAATTTGGGTACATAGGTACAGCAGAAATACCAGCAGCACCATGACACGCGGCACACATAGCAGATTTTGATTTGCCGGCAGCTGGATCACCAGCGAAGGCTGGTGAAGCCATCATAACAGTAGCAGCAACAGCTAAAGTAATTTTTTTCATAGATATAATCTCTCTTTAGTAAATAATTTTTAAAGGATCCTTCTTTGATTATATGTAAAAAACAAACGCTTGTCGTTGGTTTTTTTATCCGTAATAAGATATTAAAATTTATCTTATATTTTCAGGTGTTAGCTTAATATTGAGCCACTAATTTAACCAAAAAGAAATTACATGTTAATTAATACAGAAATTAAAACCACCAACATTGACGAGATCAATTCATCAGCACTACAGCTTAAATTTAATATCCAATGGACTTTAGACGATAACCAAAAAATAATAGAGTATATTTTACAAACAACCGGAGCGACAAAATTAGAAGTCATAAAAGGTGCCGACCTCTATTGTTTGAGAGTTAAATATAATGATTATGAATTTTTATTAAATTTTGAAGAATACAGCCACGCCTGTTGGATAGAATGTGTTACCGAGCAAGATAGACCAGGTTTGCAAGCTATTAAGCGCTTGTTAGCTTAGGGTTTCTATGTAATTAGTACGACTTATAAACATCAGGGATATAAAAGATGGAGAAGGTTCTTATCAGCAGTTGCTTTTTAGGTAATAAAGTCAGGTATGATGGTGGTGATAATTTATTGGTCAATAGTACTTTGGCGCGTTGGCAAAACGAACAACGTTTGGTTGTAATATGTCCTGAAATGGCTGGTGGTTTATCGACGCCGAGAGCTCCGGCAGAAATTCAGTTTGTTGGCGAAAAAATAGCGGTCACAACTATCAACGGTCAAGATGTCACTCAAGCGTTTACACTAGGCGCAAATCGAGCATTACAACTATGCAAGGAACAAGGTGTTCGCTACGCATTATTAAAAGAGTCGAGTCCTTCTTGTGGTAGCTCAACTATTTATAATGGAAAATTTTGCCGAGAAAAAATAGCTGGAGAAGGTATAACAACGCAACTACTTCGAGCAAACGGTATCAAGGTATTTTCAGAAAAAACGCTCACCGAGCTCATCAATGAACTTAGTTAACCGTAAATAGATCGGCAGCGTTTTACATCAACAATGCTAATTATTAGCAACATTAACATGATTTGTTAAAGGTTTATTTGCCTGATTTATTAGTGCTCGTGTTTCATTAATAATTGCGTTAGCACTCGTGGCAACGTGATAATCATTGACCCCAATACTTAATGTCATCGGAGGTAAGCGACTACCTGACTTACTGCTAATAAATCTTAATTTTTCAACACCTTGACGAATTTTTTCAGCAATTTCACCGGCAATATAACGTTCAACATCAGGTAATAAAATTAAAAACTCATCACCAGCTGACCTTATTGGCAAGCCACTGTCACCGACATAACTGTTAACCTTATTTGCTATTTTACTGAGTAATACGTCACTAATTACAGGACCTAATTGTGTGTTTATTTTTGAAAATTGATCAATATTAATAACGATAGCTGCAACTTTTTTCGCAGGATCTTCAGATAACCAAAGCTCTAAATGTTTGGTCATTGATTTACGATTATAAAGTCCGGTAAGTGGATCTAAGTAAATTTCTTTTTTTACGTCGTCTAATTCTGATCGTAAAGCGTTAGTTGATTTTTTGGTTAGCAGTAATTGATTCGCCAATTTTTCTTGCTCAAGCTTAAATTGCTGAGTCGTTTTACGTATGTTTTTAATCGCGTTATATACTTCATGCCTGTCTGTAGACTTTAAACTCGCAATATTTGTATCCAGTTCGGACACTAAACGCTTTGTGCATTGTGAAGATTTCTTATTATTTGATTCTATATCAACCAAAACATCATCGAGATCTTCAATCAGCTCAGTACGAAACGCGCTTTGACCTAGAACATAAGCACGATAGACTTCTTCTAAAAAAAAGTTATCGAAAGGTTTACCACTGGCTATTTTTTTTTCAATGACAGCATTAAGTTGTTTGGAGTTTTTAGAGAGGTAACTATAACAAACGGCATAATTAATTGGCGTCGAAGGTATATGCCATAATTGTAATTGCTTTATGGCGGCATGCATTATTTGCTCAGACTTTTCTATGGAATCTCGATACTGCACTATTCCAACCTTCAACCTACAACATTCGCTACAATAATAGCTGGTATGTCATTCTCTAGTAATTTACTTAAAAACGCTATAATAAAATGGTTAAAATCATCAATAAGTCCGATAAAATGTACCTAAAGTGCAATTCTTACAGCATATAAATATTCACTGTATTAAAACTTAGGTTTTGTTATGGTATTAATCTAGTCAATTCGTACTTAATTTATCATTGAGATATAAAATGAAAACGCTTTCAATTGTGATATTTACCTTATTTTTCCTTGTGGCATGCCAGTCTACAAAATCTAAAATCAGTACTGAAAATCAAGATCTCGAGCAGGTTATTAGTGATTACCAGCAATTTAAAGAACAACAAAGTCCATTTAATCTAGATAAAGCTGGAGCTACAAATCGCCTTTTGCCTGATTTATCTCCAGATAACCTTAAAAAGCAACACTTGGATTTAAGTACGATCTACCAAAAACTAACACAGATTAAAACTGAAAAACTCAATTCAGATGAATCGATTAATCATGCAGTACTGGCCTACACAATAAAAAATCAACTCGATAATTATACCAATAACGAACATTACATGCCTTTAACGGCAGAGTCTGGCTTTCATGTTTGGATAAGCAGAATTAATCGCCAAGTGAGCTTTAACACAGAACAAGACTATCGTGATTATTTAGCAAGATTAACTGCACTGCCAAATTACTTTACTCAACAAATGTACTGGATGGATAAAGGTATTGATGCTGGAATAACTCAACCAAAAGTAGTGCTGCAAGGTTTTGAAGAGTCGATTAAAGCATTTATAAAAACCGACGCGACAACAAGTACTTATTATCAACCTTTCGAAAAAATGCCTGAGCACTTTACTGCAGAGTTAACGCAAACATTACAAACTGAAGCAAAAGGCATCATTTTGAATACAGTTATGCCTAGCTATCAAAAGTATTATGACTATATGGTTAATCGTTACCAACCCAATGCTAGGGATAATATCGCCGCTAGCTCTTTACCTAATGGCGATGCTTATTATCTGAATAGGTTACAGCACTACACTACGCTAGACATAACTGTTGATGACGTGCACGAAACAGGGTTAAAAGAAGTTCGTCGTATCAGACTAGAAATGGATGCAATAATAAAAAAACTAGGTTTTGCCGGTACTTTTGCAGAATTTGTTCACTTCTTACGTACCGATAAACAGTTCTATGCTACTAGTGCTGAGGGCTTATTAAAAGAAGCGTCATTTATTGCTAAAAAAATGGACGCTCAACTACCAAAGTTTTTTAAAACCCTACCGCGTACTCCTTATGGAGTGATAGAAGTCCCTGCGAATATTGCACCTAAATATACCACCGGTCGCTACTCAGGTCCGTCTCGTGATGACCAGCCAGGTAACTATTGGGTCAACACTTACCGATTAGATCGCCGACCACTGTATGTATTGGAAGCGTTGACTCTACATGAAGCAGTACCCGGTCATCATTTGCAGGGCTCACTAGCTCGGGAAATGAAAGATGTACCTAAATTTAGAAATAATACCTATATATCAGCATTTGGAGAAGGTTGGGGACTTTATTCAGAATTCTTGGGCATAGAAGCTGGCTTTTACCAAAGTCCCTATAGCGACTTTGGCCGATTAACTTACGAGATGTGGAGAGCTTGTCGATTAGTGGTAGATACTGGTATGCATGCAAAAGGCTGGAGTAGAGCACAAGCTATGAACTACTTAGCAGATAATACCGCCTTATCACTGCATAATGTTAAAACTGAAATTGACCGTTACATTTCTTGGCCAAGTCAGGCTTTGTCTTATAAAATGGGCGAGTTAACCATTAAAAAACTCCGAAAAATGGCTGAGTTGGAGTTAGGTGAAACATTTGATTTAAGAGAGTTTCATGATCAAGTATTAAAAAATGGTTCAATGCCACTGTCAATGTTAGAACAATTAATTATTGAATATGTTGAAACAAAAAAATTACAAAAGATTGATTTAGGTGGAAAGTAAAATCAGGAAACAAAGGAAGGCACGCAAAGTATACCGGGGTTTATAACAATGAACTGTTCAATTTAGATAAGCCCCCACTATATCTAAATTTGGCAGTTCCGCTATCATAGGTTGCCCCTTAGATCGGTAACTTTGCGTCTCCAGTTTTCACTAGATTTGCCCTTGTCGAGCTTTAGAAGCTCAACTACGATTATAGGCAAAGTATTTCATTTGTAAACAACTTTTAATATTACCGCGATTATATATACGTTAACATATTAAATATTATCAATTTTATTGACTGTTTAAACTTTTAAGGAATATTTCTAAAGTTGATAAAAAGCAGTAAATTCGACTATTAATGTTTAATTTTTACAGGATACAATTGAAAAAACCTATCCTTAAGAGCAAACTGATCCTAACCATAAAATAGGGACATCACTTTCAATGAAGCAATTGCTATTGGGTATATTAATCAGTTTTTGCATCACACTAACAAGTGCAGCAACTTCGCAAAACAACGATAAGAATTACCATCAATTACTCAATACTCTTTATCAGCAAGATAAAGAGTTGCTGATAACAAAAGATATCGTCAACATTGCCCAATCAGTTGTGAACGATCGTAATCAATATAGCCATAATACAGTAGCTAAAGCTTTTTCAATATTATCAGATGTTGCTTTTAATCGTGGTGACTTATTAGCAGCGTTCCAGTTTGCACAATATGGTAGTGAAATATACAAAATAGATGTTGATATACAACTAGATATTTTGCTAAAAATAGCTCGTGGTTACTATGCTCAAGGTGACTATCAGGCGTTATTAGAAACTTCACAAAGCGCGGCTTTGCTGGCTGAACAAGCCAACAATATGGATTACCATTTACAAGCGCTTGCGTACTCTGTAGTAGCACATGCCTTAAGTGCAGATTATTCATTAGCAGTTAAAAAATTAACTAAAGTAGAGGGTTTATTAAGCCAAAATCAGCAAAGTGTAGACCAAATAACGTTATTAGAAATAATAGCTGAAGCGCACTTTTATTTGTCAGAGTATGACAATGCGGTGGAATTACTTAATCGCGTTTTAACGTTACGTGCCGGCATGTCTAGAACTCAAGGTATCGCGAGAACATACCACTTATTAGCGAAAGCATACTATCAACTAAAACAATACGATAATGCTTATAATATATTTTGGAAATCACTGCACTTTGCTAAACAGTTTAAATTAAATATTCGTATCGCCTATGCTGAACTTGGTCTTGGTCAAGTACTTTATCAACAGCAGCAGTTTACTTTGGCAAAAGAACGTTTACTCAATGCCAAGTCTGTTTTCAAACAACATAATTTATTACGCTTTAAATTATCGACACAAATATTTTTAGTCAAAACTTTTTATGCCTTGGATAAACGTGATGATGGCAATTCAGCCCTGCTTTACGCTCAATCACTCGCCAATAATATAACGTTATCTCATGAACAAATAGAATTGTATTTATTGCTGACAGATTACTACATTGAACAAGGTCAATTTGAGCAAGCTTTAACCACGCTTAAACACTATCTAAATTTATATCAAGGTTTCTACCCTAATGTCAGCTTAAAGCAAACATTTGCCGCTAACGCGTCATCTGCTAGCAGTAAAACAAAACAATTAGCATTGAACTTAGCTGAAGAGAGTCAACTGAGGCTAGAGTTTAATGATAAGTATGCTAGACAAAAAATGCTGATCAACTTATTAGCTATCGCATTGAGTTGTGGTGTAGTGTTTATGATCTATTGGAGCTTTAATTTACACAGGCAGCGCTTAAACCGTGGTTATGATGAAATAGAGTTACCGAAAACACACTTGGCGCAACCCGCCCAAACTAAGCGTTGGTATCAACAGCAGTATAAAATGGCGAGAAAATATCAATACAATATCTCCGTGGTTTATTTAGAAGTAGAAAACTGGCAAGAGTTAAACTTTCACTTTAGCAAGAAAATTTTAAATGATGTAATTCAAGCAATTGCGGTTATCATTAATGAAAACATAGATGAGGAAGATTACGCTGGCGTTATTAGTGCTGGTGAATACTTACTGTTGTGCCCGCACCAAACTTCGGAACAAGTGTTAATTAAATCAAGTCGGATTCAACAGGAAATAAAAACCCGATTTTTTGTAAATTTAGGTGATCATTCCGTTAAAATTAAGTGCTCGGTTGATTCACCTAACATTCAAGATATTGACCCTTATGTTTTTCTTTCTCGTTTGAGCGAAGCAACAAAAAAACAAAGATAACGAAATTAATGACTAACAAAATATGAAGAAGATCTGTACATGATATACACACTAATGAAAAAGCCGCAATTATTAGCGGCTTTTTCATTAAAATTAGAGAACTGTTACTAGGGTCTAACAGTAATTTCAGGCGAAGTATTGATTTCACCATCATTAGATATTGTTGCAGCATTGCCATCGCATAATAATACAGCTAAATTGCTAGATTTACTGCTACGAATAAAAGCTAGATCATAGCCAAATTGTGTCAAACTACTAGTGGCAAATTTTTGTGCCAGTGATAGCTTATCCCACAAATTTGATTGTTCAGGAGTATATTGGCGTCTTTCTAATAAGACTTCTCGTTCAAGAACTGCGTGCACAATGGCCTCTTATAAACGTTAATAATGCGTATTTCAAATCCCTTTCATACGTCTCGAATCTGCAACATAGCTTAGATTTCTGTATAGATCAACAAGTAATTGTCATTATTTAAGCAAAGCAGACCACTAAAGCGTTGATTAAAAATCCAACTATTTCGCAACAAAAATTTTAACCATTTTATAAATTTCATTATTTTTAAGGTCATAGCAAGTTATAATATAAAATTAATCATGGTTAAAAGGGTAATTTTTATGAGTCAGGTGTTAAATGATCTCACTGCGTTGTTAAAGTTGGAAAGCATTGAACAAGGGATTTACCGAGGCAATAGTCAAGACTTAGGTTTTAAGACTTTATTTGGTGGCCAAGTTATGGGTCAAGCTTTATCTGCGGCACAAGAAACGGTGGAATCAACTCATAATGTCCATTCTCTACATTCTTATTTTCTTAGACCAGGAGATGCCACAAAACCCGTAGTTTACCAAGTAGAGATTATTCGAGATGGTCGAAGCTTTAATACTCGTCGAGTTAATGCAATTCAAAATGGTAAAGCCATTTTTTATATGACTGCATCGTTTCAAAAACAAGAAGACGGTTTTAATCACCAAGATACTATGCCTCTTGTACCTGGCCCTGAAGGTTTAAAATCATATACTGATTTCATCTTTGATCATCAAGATGAGATACCTGAAGAGATGCGTGGCAAGCTTTTATCTGAGAAGCCGATAGAAATCCGCCCGATTAAACATTATAACTGGTTAAAGCCCGAGAAAACTGACGCTAAATGTCAAATGTGGATGAAGTCCAATGGTAACTTGCCAGATGACCTTCGTATTCACACCTATTTACTTGCATACACCTCAGATTTTTCTTTTTTGCCAACCGCTTTATATCCTCATGGCGTAAGTTATTGGCAACCAAACTTTCAGCTAGCGACAATAGATCACTCGATGTGGTTTCATCGTCCTTTTCGGTTAGATGAATGGTTACTTTATTGTATTGATAGCCCATCTGCTAGTGGTGGCCGTGGCTTAGTAAAGGGCCAAATATTTAACCAAGCAGGTTTATTAGTAGCTTCAACAATGCAAGAAGGGGTTATGCGTCAGTATTAGACGTTGATTTTTGCCAGTCGTAACCACTTGGGTGTTGAAAGACTCTAAGACCAAAAAGTGGTGCGGCAGCAAAAAGGTGATCAAATATATCAGCTTGAATCGCTTCATAATTAACCCAGTTTTGATCACTACTGAAAAAGTATAACTCAAGTGGCAAACCTACTTCAGAAGCTGGCAGCTGCCTTACCATACAAGTCATCTCTTGATGCACTTTTGGGTGCTGTTTTAAATAGGCAACAATATAGGCCCTAAAAGTGCCAATATTGGTTAACTGCCTTGCGTTTATTGTTTCAACGCTTACGGTATTTATATTTGCATTATCAACAGCCTGTTGTTCTATTTCAGTTTGTTTTTGTGCAAGGTACTTCGCAATAAGTTTCACTGACTTTAATGATTCGAGCTGCTCTTGGTTATAAAATCGTATACTTGCGACGTCAATAATTATGGCGCGCTTGATTCTGCGACCACCTGAATTTATCATGCCACGCCAGTTTTTAAATGAACCGCTGGTTAAAGCATAAGTAGGTACAGTGGTAACCGTATTATCAAAGTTTTTTACTTTAACCGTATTTAACCCAATTTCAACTACATCTCCATCGGCACCATACTTAGGTAACTCAATCCAATCACCGGGAGCAACCATTTTATTTGCTGAAATCTGAATGCTGGCCACAAGTCCTTTTATAGTATCTTGAAATACTAGAATCAATACTGCGGTTAATGCACCTAAACCACTCAGTAAGTAGAGCGGTGAACGATCTAAAACTTGGGCAACTGCCAAGATAGTGGCAACGAGATACACTACTAATTTAATCACTTGCAGTGTCGAATTAAGCGGCAAGTAGCGTTCGCTGGCTGTTTGTCGGTATAAACTGTTAATCACATTTAATAACGCGCTAATGCTGCGCGCTATTTGAAAGCACATGGCAACTTTGGCAAAAACAATGAGTACAATCGCGACAACAGATTCTGGGTCAAGGAAAAATGGTGTCAGTAATAGTAATAAGACAAAAGGAATTAGCAGTATGGTTCGAGAAAATACTTGATGATCAAAAAATAAATCGTCCCAGGTATTTTTTGAAGCCGTGGCTAATTTATGAATAAGTACCAGGACATAATTTTTCGCCACATAATAACTCAGGCTACAAATTAGAAAAATGACCAAACAGCCGATAATCACACCACTAAGTTCTAAGTATGATGTTTGAACATTATGTTCTGTTAACCAAGTGGTGATCATTGTCTGCATTACGAGTCCTTATTTGCCTTCGCTTCTAGCGCTAGCATTGCTTTATCTTTATCGAGCCACAGTTTATTAACCCATTGTTGAAACTGAATCTTATAAGCGCGATCATTAACGTAGTCTCCCATTAGTGACTCGTCAATATCTTGTGTTTCTATAGCAATATATACGTGTTTCACTTTACCACATAGAAAATCAATAAATGTAGGCGTACCTTCTGGGTAGTAAATTGTTACATTAACTACTTTACTCAAGTTTCCTTTCATCGCTTGAAGCACAAAACCAATGCCGCCGGCTTTAGGTTTTAATAGTCGTTGAAATGGAGAGCTTTGTTTAGCATGCTTTTCCTTTGTAAAACGTGTTCCTTCAATAAAATTCATCACACTAACTGGCTTATGCTTAAATTTTTCACACGCTTTTTGGGTGGTTTCGATGTCTTTACCTTTTAAATGCGGATTTCTCTTTAAAAAATGTTGGCTATAACGTTTCATAAAAGGAAAATCTAGCGCCCACCAGGCTAAGCCAAGTAAAGGCACATAGATCAATTCTCTTTTTAAGAAAAACTTTAAAAAGGGGATTCTCCCGTGTAACACTCGCTGAAGTACCACAATATCAACCCAGCTTTGATGATTACTGATCACCAAATACCAGTCTTTCATTTTTAACTTTTCTAAACCGGTTATATTAAACTTAATTTTGGTAAATAACTTCTGATTGAGTGTATTCAATAACACCCAATTACTGGCCATTTGGTCTAATAAATAACTAAAAAGTTTTTGCCACAACGTTAAAGGTACTAATGCTTTTAATAACGAAAATATGATGATAGGAATTAGCCATACAACTGTATTGACTATATATAAAAGGAAAGAAAAACAGCCAATAATTGGCCCTGGTAAAAAATTCAACATATAAAACCAAATACATTAAGAGGTGAATTATGGGACATAATATTAATGTGTTTTGAAGTTATTTTCAGCAAAAATCGTTAAAAATTTATCTGCGATTAATCCCATTTTATTGAATATTTATTTGTAGTGTGACGAGTAATTTAAACCAAATCACCATAAACAGTATTTATTAAGCTCTTTATCATTGAACAAAAAACCAAAAACGCCATCTTATTAGCTTCAACAGGGTGAATTTAAATTGGGTAAAAACACATCATTAATTTATTGCGAAGGATTATTTGCTAATTAAAACTAGTTTTAACTTAGTAAAATAATAACTTAACGGACTTAATTCCATAAAGCATTAGAAAATAGCAAATAAGTCTATAAAAATCGCTAAAAGTTGATTGCAAATAGATCACTTTTCAAGGCAAGCTTAAGAGACTAAAAATGAGGGGGCTTCATGAATTTTAATCGTGCTGTAATAAAAGTGGGTAGTGCTTTAGTCGCACCCGACGCTAACGGCTGTAGCGGAAAATATATCCGCGCTATAAGCCAGTTTATTGCGCAATGCCAACAAGCTGGCAAAGAAATTATTATTGTTTCTTCTGGTAGCGTTGCGGCTGGCCGAACCTATATTAGCCACGGCTCACCTAATCCTTCAATCCCGACAAAACAAGCCATGGCTGCTGTTGGACAAATGCAAATGATGGCAAATTGGCAGCGATTTTTTGATGTCCCTTGTAGTCAATTATTAATTACCCATGGCGATTTAAAAGATCGCCAACGCTATATAAATATTAAAAACACCTTAAGAATTCTGCTTGAGAATAATGTTATCCCAATTGTTAATGAGAACGATACGGTCGCAACAGAGGAATTAAAAGTTGGAGATAACGACAACTTAGCGGCATTAGTAGCATTAGTGAGTGAAGCCGATAGCTTATTCATTTTAAGTGATGTCGATGGTGTTTTTGAACAAGACCCACGTATAAACCCACAAGCCAAGCTAATTCCAACCATAGCGACAATAGACGAGTCAGTTTATGCCATGGCCGGTGCCACCAATAATCATATTGCCACTGGCGGCATGAAAACTAAAATTCAAGCGGCTGAAAAGGCAGTGGAAAATGGAATCAACACTTATATTTTAAACGGTAGTCGTGGCGATGTTTTTGAACAAATATTACAGGGTAAAAACCCAGGTACTCACTTTATAGCGCAACAAGGTGCAACAAGGGCACGTAAGCATTGGTTAAAACATACCTTAAAAAGTTCTGGCAAGTTGTTACTTGATGCCGGTGCTATTAATGCGTTAGTTAAACAAGGAGCTTCGTTACTCCCCTCTGGCGTGCTTGAAGTTTCTGGCACATTTAAAGTCGGAGATTGTATTGATATTTATGATCTTGAAAATGACATACATATCGCTAAAGGTATCAGCCAATATAACGCTCGAGATTTAAAACGTATAAAAGGCCATAAAAGTGATGAAATTAGCACCATACTTGGCTGTTGCCCGAGTAAAGTAGTTATGCATCGTGACGATCTGGTTATGATCGAAACCACTAAAAATTAGTCGTGAGAAAGTTATGTTTGATATAGTCAAAAGTGCAACATTAGCAAAGCAAGCGTCACTATCTGTCGCGCAATTATCCACTCAACAGAAGAATGATGTACTACTAAAAATGGCTAGTGCCATTGTCAATAGTTGCGCAGAAATCCTTGCCGAAAATGAAAAAGATATTATCGCAGGCCAAGCCAAGGGCTTAACATCTGCGATGCTCGACAGGCTATTACTCACCGAGCAAGGCATTAACGATATTGCCAATGCCATTCGTGAAATTGTGCATTTAGATGACCCGATTGGTCACATTAACAATTTGGCATTACGTCCAAATGGTATTCAAGTTGGAAAAATGCGTATTCCACTTGGGGTTATTGCGATGATTTATGAAGCAAGGCCTAATGTCACCGCGGAATCAGCGGCATTATGTTTAAAATCAGGCAATGCGGTTATTCTGCGCGGTGGCTCTGAAGCCATCCATAGCAATCTTGCCTTAGCAAAGTGCCTGCATCAAGTATTAGAACAAGCTAACATCGATAAGAACTGTATTACGGTAATACCGGATACTAGCCGCAGTGTCATCGAGTTATTATTAAAACAGCGTGAAAGTATTGATTTAGTTATCCCTCGTGGCGGTGAAGGCTTAATTCG
The DNA here is from genome assembly GCA_002104535.1 of Cognaticolwellia sediminilitoris. Classification (GTDB taxonomy): domain Bacteria; phylum Pseudomonadota; class Gammaproteobacteria; order Enterobacterales; family Alteromonadaceae; genus Cognaticolwellia; species Cognaticolwellia sediminilitoris. Next base: position 136,769 of record NBOG01000006.1, on the reverse strand, counting down.
TTATGTTACTGAACATAGCCAAATCCCGGTCATTCAACACTTTAAAGGTGTTTGCCATTTATTTATTGATAAATATGCAGATTTTACCAAAGCCGTCAATATTCTCGTCAATGGAAAAACCCAACGCCCCAGTGCCTGTAATTCATTAGAAACCGTGTTGGTACATACAGACATAGCGGACGAATTACTGCCTAAAATTGCATTGGCACTACAGCCTGCACAAGTAAAAGTACATGCTTGTGAGCAAAGTGTTGTTTATTTTTCTGACGCCACGCTTGCGACAGATGATGATTACCATGCTGAGTATCTGGCTCAAGAAATAGCGATTAAAGTTGTCGGTAGCTTTGCACAAGCCATTAACCATATACAGACTTATAGCTCTGATCACACTGAAGTTATTGTGACGCAGGATATTACACGCAGTCAGCGATTTATCCGCAGCATTAATTCATCAGTCGTCATGGTTAACGCCTCATCACGTTTTTCTGATGGCGGTCAGCTTGGTTTAGGCTCAGAAATTGGTATTTCTACCAGTAAATTACATGCTTTTGGCCCAATGGGTCTTACTGCGTTAACCACTGAAAAGTTTGTGGTATTAGGGGATGGGCAAGTAAGAGACTAAAGTAAGTAGGTATTGGTAACATTAAATTTAACCAAAATAGCGACACATTTTATGCTAAGCACCACTGCCTACCTTTCTGTATATTACTCACGCTTAATTTTTAAAATAAGGCCAATAATCAATCCTATTAAGAACATCAAACCCATCAGAATTGCTCTAGGAATGGAAAACTCCCAAAACAGGAATGAAATACTGACGGTTGCCATATTTTGAAGCACAATGACTAGGCATAGCATGGATAATATTGCTATAAAATACCGATGAAGCTTACTCATATTACTCTCCTAACATTTGGTTTTAATTATTACTAACACACTGTTTAAGTCCTTATAACGTCAATGAATAATTAAATACTGAACGGAATTATAAAAAATTTAGTGGGGTACTAAGTTATACAGATATAGATGCGTTATTAAGTTAAAAAGTCACATATAAATACAGTATATTTTGTACAACTTTCAAATTGATTGTTCCAGAGCCATAAGATTCTGCCATCAATTACTTCGCTCTAGGAAGTCAGTCAGTAATTGTTTGAATAGTACTCTCAAACGCCACTGTAAAACGTTGAAGTTTATTTTGATGAATAAATTCAGTTACTTTTTCCACATAGTCTTTACCCTCTTCAGAGTATTCCGTTAGTGTTTTTGCTAAAGTAATACCAGCAAACGACGATTCTTTTTGACGTAAAGTTGCGCGGTATTCTCTCAATTCACGGTAAGATTCATGACTATTAAGGTTAAGAATATAACTACGAACAGACATATTTATGGTGTCAAATTTGGCAACTTCGTGACCTTTACCTACTTCTCTTGATGATGGCACCATGCCGCAACCTTCAGAAAAACACCATTGACCAAATAAATTATTACCTTGTTTTGCAAATCGAGACGTGCCCCAACCCGACTCTATAGCTGCTTGGGTCAACGCTAAAGAAGGCGGCACATAGTCTACTCTTTTAAGTAACTCATCGAAGGTGCTGTCATCTATGAACTCATTTTCTAATTTATAATTTTTTGAAATGTCTCTCAACCAAGCTTGCTGTTTTACACTAAGTTTGGCAACAGGCACATTTTTAAGCATATTGATAAGCTTTCTTAACTGGAGTACGTGATTATTTTCCGCTTGAATAATTGGATATAGGGTAGCAAAGAACGCCTCCTTCTTCTGTTTTACGTCTGCAATTTTGGAAAAATCGGGCAAACTTTCCAACCGACTTGTGACGCTTGCTTCGGCCTTAGGTAATAGCAATGCTGAATTACTATCTGCGATAAAAACATCAAAAAATACAATGCTAAAAAGCCCATAAACACTTATCGAGGCTGTTTTTAGTTTGTTGTTACTTTTCATGTCATGCCCTAAGAATTATTTAAACAATATTTATTGTATCATTGGCACTGTAACGGCACCTAGATTAACCATAAACAATCAGTATTTCAGATAATGTAGCTTTTAAGGCTCAGCCGTTTATTGATACCAGCGTTAGTGCACTTGCAATGATTGTTTTTTTCATTTTTGTTTCCTTTTATAACCTATTACGATTTACTTTCAAGAAAGGCAATTATGATGTTTGTAGGTATAAACGGCAGCTACTATTAAAAAGTCACAAAGAATAGTATTTTATTTGAAAGCTTATTAATTGAACTCGCTAAGTATGCCTTACATGTACTATAGATAGACTAAAAGAGGTGGAAAAACAATTTAAGCGCTAGCGCTGAATTTAAAAGAGATGGCAGTCTTGGTTTTAACTTTGACACACAACATCAAACTTTTTGGCAGGCAAAGTTAAGTCGTGTTCGGTATTAGTAGTTAAGTGTTGGAAGTGCGCTAATCGATCACTGATGGATAACAATTAGCGCAATAGCTTAGTTAGCGATTATGTTGTCGAAATGAATACGCAAAGCCACTATAACTTTATTAATCTGCAATATATGAACAACAGTAGTCAGCTAATTCACTCACCTTGATATCAAATGAGGCATTGGCAGGAACATTGAAAGCTTGGTTAGCAGTAAAAGTTTGCCAAGTATCACTCTTAGGAAGCAATACACTGACCCTACCTTGTTGAATTTCCATTAGCTCTTTTTCAGCGGTTGCAAAAGTATATTCACCGGGCATCATAATTCCTAGTGTCTTCACTGATCCGTCTGCAAAAGTAACTTTTCTACTAGTAACCTGACCATCAAAATAAATACTGGCCACTTTCGAGATACTGACATTGGTAAATTCAGTCATTCTTATTTTCCTTTAATAAGTAATAAAAAAAACGATTAAAAAAAGCGGTATTGGTTTAACACTCAACACCGCTAAGCACGCTTTAAATTTATGATTCAGTTTAGCTGTTCGCTTCTACAATTCTTTTCATATCTGTCATATAACCACGAAGCTCTTTGCCAATAGCTTCAACACCATGGCTGCGAATCGCTTCATTCACTTCAATAAGACGGGCATTATCAACACCGTTTGAGGTGTTTTTTAAGCCTTCGCCTAAATCTTCTAGCGTCAGTTTACTTGTAAACTCTTCTAGCAAAGGTACTGCTGCATGTGAGAATAAGTAGTTACCGTATTCTGCCGTATCTGAAATAACAACATTCATTTCATAAAGCATATTACGCGCAATTGTATTGGCGATTAACGGCGTTTCATGTAACGACTCGTAGTAAGCTGAAGCATTAACGATGCCTGAATCAACCATGGCATCAAAGGCTAATTCAACACCTGCTTTAACCATAGCAACCACGAAAATACCTTTATCGTAATATTCTTGCTCTGAAATTTCTTTGTCACAAGTAGGTGCTTTTTCGAAAGATGTTTCAGCGGTTTCTTCACGCCATTTTAATAAGTTCGCATCACCATTATCCCAATCTGCCATCATACCAGCTGAGAAACGGCCTTCGATAATGTCATCCATATGCTTTTGGAATAAAGGACGTAAAATCTCTTTCAATTCTAAAGACATATCAAAGGCTTTAATTTTAGCTGGGTTTGATAATCGGTCCATCATGTTAGTGATGCCGCCGTATTTTAAACCTTCAGTAACGCCTTCAATACCGTATTGTAATAATTTACGGGCGTAACCTGCATCAACTCCTTGAGCCACTAATTGCTTGTGACCTAAGATTGCTGCGGTTTGTAACATGCCGCAAAGTATAGTTTGCTCACCCATTAAATCTGATTTAACTTCAGCGATAAAAGAAGAAGCTAAAACGCCAGCACGATCACCACCTGTTGCAGAAGCATATGCTTTTGCGATAGCCCAACCATTACCTTGTGGATCATTTTCTGGATGAACGGCGATAAGCGTTGGTACGCCAAAGCCGCGTTTATATTCTTCACGTACTTCTGTACCCGGGCACTTAGGAGCAACCATAACAACAGTAATGTCAGGGCGAATTTGCATGCCCTCTTCAACAATGTTGAAACCATGTGAATAGGCTAACGTAGAACCTTCTTTCATTAACGGCATTACGGCGTTAACCGCAGAAGTATGCTGCTTATCTGGTGTTAGGTTTAACACTAAATCCGCTTGAGGGATTAATTCTTGATAATTACCCACGGTAAAACCATTTTCAGTGGCCCATTGATACGATTGACGCTTTTCAGCAATCGCTGCATCACGTAGCGCATAAGAAATATTCAAACCAGAGTCGCGCATGTTCAAACCTTGGTTCAGGCCTTGTGCACCACAACCGACAATGACAATATTCCAATCTTTAATGAAATTACAACCGTCACTGAATTCTTCACGTTTCATAAAGCGACATTGACCTAATTGCGCTAATTTTTCACGCAAGCTTAAAGTATTGAAATAGTTAGCCATGATTATCTCCTGCACTTGGTATTGACCAAGAAAATTTAATTATTTAGTCACTTAATTGACTTGAAACTATCATAGCTAAAATATTTCATTGCTTAAAATGATATATTTGCACTGCAGCATTGCAATAAATGCAACATAACCGTAGTATTTTCATATTCAACAGTGTTAAGGCAATACAGTGGAATTAAAATCATTACGAATGTTTATCGAATTAGCCAATTCATTACACTTTGGCAAAACCGCTGATCTCCATCATGTCAGTCCTTCGACGTTAAGCCGCGTTATCCAACGCCTTGAGCTAGAAGTAGGCAGCTCATTGCTACATCGAGATAACCGTACTGTTGTGCTGAGTGAAGCAGGTAAACAGTTTTATCAATTTGCTGAGCAACAATTAGAACAATGGCAATTATTGCAGTTGTCCCTCAATCAAAAACAAGCGGAATTACAAGGTAAGTTACATATTTATTGTTCGGTAACCGCTGCCTATAGTCACTTACCGCCTTTGTTAGAGCGTTTTAGACAACAACACCCGCTGGTGGAAATCATGTTAACAACCGGTGATGCCGCTGACGCGCTAGAGCAAGTTGAAAAGCAAGCCGTTGATTTTGCTATTGCGGCCAAACCAGAACAGTTATCTCGAATATTCACATTCCATCATCTAGCAAAAATTCCCGTATCGGTCATTGCGCCCACCATGGTGTGTCGCGTTCAACAGCAAATTTTACAAGACTTTGTTTGGTCGGAAATTCCTATTATTTTGCCTGAACACGGCCCTGCAAGAAAACGTTTTGAGTACTGGTATCGTAAGAAGCAACAAGGCAAAGCTAATATTTACGCTACAGTATCTGGCCATGAGGCATTAGTCAGTATGGTCGCTTTAGGCTGTGGCGTCGGTATTGTTCCGCAGGTTGTGGTTGAGAATAGTCCGGTTAAAGACAGGGTACAGTATTTAGAAAATGTTGGCGAAATAGAGCCCTTTGATCTTGGCGTGTGCTGCTTAAATCAGAGCAAGGAGCAACCATTGATCCAAGCATTTTTTGATGCCATTGAATAATCAATCACGCGGATACTGCTTCAGTTAAATGACGTAAAATTCTATCCATAGCGCGGTATGAAAGGGCTTCAATTAAATACTTGCGCTCAATGTTTTCAACCGCGTCCATATCGGCCAGTGTCCGAGCAATTTTCAATATTTTATGATGTGCTCTGGTCGATAAATTTAGTTTCTCTATCGCTAATTCCAAAAATTCATTATCGTCTGGCGCAAGTTGGCAATAGCTTCTCACTTCTGCACTACTTAGCTGTGCATTCGCTTTACCTTGACGTAATATTTGGCTTTGATGGCAAATAGCGACTCTTTTTTGAATGGTGCGACTCGATTCCGCCTTGCCTTTATCATTTGCCCACATACCACGAGGTAGTCTGGTGACTTCAATTTGGATATCAATTCGATCTAAAAACGGTCCTGAAAGCCGATTAAGATAACGTAAAACTTGCTCAGGAGAACTGCGCTTGTCATTGTAAAAACCGGTAGGGCTTGGGTTCATTGCTGCAACCAGTTGAAATTGCGCTGGAAAAGTTTGTTTCATCAAAACACGAGAAATAGTGACTTCACCTGACTCCATGGGTTCACGCAACACATCGAGTACTTTTCTTTCAAATTCTGGTAATTCATCTAGAAAAAGTACGCCATTATGCGCTAAGGAAATTTCACCTGGCTGCGGATGACTACCACCGCCAACGAGTGCCGCTGAAGAAGCGGTATGATGTGGCGCTCTAAATGGCCTAGTTAACCATGAGTCAGGGCTGATGTTTTTATGACAAATCGATTGAATTGCAGCACTCGATAACGCCTCTTGCTCAGTCATTGGCGGTAAAATACCTGGCAACCTACTCGCTAACATTGTCTTCCCCGTACCAGGAGGACCAATGAATAACAGGTTATGCCCACCACTTGCGGCAATTTCTAAAGCCCTTTTAGCTAGCGGCTGTCCGACAACCTCAGCAATATCGTGTTCGATAATATTTTGATGGGCTTGTAAGGTTTTGGTTGCCACTAATGGCAAGCTTTGTTGATTTAAAAAGTGAGGAAATAGCTGCTTTAAATGCGTTAAATTAAGTATTTTTGCTCCTTGTACCCAACTGGCTTGTTCAGCATTAGCACTGGGTATGACTAAAATACGACCACTTTCTTTACAGGCCATTGCCAACGGAATTTCACCAATAATTGCCCGCAACTCTCCTGATAACGCTAATTCCCCGGCAAATTCATATTGCCTTAAGTCGGCTTCTGGTAACTGTGACGCTGCGGCAAGAATGCCTAACGCGATAGGCAAATCAAACCGTCCGCCCTCTTTGGGCAAATCAGCAGGAGCTAAGTTTACGGTGATACGTTTGGCGGGAAATTCAAAACCACAATTTATAATAGCGCTTCTGACACGATCTTTGGCTTCTCGGACAGATGTTTCAGGCAGACCAACAATATTGAATGCCGGCAATCCATTTGCCAAGTGCACTTCAACTGTCACCAAAGGAGATTCGAGCCCGATACGAGCTCTACTAAATACACAGGCTAAAGTCATAAAAATCCATTTTTATTTCACTTAACGACAGTGTAGTTAACGAAAACGTTTAACGCGAAAATAATTCCCCTCAAAAGCACTTTATTACAAATAATCATAGATACTTTGAGAAATAGCTTGCGTGAAGTATTAGAGCTATGGTACTAATTTAAATAGGCTGGAAACAGCGAAACCTAATTTCAATAAAATTGAAGAAAATATAAATAAATATGCAAAACTTTAGCTTGGTCATTATTAACATTCTCATCGTGGTGATTATTAAATCGTCGCGGGGATATTTGTTGAGCTAAAGAAAAGTAAAAGAATCTTATAAAACAAACCCCCCGCTCCGCAAGGACTGGGGGGTTTGTCGTTATATAAGCGAAATAATTGGCAACAGCGCATTAACATCATTTACCTTTGGGAGAATACTTATAATTACAAAAGGCATACATTTCATAAACATGAATAGCAAATGCATAAATTGTGATTAAAAAGTAAACAAGAATATGACAACTGATAAAAAATTAACCGGCGGAGGCTTATTGTTTAACGTGTTAGAACAACATGGCGTTGAACATGTTTTTGGTTATCCCGGCGGCGCTATCATGCCAATTTACGATGCGCTATACGACAGTGAAGTTGAACATTTTTTATGTCGCCATGAACAAGGGGCTGCATTTTCTGCTGTAGGTTACGCAAGGGCTTCAGGGAAAGTCGGTGTCTGTTTAGCGACTTCAGGCCCTGGTGCGACCAACCTGATCACTGGCTTAGCAGATGCTTTAGCAGATTCAATCCCCGTTGTTGCGATCACTGGTCAAGTTGCCACTGCCGCGATGGGCTCTGACGCCTTTCAGGAAATTGATATTTTCGGTTTATCACTTGCGTGTACTAAGCACTCTTTTCAAGTGACTAACATTGATGACTTAGCCAGTGTTTTACATCAAGCTTTTGCCATTGCTTTAGAAGGAAGACAAGGACCAGTACTAGTTGATATTCCTAAGGATATTCAATTAGCAGAAGTGAATGGTCGTTTAGATGAGTTGGTTAATTTAAAAAATAAAGTGAAATTACCGCCTGCGAACGTAGGTAGTGCAATCGCGTTATTAAGCCAAGCAAAACAACCTGTTCTTTATGTCGGCGGCGGAGTCGGCATGGCTAATGCTGTCGATGAATTAAGAGATTTTGCAAAAATCACCGGTACGCCTAGCGTATCAACATTAAAAGGTTTAGGCGCCATTGACCCTAAAGATAAAAACTATTTAGGTATGTTAGGCATGCATGGCACTAAAGCGGCTAATTTAGCGGTACAAGAATGTGATTTATTAATCGCAGTTGGTGCGCGTTTTGATGACCGTGTTACCGGTAAACTTAACGAATTTGCACCAAATGCAAAGATCATCCATTTTGATATTGATACGGCAGAGATCAACAAACGCCGCAAGGCTGACTCGTCAATTTTAGGTGATTTAAAAGTTAATTTACCAGCGCTTGCCATCCCTTTATCTATCGAAGTATGGCAAGAAAAATGCCAACAAATGAATACCGAGTTTGCTTGGGATTATAATCACCCAGGTGAGTCTATTTTTGCCCCGGCTGTATTAAAAGAAATTAGCGATAACATGCCCAAAAATACTTGTGTAACCACCGATGTTGGCCAGCATCAAATGTGGACCGCTCAGCACATGGCATTTGATGATCCCAGTAACTTTTTAACCAGTGGCGGTATGGGTACTATGGGCTTTGGCGTTCCTGCAGCCGTTGGTGCTCAGGTCAGTCGGCCGACCGATTGTATCATTGCTGTTTCAGGTGATGGCTCGTTCATGATGAATGTACAAGAGCTTTCCACTATTAAACGTTTTCAGTTACCGGTAAAAATCGTTTTAATTGATAATGCTAAGTTAGGTATGGTGCGCCAGTGGCAAGATTTATTTTTCAATGGCCGCTTAAGTGAAACAGATTTAGCCGATAACCCTGACTTTGTCATGCTAGCTAATGCCTTTGATATTAAAGCCAAAATGATCACCAATAAGTCACAGGTTACAGCTGCGATTGAAGAAATGCTTGAACATGACGGTCCTTATTTACTGCAAGTGAAAATAGATGCACAGGATAATGTTTGGCCATTAGTACCGCCGAATACCGCTAATGACAAAATGATGGAGAGCACGTAAATGAACTACTATCAATTAAAGATAAAAGCGGATGATAAACAGGTCGTACTTGAGCGCATATTACAAGTCACTCGTTATCGCGGTTTTTTGATCAATGGTATCAAAGCAAAAGTAAATACCGGTACAAACATCGGCACGATTGAATTAATGGTCAGAAGTGAGCGGCCAATTGAACTTTTAGTCGATCAAATTAATAAACTGATCGACATCAAAGAAGTCAGAGTAGACAATAGTACATCGCAGCAAAACAATGCTGGATTAACATAACGATCAAACATATTTAAACTTAATCAGTAGCACTAAGTTTACTGGTTGAAACGCAATAAAATTTAGGAATAAAAATGGCTAAAGTTAACGCAGAACTAATTTGGTTTAATGGGGAACTCATGCCGTGGCAAAATGCTACAGTGCATGTAATGAGTCACGCCTTACATTACGGTTCATCAGTTTTTGAAGGTATCCGTGCTTACGATACTCATAAAGGTACCTGTATCTTTCGTTTAGAAGAGCATATTAAACGTTTATTTGAATCGGCAAAGATATACCGCATGAACATCCCTTTTACAGAAGAGCAAGTAGTACAAGCCTGTAAAGATGCAGTAGTAAAAAACAACTTAAAGTCAGCCTATTTACGTCCATTAGCCTTTTTAGGTGATATTGGCATGGGCCTTCGTCCACCTATTGACGCTGTAGCCGATGTTATGATCGCCGCGTTTAGCTGGGAAGCATACTTAGGTGCAGACGCTGTAGAAAATGGTGTTGAAGTTGGCGTATCAAGCTGGAATAGACTAGCACCTAATACTATGCCGACGGCAGCAAAAGCAGGTGGTAACTATCTGTCTTCACAATTGATTTCTACTGAAGCCGCTCGTCATGGTTATGCTGAAGGTGTTGCCTTAGATATTAATAATATGGTCAGTGAAGGTGCTGGACAAAATTTATTTTTAATCCGAAATGGTGTTATTTACACTCCACCGGGTACTGCTTCAATTCTTCAAGGTTTAACACGTGACACAGTATTCTTCCTTGCCAAACAGCTAGGTTACGAAGTACGTGAAGAGTCAATTGCACGAGAAGGTTTATACCTTGCAGACGAATTCTTTATGTGTGGAACAGCGACTGAAATTGTACCAGTAAAATCAGTTGATGGTATTGCGGTGGGCAACGGTACTCGTGGGCCAATGACTAAAGCTTTGCAAGAAGCATTTTTTGGTATTTTTGATGGTAGCACTACCGTACCTGACAACTGGTTAGATCCAGTTTTATAGGCTAGTTCTTAGCTATTTCACTAAACTTCTTCGTCGGAAGTACTCACTTATAAGCTGTGTACTTCCTGCCTTGAAGTTTAGTTGAATTAGCTTCAACTCTGGATTTTTAACGCATTAATAATTGCGAAAGTTAATATTATTTTAACAGCACATTTAATAAGTGTGTTTTTAAAATAACTAAACCACTTAATATCAACTCATCACGCACTTAACGCATTTAGGGAATTTGTCATGCCAAAATTACGCTCAGCAACCTCAACTCAAGGTCGAAACATGGCAGGCGCCCGAGCGCTCTGGAGAGCTACAGGCATGACTGATGGTGACTTTGGTAAGCCAATTATCGCGGTGGTCAATTCGTTTACTCAGTTCGTCCCTGGTCACGTGCATTTAAAAGATATGGGCCAATTAGTTGCCGGTGCTATAGAAAAAGCTGGTGGCGTTGCAAAAGAGTTTAATACCATTGCCGTTGATGACGGTATTGCCATGGGTCACTCCGGCATGTTGTACAGCCTACCTTCACGCGATTTAATTGCCGACTCAGTAGAATACATGGTCAATGCGCATTGCGCCGATGCGATGGTATGTATTTCAAACTGTGACAAAATTACCCCAGGTATGCTGATGGCCGCAATGCGCCTTAACATTCCAGTGATATTTGTTTCTGGTGGCCCGATGGAAGCGGGTAAAACGAAACTTTCTGATCAAATTATCAAACTAGATTTAGTTGATGCCATGATCCAAGGTGCTGACCCTAAAGTATCTGACGAACAATCCGATCAAGTCGAACGCTCTGCTTGTCCAACGTGCGGTTCATGTTCTGGTATGTTCACGGCTAACTCAATGAACTGTTTAGCAGAAGCGTTAGGTTTAGCCTTGCCGGGTAACGGCTCAATGCTGGCCACCCATGCTGATCGTGAGCAATTATTTTTAAAAGCAGGGGCACAAATTGTTGAGTTAACTAAACGTTATTACCAAGACAATGACGAGTCAGCCCTGCCACGAAATATTGCCAACAAAGACTCATTTTCAAACGCCATGTGTCTAGATATCGCGATGGGTGGCTCAACTAACACCATCTTGCATTTATTAGCCACCGCCCAAGAGGCGGAAATAGATTACACCATGGCTGATATGGATAAACTGTCACGTATTGTGCCGCAGTTATGTAAAGTTGCGCCGTCAACACCAGAATATCATATGGAAGATGTTCATCGCGCCGGTGGTGTTATTGCGATTTTAGGTGAATTGGCTCGAGCTAACTTGCTTAAAACTGATGTTCCTAATGTGCTAGGTACAACACTCGCAGATGTGATCGCTCAATATGATATTAAAGTCACTGACGATGAAGAGGTTAAAAAATTCTATCGTGCTGGTCCTGCCGGTATCCGCACGACTAAAGCGTTTAGTCAAGATTGTCGCTGGGATACCTTAGACGATGACCGAGCAAACGGTTGTATTCGTAGCATTGAGCATGCATTTTCTACTGAAGGCGGCTTAGCGGTACTTTCAGGTAATATTGCCGTTGATGGTTGTGTAGTTAAAACCGCAGGCGTAAGTGACGATAACTTAACGTTTACTGGCCCTGCGCATATTTTTGAAAGCCAAGATGATGCAGTCGCCGGCATTTTAGCCGGTAAAGTTGTTGCCGGTGAAGTAGTTGTTATTTGCTATGAAGGCCCTAAAGGTGGACCTGGCATGCAAGAAATGTTGTATCCAACCACTTATTTAAAATCGATGGGATTAGGCAAAGCTTGTGCATTATTAACTGATGGTCGATTTTCTGGTGGCACATCAGGCTTGTCTATCGGTCATGTCTCACCTGAAGCAGCTGACGGCGGTACCATCGCACTAGTTGAACAAGGTGACATTATTCATATCGATATTCCGAGCCGTGAAATCACTTTAAATGTTAGTGAAAAAGAACTAGCTGAACGCCGAACGGCTATGCAAGCGAAAGGTAAAAAAGCCTGGAAACCTTTAGACCGAGTACGTCCGATCAGTTATGCGCTTAAGAATTATGCCATGCTCGCTACCAGTGCTGATAAAGGTGCGGTACGTAATCGTGAATTACTTGATAATTTTGTTGGTGACAGCAATGACTGAAGCTGAACAACAAGCGTTAGTCAAAGCCAAAGCAATACAAGGGCAGGGACTCGACTATTTACGTAAAATATTACTTGCACCCGTTTATGATGTTGCGGTTGAAACGGCGCTTACACCATTAACAAAGCTTTCGTCACGCTTAAGCAATCAAATTTTTCTTAAGCGTGAAGATCAACAACCGGTTCATTCATTTAAGTTACGTGGTGCTTATAACAAATTAGTTAACTTGTCTGAACAGCAATGTTTACACGGTGTTATTGCAGCTTCTGCTGGTAATCATGCACAAGGTTTAGCGTTAGCAGCGCATAAATTAGGCATTAAAGCTACCATAGTGATGCCAATTACGACGCCTGATATCAAGGTCGATAATGTTAGGCGCTATGGCGCTGACGTACGTTTAGTCGGTAAAAGTTTTAACGAGGCTCAACAAGCTTCAATGGAATATGCTGAAGCAGAAAATAAAACCATTATTCACCCGTTTGATGATGTTGATGTTATTGCTGGTCAAGGCACTGTTGCAAAAGAGTTACTGCAGCAGCATCCTCACACCGATGTAGTATTCATTCCTGTTGGCGGCGGCGGCTTGTTAGCGGGTATGGCGGTTTATCTCAAACAGTTAAATCCGAAAATTAAAGTTATTGGCGTTGAAGCGGAAGACTCAGCCTGTTTAAAAGCTGCCTTAGCGGCTGGTAAACCGGTAGATTTAGCTCAAGTGGGCCTTTTCGCCGATGGCGTAGCAGTAAAACGCATTGGCGAACATACTTTTGACTTAATTCAACATTATTGTGATGACGTGATCACGGTTTCAACCGATGAAATTTGCACCTCAATAAAAGACATTTTTGAGCAAACTCGGGTTATTTCAGAGCCTGCAGGAGCACTATCTTTAGCCGGATTACAAAAATATTGTCAAACTAGTGAAGGTGATGAGTCTTTAGTGGCGATTCTTTCTGGCGCTAATATGAATTTTCATACCTTGCGCTATATCTCTGAACGTTGCGAGTTAGGCGAGCAGAAAGAAGCGGTATTAGCCGTTAAAATTCCGGAAGAAAAAGGCAGCTTTAGAAAGTTTTGCCATGCACTTGCAGGTCGTGTTATCACAGAATTTAATTATCGTTATGCCGATACCTCTGCTGTTTTACCAGAAATACAACAAGCTAATATTTTTGTCGGCGTACGTTTAAGTTCAGAGTTAAATGACCGCGATAAATTAACTCAAAGCTTGCAAGAACAAGCCTATAAAATAACGGATTTTACTGAAAATGAGTTAGCTAAACTCCATGTGAGATACATGATTGGTGGAAAAAATTCATTATCAGCTCAAGAGCGAATTTTTCGCTTTCAGTTTCCTGAATATCCCGGCGCTCTCGAAAAATTTCTTGATACACTTGGCGAACATTACAATATTACTTTATTCCATTATCGAAACCACGGTGCGGCATTTGGTCAGGTATTAGCCGGATTTGAAGTAAAAGATCGGGACGATAGTGATTTTTTTGCTCATTTAAAAGCATTGGATTATGAGTGGCAAGAAGAAACTAGCAATGAAGCTTATAGAGCTTTTCTCACTTAAAAAATCTATTTGTAAATTTTTTGTAAATAAAAGCAGCTTTAGCTGCTTTTTTGTTTTTAAATGCTCTATATTAGCTCTCACGCATGGAAGCTTGAATACTCATTTTAGCCTCTTCAAAAACAATGATAAATACAATAATAAAAAAGGAAGTTTAATGTCAGATATTCCAGCAGATGTGCTTGAACAAAGACTTACTGTCCCACCAGCAATTGAAAAATTAGCGCCCATTTCTATTAGCGAACGTCTTGATGCCATGGATATTCTTCGCGGCATGGCTCTGATTGGCATTTTGCTAATGAATATTGAATGGTTCAATCGTGCAATTGCTAGTTTAGGTAGTCAAGATACCAGTTTAACCGGTCTAGATCATGCGATTGGTTGGCTAATTCGATGCTTCGTAGAAGGTAAATTCTACAAACTATTTGCTTTGTTATTCGGTATGGGTTTTGCTGTCATGCTGATCCGAGCAAAAGAGGCAAATCGCCCTTTTGGTGCTTGGTTTTCTCGTCGAATGTTAGTGTTAATTGCATTAGGCTTTTTACACATGGTATTTTTATGGAGTGGCGATATTCTGCATGATTATGGTGTTGCGGGCTTATTACTTTTAGCTTGGATCACATTACTTAAAAAGCCCCGGTTTCAAAAATACGATAACCCAAAATCATTTTTTAAACTCTCAGTCGTCTGGTTATCCATTCCAATCGTAATGTCTGTATTTGCAGGAATCGGTTTTGGCTTATTTAACGACACTGAAGACTTAACAGCTCAGTGGCAAGAGCAAATACTAGTCGCTAAGCGTGTTGAAGAAATTAATTTAACCAATCAAGCCTCAGCATTACAAGATAGTGATTTATTAGCCGTAAAATCAGCAGCTGAGTTAATGGCAGAAGCCGAGCTTATCGAGGATATCTCCACTGAAGAAGATAAATTATTCGCCAATGCAGCAATTGAAGAAGCTCAAAACACTGATGAAGAGCTAATTGAATTACAAGCGCAAGCGATAGTTAATCAGCAAGCTGAGATGCAGCAAGAAGTGGATAAAGAAATCATTGCTTTTACTCAAAATAGTTATTGGCAAGCAACAGAGTTTCGTTTTAACTTCGCCTTATTTATGTTGATGTTCACCATACCTTTTTCTTTAAGCATGCTATTACCCATTTTTATTTTAGGCTACTGGCTTGTATCAAGCGGTATCATGAAAAACTATCAACAGCATGCAGTCGCATTTAAAATTATGGCATATGTAGGTATTGGTCTTGGAATGGTATTAGAAACCGGTGGTTTACTCGTTGCACAACACCCTGTAGCTCATCAAGTAATGTTATTGCAAGGTGTTGGACAAGCCTTATTTTTTATTGGGCAGTTTGTCATGACGGTTGGCTACTTTGGACTCATCATGCGCTTATTAAGTCATGAAAAATGGCTTAAACGTTTAACGCTGTTCTCGCCTATGGGCAGAATGGCCTTAACAAATTACATTATGCACTCGGTGATTTTAAGCAGTATTTTTTATGGCTACGCCGGTGGATATTTTGGTGAAATCTCTCGGGCACCACAAATGTTAATTGTTGTTGCAATTATTGCATTTCAATTAGTGTTTTCACGGTGGTGGTTAAATACCTACGCCTTTGGTCCATTAGAATGGCTATGGCGTTGTTTATCATATAAAAAATTACAACCCATGCGCATTCAATAACGTAACCATAGAATAAGGCCTTTAAGGTAAGGCCTTATTGAAAGTATTACTCTGCGGTAAACTTTGCTTCTAGTTCGGCTACTTTAGCTTCAAGTTCAGCCAACTTAGTCCGTGTTTTAATCAACACTTGAGTTTGCACGTCAAATTCTTCGCGTGATACCACATCAAGTTGAGACAATTTACGTTGTAAAACAACTTTTGTTCTATCTTCCATTTCATTAGCAAAATCTTTCAAACCAGCAGGAATTGAATCAGTTACTTGTTTAGCGATATCTTCTATTTTTTTAGCATTAATCATCTGAATTTTCGTTTTTAGAATGCGATATGGTTATTGTAAGCACTATTGTGAACAATATCGAGAGCAATACGCAGAAGAAATTACTCTAATGCACTTAAAGTAGATGTAGTCTTGAGATAAAAACAGGTAAAATCGTCAACCGATTACCTGAATTATGAATTAGAGTTACAACACAGCGATGAAATTAAACCCAGGCCAAAATGAAGCTAAAAAATATGTCAACGGTCCATGCTTAGTATTAGCAGGAGCGGGCAGTGGTAAAACTGGGGTTATTTGTCAGAAAATTGCCTATTTAATTCAAAATTGTGGCTATAAAGCCAAAAATATTGCCGCGGTAACCTTTACCAATAAAGCCGCACGTGAAATGAAAGAGCGCGTAGTGAAAATGCTCGACAAGTCACTAACACGAGGCCTTACCGTTTGTACATTTCACTCTTTGGGTTTGGATATCATTCGCCGAGAATTAAAAACCTTAGGTTATAAACCGGGTTTTACTTTATTTGATGATCAAGACAGCTTGGCATTATTGAAAGAGCTAACCCAAGAGCAACTTGATGGCGATAAAGACTTATTAAATAGATTGCAAATGATGATTTCCAATTGGAAAAATGATTTGTTATTACCTGATGCCGCCATTAATCAAGCTGTTGATGCCGATGCACGACTATACGCAGAATTTTATGCTATGTATCAAAAACACATGAAGGCATATAACGCATTAGACTTTGATGACTTGATCCTAATTCCTACTTTATTAATGCGAAATTACCCCGAAGTTCGTACGCGTTGGCAAGAAAAAATTCAATATATGTTGGTTGATGAATACCAAGATACCAATGCTAGCCAATATGAATTAGTTAAGCTGATCACGGGTGAAAAAGGGCTATTAACGGTGGTTGGAGATGACGATCAGTCAATCTACTCATGGCGTGGTGCTAAGCCACAAAACTTAGTGTTATTAGGCCAAGATTATCCAAACCTTAAATTGATTAAGCTTGAGCAAAATTATCGCTCAAGTGGTCGTATTTTAAAATGTGCAAATACACTCATCGCCAATAATCCCCATGTTTATGACAAAGCACTATTTAGTGAACTAAATTACGGTGTTGAACTGCGCGTATTGCAAACTAAAAATGAAGATCATGAAGTTGAGCGAGTTGTTGGTGAATTAATTGGCCATCGCTTCTTAAATAAAAGTAAATTTAAAGATTATGCGATTTTATATCGCGGTAACCACCAATCACGTTTACTTGAAAAAGCGCTCATGACTAACCGCATTCCTTACAAAATAAATGGCGGCACCTCATTTTTCTCACGCGCTGAAATTAAAGACATGATGGCATTTTTACGCGTACTGGTTAACCCTGATGATGATAATGCCTTTTTGCGCATTGTGAATGTGCCACGCAGGGAAATAGGACCAACCACGTTAGAGAAGTTAGGTAGCTATGCAAATATGCGTCAAATTAGTATGTTTGCCGCTAGTTTTGAGCTCGGTTTAGAGCAACACTTAACGGGTCGTGGTTTAGTCAGTGTGCAAAAGTTTACTCGCTGGTTAGTTGAAACAGCCGATCATGCCGAACGAGGAGATACTTCAGCAGTATTGCGCTCAATGGTGCGAGAAATAAATTACGAAGATTGGCTTTACGATACCTCGCCAAGTGCAAAAGCAGCCGAAATGCGTATGAAAAATGTCACACAACTGTTTAGTTGGGTCACTCAAATGCTCGAAGGCGAGGATGATGAAGAACCGATGACCTTAGCACAAGTAGTTACACGCTTAACATTACGTGACATGATGGAACGCAATGAAGATGAAGAAGACACCGACCAAGTACAGTTAATGACACTTCATGCTTCTAAAGGGTTAGAGTTTCCGTATGTTTTCCTCATTGGGATGGAAGAGGGTTTATTACCACACCAAACCAGTATGGATGAAGGTAACGTAGAAGAAGAAAGGCGCTTAGCCTATGTTGGCATTACCCGTGCTCAACGCGAATTAATATTTACTTATGCCAGAGAACGGCGCCAATTTGGCGAAGTTTCTCGCACAGAAGCCAGTCGATTTTTGCACGAATTACCGCAAGATGATTTAAGCTGGGAATTGACTCAAACTAAACAAAGCGTAGAGAAAAAACAAGCAACGGCAAAAATGGGCGTAGCAAACTTACGAGAGATGTTAAAACATAAAAAATAATGTCCATCGTTATAGGAAACAACGAAATATAGATTTTATTTTATCAGACGCCATACTTTATAGAATTGCATTTTCTTTAAACAAAAAATGTAACTTAAAAATTCACAATTGAGTTACATTATCTATTTGAATATTAACTAAGAGTTTTCTATATTAAGGGTTGAGAGTTAAGTGAGTAACTTCATGTTTATATCTATTAGTAAAGGGAAGATAAAATGATTAAACGTTCAGCAGCTGAAAAAATGTTACTGATCTTGAGTGCATTTGCTGTTATCACCATTTCGCCATTTGTTTTCTTGCGTTGGCAGGAGGGTGATTTAGTAATGGCGTTTATCGATGCCACTTTAGTACTGGTGACATCAGCTTTTTTCTTTTTTGTTTACCGCACTAGAAAAGTGAATACTGCTAAACTTATCCTCGCCTGCTTTTTCACCATTGCTATTGTGACTATTGTCGCTATTCGTGGACAATCACATTTATTTTGGCTATATCCCTGCATGATAGCCTTCTATTATATCTTACCCGCGCGGCCTGCAGGTATCATTTGCTTCATCGCTATTGTGTTAATAGGAACAATATTATCTGCTACTGCTAATACTGTAGAACTACTAACCATCGTTTTTACGCTATTTTTAACCGCATTATTCTCTTATGTTATTTTCAGTAACTATAGCAAAACCAATAAACAATTGGCCTTGCTAGCCAGTATTGACCCGTTAACTTCATCGGGTAACCGCAGAGCCTTGGATAAACAGTTAGAGCGAATTCTTGCCGACCAAGACAGAGCAACCTCTAAAGTATCTTTACTGTTATTAGACTTAGATCATTTTAAAAAGATTAACGATAACTATGGTCATGCAAACGGCGATATTGTGTTAATCGAATTAGTTGAGTTAATTCAAAAATACACCCGCTCACTCGATGATTTATATCGCTATGGTGGTGAAGAGTTTATTATTTTACCGTTAAAAGTCGATTTACAGGAAGCTAAACAAGTTGCCGAAAAATTACGTGCTTTAATCAACGAAACTACTTTTGCCGATAATATACCAGTCACCGTTTCAATTGGAGTAGCACAATATCGACAAGGAGAAAGCGCAGAAGCATGGATAAGTCGCGCAGACGCAGCACTATATGTAGCAAAAGATACTGGCCGTAATCGCGTTGTAACTGAAACTCCGATAGAATCATTCACGAATGAAAAATCGTCTATGAGTTTTGATATTTAAAATATCTTAAAGGTTGTAATTAGCTAATATCGCTTGATGTACGCCTGATTTTTTAATCGCTAATAGCGCAGTTGATAACTGCTCATTTATCACTTTCGATGTTTTTAATCCTGTCGCAATATAGAGCTCACTGGGGAAGTTCGATAAAGATAAATATGAAGTGACCTTCTCTGCATCAAATCCGGCTTTTTTTATCTCTATATCTATCGCCATATTATTAGTTAATACCAAGTCGATTCGATTATTAAACAACATACCCCACATTTGTTTATTGTTTACACTTAGTGATAAGTTTTTGTTTTCTAGAAAGCCGTTTTCCTGCAAAAAATGATCAGAATGATAACCTCTAATTGTGCCCACCGTAAAAGCTTTTGCATCTTCCAAAGTAGATAACTTTATATCTTTGCTATCATTTAACCCAACCAGTACCGCTGAACTCTGATAAGTTTGCCCAATCCATTGAAATTTATCTTCACGATCAGGCGTTTTTAACAATGAAAACATGAAAGTATTTTTCTTGCTTTGAGTTGTTTTATAGCTACGAGCGAAGGGTTGAATCTCGATTTGCCCGACCAAGTTTGATTGAGCTAGTAAAGCCTGTAAAATTTCTACTA
Source organism: Cognaticolwellia sediminilitoris (assembly GCA_002104535.1). GTDB lineage: Bacteria > Pseudomonadota > Gammaproteobacteria > Enterobacterales > Alteromonadaceae > Cognaticolwellia > Cognaticolwellia sediminilitoris. Next base: position 116,617 of record NBOG01000006.1, on the reverse strand, counting down.
ATGCCCCCGTAACTTGGCCATCATTACCGATAAAATGATACGGTGGTAAATCTTCGGCAAGAAAAATTAATGGTGGTTCTTGAGCATACACATAACTAGTTATCAAAGTCGATGAGAACGAAATGAATAAGGCTAAAAATAAAGCAAGATTTCTTAAAGTCGACATTTTATAACTACAACAAATGGCTTTTAGTGGCAATATAACGCAGAGCAAAGCTAAGGTAAACCGATATTACGGCTGTAATTTAGAAATGGCAGGAGCTAAGAAAAGTGAGCTAGACTGAACACAGCCTAACTCAGTATTATTATTCTTTTATTACTTTAATGACCTGTTGATTTTTTAAATGTAAGCCGTTAAAAAACTTCAATAACGTGTCATCATTACAGGCGCGGAAATTTTTATGCTCTGGTTTGCGGAAAAAAGCACTGAGTTCATGCTTACTTAAGGTTAATTCACCAGCGCTAAGTATGGTAATAATTTCATCTGCTTTTAATGCTAACGCTATTTTAACTTTGTTGAAAATAACATTGTTATTTATCGTTTGATCTAACTGCGCTTGTAAACCTTCTTTTGCGCCTCGAAGCGCTATAATTAAACCATCAAGAAAGCTCGCTAAAACATTATCAGCAATACGACTAAATGAAGGTTCGCCATTTTTACGGAAAAAATCATTAATTTCTTCATCCGTTTTTGGGCATTGTGCTTGCTGAAAAATAGCCGCTATTTTTTCATTATCAAGGGCAAATATATAACGAATATGTTGTAAAACTTCGTTGTTAGTCATGTGTTTTCCTATTAATTCTTGCAAAGTATTTTATTTATTAAGGCTTTTAAGCCGCGAGTATTTCAATACTCGCGGCTTAAAAAGTCTTAAAATAAAGCCATTAAGTAAAGCTAAGGGTTAAGCAAATGGCGAGAGTGGCAATAATAACCAGTTTTGTTATTTGCTTATTATTCTGTTGCTGTTGTAGCTGTATTTGTTTCAATGTCATTAATTGATCACGCTGCGCTTCTCGATTCGTTTTTAAATAATCGTAGACCAAATCCGGGATTTCAGGCAATTTTTCATTCCAAAAAGGCAGGTTGTCTTTGATTTTACTAAAGACCGCTTTGACACCCATTTGTTCTTTAACCCAGTTTTCTAAAAACGGTTTAGCGGTTTGCCAAAGATCGAGTGCTGGATAAAGTTGACGACCTAAGCCTTCAATATAAAGTAGTGTTTTCTGTAATAGCACTAATTGTGGTTGTACTTCCATATTGAAGCGACGGGCTGTATTAAAGAGGTTAACCAGCACCTGTCCAAATGATATTTCAGCCAGTGGTTTATTAAATATCGGTTCACACACGGTGCGAATAGCAAACTCAAATTCATCGACACTGGTATCACTTGGCACCCAACCAGAATCAACATGCAATTGTGCAACTTTACGATAGTCTCGATTAAAAAAGGCGACAAAGTTTTCCGCTAAATAACGTTTATCTTCACGGTTTAACGTCCCGACTATGCCGCAATCAATGGCGATCCAAGTAGGGTCTTGCGGATTGGTTGCATCAACAAAAACGTTCCCTGGATGCATGTCAGCATGAAAAAAGCTATCGCGGAATACTTGCGTGAAAAATACTTCAACGCCGCGTTCGGCCAATAACTTCATGTCGACATTCTCAGCCTGTAAAACATCAACATCGCCAACACCAATACCATAGATGCGCTCCATCACCATCACGTTTTTAGAAGAATACTCACTATAGACTTCGGGCACGTATAGTACTTTATCGCTGTCTCGTCCTTGACTAAAATTACGCTTTAATTGGATAGCATTGCTTGCTTCGCGGTTTAAATCTAATTCTTCTAGAATTGTTTTTTCGTACTCGGCGACAACCTCTACCGGCCTTAAGCGTTTTCCATCAGGTAACCAGCGCGCAACAATACCTGCAAATAGCGACATCACTTTTATGTCTGCAATGATAGTTTCTGCAATATTAGGGCGTAAAACTTTTAACACCACTTCTTGTTCGCTGTTTTCTTGCAGCATAGTTGCAGTATGTACTTGTGCGATAGAAGCTGACGCTAAAGGTGTGAGATCAAAGTCTTTGAAGTATTGCGTGAAAACTTCTTCGCCAATTGCAGCGATAATAATGGCTTCAGCCTCTTCACCAGCAAATGCCGGTACTTTATCTTGTAATAACGTTAATTCATTAGCGAAATCTTCAGGTAATAAATCGCGGCGTGTGGAGAGCATCTGACCAAACTTAACAAACACCGGTCCTAATGACTCTATCGCTAATCGGAAGCGCTGTGCCTTAGTTTTATCTTTGTGTTTATTTCTTAACCAAAATAATGAACTGCGGGCAATTTTAATATACCACGGTAGATATTTTTCCGGCAAAAGCTCATCAAGCCCAAATTGAAGGAATGTTTTTACTATCTTGTATAAACGTTTGCTACTCACCGCATGGCCTTAGGATATTTTGCTAGGTTGCTGAATTAAATCATCAATGCGTTGACTTAACGCACCGACTTGTTGTTTTACATCTGCAACATCTTGACTGAAATATGATAGCTCTGCAGTTGTTACTGTTAATCGTTTTTCGTGCACTAACCACTCGCTTGCGTCTGCTTGAATCTGCTGTCTAGCAAAGTTAAATTTATTCAACAGTTGGCGACCCAATTGGCCAAGCTTATAGGTTGGAATATCGCCAATGCGCTTAGCTAATTCGCTTTGCCAATCAATATCAAGTGACTGGGCAATTTCAGCAAAGCGTTGAGCCACTTTTAAATCACCCTGAATATCAAGTTTGTCATTTTTGATTAAATCAGTCAGTTGCTGATCTTTTTTAAACTCAATTAAGGTACTAATACTGGTAATTAGGCAGCAATCATTATGCGTATCACTAGCCGTGACATGCACTTTCTCATGACTGATAGTAAAACTTAATGGAAAAGGTAATTCAGCCAGTTTTACGGTTAAGGTTTTTTCTGACAAAGGTTTTAACGCCTTCGTACCATAAAGGTTATAACGTAAAAACTGATTAATAAGCGTTTCAAGCATCGCACTTAACGCTTGTGCAAACATCAGTTGTTGACTGAGAGTCGAGGTCATAAGATTAAAACTTATAGCCTTTGTGTAATGCAACAACGCCACCGGTGAGGTTTTTAAAACTTGTTTGCTCAAACCCTGCACTGTCCATCATAGCTTTCAGTGTTTCTTGATCTGGGTGCATGCGAATTGACTCCGCCAAATACTGATAACTGTCGCCATCTTTCGCCACTAACTCGCCCATTTTAGGCAAAATATTGAACGAATAAAAATCGTAAGCTTTGTTTACAAGTTCATGCTCAGGCTTAGAAAACTCTAGTACTAACAAGCGTCCGCCAGGCTTTAATACACGATACATTGAACGTAATGCCATATCTTTATCGGTAACATTGCGTAAACCAAAAGCAATCGTAATGACATCAAAAGTGTTATCTTCAAACGGTAAATATTGTGCGTTCGCTTGGACGTATTCAATATTTTGTACTAAGCCACGATCACGTAACTTATCACGACCGACATTGAGCATTGAGCTATTGATATCAGCTAAAATGACTTTACCTTCACGGCCGACAAGTTGGGAAAACTTTGCGGTTAAATCCCCGGTACCACCAGCTAAATCTAAAACCTTATTGCCTGGACGTACACCACTGGCATCAATAGTAAACCGTTTCCATAAACGATGAATACCAAATGACATCAAATCATTCATCACATCGTATTGTTGGGCAACAGAATGGAACACGCTAGCAACTTTTGACTCTTTTTCTTTTTTCTCAACGGTTTGAAAGCCAAAATGGGTAGTGTTCTCATTGTTTTTATCGTTGTTAATCTGATGATTTTGATCGTGTGCAGACATCATGGTTTCGCTATTAACTGTAATTGCAGCTAGTTTACCGCATTTTTTTAGATTTATTAACACTTCAAATCAAGCTGATTGGTATAAACCTAAGCTTAAGTCTGACAAGCGCTAGCCTTGCACTGGTATTACCTAAAGTTATCGTCTATTAAGCATTTGAATATTTTTCACGATTAGCTAACCATCGGTTGATCAACGCATTGGCAAGTTCAGGATATTTTTGCCAAATTAAACGTGCTTGTTGCTGTACTTGCGGTATTAAATGCGCGTCTCGTTGCAAGTCGGCAATTTTTAAATCGGCTAAACCGGTTTGCTTAGTTCCTAACAACTCACCAGGCCCGCGTATTTCGAGATCTTTTTGCGCGATAACGAAACCATCATTACTTTCTCGCAGTACATTTAATCGCTTAGTCGCCGTTTTAGACAATGGCGCTTTATACATTAAGACACAATGTGAAGCGACTGAACCACGGCCAACGCGACCACGTAATTGATGCAATTGTGCTAAACCTAAACGTTCTGGATTTTCAATGACCATCAAACTCGCATTAGGGACATCAACACCGACCTCAATTACCGTTGTGGCCACTAATAAATCTAGTTCACCCAGCTTAAATTGCTCCATCACTGTTTGCTTTTCATCGGCTTTCATCCGACCGTGCACTAAACCAACTTTTAGCGCACTTAGTTGTGCTTGCAAATATACCGCGGTATCTTCTGCCGCTTGACACTCTAGTACTTCAGATTCCTCAATCAACGTACATACCCAATACGCTTGACGGTTATCATTGGTGCAACCTTGTCGAATGCGTTCAATAACATCTTCTCGGCGGCTATCTGGCAAAGCAATAGTGGTAATGGGTGTTCGACCCGGCGGTAACTCGTCAATCACTGAGGTATCTAAATCTGCATAAGCTGTCATTGCTAAGGTACGCGGTATCGGTGTTGCGGTCATGATCAGTTGATGTGGATAGTTACCCTGCCATGCGCCCTTTTCACGCAAAGATAAACGCTGATGGACGCCAAATCGGTGTTGTTCATCAATAATAATTAACGCCAGCTTATTGAAGATAACTTGCTCTTGAAACAAGGCATGGGTGCCAATGACCATTTGCATATCGCCATTTTCGATCTGCTCTAATGCCAACCTTCTCGCTTTTGCTTTGGTTTTTCCTGCTAACCAACCCACCGAAATTCCAAGGGGTTGAAACCATTTCTGAAAGTTGATGGCATGTTGCTCAGCCAATATTTCCGTGGGTGCCATTAAGGCCACCTGAAAGCCCTGACCTATAGCCGTTAACGCCGCTAATGCCGCCACTAAGGTTTTTCCTGAGCCAACATCACCTTGAACCAAGCGCATCATCGGCATAGCTTTTAGTAAATCTCGGCGGATTTCAGCGGTAACTTTTGCTTGTGCGCCTGTGGGTGAAAAAGGTAATGATGATAAAAACTTTTTCTCTAATTGCTCATCGATAGCTAAGGCAACCGCGGGGTGATGATCACTCGACGCCCTTAGCTTCAGCATACTTAGGTTATGTGCTAATAACTCTTCTTTGATCAGTCTAAGCTGCGCTGGGTGCTGTCCTGCCTCCATCAAAGTCACTGAGGTATCAGGCGGTGGGCGGTGGATCAGTGCTAAGGCATCTTCTAAGGTATATTCTTGCTGACTAATTTCTGCAGGTAATAATTCTTCTACCTTACCGCGTTGCAAACGGATTAACGCTTGTTCGGTAAGGTTGCGTAATGATATTTGTCGTAGGCCGTCAGTGGTGGAATAAACCGGTGTTAAGGTTTCTTCCATAGGGGTTAACGGTTTATCTTGATCAAGGGCTTTATATTCTGGATGTACGATTTCAAAACTGCGCATGCCACGATTAATTTCACCATAACAGCGAATATTAAGCCCAACGGCAAGGTTGTTTTTTTGGCTAGCAGAAAAGTGAAAGAAACGTAGGTTGATACTGCCGCTACCGTCATTGACAGTCACCAGCATCATTCTCCGTTTGCCTTGAATTATCTCATTTTGAGTGATTTCACCAATAATATTGGTGTAGATACCAGGTACTAAATCGCGAATGGCGGTAACGCGCGTTCGGTCTTCATAGCGGAGCGGGAGATGAAACAATAAATCTTGCAATGACACCAAGCCGATTTTTTCCAACTTAGTCGCCATCCCTGGACCAACACCTTTTAAGCTGGTCACCGGAATTTGAGCTAAATTAGTTAACGCTTCCATTTGGCGAGACACTGCAGAATTCCTTACTGTAGGTTGAAATATCGTATGACTACTCGTCGTCTATTTTTTGCCACGCATCTTGAGTCATTTGCATTTGTTGCCACCATTGCTCTGATGCGACAATTTGTCCTTCATCGTCAATTGCAGGATATGGTAAGCCTTTACGCTGACATGCTTGAGCAAATATTGGATGACCACCTTCAAATAAAATCCGTTGACGGCGTTGATGACTTATTCTTGGCTGTTGATATAAGCCAGCAGCTTGTCGCTGACGTTGTGCTTCATAAAGCACTACAGAACATGCGACAGAAACATTTAATGATTGCACCATACCCACCATAGGAATAATGATATCTTGGTCGGCCATTTCTAGCGCTTTTTCTGAAGCGCCAAATTTTTCTTGCCCCAAAATAATAGCTGTTGGCTTGGTGTAATCAATTTCGCGAAAATCGACTGCCGTTGCTGATAAGTTAGTCACTAGCACCTGCATACCTTGATTTTTTAAGGCGTTTATTGCGTCTTCAGTTTTCGAGTAATTATGAACATCTATCCAGTTTTGACTTCCGGCAGCACTACCACCAGAAACGCGCATGGTTTCATTTTTCCATACCGCATGTACATCACTGACACCAATAGCATCTGCTGTGCGAACGACGGCGGCTAAGTTATGGCTTTTGTGCACACCTTCCATACATACGGTTAAATCAGGTTGGCGTTGATCTAACATGCTATTTATTCGTTGTAGTCTATCCGGGGTCATATATTGGTTCTAACGTTAGTTGAATATAGGCAAGCTATGCTCATTATAGCTTGCTGGTAAAATTTGTTGCGCTACTGCCAAAACTAGCTGTAGTTGGGTAATTCCATAATGCCATCAATTTCAATAGCAACATCTTTTGGTAAACGCGCTACTTGTACCGCAGCTCTAGCTGGGTAAGGCTGTTGAAAGTATTGACTCATGATTTCATTAACTGTAGCGAAATTAGCAAGATCTTGTAAAAAGATATTCACTTTTACCATGTCATTAATATTACCGCCGGCTGCTTCACATACAGCAACGAGGTTTTTAAATACTTGTTGCGTCTGTTCAGTAAAGTCTTCAGAAATAATTTCCATGGTCTCTGGTACTAAGGGTATTTGCCCTGAAAGGTAGACAGTATTATTTACTTTTACCGCTTGGCTATAGGTACCAATCGCACTAGGCGCGTTGTCTGTACTAATAATCGTTTTCATATTTTTCCTAAATTATGCTATTTGTTACGAACAACGCGTTGAACATCGCCCATGACTTTAATTTTTCGAATAATGTCGGCTAGGTGTACCCTATTTCGACACGTAATTTCCATATCAATAAGATACAGACCAGAATCTTTTTCACCTGAGTTCAGTGAATGTACGTTAGAACCACAACGCGCAACTACACTGGTTAACGCCGCTAATGCGCCTTGATGATTGAGAATTTCAATGCGTAGTTTGGCAATAAAATCTCTATCGATATCGGTATCCCAACGGACAGGGAATAAGCTACCTTGTTCATGACCTTTGTTATTTCTACAGCCATGCTGATGCACCATCAAACCTTTACCTGGGCTCAAGTAAGCTAAGATAGAGTCACCTGGAATAGGTCGACAACACTTACCATAACTTACCATCATGCCTTCGGTGCCTTTAATTGGCATTTTACTTTTGGTAGCGGTCAGTTTTAGCTCAGACTCTTCGGTAAATTCGTCTTTTAAGCGTTTAGCAATACCAATACTGAGTGCGTTACCTAAACCAATATTAATCAATAATTCTTCAATGGTTTTATTACCAGTGTCTTTAACTACTTCGGTCAATTTTGCTTCGGCAATATCTTCTAATTTCGTCGAACCCAGCGCATGACTCAATAAGCGACGACCGAGGGCAAGAGATTCTGTTTTCTCTTGAGAACGTAAATAAGTACGAATTTGTAAGCGGGCTTTTGAAGTAACAACAAAGTTAAGCCAAGTCGCATTAGGTCGTGCTGCTGAAGAAGTGACCACTTCAATTGTTTGGCCAGAGTCAAGCGGTTGACTTAAGGGGAACGGCTTACGGTCAACTTTTACACCAACACAAGAGTTACCGACATCGGTATGAACGGCATATGCAAAATCAACCGCGGTTGCGCCCATGGGTAATTCGATAATTCGTCCATCGGGGGTAAACACGTAAATTTCTTCTGGAAACAGATCTGATTTTACATTTTCGATAAATTCGAAAGAGCTACCGGCGCTTTGCTGTAACTCTAATAAACTTTGCATCCAGCGACGCGCTTTCATTTGTGCTGTAGTGCCAGTGTCATCGCCATCTTGTTTATAAAGCCAGTGCGCAGCAACACCTTTATCTGCCATTTGATCCATATCACGAGTTCGAATTTGGATTTCAACGGGAATACCATGTGGTCCAATCAAAGAAGTGTGCAGTGATTGATAACCGTTAGTTTTTGGTATCGCAATATAGTCTTTAAAACGTGACTCTATCGGTTTATATAAATTATGAGCCGCGCCCAAAGCACGATAACAATCATCAATTTTATCACCAACAATAATTCTAAAAGCATAAATGTCCATGACTTCATTGAACATTAGCTCTTTGTTTTGCATTTTACGATAGATAGAATAAAGGTGTTTTTCTCGACCGATAACCTCAGCTTTAATACCACTTTCAGCTAAACGGTTCGTCACTTCTTCTTGAATATTGTTGATTATTTCTTTGCGGTTACCACGCGCTTGTTTTACAGCTGACTTTAACGCCCGCGAGCGCATTGGGTAAAGTGCTTCAAAACCTAATACTTCAAGTTCATTTTTAACATCATGAATACCAAGACGGTTGGCGATTGGCGCGTAAATATCTAAAGTTTCACGAGCAATGCGGCGACGCTTATCAGGTCGTAATGACCCTAAAGTGCGCATATTATGAGTTCTGTCTGCAAGCTTGATCAAAATAACGCGAATGTCTTGCACCATTGCCAAGACCATTTTACGGAAGTTTTCCGCTTGCATTTCTTCTTTGTTATCAAACTTTAACTTGTCGAGCTTACTAACACCTTCAACCAACTCAGCGACTGTGTGGCCAAAAAGCTCAGCTAACTGATCTTTGGTGGTCGCAGTATCTTCAATAACGTCATGTAGCAAAGCAGCCATCAATGTTTCGTGGTCTAAATGCATTTTTGCCAGATTAAGTGCAACAGCAACCGGATGTGTGATATAGGGTTCGCCACTCGAGCGCATTTGTCCATCGTGCGCTTCACGCGCAACAATGTAAGCCTGCTTTAGCAAGTCAACTTGTACTTTTGATAGGTAACTCGATACGAGTTCTTTTAATGGTTCAAAAAGGTACACCCAGTATTTCCTTAATGATTATTCGTGCTTATGGCTTCAGCGATAAGATTAGAATACGATTATTTTGCTGCAATGCCAATGTTTAAGCGCACTTGCGTGACATTTTGTTATTAATCCGTTAAAAAATGTACAAAAAAGGCCAGATAATAAAAAACGCGTAAACCACAGTGATGCAATTTACGCGTTTTAATGTTGCTGCTGATGTTTAATCAATAACTATTGGTTTCCACCAACAATTGCTGCAACAGCTGCTAATTCAGCAGTATCTTGTTGAACTTGTTCATGACGATCAGAAGTATCCATTACTGCAGTAGTAATCAGACCCGCTTCGATTTCACGCAAAGCGATTACTGTTGGTTTGTCATTTTCAGCTTCAACCAATGGTTCTTTACCGCCCGTAGCAATTTGACGAGCACGACGAGATGCGATTAGCACCAAGTCAAAACGATTACCGACTTTTTCTACGGCATCTTCAACAGTTACGCGAGCCATTTGGTCACTCCAACAATTAAAATTTATAAAATAGTGGCGTAGTTTACTTGATCCACGTACAAGTAAGCAAGCGCTCTAGGCTAATAATTCTGCAAATAAATCTTGATGCTCACAGACTTGCTGACTGCGTTTTAACCTTTGGTTATTCACGACCGTAGTCAAATCAGCTAACGCTTGTTCAAAATCATCATTGATAATGATGTAATCAAACTCCTGATAGTGCGAACATTCAGCCTGAGCTTGAGCCATTCTGTCTTGAATAACTGCTTCACTGTCTTGACCACGTCCGCGTAAACGATTCTCTAATTCTTGTTTTGACGGCGGGCTAATAAAGATCGTCGTCACTTCTGGTTTTTTCATTCTTACTTGTTGCGCACCTTGCCAGTCAATATCAAGGAAAACATCAATACCTTGGGCAAGTTGCTGATCAATCGCAACTTCACTAGTGCCATAAAAATTTCCGAATACTTCTGCGTGTTCATAAAAATGTTTGTCTGCAATGGCTTGTTTAAACTGCTCTTTACTCACAAAGTGGTAATGCTGGCCATTAACTTCGCCGGGGCGAGGGTCACGAGTCGTGTGAGAAACAGATACTTGCATAGGTCTTGTTGTCTCTTGCTTAAGCAAAGCAGAAATCAAGCTAGACTTGCCCGCGCCACTGGGGGCAGAAAGTATGAAAAGGTTGCCTTTAGTTGTCACAATTTATCCTCTGTAGCGATATAATTTATTCAGTTTTAATGGCGCGCACTATACCGAATGCTAGTTGTTTTTCCCATAACTTTGTCCTAGCGCTTGCGTCAATAAAGCCCAGTTTAGCTAATATCTAACGGAATTTGCTGATTGTCCTGATTCAGCTCTAACAAACTAACCGCATTTCTTGTGCTATTTTTTACTATATATAGCCTTTCATCGGCTTGCTTCATCACTTGCTCTAAAGCAATATTCTCGTTGGGAATTATTTGTACTGCTCCGATACTTACCGAGACTAAGCAATTAGCACCTACCGCTTGATGCGGGATAGCCAGATCTGTAATACTTTGCAAACAAGTAGCTAACACGATTGACGCAGCACACGCATCTTCAACCGGAAAGTAAAAATAAAACTCTTCTCCGCCACAACGAAAAATAGCGCCGTTAAATTCATAGAGTTTACGTTTAATGGTATTGGCTATTTTACGCAGGACAACATCACCAGATTGATGCCCGTAATGATCATTGTATTTTTTGAAGTGGTCAACATCAATAATACCGAAAACCATTGGGCTATGCTCTTGCTGAGCTGAAAACCAAGAGTCTACGCTATCTTGTTGCCATTTACGTCTGTTAGGCAACTCTGTCAGGCTGTCGAATAAGGCAAACTTTTGTAATAAGTTACGTTGACGAATGATTTCTAAATGGGTGTTCACTCGAGCTCTAACAATACCGTAAGTAAAGGGTTTATGAATATAATCACAAGCACCAAGCAACAAACCTTTCTCTTCATCTTCAACATCTTGTAAACCCGTAATAAAAATCACAGGGATATCAGCTAAAACAGGGTGTTGCTTAAATTTTTCCATTAATTCAAAACCGCTTTCTTCTGGCATTAAAACATCCAGTAGAATAATGTCAGGCTTTACTTTTAAAGCGTGATGAAAGCCTTGTTTGGCGTTTTTACAAGCGACAACGTTGTAATGATCTTTAAAAATTGATGCTAATACTTTTAAATTAACGCTCTCATCATCAATACACATTATGGTGTAGTTTTGTTCATTTGCCCTGCGGCCTTCTTCCATGTTGAACAGCTGCATTTCTCACTACCTCTATAGGAACTAATCTCAATGCTATTGGCTTACTTAACACGATACTATTACTAACTAAATGGCTTGCCCTTAGCTAATAATTAAAGTGTTCCCGTTATTTTTTTCTCTAAAGTTAACAATGCATTCAATGCATCTTCAAAATCAAAATTATTCACCTGCTTTTGAATATCTAATATCTGTTGATGGTAAAGCGTTTCATGGCCAATCATCATTAATTCTTTTGCGATATCTTCTGCTTGAATATTGGCAGTAGTTAAACAAGGCTTTAACTTTTGTATAATATTATGAGCCTTTTTAGCGTCAAATATTTGGTTCGTTTTCACCGGCAAAGCATGATGATAGACTCGATTCAATTGAGCAATTATCAAAGCCAGTTGTGTAGTAACATCATTTAGTTTCAATTCGACATTAAAGCCATGATGATGAATTTCATTTTCAAGTGCACTGGCTGATTCAGCTAACTCATAAGCACCAATATATTGTGCTGTCGATTTTAATGAATGCGCCCCTCGATATAGATCATCAGTTTGGCCTAACTTATAAAATAATACCATTTCATGTGCTAAATTCTGATACTTCAACCAAAAGTCATAAATCAACTCTGTAAATAGCGCTTCCTTTCCTTGAATTTTTTTAATGGCTTCATCAACCGATAAGCTTGTTTCTTGACGAAGTTTAATGACTTTCTGTGCAACATCATCAGAACAAGTTACTCCAAGCGAAGTATTTGCATTTACACCTTGAGGCTTACCTAAATATTGAGTGATAGTGCTATATAAAAGTGCAGGCTCAATTGGTTTAGTCAGGTGTTGATTCATCCCGGCAAGCACACTTTTCTCGATATCCTCTTCCATAGCATGCGCGGTCATCGCAATAATAGGTAACTCTTGTAATTGTAGAGTCTGACGTATTTCTTTCGTTGCCGTTAAGCCGTCCATTTCCGGCATTTGAATATCCATTAGCACTAAATCATAAGGTTGTGTTGCTACTTTTTCTAATGCAATCAGACCATTTTCCGCACATTCAACCGTGATATTTGTATCTGCTAAAAACTCTTTAGCCACCTGCTGGTTGATCATATTATCTTCGACTAATAATACTTTATATCCACTTAAATCAGGCACACTGATTGCAATATTTGGGTTGTCAAAAGTCATACGTTTACTATCTTTACTTAACAGTTCAACGATCGCGTCAACTAACGCAGATTGATTAACAGGTTTTTCTATAAACTTATCAATACCGGCATTAATAGCCAACTCTTTAGCTTGGTCTTTATCGTAGGCAGAAACCATTAAAATATGAGGATGATTGTCTTTTGTCTGGGCTTGAATTTTAGTCGCCGCTTCAATGCCGTCCATTTGAGGCATTTTCCAATCCATTAATACGATGTCATAAGGTGTGCCATTTTTTTCAGCAGATAGCACCGCATCCAATGCTTGCTGTCCATTTTCGACACCGTCAGCCGCTATTTCAATATAACTTAACGCCTCAATTATCACGTTTCTTGCAATATCAATATCATCAGCCACTAATACTTTCAGATCAGTTAATACTTGTTTATTTAACGAAGGGATAACTTCAAGACCTTTTTCAGCATGTTCAAAAGTGGCGGTAAAACTAAATGTTGATCCCACGTTCAACTTACTTTGAACGCTAATTTCACCCCCCATTAACTCGGTTAATTGTTTACAAATAGCTAAACCAAGGCCTGTACCACCATATTTACGGGTAACGGAGTCATCCGCTTGCGTGAATGATTGAAATAATCCTTTTTGCTGTTCTTCACTCATACCAATGCCAGTATCATGCACTGAAAATAGAAGCTGACAGGTATTACTATTTTCACTCTGCTTTTCAACACAAATTTGAATTGTGCCTGTCTGAGTAAATTTCTCAGCATTATTAGCTAAATTGATGATTATTTGCTGTAAACGCAAAGGGTCGCCAACTAAAGCTTTCGGCACACCTGGAGCAACATCAACGACAAACTCTAGGCCTTTTTCGTACAATTTAAAGGTGCAAACATTGACCACCCGCTGCAGAATTTCATCCAAAGAAAATTGAATACGTTCTAGGGTTAGTTTTTGAGCCTCAATTTTTGAAAAATCTAAGATATTGTTAATTAAACCTAATAATGATTTTGAAGCATCTTGTATTTTTTCTAAATAATCTTGTTGTGTTTCCGTGAGATTAGTCCGCAAAGCTAATTGACTAAGACCAATAACCGCGTTCATTGGTGTTCTAATTTCGTGGCTCATATTGGCTAAGAAACTTGATTTAGCTTGGCTAGCTTGTTCTGCTTTAATTTTTTCAGATGCTAATTCTTTGGTCCGCTCATGTATTTGGCTTTCAAGATTACGATTATAACTCAGTACTTGCTGATACAGTTTAGCGTTTTCGAATGAAATGGCGGTTTGAGCAGCAAGCAATTGCAAGACATTAACTCTTTCTTCACTGAAAGCCCCTTCAACATCAAAATGCTCTAGGTAGACAATACCTTGAAGATTACCTTTAACAATACTCGGGATACAGATAATGGATTTGGGTTGAGAATGCTCGAAATATGGATCAGCACCAAACCTTTCTTGAATACTCTTTTGGTTTAATACCTGAGGCTTTAAACTTCGAGATACAAAATTAATTATAGTAAGCGGTAGAGGCTGGTTTGTACTGACAACTTGATCACGAGACAAGGCTATTTCAACATTTAAAATGCCATCACTAAGCAGTAAGAAAGCGCCACTTTGCGCGCCAGCATTCTCAATAATAATGACCATCATGCGATGTAAAAATGCCGATAAATCGACCTCACCACTTAACGTTTCAGAGGCTTTCAGAACAGAAGCAAGGTCCAGCACTTGGCCACTTTGTTGTTGCGCACGAAGCGAGCTTTTTTTATCTCGGTTTGACCGGTTTAATAAAGATTGGTGTAGGTGCAATAATTGCTGAGATTTATGCGCTGCACCCCAACTTTGATAATGACTGACGGCTTGCTGGTAATAGTCTTTAGCTAACGATTCTTTTTCTGCAGCCAACCAATAATTTCCCGCTAGTTCATTGGCTAACGCCAAGTGGTGGTTCAACGTATTTTTTTTAGCAAGCTCTATCGCCAGATCATAGCTTTTCCATGCTGCACTATCTTGCTGTAACCACTTTAATTCAGCCTGAATCAATAATACTTTATGTTGATAGTTTTTAGGTGAGCTTACTGCCCAATGTTTAATTAAATCAAGGCTGTTATTAATTTGTGTTAAATTTTCCTGATAATTTTTTTCTTGCTGTTGTGATGACTGTTCACGACAATATTGCGCGCGAATTAAGGCCGCATAAAAATGAAATTCACCGAAATGATATAAAGAAACAACCGAATGTTGATAAGATTCAGCACGTAGCATTTGCTCATGAGCCAAGGTCATATTATTGAATAAATAAGCTTGCATCATGCGGGCTAAATGATAAGTGAATAACGTGGTCACATTTTTAGTTTCTATCAATACCGGCAGTAGAGTTGCTTCATCAAAATGGCTGCCTTGTAGACTTCCAATGCCAGCATTTTGCACTGTTAAATTATGTATAAACTGCTGCCATATTTGCATTATTACCAATTGATAATTCTGCTTTTTACTTTTCATTGTATCTATATGGCGAGTAAAAATTTCTTGGCAAGTTTTGAGGTCAACACCACTAAATACACTATGCTTACTTTGAAATAAGGCCGAATGAAAGGCATATTCGATACCACCATTTTCGATACCAAGGTAAAAGTTATGCTCTAAGGGCTTTAAAGTTTGACTCAGTGGCGATGTCCAGTGAGCGATAGAGACATTACGGGTAAATTCGATTTCTACATGTATAGAGTCAGAAGGGTAAAATTGGTTGACCTTAGTCGCCAAATTAGCAAAAGCTAAACCCTCTTCAAAACGACTAAAGGCACCACACAATAACAAGCCATGCGTTACAAATACCTTAGCACTTAGTGCCGAAAGTCCCTGCGTTAAACACAACTCGAGTGATGCATATGCGATCCGCATATACTCAGCAGGGTTTAGTAAATAAGCCGGTGTCTGAATAGCGTTAAGAATGTCCAAAGCTAACAATTGCCGCTCATCTGTCATTTTCGGTAAGTCAGCTAAATTGGCAATATCGTCACGTTGATAATGTTGCTCTATCGCCAGATAATTAAAGCTTGGAGATATTTCTGGCAACGCTATGGATATCGTTTGTAACGTCGCAATCCCTAAATCAAAGGCTTTTTGCATTTCATTTTGTGCAATCAACGACAAGACTTGAATTTTAGTAAAGTTAGCTTGATCAACAACATTTGATATCAAAGCCATATGTTGTTGAAAATGCAGATTCGCTTGAGCGTAATCTTGAGTAAAATACAGCACCTTAGCTTTACCAAACGCGATATCAAAACTTAATGAATACGTTTGCTGCCAATGTTGTGCGTCTAAATACTTTTCGGCTTGTTCAAAATAATATAAGCCACTATTGTAATCATTGACTTCTAAAGACTTCTGTCCGGCAATGTTATTATATTGTGCTAATAACGTTTGTTTATCTTGTTCGAGGTAAAGTGACGCCGCTAAGTTTAAATGTTCGATATATTCAAATATTTTATCATTAGCTAGCGACCTTTCATGTTCTGCTGACAAATAGAATTGTACTACTTTGTAATGAATAAGCGTTTTAGGAACAGGATTGGCAAGCACATAAGCGGCTTGCTGTATTTTATCATGTGAAAATTTCACATATTCTACCGTATCCATTTGTTCGTTTTCAGAATAAGCAATCAATAGTCCATCAGCAATCAACGGCCTTAACTCACGCTCAATATCTTTCTCAGCAATACCAATAACTCGTGTTAGCAAGCTCAGTGAAACCGTACTGCCAATACAAGCGGCATGATGTAAAATATTTTGTCCTGCTTTTGTAACATGAGTTAATCGCAATGCCATTAGCTCAATGACATTATCAGTTGCAGTCAGTTTATGAGATAAGCGTTGATCCCAATGCCACTTGTTTTGATTGTTCTTGGTTAAAATCCCTTGTTCATTTAACGATTTAATAAACGCTTTAATAAAGAACGGGTTACCCGCGGTTTTTTTAATCACGATATCAACAAGCGGTTGAATTTTTTCAAGTTTTAAGGCTAGTGATGCCGCAATAAATTGACCAATAGCGAGGGCATCAAGTGGCAATAAATTAATATGGCAATTAAAGCTACTGGTTTGTTTTATGTCTGCTAGAAGCAGTTTTAATGGATGTGCACTGCTAATTTCATTATCTCGGTAAGCCAATATTAACAGTAAGTTTTTACTCTTTTGATGTTCAACCAAATACTGCAATAGTTGAATAGTCGCAATATCAGCCCATTGCATGTCATCAATAAAAATTGAAACGACTTTATTTTGTTGGCCAAGTGCTTGAAAGAAGTGCTCAAGGGTTACATAAAATCGCTTACGAGCTTCTTCAGGAGGTAAACTAATGGGTTGAGGTTGGTCACCAATAATTAATGCGAGCTCAGGTACAAGTTCAATCAATAACTGACCATTATCCTGCAATGCTTTTTTGAGCTCTTTTCGCCAAGTCGCTAATCTCTCTTCACTTTCCCCAAGTAATTGTTCAACTAGGCTACTTAAGGCTTGAATTACCGCGAAGTAGGCAGTGGTCTTTTTATATTGTTCGAATTTACCTGAAATACAGTAACCTTGTTTTTCAATTATAGGCCGATGTAATTCTTTGATCAGTCGCGATTTACCTACCCCAGAATAACCACTGATCACACAAATTTGGCTGTCTTTATTCTTAGCAACATAGCTGTAAGCTTTCAGCAAAGCTTTATGCTCGAGTTTACGACCATAAAGCGCAGAAGAGAAAATAAGTTTATTGCTGAAATCTTTCTCACCTAAAGCGAATGTAGGTATTGTTGAAAAGCGCTTTAAATCGGTTTCACAGCGAGTGAAATCAGCTTCCACTCCTTGTAAATTGTGATAGCGCTCGTAAGGCTCTTTTTCTAATAGCTTAGCTAAAATATTAGCAATAACTTCTGGAACCTCATGATTATAGTGGTTTGCGAGTTTAGGACTTTTTGCAATATGAGCGTGAACTAATTCCATTTCGTC
Source organism: Cognaticolwellia sediminilitoris (assembly GCA_002104535.1). Classification (GTDB taxonomy): domain Bacteria; phylum Pseudomonadota; class Gammaproteobacteria; order Enterobacterales; family Alteromonadaceae; genus Cognaticolwellia; species Cognaticolwellia sediminilitoris. Next base: position 98,702 of record NBOG01000006.1, on the reverse strand, counting down.
AGCATATTTGAAAGGAAAACGACCGGTGAATAAATAAAATAAGCTCGCACCGATAGAATATAAATCTGAATAAACTTCGACTGGACGATTCATCCGCCCACTGGCTTCAGGGGCTAAGGTATTTAAATAATGTCGTTCAACACTGAGGTTGCTTGCTTTCTTATGCAGTGCAGAAATTTTTGTCGCAAAACTTAAATCATAGAGATGTGGTTGCCAATGTTCATCAAGAAAAATATGCTCAGGGCATATGTTATTTACAATGAAACCCTGTTGATGTAACTGCTTATAAAGCTGACAAATATTGATAGATATTTGTATTTTTTGGGCTACTGATAGTTCAGAAAGCGACAGTTCAGCTAAAGATTTAAGTTCAGAAGAGCACGGAAATAACGCATAACAATATTTACTTTCGTCATGAACTTCACTGGTTGCAACAACTTGATCAATAGATAAGTTGTTTTGTAACTCTAAAAATTTTTTAAATCTAATAACAAGTGGCTGGGTATTATTTGTTTTTTTTAGGCGCTTCACTACAAAGTGCTGTTCTTTATCATTTTTGACAATAGAAAGTTGCACCGTTCTTGAAATTTCTTGCTGTTCCTTAACTAAGGTATAGCCTTTAAGTTTTACCATTTTTATAACGCCAACCTTAAAAATTAAAGCTTTATTCAATGCAGTTGATTAACGATAAATGACTTACGATTTATCATAGTAATGGTTTGTTAGCTTAGCACTGAGGTATTTAATGTACAGATGAATTAAACCTCTATACGTAAAAATGTTGATTTTTATCACTTATATAGAAAAATTGTCCTTATTTATGACAAAAGTTGCTATTAATCTTGTTTACTTTGATAATAAAAACACTGAGCTGTCGCCTTCAAACCGGAATTGTTCACAATTTAAAGGACACTTCACAATATTAAAATCACCTCAAGGATTTTAATATTCATTGTGGGCATGGACACATTATAAAAATTTTAAACCATGATCGACATGGTGTAAAAAATAAGACTATTGAAGGGAAATAAATGTTTAGGTCAAAGCTATTATCAACCGCTATCTCTGCGGTTTTATCCGCGTTGCTACCACTTTATGTATGCGCGGAAAATGTTGACAAAACTCAACCAAGCATTGATAACCAATTAAAAAACATAGAAGTTATTGAAGTTTATGCTCAAAAGCGTAAGCAAAACATCAATAACGTCACTGTCGCAGTCACCGCAATTGAAGGTGAAGCCATTGCTCGCCAACAATTAAAAGATACCACTCAACTATCTGCACTGGTACCGAATGTAAAAATCACCAACAACGCAGGTGAAGGCACACCGCCAGCGTTCAATATCCGTGGTGTCGGTATGATTGATTACAATACCTCGACGATTTCACCCATTTCAATTTATGCTGATGACGTTGTAACCGGCAGTGCCAACAATTTATCGATTAACCTTTATGATCTAGAACAGGTTGAGGTTTTACGAGGACCGCAAGGCACTTTATTTGGCCGTAATACTACAGGTGGCGCCATTCTCTTACGCTCTAAGCAACCAGAGAAGGACTTTGGCGGTTACATAAATGCGGGTGTTGCGCAATTCGATACACGTTCGTTAAATGGCGCGATTAATGTTCCCGTTAGCGATACAACCGCTATGCGCTTTGCCTTTAGTCATCAAGATTATAGTTTTTCAACTGAAAATCAAATGCCAGATCAATCAGATGGCGGCTTAAAACAAACAAATTTACGTTTAATTGTAAAATCAGAATTTGATAACTTGACCATCACCAGTAAATTTAATCTAGAAGACTGGTCTGGAAAACCCAAACCTATCGCCAGTTTAGGGATAAACCGATTAGACGGTAATGGCAGCTGTACACCATCTCAAGCGGGCTCTAGTTTGTGTATGGACAACTTTGGCAACCAAATAGGCAGTGACGACTTTTGGGCAGTTAATTCTGATACTGCTGATCGTACCCATAGCACTGAAAGTTGGGGGGCTAGCGTTAAACTAGCGTGGCAATTTAACGAAGACATGTTGTTAACCTCAATCAGCGGTTACCGAGACTTAGAACGTTTTCACTCTTTCGATGCTGACGGTCCTGGTAATTTAATTGAAGGAACCATGGGCACCGATAACACTATATTTAGTCAAGAACTGAGCTTAGCTGTTGATATGGGCGATACTCATTGGGTAAGTGGTTTGTTCTACGTCAGTGAAACTATCGAACAATTAAATAGTTTTGATTTATTCCGCGATTTTAGAGCTGTACCTGCGTTAGCCGCTTTTGCTGCAGAATTTTATTATGATAACAAATTAGAAAACCAAGCTTTTGCACTTTATTCACAAATTGATCACCCATTGAATGATACATTTACATTAACCGCTGGCGTACGCTATACCGATGAAACAACCGATTATCATGCTAATGCTGATCTAGACACGGTAAGTTTCTTTGTTCCTGATTTATGGGACATTAAGGGTAGCGTTACAGACGATGAATTTTCAGGAAAGCTAGCGTTAAATCAAAAAATTAATGACCAAAGTTCAGTTTATTATAGTTACTCTCGCGGCTATAAAAGTGGTGGTTATAACGCCGGCTACTCAACCACTCCTGAGCAAGCTGCGGAGTCTGAATATGCGCCAGAAAAATTAGATGCCTATGAAATTGGTAGCTACTTACAGTTTTGGCAAAAAAATGCCCGTTTACATTTAGCAGCATTTTATTATGACTATAAAGATCAACAAGTTTTTGTTAACCAAACGCAAGGCGTCGCTGTTGACCATGTTTTAAAAAACGCCGGCGACTCGACGATTTATGGTTTCGAATCTGAGCTTTTGCTAACGCCGAGTAAAGACTGGGAAATGCGTTTAAATGTTGGCTATTTACCGAAAGCAAATATGGGCAGCTATAATCAACATGGTGTCATTGTTGAAGATAACCGATTACCTTTTGCATCAAAATGGAATATCAGTGGTTCGATTACTCATGACATGGTGGTATTTGAACGAGATTTAACCGCACAATTAAGTTTTGATTATCAATCTGAGTTTTATTTTGATCAAGAAGAAAATCCATATACACAACAAACTGACTTTATTGTCGTTAATGGTCATATTGACTATACAATTAGTGCTGATTTAAACGTGACACTTTGGGCTAAGAATTTAACCAACACTGAATACAGTGAACTGCGGTTTAACTCTATTGCTGCGTTAGGTGCCGTAACCGAACTGAAAGCTAATGCTAGGCAAATTGGTATTTCAGCAAATTATAAGTTTTAAAAAGCAACACTAACAAATAAAAATAGCTGAGTACATCTCAGCTATTTTTTTTGCCTTTTATTTACAGTTCAAGAGTTTACTGTCATTTTTAACTATTTAATTTATTTTTTTTAGGTTTTAATGATATAAATTCTACTAATAAAAATAATAAAATGAGAACTGCAATGAAATGGCAATTACTATGGCCTGTTTTACTGACCCTTCTGATCCCTTTAGCCGTCGCTTGGTTTATTTATCCCGGACATTTACCGCCTCAATTTGGTGAATTTCCGCCTCAATTTGTCTCCGATGCTCCTGGCTTCAGCTTACCTTATTTTTTAGTCATGCTCGCTGGTGTTATTTATATTGGCGGTTTGATCATTATGCCGAAGTACTTTGGCTTTAAAGGTGCGCCAGTTGTTCCGCGAGAAAAATCGACTAAGTCCCTACCGTATTGGTTTTGGGTAGGCGGTATCGTGATGGGATTTTTCTGGTGGTTAATGTGGACCCGGGTCACTGTATTTGGTGATTTAGTGCATTGGGCATTTACACCGTTATGGTGGGGCTTTATATTTTTCTTAGATGGCATTGTTTATCAACGTAACAACGGTGCTTCGCTATTTTCTAAAAAACCTTTAACGCTATTGATCAGCGGCGCCATTTCAATTCTAGGATGGGTCTATTTTGAGTACTACGACTATTTTGTTTTGGGTAACTGGTACTACCCAAATGCCGAGCAGATGCCATGGTCACACACCTTACTAACGATTGAATTCTTAATTACTTATTCAACCGTCACACCGGTGTTGTTTCAGTGGTTTAATCTATTGCATACCTTCCCAAAAATGAAGGTTAGATATCAAAACGGCCCTAAAATGGCGCTCAGTGGCAATAAGATGATTTTCATTGGTTCAGCATTAATCGCTGCGATGGTTTACTGGCCCTACGCCTTATTTTGGGCGGTATGGATTGGCCCATTTGCTGTGATGACGGGGATTTTAATGCGCTTAAATATTTGGAATCCATTTACCGACATAGCCCAAGGAAATTGGACGGCAGGCGTGCTTATTGGTATTTCATCCTTATTCAATGGTGTGTTTTGGGAGATGTGGAATTACGGTAGCAATGTTAATGCGGCATTACCAATCACTAATCCAAACTATTGGATTTATGATATTCCTTACGTCAATGTCATCCATATTTTCTCTGAAATGCCGTTATTAGGCTACTTTGGCTATATTCCGTTCGGTGTGCTTGTCTGGCAATTTTTCATTTGGAGCGGCAAATTCATTGGCTTCGATACTGAAATTTTAGTCAAGCCTATCCCGCGCGTAAACGATGAAATAGTTAACCAAGCTACCACCACGGTAACGCCTTAATATCATCATAATTTTTTAAATATTTTCTTACCTTTAGCGCTATAGACAAAGGTAGGAAAATATTGAGCATTAAGTGCCAGCAAAGCCTATTCGACTCAAAAAAACAAGGTAAATAAATGAACTCCGTTCCTGTACATTTCACTGTCGTGATCAATTTTATTTTAGCTTTTATCCCGTTAGTTTTGGCATTTTACTTGTTTAAATTAAGCCATCGCCGCAGTGTGCTTTGGTGGTTAATTGCCTTCGTATTTATCGCCTTTCTCCCTAACAGTGCTTACGTATTAACGGATATTATTCATTTTATTGCCGCGGTAGAGTCACCAAATATTTCGCTGCCCTTTTTGATATTTGTACTGGTGCCTTTTTACTTAATATTCTTAACCTTAAACTTTGAATTTTATGTCATCTCAATTCAATGGGCCAAAAAGTATATTGCTTATTTTCATCAACCTTATTGGCATAAAATATTTATACCTGCGGTTCATTTACTTGCTGCGTTAGGCGTTTATTTAGGGCGATTTCAACGTTTAGAAAGCAGCGACATAATTCACCAACCCATCATTGTTTTTCGGGATACTTTAGTGGATATCAGCAATGGTAAAAGTGTCTTGATAATTTTAGGGCTATTTTTATTGTTTTTTGGCTTGTATGCATTATTCACCCGCATTAACTCACTAATAACACGAAAAATAAAAGCAATGATGCAAGTGAATTCAACAATACATTAACGGACGATTGTTTTAACTGATAGGGTTAGATCAAAAAAGCCGCTAGTAATAGCGGCTTTAACTTCAAATATTAGCTAGGTACGATAGTTTAAAGTACTTTCGCAATAGATTGCGCTAAGTAGTCAACATTACTGTTAGCAATACCAGCAATACTCATACGGCTTGAGCCAACCATGTAAATACTATATTCGTCTTGCAACTGTTGTACTTGCTCAGGCGTAATACCGAGGAAAGAGAACATGCCCTTTTGCTGTGGTATAAAGCTAAAGTCGCGTGTAACACCATTTTCAATAAGCTTATCTACCAATAATTGACGATTACCGTTAATGCGATCGCGCATGGTTTTAAGTTCACTGTGCCACTGACTACGTAACTCATCTGAATGCAAAATAGTTTCCACTAAAGCTGCACCATGTGCTGGCGGCATCGAGTAAATACAGCGGATAACGGTCAATAAAACCGAATTAGCCACATCAACGCTATGTGATGATTCACCAATAATAGTACAAGCACCAATACGTTCACGATATAGACCAAAGTTCTTAGAACATGAACTACATACGATCATTTCTTTAACACTTTCAGCCATTAATCTTAAGCCGTAAGCGTCTTCGTCTAAGCCTTCACCAAAACCTTGGTAAGCCATATCAACTAATGGTAAGAAACCAATATCTTTCGCAACTTCAGCAATTTGTTGCCATTGCTCTTTATTTAAGTCCATACCACTTGGGTTATGACAACAAGCATGGAGCAAAACGGTATCGTCTGCTTTAACTTCTTTTAAAGCAGCAAGCATGCCGTCAAAATCAAGGGTTTTGTTTTCATAATCGTAATAAGGGTAAGTTTTTACCTTTAAGCCCGCCGCTTCAAATACACCGGTATGATTAGCCCACGTTGGATTACTGACCCAGATAGTAGCGCCCGCTTTACATGAATTGATAAATTCAGCAGCAACACGCAATGCACCAGTACCACCAGGAGTAGAAACAGTGCGGGCACGATTTTCAATCAACACTTTATGGTGACCGAAAACTAATTTAGCCATTTCTTCATTAAAAAGTGATGAACCTGTTGGACCAATATAAACTTTGGTGTCTTCGGTATCGAGTCGATATTTTTCTGCGGCTTTTACACAATCGAGCACAGCCGTGTGGCCTGCTTCATTTTTGTAGACACCTACACCTAAATCAATTTTTTTAGGATTTGAATCTTCACGATATTTAGCCAACAAGCCTAAAATAGGATCGGCTGGCAACGCCGTTAAACTACCAAACATTTTGGGTTTACCTTTTACGAAAAGAGGGAGCTAAGCATTTGAACTCCAAGCTTGGAGCTTGCCGTATTGATCCCTGTGATTAAACAGCAAGCATAACGGCTATCAGGCTAGAATTAAAGCATAAAGACCAAAAAAAATGCGCCTAAATAGCCAAAAAAAATCTAGCTGATAACCGTGAGTTATAGCAATCAGCTTGAAAAGCTTAAATACATATCAAAGTTAAGCCACCAAAAAACATCAAAGAGTTATGGAGCACAACTAACAATAGAAAAAATTAGCTTAGAATGTCTTCGATATAGCAGCGATAAAGCCGATAATTCCGCCAAACACTCCACCCCAAACCACTAACCAACCTAAATGTTCATGGATCATTTTTTGTACTATTTCTTTCACCAGTTGAGGAGTTAATTCATTTAGGCGTTTTTCAATAATATCGCTCACTTTTTCACGCATACCCGCCATAATACTCGGCTGCTCTAACTCTTCACGAAGAATAGCATTGAATTCATCGCTCTGGCTAATTTCGATCACCGAGGCACGCATTTTTTCAATAAAAGGTTCACGCATTGGCTGTAGTGCTTCTGTACCGCCTACCATAGCTAGCATGCCGCCAAAAGATGATTGTTCAATTACGCTAACTAAATTATCAAATGCGGGCGATAAATCGACTTTATTGATAACGGGTGCTAAATCGATAGCATTAGCCGGGTTATCATTGCCAGCTAGAAAACGGTCAATATTTTCTTCGGTAAAAAACTGCTCCATCATTAAAGCGCGAATCGCAAGTTTAAAATCTTCAAACCTTGCTGGAATGACGCCTGAACCATACAGAAATGGCACACGTTCAAATAACATGTGAATGGCTAGCCAGTTAGTTATTGCCCCAGACAAAGCGAATAGTCCGACAGTAAAAACAATATTATTCGCGCTAAGATAGCCAATAATTATTGCGCTGAACGCTAAAAAGTTGGTGATAAAGCTTTTGTTCACAAAAACTCCTTCAAAGTTAAGGTCAGTGATTTTTAGTTTAATATTGGTTATGGTATCAAGTGCCTGCAGTTGCGCCAATATTTCATTTATTAGAAATTACTTTGACGAAAGTAGCCGCAACACTATCATTGATAAATCCAAATAAAAATAATAAAGGGATCATATGAAATTTCGAAACAAGTTTTCAACCATAATACTGGTATTTAGTGTGTCGCTAAATGCAGTAGCAAATGCTGAGCAAAGTACGCAAGCGCAAAGCCCAGCAAAAGCGACTAACACTAACAGCAATAACTCAACAGCCGAATGGCGCACTGTCGATATTGAAAAGATGGTGCTATTAACATTACCTCACGGCAAAGTGGTGATTGAATTAGCCCCACAGTTTTCGCCGAAACATGTCAGTCAATTTATCAATTTAACTAAATCAGGGCACTACAACGGTAATAAATTTTACCGCGTTATCGATGGCTTTGTTGCCCAAGCAGGCCCTGAAGATGGCAGTAGCGCAGATCGCGAAGTTCCTTTATTGGCACTTGAAGGTGAATGGTCTACTGATAAAAACTGGTCTTTTACTTTAGTGCAAAATAACGATTTATTTGCTGAGCAAACTGGCTTCAAAGACGGTTTTGCCATTGGCCATAACCCAAGTGAAAACAAAGCATGGTTAACACATTGCCCAGGTATTATCGCCATGGCGCGTGGTAATGAAGCTGATTCTGGCTCTAGTCACTTTTATATTACTAACGGACAAGCACCACGATATTTAGACCGTATTATGAGCATATTTGGTCGTGTAATTTATGGCATGAAGCATGTGCAAGCGATCACCCGTACAGCCACCATTGAAGGCGAAACAGAAATACCTAGTTCTGCTCATACGGCGATTATCTCAATGAAAATGATGACTGATGTCGCAGTAGAAGAACAAATTCATTTAGCGGTCAAAAATACTGAAAGTGAATTGTTCGCCAACAAATTAGCAGAACGCATTAAGCGCGATAATGCGTTTTTCTTTAAGAAACCGCCGCAAGTGCTAGATGTCTGTCAAACGCCGGTTTTAACCAAGCTTATTCAAAAATAGCTTACAAGCTAGTCATTAACTATTACCTTGACGGTATTTTTCTTTCGCTTTACGGCCTTTACGATACAGTGCTGGCCGCAAGGTGCGTCTAAGTCTTGGAAATAAATAAGATATAGTGGTTAACCAACCACTAGCTCGGGGTAGCGAAATTTCAACATGTTCACCTCGAGCACAACTGACAATAGCATCAGCAACTTGTTGGGCACTACTCATCGGTTGTGAAAATACAATATCTTCAACCTTATCTAACTCTGACATGATAAAACCGGTATCAATAGGTCCAGGCGAAACCAAACCAACATAAACCCCAGACCCTCTTAATTCATCAGACAAAGAATAAGTAAATGCTCGCAAACCTGCTTTAGTTGCAGCATACGTTGCGGCACCTTGTAAAGGCGTTCTCCCGGCTAACGAACCAACATTAACAATCGCTCCCCCACCAGCAGCGCGCAGATAAGGTAATACTGACGTACATAATTGAATCGGTGCACGTAAGTTAACATCAACCATTTTAGCGAGATCATTGGCGGTGTTTTTTTCAACATCACCGCGTTGATGAAAACCAGCATTGTTCACCAAGATATCAATTGAGCCAAACGCTTGTGCCGCTATTAACAGCAGATCTTCGTTTGCAGCCGCATCATTAATATCCATGGCAATATTGATGACCGATGTTATCGTCGATAACTCTTGGGTTATGCTGTCTAATGCAGCTTGACCACGAGCAACTAAGACAAGATTTGCCCCTAACTGAGCAAACGTTCGCGCTGTTGCTGCGCCCACGCCAGCAGACGCGCCAGTAATGATGACCGTTTTGCCTTTAAAATCATTATTCATGCTAAATTTCTCTCACTTGTCAAAGGACTCGTGTTTTTGTAGTTAATCTTTTACAGCGCCACTTGTAAAATAAATGTTAAATTAGTGAAAAGATAACAATAGTTTCATAAGATAGCAGCATATTTATAAAAGGACCGACAATGAAATTAAAATACTTAGCGGCTGCCATGGTTGCAGGCTTTACACTATCAGCTTGTGTCGCAACACAAACCCATCAAAACTCAACCGCGCATAATGCGGCAGTTGAAACTAATAGCAACAAAGTTTTTAGTCAGGATTATAGCTTTAAAGAATTAGCTAATGGATTGCGCGTACTGATTGTAAAAACCGATTATCCTGATCTTGTTTCGGTTCAAATCCCTGTTTCTGTTGGTTCACGTGATGAAAATGAAGTAGGTAAAACTGGCTTCGCTCATTTTTTTGAACATATGATGTTTAAAGGCTCAGAGAAATTTCCACAGGATGTTTATGCCGACTTATTTAAAAATGCCGGTGTTGATAACGGTGCATACACCACTAACGACTACACAAATTATCATTTAGACTTCTCTAAAGATCACTTAGAAAAAGTATTAGAAATTCAAGCAGATCATTTTAAAAATCTCAGCTATACCGATGCCCAATTTAAAACGGAAGCATTAACGGTTAAGGGTGAATATTTAAAAAATAACGCTAGTCCAATTCGAAAACTATTGGCGGCAGTGCGTAAAGAAGCCTTTGATACCCATACTTATAAACACACGACCATGGGATTTTTTGAAGATGTTGAAGCGATGCCTGAGCAAATTGCTTATGGCGAAAAGTTTTTTAAACAATTTTATAAACCAGAGTATGTTTCGTTAGTGATTGTTGGTGATGTTGAACCAGAAGCTACTATGGCGATGGTAGAAAAACACTGGGGTGACTGGAAAAAAGGTAACTTTGTTAATGACATTACCCCAGAGCCAAAACAGCAAGCAGCTAAATATGTGCACGAAAAGTTTGATGGCTTACCTGGCCATTGGTTATTAGTGTCGTATAAAGGTACTGATTGGCAACCAAAGAAAAAAGATCGCGCCGCGTTAGATTTAATCTCAGAGTTATATTTTTCAAGTAACTCAGCGTTATATCAAGAGTTAGTTGTCGAAAAACAATTAGCGAGCCAAATGTTTAATTATAACCCGGCAACAAAAGATGCGGGTTTACGTCATGTCTTTATTAAAGTTAATGAAGAAAAAGATTTAGTAACCGTGCGTGACGCAATCAATAATACATACGCAAAAGCACGTACTGAATTGGTTTCAGCGGAAAAACTCGATAATTTAAAATCAAATTTAAAATATAGCTTCGTTAACAGCCTAGACTCTTCTGAGTCAATCGCATCAACGCTTGCCAGTTATATGCACTTTAATCGTGATCCTGAAACCATTAACTATCTTTACAACAGCTTTGACAATATTTCCGCTGAAGATATTAAGCGTATCGCCAATAAGTATTTTATTGATGAAAACCGCACTACAGTGACGTTGTCAGCTCTGGATAAAGTTACTGGTTTTGAAAAAGAAGTTGAATTAAATACCGCAGTAGCTGCACTGGAAATGAAACAAAAATCACCTCAAAAAGCGCAATTTACTGTGCTTGATAAAACCAATCAATCACCACTGATTGATGTTAATTTTCTCTTTTATACGGGGGCTGCTGCCGATCCAGCGGGCAAAAAAGGCCTAGCGGCTTTAACTGCTCGTATGCTAACGCAAGGTGGTTCCAAAACTCGTAGTTATAAAGAAATTCAGCAGAGTATGTATCCTTTAGCTGGTCAGTTCTCATCGCAACTTGATAAAGAAATGATGTCGTTTACTGGTCGCGTACATAAAGACAACGCCGCACAATGGTATCAATTGATCAGTGACCAATTATTAAACCCTGGCTGGCGAGAAGATGACTTTAAACGCCTGAAAAAAGAATTAATTGATAGCATTAAATCAGGACTGAAATCGTCAAATGATGAAGAGTTAGGTAAAGAAGTATTATATAGCGAACTTTATCAAGGCCACGCATACCAGAGCTTTAACAGCGGCGACTTATCTGATTTAGACGCGATAACAATCGATGATGTTAAAGCCTTTTATGATGCACAATTAACTCAAGCTAAATTGCATTTAGGCATAACCGGTGCGTTGCCAAGTGACTTAAAAGCACAAATGTTTAAAGACTTAGCAACCTTGCCTGTTGGCAATGAAAAACGCTTAACCCTAGCTAAAGCACCAACATTAAAAGGCCATCATGCTACGATCGTTGAAAAGAACGCACAATCAACGGCAGTGTCGTTTGGTTTCCCAATTGATACTATTCGTAACCATCAAGATTGGGCGGCATTATGGCTAGTGCGCTCTTACTTCGGTGAACACAGAAGTTCAAACAGCTACTTGTATCAACAAATTCGCCAAGAACGTGGAATGAACTACGGTGATTATGCTTATATCGAATACTTCCCTCGTGGAATGTATCAAACTAAGCCAGACGCTAACTTAGGTCGTTCAAGCCAAATATTTCAAGTATGGTTGCGTCCTTTACGTTCAAATAATGACGCACATTTCGCAACACGCGCAGCGCTTTATGAATTAGATAAACTGATTAAAAATGGCATGAGCGAAAAAGACTTTCAAGCGACGCGTAACTATCTAACCAACTACGCACCACAGCTTGTTGCTAGCCAAGATAAACAGCTAGGTTATGCGCTTGATAGTGAGTTTTATCAAACTGATGAGTTTGTAAAATACGTCCGCGAACAATTTGCTAAACTATCTTTAGCTGACGTTAATCGCGTAATAAAAGACAATTTGCAAACCGATAACATCCACTATGTCTTTATTTCTGGTGACGGCGAAGACATGAAAAAACGTTTATTGTCAGAGCAAGTTTCACCATTGAAATACAATTCTGAAAAGCCTGCTGAGTTATTAGCCAAGGATAAAATTATCGAAAGCTATAAACTTAAACTGCCAAACAAAAATGTTAAAGTGATGGCCATTGATGACGTGTTCAAATAAAAAAACCGTTATCTTGTACAAATAACACTCAAGGACCTGTTCAACGCAGGTCCTTTTTATTACCGGTTTATCAATACACTATATTATTTATAAGTTATTACTTTAGTTAGTAATGAACAACCGATGTATACTTAAATTAGTAAGATAAAAAGTGGGGTCAGGTACACATTACTGTTTTCTGACTAAAAAACTCACCAAGCAAACTTTAAAACCCCGAATAGTCATGAATACTTGTACAATGACACTTTCTTGTTCATCAACCATTCATTTTCCATTGGTATGATGTAACTACCTGACGTGGGATAAGCTAGGAACTCCACAGCCATTATCCCGAATTCAGGTTATAAATAATTATTTCTCTTGAGGACTCTATCCATGCAGTTTAAAAAATCGATTATTAGCTTAGTTGTTGTTTCATTAGCGTTTACCGGTTGTGCAAGTACCAACCAAGAAAAGGGTGCTGCGATTGGCGCAATTACCGGTGCTGTACTAGGTAAATCGACCAGTAACCATAAAAATAAACGTGCCGTTTGGGGTGCTGCTATTGGCGCTATTGCTGGTGCTGCCATTGGTGATTATATGGATAAGCAAGAACAAGAGTTTCGTGATGAACTTTCTGGCTCTGGCATCGAAATCGTACGTGAAGGTGATAATTTACGTTTGATCATGCCAGCCAATATCACTTTTGCCACTGGACAAGCGTTCATAACCTCTGGCTTTTACCCGACACTAGATGATATCGCGCGAGTATTGAATAAGTATGAAAAAACATTATTAAGTATTGAAGGTCATACTGATAGCCAAGGCGCGGCAGAATTTAATCAAAACCTATCAGAACAACGAGCTGGCAGTGTAAAACAATACTTAACCAATCAAAACATTCTCGCGAGTCGTCTACAAACAATTGGTTATGGCGAGTCTCGTGCCGTCGCCGATAATAATAGTGCTGATGGACGGGCGTTAAATCGCCGCGTTGAGATTCAAATTATTCCTAATAAAGCTTAAGTTTACTTGTAAGTAAACGAAATTGAATTAAGAAGCCTGTGAAGCTAAATTTCACAGGCTTTTTTGCATTAAATTCTGTTAAAAAAATTATAACAATCATTAACTGGTGGTAAAAAACAGCAAAAATAGGGGTTTATCCGGATACCCCAAAGGGTTACTTTTCGGGACAGTGTCATGGTCAACTATCTTAATTCTATATAGGAAAGTCCCATGAACAAGAAATTATTAGCGATTACTATTTCAGCACTAACAGCTTTTAACGCCAACGCAGATGCAATTTTAGGCTCAAAGCTGCAAAATATGATGCCGACTCTTATTGGCCAAACTAAAGTCATTGTATCAACGTACGACCGTGATGAAATGCCACATGTAATGGCTACATTGAATGTTCCATACCTTTCTTTAACTACATTACCGATGGCCGGTGCTTCACTTTCGAAAACGCAAATTCAACAACTTGCGACAGATTCACGCGTGAAAAGCATTTATTACGACGCAGCTCTTGAGTACTACAACTACACTTCAGGTGAAATTACTGAAGGTCATTATGTACACGACGTTGAAGGCGTAACCGGTGCTGGCACTACTATCGCGGTACTTGATTCAGGCGTTGATGCGACTCATCCAGATTTAAAGTTGGGTGAAAAAACTATTCAAAACGTTAAAATTGCTGGCGATTTAGATCTTGCTGGCGGCGTAAATTTATTTTTAGAAGGTCAGCAAAATACTGACACTAGTTCAGGTCATGGTACTCACGTTGGTGGGACGGTAGCTGGTTCAGGTGAAGCTTCTCGTGATGACGAAAGACGTGCTTTTTACCACGACGGTATTGCACCTGGCGCAAAACTTGTTGGTTTAGGTGCGGGTGAAGCGATTTCAATTCTTTACTCATTGGCTGGTTTTGATTACGCCATTGCGAATAGCGACCGTTACAGCATTGACGTGATCACCAATAGTTGGGGTGGTGGCGATGGCAACAACTTCGATCCAAATAACCCTATTAACCAAGCATCATACACTGCCTATAAAAAAGGTATCGTAGTTACATTTGCTGCTTCAAATAGCGGCCCTGATGATAATACTTTAAACCAATATGCTATCGCACCTTGGGTTATCAACGTAGCGGCAGGTACACCAGATAAAGGTCTAGCTGATTTCTCAAGCCGCGGTGTAGAAGGTGACTGGATTAAAACTCCTGACATTACAGCACCTGGCAGCGGTATCGTATCAACGCGAGCTATCAATACGCCTTTACCTGCATTAGGGCCAATCATTGACCCAGATCACCCTGAATATCACGTTTATTATGCCTCAATGAGCGGAACTTCAATGGCGACTCCTTTTGTTGCTGGTGTTGTTGGTTTATTGTTAGAAGTAAATCCAAACTTATCACCAGATCAAGTTGAAAGCATTTTAAAACAATCAGCTGATGAAATGCCTGATTACCAAGTTCATCAAGTAGGTGCTGGTTATATCAATGTGAAAAATGCCGTTGAAATGGCACGAAATACCACTGGCGAGCGCAGTAACTTCTTAACTGGTGATACTGACTGGTCTAGTCAAGGTGTATGGCAAGCAGCAGGCGAAAATGCTGAAGAAATTAATTACATGAGCCGTTGGAGAAACATCACCAGAGGCCCAGGTAGCGATGGTACATATAAAATATCTAAAAGTAAAAAGTCTGAAGTGGCGCTGAGCTTTATTGGTGATAGCATCAAGATAAATTATGTTAGCTCAAGAAAGAATGGTCACGCAGAAGTGTTTGTTGACGGACAAAGTAAAGGCATGATTGATTACTATGCACCTGCTAAAGTTGTTAATACTTTCTCTGTAAGAGATTTAGATCCTAACCAAGTGCATACAGTTACCTTGAAACATGTTGACGGCATAATTAGCTTCGACGGCGTTGAGCTGGACGGTCAATTAGTTGAGCCAAATTCAAGAATTGAAAATGTTGAAGGACAAATCACCGGAAATATTGGTCCATCAGCTGAAAACCTACAAGTAAATGACCATCCGATTGAAGTTATGGATAACACAACTTTAATTAATGCTGTGTTATCTTGGGGTGGTGTTGCTGATTTAGACTTCGAACTTGTTGATCCAAATGGAGATGTTGTTGCTAACAGCTCATCTTTAGAAAATCCTGAAGAAATTAGTTTCCGCCCAACAGCTGCAGGTACTTATTTGTTACGAGTTAATGGTTATATTTCGACTTCTGTTGATTACACCATTGATACAACAACCTCTAATATGTACGCAAACTAATATTGCAAAAGTATTAACTTTTAATAACGGCGCTTAATGCGCCGTTTTTTTATCCCCATTTTAACCTAAACCAACAGCAACTATTGTTATGAGCTGGCGTTTCACTATATTATTAGGAAAACATGAGCGATATATTTTGCCATATGTTTATTGCAAATATCGCTGTTTATCCAAGTTACTGATATGACTTTTAGGTTATGAAAACAAAATTAATTACCCGCCCAGGCTATGTTTTACTGCAACAAGAGTTGAATAAACTCTGGCGCGAAGACCGACCAGAAACTACCCGCAAAGTATCATGGGCCGCTAGTTTAGGTGACCGAAGTGAAAATGCAGATTATCAGTACAATAAAAAGCGACTTCGCGAAATTGACCGACGTGTTCGGTATTTACGTAAAATACTTGAAGAACTGAAAATTGTTGATTACGGCCCTCAGCAAGAAGGCAAAGTATTTTTTGGTGCTTGGGTTAGTTTAGAAAATGACGACAATGAAACCCTCAAATTTCGCATTGTCGGTCCGGAAGAAATTTATGGTCGTAATGACTATTCCTCAATTGACTCACCCATTTCACGCGCTTGTTTGAAAAAAGAAGTTGATGATGAAGTAATTGTAAAAACACCGTCTGGCGAAAAGATTTGGTACATTTGCGATATTCAATACGAAAAATAGCCACTTAGTTCACTTCAATATCAAAAACTGTACTTACACTTAACTCTTATCTCTCATAAAAAATGTACATGACAATCCGATAGCGATGTCGGTACTTAGATTATGTCTGGAACTAATAACCTGACCGTTCATCCTGAACATCGTCACTCTTTCACTTCGACGTGCAAGGATGCACTAATGTCGTGATGCCACGGATGGCAATGAACGACCATGTGATCGTGACATTGCATACATGGATGTATGTACTTAGGTTATGTCTGGAACTAATAATCTGTGCATACATGGATGTATGTACTTAGGTTATGTCTGGAACTAATAATCTGTGCATACATGGATGTATGTACTTAGGTTATGTCTGGAACTAATAACCTGACCGTTCATCCTGAACATCGTCACTCTTTCACATCCATGTGATCGTGACATACCGTTCATCCTGAACATAAAAACCACCTCGATGTGAGGTGGTTTTTAAAAGTTACTTATCTAGATTTATATCTATCTAGAATGTATAACTTGCTTTCATATAAAGCACACGACCACGAGGGTCATGATGTTTAGGGTCGTAGCTAAAGTTTGCACCATCGGCAACTACTGGCGCGGCACTATCAAACAAGTTTTGAGCACCAACACTGAACGCTGCTTCTGAACCCTGAATTGTAGTAACATAACGATACTGTAATTCAACTGGCGTGAATGAGTCGATAGTGTCGCCTTGACGGTTGTTAATATAGCTAGAAACATAGTCAACACGAGCCATAACACTGTGATTATCCATCATCCAATGTGCAGATAGGTTACCTTTATCTTCAGGCATTGAACGCACAAAACTACCAAAGTTAAACTTACCTACTGCGTCATATGTACTGCCGTCTGCATTAGGCACGTCGTAACTTAAGTAACGTGAAAAACCAGCAGATAACTCAAGTGAACTACCATCTAAATCAAACATATAGCTAGTTTCTATATCAATACCACTAGCATCAATTGTCGCGGCATTAAAGTAGTCAGTTGAAATACCGGCAAGCGTACTGGTTGGATCATTAGGGTCTTGACGAACAATTGTTGGACCATTTGGATCTTGGTCAAGTACACCTTGTGCCGACTCAATGGTAATTACGTCTTTATAATCTATGCGCCAGTAATCAAATCGAACTTGAAAACTATCACTGCTCCATAACGCACCTAGGTTATAGTTAGTCGCTTGCTCAGGTTTTAAGTCAGCATTACCTGTTGTGGCTTGGCGAATAAACAAAGATGAAGAATTAGGGATCATGTTGCCATTAGCGTCACGAACCGGGGTGCCATCAGGGTTTAATTGGTAATCGACCAAATTCACCGTATTGGTCACGTCAGCATTAAACTGTGACAATGAAGGCTCTCTAAATGAAGTACTGGCAGAAGCTCTAAGTGATAGGTTTTCTGTGGCACTATACAATACAGAGATTTTCGGATCTAAGCTGCTATCTGTGTCTAAATTTTCATAACGTAAAGCTGCATTAACTGTCAGGTCGTCAGACACTGGAATTTCAACTTCAGCAAAAATAGCTGCTGCTGAACGAGACTCATCGACAGCATTAA
This sequence comes from Cognaticolwellia sediminilitoris, assembly GCA_002104535.1. Lineage (GTDB taxonomy): Bacteria > Pseudomonadota > Gammaproteobacteria > Enterobacterales > Alteromonadaceae > Cognaticolwellia > Cognaticolwellia sediminilitoris. The sequence continues at coordinate 80,600 of NBOG01000006.1, read as the reverse complement.
CACTACCTAAGAAGGTAAAGTCATTTGGTAGTGGGTTTCCTAAAGCATTATAACTAATAGTACTATTTGCTGCCGGATTCACTTTATATGACTCGCTGCGATATTGCGCGCCTACTGCACCATAAACAGTACCTGATGAAAGCTCGAACAATTCGCCATTAACGACACCATCCCAAACTAACAAACGTGTCGTTGTTGATGATTTAAAATCTGTCTCTAACCAGTTTAGTAACACCGGATCATGATTTAAATCAGTACTAAAGTGATCAAAAGTCATATCTCCCGATGGTCCACCTTGGCCATTCATTGCTAGATCTAAACGCGCTAATGACATTTCAGGCTGACTAATTTTATAAGTGTTACCACTGTATGCAACTGATGATGCCCACTCCCAACCATTGTCGAGGTAGCCAGTTAAGCCAGCTTCTAATCTAAAGGTTTTATTATCTCTAGGTGCTGCGCGTGATTTACTAAAGTCGGCTACAGTTGGGTTATGACGGCCAAAAATTATGGCGTCAACACCAAATGGGTTTGTCGGATTATCAGCTGACACAACCGGGAAGCTTAAGTTAGGCAAAGATGGTACAGAAAAGTTGTCTACGATACGGTAATCACTGTAAAAAGCAGAAACATTTAATTTAATTTCGTTATCAAAAAAGTGCGTTAAGCTAGAGTAATATTGCTCACGTTCTTCTTCATTGACGATATTGTAATGAAGGCCATATTTAAAACCACAACGGTCAATATCACCATCACCGTCAAGATCTAAAATAACCCCATTTACGCCAGCACAATTTGGGTTACCTACTTGTTCACCAGCAGCATATGTTCCAGCCCATGGTCCTGAGTCAACAACTGAATCTTCAGTTAACTTGAAGCCAGTACCTAAACTACTTGCTGCATTCTGAACTAAATCCGGACGCTCCCAACCTTGTAAATTGCTACGTCTTAAAATCGATGCTGCGAAGACAACGTTGGTGCTATCAGATAATTTCATACCCGATAATATACTGAGGTTTTTATCATTTTGATCAAAACCATCAATCGTGTGATAAGCACCGTCAATTTTAACGCCTTCAAAGGTATCATTAGTGACAAAGTTCACTACACCAGCGATTGCATCAGAACCGTAAGAAGCTGCAGCGCCTTCTTTTAATACTTCAACACGCTTAAGTGCAATAGCGGGTATTGAAGATGTATCAACAAAAACACTACCGTCTTGCGCTTTTGCACCACTTAACGCCTGACGTTTACCATTGATTAGCACCAATGTAGAAGAAAGCCCTAAACCACGTAAATTTACATTCGACGTACCTTGGTTGTAAAAGCTGGTAAAAGTATCAGGGCGGTTTTCTGCGCCACTATTGATAGGTAAAATGTTGACCAAATCTGTGGTGTCTACAGCGCCAGAATATTTCATGTCATCGGCATTTACGATAGATACTGGGTTGGCTGTAATCGTATCAGCGCCTTTGATGTAACTACCCAATACTTGAATTTTTTCCGTTTTATCTGCTTTTTTTGCCACTTCAGCGTCTTGCTCTGCAGCATCGGCAGAATAAGCCAACGTTGAACTCATTGCCAAACTGACAAATACTGCCAGTTGACTGAGTTTAAAAGGCATACTTGTTGTTTTCATGTGTGCTCCTAATATAGTGTTATTATAGTTTTTATCTTGTTGTATTAATTGTTGTTAATTTTTTTATTCTTAATTCTTAAGCAGTAGGTTATTAGATTAAAAAAAGCATAACCGCGACTGCTGTACCCACCACCGGCACAACCACAGTCAGTGCCGCCATTGGCCCATAAGCCGCTTTATGTGTTTCGCCACAAATAGAGCGGATAGTTGTTACGACATAACCATTGTGTGGTAATGAATCGAGCGCACCTGATGAAATAGCAATGACTCGATGCAGAGCTTCTGGATCAACACCCGCATCAAGGTAGTGTGGTGCTAAAACAGGTAAAGCAATTGATTGTCCTCCTGAAGAAGAGCCAGTCAGCGCAGCGATCACAGTGACAGCGACAGCGGCGCCGATTAATTCATTACCTGGAATAGACGTTAAATGATTCACTGCAATGGCAAATGCAGGCGATACTTTCGCTACAGCACCAAAACCAACCACGGCAGCCGTATTACCAATAGCCAATAATGAACCGGCCGTTCCTGCTCCAATTGTTTTGCTAAGATTAGTAAATAAGCGGAAGTTTATTAACCATGCGGCAATACATCCCGATAACAGCGCCAGTACTAAAGCGTATTGTGATAAGGCTTCGTGCCCTATAAACGTTACCGAGAGCACTGTTAAAATTGGCACAGCCGCTAACAGTGGATGAGGTAGTGTTTTGTCAGAAATAATGGGATCATTTTCACGTGATTCGAATACTTCGCCTTGCGCTATCGCTTTATTAAGCATGCGTTGTAACCACCAATAGCCAAACACTGCCATTAAAATCGCAACCACTAAACTAACTTCCCAGCCGGCATAAGGTGATGTGCCTAAATACTTGATAGGGATCCAATTTTGAATTTCAGGTGAACCGGCAGAGGTCATGGTAAAGGTAACAGAACCAAAAGCCATTACCGCAGGAATAAAGCGTCGGGGTAAGTTTGCTTGTTTAAACAAACTCAGGGCAATTGAATACGCAGAAAAGGCTACGACAAATACGCTAACACCACCGTAAGTTAAAATGGCACACACAGCGATAACAGCAAAGCTGGCATTTTTAACCCCTGTTTTTCCGACTATCCACTGTGCAATACTATCAGCCGAACCACTATCTTCCATCAACTTACCGAACAAAGCGCCCAACAAAAACATGAAAAACCATGATGCGATAAAACCTGAAAACCCAGCCATATAACTTTGAATAAAATTAGCGCTTTGTTGTGCATCGTCAACGGGGAAAAGCGTTAAACCGCCGGTTAATGCCACAATAATCGCGGTTAAAGGTGCGGCAATTAATAAATTCATCCCACGTATCGTGAGATATATTAACAGCGCTAAAGCACCGATAAGGCCAAGTAAACTGATCATAAAAATTCCTGTTCCATAAAAAAAGGCAAAGTAACGCTCAAATACATTGGCTACCTTGTTGATGTTTATTATGTGAACAGTTGCAACATTTAAATATAGTACTTTCGGGTGAGGTAGCTTGAATCGATAAAATTAGCTAGAATTTTCATGATTGACTCTGCTATGTTATAGCGACGTACTGGCCTAAAACTCATCCTTATGACAGCGAACATTAAAATTATAATCGCAGACGACCACCCTCTATTTCGTGGCGCTATAACTCGCACGATTGAAGACTTAGTGTCTGTACTAGACCAAAAAGTCACAGTCACCGAAGTACAAAGTGTTGATGAAGTTTATAGCGTATTAGAAGCAAGCGATGATTTTGACCTAGTGTTACTTGATGTTAATTTCCCAGGCACTAATGGCTTATCAGGTTTAGCAAACTTACGCGGATGTTTCCCTTTAGTGCCTGTCGCAATGATTTCGGGTAACGACTCGTCAGATATTATTGAATTAGCGCGAGGGTTAGGGGCTTGTGGTTTTCTTTCTAAAAGCGCTGCGCCAGAAGAAATAGCCAACTCAATTAACACCTTACTCACCGGAGAATATTGGTTTCCTGACCAAGGCTTAAAGCCACAAGATAATATTGATCGAGAAATAACTGAAGTGGCAGAAAAAGTGGCAAGTTTAACACCACATCAATTTCGTATATTTACTTTGGTTTGCGAAGGGCTATTGAACAAGCAAATTGCTTACGAGCTTAATATTTCGGAGAACACGGTTAAAACTCATATGAGTAATATCTTTGTTAAATTTAACGTTAGAAAACGCACCAACCTCATTGTTTTAGGTAACTTACTGAGCGCGGGTAATAATTAACAGCTCACGATTTTTTTAAACCGCTAATCCGATTGCTATAAGTTATAAACCTCTAAATATTAACGTTCTTTTGACGAAAATCGTGAAAGCGCTGCGCGTAAAGCTAATGGTTTGATCGGCTTTTGTATAAACAAAAACCCTAAGGCTTTACTTTCAGCTTTAACTTGTTCAGTTTGATCGGCAGATATAACAATACATGGCACTGATTTCCCCCAAGTTTTAAACAGTTGTTGCACAACGTCGATCCCACTTTCATTATCTTCTAAATGATAATCTGCCAAAATAACATCAGGAGGACTACTGCAAGATACATCAGCCAAGCTTGTTGCGATAATGACATTATGATGCCATTTTTTCAGTAAAGCCTGCATGCCAGTAAGAATTTTTGTTTCATTATCAATACATAAAATAGTCAATGACGATTGCTTCATGTCATCTAAAGCTTTGTCATTATTAACCAACTTGGTATTAGCAACTTTTGCAGCGACACCACGAGGAACCGTTATTTTAAAGCCAGAGCCTTTGCCAAATACTGATTCAACTTCAATTGGTAAATTAAGCAATAAGCATAAGCGATGCACTGTCGCCAACCCTAAGCCAGAGCCTTCATTATTGCCGCTGTGACCAATACGTTTAAATTCAGTAAATATTTCTTTTAAGTCTTTTTCTAAAATACCAATGCCAGAATCCCAAACTTCAATTCTGATACCATGTTGGCTGCGCCTACAACCAATAATGACTTTCCCTTTATGGGTATAACGTAAGGCATTAGCTAATAAATTCTGCAAAATACGCAATAGCAACGCGCTATCCGTTTGCACAATCAATGCGCTGTCATGACAACGAAAATCAATATTTTGTTTAGCGGCTAAGACACCAAAATCATTACTCAATAAATTAAAAACTTGCTTGATAGGGAAGTGACTTACCGTAGTTTTAACAACACCGGCATCTATTTTAGCAATATCAAATAATTCAGAAATTAAGCTTTCAGCATTTTGCAGTGAATCTGATAAATTATTTATCAAGTTCGCAGGATCTTGTTCTAAATCAATATGCTGCAGTGCAGTCACAAATAATCTTGCAGCATTCAGTGGTTGCGCTAAATCATGACTGGCCGCGGCTAAAAATCGTGTTTTACTTTGGTTGGCTGCTTCAGCTTGAGACTTAGCTACGCCTAAACGTCGATTAATATTGGTTAATTGGCTGGTACGCTCTGCCACTCTATGCTCAAGTGTTTCATTCGACTCTTTAAGCGCATCTACCATCAGCTGATAACTGGTAATGTCAGTATATGTAATAACATGACCATTGTTTGGGATCGGCTCAACACGCACTTCAATAACTTGCCTAGTGGCTGATGTTCTTTGATAGACATACGATTGTTGGTTGGTATATTTATCAAGTTGGTCAGCAATTCGAGCTTTTATTTCATCTTCAGTTAAGTCTTCTTGTAAAGCGTTATAGCGCACTAACTCTTCAATAGGATTACCAACATAAAATAAGTTTTCAGGATAACTAAACAGCTCTATACAACGTTTATTCCAAGCCACTAGGCGTTGATTATTATCGATGACCGTAATACCTTGGCTCATATTATCAATACTACTTTGCAGTAGCTCACGACTAAATTTCAATACGTTTGACGCTTCTTGCAGTAATCGTTCGGTGGTATTTGTTTCGTCTGGCGTATCCCGTGGAGCTAAGGTCATAATATGTTTAGCTGACGAAGGACCAATGATCCCAGCAAGTAATGATTCTGCAAATTTCACCGTTTCAACATGGGCCATTTGCGACAGACAAAAGCCACTACCGTGTTGATTACAATGTTGCAGCAAGGCTAGCTTGGCTTGTTCTTCGCCTAAAAATCGACTGATCAAATGCAACAGCGAGGCATTAGAAAGACAGTGGTGATTGCTTTGCTCAAGCGATGGCACGTTATGTTTGTTGTAATAAAGTGAAACAACAATAAACACTAAACAATTTAAGCCTAAGCTCCACAAAACGCCATGTGTGAGAGGGTCAAATCCTTCAAGATAAAATAACGCTTCGGGTCTTAATTCTGTCAGACCAAACAAACCTTTAGTTAATAAGTCCTGTGAGAACCAACCGGCTTTAACCAATGTTGGCGTTAGCAGAGTATATGCCCATATTATTGCCCCGGTAACTACGCCAGCAATAACGCCATTTTGATGTCTTTTAGACCAATATAATGCGCCAATTAGGGTCGGAAAAAGTTGCACAAGTAGGGTAATTGAAATTAAGCCCATCGCGCCCAGATTACCTGACGAGCCAACGAGCCGATAGAAAATATAGGCCATAAATAAAATCAGCACTATTGTCCAACGCCTAATTTTAAGTAAGGCGCTGCCAAATCCCGTAGTTTGCAAATAAAAGCGTTTATGTCGTAGCACTAGTACCATGATCATATCATTACAAATCATAGTGGAAAGCGTGATTGTAGCGACAATAACCATACTCGTTGCCGCCGACAAACCGCCCAAATAAGCCAGCAACGCCAACCAGGGTTGTTTTTCCGCTAACGGAATTGCCAAGAAAAACATTTCTGTATTGACAGATTTCGTTTGAAAATAGAGCATGCCGACGATAATAACTATCAATAAAAAGAAAGAAAAAACAATGGCGTACAATGGAAAAAACCACTGTGCGGTATCAGCATCCGATTGATTATTACTTTCAACGACCAATAAATGAAAAAGCCAAGGTAAACAAATGATTGCCGCCATTCCTAAGATAATAGCGGTGGTATAACCGCCGGTGTCTTGGTTCGAAAGTGCTTGTAAAATGCGTTCGTTATTAATCGCCTGTAAAAAAACATCACTTGGACTATCAAACAATTGATAAGCAACAAAAATACCTATACCGCATACTGAAACCAATTTCACCAAGGACTCAAATGCAACGGCTAGCATTAGTCCGTTGTGATGCTCAGTTAAGTCGATATGTCGAGTACCAAAGACAATACTAAAAATAGCCATTAAAATGGTCACAATAGCCGTGGTATCTTGCCAGCTCAGTAATTCATTAGGCGGTAATTTGTTAACTGGAAAACCGGTTGAGAAGGGTGATGAAATAATATCAAAACTGGTAGATATTGCTTCTAACTGCAACGATAAATAAGGCAATGTACCGACAATAACCACCGTTGTGATCAATAACGACACTGTTTTAGAGTTCTGATATTGCGCTGAAATAAAGCCAACGATTGATGTACTTCTGTGCTGTTTTCCTAAGGTAATTAAACGTTTAATGACCGGAATAGCAAAAGTAATACTTAAGATTGCGCCGATAGTGGTTGGTGGAATAAACCAACCGTTATTCGAGGCTTGCGCCGCCGTACCGTAAAAACTCCACGCGGTAAAAAATATTGGTAGGCAAAAGGCAACAATTATAGGTTTAAATCTATGGTTATTTTGATCAACAAATTTGTCACCAAAATAGGCAATCGCAAATAGAATCAGCAAATAAAGTAGCGATATTATTGAAATATTAACAATGCTTAACATTTATGATTTTGCCAACAGTCAGTTACTTTAAGATTTACAGTATGAGGTGAATGATAGAAATACAAAAGTTTTTAGGTTACTTAATAAGCCATATACCTTGGCCACTATAAATGAATAACAGCAAAGCAGCGGTAGTACTTTAGTACTATAAAGGCTTTTTGAAAAATAAAAAAAGGCCTGATAAACAGGCCTTTAAATGAAATATTGCTAACAGATTAGATTAGCAATCAGTATCTTCTGTTTTCATTAGTTTCTTAGCTTTTTCACAAGCGTCTTCAACGGCATTACCAGCATCAGTTTTTATTTCGCTTAATTTATCGCCAGCATCACTTGCCATTTCACTTACTTTTTCACCAGCATCTTCAACGGCATCTCCTGCATCACTAGCCATTTCACTTGCTTTTTCGCCAGCAGACTCAAGCGTATTGCCTGCACTTTCTTTCATTTCTTTTGCTTTCGTCCCTGCATCTTTAACCATTTCATCTACTTTAGAACCGGTTGTTTCTGCTTCTTTTTCGCTACAGGCGGTTAAGCCAAGTACAGCAACTAAAATAATGAATGTGCTAGATAATTTCTTAATAAAAGTCATATTTTTTCCTTAAAGTTTTGGTGATTTACCACGAATAGCGTTGGAGATTAATGAGATAACCAACAACACAACGAAAATAAAAAAGATAATTTTAGCGATACTGGCAGCTGCTCCTGCTATACCACTAAAACCTAATATTGCCGCAATTATAGCGACAATGAAAAAAGTAAGTGCCCAGTTTAACATAAAAAACCTCTTATTTATCAATTACAAACCACATTAAACGCAATGCATTTTCTGTTTGTAAGAAATAATGATTAGAAGAGGCATCATAACACATCGAAAAATATATTTTTTTGCGCTTTTTCTATAGTGCTTTTAACCCTTTTTACTTACTCAATGTAACGTTAAAACTAAAGAATTGTTAAAGGAAGCACCATGTTATTGATAAGATTTTTCGTTAAGTTCAACAATAGGTTATAAACGATATTTGCAATTAACCAATAAAAACAAATCACTAAATTACTCGCTTTCACAATCCGAATTTAGTGGTTATACTGAATTTACAATAAACCATCGATAACTTAAAAAATGGTCAAAAGTAATGCAGTGTTAACAAGCAAATTTGGTAATTATTTTCTCACTATGAATCGTGCTAACTTACTCTTAAATCGAATTTTAAATAAACACACGATGTACTTTTTTATGCCATTTATTTTATTGATATTATTAGCAATATCTCCCAAGCTTTATGCTGACAACGTAAATTCAATTCCTCCAATTAGTGGCCATGCGATAACTTTAGAAACAATAAACCCTGCCGATGTTTTATCAAGAGTGAATCTTGCAACAAAACAACTGGAGCAAATTAGAACAGCACTTAATTTACCGTTAGCAAATCAGCTTAATATCGAGGTCAGTGAAGCTCAACCTAGAGAAGTATACTTTCAGGCGTTAGCTTTTTATGGCCGGGTAAATCGATTTACTTTTGAACGTTTAAGCGTTTTTAATGAAGAACCAAACATTACATTTGCTACTGGCAAAGCACTTAAGCCTTACCATGTATGGCAGATAACTGATAGAGCTTCAATACAGCTATCGGCTATCAGCAATAACTTATCCATAGCAGATACTCTTAAAGAACAAGAGGTAGCAAAAACAACTTCGCCCAGTGATGTTTTTATGGCTTTGTTACAAATTAATCGTCAACTCGATGTCATGCTTGAACAGCCATATTCACCTAATGATGTATATCAGCAAGTCACATTAGGTGTGCATTATATGGCCAAAATACTCTCAAGCTATTCGGTTATCTCTCGCATACCGGAAGCACCTGAATTTAACATCAATAAAAAACCCTCTGACGTTTGGTTATTGCTAGCAGACAGTTTTAATCTACTGAGAGACGTTGCTCAAAATTATGGTGAAAAAACATTACTTATCAAAGCCGACAATAATGTCTTTGATACAATTCGCCCAGGAGATGTATATCAATATGCCGCATTGCTGGTTTCTGAATTAGCCTATTTGCACACTTTAAGAGATAAAATTGATGAGGTTGTCCCAACGGTCGAAGTTACCGATAAATTGCCAGCAGATGTTTATCAACGCGTAGGGGTACTTCACAAACAACTTTTACAGTTAAAGTCGATTTCAACAACACATAAAAATAATGGCAGCCCCCGTCATGAAAAATAATCAAAAAAGTAGTGCTTTAAAGCGCCAATTATATTCATCTTACCTTGGGTTGGCGGCTATTGGTTTAATTATATTATTAATAGCAACGTTGGTGACATCTCAACTACGCTCAAGCTCAACCAAGTTAATAGAGCAGGAAATTCCTGAAACGGTTACGTGGTTAAAATTACAATCAAGTTTACAGCAAGCACTATCATCATTAAGGGGATGGGTAGCAATACAAGACCCTATTATACGTCAAAACAATAACAGCGTTTGGAACGATGATATTTTCCCTAGCATTGATCAGTTAGAAGCTTTAGTTAAAGCAGGGAAAGCTCATGTTAACCTCCAACAATTGCATAATATTAAACAACAACTTGCAGATCTTCACGAATGGCAATGGTATATATTTGAAGCATCAACTAATGAAGGTAACTTACCAGCGTTCTTTCACTTTCAGCGCTATGCCACGCCGATATATCACACTTTACAAGATAGCCTTAATCGTTTGATTCATAAAAATAATAAAAACCCTAATTTATTATTACGAGCAGCTAACTTAGAAACTATGCTTCACCTTTCAAAAGAAATTTCTGGTTTACAAGCGACGCTAGCAATCTATGTTCAACATGGCGAAAAATCCGAAAAACAAACAGTATTAGACTCTGATAATCAATCAAAACGATTGCTGACCACTTTAGTTAATATGAGTAATAAAAATGACCAAAATTTTACTGCAGAGGTTCAGCAACTAAAGAAAATTTTTAACGGTTACGATATACAGATAAAACAGGTAGTAGCAAAACGTGACAATGATAATTGGCATGTTGCTAACTACTGGCTTAAAAATAACGCTATGCCTTTAGCATTGTCGATTCAGCAAGACATTGACACGCTACTCAAAGTACAACTTAACTCCATGAATAATAACTCAAGCCATGTTCAATCTATTAGCGACAGAGCACGTTGGATTTTTGGAATATTATTGTTGTTGATGATTTGCACTGCAATTTTAATTGCCCGCTACTGGACCACAAAATTAATGAAACCAATCCAGTCATTAGTACTGGCCAGTAACGAATTTGCTCACGGCAATATGGATTTCAAGCTCAATATTGATAGCCAAGATGAATTTGGCGAACTTGCTCATTCATTTGATGAAATGCGTCAAGCAGTGTTGACTAGGGAGCAAAAAGTTGCGGCTAGCGCCGTACAATTAAAAACAACCATAGATACCGTCGTCGATGCCCTTATTGTCATTGATAACCTCGGAATAATAGAATCAATTAATCCAGCTGGCTGCAAAATATTTCAATATCAAGAACAGCAACTTTTAGGTAAAAATGTCAAAACATTAATGCCACAGCCATATCATGGTGAGCATGATGGTTACTTAAATAATTATCACAAAACTAATGTTCGAAAAATCATCGGGCAAGATCGTGAAATTACCGCATGTCGTGCAAATGGAGATGAATTCCCAGCAGAATTATCTGTCAATGAAATGTGGGTTGACGGGCAACAAAAATTTGTCGGCTTAGTGCGAGATATTACAGAAAGAAAACGAGTAGAGAAAGCTAAGTCAGAATTCATTTCTGTGGTAAGTCATGAATTACGTACACCATTAACCTCTATACGTGGCTCTTTAGGTTTATTAGTGGGTGGTGTAACCGGTGATTTAGGTGCTAAAGCTAATACTATGCTTGATATAGCAGTAAGAAGCACCGACAGATTAATTCGCTTAATTAATGATATTCTTGATATTGAAAAAATGGAATCTGGCAACGTTATACTGAAAACTAAGCGTTTCGGTGTTGCTGAATTTTTAGAGCAAATAATACATAGCAATGAAGGTATGGCCACTAGCCACCAAGTAAAACTAACACTTGGTGAGGTTTCTCCGACTTTAGAGTTAGATGCTGACGCCGATAGAATTAATCAGGTCATCACTAACTTACTCTCTAATGCTATAAAATACTCGCCAAAAGGTGAAGCAGTGCAACTTGATGTTGAAAAAAAATTAGACAAGTTAATATTTAGTATTTCGGATAAAGGGCCCGGTATTCCTGATGAATTTCTTTCGAGGATATTTCAAAAATTCAATCAAGCCGACTCTTCAGCTACTCGGGCTAAAGGAGGAACGGGTCTTGGACTAAGTATTGCCAAAGCTATTGTTGAACAACATGATGGCGAAATTGGCTTTGAAACTAGCCCACAAGGCAGCCGTTTTTATTTTAGTTTACCGGCGATAGCTGATATCGAAAATGAAGTGTTCACAAACATTAGCTCTCTGACTAAAGGTGAAAAAGCGCGAATTTTAATCTGTGAAGACGACCCTGATATCGCGACACTTTTATCTATGATTACTAAAGAGCAACATTGTGATAGCGAAATTGTTACCTCAGCAGAGGCGGCTAAAGAAGCAATATTTGAAAGTTCATTTAATGCTTTATTTTTGGACTTAAATTTACCCGGTAAGAGCGGTGTAACACTGATAAAAGAATTACGTGCTGACGAAAGAACCCGCAAGTTACCCATTATTGTTATTTCAGCTATCGCTAATGAAGTACAGCAACAGCCAGAACTAGAAGTTTTTCATGTCCTCGATTGGTTAGAAAAACCAATTGATGTTGAAGGTTTAGTATCAACACTTAATACCTTGTTATTGAGTGAAAGTGAAAACGAAGTGAAAATTCTTTATGTTGAAGATGACGTAAGTCTTGGTTTGCTATTAACTGAAATGCTAAAAGACAGTGCTACATTGCAGGTAGAAACCACTTGTAAAGCTGGCTTACGAGCTATCGAGCAAGGCCATTTTGACTTGGTCATTTTAGATATAGAGTTACCTGATGGCTCTGGTCTTGATTTAATTCCATCAATAAACGCACTTTTACCCAAGCCACCCCCTATTATGGTTTTTTCTGCTCAGGAAATCCCACAAGAATATAGTGAAATGGTTTCAGACAGCGTCGTTAAAGCTAATGTCAATAATGAGAGTTTAGTACGGTCAATCAAAAAACAACTTAATCAAGTAAATAAAGATAAGTAATGACTAGGCAGTGGCTATATAGCCAATGCCTATTTACTTTTACTTAGCGATTACCACACGGTTTCTTCCTAACTGCTTAGCTTTGTACATCGCCTTATCAGCTTCGATAAGTAAATCTGCACCATTGCTACCTTCAAATGTTGACGTTGACGCTAATCCTGCCGAAATAGTACAGTTAAAGAAAAAGTCATTATGGCGAAATTTAACTTGTGAGAAATGTACTCGTAATTCTTCGATAATCGTATAAGCTGAGTCAATTTCACAGTCGGGCAATACCACGACAAACTCTTCGCCACCGTAGCGGCCAACAATATCGTATTGTCGCAGTCGTTGTCTAAGAATTGCCGCGACAGAGCTAATAACCACATCGCCAACAGCGTGGCCATAGGTGTCATTTACTTCTTTAAAATGATCGATATCTAGCATCGCAACAACGACCTTGGTATTGCTTCTTTCACTGCGATTAACTTCTACAGATAATGCATCCTTAATGGCAGAATGCTTTAGCAACCCCGTAAGACTATCTCGACTAATTAATGCAGAAAGCTGTCTAGAGCGAAGTATACGGACAGTAACTGCTGAAATTAATTGACTATCTGATATTGGCTTAGTCAGAAAATCATCAGCACCATATTCCATGGCAGAAATCTGTTTGTCTAAGTCTGTTTCAGAAGATAAAAATACGATCGGGAGACTATCCCAATTTTCATGTTGGCGTAAAACACCTGCGAGTTCTGGCCCAGTAAAGTCTGGCATATAAACATCCATTAGCACCAACTCAGGATTAAATGACATGACAACCTGCAGAATATCTTTTGGGTTTTCTAGCACTTCAGCTTCCATACCGGCAGATAAAAGTACTAACTTATAGTGATTGGCTAAATTACTATCATCATCAACAATCAGCACTCTAGGTACTGGCGCAGTTCGCTTGGCAAATATATCTTCAATTTTACTCATCAACCTAGGAACATCTAAAGGTTTTAAACAGAAACCCTCAGCGCCTAATTGTGTTGCCTGTATTCTTGATTGAAAGTCATCAAGCGCAGACATAAATATAACGGGACAATGCCTTGCATTAAATTCAGGCATTAATCGCAGTACATCGGTTGAATTTTTATTTTCGTCAGCAAAAATCACGTCTACTAACATCAAATCAGGTAAGCCCTGCTTGATAGCTGTTTCTACTTTCTTCAAGCTACTATAAAGGGTAACTTCATAGCCAAAAGATGTTATTTGCGCTGACAACTCTTGACCTAAAAAAGGGTCGTCTTCGACTAGCCAAATATGCTCGGCTTTTTCTTGAAAAGAAGGACGTTGTTTTGTCGGTAAATAAGAATGAACCGTTGACTCTATTTCAGTCATATTTTGTTTAAGTTCTTCAATATCTTCACATAAGGCTTGCAAATGTACTGTTGAAATAGTTTCTAATTCTTGGTCTTGCCAATTTTTCAATCTTTGCTCAATTGAGCGCGACATTTGGCTAAGCTTTGGTAAACCAAACGTGCCTGCGGAACCGGTAATTTTATGCAAGCGTTGATGTAAAGTACTAATAGTTAACGCATCAAGCGTATTAGCTTGTAATGTCTTAGACAGTCCTTCCAAATAAGTTAACTCTTCAGGCAATGATTGCAGGTATTTTTCCTGAAGTTGCGCTAATTTTTTTACTAAATTCTCGTTGGTATTTTTATCCACCATGATATCGCTGCCATATAGCTTTAATTTGATTAGCTAGCTCCATGGGGTCAAAAGGTTTGGCAATGACTTCAATTGCCCCTAACGCTTTTAACTCAGCAACTTCATCTGGTTGCACTTTTGCGGTCATAAATATTACCGGAATATCAGCCAAACTTGACTCTTGTCGAAGTTTTTTTAACGTTGTAGGGCCGTCCATGCCTGGCATCATGACATCAAACAAAAATAAATCTGGCGCGAAGCCAACGGCTTCACTTAATGCTTCATTTCCGTCAGAACAGGTTTTAAGCGTAAACCCACCAACCATTTCTAGGGCTATTTCAGCCACCTGTTGAATGTCTGGCTCATCTTCTGCATATAAAATTTTCTGTAAATCAGGCATATACTCTTTCGCTTTAAGGTTAGTTATCCGTAGGTTGCACTACATTTTTTGCTAGGGTACTAAATAAATATTCTCATTATTTAATTTACTTATATTTTTATCAAACATCTACAATGCTTTAAGTTAAAAGTTGTTTTTTTGATAAACTAAATAATAATCCTTAATAATTAAACTCATCTACCATACATCATTTATTTTAAAAAAGGTCTACGTTGAGTCATTAAGCTTTATTTATGATGGCTTCGTAAGACCCATCAAGCTTCATTTCTTGTAAGACTTTTATTAATTTTGCGCGTAATCCAATATGCTTTTTGTTTAAGAATGGATATAAATAAAAACGATCAATGGGCTCGTCAATAATTTTAAGATAATTGTTGTAAGCTTTATTTTTGTTAATAAGTTCGGTCGCCACCTCTTTAAATAAAACTGCAGATTGAACCCGCCCCCTTTTGACCATTTCTAATACCGTCGACGCCTTGGGTAAGGCCACACGATTATGAACAGCAACATTGTTTTTGATATGCATGGAGCCGCCAATATAAGCAACTCTCCCTGTGTTTATTGTTGCCCAGCTGGCAGGAACAAAATCAACACCTTTTTTAACAATAACAACGAGCTCTATGGTAATTATCGGTTCATCAATTAATAAGTAGTTTTCAGTATTATCGCTAGTTATTTGTTGAAAGTTTTTTATTCTTGAAGCATCACCATCAATAACACAATCATTAACAAAATAAATTATCCTTCTACCTGGCAAGGTAATAAATTCAACCGAGTGTCCCATCCGCTCAAATGCTTCTTGGTAAACAGCAGCAATTTTATCGCTTAAGGGGGGCTTTGTATGAGTTGCAAAAACAAAATTAGTGTTCGCTAAAATACTGCAGCTAAATATCATCAGCACAGGGATTACAAAGTAAAGTATAACGCTATTTTTCATAGGTGACTGAGTCCTCCCTTCATTCACTGTTATACCTACCAAGTTAATCTCTAGTGTTTATACTTTAGTATTTAAAATACTTGCGAAACATCAACCTGATTACAGCTTTATTTATATAATTCAAACTATTAATCCTTGCCTAATTAACCCTACATTTAATACAAAAATTAAATAGACTGATATTTAGCTAATATTTTTCCAACACTATTGAAATTTAATAACTTTATCTTAAACCCAATAGCTAAATTTGCAAATAAATCAAACACTTTATCTTTGTTTATTTTAAGTTTAAATGATTAAAAAAATGCACTGGCGTTTGAAATGATTTACAAATAAAGCTTGCTACAGGGATGAGCTTACTGCTATCATTCTTCACATCGGGTTGATAGAAAGCCCTGTTTATTTGTAAGTACCTCGTTGTTTTAGTAGTAATTCTTCGCGTTATCCTCAGTTAAATATATGTTTTCTTCCTGTTAAATCGCCTCATTTGTTAGGCGCACTTTTTTATTAATTTCTAGGA
>NBOG01000006.1:0-64183 GCA_002104535.1 Cognaticolwellia sediminilitoris | reverse complement strand
CTTTAGCTGAAGGCCAACGTGTACAGTTTACTGTTACAGATGGTCAAAAAGGCCCGCAAGCTGAAAACATCGTTTGCATCTAATTTTTTAATTAATGGGCTTTAACGAGCCCCTTAATGAATACTAGTTTGAAAGAAAGTTCTGTTTATTTGTACGTTCCACGTCGTTTTAGTCATAATACTTCGCGTAATCCTCAGTTAAATACTTGTTTTTTTCCAGCTCAATTGCCTACTTTCAGGCACACTTTTATTAATTTATAGGATTATCTATTATGTCTAATACAACTACTGGTTCAGTTAAATGGTTTAACGAAGCAAAAGGTTTTGGTTTTATCGAGCAAGAGTCTGGTCCAGACGTTTTTGCTCACTTTAGCGCTATTGCTAGCGACGGTTTCAAAACTTTAGCTGAAGGCCAACGTGTACAGTTTACTGTTACAGATGGTCAAAAAGGCCCGCAAGCTGAAAACATCGTTTGCATCTAATTTAGTTTAGTTTTACTAAACTTTATTGGTTAACATGTTAGCCAATAACTAAAAATCGCAGTCATAATTATTTATGCCTGCGATTTTTTTATGCCTCGATAACTAACCCCAACTGAGGTTAACTTAATTTCACTAGATATTTTTATAGCTACTAATGCAGTTAAAATAGCAAAACGCTAACAACGCTTATTCTTCACTTTTATTGCCCATCAATCGCCCATAGTGTTTTGCGAGAAAGGCGGCAGAAATACCATGTAGTAAAGTACTTATCCAGACTGCGTTGATCGCAACTACTAATATCGCTTGGCCATACTCTGGCAAAATTTCATGAGAAACAAGTAAAGCAAATAGGGCGGTGGCAAGACCTCTTGGCCCGAACCAACCTAAAAACAAACGTGTACTCAGTTTTGCTTTTGTTCCCATTAAAGCAATATAAATAGCAAGTGGCCGCACGAAAAAAAGACTTACTATAATATACCCAGCCACTGGCAAAGTCAGTTGTTCTAACGCTTGCGGCAATAAACCCAAGCCAATAATAGTAAACGCAGCCCACACTAACATTTGACCTTCGCCTTCGGTAAATTCATAGATAAAGCGACATTGTTTTTTTACAACGTTACCGAATGTCAGGCCACCAACAAAAGCCCCGATAAAACCATTTCCACCTAAAATATTGGCAAGCAGGTAAGTGATACCGATCAACGCTAGTATGCCGATGCCCTCAAACACTTCAGAACTTAGTTTTCGAGCCTCATCGAGTAATAACAAACGACCACTGATCCAGCCCATAAGTATGCCAACTAGCACGCCGATTAGTATTTGGCTTCCACCTAACATCAACCAATCGCTATAAGTGTTAGTAGATGTATGTTCCAGCGCTAAATAGCTGGCAATAAATAGAATAATTGGTAAGGCGAGACCGTCATTTAAGCCGCTTTCAGTGCTCAGGGTTTGTCTTTCATCTTCCGGGACAGATTTGTTATTTATCACTGCTTCACTGAGCGCGGCATCAGTCGGTGCAAGTATAGAGGCCGTTAGGGCAATTAGGATGATTGACCAGTCTGGAAAAAATAACATTCCAACTAACGTACCTATTAATATCGACAAAGGTAAGCCAATTACTAACATCCGCAAAGGCCAGCCATTGTGTGATATTAAGCGCTGTAAATTAATTTGTGAGGCATCTAAAAAAAGTAATACGAACAAAGCAATTTCGGCAATTACATACAATATTTCTTGTGAATCTTTTACCTGAAAAAGGTCAAAATAATTAACAAAAAAGCCAACAAAAATAAACACCATTGGCGCAGTAATTACTGTCGAAGCGAGCCGCTTGGCAAGCATCGAATAGGCCACGACGGTGAATAATATCACCAGTATGCCAATTTCCATTGATGTTTACTCCTAAGTAAGTGACTGACAGGCCGAGCATCGAAAATTATTTTGACTACTTTAATAAGTCGTTATTTTTTATGGCGTTAATTTGTGCTTTTTCTTCAGGCGATAATGCTTTATAAAAACGAGGATAAGACCAGCCATACCCCCACCTAAATGAGGTAGGAAAATATGGGCTGCCACCTACTCGCACACCAACAAGCATGAGTTTAGCAATTTCTGGCTCTCCAACCGCTGCAACGCATTGTTTAAGTTCCTGATCAGCAACAAGACGCTCTTCGTATGTGCCTCCTTGCCAATATGAAAAGTCATGGGCAGTACAACACGCTAGCCACAGTTGTTTTTGCTCAATCGTGCCATCAGGAAAGGCGCTACAACCATCTGATGTGAAAGGTTTAATCTCTTCTGCAGTGGCAGCAACTGATAAAGACAAGAGGACCAAAGCTAAAATATAGCGCATAAGTGTTAACCGTAAACAGTGTTTATAAAAAACCCGCTTAACAGCGGGTTTTAACGTTAATATGTTTGCACATATTTTTTAAAAATTACTAGCTGAAATTACTCAACCGTTACTGACTTGGCCAAGTTACGTGGCTGATCAACGTCTGTACCTTTAATAATTGCCACATAATACGATAATAACTGTAGCGGTAAGGTATAAACGATTGGAGCAATGATGTCGTCACAGTGCGGCACATTGATAACCTTCATAGTGTCGTCACTGCTGAAGTTAGCACTTGCGTCGGCAAATACATACATTAAGCCGCCGCGAGCGCGAACTTCTTCAACATTTGATTTTAATTTTTCAATTAAATCATTTTTTGGCGCAACAACAATAACCGGCATTTCAGCATCAATTAATGCTAATGGGCCATGTTTAAGTTCACCAGCAGCATAGGCTTCAGCGTGTATGTAAGAAATTTCTTTCAGCTTCAATGCACCTTCCATTGCGATTGGATATTGATCGCCACGGCCTAAAAATAAGGCATGATTTTTATCAGCAAAATCTTCAGCTAGGTCTTCAATTGAACCGGCTAAGGCTAATACTTCTTCCAATTTGTTTGGTAAAGTCATTAACGATTTGGCGATTTCGTCTTGTTTTTCTTGTGTCATACCGTGATGTTGACCAATGGCTAAGGTCATCATTAGTAAACCAACTAACTGAGTAGTAAATGCTTTAGTTGACGCTACGCCGATTTCTGCGCCAGCTTTAGTCATAAAAGCAAGGTCAGATTCACGTACTAATGAAGAGCCAGCAACATTACAAATAGTTAAACTTGCACGATAGCCAATTTCTTTCGCTAAACGTAAAGCCGCTAAGGTGTCAGCTGTTTCGCCTGATTGAGAAATAGTGACTAATAAAGCATTTTTAGGTACGTGTGACTGGCGATATCTAAATTCGCTAGCAATTTCAATATTACAAGATACGCCGGCTAAAGCTTCTAACCAATAACGCGCCACCATACCTGAATGGTAACTCGTACCACAGGCGATAATTTGTACATGTTCAATTTCTTGGAAAATAGCGTCTGCGCCATCACCAAAAGTTTGAATATCTAAAACATTACCGATCAAGCGACCTTCTAAGGCATTACGAATAGCCGTAGGTTGCTCGTAGGTTTCTTTTAGCATGTAATGACGGTATTCGCCTTTATCGCCTGTGTCATGGCTAACTTCAGACTCTTTCGCTTCACGTTCAACTGGATTACCGTCGGTATCAAAAATATTGACTTCAAAACGAGTAACTTCTGCAACGTCACCTTCTTCTAAAAATGAAAATTTACGGGTAACTGGTAAAAGCGCTAACATGTCAGAGGCAATAAAGTTTTCGCCAACACCGTAACCAATCACTAATGGACTACCAGAGCGCGCAACTACCACACGATCTTTATCGCGAGTATCAACAACTACAGTACCGTAGGCACCTTCAAGTTGTTTAACGGTGATCTGCACAGCATTTAATAAGCTACCCGCTGTTTTTAATTCATGATGAACCAAATGGGCAATAACTTCAGTGTCAGTTTCAGAAGTAAAAATGTAACCTAAACCCTGTAAACGTGTACGCAATTCATCATGATTTTCTATAATTCCATTGTGCACTACCGCGATTGTTTCTGAGGAAATATGCGGATGGGCATTAATTTCGCTTGGCGCACCATGAGTTGCCCAACGAGTATGTGCGATACCTGTACCGCCCGATATCGGGTTTGCTTGTAAAGCGTCGGCAAGCTCTTGTACTTTACCTAAACGGCGAGCACGGTTTAATTGATTGTTATCATTTACAATCGCTACTCCAGCAGAGTCATAACCGCGATATTCTAAGCGCTTCAAACCTTCTACTAAAATGTCTGCTACATCACGTTGTGCGACAGCACCAACAATTCCACACATATTATCTAATCCTTTTTAACTTGCGATAACGAGGTTAACGCCTTGTTTAATTATTTCATTTCGCACGTTTTCAGGCATATCTGCATCTGTTATCAACGTGTGAATTTTTTCCCAAGGTAATTCTAAATTTGGTATTTTTCGATTAAGTTTTTCTGAGTCTAACATCACGATAACTTCGCGAGATACTTCCGCCATAACGCGACTTAAACCAAGCAATTCATTAAATGTTGTTGTACCGCGCGCTAGATCAATACCATCAGCACCAATAAACAATTGATCAAAATCATATGAGCGCAACACGCTTTCTGCGACTTGCCCTTGAAATGATTCTGAATGCGGGTCCCAAGTCCCCCCGGTCATCAATAATGTAGGTTCGTTTTCTAATGCATGCAAATCAGAAGCAATAGCAAGAGAATTAGTCATTACTACCAAGCCTTGTTTTGCACTTAACTCACGCACTAAAGCTGACGTTGTACTGCCACTATCTAAGATAATACGGTTATGGTCTCGAATTAAAGAAGCCGCCGTTTTTGCGATCATAATCTTTCGTTTCGAAACTTTTTCAGTTTTCGGCTCAATAATTTCATTTGGCAGTGGGACTGCACCGCCGTACCTACGCAATAACAAACCACTATTTTCGAGTACCGCTAGGTCTTTGCGAATAGTAACTTCTGAGGTATCAAACATTTTTGCGAGGCTATCAACACTCACTTCACCTAAATTGCTTAACTCTGCAATAATAGTATGACGGCGTTGTTGAGTATTTCGTTTTGACATTGCTTTCGTTTTACTCTTAAAAGTTTCGGTTTAAAACTTAGCTATTAGAACAAAAGCTGAAAATAAAAACAATATTTATCTAAAGATCGGACATCAATTTAAGCAATAATTGCATTAAAATTAAGTATCTTGGAATGATAAGCAGCTGATATTTATTTTCAACTATTGAGTTGAGTTAAATGGATTAACTTACACACTCGGTAAGTCAAAAAAAATGCACTCGAACTAAGCGAGTGCATTGATAGATAACTTGACCTTTAAGGGCTTTATTTTTTAGTCGGGCGTTTCCAACCGGCAATATTACGCTGCTTGCCACGCGCAACACTTAGCTCATTATCATCAACATTTTTTACGATAACAGAGCCCGCTGCGGTAGTTGCCATTTCACCAATGGTAACCGGTGCGACTAATGATGCATTTGAGCCAATAAAAGCACCGGCACCAATAATGGTTTTAAATTTGTTAACACCGTCATAGTTACACGTTATTGTACCAGCGCCAATATTTGCGTTAGCGCCGATTTCTGCGTCGCCTAAATAACTTAAGTGACCAGCTTTTGCACCTTCACCTAAAGTTGATTTTTTCATTTCAACGAAGTTTCCCACGTGGGCATCACGCTTTAACTCTGAGCCTGGACGAATACGCGCAAATGGCCCAACTGAGGCTAATTCACCGATAATGGCATCTTCAATCATAGTGTTGGGCTTAATCACCGCGCCTTGACCAATGCGGCAGTTTTTCAAAATACAGTTAGCACCAATAGTGGCATTGTCAGCAATATCGACATTGCCTTCAAAAATACAGTTGATATCGATAACCACTTCTTGACCCACGGTTACATTACCGCGAATATCAATTCGATTTGGATCACGTAAGCTTGCGCCAGCAATCATTAACTCTTCAGCTTTTCTGATTTGGTAAGCACGTTCTAAACCGGCAAGTTGCACACGGTTATTGGCACCTTCAACTTCAATTTCACTGTCAGGATGCGCTGTAGCGATGACTTTACCTTCTTGATGACAAGCGGCAATAATATCTGTTAAGTAATATTCGCCTTGTGCATTGTCACTGGAAAGGTTTGATAACCAGCGTTTTAAATCGCCGCCATTAGCCAATAAAATACCGGTATTAGCTTCACTAACCAAAAGTTGCTCTGGTGTGGCATCTTTTTGTTCAACAATACCGACCACAGTGCCAGAATTATCGCGCATGATACGACCATACCCTGTTGGATTAGCTAAATGTACCGTTAACAACGCCATGCCATTGTCAGGTTTTGCTGCAATTAAACGCTGTAAAGTACTCACTTGCGTTAAAGGTACATCACCGTAAAGTACTAATACGTCTTCATCGTCAGTTAGAAAAGGCGATGCCATATCAACAGCATGGCCTGTGCCTAATTGTTCTTTTTGCTCTACAAATGTTAGATCGTCACCGGTAACTTTAGCTTTTAATACCTCGCCACCAAAGCCATAAACCAAATAGATATTTTCACTGTCGACTTGGCGAGCTGCGTCAATTACATGTGACACCATTGGCTTTTCAGCAACAGGGTGAAGTACTTTTGGAAGAGCAGAGCGCATACGAGTACCTTTACCCGCAGCGAGGATAACAACAGAGAGAGCCATAATTTTTCCGATTATTTTTATTAAATTAAATGTTAATACGTGCTCATTGTAGCGTTTTTTTAATTTTCACACTATTAAAATTCTATTAACATTTGCCATCTATAAATGAAGATATTTTGCTTTTACTGAAAGAACTCAGGCGTGAATATCGCTTCTGTCTAGTGTTTGGGTATATAATGTGTTCATAATCAACACCGCAATTACCTTGACCTTTAAAGCACTAGGGCTCTATATAAATGACACCAATCGCAGAACAAATTGCTAAAGAACTTGATGTAAAAACTAGCCAGATCAATGCCGCTATAAACTTATTAGATGAAGGTGCAACGGTTCCTTTTATTGCCCGCTATCGAAAAGAAGTCACACAAGGGTTAGATGACAATCATTTACGTCATCTCGCGCAACGATTGGTGTATTTACGTGACTTAGCGGATCGCCGACAAGTCATTATTTCAAATATTGAACAGCAAGGTAAACTAACACCCGCTTTGGCTGCAGAGTTAAATAATGCCGATAATAAAACTCGCTTAGAAGATCTTTATTTACCCTTTAAACCGAAAAGAAAAACTAAAGGGCAGATGGCTATTACTGCAGGTTTAACGCCTTTAGCCGATAAAATTTACAACAACTGGCAACTTGACCCAGAGTTAGAAGCCCAAGCTTTTATCAATAAAGAGCAGGGCTTTGATGATATAAAATCAGTGCTTGATGGTGCTCATAATATTTTAGTTGAGCGTTTTGCCGAAGACGCGAACTTGGTTCAAAAGTTACGTCGCCATTTACTTAAACAAGCCCACCTTTGCAGCAAACTAGTTAAAGGTAAAGATAACGAAGCAGCAAAGTACCGTGATTACTTTGAACATTCTGAATTATTAAGAAATGTACCTTCGCATCGTATGCTAGCTATGTTGCGTGGCCGTAATGAGGGCTTATTATCCCTAAGTATTGATGCAGATCCTGGTCAAGAAGGTGCTTTCTCTAGTGCACAACAGCTGATCACAGAACACTTTAATTTACGCTTAACCGGGCAGGCAGCGGCAACATTTCTAACCAAAGTCGTTCAGTCAACTTGGAAGTTAAAGTTAAGCCAAAGTTTAGAAACTGAACTACTCGGTAAATTGCGTGAAGAAGCGGAAGTGGAAGCCATTAAGGTATTCGCTCGTAATTTACATGACTTAATGATGGCAGCGCCGGCAGGACCAAAAACCACTTTAGGTTTAGACCCTGGTATGCGAACGGGTTGTAAACTTGCTATTGTTGATGCCACCGGTAAGTTATTACAAACCGCGACAATATTTCCACATGCGCCGCAAAATCATTGGGATAAATCAGTACGTACCTTAGTCAATTTATGCCAACAACATAAAGTAGAGTTAGTCGCGATTGGCAATGGCACTGCGTCACGCGAAAGTGACAAACTTATCGCTGAAGTTATTTCAACATTAGAAAAAAACAAACCGACTAAAGTTATTGTCAGTGAAGCTGGCGCATCGGTTTATTCTGCTTCTGAGTTTGCTTCGAAAGAGTTTCCTGATTTAGACGTATCAATTCGTGGTGCAGTCTCTATTGCTCGCCGACTTCAAGACCCGCTTGCAGAGCTAGTTAAAATAGACCCTAAAGCGATAGGTGTTGGGCAATATCAACACGATGTTAGTCAAAGCCAACTCAGCCAAACGCTAGATAATGTTATTGAAGACTGTGTAAACGCAGTAGGTGTCGATTTAAATAGTGCCTCGGCACCTTTATTATCAAGAGTTTCAGGTTTAAACAAAACCATGGCAAACAATGTGGTGAGCTTTCGCGATCAACATGGTCGCTTTAATAACCGTAATGAATTAAAAAAAGTAGCGCGTTTAGGGCCAAAAGCATTTGAACAAGCGGCTGGGTTTTTACGTATCAGTAATGGTGACAATCCATTAGATTACTCAGCGGTTCATCCTGAAACTTACGGTTTAGTCGCTAAAATATCGCAACAAATTAATACAGAAATCAGCGACGTTATTGGTAACAAAGCCGCCTTAGAAAAAGTTAATGTTGAAACCTTGGTAAGCGACAAGTTTGGCGCCCTAACGATTAAAGATATTATCAGTGAATTAGAAAAACCTGGTCGTGACCCTCGTCCTGAGTTTAAAACAGCAACCTTTCAAGAAGGTGTTACCACCATTAATGATCTGAAAGTCGGCATGATACTCGAAGGTGTTATTTCTAATGTCGCTAACTTTGGTGCGTTTGTTGATATAGGAGTTCATCAAGACGGTTTAGTACATATTTCATCATTGACGAATAAGTTTGTTAGCGACCCACATGAAGTGGTGAAAGCCGGCGAAGTAGTGAAAGTGAAAGTGCTTGAAGTTGACCCGCAACGCAAACGTATCAGCTTAACCATGCGTTTAGAAGAAGCCATTGCGCCGGCCAAGAGTCAAGGAACAGAAAAACCGTTTAAAGCACAACCAAACGACAATAAAACTAAAAATACGGCCCCGAACAAAAGCCAGACCAAAGCAAAACCACAGAAAGTCGCCAATAACGCGGCTATGGGTGATGCCTTTGCCAATGCTTTTGCTAAGTTGAAAAAATAACGGTTTAAGCTATCAGTATAGAGCTGTCAGCTATAAGTTTGAAGCGCTTTAGTCGGTACTTAAATTATGTCTGGAACTAATAACCTGACCGTTCATCGACGTGCAAGGATGCACTAAAGCCGTGATGCCAATTTCTTACATGGATGTAAGTCATTAGAGTAATGCAGGAGTAATTACCGAGATGGCATAGAACGACCATGTGATCGTGACATTGCCGACAGGGATGTCGGTACTTAGATTATGTCTGGAACTAATAATCTGTGCATACATGGATGTATGTACTTAGGTTATGTCTGGAACTAATAACCTGACCGTTCATCCTGAACATCGTCACTCTTTCACATCCATGTGACCGTGACATACCGTTCATCCTGAACATAAAAATGGGGAAGCGTAAGCTTCCCCGAAAACAACCTCAACTAGAGGTCAATTAATGCAAATTGTTAGCCTTCGACGTTATAAGTTCTAGCGTCTCAATACTATATTTTTCTATTGATACTAAAGTACGTACTTAGCAGATAGTTGGATGTAATCAGAATCAGCACTTTGGTCTACAGATTCAAAATTACCAAATTCAAAGCCAAATGAAAGCTCTTTAGTGTAGTTTTTAAATACATTTACACCCCAATGCCTTCTATCAGCATCAGCGACTTCAGTGGTGGTTTTACCATAAAAGGCGGTACTGCGAATATCATCAGTCCAAAAATGGCGGTAAGACACCATATATGACGTAGTTTCTTCGACTTCTTCACCAACTAAATCTCGAGCAGCAACAACACCAACATAACGACCGGTTTCACCGCCATGGTATTGAAAACGAATATCATCTTTGCCAAAGGTTTTTATTTGGCCGGCTATACCATAACCAAATGCCGATTCAGAGTTACCACCAAGCGTATTTAACTGACGAGCTAAACCTGCAACTGAAACATTACCCCAATCCCCTTTAAAGGTGTATTTTGCGATAATATCAGGTATTGAATCTTGGCTCGGATCACCTTTATCAGATTCTGGGTTCTCTATCGCTACTTGAAAGTTACCTTGGGTATAACGGATTTGACCTTGTCTGATAAACGCTGCCGCATTAAGTGGCCCAGCAAAGTCAGCGGCTTCCGCTAAGGCACTGGTATTAACAAAAGTTGACCATGTTTGCCCAACAAGAATATTTTTATATTTGATAAAAGCGTGACGAATTCGCGGATTAGAGGAGTTTGAAACAATTTCATTACCGCCACCACCATGAAAATCAAGCTCGATAAAGCCGGTAACATCACCATGAACATATTTGGTATTAAAACGAGATTCTGTGGCGCGAAAACTAAACTGAGAAATATCGGCAACGTTACCTGCACCAACCCAATAATCTTTGGTAATACTATTGATACTGCCATCAACATAACGAGTATCAAGTTTAATATAACCACCAAAAGTTATGGTGTCTTTATCTGATAACTTTATTTCATAACCAGCTTGTGAGCTGCTAGCCATGGCTAAAAGGCCTGTTGCTAATAAGATCTTTTTCTTGTTAAACATTTTACTTTCCCCATGTGTTATACCATTTAGGCTTAATAATCTTTGCTATTTAAACCTATTGGCAATATTGACCTTAGAGCAATAACAGCCTACTCAGACGGTGTTTTTATCGTTATATTTTTAAGCGGCGAACTGCATTGTTATTCTTTGAGACTTTAATATTTTTCGTGCTAATGATTTATTAGCTGTGTTGGGTATTTCATCAATAAATACAATGGTTTCAGCTCGTACTAACTCACCAAAGTAATCTGCTAATTTTTCATTAATTGCTTTCGAGAGAGCTTCTTGATCAGTATCACTTAAGCTAAGTTCAACATAAATATGCACATCATTACCTTTTAGCTCATGAGGAACGCCAAATACAATCGCCTGTTTTATACCCGTTAACTGTTCAACAAAGCTTTCAAGGGTTGTATTCGCAATACGATATCCGTTAAGTAAATGGCTGGAATTATGATGTGATACTAGCCAAATGTAATCTTGTTCAATGACTGTAGAAGCACTCTCGTTAAGAGTGTCTTTTTCAAGAAAATAAAACCATTCACCTTCACATGACTGCAGCCAAGACAATTCAGCTTGTTTACTGTTATAGATCGGAAAATTTGACATGTTATTCTCTATTTAAAGTATTTATAGAACCTTAAACACGGCTCTTTTAGATGCTATTAACACTAGAGAATTAAGTTAAAATTAGAAATTAGACCTAAGTCTAAAATTGAACAAAATCAGGGTAGACTTTAGTCTAAACCGAATCCCTGAAGTTAGTTTTTTAGTAATCAACGTAATAAATAACCTACTGGTCGATAAATGCGCCAGCATTTAAAAAAGTAGTGTTAGAATAATTAAAACTCTATTTTTATAACTGATCTATAAAAGGTTATTTATGCTTTCGAAATTAAAATATATATCGTCAAGTGCTGTTTTAGCTTGCTTGGCCAACATAACTTTTACAGTAAACGCTGAGTCCTTAAGCGTTGAAAAATATCAACAAGCTGAGCGTCAGTTAAGCAAATACACCGATAAGTTAGTTATTGGTACTGTAGATTATCCAAACTGGACTGATCAAAATCAGGTAATTTATCGTAGCGCTAGCGCAAACGGTAAGCAGTTTTTTAAAGTTGATGCTATTACAAAGAAAAAATCTTTGGCTTTTAATCATGGAAAATTAGCTACAGCTTTAGCGAGAATAACTGAGCAAGAAGTTAATCAAGAAGATCTCCCCTTTAAACAATTTGAATTTACTGCCAAAAGCCAAATTTCGTTAAAAATAGCGGGTAAATCTTACCAATGTAATATCAAAAGTTACTTATGTAAGCTCAACAAAAACACCGTCAAAAGCACTGAATTAGTTGCACCTAATGGTAAATATGCCGTTTTTATAAAAGACCACAATTTATGGTTACGTGACTTTACTAGCAACAAAGAAAAACAATTAACCACAGACGGTATTCAAGATTATGGTTACGCCACAAATAATGCAGGCTGGGTTCGTAGTAAAAAGCCGGTAGTTAAATGGTCACCTGATTCAAAAAAACTAACCAGCTTTAAACATGATGGTCGAAATGTTGGTGAAATGGGTATTGTGTCAACTGCCGTTGGTCATCCCGATATTGACGTTTGGAAATACCCATTACCTGGTGATGAAAACATTTTTAAAATTCAACGTGTTGTTATTGATGTTGAAAATGCCAGTGTCGTGGTGCTTGATATGCCTGCTGATGATCACAGATCAACCATTACCGATCATGTTGCTGGCCGCGATGGTAGTTTACTTGATATTGATTGGTCTGCTGATAGTAGTCATTTTGCCTTTGTGTCATCTACCCGCGACCATAAAACAGCCACGCTAAAAATTGCCGATGCTGTTACCGGAAAAGTTCGGACAATTCTAAGCGAAACTACCGAGAGCTTTTTCGAATCAGGTGTTAGTGGTATCAGTTGGAAGTACTTAGATAAAAGTAATGAAATTATTTGGTTTTCACAGCGCTCTAATTGGGGGCATTTATATTTAGTAGATGCGACAACCGGAAAAATTAAAAACCAAATAACCAAAGGTGATTGGACGGTTCTTGAATTACTTAATGTTAATGAATCAACCGGTAAATTGATTTTTACAGGTGCGGGTAAAGAGGGCAGTGACCCTTATTTTCATTACCTTTATAGTGTTAACAAAGACGGCACCGATTTAACCTTATTAACTCCTGAGAAAAAACATCATCGTATTACCTTAAGTAATAATGCAGAGTATTTCTTAGACAGGGTTTCTACGCCAAACTCACCAGAAACTAGTTTTATACGCAGTACCGATAGTAAATCAGGCTTTGTTGTTGAACAAATGGATATTAGTCAGTTAACAGCAACAGGTTGGCAGGCGCCAACACCTTTTATCGTAAAAGATCGTAATAACGAACATGACATCTATGGCTTAATGTATAAACCAAGCGATTTTGATGCGACTAAGACTTACCCTGTTGTTAACTACTTATATCCTGGTCCTCAAGTAGGCAGTATTCGAGGTCGTCACTTTAGGACCGCGCGTGGAGATAATCAAGCCATTGCAGAACTTGGTTTTATTGTTATTGAAATAGATGCGTTAGGCACACCAGGGCGTTCAAAAAGTTTTCATGAGTTTTATTATCAAAATATGGGCGATAGTGGTATTCCAGATCAAGTAGCCGCTATCAAACAATTAGCTGAAAAACATCAATGGATTGATAGCACTAAAGTCGGTATTTGGGGTCATTCAGGTGGCGGTTTTGCTTCGACGCGTGCTTTACTAACCTATCCAGAGTTCTATTCAGTTGCAGTGTCACAAGCGGGTAACCACGATAACAGAAACTATGCTGATGAGTGGGGCGAGAAATACCACGGCGTTTTAGTAGAAAACGAAGATGGCAGTACCAATTACGACAGTCAGGCGAATCAACTGATTGTAGACAACCTAAAAGGTAAATTGTTGATAGCGCACGGAACAACAGATACTAACGTGCCACCATATAACACCTTAGTAGTCGTTGAAGCGTTAATCTCTGCTAATAAAGACTTCGACATGCTTATGCTACCAAATCGCGGTCATGGCTTTGCTAGAGAGTCTTACATGATGAGAAAGCGTTGGGATTACTTTGTTCAACACTTAATGGCGATTACACCACCAAAAGAGTTTATTTTTGCTAAATAGCCTTATTGCCTAACTAAAGTTAAATAGTAAAAAACTCATTAAATTATAATCAAATGCCACTTAATAAAGTGGCATTTTTTATTTACCAATAATAGCCAAGACTTAATTGAGTTTCATGCTCAGATAGAGCTAATCTGAAATCAAAATAATTCTGATTAACTATATATTTATACCGAGTTTCAAATCGATAATTAAATAGCGAAATCTGTTCATTTTCTAAATATTTACGTGCTTCAATATCAATCATAAAATTCCAGTTATCATTGATGATTTGGTTCAAAGTAAAGTGACTTGAAGCATAAACCCGACCTCTGTCTTGATAGTTTTCTACAAAAGCACCGCCAAAATAGGCGCCTAAAGTTGTAAAGTTGTTTAAGGGTACAGCCCAGCCTTTACTTCCTTGAAATGTAAAGTCGGTACAATTGAGGCAATTATCTTCCTGTTTTTTCAGCCCTAAATACAAGCGCCAAGCGTCATAATCATCTTGTGGTAAACCACTAGCCTGACTTTTTACGCTTAATACTTCGAAAATTGAAAATTGCCTAATAGACAATTTATCCGATAGATATTCAAGATCTAATTCGGCCATTTTTAAAACGCCATTTTTAACATGACCACTTTCAGCATCTAGTTGATCATAATATGCAGGTCTCAATTTAAATGTATAACCGTTACCTAATTTACGATTATGTAGAACAGCAGCTTGAATATAACTAGAGGGTCTAGAATTATGCGGAGATATTGGTACATTTTCATAAAACTGAGCTTTGCCAATAGGTAGTTGATATCTGTAAGCTAAAATTTTTCCATAATTTCCTTCATTTTCTAATTTTGTTTCGTTATCAATAGCGAGCAAGTACTGGTAATAATCTAACAGTACACTCAATACTTTTAACTTATCTTCATTTTGCATCTTAGAATTATTCAGTAATTTAAGTTGTTCAATATCTAACACTATTGCTTTAACTGATGACTTTAGTAGCTTATTGAGTTGCCAATACTTGCTATAAAAATTAGCTTGTCTGGACGGTATATAAATTGTTTTTTTCACTAAAGGTAAGTTTTTATAAGTCGCTGAGTTAATAGCTCGGGCGGCTTCTTGTGGGATCACCCAAGGTGCTTTTATACTCGGTAATTTAATGTCATCGATTAGCTCGAATAATTCATACATCCTAAATACGCAATTTTTATCAAAGAAGTAGTAGGTAAAATTCTGCCCTATTAATTCCCAAATATGTGCGACAAGAAATTGATAATCATCTTTATCTAAATTAAGCTGATATTCCCATAAATCACGCAACTCATTTTCAAGATAGTTTTGTGTATGATAATAAAATTTAGAATGGGTAAAATTTGCATCATAGCCACCAATAACGCCTTTAATTATATAAGTTATTGGGTCCTCATCTTCAGGGACGTTAGCCCCAAAATTAACACTAGTTTCAAGTAAATCTAACGTTGTTTTCTTATCTGAATTTAATTTTAATAGCGTATGGCCATAGTAAGAGGCTGGATTTCCGAGATAGCCTGTAGCAAATATCAAGCTTAATGATTTTGAGTTTGGCAACTTAGACCATTTTAAAAATTTCTCGCAAGTTACAGTTTGTATTTGTGACAAATCAAACTGTGTTTTTAACCAAATATATCTCGCTGGAAACCTGCACTGAGGATTTTCGTCTGGAGTGATATAAGCCTTATCAGCTAGTAGGGCTTTTAATGTGTTAATTAATTCTGATTTAGCGGTAAGTGTTTTAATATTACTAAAATAAAAGCTTTGCGAATGGACAGCAAATTCACTATTTTTGAGCAGCGAGTTTTGCTCAATTTTTATTAATTTTTGCCACTTATTTGATTCTGCTACTGCGGTGATTGTTTGATCTGAAAAAGGCAGAGCTTGATTTTTATATGCTTGAGCTTTACTAATATTAGTGAGGACAATAATAAGAACTAAGAAAATTTTAAATAACATAAGTTTTTTATCTATAGATATAAAAATAGCTGCTAATTAGCAGCTATTTAAAAATTTATTTTCCGAAAATAAATTAGATTACAGCACAGTTACCTGCAACTGAAGCGTCATTTACAACGTTATAAAGATCAGAAGATTTTTCAATTAAGTTTTTTTCTTGGTAATCTGTCTTAGAAATAGTTCCAGCTACCTCCGAACGAATATCAACTGTCATTTCAGTTTGAGTACTAATGCCACAACCAAGCACGTTATACATTGAAGTTAGGTGTGTACCTTCGCCCATAGCAATTTCTTCAATAATATTATCGTAATTATCAATGATAAACTTAGCCGCAACTACTTTACTGCCCGAGCAAGTTTCTGGACTTGCAGTTGCAGATGTAACAGCCGTTGTACCTACATCCCAAATTACATTTGAAGTTACAGCAGCCCATTTAGTGTCTTTAAATAACGCTGCTCCAATACCACAATCAGAAAATGGATTAGGACCAGAACCAGGCGCTTTATTAGCTGCTGATGCGGTAAAAGAAGCGGTGAAAGCAGCAATGACTGCAGACCCAACAAATAGTTTCAACTTGTTCATGTTATATCCTTATTTATAAAAATTATATTAATTCCAACGACATAATAGGGATTAATATACTTTGAAGCAACTTGTAAAACGATAATAGATATTACAAAGACAATAAAAAAGCGACTGTACCGAAGTAAAGTCGCTTTTTTTGTTCACTAAAACTTAGTGTTAGCTAGTTATTTGCTAGAAGCTTGAATAACACGTAATTGTGCAACAGCACGAGCTAATTCAGCTGCAGCTTCAGCATAATCAACATCGTTACCGTGTTCATTCATGTGCTTCTCTGCACGTTCTTTAGCCTGCATAGCTGCTTGTTCATCTAAATCGCCGCTACGTATTGCAATATCTGCAAGTACAGTAACATTGTTTGGTTGAACTTCTAACATACCGCCAGAAAGGTAGATGATTTCTTCATCACCACCTTTTTTAACGATTCTTGCCATACCAGGTTTTAGTGAGGTCAGCAAAGGTGCGTGACCAGGCATAATACCTAATTCACCTTCGCTACCTGTGATCTGTAATGATTCAATGCTACCAGAAAACAACGCTTCTTCAGCACTAACCACATTCAGATTTACAGAAAGTATTGCCATGTGACCTCCTAATAGGTGACTAACTAATGTTAATCACCAGGCTTCATTACATGTTTTTAGCTTTTTCAGCTGCTTCTTCAATAGAACCAACCATGTAAAAAGCTTGCTCAGGTAAATCATCATACTCACCTGCAAGTAATCCTTTAAAGCCAGCAATTGTGTCTTTAAGTGATACGTACTTACCAGGAGAACCTGTGAATACTTCAGCAACGAAGAACGGTTGAGATAAGAAACGTTGAATCTTACGTGCGCGATTCACTGCTAACTTATCTTCTTCAGATAATTCATCCATACCTAAGATGGCGATGATATCTTTAAGTTCTTTGTAACGTTGTAACGTTGATTGAACGCCACGGGCAGTTTCATAATGCTCAGCACCAACTACTAACGGGTCTAATTGACGCGAAGTAGAGTCAAGTGGATCGATTGCAGGGTAAATACCTTGCGATGCGATATCACGAGAAAGTACAACAGTTGCATCTAAGTGAGCAAAGGTTGTTGCTGGAGATGGATCGGTCAAATCATCTGCTGGTACGTATACCGCTTGGATTGATGTGATTGAACCTTTCTTCGTAGACGTAATACGCTCTTGAAGAACACCCATTTCTTCAGCAAGTGTTGGTTGGTAACCAACGGCTGATGGCATACGACCTAACAATGCAGATACTTCAGTACCAGCAAGTGTATAACGGTAGATGTTATCTACGAAAAATAATACGTCACGACCTTCGTCACGGAATTTTTCAGCCATAGTCAAACCAGTAAACGCTACGCGTAAACGGTTTCCTGGAGGCTCGTTCATTTGGCCGTAAACAAGCGATACTTTATCAAGTACGTTTGAATCGTTCATTTCATGGTAGAAATCGTTACCTTCACGAGTACGCTCACCTACACCAGCAAATACTGAGTAGCCGCTATGCTCGATCGCGATGTTACGAATAAGTTCCATCATGTTAACGGTTTTACCAACACCAGCACCACCGAATAAACCTACTTTACCACCCTTAGCGAATGGACAAACCAAGTCAATTACTTTGATACCAGTTTCAAGTAGCTCGTTAGACATCGCTTGGTCAGCATATGCTGGCGCTTCGCGGTGAATTGACCACTTTTCGTCTTCGCCGATTGGGCCAGCTTCATCGATAGGCTCACCCAATACGTTCATGATGCGACCCAATGTTTTTGTTCCTACTGGAACTTGGATGTTATCACCTGTGTTTAATACGTTCAGACCACGACGCAAACCGTCTGATGAACCCATAGCGATAGCACGAACTACGCCACCACCTAATTGCTGTTGTACTTCTAGTACTAAGCCTGAAAGGTCACCTTCAGTTATTTTTAACGCGTCATATACCTGAGGTACAGCATCTTGTGGAAATTCTACATCCACAACTGCGCCAATGATTTGGACGACTTTACCTGTACTCATGTTTAATCCTCTAATCTTGTGCTCTTATTTACTAATAAAATAAACAAAGAACCTTTGCTTATACCGCTGCCGCACCAGCACAAATTTCACCCAATTCTTGAGTAATACCTGCTTGACGAGCTTTGTTATATACCAATTGTAAATCGTTAATTAAGTCACCCGCGTTATCAGTTGCAGCTTTCATTGCAACCATACGAGCGGCTTGTTCACATGCGAGGTTTTCAACCACACCTTGATATACTTGAGATTCCGTATAACGAACCAATAAATGTTCAAGTATTGCTTGAGCATCTGGTTCGTAAATGTAATCCCAGCGATGCTTAATAGCGTCATCATCTGACTTAGGCAAAGGTAAAAGTTGATCGATTGTCGGTTTTTGCGTCATTGTATTAACAAATTTGTTATATACAATGTACAACCTATCTATCTCACCATTATCATAGGCGCTTAACATAACCTTAACACTACCGATTAAATCAGTAAGTGATGGGTTATCACCTAATCCAGAAATTTGTGAAACAACTTTAGCACCCATGTTGTTGAAAAATGACGTAGCTTTAGAACCCACTACGGCAAATTCAACATCAGCACCTGCTGTTTGGTGTTTACCAGCATCAGCTAGTACTTGTTTAAATAAGTTAATATTTAAACCACCACACAAACCTCGATCTGTTGAGACAACGATATAACCTACGCGCTTGACTTCACGTTCAACCATATATGGATGACGGAATTCTAAATTACCAAGCGCGATGTGACCGATCACATTTCGCATATTTTCAGCGTATGGACGAGAGGCAGCCATGCTATCTTGCGCTTTGCGCATTTTGCTAGCTGCAACCATTTCCATCGCGCTGGTGATTTTCTGTGTATTTTTTACACTTCCAATCTTCGATTTTATCTCTTTAGCGCCGGACATGACTATTCTCCCGAAAAGGTTAACTCAATTACCAAGTTTGGGTAGCTTTAAAAGCTTCAATCGCTTTAGCTAAACCAGACTCGATGTCTTTGTTATAGTCACCCTTTTCATTGATAGTAGCCATCAATTCAGCGTGATCATTGTTTACGTATGAACGTAATGCTTCTTCAAAATCGACAACTTTGTCGATAGCGATATCGTTTAAAAAGCCTTTTTCTGCGGCAAATAAAGATACGGCTGTTTCAGCAATTGACAATGGGCTGTATTGCTTTTGCTTCATCAATTCAGTTACGCGTTGACCATGCTCTAATTGAGCACGAGTAGCGTCATCTAAATCTGAGGCAAATTGAGCAAAGGCTGCAAGTTCAGCATATTGTGCTAATGCCAAACGAATACCACCACCTAACTTCTTGATGATTTTAGTTTGAGCAGCACCACCAACACGAGATACAGAAATACCAGCGTTAACAGCAGGACGAATACCTGAGTTAAATAGGCTAGATTCTAAGAAAATCTGACCATCGGTAATTGAGATTACGTTAGTTGGTACGAATGCAGATACATCACCCGCTTGCGTTTCAATGATAGGTAAAGCAGTTAAAGAACCAGTTTTACCTTTTACTTCACCGTTTGTAAAACGTTCAACGTATGCTTCGTTTACACGAGCAGCACGTTCAAGTAAACGACTGTGAAGATAGAAAACGTCACCTGGGTAAGCTTCACGGCCTGGCGGACGACGTAATAGTAATGAAATTTGACGGTAAGCAACTGCTTGCTTAGACAAATCATCATATACGATTAGTGCATCTTCACCGCGGTCACGGAAGTATTCACCCATTGTACAGCCAGAATATGCTGACAAGTACTGAAGAGCAGCTGCTTCAGAAGCTGATGCAACAACAACGATAGTATTATCTAACGCGCCATGCTCTTCTAAAGAACGTACTAAGTTCGCAACAGTAGAGGCTTTTTGGCCAATAGCTACGTATACACACTTAATACCAGTGTTCTTCTGGTTGATGATTGCATCTAATGCGATAGCAGATTTACCAATTTGACGGTCACCGATGATAAGTTCACGTTGACCACGTCCAATTGGAATCATTGCATCGATTGATTTAATACCTGTTTGAACAGGCTCATCAACAGACTTACGATCGATTACACCTGGAGCAACCATTTCAACTGGAGAGAAACCATCATTTTCGATAGGTCCTTTTCCGTCAATTGGCTCACCAAGAGTGTTTACAACGCGGCCTAATAAGCCACGTCCTACTGGTACTTCTAAAATACGACCAGTACATTTTACTTTCACGCCTTCAGCTAGATCCGCATAAGGACCCATAACTACCGCACCTACCGAATCTCGGTCTAGGTTTAACGCGATAGCAAAGCGATTGCCAGGAAGTTCGATCATCTCGCCTTGCATTACATCTGCAAGGCCATGAATACGAATGATACCATCAGTTACAGAAACGATAGTACCTTCATTACGAGCTTCACTAACTACGTTAAACTGTTCAATACGACTCTTGATCAGTTCAGCGATTTCAGTGGAATTCAGTTGCATGCTCTGTTCCCCGTTAGGATTGCATTGTTGTTGCTAAGCGGCTCAGTTTACCTCGTACAGAACCATCTATTACCATATCACCAGCTTTAATTATTAAGCCAGAGACTACGTTCGCATCAATTGCACAGTTAAGTTTTACTTTTCGAGCCAAACGCTTTTCAAGCGCAGCGCATAATGTAGTTTGTTGTTCTGCTGTTAATTCAACAGCAGAAGTTACATCCACAGAAATTATTTTCTCATGTTCAGCTTTTAATTCGCTAAACAGAACAACAACCTGTGGTAGCACCAATAAACGTTGATTTTCAGCCATTACTTTAATTAAGTTTTGGCCATTACTATCTAGTTGAACATCACAGACTTTTAAAAAAATGTCTTGTGCTTGTTCTACCGATGCACCACCAGAGAGGTAATCTCTAATGGTTTTATCGTTAGCAACTTCTGCAGCGAAGGTTAGCATTTCTAGCCAGCTTTCTACTGCATTTGCTTCAATAGCAAAATCAAACGCCGCTTTAGCGTAGGGACGAGCGATGGTTGTCAATTCAGACATAAGCTCATTCCCTCTAAAGTTCAGCTACAAGTTTATCTAAAATGTCGCTATGTGCAGCGGCATCAATTGAACGCTCAAGAATTTTCTCAGCACCAGCTACCGCAAGAATAGCCACTTGTTGGCGCAATTCTTCTTTAGCTTGGTTACGTTCAGTATCAATTTCTGCATGACCTGAAGCTAAGATTTTTTCTTTCTCAGCTTTTGCTTTAACAGCAGCTTCTTCAATTATTTGGGCTTCACGCTTTTTAGCAGCTTCGACAATGCCGGCTGCTTGGGCTTTAGCTTCTTTTAATTGTGCTGTTGCTTTTTCTTGAGCAAGCTCAAGATCTTTAGCGGCACGGTCTGAAGCAGCAAGTCCATCAGCAATAACTGCTTGACGTGCTTCGATGGCACCAATAATTGGCGGCCATACATACTTCATACAAAAAATTACGAATACGATAAATGCGATTAATTCACCAATTAAGGTCATATTAAGATTCATTTATGTATCTCCTATTCAAATTCGCGTAAAAAATTAAGCTGGAACACCAACTGCGAATAATAGGTATAAGCCAATAGCAACACCGATCATTGCGATAGCATCGATAAGACCCGCTACGATGAACATTTTAACTTGAAGTTGAGGTGCTAATTCAGGTTGACGTGCAGCAGACTCTAAGAATTTGCCACCAAGTAAACCAAAACCAATCGCAGTACCAAGAGCACCTAGACCGATTAATAAAGCAACAGCGATATATAACATATTTATCTCCGATTATTTAAAGTTATAAAGTTAAAAAACTAAGGTTAAAAAAAACTATTTTGGGCTTCCTGCCCTTAGCTCCGAAGAGCTAAAATTTAATTAGTGATCTTCGTGCGCTAGACTCAAATATAGAATCGTAAGCATCATAAAGATAAACGCTTGTAATGGGATAACCAACAAGTGGAAAGCAGCCCATAAAAAGTGTACTGGCAATTGGAATAAACCAATTGTCGCAATCAATAAGAAAATCAATTCACCGGCGTACAAGTTACCAAACAAACGAAGTGCAAGTGATAACGGACGAGCCAATAAAGTAACCATCTCTAAAATAAAGTTTACTGGGTAAAGTGACCAATGGCCGAAAGGCTGCGTGGTTAATTCTTTAATAAACCCGCCAATACCTTTTACTTTGATTGAATAGTAAATGATAAGAACAAATACACCCAATGCTAAAGCAAACGTCATGTTTGGATCAGTTGTCGGTACAGCCTTCATGTAATGCACACCGAACAATTCAAAAATACGCGGTATTAAATCAACCGGTACCCAATCCATTGCGTTCATTAACAATACCCATACAAAAATGGTTAATGCTAATGGCGCGATAACAGGGTTTTTACCGTGAAAGGTACTTTTAACACTGTCATCGACAAATTCAACAATCATTTCAACAGCACATTGCAACTTTCCGGGCACACCGGTACTTGCTTTTTTAGCTACTGAACGAAACAACATAATAAAAACCAAACCTAAAAACACCGACCAACCAAGTGTATCTATGTGAACGGTCATGAAACCTTCACCGACAGATAAATTGGTTAAATGGTGTTTAATATATTCTTGGCTGGTAATTTCCGCACCTGAAGACATATTAATTATCCCAATGATTAAAGTTTAAACAAAAATGGTGTTAATAACGGCAAAGCCACTACTAAACAAAAACTGCTGAAAAAAGCTATCGGCTCTATCGCTAAAAATTTGAAGGCTAGCGCAAATAAAACGGCCGTTAATACTATTTTCAATTTCTCGCCACTGTAAAAGGAATCTAAAACCTTTTCAGACGATCTTGCCCCCGCATATTTAAATGCTTTATGAGCGAAGACAAAATTAGGGATTATGCTTATTGCGCCACCAGCTAAAACTGAATGTGCAAAAGATAATCCCCAAATAAAATATGTCGCAACACTGCAAAATAAAACAATTATTATCGCAATTAATATTTGCTTAAAGGCAAAAATTCTTCCTGGTTTAGCCAACTCATTGTGAATAAATACACTCACCAGAAACTCCATACGATATTTTTCGTAATTCTCGCAGTTTTTCAAAGATGTTTATTCATCTTTAAAAAGCCGACGCAAGTATACTTAATTACAGCATCAATGCAACAAAATAGGGCGCTCATTGCCCAGATATTAAGCAAAACATTCAACAAAGAGTGAAAACTGCGATTAATATTTAATAGATAATGAAAACTTTCGCTTAGATTAACAAAAGAGTATTTATGTACGTTAAATAAATACACATTATTGAATGATAAAAAGTATATTCTAAAGTTATTTAAATCGTAAAAGCGCAACTAAAAGTTTAGATGCGCTTTAAATTAAAATGAATTAAAGCGTGAAACGATTCCATCAAGTTCTGATAAATCACTGTAAGAAATAACTAGCTTTCCTTTACCTTTTTTATTGTGATTAATAGAAACATTCGAACCTAGCTTTTCAGACAAAGTTTGTTCTAACGCTTTAGTGTTAGGATCTACTGGTTTTTCTGTAACTTCTTTTTCAGGTTGCTGCACTTTTTTAATCAGTGCTTCAGTTTCCCGAACGTTTAACTCTTTAGCGACAACAATCCGTGCTGTATTAGTTTGAATATCGTTATCTAAGGCAAGTAATGCTCTAGCATGCCCCATTTCGATATCACCATGTTCAAGTAAAGTTTTAACTTCACTATTAAGATTATTTAAACGGAGTAAATTTGTTACGGCTGTTCTTGATTTACCAACAGCATCTGCTACTTCTTGATGTGTCAGTTCAAATTCAATTAATAAACGCTCTAATGCAATGGCTTCTTCCATGGCATTTAGATCTTCACGTTGTATGTTCTCTATTAGCGCTATTGCAACGGCTGCTTCATCGGGAACATGTTTAATTAAACAAGGAACTAAGTCTAACTCTGCAAGTTGTGCAGCACGCCAACGACGCTCACCAGCAATGATTTCATAGCTATGTTCACTAACCGGACGAACCACAATTGGTTGAATAATACCTTGTGACTTAATTGAGTTAGCCAAATCGTCTAAGGCTTCTGCTGACATGTCTTTGCGTGGTTGATATTTACCTGGGTGTAATTGTTCAATTGGTAAATTTTGTAATTCAGCATTTTTATTCACCGGTGATTTTTTTTCACCTGTATTTTCTGCTGATTCTTCTGAAGGTTTTG
Organism: Cognaticolwellia sediminilitoris; assembly: GCA_002104535.1. Lineage (GTDB taxonomy): Bacteria > Pseudomonadota > Gammaproteobacteria > Enterobacterales > Alteromonadaceae > Cognaticolwellia > Cognaticolwellia sediminilitoris. Next base: position 39,433 of record NBOG01000006.1, on the reverse strand, counting down.
TTAATAAGGCATCAAGACCGCGACCTAGACCTCTGCGTTTTGTTTGACTCATGATATTCCTTATTCCTGCTCAGTAGTTGCTTGCTGTGCTGATTGTGATTTTTTTTGTTCGGCACGGCGTAATATTTCACCGGCGAGGGCAAGATAAGCTTTTGCACCGGTTGAAGACTTATCATAATACATCACTGGCGCACCAAAACTAGGTGCTTCAGCTAAACGAACGTTACGAGGAATAACAGTTCTATAAACTTTATCGCCGAAATGTCGTTTTAATTGTTCTGATACATCATTAGCTAAACGATTACGAGGATCGTACATAGTACGTAAAATCCCTTCAATGTGTAGCTTGCCATTCACCACTGTAGTTAATTGTGAAATAGTATCCATTAATGCTGTTAAACCTTCTAAAGCATAGTATTCACATTGCATTGGAACTAAAACTGAATCAGCAGCTGTCATTGCATTAACAGTTAACATGTTTAGCGAAGGAGGGCAGTCAATAATAATAAAGTCGTAATACTTTCTTACTGATGATAAAGCATTTTTTAACCTATGCTCTCTAGAATAAACTTCCATGAGCTTTATTTCAGCTGCAGTTACATCGCTATTGGCAGCTATAAGATCATAAACACCAGCGGTATTTTTACAAACAACTTCATCAAAAGGACGTTCTTCGATAAGTAATTCATAACATGTTGCTGGTACTTCATATTTGTCGATACCACTACCCATAGTAGCGTTACCTTGGGGATCAAGATCAATTAATAAAACTTTACGTTTCGTCGCTGCAAGTGAAGCAGCAAGATTGACCGAAGTTGTCGTTTTTCCGACACCACCTTTTTGATTTGCAACCGCGATTATTTTTCCCACAGGACCCTCAAATACTTTCTGATCAAAAGCTTATTATTATTTATGATTTAACTAACTCAATCAAATGGCGTTCACCGGATAACTGAGGGACGACAATAACGTGACTGTTTACCATGGATATATTACTAGGTAATGCTGCTATTTCGTCACTGGGATAAATGCCTTTTAACGCTAAAAATTTCCCACGGTCAACACTAACTAAATGTTCGCACCATGTCACCATATCAATTAATGATGAAAATGCACGACTTAGCACCCCATCGAATGGTTCTTCAGGAATATATTGCTCTACACGTGATTTTACCGGTGTAACATTTTTTAATTTTAATTGATAAACCACTTGTCTTAAAAAGGTGATCCTTTTTCCTAAACTGTCTAATAATACAAAATTACGATCAGGATACAAGATAGCAAGTGGTATTCCGGGAAGTCCAGGGCCTGTTCCTACGTCTATAAATGATTGGCCTTTAAGTAATGGACCGACCATTAAGCTATCCATAATATGTTTAATTACCATATCTTTTGGATCACGAACAGACGTTAAATTGTAAGCCTTATTCCATTTATTTAATAATTCGACATATTGAATAAGTAAGGAAACTTGCTCTGTAGAAACCTCAAGCGAGGTCTCTTTTATCAGAGCAGTCAGTTGGTCAGATAGTGTCATAAGGCGGAATCTTTCGTTGATGCTGGCTATTTAAGCAGTTTTGCGTAATAAGCCATGTTTTTTCAGATAAACCAATAATAACGAAATTGCGGCTGGAGTAATACCAGAAATACGCGATGCTTTGCCAATAGTTTCAGGGCGACTATCTGTAAGCTTAGCAACAACCTCATTTGACAAACCTGATATTTGCGTAAAATCAAAATCAATTGGAATAAGTGTATTCTCATGACGTTTCTTTTTCGCTATTTCATCCAGCTGACGATCAATATAACCAGCATATTTTATTTGAATTTCAATTTGTTCTGCTGCTTGTACATCTGCCAGTTTTGGACCTAATCCTTCAATTGAGACTAAATCATCGTATCGAACTTCAGGTCGACGTACGAGGTCTTCTAAACTGTTCTCACGACTTAATGGTGTTTTAAGTAATTCATTTACTGCTGCTACAGCAGGATGATCCTTTTGTAACCATGTTGAGCGTAAACGTTGACGTTCTAACTCAACATTTTCCATTTTTTCATTGAAACGCTGCCAGCGAGAATCATTCACTAAGCCTAAAGCACGACCTTTTTCTGTTAAACGAATATCTGCATTGTCTTCACGTAACAATAAACGGTATTCAGCACGAGATGTAAACATACGATAAGGTTCTTTCGTACCTAAGGTAGCGAGATCATCGATTAGCACGCCCATGTAAGCTTGGTCTCTAGTCAATATCAATTCTTCTTTGCCTTGTACTCTTGCTGCAGCATTGGTTGCGGCAACTAAGCCCTGAGCACCAGCTTCTTCATAACCCGTAGTACCATTAATTTGACCAGCAAAATAAAGATTTTCAACAAATTTACTTTCTAAGGTTTGTTTTAAGTCACGTGGATCAAAGAAATCATATTCAATCGCATAACCAGGACGGGTTATATGAGCATTCTCAAAACCTTTGATCGATCTAACTAGATCCATTTGAACATCAAAAGGCAAACTAGTAGATATACCATTAGGGTATATTTCATGTGTATTTAAGCCTTCTGGCTCAACAAATATTTGATGACTGTCTTTTTCTGCAAAACGGTGAATCTTATCTTCGATCGATGGACAATAACGTGGCCCAATACCTTCAATAACTCCGGTATACATAGGTGAGCGATCTAAACCTGATTTAATAATGTCATGAGTTTTTTGATTGGTATGAGTAATAAAACATGAAATTTGTTCTGGATGATCATTCACTGAGCCCATGTATGAAAATACTGGACGAGGATCATCACCTGGTTGCTCAGCCATCACTGAGAAATCAAGTGTTCTAGCATCTAATCGCGGTGGTGTACCTGTTTTTAAACGATCTATTCTAAATGGCATATCTCTTAAGCGAGCAGCAAGGTTTACGCTCGCCGGATCACCAGCTCGTCCACCTTGATAATTATTCATACCAATATGAATTTGGCCTGCAAGAAAAGTACCTACGGTAAGGACTACGCTTTTCGCTTTAAATTTTAAGCCCATTTGCGTAGAAACACCGACAATTTTATTGTTTTCTAAAATAAGATCATCACAAGGCTGTTGGAAAATAGTTAAATTTTCTTGGTTTTCTAAATAGTTACGAACAAAATTACGATATAAATTACGATCTGCCTGAATACGGGTTGCTCGAACGGCTGGCCCTTTGCTGGCATTTAGTGTTCTAAATTGGATCGCAGCATGATCTGCTGCTGTTGCCATTAAACCACCTAAGGCATCAATTTCTTTAACGAGATGGCCTTTACCAATTCCGCCAATTGCTGGATTACATGACATTTGTCCAAGCGTATCAATGTTGTGAGTCAACAATAAAGTTTTACAGCCCATGCGTGCTGCTGCAAGTGACGCTTCTGTTCCTGCGTGTCCACCACCAACAACAATTACGTCATAAGACTCTTGATACCACATAAATTACAGACCTTGTTTGTTTTCTATTTAAAAATTCAGAGCGATATTTTAGCGCTTTTTTCTCTGTAGGGGAATGATCTAATTTCGGAAAAGATCTTCACTTGATCCTTAAATATATATAAAGATCTATTTAAAGATCTTATTATTATTACTTATTAGGATCCTCGTTTTCTGTGGGTAAGTACTTTTTATCTATATAAAACAATAAAATAAGCTTTAGTCTTCCTTGTGATCAAACCTTGATCAACTCACTTATATCCTTTGATCAAAAGTGCTAGTTATCCACAGGTGATTTTAAGTTCAATTCTATACACTGAATAATAATACTAAATTAATAGGTTTTACCCATACTTATGCACATTACAGTGTTTTTGTAGTGGTTATTGTGTATAAGTAGTGTGTAAGTGACTTATAAAAGATCATTATTTTTATTTAACCAAGCCTGTGATCGCTCTTCTGGATCTATATCTGCACTCATATCTAATGTTTTTAAAGGTATTATTTCCACACAACCTTTTGTTATTAATAGTTTATTTAAGTTTTTTGCCGCATAACAAAAAGTATCGTAACTTGAGTCTCCAATACCGATCGTAAAGAATTTCAAAGAGGATAGATCTTTATTACTATTTTCAAGATCTGTGACGAATGATTGGATATTATCGGGAAAGTCACCTGCGCCATGAGTCGATGTACAAATTAACCAAGTTTGATTTTCGCTTAATATTTGTTCAAATTCAGGTTGAAAATGTAGTGTTACTTCATGGCCCATAGCTATTAATGTTTCTTCACAGGCTTCTGCAACATATTCAGAACCACCCAACATACTGCCAACAATTATTTGAAATGAGCTCATTTATTGCTCCTATTTACTTAAAACTGAAAGGTACTTAATGGTATTTTTAACTATTTGCCGATACAAAAAGAGGAAAATATTTGGCTCAATAAGTCATCATTGGTAAATTCACCGGTGATCTTATTCAACTCTTCTTGGCAAAATCGCAATTCTTCAGCCAGTATTTCACCTGCTACGTAAGACTCAAGTTGCTCTAAACCTATTTCTAAGTGTTTATGTGCTTGCTCAAGGGCAACTAAGTGGCGTCTTCTTGCCATAAAGCCGCCCTCAGTACTACCCTGATAGCCCATGATATGTTTAAGGTGCTCTGTTAGTGCTGTAACGCCAGCACCAGTTTTTGCTGATAAGGTAATTGTCGGTGTTGCATTGAGTTCGCTATAGCCTGTTTTAGCTTGACTTATGTCAGCTTTATTTCTGATCACGGTTAAACCAATATTATCCGGTAGTTTTTCAAAAAATTCCGGCCAAACGGCTTTAGGATCAAGCGTTTCATCATGAGCAGAATCAATCATAAGTAACACACGATCAGCTTGCTTTATCTCTTGCCAAGCACGTTCAATACCTATTTGTTCTACTTTGTCTGCGCTTTCTCGTAAACCAGCAGTATCAATAATGTGCAGTGGCATGCCATCGATATGGATTTGCTCTGATAATACGTCTCGTGTTGTACCTTCAATATCGGTAACAATGGCACTTTCTTTACCGCTTAAGGCATTAAGTAAGCTTGATTTACCGGCATTAGGGCGACCGGCAATAACAACACGCATACCTTCACGAATAATACTGCCTTGTTGCGCTTTATTTTTGACTTCTGCGACTTGAGCAATAATAGCTTTTAAATCATTGACCACTTTTACATCGGCTAGAAAGTCTATTTCTTCTTCAGGGAAGTCGATGGCAGCTTCAACATACATACGTAAATGTATGGTGTCATTCACCATTTGATGAACCAGTTTTGAAAAGTCACCTTGAAGAGAATGTAAGGCACAACGTGCAGCTTGCTCGGAACTCGAATTTATTAAATCTGCTATTGCTTCTGCTTGAGTTAAATCTAGTTTGTCATTCAGAAATGCCTGTTCACTAAATTCACCGGGACCTGCCATTCTGACATTAGGCAGCGCTAAAATTTCTTTTAGCAGCATATCTAGAATTATTGGGCCACCATGGCCTTGTAGTTCAAGAATATCTTCACCGGTAAATGAATTAGGGCCTTTAAAATAAATTGCGATGCCTTGATCTAAGGCTTGTCCGGCCTGATCTTTAAAGGTTAAATATTCTGCTTTTCTTAATTCTGGTACTTTACCTAAAATTGCTTGAGCGACATTTTTAACTTCTGGCCCTGATACTCTTATGATCCCAACACCACCTCTACCTGGTGCTGTAGCCTGCGCTGCTATAGTTTCTTTCTGGCCTGATGAAAAAGCAAGGTTGGTCATTTCGTGTTCTCAGTTACGGTAAATGGTTTTCATTGGCGATATTATAAACCGTTAACTATGCGGTTGAAATGCAGTTAAGGTGATTGTTTTGATATTAGACTTTTGTCAGCGTTAGATGTTTTGAAAAACACTAAATTTAAGGCATAAAAAAAGGTAGCTAAGCTACCTTTTTAAAAGCGTTATTGATTTACTTCGCTTTGGCTTTTTCGATGCCCGAGAATATTATTTTCATTTGAACAATTGAAATAATATTACTCACTAACCAGTAAAGTACTAGCCCTGACGGGAACCAGAAAAAGAACACTGTAAACATTACCGGCATATATTGCATAATTTTCTGCTGCATAGGGTCTTGTACGGTCATCGGCTGCATTTTTTGCATAATGAACATACTGACACCCATTAATATCGGTAAGATATAAAACGGGTCTTGTGCAGACAAATCTTGTATCCACAACATAAATGGCGCATGACGTAATTCAACACTTTCTAAAAACACCCAATATAACGCTAGGAATATTGGCATTTGAACTATTAATGGTAAACAGCCACCAGCAGGGTTAACTTTTTCTTTTCGATAAAGCTCCATCATCGCTTGTGACATTTTTTGTTTATCATCACCAAAACGTTCTTTCAGCTGGGTCATTTTAGGTTGTAATGCACGCATTTTAGCCATTGAGGTATATTGCGCTTTCGTTAATGGATACATAGCACCTTTAACTATTAGGGTAATGATGATTATGGCAACACCCCAGTTAGTAACAAAAGACTGAATTTTGATTAGTAACCAGAATAATGGTTGACTGATCATAAATAAAAATCCGTAATCGATTGTTAAATCTAGATTTTCTTCAATACTTTCTAATACGTCTTGATCTTTCGGGCCAACATAAAACGTTGCAGATGTTGTTGCTGTGCTGTTTGGTTCAATGGTGATTGCTGGAGCTTTAAAACCAATGACCGCATCTTTATTGCTTGAATAGCTAGTATACAATTGATTATTAGCTGTTTTTTCTGGGACCCATGAAGAAACAAAGTAATGTTGTAACATCGCAACCCAGCCGCCTTGGGTGGTAACATTTAAATTAGCATCTGCAATGTCATCGAAGTCATATTTTTCATAAATATCTTCAGTGGTTGAATAAGCAGCACCTTTATAAGTAGGAATTAAGCTACTTGAACTTTCTATTAACGTTGTTTGTTTAAGCTGCGCATACATTTGAACACTAGCAGGAGTAGTCGCGTTGTTGGCAATAATGTATTCAACTTTTATCGCGTAACTGTCGTGATTTAAGGTAAATCGTTTGGTTACTGATAAACCGCTATTATCAATATAGTTTAAATCAATTTTAAGTGGCTCGTTAGCACTTGCCTGATATGAAGTAGCAGACGTTTGATAAATAGGACGGCCTTTAATTACACGGTCTAAACCTTGAGCGCCAGTTAGGCCACTTTGTGCAACGTAGCGATCTCGGTCGTTACGTAAAATAGTGTAGGGTATGCCGCTGCCTTGTTCAGTATCGAATTTAAGTAATTTTGCTTCAACAATATCGCCACCGTTAGTATCAATTTTTAATGATAAAACATCGTTGGTTACTGAAATTAGCGTTGCGCTGACTACTTTTTTCGCTTCATTATTAATAGACGTTGCTGTAGCTGAAGATTCAGGAACAAAATCGCCGTTATTATTGCTTGGAGTTGTTTGTTGAGATACTGCTGGTTGCTCAATAACTGGAGCATTGTCCATTTGCCATTGATTAAATAGCAAATAGGTAACAACCATTAGCGCAATAAAAAGAAAACTGCGTTGTGATTCCATAATGTCTTATTTCTCTTTTTTTGATTGTGGCACGGGATCATGTCCTCCCGCATTAAGTGGATGGCATTTTAGTATACGTTTGCCTGCTAACCAACAACCTTTTATCACACCGAAGCGATTAATTGCTTCAATAGCATAAAAAGAGCATGTTGGATCAAATCTACAATGGGGTCCAAGCAATGGGCTAAGCCAACGCTGGTAAGCTTTTACTAAAGTAACAGCTATTTTTTGTGGCGTTGAATTATTTTTCGCCATATTTTTTCCAATTGCTGATTAATTTCTTTGTTTTCGAGCTTGTCAGTGCCAGATTTCACCATAACGACCATATCTATATGGGGGAGGTTATGTTGATTTAAACGGAAGCTTTCTCGAATTTGTCGTTTGATACGATTTCGTTGTACAGCGAGTTTAACCCGTTTTTTTGCAATGGCTAGACCAAGACGGTTGTTATTATCAGAATTTGGTGTGACGAGAATTGTGATGTGGCTAGAGCCAAAACGAAGAGGTTTTGTAAATACAGCTTGAAATTGACCGGGAGTCAACAAACGTGACTCCCGATTAAATTCATAAGTAACCATAGCGGTTACTATCCTTCTAACTTAAGTAACAAGTTAAAAGATTAAGCACTTAAGCTTGCACGGCCTTTAGCACGACGACGTGAAATTACTGCACGTCCGTTTTTTGTTGCCATACGAGCACGGAAGCCATGGTTACGCTTACGCTTTAATACACTAGGTTGAAATGTTCTTTTCATTACGCTAATCCGTCTGTTGTTGTTGCCCTGGCAAAACAGCCTTCATGAGCACACTGGGTCTAAAAATGAGGCGAAATTCTATATAGAGAACGATGCTTTGTCAATGCTTATTCACAAGCTATTTTAAAAAGATCGTTCGCGGATCGTTCAGATCGAAAATATATCCACAGTTTTATAACAATCCACCTTTAGCTAATCAATTTATAGGGTTAATTATAGTAATAATTAAATAGTATATTGAATTTTTTTTAGCATTAATTTGCTATTAGAAATAACCGATGTATCTAATTTCATTGACTTTAAGAAATTTAATACAAAATAAAAGCGATTTATTGAAAAGTCAATATTGAAGTTGTGGATAACTATAGTGATAATAGGGCTATTATAAAAACTAAATTTTTTACTGTTCTGTTTTTCTATCGTCCATTTTAACGATAACATCAACATGCAGGAAGCAAAGTATTTATCAGGAGTCGGTTGTTGGATCATTCACTTTGGCAAAAATGTTTGTCTGTTTTACAAGAAGAATTGCCCGCACAACAATTTAGTATGTGGATTCGTCCATTACAATGCGTTATTACAGATAATATAATGACATTATATGCGCCTAATCGATTTGTGTTGGATTGGGTTCGCGACAAATATGTTAATCGTATTAACGAACTCGTTGGTATGCAAGATACTGCAAACCCTCCACTTTTACGTTTTGATGTTGGTAGCATTCCTGCGCAAACATCCAATATCCAAAATAGCATCAGTCAATTACAACCTAACATTCGCTCAGAAAATAAAGAAACCTCTGCACCAGAAAGTAATTTACCTAAAACTACAAATGTTAGAGTTAAATATACTTTTGATAACTTTGTCGAAGGTAAATCTAATCAGTTAGCCCGTGCGGCAGCTTCACAAGTCGCTGACAATCCTGGTGCTGCTTATAATCCTTTATTTATCTATGGTGGTACAGGTCTAGGTAAAACACATTTATTGCATGCCGTAGGCAATGGCATATTAATGAACAAACCTAACGCCAAAATAGCTTACATGCATTCTGAGCGCTTCGTACAAGACATGGTACGTGCACTGCAAAATAACGCGATGGAAAAGTTTAAGCAGTATTATCGTTCAGTCGATGCGTTATTAATTGATGATATTCAGTTCTTTGCAGGTAAAGACCGTACACAAGAAGAGTTTTTTCATACTTTTAATGCCTTACTTGAAGGTAATCAACAAATTATCTTAACCAGTGATCGTTATCCTAAAGAAGTAGATGTCGAAGATCGTTTAAAGTCACGTTTTGGCTGGGGCTTAACTATTGCTATAGAACCCCCAGAACTAGAAACTCGTGTTGCTATTCTTAAACGTAAAGCCCAAGAAAGTCATATAAACTTAGCAGACGAAGTGGCATTTTTTATTGCTAAACGCTTGCGCTCAAATGTTCGCGAATTAGAAGGGGCATTAAATCGAGTGATTGCTAATGCTAACTTTACTGGCCGAGCTATAACCATAGACTTTGTCCGAGAAGCACTTCGTGATTTACTGGCTTTACAAGATAAATTAGTTACTATCGATAATATACAACGTACAGTGGCTGAATATTATAAAATAAAGGTAGCAGATCTACTTTCTAAGCGAAGAAATCGCTCTGTTGCTAGACCTAGACAAATTGCAATGGCATTATCTAAAGAGCTAACTAATCACAGCCTACCTGAAATTGGCGATGCGTTTGGTGGCAGAGACCACACTACCGTTTTGCATGCTTGTCGTAAGGTAAAAGCATTACGTGAAGAATCTCATGATATAAAAGAAGATTATTCAAATTTAACACGAACATTGTCATCATAATAATAAGTAAGTTAAAGCGAGTCAGAAATGAAATTTTCACTGAATAGAGAATTACTATTGAAACCATTATTACTGGTTTCTGGAGCTGTTGAACGAAAGAGCACTTTGCCTATTCTAGGTAATATACTTTTTGATGTTAGTGGGCAATCACTTACTCTAACAGCTACTGATTTAGAGTTGGAGATGGTGGCATATGCAACTGTTGATAATCATGCAGAAGATGGAAAAATAACGATACCTGCTCGAAAGTTACTCGATATTTGTAAGAGTTTACCCGATGACTCAATGCTCACTTTCGAATCAGATAATGACGTGATTAAAATTAGTACAGGGCGTAGTAAATATTCTCTTTCTACTTTATCCGCTAATGACTTCCCAAATATTGAACAGTGGAAAGGTGATGTTGAATTCAAGTTATTAAAATCTGAATTTTTACGTTTAATCGAAAGCACTCACTTTTCAATGGCAAACCAAGATGTTCGCTATTATCTCAATGGAATGTCAATTGAGACAGAAGGTCATGAAATTAGATCTGTAGCAACTGACGGCCATCGCTTAGCTATTTGTAAAATATCAAATCCAGAGCTTGAATTACCAGCGCGACAAGTCATTGTTCCGAGAAAAGGTATTCTTGAAATTATCCGTTTATTAGATCCAGTCGACGAACCTGTGCAAGTGTTTTTAGGTTCTAACCATATTCGCATTATTGATAATGAATTTTCTTTTACCAGTAAACTTGTTGATGGACGCTTTCCTGATTATCGTCGAGTACTTCCTCGTAATGGTGATAAAATTCTTAATGCTAACAAAGACGAATTAAGACAAGTGTTATCTCGAGCTTCTATTTTATCTAATGAGAAGTTTAAGGGGGTACGACTTAACTTTGGCGCAACAGAATTAAAAATTACAGCTAACAATCCTGAGCAAGAACAAGCTGAAGAAGTTATTGAGATTGATTTCCCTTATGAAGAAGTGGAGATCGGCTTTAATGTAAGTTACGTTCTAGATGTTCTAAATGCTATAAAAGAATCAGATGTTAAATTCACCTTAGCTGATGCCAACAGTAGTGTTGTTATCGAAGGTGGAGAGTCTGGAGAAGCTTTATACGTTGTTATGCCAATGCGTTTATAGACTTATATTAAGTGAGCATTGGTAAATTATTTATACAAGATTTTCGTAACATAGAACATGTTTCAATTGATTTTCACCCTGATGTTAATTTTATCATCGGTGATAATGGCAGCGGTAAAAGTAGTTTATTAGAAGCTATTTTTTATTTAGGACACGGTAAATCTTTTCGTAGTTCTAAAGTGGATTACTTACTTAAGCATGATAAAAATTCTTTTACAGTAAGTGTTAAAACTGACAAAGATTGCCAGCTTGGTGTAAGAAAAGGTTTTAATACCAGTGCTAGTACTAGCGAAATTAGAATAGACGGTGAAAAGCAAAATAAATTTTCATCGCTTGCTAAAAATGTTGCAGTACAAGTTATTACACCAGAAAGTTTTATACTATTTTTTGGTGGCCCGAAATTACGTAGACGTTTTATAGATTTAGGATTGTTTCACGTGAAACATTCTTTCTCTGATCACTGGAGAGAGTTTTCTAGAATTCTAAAACAAAGAAATGCCTGTTTACGTAATAAAGTAGATAAATCAACATTAAGCTATTGGACAGAAATATTTGCCGAGAGTTGTGAACAAATTGCAAAACATAGGGCAGAATATGTAACAGAGTTGACTAAAGAGTTAAGTTTTTGGTTGAAAATAATGTTACCGTCAGTATCAGATGATATAGTAATTCAGTACTTACAAGGCTGGAATTCTAAAAAAACTTTATTGGATGTATTAGCTCAATATAAAGAAAAAGAATTAATGGTCGGCTATAGTTTATTCGGCGCACAAAAGTTTGATGTTAGATTTATATTAAATGGCACCTCATTAGATAATCAATTATCTCGAGGTCAACAGAAGTTGTTTTTACTGGCTTTAACTTTTGCACAAGCAAAACTTATTGAAAAAGTAAATCGAGTAAAACCAATTTTATTAATTGATGATGTAGGAGCAGAACTCGACATTCATTCCAGAGCGTTACTTAATAACGCAATAGCTGCGATAGAATGTCAGGTGATTGTAACTGCAATAGATAAAACAGCAGTGGAGCAACTCGTTCCACAGAAAAAAAACTATAAAATGTTTCACGTGAAACATGGCAAACTATCAGTAATGAGTGAGTAGGCTACAAGCTATGACAATAGAAAATGAATATGACTCGGCAAGTATTAAAGTACTTAAAGGCTTAGATGCAGTTCGCAAAAGACCAGGGATGTATATTGGTGATACCGATGATGGCACAGGTTTGCATCATATGGTATTTGAGGTGTTGGATAACTCAATTGATGAAGCACTTGCAGGCCACTGTAATGATATTATTGTTAAAATTCATTTAGACGGCTCTGTTTCAGTAAGAGATGATGGTCGTGGTATTCCTACAGAGCTACATCCTGAAGAAGGTGTTTCAGCTGCTGAAGTTATTATGACAGTACTTCATGCTGGTGGTAAGTTTGGCGGTGAAGACTCTGGCTATAAAGTATCAGGTGGTCTTCATGGTGTTGGTATCTCAGTTGTAAATGCTTTAAGTAGTAAATTGAAACTTAATATCCGCCGCGATGGTAAGTTATTTGAACAACATTACCATATAGGTGTACCACAAGAGCCTTTAAAAGTAGTTGGTGAAAGTGATAAAACGGGTACAGAAGTTAGATTCTGGCCAAGTGAAGATACTTTCTCAGATATAACTTTTCATTTCGATTTGTTAGTAAAAAGAATTCGTGAACTTTCATTTTTGAATTCTGGCGTATCGATTAAACTTATCGATGAACGTGAAGAAGGCAGAGAAGAGCACTTTCATTTTGAAGGTGGTATTCAAGCATTTGTTGATTATTTAAATACCAATAAAACCCCAGTGAATGAAGAAATATTCTATTTCGATTTAGCAAGAGAAGATGGCATTGTCGTTGAAGTTGCTATGCAATGGAACGATGGTTTCCAAGAAAGTATCCACTGTTTCACCAATAACATCCCTCAGCGCGATGGTGGTACACATTTAAGTGGCTTCCGTACTGCATTAACCCGTACGCTTAATAGCTATATGGTTAAAGAAGGTTTGAATAAAACTAAGAAAGGTGGCAGCACTGAAACTAGTGCTTCAGGAGATGATGCTCGTGAAGGTTTAACTGCTGTAATATCAGTTAAAGTTCCTGATCCAAAGTTCTCTTCACAAACTAAAGACAAACTTGTTTCTTCTGAAGTTAAAACTGCTGTTGAACAAGCAATGGGTGAGAAACTAGGTGAATACCTGCTAGAGAAACCTGCAGTTGCACGTACTATTATCATGAAGATAGTTGATGCTGCACGTGCTCGTGAAGCAGCTCGTAAAGCTCGTGAAATGACTCGCCGTAAAGGTGCTTTGGATATTGCTGGCTTACCAGGTAAGTTAGCAGATTGTCAGGAAAAAGATCCGGCATTATCTGAACTATATATTGTGGAAGGGGACTCTGCTGGCGGTTCAGCCAAGCAGGGAAGAAACCGTAGAAACCAAGCGATTTTACCTTTAAAAGGTAAAATTCTTAACGTAGAAAAAGCACGTTTCGATAAAATGATATCTTCACAAGAAGTGGGTACATTAATAACCGCACTTGGTTGTGGTATCGGCCGTGACGAATATAATCCAGATAAACTACGTTACCACAGTATCATTATCATGACCGATGCTGATGTCGATGGTTCTCATATCCGTACTTTACTACTGACATTTTTCTATCGTCAAATGCCTGAAATAATGGAACGTGGTTATATCTATATTGCACAACCACCACTATATAAAGTGAAAAAAGGTAAGCAAGAGCGTTATATAAAAGATGATGAAGGGTTAACTGAATATTTAACTACATTAGCTTTAGAGAACGCGGAAATTCATGTTAATGAATCAGCTCCTGCTTTATCTGGCTTACCGTTAGAGAACTTAGTAAAACAGTTCCGTAAAACACATGAGACCATTAAACGTGTTGCTCGTTTAATCCCTGCAGATATTCTTGAGAAAATGATCTACGGTGACTTAATCGAAACTGAAGACTTTAAGAATAAAGAAAAAGTTGCAGCATGGACAGCAAACTTACTTAAACAGTTAGATGACCAAGATGGCAATGGTTCTATTTATACTGTAGAAGTTAAGCAAGACCAAGAACGTAATGTTTTCTTCCCAAGTTTCAATGTACGTAAACATGGTATTGATACGGTTTATGAATGTAATTATGAATTCTTTGATTCAAAAGAATTTGCTACAATTCAAAGCTTGAATAAAGCAGTAAACGGTATGATGGAAGAAGGTGCTTACGTTAAACGTGGTGAAAAAATCAAATCTATTACAGAATTTGAAGAAGCACTAAACTGGTTAATGGCTGAATCTAAACGTGGTCAATACATTCAACGTTATAAAGGGTTGGGTGAAATGAACCCTAACCAACTATGGGAAACAACCATGGACCCTGAAACACGTAGAATGCTACAAGTAACCATCGAAGATGCTATTGCAGCCGATCAATTGTTTAATACATTGATGGGTGACCATGTAGAGCCTCGAAGACATTTCATCGAAGAAAATGCACTTAAAGTAGCTAACTTAGATGTTTAGTTTTTAAAAACTAATAAAATTAAAATGCCCGATCATCAAATCGGGCATTTTTTGTTTATAAGCACAGTTTTTATAAATTTATAAGCAAACATCTCTGCTAGGGCACTAGGCTAATAAACTGACAATAGGTATAATTAGCCTTATAAAATACAATTTAACTATAGATTCGGATTGATATGAGTACGTTTAATATAAAGACCTTTCAAGGGCTGATATTGCAATTGCAAGATTATTGGTCGCGTCAGGGTTGTGTCATAGTACAGCCACTTGATTTAGAAGTAGGTGCTGGTACATTCCACCCAATGACCTTTTTACGTTCAATTGGACCAGAGCCGATGAGCAGTGCTTATGTACAGCCATGTCGCCGTCCTACAGATGGTCGTTACGGCGAAAACCCAAATCGATTACAACATTACTATCAATTCCAAGTTATGTTGAAACCTTCACCTGATAACATCCAAGAGCTTTACCTTGATTCATTAAAAGAATTAGGTGTTGACCCATTAGTTCATGACATTCGCTTTGTAGAAGACAACTGGGAATCACCAACTTTAGGTGCCTGGGGATTAGGTTGGGAAATTTGGCTAAACGGTATGGAAATAACGCAATTTACTTACTTCCAACAAGTCGGCGGAATAGAGTGCGCACCTGTTACTGGTGAAATTACGTATGGCTTAGAACGCTTAGCTATGTATATTCAAAATGTTGATAGTATCTATGACTTAGTTTGGACTGATGGCCCAATGGGTAAAGTACTTTATGGCGATGTATTTCATCAAAATGAAGTAGAGCAATCTACTTACAACTTTGAATATGCCGATGTCGATGCTTTATTTAAAACCTTTGACCAGTGTGAAGCAGACAGTGAAAAACTCATCGCAGCAGGTTTAGCATTACCAGCCTACGAACAAGTTATGAAAGCTTCTCATGCCTTTAACTTACTTGATGCTCGTCATGCTATTTCAGTAACTGAGCGTCAACGTTACATATTACGGGTAAGGGCATTATCTAAAGCATGTGCACAAGCCTATTATACAAAACGAGAAGAATTAGGCTTTCCACTTTGTAAAAATAACTCTGCTAATGGTAACTCAGCTGAGGGGCAATCATAATGACAACTGAAACACTACTGATTGAATTAGGTACTGAAGAGTTACCACCAAAATCATTAAGAACATTAGCAACAACTTTTTATGAGCATATTAAATTACAGTTAGATGATGCAAAACTCAGCTATACAGATATTAAATGGTATGCAACGCCGAGACGATTAGCCGTAAAAGTTGAAAACTTAATCGCTAATCAAGCTGATAAAGCGATTGAAAAGCGCGGTCCTGCAATTAGTGTTGCTTTTGATAGTGAAGGTAATGCGAGCAAAGCAGCTGAAGGTTGGGCTCGTTCAAATGGGATTACGGTTGCAGAAGCAGAGCGTTTAGTTACCGATAAAGGTGAATGGCTTCTATATAAAACTGTTGAGCAAGGTAAACATGTTGAGCAGTTAATTCCTATCATGGTAAATAATGCTATCGCGAAGCTACCAGTACCAAAACCAATGCGTTGGGGCTCAGGTAGAACGCAGTTTATAAGACCAGTACATACACTGACCTTAATGTATGGTGAAAGCATTATTGCTGGTGAATCATTAAACATAAGCTCTAACAATTTAGTAACAGGTCATAGATTTCATCATCATGGTTTAGTTGCTATTGAACATGCTAATGATTACGAGCGAGTGATGGCAGCAGCACATGTTGTTGTTGATTATGAAGCACGTAAAGAAATTATTTCACAACAAATAAAAGTTGCTGCAGATAGTATTGGCGGCATTGTTTTACCGGATGACGAATTATTAGAGGAAGTGACATCAATTGTAGAGTGGCCAGTTGTACTCGTTGGTAGCTTTGATGAAGACTTCTTAAATGTTCCGGCAGAGCCATTAATATATTCAATGAAAGACCACCAAAAGTACTTTCCTGTCACGGATAGTGAGGGTAACTTATTGAATAAATTCATTTTTGTGTCAAATGTTGAAAGTAAAGATCCAAGCCAAGTTATCAAAGGAAACGAGAAAGTTATTCGTCCTCGTTTAGCTGATGCAGAGTTTTTCTTTAAAACAGATAAAAAACAATCACTTGAGTCTAGATTGGAAAGTTTAGATTCGGTAATGTTTCAAAAACAACTCGGTACAGTAAAAGCTAAGTCAGAACGTATCGCGAGTCTAAGTGAATTTGTTGCAACGAAAATTGGTGATGATGCCGCTATGGCATATCGCGCTGGTTTATTAAGTAAAACAGATTTAATGTCAGATATGGTATTGGAATTCCCACAAGTGCAAGGCACTATGGGTAAATATTATGCTCAACATGATGGTGAACCTGCAGCTGTAGCACAAGCACTTGAAGATCAATATCGACCTCGTTTTGCTGGTGATAAATTACCAGAACAAACTATCGGTTGTGCTGTCGCGATTGCCGATAAAATAGATACCTTGGTTGGTATTTTCGGTATTAATCAGGCGCCAAAAGGTGATAAAGACCCGTTTGCTTTACGTCGTGCTGCAATTGGTTTAATTCGTATTATTGTAGAAAAAGACCTTGATTTAGATATAGCTGATTTAGTCGGAAAAAGTGTTGAACTTTATCAAGATAAATTATCAAACGATGAAGTGATTAAACAAGTTCTTGATTTTGTATTTGGTCGCTACCGTGCTTATTATCAAGATCAAAACATTGCAGTTGACGTTATCCAATCCGTTTTAGCTAATGCTCCTTCTGCGCCGCTAGATTTTGATAAACGCATTCATGCTGTTGCTCATTTTAAAACATTAGCAGAAGCAGAAACCTTAGCTGCTGCTAACAAACGTGTTGGTAATATCCTTGTTAAATTTAAAGGTGAGCTATTTAGTGAGTTTAATACTGATTTAGCATCTGAAAA
Source organism: Cognaticolwellia sediminilitoris (assembly GCA_002104535.1). Lineage (GTDB taxonomy): Bacteria > Pseudomonadota > Gammaproteobacteria > Enterobacterales > Alteromonadaceae > Cognaticolwellia > Cognaticolwellia sediminilitoris. Next base: position 21,646 of record NBOG01000006.1, on the reverse strand, counting down.
TGCGGAAATAGAATTAGCTAAAACGTTCATAGTCGTTAAAAGCAAAGTTATGCCGTTGGTGGCTATTAAGGATTATGAAAGTGCGCTGACTGAATTGGCTGCATTGAAGCAAGCAATTGATAACTTCTTTGATAATGTCATGGTAATGGCGGATGATGAGAAAGTTAAAACAAATCGTTTAACGTTATTAAATGAAATTCGTAATAGCTTCTTAGCAATAGCGGATATTTCATTATTACAGTAGTTAGTAAGCTTGAATAACAACTAAAAAGGAATGCCTCGGCATTCCTTTTTTTATGGGTAAACCATTAGATATGAAATTTAACTAGGATTTTATCAAGCAACAAAAACATGCCACTGCTTTAAAGTTTATAAATACTGGCAAGTGCAGACGTACTAAGGAAACTGTTACAAGCCTTTTTTAATGACATATTGAAAGGGTAGCTTATCGATTTGTTGGCAAATAAGCTGATGTTCCATAAAACGACAAAAACTAGGTATATCTCGAGCGGTAGACGGGTCATCCGCATTGATCAATAAGGTTTCTCCAGTAGTTATTTGGCGAATTTTTTGACGTACCATCATTACAGGCTCTGGACAACGGAGACCTATAGTATTTAATTGATGATCTGTGTCTGGAATAGCTGTACTTGTCATTATCGACCTTGCTAAGGTAATTGCTCGTAGGCGCCAAGTTTATAGCCAAAATATCATGACGCAAGAAAAAGTTTGTTATGATGTGCAGTAAACCCATAAAAATTCATTAGAGTTGAACGCTTATTACTTTCTCATTCACAGCTATCAGCAGAAAAGTTTATAGTTTAATTTAGGAATAAACTTGCGTTGCTTGTCTAGGAGTGAATAATTGATTAACCGTAATTTATCCAAGGTTCTCAAATGCCGTTAGGTCGTTTCATTATTTTTAAAACCATTTTCCTCATTAGTTTGATTGTTAGTACTTCAATAAACGCTAAAGAAGTGAATTTACAACGTAAAACCTTTTTGCAAGCAGAGAAACAGATTTGGAATAAGAATTCATCAACCTATCAAAATCTGTATAACCAATTACATTACTACCCTTTACAGCCATACCTTGATCAAAAAAGGTTAATGAATAATATTACTCTTGCATCAGCTAATGAAATAAATGATTTTTTAACAAAATATGAAGGAACGCCCTTAGATTGGCCATTAAGAAAAAAATGGCTCTACTATTTAGCAAAGCGAAAAAAGCCCAGTTTATTTCAAAGCTATTTTAAACCAACCAATGATGTTGAGTTAACGTGTCAGTATTACCGTTTTCAATTAAAAACCGGTGTTGCACCTAGTAGGGTGTTACCAAAAGTAACGCCGCTTTGGGTTGTTGGTAAGTCTCAGCCGAAAGTTTGCGACCCTTTATTTAAACAATGGCAACAAGCTGGTTATCGAACTAACGAGATGATATGGCAGCGAATTGAGTTATCTGCTGATGGCGGTAAACACACTTTAATCCCATACTTAACCAAGCTACTACCTGAAAATGAAAAATATTTGGCAAAACTGTGGCATAAAGTACGTAGAGATCCTTCATACGTGAGGCACTTATCAAAATTTAATAAAAAAACCACCAACGAAGCGACTGTTGTTAGTTATGGATTAAAGCGTTTAGTTTGGCGCTCGCCAAAGCAGGCTATTGATACTTATGCTTTAGCCAAGTCTTTACTGCCTTTTACCGAACAACAAAATCAGCAAATCACATTAAAGTTTGCCTTAGCGTTAGCCAGTAAAAATCACAACGATGCTGGTAAATGGCTTGCAAAAGTCGATGATGAACTATTTAACAGCAATTTAACGCAATGGTATATCACTGATGTATTACGCGATCAAAATTGGCAAAATATTAAAGCTAAGTTATTAAAATTACCGAGTAAAATACAGCAAAGTCTACAGTGGCGTTATTGGTATGGACGAAGCTTATTAGCGACTGATGAAAAAGTTAAAGGTAATGTAATATTAACCGAGTTGGCAAAAAGCCGACATTATTATGGTTTTCTAGCAGCAAGTAGCTTAAATAAACCGGCCAATTTTCAAAATATTCCACTGACAGTGAGTGAAAGTGAAAAAGCGACAATTATTAGCCGTCCTGAGGCAAAAAGAGCCTTTGAACTATTTGCTTTAGGTCGTTTTCATCATGCACGTCAAGAATGGAATTATTGGCTGAGAAAGCTTAATAAGCGTGAAAAACTCGTCGCATCAAAAATTGCCCATGAGATACAATGGTATGATCGGGCTATATTCACCTTAGCAAGAGAAGGCTACCTTAATGATGTTGATTTACGCTTTCCGCTAGGATTTGAGAACGAGATAAAACAATATGCAAGCGATCAAAAAATTAACCCTGCCTGGGCTTTTGCTATTGCTCGTCGAGAGAGTTCATTTATGTCAGATGCAAACTCTTCAGCAGGTGCAAAAGGTTTAATGCAAATTATGCCGGGTACCGCCAAACAACTCGCCCGAAAGAAAGTATCTAATAAATACTTATTTGATGCTGAAAATAATATCAAGTTGGGAACAAAGTATTTAAGAAAGTTACTCGATCGTCACGATGGGAATCAAGTGTTAGCAACAGCAGCTTATAACGCTGGACCTTATCGGATTAAAAGTTGGCTTAAAGATGCGCAACCATTACCAGCGGATGTATGGATAGAGACTATTCCATTCAAAGAAACCCGTGAATATGTAAAAAGCGTTTTAGCTTATCAGCAAATTTATCAAGATAAAGTAGGGCAAACGGGGTCATTATTCGACCAAATCCTTGCAATGAATATCAGTGAATAGAATGATTGGAAGCATTATCATCCCTTGTTAAACACGCTATAATTAGCCATTTAAAAATTAGAGAGTTACCAGATGAATACACTTGCTAGTCAATATCCAGCCCATGTTGCTGAATTACAAAAACGTACCAAAGCCGTTTTATCAAGAGAAAATCTTGACGGTTTAGTCATTCACTCTGGCCAAGAAATAAAAGCATTTTTAGACGATAATAGTTACCCATTCCGGGTTAATCCACACTTTAAAGCGTGGTTACCATTAGTAGATATACCTAACTGCTGGTTATTGGTTAATGGTAGCGATAAGCCAACATTGATTTATTATCAACCGGTGGATTTTTGGCATAAGGTTGTAACCTTGGCCGATGACTATTGGAATGAATTTTTTAATATAAAAATATTAACCAAGGCCAGTGAAGTTGATAAATTACTGCCGTACGATAAAAGTGCTTTTGCTTATATAGGGGCACATATTGAAGTGGCAAAAGCATTAGGGTTTGAGCACATCAATCCTGAGCCTTTGATTAACTATTTACATTTCCATCGTGCATATAAAACTACTTATGAGCAAGAGTGTTTACGAAAATCAAATGCTATAGCTGTGAAGGGGCATAATGCAGCGAAAGCCGCTTTTTATGAAGGCGCATCAGAATATGATATTCAACATGCTTATTTGAAAGCCACACAACATGTTGAAAGCGAAACGCCATATGGCAATATTGTCGCATTAAATGAAAACACGTCTATCTTGCATTACACGGCATTAAATCGAGATGTACCACAAGCCCATCGTTCATTTTTGCTAGATGCCGGTGCTAATTATTTTGGTTATGCCTCAGATATAACAAGGACATATTCTTTTAAACGCGATCGCTTTGCAGAATTAATTGCTCGTATGGACGTGTTAATGTTAAAAGCTGTTGATGGCTTAAAGCCAGGGCTTAGTTATGCCGACTTACATGTCACGACTTATCGTGAAATAGGGAAAGTGTTACGAGAGTTCAACTTTATCAATGTAGATGCTGATGTTGCGGTTGAAACAGGTATTATATCGACATTCTTCCCACATGGTTTAGGGCATCATTTAGGTTTACAAGTACATGATGTTGGTGGATATATGGCAGATGAGCGTGGTACGCATGTAAACACACCAGAGCAACATCCTTTTTTACGCACATCACGTGTTATAGAGTGTAATCAAGTGTTTACCATTGAGCCTGGTTTATACTTTATCGATTCTCTACTCGCTGATTTAAAACAGTCAGCACATACAAAAATGATCAATTGGTCAGAAGTTGATTCGATGCGTCCATTTGGCGGCATAAGAATAGAAGACAATATTATTGTTCATCAATCTCATAATGAAAACATGACTCGAGATCTTGAGTTAAGCTAGGCGTAATCATTAATGTCTAGTCCATATCAGATAGCGGCTGAAGAGATTATTGATGAAACAATAGTCACTCGCAGCCGCTTTATTTGCTATCTCAAGCCTTGTGATAGTGCCGCAAACGCAAAAGCCTATATTAAAAGCTTACAAGTTCTGCATCCTCAAGCAAACCATCACTGTTATGCTTTTATTGCTGGTAGACCTGAAAATAGTCAATTATACGGTTTTTCAGATGACGGCGAACCATCAGGCACTGCCGGAAAGCCAATGTTGAGTATGTTAATGGGTAGTAATGTTGGCGAACTTTGTGCTGTAGTCGTGCGTTATTTTGGTGGTACTAAACTTGGGCCCGGCGGATTACAACGTGCTTATGGTGGAAGTGTTAAGCAAGCCTTATCGGTTTTACCGACAAAATTGAAAATTCCTATGGTACGCAAAACCTTAGCGTGTCAATATACACAAATAAATGATGTCTTGTATTATCTTGGCCAACTAGGTGGTGAAGTTATACAACAAGACTACAATGAAAGCATTGTACTTACACTTGCATTACCTGATGAAAAATTAACAGTTTTCCAACAGCAATTGCAAACAATGTCTTCGGGGCAATTAATACTCAACCCCATAACTAAAAAGCAATAATAAACTACTGTGCAATTTAAAAATATCATCAGAATACTAGGCCTTCTAGTCGCATTACTAAGTGTGACTATGTTGCCGCCCGCTTTAATTTCGCTAATTTATCGCGATGGTGGTGGTGTTTCTTTTTTAATGGCTTTTGTTTTTTGTCTGGTTGCAGGTTTATTGTTTTGGTATCCCTATCGAGCTGAAAAAAGCGATTTAAGAGCACGCGAAGGCTTTTTAATTGTTGTGCTTTTTTGGAGTGTCCTCGCAAGTTTTTCCGCTGTGCCGTTAATGTTATTAGACGAACCTGACCTTTCTGTTGCGGATGCATTCTTTGAGTCTTTTTCTGGTTTAACTACCACAGGCGCTACCATATTAACGAAAATTGATGGCTTACCACATGCGGTGTTGTGGTATCGACAACAACTACAATGGTTAGGCGGGATGGGGATTATTGTTTTAGCCGTGGCTATTTTACCTATGTTAGGTATAGGTGGTATGCAGCTTTATAGAGCTGAAACCCCAGGTCCGGTAAAAGATTCAAAAATGACCCCACGTATTGCAGATACCGCTAAGCACTTGTGGTTAATTTATGTAACATTAACCGTTGCTTGTGCCATGAGTTATTGGGCTGCAGGCATGAATTTTTTTGATGCTATTTGTCATTCGTTTTCGACAATTGCTATTGGCGGATTTTCGACCCACGATTTGAGTTTGGGCTATTTCGATAGTCCATTAATTAATTTTATTTGTGTGTTTTTCTTACTTGTGGCAGGGGTTAACTTTGCATTACATTTTGCTGTCGTTAATAGTCGTTCGTTAAGAAGCTATTTTTATGATTCTGAACTTAAAGCATTTTTAAGTATTCAGTTAGTGTTAATTCTAATCTGTTTTATTGTCCTTACTAGCTTCAATGTTTATCAAAATGGCTTTGAGAATTTCGAACAAGCATTATTTCATGCGGTTTCTATTGGCACGACTGCTGGGTTTTCTGGCACAGCTTCAGGCGAAGTTGCTTTTTCAAACTGGCCAACTTTATTACCGCTTTTATTAATCTTCTCAAGCTTTATCGGTGGCTGTGCAGGTAGTACTGGTGGTGGTATGAAAGTGATCCGAGTTTTGCTACTTTATATGCAAGGCATGCGAGAGCTCAATAAACTGGTTCACCCTAAAGCTGTTTTTACGATTAAATTAGGCAAAAAAGCCTTACCCAATAGAGTGGTAGAAGCTGTTTGGGGATTTTTCTCTGCTTATGCTGCAGTTTTTGTTATATGCATGTTGCTGCTTTTAGCTGCAGGTATGGACGACCTTGCTGCCTTTACTGCTGTAGCAGCATGTTTAAATAACCTTGGCCCTGGCTTAGGGCAGGTAGCAGCAAACTTTGCAGAAATAAATGACTTCAGTAAGTGGGTGTTAATTGCCGCTATGTTATTCGGCCGTTTAGAGATTTTCACTTTGCTGGTATTATTCACACCAGCATTTTGGCGAACTTAACTTACAATTTTTGATTTAGTAATTAATAAGCGTTCAATAACCCGGTAAGAGGTTAAATAACATTAGAAAAATCTTAAAGCATCAAGTTGGAATAACGCCTCAACATCATTGATATATTTTTTACTGACTAAAAACAGTACAACATGGTCTTCTGCTTGAATCTTAGTATTCGAATGTGCAATTAACACTTCATCGCCTCGAACAATCGCACCAATGGTTGTACCTGGAGGTAATTTAATCTCCTGTATAGTTTTACCGACGACTTTTGATGAGCTCTCATCACCTTTAGCTACTATTTCTATCGCTTCAGCAGCACCACCACGCAAACTATAAACATTATCTATGTTACCCCTGCGTACATGGGTTAATAATGCTGAAATGGTTGCGTGCTGTGGAGAAACAGCTATATCAATATTACTGCCATGAACTAAATCAATATAAGCACTTCGCTGAATGAGTACCATGGCTTTACGCACGCCTAAGCGTTTCGCTAATAACGATGACATAATATTTGCTTCATCATCATTAGTCACTGCGATAAAAACATCAAATTGATCAATATGTTCTTCTGTTAATAATTCTTGGTCAGACGAATCACCGGTAAAAACTAAAGTATGGTTTAATTCAGATGCTAAATAGGCAGCACGTTTAGCTGAATGTTCTATTAATTTTACTTGATGATTTTTTTCTAATAAACGCGCTAATCCTGAACCGATATTACCACCGCCGGCGATCATGATTTTTTTATAAGGCGCTTCTAATTTTTGTAGTTCATTCATCACTGCGCGAATATGGATAGAAGCAGCAATAAAGAAAACCTCGTCATCGGCTTCAATAACCGTTGTGCCCAGAGGGCGAATAGGTTTACCGTTACGATAAATAGCAGCAACACGGGTATCAATATTAGGAATATGCTCACGTAAAGTCGACAGGGCATGGCCTACTAATAATCCACCATAATAGGCTTTTACGGCTACTAAGCTTACTTTACCATCGGCAAATTCTAATACTTGCAGTGCGCCAGGATAATCAATCAATCGTGCAATATCTCGAGTCACTAATTGCTCTGGAGCAATGACATGATCTACGGGGATGTTTTTATTTTGAAAAAGTTCTTTTTGATATTTGAGAATATTACTCGAACGAATTCGGGCTATTTTATTGGCAGTATTGAATAAAGAATAACAAATTTGGCAGGCAATCATGTTAGTCGTATCATCATTGGTTACTGCAACAACAAGTTCAGCGTCTTCTGCGCCAGCTTGTTTTAATACGTCAGGGTGAGCACCATGACCAATGACAACACGTAAATCCATTTTATCTTGTAATTCACGCAGGGTTTCACTATCGGTATCAATCAGCGTTATGTCATTGCCTTTTTCAGATACAAGGCTCTCTGCTAATGATCCACCTACTTGCCCAGCACCAATAATTATAATTTTCATTTAAGATTGCTTTTGTTGTTTTTATTGTGGTTTTTTAATGAGTTTAGCGTAATAAAAACCATCCATTGAATTATCGTTTGGTAAAATTTGCCAACCAATATCTGTTAAGTTTTCGCTAAAACTGATTAATTCTGCATCGCTATTTTCACTAACAAAACGTTGAACTTGTTCACTATTTTCTTCAGGTAATATGCTACACGTTGCATAGATCAAAGTACCACCGGGTTTCAATAAAGACCATACATTTTTCAATATATCTTTTTGTAGCTCAGTTAAAACAGCGATGTCTTGATTTTTTCGTAACCACTTTATATCGGGATGACGGCGAATTACACCGGTACCTGAACATGGAGCATCAAGTAAAATTCGATCAAATAGCTCACCGTCCCACCATTTTTCAGGTGTTGAGGCATCGCCAGCGATAACTTTCGCTTGCAAATTTAACCGTTGTAAGTTTTCTTGTACTCGTTCTAGTCTACTTGCTTCAATATCTATCGCCGTCATGGCTTTAATTTTTGGACTATATTCTAGAATATGACAGGTTTTACCACCGGGCGCAGCGCAACAGTCAAGTACGTTATCTCCGGGGTGACAATCAAGTAAGCGCGCAGCTTGTTGTGCGGCACCATCTTGAATAGAGACCCAACCTAGCGCAAAACCAGGTAACTTATTGACGTCTATGGCTTCAGTTAAGCGAATAGCTGAAGACTTATCATCTATCAAGCTGTATTCAATTTCAGCATCGGTTAATAACTGCAAATATTCTTCAAGGCTATGGTGAAGTCTATTCACACGTAACCACATTGGCGGCCTTTCTAAATTAGCCAGTAGGATGTCCTGCCAGTTATTTGGATAAGCAAGTTGTAGCTTTTTTATAAACCAAGAAGGATGGTTATAAGCAATAGCCGGCGGCAGGGTAGTGATATCCGTTATGGTATTGCTTTCTTTTAATTGTGCTTGCTGGCGTTGAAAATTTCTTAACACACCATTAATTACACCCTTTAAGTGCTCGCACTTTAAAGGTTTACAAGCCGAAACTGTTTCATTAAACGCGGCGTGATCTGGGATACGGGTATACTTTATTTGATAAACACCGACCAACAATAAAAAATGACCAACTCTTTGCTTACCGGTAAAGGGTTTTTTAATAAAGTCACGTACGTCATGTTCTAATTCGGGTAAGTGTCTTAATACGCCGTAACAAAGCTCTTGTAATAAACCTTTATCTTTAATATCAATTTTGGCAATTTGCTGAGGTAGTTCATCCGATAAACTACGGCCTTTATCAACGACGGCAAACGTACAACGGGCAGCAAGTGCTCTGAGGTTAGCAGCCATAATTAAGTCACTTCCTGTTGTGTTAAAATCGAGCCATTAATTGATTGGCCTTGAGTAAACCATTCAGCTTTGCCGTTAAGTATGTCTGCTACGGCTAGGGCTTTTTTACCCGGTAGTTGTAATACTTCAAGTCTCAGAGCATTCTTGCCTGTGGCAACAACGATTCCTGCTTTATCACTGCTGATAATAGTGCCGGGCTTCTGGTCGTGTGCGAGTTCAATAACACTAGCTTGCCAAACTCGAATACGATGCTGTTTGGCGCTTTCATTGAAGGTAAATTGCGCAACTGGCCAAGGGATATAAGCCCTAATTTTACGATCAAGTATTTCAGCATTTAGTTGCCAGTTTAACTCTGCTTCTGTTTTATCAAGTTTAGCCGCATGAGTTGCTTGGGCATTATCTTGAGGTTGGCGTTTATAATGACCTTTTGCCATTAATGCTAAAGTATCTATTAGCGCTACCGGACCTAATTCAGCAAGCTTTTCATATAAACTGGCACTGGTGTCTTTTAAAGTGATATCGCAAGTCGCGGTTAATATCATGTCGCCGGTGTCTAAGCCTTTATCCATTTGCATGATAGTAACACCTGTTTTTTCATCTCCCGCTTCTAAAGAACGTTGAATGGGAGCTGCGCCACGCCATTTTGGTAAAATTGAACCATGTACATTAATACAACCTAATCTTGGTGTTTCCAAGATCACAACTGGTAGTAATAAACCATAGGCAACCACTACCATAATGTCAGCTTGATAATTTGCTAAAGTCACTTGGTCTAATTCGGCTTTAAAATTTTCCGGCTGCTCTACGGGAATATTGTTTTCCATTGCCAATAATTTTGTTGCACAAGCTGTCAGCTTCTTGCCTCGACCTGCAGGTTTATCAGGAGGGCAATATACCGCGACAACATTATGTTCAGATTGCAACAAAGCCGCTAAATGTTTCGCGGCAAAGTCAGGTGTCCCAGCAAATATGATCTTCAATGGTTTAGTTACAACGTTCGGCAAAGGAATTTCCAAAATACAATTAAGTTATATACATGCTAAGGCTATTAAGCGTTTGCTTTATCTAAGCGTGCTTCTTTTTCTAATTTTTTCTTGATCCGCTGGCGCTTAAGCGGTGATAAATAATCAACAAAAAGGATACCATCAAGGTGATCAAGTTCATGTTGAATACAAATTGCCAGTAGCTCTTCACCGTCTAAACTAAATTCTTTGCCATTCTCATCCAATGCCGTAACCGTTACATCGACACTTCGGTCAACTTTTGCGTAACAACCAGGAACGGACAAACAACCTTCTTCGTTAATAATCGTGTCATCACTTTTACGGGTGATAGTAGGATTAATTAAAACATAAGGATGTTCTTTGTTTTCTGAAACATCAATAACGACAATTCGTTGGTGAATATCAACTTGAGTCGCCGCTAAACCAACACCATTTTCAGCATACATAGTTTCAAACATGTTGCTGATAATAGTGCGAATTTCATCATTAACGTCAGTTACAGGTTGTGCTTTTGTTCTTAATCTCTCATCTGGAAATCGTAATACAGGTAAAATAGCCATAATTTATCAAAAGTGTTCGCGAAAAGTCGCATAGAGTGTTATGTTTCAATTTTAGCCATTAATTAATATTAATCATAGTGGTTTAGGATAAAACCTATAAGAATAGGCAGATTAACATGCTAATAAGAATTTTTTCGATGATACTTGCTATAACATTGTCAGTATCTTTAATGGCAGATGAGCTTAAAATTAAGCCTGATGCTCCAAAATCCTACATCGTAAAGAAAGGTGATACTTTATGGGATATTTCAGGGATTTTCCTCAACCAACCTTGGTTGTGGCCAAAGTTATGGCGCTTGAACCCAGAAATTAATAACCCTCATTTAATTTATCCTGGTGATGAATTACGTTTAGTATTTGATGAACAGGGCCAACCTATGTTGGTGAAAGGGAAGCCAGAGCTTAAATGGTCTCCTAAAATTCGTAAAAATCTAAAAGATCAAAATCCTGTAAGCACATTACCGTTACATGTTATCGCTCCGTTCATTCGCTACGACAGTGTGAAATCGTTAGCTGAGATAGAAGGGTTACCTTATATAATAGGTAGTGAAGAAGCTTATAAGTCTAGTCTTGATGGCTTAAAAGTATATATTAATAGCGATCTTGTCGTTGGACAAAGCTATGGTATCTATAACAAAGGTGATGCTATTTTAGATCCCGAAACTAGTGAAATATTAGGCTACAATATTAAGTTAGTGGGTACAGGTAAGGCTTCTAAAACGGGTGATATGAGCAAAAAGCAGCCGAGCACTATATACCTAGATGGTGCAAAGCGTGAAATACGCTCTGGAGCTTTTGTGTTACCGGTTAATGATGAACAACAGTATCCTTCTGTTTTTACAATGCAAGCAGCCTCTGAAGAACTTAAAGGTTTAATTGTCAGTTCAGTAACTGGTTTGCGAGAATTTGCTAAACTTGATGTGGTGATGATTAATAAGGGCAGCAGCGAGTCCGTAAAAACGGGGGATGTTTTAACTGTTAGCCGTAAAAGTCCTTCGGTTGTTGAGACTGATACTGGTCCTCAATACACTTCTGACACTTCACGTTGGAATCGAATGGCTAACGATAGTAATTCGGATTACGACATGCCTTCTGAAGATATTGGTAAGGTAATGGTGTTTAGAGTTTACGATAAGGTTAGTATGGCAATAATACTTCAATCTGAAAAGCCATTACGCGTGCTTGATGGAGTCGCCGCACCGTAACCTTAGCGTGAGCCACTCTTAAGGAGAAGAAAGTGGCAAATATCAAAAGCAATACAGTAACAGCAGAGCTCTCTGCTGTTCATTTCTGGCTAGCAGTGAAAGCGATTCCACGGCTAGCCAATCATAAAAAAATACTACTTGTTAAAAAGTTTGGCCTAACTTCGTTATTCTCATCCAATACAGACCTCTCTGAATCAGGCTTAACTTCGCCACAACGCTTTGCTATTACTTCTCCTGACTGGGATTCATTGAGTAAAATAATCTCAAACTCAGCAAAATGTGAAAGCACAATAATTGTCTTTGATGACCCTACTTACCCAGCATTATTAAAAGAAATTTATGATCCGCCGCTCGTGCTTTTTATTCGAGGAAATGCTGATTTACTGACATTGCCTAAAATTGCGATGGTTGGTAGCCGAAATGCCACTATATCAGGTCGAGAAATTGCCCATAAATTTGCCGGAGAATTAAGCGAAAAATTTGTTATCACGAGTGGCATGGCGTTAGGTATTGATGCGCAAGCACATCTAGGAGCTTTGCATCACAAAAGCTATACCATTGCAGTAGTAGCAACGGGGTTAGATATAACCTATCCAGCAAGACATAAAACATTACAAAAAAATATCATTGCTAATAGCGGCTTAATTATCAGTGAATTTGCACCAGGTATGGCACCTAAGGCAGGCCACTTTCCAAAAAGAAACCGTTTGATCAGTGGTTTAAGCTCAGGTGTGGTGGTGGTTGAAGCTTCTTTAAAAAGTGGTTCGTTAATCACTGCGCGTTGTGCTTTAGAGCAAGGCAGAGAAGTATTTGCTGTACCAAGCTCGATTTATAATGCTCAAGCTAAAGGTTGTCATTGGTTAATTCAACAAGGTGCTAAACTTGTTGAAGGTATTGCCGATATAGTAGAAGAGTTTGAAGATATTCCAGCAAATACTTTAAACTTAAATATAAACAAAGAGAAAGATAATTCGCTAGAAAAAAGTGAAGAACAGGGCTTGTGTAACGATGCAATGTTAGCTAGTGTGGGATATGAAATCACGCCAGTCGATTTAGTGGTTTCTCGCAGTAAACTACCGATAGATGTAGTATTAACTCGATTAACAGTGCTTGAGCTTAGGGGTCTGGTATCAGCAGTACCAGGAGGTTACCTTAAATTAAATAGGGGCTAGTTATGTTTGATATCTTGATGTACCTTTTTGAAAATTATATTCATAGTGAAGCCGAGGTCATGGTAGATCACGAATTACTGACAGACGAGTTAACTCGTGCTGGCTTTCACCAAGATGAAATTTATAAAGCACTTGCGTGGCTAGAAAAACTTGCTGCCTTGCAAGACACTGAAGCTTATCCTTATTTAACCCGTGTCGGTAATCAATCTGTTCGTATTTATACCAGTGAAGAAAGCCAAATTCTTGATGTTGAATGTCGAGGATTTTTAATGTTTTTAGAACAGGTAAATTTATTAGATTTCACCACCCGTGAAATGGTTATTGATCGAGTAATGGAATTAGATACACAATTCTTTTCAATCGATGATTTAAAGTGGGTTGTGCTTATGGTGTTGTTTAATGTTCCAGGTAAAGAAAGCGCTTATTCCCAGATGGAAGATTTGATTTTCGATGAGCAAGAAGGGCTTTTACACTAGCTTATCCTATTTTCATTAGCTACATAGCAAACCAATAGCGTTGCACGAAAATTACACTACAGTTCACTCCATAATGTATGGCATACTATGCACCTAATTTCTTAGGTGCATTTTTTATGTCAAATCCCGAAAAGCCATTATTTTCACGTCATGAGCATGCCTTAGAGAAAACAGCAGAAGTTTGTCCAGATTGTGGTGCCAAGCTCGCGATTAAGCGCAGTAAATCTGGTTCATTTTTTGGCTGTACGGCATATCCAGAATGTGAATATACAAAACCTGTAGTTGAACATGAACGAGTTGACGATAAAGTACTTGTCGGCAGCGAATGTCCAGAGTGTGGCCATGAACTAGCGGTAAAGCAGGGCCGTTATGGTATGTTTATTGGTTGCACAAATTATCCTGATTGCCACCATATTGTTGCTCAAGATGAAAATGAACTTGAACAACAAGATGTTAAATGTCCTCAATGTAAAAAAGGCCACTTACAGTCAAAAACGAGTCGATTTGGCAAAACCTTTTATTCTTGTGATCACTATCCAAAATGTAAATTTGTTGTCAATCACGAACCCATTATAGGTGAGTGTGAAAAGTGTGGCTTTGCTCTACTTTTAAAGAGGCAGATGGCTGCAGGTGAAAAACTTCAATGTGCTGCTAAACCTTGTGGGCACTTTCAAAAGGCTTAGTCGATAAAAAAGCCAGTGTGAACTGGCTTTGTCATGGTCAATAAGTACTAATCTAAGTACAGAGGATTAGCTTAATTTATTTTGATAGGCAGTTACGTAAGGCTTAAGTTCATCAAATGCCTCTTCAGGCAAAATGTCAGCAAGTAACTGTAATCTAGTAGCTAATTCCTGCTCATTTTTACCAGAAACATTGATATGACCCATTTTACGACCAGCACGTTTAGACTTTCCATACCAATGTAAAGTTGTACTTGCCACGTTTAATATATCATTCGGCACTTGCTCTTCACCCAGAATATTAATCATCGCAGAAGGTCGAACTAACGCTGTGCTACCCAGAGGTAAGTCACATACTGCACGTAAATGATTCTCAAATTGACAAGTATCCGCACCTTGCTGTGTCCAATGACCAGAATTATGCACGCGAGGTGCAATTTCGTTAACTAATAATTGCTCACCAATTTGGAAAAACTCAATCGCTAATACACCAATATAATTTAACTCATTGGCGATGCTATCAAACACCTGTTTGGCTTGTGCTTGAAGTGCTTCATTGACCTGCGTGGCAATAGATACACTCAGTACGCCGTTAGTATGATGATTCTCGGTTAATGGATAAACTACGGTATTACCTTGGCTATCCCGAGCTCCAACTAAAGAAACCTCACGATCAAATGGCACCATTTGTTCAGCAACAACTGCATTAGTTACGCCTTGAGCACCACCATCAAAAAAATCTTTAATGTCATGCCAGATTTCTTCAGCATTAGTTTGGTCTTTTAAGCGCCATTGACCTTTACCGTCATAACCCGCTAATGCACTTTTTAAAATTAATGGAAAAGTCAGGCTGTTTAAGGCTTGGTCAAAATCTGCTTTTGTAGTGATAATTTTGTGTTTCGCATTAGCAACATCACATTTGACTAAGAGGTCCTTTTCTAAGCGTCTATCACCACCAACTTTAATGGCTTGGCTTGATGGACGAAGTTTTCCTGATGCTTGGCAAAGCGCAAGTGTTTGGTGGTCAATATGTTCAAATTCAGCCGTGATAAAGTCCGCAAATTCTATTCCTTGGGTTAAATCACCAAAAACAATATTGCTTGAAAGTGGATCAAAGACATTGCCTGAGCCAACATCAAAAGCTCGAACATTGATATTTAAAGGCTTAACGGCGAGGGCCATCATACGAGCCAATTGTCCTGCACCTAATACTAAAACATTCATCACGCTTGCCTTATTCTGCCGGATTTGGATTATCAAGAATGGTTTGAGTTTGTTCTGCTCTAAACTTTTCAATAGCAGCTTGAACGACCGGATCAAACGTTCCAATAATTTGTGCGGCTAATAAGCCAGCATTTGCAGCGCCTGCTGTACCTATGGCTAACGTACCGACGGCAATGCCTTTTGGCATTTGCACAATTGACAGTAATGAGTCTTGACCATTTAATGCTTTCGATTGCACAGGTACACCTAATACTGGCAGACAGGTATAAGCTGCAGCCATACCGGGTAAATGTGCAGCGCCACCAGCGCCACCGATAATAACTTTTAGCCCACGGTCTTTTGCGCTTTCTGCATATTCGGCGAGTAAGTGAGGAGTTCTGTGCGCTGAAACAACTTTTGTTTCGTAAGGTACATTAAATAGATCTAACATTTCAGCTGCATGCTGCATGGTTGGCCAATCTGATTTTGACCCCATGATAATCCCAACTTTCATATGCTTAGTGCCTTTTGATGAAAAGATTTGAAACCCAACGTTTTGTAACGATTAGGTGAAGTTTAAGCCGAGATTATAACGTGTTTGTAAGTATTCTGAAATGACAATTATTTTGATAAACGGATAAAACTCAACTTTTAATGATGTAGACCAAAGGATAATTTTATAATTTAATTATTGGCGTATTATATTTTCATGTTGAAGAGTTAATATAGCTATAGTGACTTATTAATGGCCACGTTAGAAAATTGAGGAAGATGATGGGTAATATTTATCACCAAGGTTTAGATAAGGTTCCAGCTAATAGCCAGCCGTTAACGCCGATTAACTTTCTAAATCGCACGGCAGATGTTCATCCAGAAAAAATTGCGATAATTCATGGCAAACAAAAATTTACCTATCAACAATATCGTGAAAATGTCCGTCGATTAGCATCAGGTCTGATTAGTTGTGGAGTAAAACCTGGTCAAACCGTGAGTATTATGGCGGCGAATATCCCAGCATTCCTTGATGCTCATTTTGGTGTACCTTTAACTGGTGCGGTGTTAAATGCTATTAATATTCGTCTCGATGCGACCAATATAGCTTTTATTTTAGATCATGCTGAATGTGACGTACTGTTAACCGATACCGCTTTTTCTGGAGTCGTTAAGCAAGCTTTAGCTATTTCTAAACGTAATCCTTTAGTAATCGATATTGACGATATCGAAGGCCCAGGTGGAGAGCGTCTTGGCTCAATAGAATATCAAGACTTACTTAATCAAGGTGATGAAAATTTTACCGGTTCTTTTATATTCGATGAGTGGCAATCGTTGGCACTTAATTACACCTCGGGTACCACAGGAAATCCAAAAGGTGTAGTTTATTCGCACCGTGGCGCCTATTTAAATGCACTTGGACATAATTTTATTTGGCCGACAGATCACAACACTAATTATTTATGGACTTTGCCAATGTTCCATTGCAATGGTTGGTGTTTTCCGTGGACGATAGTGGCTGTAGGGGGGACTCAAATTTGCTTACGGCAAGTAGAAGTTAGCGCCATCGTTAATGCCATGATAGAGCATAAAGTCAGTCACTTTTGCGGCGCACCTATCGTACTTAACATGATTTTAAATGCTGATGAAAGTTTACTGGCGCAATTACCTAAAAACATTAAAGTAATGACCGCTGGAGCGCCACCACCTGCTGCTGTTATTAAAGGTATCGAAAATATCGGTATTGAAATCACTCAAAGCTATGGCTTAACTGAAGTTTATGGACCGTGCGTGGTAAGCGAATGGAAAGATGAATGGAATGATCGCAGTGCCGACGAACGAGCTGCTTTAAAAGCACGGCAAGGTGTACGCTATCTAACTCAAGAAGATGTCGATGTGCTTGACCCTGATACTATGCAGCCTGTTTGCGCTGATGGTGAAACTATGGGCGAGATTATGTTTCGCGGCAACACTACGATGAAGGGTTACTTGAAAAATGCAAAAGCGACTGAAGAAGCATTTGCTGGCGGTTGGTTTCACTCAGGTGATTTAGCCGTTAAACACCCTGATGGCTATATTGAAATTCGTGACCGCTCAAAAGATATTATTATTTCTGGTGGAGAAAACATCTCTTCAGTAGAAGTTGAAGGGGTTTTATATCAGCACCCTGATATTTTAGAAGCGGCAGTCGTTGCTATGAAAGACGAGAAATGGGGAGAAACACCCTGTGCATTTGTCGGCTTGAAATCAGGTAAGAACTTAACAGAGCAAGAGGTTATTCTGCATTGTCGAGAACACTTAGCTGGTTTTAAAGTGCCTAAAACTATAATTTTTAGTGAGTTACCGAAAACGTCTACGGGTAAGGTACAAAAGTTTGTTTTAAGAGAGAAAATTAAAACCTTGTTTGAATCTTAAATAAACCGAATTTTACTATATTAACGGTAAGAGTAATAAACTCTTGCCGTTTTTTTGTTCTAGTCATGTTGTTTTTCATTAAAAAACGTATAATCACTGGTAAATTACTTTCAAACATATTCAGATCTAAATTTGATGACTACCGCATTAGAAACATTTCAACAGGGTGGGATTTTAGCCTATCCAACAGAAGCTGTATTTGGTTTGGGTTGCGATCCAGATAACCCCGACGCAATTGAAAAACTATTGGCTATTAAATCACGTTCAGTAGAAAAGGGTTTAATATTGCTAGCAGGTAACTATTCACAACTATTACCTTATATAGACGATAGTAAAATACCTCAAGACAAACGCTTCGCAGTGTTGTCTCGGTGGCCGGATGGTATCACCCAGTTAGTGGCTAAAAATGTTAACACCTCACCTTTATTAACCGGACGTTTCGACACTATTGCGGTTCGCATTACTAGTCAGCCTGATGTTGTCGCCCTTTGTAAGGCAACCAATAAACCTATTGTCTCTACCAGTGCCAATTTAAGCGGCAAAACCCCAGCGAAAACATGGCAAGAAATTCCTCATGATCTCGCAGAAAAAATAGATTTTATTATTAAAGGTAAAACCTTAGGCTTTGATCAGCCCTCGACTATTATTGACGCATTATCTGGAGACATTATTCGCTCATGAGCACTATAACTATCAATGTTGTTGTTGAATTTTTAAAAGCGCTGCAAGATCAAATTTGTTCGGCTCTTGAAGCTGTTGATGGTAGCGGTAAATTCGTTGAAGATAATTGGCAACGTCCAGAAGGTGGTGGCGGCAGAACCCGTGTCTTAACCAATGGCAGCGTGATTGAACAAGGCGGTGTCAATTTTTCAGTGGTTTCTGGTGATAAATTACCGCCATCAGCAACAGCTCATCGTCCAGAGCTTGCAGGCAGAAAATGGCAAGCTTGTGGTGTTTCATTAGTTATTCATCCTAAAAATCCATTTATTCCAACGTCACATGCCAATGTCCGTTTTTTTATTGCTGAAAAAGAAGGTGAAGAACCCGTTTGGTGGTTTGGTGGTGGATTTGACCTAACACCATTTTATCCGTTTAAAGAAGATGTGGTTCATTGGCATCAAACGGCTAAAGATATTTGCCAACCATTTGGCGAAAAAGTTTATCCAGAATATAAAAAATGGTGTGATGAATACTTCTATTTAAAACATCGTAATGAAACACGCGGTGTTGGCGGTTTATTTTTTGATGATCTTAATAAATGGGACTTCGGTAAATGTTTTGATTTTATCAAAGCAGTAGGCGCAGGCTTTATTGACGCATATGTTCCGTTAATAGAAAAACGCAAAGACACCCCATATGATGAGAATAATAGGCAATTCCAGTTATATCGTCGTGGGCGTTATGTAGAATTTAACTTGGTTTTCGACCGCGGCACATTATTCGGCTTACAATCAGGCGGCAGAACAGAGTCAATATTAATGTCGATGCCACCACTTGCTCGCTGGGAATATAATTTTCAAGCGCAAGCTGATAGCCCTGAAGCAAAGTTACAAGATTATTTATTCGCTCAAGAGTGGTTATAAATTTAATATTTCACTTGTTAGTGATAAACACATAGTTGGCTTAGTATTTAATGAGATTTATAAGCCAGCTATGAATTAAATTATTAACTAGTGTTAATTGTTATAAATAGCAGTCATCAGTAGGCTGCTTTTTTTGTATTCATCATTTAATAACTGGGTTAGGCTACAGTTAAACACAAAAGCAAGTAATCTCATGGATCAATATCGCGTATTTGGTAACCCCATAGCTCAATCAAAATCACCTTTTATACATCAGCAGTTTGCGCTTCAAACTAAACAAAGTCTTAACTATCAAAGTGAATTAGTAGAACTCGGAAAATTTGATGTTGCTATTAAAAGTTTAATTGCAACAGAGGGGAAAGGAGCTAATGTTACAGCGCCATTCAAAGAGCAAGCATTTGCGCTTTGCGATGAGTTGAGTGAGCGGGCTAAGTTAGCAGGTGCCGTTAATACTTTAACCTTTTCTGAAGGTATCATTTATGGTGATACCACAGATGGAATTGGTTTAGTCACTGATTTACTTAACCACAAAGTGCAACTTCGAAATAGTAGAATTCTATTGCTCGGCGCAGGTGGCGCTGCTAAAGGCGTAGTACAATCACTTTTAGAACAATCACCAAAATCTTTAACTATCGCCAATAGAACTTTAAGTAAAGCCCAAGCAATAATTCAGCATTATCCCGATAACACTATTTCAGCGCTGACCTTTGCAGATACAGAGCATTTAACTTTTGATGTTATTATAAATGCCACATCAGTTGGTTTATCGGGGGCAAGTCTGCCAATAGCCAATCAAACCATTAAAAGTTCGGTTGCTTGTTATGATATGGTTTATGGTAGAGAGCAAACGGACTTTTTAAAGCAGGCGAAAAACCTCGGTGTTGCTCAGGTCATTGATGGTTTAGGGATGTTGGTTGGACAGGCTGCCGCAAGCTTCCAAATTTGGACTGGTATTAACCCGGATGTAGATCCTGTACTTGCGGCTTTAAGAGCGCAATTAACATAACGAAAGTTGAGATAATAATAGATGAACCAAGCAATTTTATTTAATGATGACTTACATTTTGATAAGCAACATGACGCTTGGTCTTTTACAGGACAATTATCGGGACAAAAAATAACCATATACTTTCACTCAATGCAGTTAAAGCAATTAGCGGAAATTGATAATTGTACCAAATATGATTTAGAAGAGGTCGTAGAACTCTGGCTCGAAAAAAATGAGCCAGACGGCGATGAAATTCATATAGAAATGCGTTAAATCATAATCCGCTAACAGTTATCTGCTATATATTCAGCTTTTAATTCCACATAGTTAATAGCCGACTGTTTAAGAAACTTAGCTTCGCTTTCTTTTAACTCTCTGGCTTGTTTAACTGGGTTACCGACATAGAGGAAGCCGCTTTTGAGGGTTTTATTCGGGGGTACTAAACTACCAGCACCGATAAAGACATCATCTTCAACTACAGCACCATCCATAATAATAGCGCCCATACCGACTAAAATACGATCACCTAAAGTACAACCATGCAACATACATTTATGCCCAACAGTAACATCATTGCCAATAATAAGAGGGTTGCCATTAGGATTACTTGCGCTCTTTCGGGTGACATGAAGCACAGTACCGTCTTGAATATTAGTTCTAGCGCCGATAGTAATTTTATTAACATCACCACGCGCAGCAACTAAAGGCCAAATACTAGAGTCATCGCCTAAAGTAATGTCACCAACAAGTACTGATGATTGATCAATATAAACAGCTTGGCCTAATAAAGGCGTTATACCGCGGTAACTACGAAAATTATTGTTATTCATATAAGTATAGTTTTGTTGATTGATGCAGTTATCTTAACAAAATTTATTAAATGATAGTGTTTTTCATGTAAATGAAGATTTGAATAATGAAAATATTAAGATGGAGGCTATGACTAAAACTTATATATAGCTCGATATTAAGACGTTTTGCACATTTAAAACACAACCAACTCAGGACTTGTACAAATAAAAAGCAAACAAACACCTTTTCTCAATTTAATTGCATTTAGCGGTTGACGCGGGGCGATAAATCTCTAAAATTCGCTCCACTTCTTCGGGACAAGTCGAAGAGGCGGTTTTAATAAGTTATCTCGTTCAGTTTAGGCTGATTTAGTTAACTTAACGTTTCAAAGTTAAGTTTTAAATCTTCTGAAAAGAAAGTTTAAAAAGTTTCAAAAAAGCGTTGACATTAAAACTGAGTTGCGTAGAATGCGC
>NBOG01000005.1 GCA_002104535.1 Cognaticolwellia sediminilitoris | reverse complement strand
GATATAGATATTGCCATTGAGGAATTATCCAATGAAACTAATTAAAAGTTGTGGGGATCCTTCAGAATTTATTCGCCGTGGTACAAGCCTAAAAAAGGCGACTGAAGTCGCAAACAAAGTTTAAAGTTTGAAGCTGTCAGCCGTCAGTAAAACCAGTGCTACACTAGTTTATTTTGGACTAAAAGCTCAGGTATTGTAGGTTGGTCTTTAGGGCAATATGACGAACTTAGGTTTTTACATCTAATTGATTGATATTAATTAGAGACGAATGTTGTCAATTAGCTCAGCCGCAAATATTTTCAATTCAATTTTTGTTGTCAATTTTTGTTGTCAATTTTCAAAGAAAAGCCTAATGCGCTGATATGGTCATTTTCTTGTTTTAATTCATCATGAATAAGGGGATGCTGTTTTAGCCAAACCTTAGGTAAAGAAAGGTGTAAAGCACTTGCATGTAAACTTAGTTGATAATGTGGCACTTGTTCAACTTTATGGCGACGACATAATATCACCGCTAAACGCAAAATCAGCAGCAATTTAATCGCATGATCTGGTGTTATTGCTGATTGTTGCTTAATAAGTGCTTGGTCAATATCACCTTTATAAAGGCTGACTAAACTGACCAATAACTGTCGGTCAGATTGATTAAATCCAATCAAATCAGCATGATTAAGAATATAAGCGCCATGTTGTTGATGCGTTTTATATTCCAGCATTAAGCCTATTTCATGTAAGTCACCGCTAGCTAATAATATCTCTAACGCATTCTCATCATTTAACGCCCAAGCACCTTTGAGCTCATTGTATATAAAGTTAATTTGACTTTTAACGCTATCAGCTTGTTGTTGAACGATATGAAAACGTTGTGCTAAGCCATTAATTGTACGCTGGCGAATGTTAATTGAACGGCTATCTGGTAACATTTCATATAATAGCCCTTCACGTAATGCGCCACTAGAAATCACTAATTGTTCGATAGACAGTTGTTGGAACAAGGCAATCAAAATCGCTAAACCGCTAGCAATCACTGGCGTTCTTTCAGGTGATAAACCAGGTATATTGATCTTGTTGATATCATCAAAGGTTTGTAATTGCTTTTGAACTTGATAGAGAAAATCTAAAGTTATAACTGAAGGTTTGAGCTGATAAGTTAACAGTTCAGCGAGAGCCTGCATAGTGCCCGAGCCGCCTAGAACGCATTGCCAACCAATATTACAATAATCTGCTTTTACCACATTGATGGCTTTTTCTGCTGCCGTGATTGCCCTGGTAAAGTTTGCTTCTAAGAGTTTACCGTCGGTAAAGTATTGCTGATTGTAGGTGACACAACCGATATTTAAGCTATGGGCTTTTTTTACCGTAAAACCTCGACCGACAATCAGCTCGGTACTTGCACCGCCAATATCTAACACTAATCGTTTATTGGCACTACAACTGGTATGAGCTACGCCAAGATAGATATATTTAGCTTCATTGAGGCCACTTAATAAATCAATTTTATTAGCTAGTACTTTTTCAGCTTTAGCAATAAAATCAGCACGATTTTTTGCTAACCGTAAAGTGGCAGTAGCTACAATGCGAATATTTTCTTTGGGAATATCTTGTAAGCGCTCGGCAAAAAAGCTTAAACATTCTAAGCCTTTTGCCATGGCTTGCTCTGATAATATGCTTTCGTGGTTTAATCCTGAAGCTAAGCGAACTTTACGCTTTACTCGGTCAACAACTTGCACACTGTCTGCAAGTTGTCTGGTGATTAACATATGAAAGCTATTTGAGCCTAGATCGACCACAGCATACAGAGGTGATGAAGTCTCCATGGAAGTGATCGTCATTAACTAACTGTTCCTTTGTGGCCTATGACCAGCACTACGATTACGGTTTTGACCGCCGTTGTGTGGTTTATGACGACGAGGGCGAGGCTTAGGTTTAGGCAAATCAGTCAATAATGCTTCATGATCATACTTACTTACTGGCAACTCATGTTCGATATAAGTTTCGATTGCCGGTAAATTAAATACGTATTGCTCACACGCTAAACTTATTGCATGACCTGTTGCACCCGCTCGGCCCGTACGACCAATACGATGAACATAATCTTCACAGTCATCAGGTAAATCGTAGTTAAATACATGAGTAACAGCAGGGATATGTAAACCACGTGCAGCAACATCAGTCGCCACTAATACATCTAACAGTCCGTCAGTAAATTGCTCTAAAATTTTCAGACGTTTCTTTTGAATAACATCGCCAGTTAACATACCAACACGAATACCATCGGCTTCTAAGTGGGCATGTATTTTTTCACAAACATGTTTAGTATTGGCAAAAATGATCGCTTTTTCTGGCCAATCTTCTTCAATTAAGGTCTGTAATAACGCCATTTTATCTTCGTTAGAAGTATAAAAAAGCTCTTCAGATATACGGATGTTGGTTTTCTGATCAGGTTCTACTTCAACACTGTCAGGGTCATTCATGTGTTCAAAGGCTAATTCTTTAACACGAAATGATAATGTTGCAGAAAATAGCATGCTTAAACGGTCAGTTGCCGGAGGCATTTTATTAAACATATAACGAATATCTTTAATAAAGCCTAAGTCGAACATACGATCGGCTTCATCAAGCACAACAACTTCAATGTTACTGAGGTTATAGATACCCTGTTTTAAATAATCGAGTAAACGACCACAAGTGCCAATTAATATATCAACACCACGTTCAAGCTCTTGGCGTTGACTTTCATAACCTTCACCACCATATACAATACCAAGACGTAGGCCGGTGCTTTTTGCCATTTCGATAGCATCGCGATGGATTTGAATCGCTAACTCACGAGTTGGAGCCATGATTAAAGCGCGAGGTTGATTATGGCTAACATCTTTTTTCTGTAATAAATGATGAAAAGTTGCCGCTAAAAAGGCAATTGTTTTACCTTCACCAGTTTGTGCTTGACCGGCGATGTCTTTGCCTGTCATGAGTATAGGAAGTGACTTTGATTGAATTGCCGTGCAATATTCAAAGCCCATTGATTCGAGGCCGCTAACTACGGTAGGCTCGAGCTTAAGTTCCGAGAACTTTATTTCTGTTAAGTGTGTTTTTTTCATACCGCTAGCTTAACACCTTACGCAATTAATAAAAATTAGATTCACATAAAAGCGATAAAAAATTGAAGCTTATAGTTGATTTTGAACTTAAAAGGCCATAACTGTTATATATCATTGTTGGTAATTAATTGTGATGAAGGTATAATCTTAACCACTTGGCAATAGGCCATCTTTAATGGAGATATAAATGAGCGATAAAATTGTTCAGTTAACTGACGATAGTTTTGATACAGATGTAATTAACGCATCGGGTCTTGTCCTAGTTGATTTCTGGGCTGAATGGTGTGGTCCATGTAAAATGATTGCCCCGTTGTTGAATGACGTAGCAGAAGAATACGCTGGTAAAGTAACGATTGGTAAATTAAATATTGATCAAAACTCAAACACCCCACCTAAATATGGCATCCGTGGTATTCCTACATTGTTGCTATTTAAAGATGGCGCTGTTGCTGACACGAAAGTTGGCGCACTATCAAAAACTCAATTAAAAGAGTTTATTGATAATAATTTATAAGAAAAAGGTCCGTAATTCGGGCCTTTTTGCTTTTTGACTAAAGATCGAGCATGTGATCCTTTACCTGTTTTGTTTTTAGTGCTAAATTTAACTCTCGAAAGAAAAATAACATTTCAAATACCATACTCAAACATCCTAAATTGCCAAACGGCACAGCATAACAACCTAAATAGTCTAAGAAACCCCCACTATGAATCTTAACGAACTTAAAGAAAAGTCTATCAGCGAGCTAGTCAATCTCGCGGAAACAATGAAACTGGAGCATTTGGCTCGTAACCGCAAACAAGACATTATTTTTGCCATTTTAAAAGCCCACGCTAAAAGTGGAGAAGATATCTTTGGTAGCGGTGTTTTAGAAATTCTTCAAGACGGCTTTGGTTTTTTACGCTCAGCAGACTCTTCCTATTTAGCTGGACCTGATGATATTTATGTATCACCAAGCCAAATTCGTCGATTTAGTATGCGTACCGGTGATACCATTGCTGGTAAAATTCGTCCACCTAAAGACGGTGAACGTTACTTTGCATTATTAAAAGTAAATGAAGTTAATTTTGATCGTCCTGAAAACTCTCGCAATAAAATCCTTTTTGAAAACTTAACGCCAATACATCCAACCGATCGTTTAACGATGGAACGTGGTAATGGTTCAACTGAAGATATTACTGCACGTGTATTAGATTTGGCGTCACCGATTGGTAAAGGTCAACGTGGTTTAATTGTTGCGCCGCCAAAAGCCGGTAAAACTTTATTACTACAAAATATTGCCCAGAGTATTGCCCATAACCACCCTGATGCTGAATTAATGGTATTACTGATTGATGAGCGTCCGGAAGAAGTAACAGAGATGCAGCGCCTAGTGAAAGGTGAAGTAATTGCATCAACGTTTGATGAACCAGCTAACCGCCACGTGCAAGTAGCTGAAATGGTAATTGAAAAAGCCAAACGCTTAGTTGAGCATAAAAAAGACGTAGTCATATTGCTTGATTCGATTACGCGTTTAGCGCGTGCATACAACACAGTTATTCCATCATCGGGTAAAATTCTTACCGGTGGTGTTGATGCCAATGCATTACATCGTCCAAAACGCTTTTTCGGTGCAGCACGTAACATCGAAGAAGGTGGTAGTTTAACTATTATCGCTACAGCACTGGTTGATACCGGCTCTAAAATGGATGAAGTTATCTACGAAGAGTTTAAAGGCACGGGTAATATGGAATTACACCTTTCACGTAAAATCGCTGAAAAACGTGTATTCCCAGCTATTCACTTTAACCGTAGTGGTACTCGTCGCGAAGAGCTTTTAACTAAGCCAGATGAATTACAAAAAATGTGGATCTTACGTAAAATCGTTCATGAGATGGGCGAAATTGACGCGATGGAATTCATGATTGATAAATTGGCGATGACCAAAACTAATAACGAGTTCTTTGATTCGATGAAACGTCAGTAGTCGATTATCGAATTTAGCTTAAAACTGCCAGCGTTTGCTGGCTTTTTTGTAAGTGAAAAATATTACCCTTTTGAAATGACCTTCGGGGTGAAATAGCAAATAAATGATGGCGACTATTTTCATACAATAAAATAGTTAAATCGATTTCTCGATCAATTAGGGAATTTCGTCTTTCACCCGTTATAATATACGACAAATTTATTGGTTAAATTCTAATATGAAATACAGTGATTTAAGAGATTTTATTAAACAATTAGAGAAACTAGGGCAGCTTAAGCGCATTAGTCAGCCTATCTCTACTGATTTAACCATGACAGAAATCAGTGATCGTACCTTACGCCAAGGTGGTCCTGCATTATTGTTTGAAAATCCGATTGATGCTGATGGTAATCCACAAGCAATGCCGGTATTAACTAACTTGTTTGGTACTGCTGAGCGTGTTGCGTTAGCAATGGGTCAAGATAATGTCAGCGCATTACGTGAAGTAGGCACCTTATTAGCTGCTTTAAAAGAGCCTGAGCCTCCTAAAAGCTTGCGCGATGCAATGGATAAAATACCGTTATATAAACAAGTTTTAAATATGCCGGTTAAAGTGATTAAGAAGCCACTTTGTCAGCAGATTGTATTAGAAGGCGATGCAGTAGACTTAACTCAACTGCCGATTCAAAAATGCTGGCCTGGCGATGTCGCACCATTAATTACTTGGGGACTCACGGTCACTAAAGGTCCACATAAAGAACGGCAAAATTTAGGTATTTATCGCAATCAATTATTAGGTCGCAATAAAGTGATTATGCGTTGGTTATCTCACCGCGGTGGTGCTTTAGACTTTCAAGAGTTCAAGAAAGCCTTTCCAGGTGAAAAGTATCCAGTGGCCGTTGCTTTAGGGGCAGACCCCGCGACTATTCTAGGTGCAGTGACACCGGTGCCTGATACGTTATCTGAATATGCTTTCGCAGGTTTATTACGCGGCTGTAAAACTGAAGTCGCAAAGTGTTTAAGTAATGATTTAGAAGTACCGGCTACTGCTGAAATTATCTTAGAAGGTTATATTGACCCTGATGAAGTAGCGCCCGAAGGGCCTTATGGCGATCATACTGGTTATTATAATGAAGTTGATGACTTCCCAGTATTCACCGTTACGCACATTACTCACAGAAAAGACCCTATATACCACAGTACATATACGGGACGTCCACCTGATGAACCGGCGATTTTAGGTGTGGCACTTAATGAAGTCTTTGTGCCAATTTTGCAAAAGCAATTTCCTGAAATTCAAGATTTTTACCTGCCGCCTGAAGGCTGCTCATATCGTTTAGCGGTAGTAACAATTAAAAAGCAATATGCTGGTCATGCTAAGCGCGTGATGATGGGTGTTTGGTCATTCTTACGTCAATTTATGTACACCAAATTTGTTATTGTTTGTGATGATGATGTGAATGCACGTGATTGGAAAGATGTTATATGGGCAATGACCACGCGTATGGACCCAAGTCGCGATACGGTGTTAATTGAAAACACGCCGATAGACTATCTAGACTTTGCTTCACCAGTTTCGGGCTTAGGCTCTAAAATGGGTATGGACGCAACTAATAAATGGCCGGGTGAAACAAATCGTGAATGGGGCGAACCTATTGAGATGACACAATCGGTTAAAGATCAGGTTGATGATATTTGGGATGAGCTTAACATTCCAAAAGATCCAAATAATACTTAATTTACATATTTATAATTTAATAATACTGCACTTAATTGCCAGTTTGCAGTGATAAGGTACAAGATAAATGAAAATGATTACATGTCAGGTAGCTTCGTTAACACCCTTAACGGAGTATGTTTATAAGGCGCTTTTAAAACCAAGCCAGCCTGTTGATTTTGCTGCCGGACAATATTTAAACTTTGTTATGAGTGATGAAGATAAAAGACCATTTTCTATTGCAAGTGCTCCTGGTGCAGACCTTATTGAATTACAAATAGGGGCTTTTGGTTCAGACAGCTACCCAATGCAAGTTATTGAGCACATCAAGGCCAACACACAAGTTACCATCGAAATGCCATTTGGTAGTGCGCAATTACGTGAAGACAATGAACGTCCATTATTACTTATTGCTGGCGGTACTGGCTTTTCTTACATTAAATCAATGTTTGAATACTTAGTTGCACAGAAATCTCAGCGTGAAGTTTTGGTTTACTGGGGCTTACGTGACGCTAGTGCATGTTATGAGTTGAATGAAACTGAAGCTATGATCAATCAATTAGCCAAGGGTAAATTTATGCCAGTGATTGAATTACCTAATGATGATTGGCAAGGTAGAACAGGCATGGTGCATAAAGTGGTGATGTCTGAAGTTGAAAACTTAGAAAATTATGACATTTACCTCGCCGGTCGATTTGAAATGGTCGCCGCGGTACGTGAAGACTTTGTAAAGCAAGGGGCATTAGTCGAACATATGTTTGCCGATGCATTTGCTTTTATTTAAATCGTTTCCCTTCATTAAATCACAAGCTGAACAATCCTGTTCAGCTTTTTTTAAACACTAAATATCGTTCACATTATCAACACTCGGGTTTAGCAATGTGCTGAATCAAGTGTAGGTTATTTATTTTTGCTATGTATAGTTTCTTCTAAGGCTTTTTTAACGATTGGATGAACAAACTGGCCAACATCACCATTATGTAATGCGACTTCTTTCACTAACGTTGACGAAATAAAAGAATTTTTCTCTGCAGGTGTTAAAAATACTGACTCTAAATCAGGCGCCAAACGTCGGTTCATATTCGCCAGCTGAAACTCGTAATCAAAATCGGAAACTGCACGTAAACCACGTATCAGCACTTTGGCCTGATGATCTTTAGCAAAATCTACTAATAATCCCGTAAAACCAACAATAGTAACATTTGATAAATGCTTTGTTACCGACTCAAGCAATTCAACACGTTGAGCTAAATCAAAGTGGGGTTTTTTACTCGGGCTAGCGGCAATACCAACAATAACTTCACTAAATAAGCGGCTTGCACGTTCTATTAAATCGGCGTGGCCGTTGGTAACAGGATCAAAAGTTCCAGGATAAATAGCTTTCACTGACATAATGTAGGTTTTCTAATAGGATAAAAGCCTATTGTATACTCAATGTAGCTTAATATGCGAGTTTTCAACAAAAGCGTATTAACAGTCCAATAATAAACACTATTGTGAAGTGTGATATTGCTTTCGCTTATTGTTGCTGTAGCTTTGCTAACATCGCGGTCATTTGAACATTAACCATATTTAGGGCTTTAAAGGCTCTGATCATGACTTTAAACTCGATAAATTTATTAAAAAACTACCATGCATACACACCTTAATAACTGTCGATATTAGGGGGGGCTTAAAGTATTTACTCGAAATACTTTAATCTTAGCCGAATTTGATAGTATGATAGAAAAATCTATGTCGACAAATACAAGAAGTAGTCTCCATGAAAACACGGGATAAAATAATACAAGCGAGCATTGCATTATTTAATGAAAAAGGTGAACGAAACGTTACCACTAACCACATTGCTGCCGATCTTGGTATCAGTCCAGGTAACCTTTATTATCACTTTCGCAATAAAGAAGACATCATCCTGTCAATTTATGAAGAATACGCGCGTAATTTATTGATAGAAACCATGCCAGAAGTTAGCCCGGATGTTAAACCACTCGATGCCATCATTTTATATATGGATGTGGTATTTCAGGCGATGATGAAGTTTCGTTTTTTCTACAGTAACCTACCGGTATTACTCGCTAAAAATCCGTTATTGCACGACAAGTATGTTGAAGTACAGAGCTTTATTGCTCAGCGGGTAAGTGAGTTATTACTTTCGCTACGTGATGCAGATATGATGGATTTTTCAGATGAAGACTTACCTGATATTGTCAGTATTTTACGTTTAGTGAATACATTTTGGTTAAGTTTTTATCAAACTCAAAATAATGATAACGAAATTAACGATGCGGTTTTCTATCAGGGTGTTTTAAAGATTTTAGTGATTATCCACCCTTACATCAGTGAAACGGCTAAGAGTGAATTCCTAGAGGCTCGCGCGATGTATCGCCAACGCTGTCAAGATAGTATTGCGCAAGCTCAAGCGCAAGCCTAGAATATTTACAGATTCATATTTTAAGACTGGTAACCGTTGAGTAACGCTTGCCAGTTTTTTTCGCACCAATGAAAATTTTCTACGCGGTTTAATTCTTTTCGAAACGATCTCAATAATCTCGATATATTATCTGTTTGCCATTTCCCCGTATTTTTTCGTTGCTCGCCCTGATCAAAATCAATCAACCAAACCTTGTTATTATCATCAATTAAAATGTTATGAGCATTTAAGTCATGATGGTAAATACCGTGTTGATGAAAAATCTTGATGACGCGCCCTATTTCTTGCCAAAGCTGTGCATCAATTGTTTTTTCACTGAGAATACCGACCAAATCTTGAGCATTTTCAATGCGTGAAGATAATAAATCTGCGCGATAACATAAACCGTTTTTAATCACTTGGAAGGCAATTGGTTTTGGCGCGGGTAGGCCTAAAGCTCGCATTTTCAGTAATAAGTCAAACTCACGTGCTGCTCGGGTGTTTTTCATCCCGGTATATAAATATTGGTCATTGATAATTTTTCCGACCAAGCCGCCACGAAAATAATGACGCAGCACCCAGTTTTGCTCAACGCCAGCCGCATTTTCAGTGGCGATAAACCAAGTGGTACCGCGGCCTTGGGCGCTACCAACAATGGCATCGCGTCCTTGCCAATAAACACTGCTTAGCATTTCGGGATTAAAATCATTAATTTCAGCACTGTCATACCGGCAATAAACATTGCCTTGTTGGAAAGTTTTTTCGTGACAGGGTTTTACAATTGCGGGCTGGTTCAAGATAATAGGCCTATATTATATTTCAGCTCCTATTGTGGTGAATCCTTTATGCTGGGTCAATTATCTGCTCCAAAAAATTTATGTTTATTGCGCTTATCAGCCATTGGTGACGTTTGTCATGCGGTTGCTATGGTGCAAAACATACAGCGACAATGGCCTGAGACTAAAATAACTTGGGTTATTGGTAAAATCGAAGCAAGCTTATTAAGTGGTATGGCAGGCGTTGAATTTGTTATTTTCGATAAGAAAGCCGGCTTAAAAGGCTACCGTGACCTGCGAGAAAAACTAAAAGGTCAGCAGTTCGATATTTTGCTGCATATGCAAGTCGCATTGCGAGCGAGTCTTGCAAGCTTGTGCATACCGGCGAAGGTGAAAATTGGCTTTGATAATCAACGAGCGAAAGAAGGTCAGTGGTTATTTAGCAATAAAAAAATCGCCGCTCAAACTCAGCCCCATGTACTCGATGGCTTTATGGGCTTTGCTAAAGCGCTTGGCTTAGAAGTTGCCGCCCCGTTATGGAAAATGCCACTATCAGATGAAGACCAACTATGGGCTAGTGCAAAGCTAAGCGCTGGTAACCCGTTAGACAAGCCTATTGCCGTTATTTGCCCAGCGGCAAGTAAAGCCGAACGTAACTGGCATGCTGAAGGCTACTCAAAAGCAGCGCAGCATTTAAATGCCCGTGGCTTTAAAGTAGTTATATGCGGTGGGCCCACTACTATGGAAAAATTACTTGCGGAAGCCATTATTAGTCGCAGCGACTTTAGTAAAGGTGATAACGAAATTCTAAACTTGGTTGGGCGCACAAGCTTAAAGCAATTATTAGCAGTTTTAAAAGTTGCCCATTTAGTTATTGCCCCCGACACGGGTCCTGCTCATATGGCTGTAACCGTTGGCACGCCAGTAGTGGGTTTATATGCACACAGTAACCCAAAACGCACTGGTCCTTATCTTTATCCACAATATGTTGTTAGTGCTTATGAGTCGGCCATTCAGCAACAATATAAAGAAAGTGTCGCTAACTTACCTTGGGGCACAAGAGCCAAAGGTAAGGATCTGATGATGCAAATTAGCATTGCGCAAGTTAACAAAACCATAGATCGCGTTATTAAAGATAATTACGCTGAGTTACTTTAAGGCAGTAAGTGTTAGGAAGACAATGCAAGTTACATACAGTTTTAATGAGCAACAGTTAACGCAAGTTTATGGCTTACATCAACAAGCTTGGGCAAATAGTGGCCGTAGCCTTGAGGAAATCAAACGCTGTATCGCTGGCTCGCAAGTCTGTATTGGCATACTTGATAGCGAGGACAATGTTGTCGCATTTGCTCGCGTGCTGACAGACTTTGTTGTTAAGGCGGTTATCTATGATGTTATCGTTGCTAAATCCCACCAAGGAACTGGCTTAGGGCAGCAGCTTATATTGTTGATAAAGCAGCATCAAAAGTTAAAAACGGTTAAGCATTTTGAATTGTCTTGCTTACCAGAAATGACTACATTTTATGAAAGAAATGGCTTCTCCAGTGAAGTAGACGGACTTAACCTTATGCGCTTGGTGAATAACTAAAGCGTAAATTAGCGTGATAATAAGGATAGTAGTGAAAAAGTACGTAACCGGATTTTTCTTTTCAGCAGACGCAAGTCACTTGGTGCTTATTAAAAAAATAAACCCTGCATGGCAGCGGGACTTATTTAATGGTATTGGCGGTAAAGTTGAAGCGAACGAAATAGCTGTCGATGCCATGGTTCGAGAATGTGTCGAAGAAACGGGTGTAAAAACCACGCCAAGTGATTGGACATGTTTTGCAAATGTATATCGCCCGAAAGTTTATGATGTAGATATGTTCTTTGCTCGAACCGATGAGGCTTTTAATGCTAAAACCATGGAAGCAGAAGAGATACACATTATCAAGGTCACCGAATTACCTAATAACCTCATCCCCAATTTACAATGGTTAATCCCCTTGGCGTTAGACACACAAGCAGACTTCTCATCACCTGTTTGTATCAAAGAAATCGCGCAAGAGCGATTAAAAGCTTAAGCGTACAGCCCAAATTATAAGTAATTTCACAAAGCTAATTAAGACTTTCTAATTAACTGAAATTATGGAATATTAATAATTAAAAGTCATGGAACGGCAATTGCTGAGAAATTCATGAGCTACTATAAACTTCGAAATATAAACAGGGAATCCTATGAAGTATTTAAGTATTTTTGCCTTATTGTTATGCGCATTTTTCTCAAATGCCAACAACAGTTTGCCTAATAATCGTCACATTTCAATAGTTGGTACCGCGCAACTGAAGGCTGACCCCGATATTGCTGTTATTCATTTAGTCGTTGAAAGTTTAAAAGAGAATAGCTTAGATGCCAAAAAAGATGTCGATGACAGAGTTAATAACTTTCTCAAGGGTTTAGCTCTATTTAACATTAATGAAAACAATGTATCTGCTTCAAGTATTTCAACTAACCCTCATTATTCTTATTCGAATAATGACAATGAGGAATTAGATGGGTATATGGCGGTCCGAAACTTGAAGGTTACTTTAAATAATATTCAGCATCTCAACGAATTTATGGATTTCGCATTAAGTGTAAAAATTGATGAAATAGAAGAAATTAAATTGCAATCTTCAAAAGCTGGATTATTAAAAGATAAGGTAAATCAGTTAGCTATAAAGAATGCTAAAGAACAAGGTCATTCATTAGCAAATGCTTTTGGTGCTAATTTAGGTAAGATTTATAGCATAAACTCATCATCGAATAATAATCGATACAGATATGGTTCAAATAATGATATTGAGCGCATTACTGTTACAGGCTCTCGATTAAATAAACCGGGACAATATCTTCAAAGTAATATTATTTTTTCAGCTTCGATCAGTGTTGTGTTTGATTTAGAAATTTAAGAAATTCATAATATTTTTTAGAGTAGAATCATCAATCTTTACCCACAATTTGAAACAACACTCAAGTTATTCGTTGCGGAAAATCAACCAGAGACGGTCGAAGGAGTCTGACATTGCTTTAAAAAAATAAAAGTAGGGTCAGATACACATTAAACTCTGGTTGGTTGCATTTAATTATACTCCACCTCCCTTAATTACGCTTTTGTGTAGTGATTACCCTATCAGCTAGGATAAACTATTAACCTCATGCCCTTATTTCAATACTAACTGAAGAATTATTAACGTGATAAAAAGTCGTAAGCTACATAAAATTATTGGTCTAATACTGGTTTTACCTATGTTGGGTTGGACAATCACTGGTTTAGTGTTTTTTATTAAACCGGGTTATCAAGGGGCGTATCAACAGCTGGCAGTTAAAGGCTATCCGTTAACTCAGCCTGTAAATATATCGCCAAAAGCAGATTGGCAAGAATTGAAAGTCGTGCGCAGTATTTTGGGTGAGCATTTGTTAGTTAAAACCACCGATAAAACTCTGCATTTAGACCCCATAACATTGCAAGAAAAAGCCAAACCATCAGAGCAAGCCCTGAAGAGCTTACTTCAAGATGCATTTACCCAAGATAGTGTGCGTTATGGCAATATTGTAAGCGTATATGAATCATCAGTACAAACGAGCACAAATGTAAAAGTTACGTTAGATTGGAATACTTTAAGGCTCAGCCAAGCCGGGCAAGACACAAAATTAATCAATCAGCTTTATAAAATTCACTACCTGCAGTGGACTAATCACAAAGCGGTTGATCAAGTTTTAGGTATATTTGGCTTAATATTACTGATTTCGTTAACCGTTTTAGGCGTTAGGATTTATATAAAACAACGCAGATAGCTGATTTACTGTTAGAGCAAGTTTTGTAATGCCGCTAACGACAAAACCGTAGCGCCTTGGTTTGCCTGCACAACTCTATAGCCATTTTCGCCCAGTGCTAAGGCGCTATTTTGGTTACTGAATAAGCGTAATATTTCGGTGGCTAACGCTTGCGGCATATTTTCATTTTCATCGATTTGCACTATGCCTTGTTCAGTTTTTAGTTGCGCTAAAATTTCAGTGAAATTACTCATATTTGGGCCGACGACAACCGGTTTCTTAAATAATGCCGGTTCTAATGGGTTGTGTCCGCCTATATCGCTAAAACTTCCACCCATAGTTACCACATCAGCTAATGCACATGCTGCGAGTAACTCCCCTAACGTGTCAATAATCCAGACATTAGTGCTCTCTGTTACAGGCTGTTTTTGGCTGCGCTTTAGCACAATATTTCCGGCTTCCTGCGCCAGTTTGGCTACTTGGTCAAAGCGCTCAGGATGTCGAGGCACAATAATCAATAGGGCATTATTGTTGTGCTGTTTTACTTGTTCAAATGCCAGTAAAGCCAACGCTTCATCACCAGGATGAGTACTGGCTATTAGCCACACATCACGCTTGCTGACGATTAATCTGGCGAGTTCTTGTTGTTTAGTGGCCACATCATCATTTATGGCGATATCAAACTTCAAATTGCCGGATAATTCACATTGCTCAATGCTGGCGCCCATGGCGAGGTAATTGTCTTGGTTGACTTGGCTTTGGGTTAATATTTTGTCAAAACGCTGTATGGCGGGGCTTATTAACCATGAGAGCTTTTTGTAACTGCGCATGGATTTATCCGATAATCGACCATTGACTAACAATAATTTAATATCACTATTTTTACACTGGGCTATTAAGTTAGGCCATAACTCTGTTTCCATAAAAATCATGATTTTAGGCTTTAAGCGCTGGATAAATAACTGGCTAGAAATAATATTATCGAGCGGTAAGTAACAGTGCTGCACCTGATCGGAAAATAATTTAACCACTTGTGCAGAGCCGGTAGGTGTGAAGGTAGTTACTGTGATCGCTAAAGCTGGGTATTGTGCAATTAGTTTAGTGATCAAAGGTTTAAGTGCGATGACTTCACCAACACTGGCCGCATGAACCACAATGCCGCCTGATTTTAGTTGCTTTGGTAAAATCCCTAAGCGTTCAATAAGCCGTGATCGATAGGCTTTATGATTTATTGAGCGGATCAGCAATACGAGTAACAGTATTGGCGTTAGCAATAAAAAGAATAAACGGTAAAGCAATAAAGCAAAAAAATATCGCACTAAAACGGACTCAAAATCAAAGTTCTATGTTAACTAGTATACCTAAAGATTATCGCTAACGGCTAATTCTTACTACTGCTGCAATAAATGTATTTTCTGCTTTAGTTGTTATAGCAATTCTAATAAATTAGCGCTCAAAAATGGTATCGAGAATAATTGAAGAGTTTGTTCTAGCAACCCCTTCAAGTGAACACACCATATTCAATACTTCGCTTAATTTTTCTAAGGTGCTTGCTTGAATGGTCACTAATAAATCGTACTCACCACTGATTGAATAAATATGACTAATTTGATGAACCTTTCTTAACGCTAAACAAATGGTTTTTCGCAAATTTGGGTTTACTTTCAATGATACATTAGAGGTAATTAAACCACTGGTATATTCGCTACCTAAAACAACACTGTAACCTTCAATAACATTATTGTTTTCGAGTTTATTCAGGCGGTTTTGGATCGCCGTTCTTGATACACCAGTTGCTCTTGCCATATCTGAAACACTGGCGCGAGCGTTGAGCCGCAATATTGATAATAGCTCTTCATCTTTTTCCGTTAACAACAAGTGAAAATCTCCGGTAATATGCAAAAAAACACGCATGATATTACACTTTGACATATCTATATGTCAATTTGACTATAAAAAAGGTCAAATTTTTAAGTAATGTCACTTTGCTTATCCTGTCGACTAAGCTGATAATACTTGCATTGCAAGACTCTATACTTATTTAAGGAATTACCGTGACCAATTCTGCTAGCACAAATAATTTTTATGACCATTTAACGGCGCAAATAAACCAAGTAAAAGAAGACGGTTTATATAAAGCTGAACGAGTGATCACTACTGCACAACAACCACAAATTTCCGTTAATAGCGGTGAAGATGTGGTGAACTTTTGTGCTAACAACTACTTAGGTTTAGCCAATCACCCAAGCTTAATTGCTGCCGCTAAAGAAGGCTTAGATGAGCACGGTTTTGGTATGGCTTCAGTACGTTTTATTTGTGGTACACAAGACATTCATAAAACTTTAGAGCAAAAGTTAAGTACCTTTTTAGGTATGGAAGATACCATTTTATATTCTTCATGTTTTGACGCTAACGCGGGTTTATTTGAAACTTTATTAGGCCCTGAAGACGCTATTATTTCCGACTCTTTAAACCATGCTTCTATTATTGATGGTGTACGTTTATGTAAAGCTAAACGCTTCCGCTACGCTAATAATGATGCAGCAGAACTTGAAGCACGTTTAATTGAAGCTGATGCCGCCGGTGCGCGCTTTAAGTTAATTGCCACAGACGGTGTTTTTTCAATGGACGGCGTAATTGCTAACTTGAAAGCTGTTTGTGACTTAGCGGACAAATACAATGCTATGGTGATGGTTGATGATTCACATGCCGTTGGTTTTGTTGGTGAGCAAGGTCGTGGTAGTCATGAGTATTGTGATGTTATGGGTCGAGTAGACATTATTACCGGTACATTAGGAAAAGCGATGGGTGGTGCTTCAGGCGGTTACACATCAGCGAAAAAAGAAGTCGTTGAATGGTTACGTCAACGCTCACGTCCTTATTTATTCTCTAACTCATTAGCGCCAGCTATTGTTAATGCCTCAATTAAAGTGATTGATTTGTTAGCTGATGGTGATGATTTACGTAAAACTTTAAAAGACAACGCGGCATATTTTAGAACACAAATGGAAGCTGCAGGCTTTACTTGTGCTGGCGCAGACCACGCGATTGTGCCTGTAATGCTAGGCGATGCAAAAGTAGCAAGTGCCATGGCTGATCGCTTATTAGCGGAAGGTATTTATGTTATTGGTTTCTCATTCCCTGTTGTGCCAAAAGGCCAAGCACGTATTCGTACGCAAATTTCTGCTGCGCATACCAAAGCTGAATTAGACAAAGCGATTGAAGCCTTTATCCGCATTGGTAAAGAAATGAAAGTGATTGAGGGCTAAACATGAAATCTTTAGCAAAATTAAAGCCTGAACCAGGCATTTGGATGACCGATTCGCCTAAACCTGAAATTGGCCATAATGATCTGTTAATCAAAATTAAAAAAACCGCCATTTGTGGTACTGATATTCATATTTATAACTGGGATGAGTGGTCACAAAAAACCATTCCAGTACCTATGGTGGTTGGTCATGAATATGCTGGTGAAGTGGTCGGTATTGGCCAAGAAGTACGAGGCTTTGCTTTAGGCGATCGCGTTTCAGGTGAAGGACACATTACTTGTGGCCATTGTCGTAACTGTCGTGGTGGTCGCACACATTTATGTCGTAATACCGTAGGTGTTGGCGTTAACCGTGAAGGCTCGTTTGCTGAATATTTAGTGATCCCTGCATTCAATGCCTTTAAATTACCCGATGAAATTTCTGATGATTTAGCTGCTATTTTTGACCCATTTGGTAATGCTGTTCATACCGCGTTGTCGTTTGACTTAGTCGGTGAAGATGTTTTGATCACCGGTGCCGGTCCTATCGGCATTATGGCTGCAGCGGTCGCTAAACATGTTGGTGCTCGCCATGTTGTTATTACTGATGTCAATGAATACCGTCTTGATTTAGCACGTAAAATGGGCGCAACGCGCGCTGTTGATGTTAGCAAAGAAAATTTAACTGATGTTATGAAAGAGCTAGGCATGACCGAAGGTTTTGATGTTGGTATGGAAATGTCAGGAGTGCCAATGGCATTTACCGGCATGTTAGCTAGCATGAATAATGGCGGTAAAATTGCCATGTTAGGTATTCCTGGCCAAGACATGGCTATCGATTGGAGCCAAGTTATTTTTAAAGGCTTAACTATTAAAGGTATCTACGGTCGTGAAATGTTTGAAACTTGGTATAAAATGGCAAGTTTGATCCAATCGGGTTTAGATTTAACGCCAATTATCACTCATCACTTTAATATTGATGATTTTCAGCAAGGTTTTGATATCATGCGTTCAGGACAATCAGGTAAAGTTATCTTAAATTGGGAATAATGAATAATGGCAAGTAGCGAAGAAAATTTTAAACACATGCAAATTAGTGAGCTGCATAAAGTATTAGCTGATGAATCACATGTCGTCGTTGATATTCGCGATCCTGCTTCGTTTCAATCGGGTCATATCCCGAATGCGATACATTTAACTAACGAAAGTTTGCCTGATTTTTTGCGAGATGCTGATTTTGATGCACCTGTAGTGGTGTGTTGTTATCACGGTATTTCAAGTCAGCAAGCGGCGCAGTTTTTGATCAGTCAAGACTTTACCGACGTATACTCGTTGGATGGTGGCTTTACTGATTGGCAACTACAGCACCCGGATGCTGTTGCCCGTTAATGCAATCTCTTGATTTACGGCCTTTAGTCAAAGTAACGCAACATAATGTTGCGTTACTTTTTTGTGATTATTTGAGAACGCTTGATCTACAAGCAAAAGTTGAAAAAGAAGATGCTGGCTTTGTGATACTTTGTCAGCAAGATAAATACGACTTGGCACTGCATGAGTTTGAGCAATTTATTGCTAATCCCTCCGATGAAAAATACCAACAAGCAGCTTGGCAAAATGGTGATGTAACTGACGTTAGTTCTAGCTCTCCTTCCTTAATCAGCAGCTTTAAAACCCAGTTTTTCTCACATGCGGGTGTTGTTACTTTAGTTGTTTTTTCCGCCTGTTGGCTGGTTTTTA
This sequence comes from Cognaticolwellia sediminilitoris, assembly GCA_002104535.1. Taxonomy (GTDB): domain Bacteria; phylum Pseudomonadota; class Gammaproteobacteria; order Enterobacterales; family Alteromonadaceae; genus Cognaticolwellia; species Cognaticolwellia sediminilitoris. Next base: position 278,013 of record NBOG01000005.1, on the reverse strand, counting down.
TTGCCAGTATTCTGGGATGGGGAAATACAGTTTTCGATCATTTACAATTTTATTCACGGTTAAGTGTTGATGCGGTCATACAAGCGCCACACCGTTTATTAGGGCCGGCGTTTTTCCATTTTTCATGGCTGCATATTGCCTTTAATACCATGTGGTGGTGGCAATTAGGTGGTTCGATAGAGCGCTCAATGGGCAAAAGCAGTTTGTTAATTTTATTGCTTGTTTCAGCTTTCGTGTCGAACGTCGGTCAATTTTTGATTGACGGACCAAACTTTGGTGGCTTGTCTGGTGTGGTATACGCATTGGTTGGCTATGTTTGGTGGATGGGTTGGCTATTACCAGAAAAAGGCTTGTCGTTGTCTAACGCTATTATTGGTTTTATGTTGTTTTGGTTGCTATTAGGTTACACCAGCTTAATGCCAATTAATGTTGCTAATACGGCACACCTATTAGGCTTAGTCAGTGGTTGCTTGCTGGCGTATTTACAGGTTTTAAAAGAAAAAAACACCGGTATTAATGGCTAATACCTGTGTTTTTCGTTGTGCTTTTATACAAAAAATTAGTCGAGTTTAATTATCTAACCACTGCGTAAATAAAAGTTTTTTAATAATTGGCTCGCCAGTTTCTTCTTCTAATAATTGTTTAACTTTATCTTCACATAAGCGCTGTATTTCATGACGACCATTGATGGACTTAATGGTTGATTCTGATTGCTGACCAATAATATTAATGATCGCGTCACGTAATAATGGCGCATGATGTTCAACAATGGTGTAATTAGACGCGTCTTCAATCATCAATTCGACGGTTAAACGCACATAGCCTATTCTTTTCTTTACCGCGACATAGTTAGTGACAATAGAAGGCTCAAAACCAAAGTATGCGTAGTCGGCAGCTTTAGCAAAAGTTGAACTTATCATGACTAGTATTAAAAAAATGGATGTTTTCATACACTAAAACTCAAATTAGGAAATTAGTTAACACGTTGATTGTTATTAAATGATAACTCGAATTTTGATTATGCGCTGAGTTATTTCGCTTTTATTTAGTCGCATTATATTTTTTTCAGTAAAACTTTATCAATAAGACAAAAATTAAACCTTAATCATTGCATTGAGTAAGCTGTATTTTTGTTATGCTAAACGCTATCATAGCTCGTTTTTTGATTAAATATTCTTAGGTATGACAACAAAGCATTCACTATTTCCTGTGCAACTGAGCGCAAATTGGCAGTCACCAGAAACATACAATCTTGCTAATAATCTTCGCGACTGGTTGCTGGACCCCAGTTCATTAACCGCGCGCTTGAAAAGCCATTGTCAGCACTTTCGTGTCGAAGTGCTAGGGCAAAGTATTCAGGCCTGCGATAGTACTGAAGCCAATGATGATGTCGCTGTCGGGGAGCAAGTGTTAGTGCGCGAAGTACTTCTGTATTGCGATGATATACCACAAGTATTTGCCAGAAGTTTATTACCGTTACGGTCTTTAACCGGCGAGCAGCAGCAATTAGCTGATTTAGGCACGCAGTCATTAGGTCAGGTACTGTTTAATCACCCAGATTTACAAAGAAAAAACATTGAAGTCGCCAGCTTTAATGAGCAATCAAGTGTGGTAAAACTCTCAAATTATTTAACATTACAAACAACACAACAGCCTTTGTGGGGCCGTCGTTCGGTATTTATACTTGATGCTAAACCATTAATGGTTGCGGAAGTGTTTTTACCCGGAGCGATAGCTTATCAAAACTAAAAGGGTAGTATTTTGAGCGAGTTAACAAAAAAGCTAACAGCTATTAAAGAAATTACACGTATGGATAAGCCGATTGGCACCTACTTGTTGCTGTGGCCAACGTATTGGGCTTTATGGATTGCCTCTGATGGCTGGCCGTCATTACATATGCTATTAGTGTTCAGTTTAGGTGTTTTTTTAATGCGCAGCGCCGGTTGTGTTATTAATGATTACGCTGACAGAAAAATTGATGGCGCGGTTAAGCGCACGCAAAATCGTCCGTTAGTTACAGGGGCGTTATCGAGCAGCGAAGCCTTGCAACTGTTTGCCACTTTTATACTTTTCGCTTTCGGTTTAGTCCTAACCTTAAGTACTTATACCATTATGCTGTCAGCCGTCGCAGTGTTATTAGCCGCAAGCTATCCATTTATGAAGCGTATAACTCACTTTCCTCAAGTTGTTTTAGGTGCTGCGTTTAGCTGGGGCATGATTATGGCTTTTGCTGAACAACAAGGGCAAATACCTGTTGTAGCATGGTTACTATTTACCGCTAACTTACTATGGACAGTGGCATACGACACTATGTATGCCATGGTCGATAGAGACGATGATTTAAGTATTGGTGTAAAGTCTACGGCAATTATTTTCGGTGAAAGTGATAAACGTATTATCTTATTTTTACAGTTAATGACTTTAGCTTTGTTGTTTACTGTTGGAGATATTTTAGCCTTTGGTTGGCCTTATCAATTGTCACTAGTAACCGCGGCAGGATTTTTCTGTTACCAACAGATTTTAATTGCCGGTCGTGATCGTGATCGCTGTTTCCAAGCGTTCTTAAATAATCATTATGTTGGTTTGGTGGTTTTTGTCGGTGTGACGGTAGAATACTTATAGATTAGTTAACATAAACATTTGTGCTGTAATTAGCCCAAATGTTTATGTTCGTGCATGTGTTAATGCTACTTTTTTAGATTAATATCATTAGAAATAAAGCTCGATATTAACGAATGATACTTTGTAATACCTCAATATCAACCAAGTTACTGACCGAGCTTTTTAATAAGCCTAATGTGCTACTATCGACCAATTCGTCATTCTCATCTAAGACAATATAGCCTTGGTCTTTCATGGCCACTATTAAGGTTGATTGTGCTTTCTTATCGATAAATTCAGGCGCATAAATATTGTTTAACACAGCCAAACGCTGTGCAATAGCGACAACTTTTTCATCTAATTCAGACTTTTTAATTGGCGCTAATTGTGTCAGTAACGAGGTGATAATGGCGAAACGTTGCATGGTTTCATTGACACACTCGGCGATTAAGCGAACTTTCGCACGGTTTACATCATCGGTACATAGAGACCAAAATCCTGATTTACTTTGCTTAGCAATGTTCGCATCCGATAAGAATTCACATACGGCTATAACTTGTTGCTCAACATCGTCAGCAGATTGCCATAAAAATAAGTCGGTTTTTAATAACTGCACTAAACGATTAATTTGACCGACTAAATCATCTTGGCTAATTTTTACATTGCGCTCTAATAAGCGACAAACTAGAGACGGCAAGATAAAGGTATGCAAAATATTGTTCCGGTAATAGCGAAGTTCAGCAATAGCGCTGTCCGTTAAAGAAATAATTTCACCAAAACTGTCTTGGTTAATAGTGACTTTATCAAGCAATATTACGTGTGCTAATAACTCGGCACCGCTTTCCGTTGGAATGCTTAATTCGGCATGATACGGCGCTGCTCGCTGCATGGCGATAAAGAAATCTAATTGACTAATTAATTCCGCTTTTGTTAACGCTTTATTTTCTGTGGCATGCAAAATAAGTGATACTAAAGCAACACCATTGAGCGCGGCACATTGGTTGATTGAAGTCATCACCTGATGTGCAAGCACATTGACACATGGGGTTAGCCATTTCGGTTTTTGTGGGTCAATCGGGTCTATCGATTGTTTCCAGTCTGGAACTTCTTTTGCTAAATATTGATTAATATTAATCGGTTCGCCAAAGTTGACATAACCTTTACCGTAATTTCGTAGATTGCGTATCGCTTTAATAACGCCAAATATCGATTCGCCTTTTTTCTGTCCTCCACTCAACTCTTTATGGTAAGTACCTACTTCCATAACATGCTCGTAGCCTAAGTAAACAGGTACTAAGGTTAAAGGTCGGTCAATACCGCGCAGCATACTTTGAATGGTCATGGCTAGCATGCCAGTTTTTGGTGACAATAAACGCCCTGTTCTACTGCGACCACCTTCCGAGTAATATTTTACAGAATAGCCACGTTCAAACAGTAAACTTAAATATTCACGAAAAATAGTCGAGTAAAGGCGGTTACCTTTAAAACTGCGGCGAATGAAAAAAGCCCCTGCTTTTCTGAAAATAGGGCCTGCAGGCCAAAAGTTTAAATTGATGCCGGCGGCAATGCGTGGCGTTACTAAGCCTTGTTGAAAAATAACATAGGTGAGTAATAAATAATCCATGTGGCTTCGGTGACAAGGCACATAAATAATTTCGTGACCTTCTTGTGCGAGGTTACGTAAGCGTTCAGCTTTATTAACCTCAATGCCATTATAAAGACGGTTCCACAACCAGCCAAGAATACGTTCGCCAAAACGCACGGTAACATCACGATAATCACCAGCAATTTCGTCCATAATGGCCAAAGCTTGTTTTTTTGCTTCAGCTTCACTGATGTCCTTACTTTTTATTTCTTCACTGATCACGCGTTTAATAGCGGGGTTGGCCAACAAGCTTTTAAACATTTGCTGGCGATGCATAAGGCGAGGGCCTTTAGCTGCAATAATTTGGCGATGAAAGTGAAAGCGGGCAATACGCATTAATTTACGTGCGCTTGCTTCATCGTTGCCATGTTTATCAGCCATGTGGCGAAATGAAATAGCTTCACTAAAGCGCACCATAGTATGGCGACCTAAAAACAAAATGATAAAAAACTTTCGTAGCCAAGTGGGTGATTCGTGATCGGTTAATAAGGTACCGACATTGGTATTATTTTTCTCTTTTGTCGGTGTCCGGCCCCAAATAACATTGGCTGGAATAAGTTGTGCGTCAAGCTGATCATTTTTGGCGTGTAAGTTAAGTAATTCAAAGCCTTGCGCTATTGCTTTAGTTTTACCCGGTTCGCGCCAATGAAATAAGGTCGTTGGCATTTCTAAAAATAAGAGTCTTGATAAGGCTTGACCATCTACCTCTACTGTCGAGAGTGGATCAGGTAAATTCGCTTTTTTACAGGCGGTTTGTAATGATACAACATCACTGGCAGATTGCTGGCGCAAGACATAGAATACCGGCTGTTCATCGGTTAATTTACCTGAATTAATTATTTCGTCGGCAACTACTTTGCAATGTACCAAAATCTTGATTGGCAAACGGATTAATAAATAAAATAATTTTTGAATGGCTAACATCTTGTTTTACTCAGCTTTATTTGACTGTTAATTGTAACACTTAGCTTAAAACTTGTCTCATTTACTCAGACTACTTTTTAAGAGCACTAAAAGCTATTACTTGCTAATAATGATGTAGCCTAGCGTTAAACCAAGTACCATAATGAAAACTAAAGCATTTATTGAATATACCAAAAAATAATACTTTATTTAGTAACAGGATTTTTATGCATAATAGCTCAGAAACACCCAAAATCGCCATTTTTGTTGATGTACAAAATATTTATTACACCACGAGAGACACTTTTCAACAGCAATTTAATTACCGAGAATTTTGGCAGAAAATAAGCCAACAAGGCGATATTGTTTTGGCTAATGCTTATGCTATTCAACGTAGTGATGACCAACAGCACAAGTTTCAAAAAGCATTAAAACATATCGGTTTCAATGTAAAACTTAAGCCTTTTATTCAGCGTCGTGATGGCTCTGCAAAAGGTGATTGGGATGTTGGTATCGCCGTTGATGTTATGGAGACCGCCCCTGATGTAGATATAGTTATTTTACTGTCGGGCGATGGTGATTTTGATCTGTTGCTGAAGAAAGTTATGCAGCGCGATAATGTAAAAACCCATGTTTATGGTGTTACTGCACTTACGGCTCAATCATTAATTTCTGCCGCTAGTGAATTTTTCCCAATCGATCGTGATTTATTGTTATAAAAAATGAGAGTCGCTATCTTTAGAAAATAATCATAAATAAATCGTCATTTAACGTGACATTATTTACCAATTTGTCTAAATTTGTAATTATCGTTTGGGCTTAGTATGGTACTAGTCAACGTTGATGTAAAAATAATTATAACCAAGGATCAATCATGTCAGTAGAAGCTTTATATAAAGTTATTTTGTACCCATTTATTAATGAGTCTCTTGCCAGTTTGAAGGCAATGACCAACCTTGTTGGAGAAGCAGGAGAAGCTTTTGTTGATAACGTTGATGACTTTCGCTTCAAAGGCTATGCAGTTTGCTCTGAAGTCACTGGTGGCTTAGACGGTGTCATTATGATGCATCACTACCCAGAAACAGCAATTGCCATTGGTAATTCTGTTTGTGAGCACATGTTTGAAGAAAAATATGAATTTACTGAAATTAACGATGACTTAAGTAATGCTTTAGCCGAATGGGGTAACACCATTGTCGGGCGTTCAACTGATTTACACGGTCGCTACAGCTTAGATTATAAGTTCTCAAGCCCTTACTTTGTGCATGACGTAAATGATATGGATAAGTACTTAGCTGGCGTTACAGAAGTTATTACGGTACCAATTACTATCGAAGGTGTTGGACGTTATTATTTTAATTTATTGATCCGCAGTGTTGAATACCAATCAGTGGGCATTAAACGTGAAGCGAGTAAAGGTGTTGTGAATACTCACACCAAGCCTTTACCACTCGACAGTAAAATTTTATTAGTAGATGACAGTGGCATGATCCGCAAAGCCTTAAAACGTTACTTGTCTCAACTAGGATATAACAATATTATTGAAGCTGATGATGGCTCGGTTGCTGTAACTATGGTGCAAGAGCACAAACCTGATTTCATGTTTATGGATGTCGTAATGGGCCAAATGAACGGCGATGAAGCATTGGCTACCATTCGTAAAAATGGCAGTGATGTGCCAATTGTTATGTTGTCATCTGTGACGGACCAGGCATTAATTAAAAGCTGTGAAGTTCAGGGTATCTCTGGCTTTATCTTTAAACCTATCCAAGCGGATACCGGTGCAGAAATTGTTAAAGAGTATTTAAAAATAGCTTAATACTGGCATTAAAAGCGACGATTACTAATTTTAAAATTTATAATCGTCGTTTCAACTTCAACTTCAACTTCAACTTCAACTTCAACTTCAACTTCAACTTCAACTGATTTTTCCGAGTAATGAGAAGCCATAGTTAAGTCTTTCGCAAGAGCTCTCTACTTTTCAGATTGCGCAGCGGTAGTTAACTCGCCTATATTTAATACTGGTGCAGCATCTATTTCAGAGGCTCCCATCATATCTGCAATATGTTCGACACTTGATATCAACTGATATTGTTCCCAGTCCTTTAGAGCACTAAACTTTTCAACAAAACTGTCTTCGATAGGTTGTGGGGCATTTAACAATGCCTGTTTACCATCATCAGTTAGGTATAGCGCTACACGTCGACGGTCGCTATCACTGCGAACACGCTTTATAAAATGCTTGGCTTCTAAACGATCTAGAATACTGGTAACTGTTGCCTGGCTTAGATGAATATTGGTGGAAACATCTTTTGCTGTAATGCCGTCTATGCGCTCTAGCTCTTGCAATATAAGTAGTTGAGGTCCTGTGATGCCTGCTTCTTTACTTAATTTTTTTGAGCGTAAATCAATTGCACGAATAATTTTACGTATTGAAATAAATAATTCATCGTATTTTTCCATCGTGTTTTTACCTTTCTATAAATCGCTTATTACAATGACGAAAGTCTAGCTTGGAATACTAGCAATAACTAGTGATTTTTTCTTGCAAAAGTCCCCCAAACCTCTCGTCGTTTAGCTGTTTTATTGCTTAATTAGCAAGCAATACTTGATCTCTGCTGTTGATATGGTTAGTATACGCACCATTAGTGCACTAACTATATTTCAATTGTATAAATCAGAGAGGAAAAAGTTATCAATATTACAGATAAAACTTCGACAGAGCCTTGTATGTTACAAAACTTATGTTTGAGCAATTATCGTTAGCTACTATATTCCCCGTAATTTGCAACACACCCCTGTAACTTAAACTAAATAAAAAACAACATCTTAACCTTGAAATATACTGATTATTTATTGAGTAATTAATAATGTCATTATATTTAAAGCAAACCACTGGCAATTTTTTACTGAAATTGTCTAAGTTTAGCTGATATGACTGATGTCAGGCGATAGTGGAATTTTCACTAGGCTAACGTTCGTTATTGTTTTTTCTTATATTTGGTTATTTTATTTATTTAGTTAGTGGTGAAAACATCACTTCAATTGTTCTTTATCTCGTGTCGTTGCTGATTCAGTAACCGTTAACGTGGTTAGTGAAAGTACATAAGCACAATATCAGTATAAAAAATAAGGATTTACCGTGAACATTAAACAATGGCAGAGAATAGTAATTAAAGTTGGCAGTGCGTTGATTGCCCCTGAAAAATCTGGCTGCAGCAGTAAATATTTACTCAGTATTGCAAACTTTATTATTCAATGTCGATTATCAGGTATACAAGTAGTATTAGTCTCTTCAGGCTCAATAGCTGCTGGCGCGCATTTATTTGACAGCAACAAAAACAACAGCGACGCTGCTAACATCGTTATTAAAAAAGCTATGGCTGCTGCCGGCCAAGCCGAGATGATGGCAACATGGGATGAATTGTTTGATTTCCCAGCGGCGCAGCTTCTGTTAACTCACGCTGACTTACGCAACCGTATTCGTTATGAAAGTATTAGAGATACAATTGAAACGCTTTTAGAGAATGATATTTTACCTATTATTAACGAAAATGATGCGGTTACTACTGACAAACTTAAAGTCGGTGATAATGACAATTTATCAGCTATGGTTGCATCAGCGGCACATGCAGACGCACTGATTATTTGCTCAGACATTGACGGTTTATATGATGAAAACCCTCATATTAATAGTGATGCAAACTTAATCGCTGATGTTTATAAAATTGATGAAGAGATTTATTCCATGGCCGGCGGAGCGATGAGCGATGTTGGTACAGGTGGTATGAAAACAAAAATTCAAGCTGCAGAAAAAGCCGTATCACATGGTATTGACACATACATTGTTAATGGTTTTAAAGCAGAAAGCTTTGAAACCTTATTAGCAAACGGTAATCCAGGTACGCATTTTTATTCGCACAAAAACCCGATGCTTGATGGCGTGCATTGGATGCGACACACCACTCGCGCTCAAGGTGAGCTCATCGTAGGTAACCAATACGATATCACTGACAACGAAACTTCTGATTTATTACTAGCCGAAGATTTATTAAGCGTTAATGGTGATTTTTCATCAGGTGACATAGTTATGTTACGTAAAGACAACGGTGACAAATTAGCAAAAGTAAAAACCAATTACAGTAGTTGTCTACTTAACTTTGTTGCAGACAGCGACAATCAAGATTTTTCCGAACAATTAGATAAAACGCAAGAACCTATTATTTCAAAACAATATATTGCGTTAATGGAGTCATAATGAATTTAATCACTACTATTTCACATAAAGCAGCCCAAGCGGCTAAAGTCATGGCAATTCAAACGGCTGAAACTAAATCGAAGTTACTCAATGATATGGCTGCGGCCCTTAGAACGGGTAAAGCTGAGATATTTAAAGCGAATGCTATTGATATTGAGTTTGCTGAGAAAAATGGTCTAAGTGAGTCGATGATCGACCGTTTACAATTAAATGACCAACGTATTGAAGATATGGCGGTTGGTTTAGAAACAGTCGCGCAATTACCTGATGTTGTTGGCACGATTAAAGATCAAGATGTTATGCCAAATGGTCTGAAAATCAGCAAAATGCGGATACCGTTAGGTGTTATTTGTATGATTTTTGAAGCTCGACCGAACGTGACAGCAGACGCAGCAGGTTTATGTATTAAGTCAGGAAACGCGGTGATTTTAAGGGGCGGTAAAGATGCCTTAAACAGTAGTTTAGCAATTGCGAAAGTACTACAAGATGTTTTGGAAGCTTATAAATTACCTAAAGAAATTATTACCGTGATTGCTGATCCGGACAGAGATTTGATGACACAACTATTAACGCAGAAAAAATACATCAACTTGGTAATTCCAAGAGGTGGTGAAGGTTTAATAAACTTTGTCAGCGAAAATAGCCAGATACCCGTCATTCAACATTATAAAGGTGTATGTCATCTTTATGCTGATAAAGCTGCCGATCTGAATAAAACCTTAAATGTTTTGTCAAATGGTAAGACCCAACGAACTGGCGTTTGTAATGCGCTAGAAGCTTTGTTAGTTCATAAAGATATTGCTGCAGAGTTTTTACCTATGGTGGCAGAACATTTTAAAGAAAAAGCTGTGCGTGTTAATGGTTGTCCAGTTAGTGTGCCTTACTTTGAGAACAGCCAGCAAATAGCGTTAGACGAGTTTGGACAAGAATATTTAAGTTTAGAAATTGCTATTCGGGTAGTAGACGACTTTGCTCAAGCCGTTGAACATATTGATCAATTTGGTAGTAATCATACAGAAGTGATATGTACTGAAGATATTCAAACAGCAACAAAATTCCAACAACTTGTTGATGCCTCAGTCGTAATGGTTAACGCTTCTTCACGTTTCTCTGACGGCTCTCAGTTAGGCCTAGGTGCAGAAATTGGTATCGCAACAACTAAGCTACACGCTTATGGACCTATGGGCATTGAGTCGTTAACTACCGAAAAATATCTGGTAAATGGCGATGGACAAGTTAGAAGCTAATAGCAGTTGTAAAAAAGCAATGAAATAGCTTTTATCAGTAGTAGCAGAGTATAGCGCAAGCGATCTTAACGAGTTTGCTTGCGGCTGTGTTTTTCTAAAGAGCTAATTTCTATGTAGTGAAAATAAAATTTTGGATAAGCTTAGTTACTTATCCAAAATTTATGTGAAAGTGAAATACTACTTGTTAATTAATGTTTGTGAATAACCTCAACTTTGTCAAATAGTTGCTCAATTGAAGGTGAAACATCACCTGTAGTTTTACTGACCACGACAATAGCGATTGTCGATAAAATAAAGCCTGGGACTATTTCATAAATAGTGGCACTTAATGGTTCGCCATTGATTGTGAAAGGTGCATAAATCCAAACTAATACCGTGACAGCACCAACCACCATGCCGGCAAGCGCACCGTTACGATTCATTTTCTTCCAGAAAAGACTCAGAATAACCACTGGTCCAAAAGCTGAACCGAAGCCAGCCCAAGCATTACTCACTAAGTCTAATACAGAGCTATTGCGATCATAGGCTAAATAAACCGCCACTAAGGCGACAATCAATACCGATATTCTTCCAACTAATACTAACCGTTGGTCACTGGCTTTTTTATCTAAAAATGTATGATAAAAATCACCGGTTAATGAACTTGAAGTGACTAATAATTGTGAAGAAATTGTGCTCATAATTGCCGCAAGAATGGCGGCGAGTAAAAAGCCAGAAATTAATGGGCTAAATAAAACCTGTGATAATAAAATAAAAATAGTTTCAGGATCTTCGAGTGTCATGCCAGTATTGTTAACATATACAATCCCTGAAAATCCGGTAGCCATCGCCCCGCATATCGCGACAATCATCCAACTCATGCCAATACGACGAGCCGTGGGTAAGTCACTGACAGAACGAATCGCCATAAACCTAACAATAATGTGGGGTTGCCCAAAATACCCTAAGCCCCAAGACATGGCAGAAATAATACCAACGATACCAATACCACTAAACATGTTAAGTAATTCAGGGTTAATTTCTTGAACGGTGCTATGTACGGTAGATAATCCATCGACATTATTAATAACAACGACAGGCACTAAAACTAAGGCGATGAACATAATACAGCCTTGCACAAAGTCGGTTAAACTGACGGCAAGAAAACCACCGAATAAAGTATAAGAAACTACAACACCGGCGGTGACATATAGGCCTAATTCATAATTCAAACCGAAAGAGCTTTCAAATAGTTTGCCACCAGCGACTATACCAGAAGAGGTATAGAGCGTGAAAAAAACAATAATAACGATGGAAGAGATCAATCTTAATGCGCGAGACTTATCTTCAAAGCGATGTTCAAAAAAGTCAGGTAATGTAATGGAATCGTTAGCAAGCTCAGTATATGTACGTAATCTTGGGGCGACTACAAGATAATTTAAAAAAGCGCCTATAACTAAGCCTATCGCGATCCACAAACTACTGATCCCGACAATATACATAGCCCCGGGTAAACCCATTAGCATCCAGCCACTCATGTCTGAAGCACCTGCTGAAAGTGCTGTTACTGAAGGGCTTAAGCTACGCCCTCCTAACATATAGCCAGAAACATCATTGGTTGTTTTTCGGTAAGCATATATACCGATACCGATCATGGCACAAAAATAGAGACCTAATGATAAAAGAGTTTCAAATTCCAAAGTAATACCCACCGTTATATTTTTTAATAGTTTTAATAAGCAAATGTATCGATACCGATAAAGAGTGTAATAGCGGAATAATCCATAAAAATTTATTAAGAAACTTAAATTTAAAAGTAAAGCCTCCTTGAAGCCTGATTTTTATAGCAAAATTTAGCTCAATTTCAGCAATGGATTTTAACTACATTAACGCTGATTTGAACGTTAATCAGGCAGTGCTTTTAGTGGCAAGATAAAGCGCAGCTTTGTTACTTAATATTTTATGCAGAAAAGCATAAAAAGGTTATTATTGAATATTAAATGAAATTTTTTTATGGATTAGGCCGAAAGCACACTCTTTAATAGTAGCCCCGGTAATTGGACTTATTGAATGCCAACAAAGACACAATCAAATAATAGGATTTTTGAAGCTTTTCAATCATGTAGAGATGGATTAGTGCGCTCAATCATGAAAATGAGCGTAAAACAGCAGGATGTAGATGATATTTTACAAGAAACCTTCATCCGCGTTCTACAATCTGATGCTCAACAAGAAATAAAATCTCCTAAAGGTTATTTATTTGTTGTCTCACGAAATTTAGTCCTGAAAAAGTTAACCCAGCAATCAAAAGAAATTGATAATGAAATTGATGAAGCCCTACTAGAGAGTGATGTTGATAATACTGTAGAGAAAGAATTATACCAAAAACTTAAGTTTGAACGTTTTTTGGAAGTATTAAATGCATTACCTGAAAAAAATCGCCGAGCGATTCTCTTAAGAAAACTATATTGTTTAAGTCATAAAGAAATAGCTAAAAAAATGAATATATCCGTCAGTTCAGTTGAAAAAAATATAGCGAAGGGCCTAAAGCAATGTAAGCAGTCACTTTATGCTCAAGGGTATGACGTAAATGAACCCAAGCAAGCCATTCCGCTTAATAAGTTGAACGAGGAAAGTAAATAATGCATACAAGTAATAAAGTAATTCCTCTTCATACTTCAAATACTATTGATGACGAAGCATCGCTTTGGTTGGTTAGATTAGATAATGGTAATTTATCTCGGCAAGCCAAAAAAGACTTTAAAGCATGGCTAGCAGCTGATACTCGACATTTAGCGGCATTAAAAGCAATGGCTGATGTTTGGAGTGATATGGATGAAGTGCTAAGTATGATTACCGATGAAGGTAGCTCAGAAAATATTTCTTTATGGCCAATATTAACACCTGTATTTAAACCCTTGATGTTAGCTGCCAGTGTTAGCTTTATCGCTGTTTTACTTTGGCTTACTGTGCCTGAAGGCGTGCAGAAAAATTCATATGCGACTGTCATTGGCCAGCAACTCGATACCAGGTTTGATGACGGTTCAATTATTCATTTAAATACTAATACGATTATTGAAACTGAGTTTTCTAAAGACAAGCGGATAATAAAGCTAATTCAGGGTGAAGCACTTTTTGAAGTTGCGCACGATCCTAATCGACCCTTTATTGTTTATGCTGGCGATCGCTTAGTGCAGGCTATCGGCACAAAGTTTGTTGTGCATTTAAAATCTGAAAACATTCAAGTTACCGTGACGGACGGTAAAGTTAAAATGTCAAAAGTAGCTATTAATACCGCATTATCTGATATTAAAGAGCTGAAAAACACAGAAGCTCAAGAAGATGACGTATTTATTGCTAAAGGTGAAAAAGCTTTCGCTAACAATAACCAAAAGCCAACTTTAACGCATATTAAAGCCGAAAACTTACAACGTGAACTTTCGTGGCTTGATGGCAAGATAATTTTTGATAATGAAACATTATTTGATGTTATCGAAGAGATTAATCGTTACCTCGACATTACCATTGTATTAAAAGATCCCTCGTTACACACACTAAGAATGAGCGGGCGTTTTGATTTAGGCGACAGTGAAGCGTTAATTGAAGCAATAGAGTTATCTTTTAATATTCAAGCTCAACGCATTGATTCAAATAAAATATTATTGACTAAAAAAATGGAAAGCTAAAATTAATTAAAAAAACTTTACGGGTTTTTATCCTTTTGAGCTCTTTAACTTAAGTTGCATATTTTTTACAAAAAAAAGCAACTAAACAAAACAATTATAAAATTCGTTAAAACTCGGGAAGGAAATAAAATGTCTAATAAATTCCGTACAGGAACGCTAGCAATTGCTGTCAGTCTAGCGTTAGGAACTACATCTACATATGCTGCTGAAGATGATAGTGCGAAAACTAAAGCAGAAAAAGATGTAGAAAAAATTGTTGTCGTTGGCTCGCGTGGTGCTCCTCGCTCAGTAAACGACTCTCCTGTACCTATTGACTTAATTGGTGGAGAAGAACTATCACGCGGTGGTAATACCGACATGCTTGAGTTAATAAAAGGCAGTGTTCCTTCTTTTAACGTCCATTCAAACCCTATTTCAGATGCGGCAAGTTTAGTTAAGCCTGCTAACTTACGTGGTTTATCATCTGACAGTACACTAATTTTAGTTAACGGCAAGCGTCGTCATCGTGCTTCTGTTATTGCATTATTAGGTGGCGGCATTAATGATGGTGCCCAAGGTCCTGATATTTCTGTTATCCCGAGTGCAGCATTAAAACAAGTTGAAGTGCTTCGCGATGGCGCCGCAGCACAATACGGCTCTGATGCCATTGCCGGTGTGATGAACTTTGTCCTTAAAGATGACGCAGATGGCGGCTCTTTAACTGCTCGTTATGGCTCTTATTATGAAGGTGACGGCGATACCATGGAAATATCTGGTAACGTTGGTATGCCATTAACTAAAGATGGCTTCTTGAATTTAAGTTTTCAATATAAAAATGCTGATGCGACAAGTCGAAGTGTACAACGTCCTGACGCCGCAGGTTTTATTGCAGCAGGTGTTCCTGGTGTTGGTGAACCCGCTCAAATTTGGGGTTCTCCAGAAGTAAATGATGACTACACTATTTTTGTAAACTCAGGTTTAGATTTAGGAAACGACAGCGAAGCCTACATGTTTGGTAACTTCTCCGAGCGTGATGTTCGTGGTGGCTTCTACTACCGTAATCCTCATACTCGTGGTGGTGTTTACAGCAATGGCGATACCGATGGCGATGGCGTACCTAATTTATTGATTGCCGATTTAGATGGCTTAAATAATGGTGCTTCATGTAACCCAGTCAATGTAACTAGTGATAATGTTTTAACTCAAACTGATTACATGAACAACGTTGCTAATAACGACAACTGTTTTAGCTTCAACGAAATGTTACCTGGCGGTTTTACACCAAATTTTGGTGGCAATATTGTTGATACCTCAATTACTGTAGGTACACGCGGTGAACTAGATAATGGCGTTATGTATGACGTAAGTGGTTCAGTTGGTTTTAACGAATCGTCATATGTAATTTACGATACCTTAAATGCTTCTTTAGGTCCTGCGACTCCACGTGATTTTAATCCAGGTAAACATACTCAGTTAGAAAAAACTTTTAATGTTGATTTCAGTAAAGATATTGAAGTTGATATGTTTGATTCATTAATGGTTGCTGCGGGTTATGAGTGGCATGCAGAATCATTTGAAGTAACGGCTGGTGATGTTGCTTCATATACAGCGGGTCCATATACCGAACAAGGTTTTGGTATTGGCTCTAATGGCTTTCCAGGATTTAAACCGCAAGCGGCGGGCGTATATTCTAGACAAAATTTCGCGTTCTATGTGGATACAGAAGCACAAATTACAGAAGACTTCTTACTTGGTGCAGCACTTCGTTATGAAGACTACAGCTCGTTTGGTAGCGACTCTAATTACAAGCTTACGGCGCAATATAACGTAACTGATGATTTTTCATTACGTAGTTCAATTAGTACAGGCTTTCGTGCTCCTACTGTAGGCCAAGCTAATTACTCGAACGTGCAAACAGCATTGGAAAATGGTGCGTTAGTTGATTCGGCGTTATTACCAGCAAGTAACCCAATTGCGATTCAATTAGGTGCGACAGAGCTAACACCAGAAACCTCTAAAAGTTATACCTTAGGTGCTGTATGGAATATTGGTGAGCTATTTATTACCCTTGATTATTACAATATTGCGGTTGAAGATCGAGTTTCTCAATCAACTAAATATGAATTAACAGATGCTGATAAAACGGCTTTAACAAATGCTGGTGTTGCAAATGTTGAATCAATACAGTTAGTAAGTTTTTTCACTAATGATTTTGATACGACCACATCAGGTGTTGATTTAATTGCTAACTACGGTATGGAACTACTTGATGGTGATGCAAGTTTTAGTTTGGCGTATAACTACAATAAAACTAAAGTTGATAGTTTTTCTGTAATTACGGGTGATTTTAAAGTATCTCGTTTAGAAAACGATTTACCAAACCATCGTGCAACGTTGACTTGGTCACAATCATGGGATGAAATGAGCTTCTTAATTCGTGGTAATTACTATGGCGAATACCAAGGTGTACATGTTGACTATGTTGATACTGTTAACACCGGTGAGTCGGCTATAACATTTGATGCAGAGTTCAGCTACTTTGCTTCAGACGACATCGTTTTGTCAGTTGGTGCGCAAAACTTGTTTGACCAAGAAGCGACGAAAATTAACTTCACTGATGAAGGCGCAGCAAGCTGTGGCGGTTGTGTTAACAACCAATGGGGTGGCAAATATTATGAAACATCACCATTTGGTTTTAATGGCGGTTTTTACTACGTAAAAGCAACATACAACTTCTAGTCGCTATAATGTAGTCAAGTATTGATTTAGAAACCCAGCTTTTGCTGGGTTTTTTATTTTCTGTAAATAATACCAAGTCTATTAAGTTATTTCCCACTCAGCGAGAATTGGTATTATTTCGATAATGCTTAAGTAGAGTTATAAGCAGTAAGAGGATTGAACAAGAAACTCAGATGTTATCTACTAAGATATAAGTATGATCCTTATTATATATCGATTAAACTTTATGAAAACATCATAGTTATAAGCATTGGAAGGCTCGTTAGCGTATAGACAGGAAGTACTTGTTTGCTATTTTCATGGAAACGACGCTGACCAATGGTTTCAAAAGCTAAAAACTATAAAGTTAGCGAGAGTACAATTCTAAAATCAACCACTATACAGCCATTAAAAGGCACTTTTAATTGGAACTTACAATCGTGAGATATTTGTTAAGTGCCTAATTGCCGATTAAAGCAAAGAAAAAGAAAATACAACTTTGCACATATTGTATTTTACTTTTTTATTGTGAGTTACTCTTGGGTATGTCAAGCAGCCGAACGCTACCGTTTTGAGCTACCAGCGATGGCTGCCGCACAAGCACTAGATAAGTTAGCCGAGACTTCAGGCTACTCGTTAATATATCCATTTGACGATACGATTGTTGTTGTTTCAAATCCAGTTGTTGGTACTTATACGCTTGAACAAGCTTTAGAAAAACTACTTTTAAACACTCCGCTCAGCGCTTTCGCGACAGATAAACGCGTCATTGCCGTGTCATCTACGTTGAACAATTATAATTATAATCTTGAAAATTTTGCCATCGACGTATTTCTAAAAAACCAATTAAAGTTTCAAGTCGACAGTATTTTATTTGGTAATGATTCGATAGCAAGTCCCATTGCTGATACTGGCTCATTGATGGTGAGTGAAAAAGCAGAAGAAAATCTCACAAAAGAAGTTGAAACAGAGCGTATTCAAATAATAGGCTCGCGACGGATCAATCGATCGCCAAGCGAAGCATTAGCGCCAATTGATATTATTAATAAACACGACTTAAGCATGCACGGTAATAGCGATATTATATCAACACTTGCCAATGTTATCCCTTCCTATAATACCAGCCAAGAAGCTATTAGTGATGTCGGAACAATGGTAAGACCTGCTAATTTACGAGGCTTACCGACTGATAGTACCTTGATACTTGTTAACGGCAAGCGTCGACATCGAAGTGGCGTCATTTATGAATTTATTTCAGGATTAAACGTCGGCGCACATGGCGTTGATCTAGAGCCTATTCCTAGTATTGCCCTTAAAAGTGTCGAAGTTTTAAGGGATGGTGCAGCCGCGCAATATGGCTCTGATGCTATTGCGGGTGTGATTAACTTTCGTTTAGAAAATAGCGCAGAAGTTAATCGCGTTATAGTCAACACTGGCAAACATTACGCAGGAGACGGCACTAAGCTTGAATTGTCTGGGATGTTGGGCAGCAAACTTTCCAACAGAGGCACGGCTAACTTTTCTTTTCAATTATCTGAAAGTGAAGACACTTCTCGCGGTGTTCAAGACCCTGCCGTTCTGCCTTTGATTGAGTCGGGTATTAATGAGAATGAAATACAAAACCCAGTCGTAATTTGGGGGGCTCCAGAGATAACAAACAACATTAAACTTTTCGGTAATGTCGAATTAGATATTGGCGCGGCTAATACTTATCAACAGTTATACCTATTCGGAAATTGGGCTCAACGAGATATTGATGGAAGTTTCTATTACCGTAACCCAAATACGCGGGCGAGTGTTTTTACTAACCCGAATGATGGTACGCGTTTATTTTTCGATATGACCAGTGATAATACAGGGGCTTGTCCAGTACCAACAATACCCGGTGCTGAAGATGACGCGATTGCTTTAGCAGCTGTTTTTGCTAATCCTAATTGTTTTGCTTTTAATGAACGGTTTCCTGGTGGTTTTACACCAAGATTTGGCGGTAGAGTAACTGATAGTAGCATCGCTATCGGTATTCGAGGAGCAGTAGAACAAAGTGAAGCTGAACTTACCTACGATGTCAGTTTAGTTGTTGGCAAAAATCGTAATGATTATAAGTTGGCTAATAGTGTTAATGCATCTTTAGGAGAAAATTCCCCAACTGATTTTGAGCTTGGCTCGCAAATTGAAACCGAGGGAGTATTTAATGCCGACTTTACTTACCCTATAAACTTGGGGTTTCAATCTGAGCTCAATATAGCTTTTGGTTATCAATCTCACTTTGAACAATTTGAAATTATTGCAGGTGATAAAGCGTCATATGAAGCAGGGCCTTTTTCTCAAAATAGTGAAGCAGTAGGAGCAAATGGCTTTCCTGGATTTTCACCTGAAACGGCGAGTATAAATCACCGTGTATCTAATGCGATTTATTTAGATGTAGAAAGTGATATTACCGAGCGGCTTTCTATGTCACTTGCCATTCGATATGAAGATATAGACAAAATTGGCAACACCTTTGATGGCAAAATTTCAGCCCGCTTTCAAGCCAACGATAAAATAGCTTTTCGCTCAACACTGAGTAGTGCTTTTAGGGCTCCGACCGTAGGACAATCAACACTACAGCGTTTATCAACGTCAAATTCGATTGTTAATGGCGTGGTAGTGCAGCAAAACTCAAAGTTAGTGAGCGCATTAAGCCCGATTGCTGTAGCACGCTCTGGTGGAGGGCTTGAACCAGAAACAGCAAAGAGTTTTAGTATCGGCGTATTATCAGAAATAGGGCCAGTTAATGTCACTGTCGACTATTTTAATATTAAGGTAGATGACCGATTATCTTTATTCTCTAGTGCCGTTACTGCAGCAGATGCCGCGTTGTTATTAGCATCAGGTGTTAAATCTAACATCAGCAACATTCAATATTACGCTAATGATTTTGACTCGATAACGCAGGGGGTAGATATAGTAGCCAGCGTACCGTTTGATGTTTTTGGTGGCAATAACCTACTGACTTTGGCCTATAACTTTACAGATACAGAGTTAGGCGGGTATAACGATAAAAGCCCCATTTCAATGCCAAATGTTCGTAAAGAACGCGAATTAGGACTACCAAAAAATAGAGCTGTTTTAACTTATACCCATTCACAAGGTAAGTTAAACAGTATGTTTCGCCTAAATTACTATGGCAGTTTTTACAATGCCCAGTTCAATGATGTATCTCTACTTGAAAAGGTAGCGCCAATATATATTGCAGACTTGGAATTCTCTTATGGCGTTACAGATAACCTAGTGGTTGCTTTAGGTGCGAAAAATATTTTCGACACTTATCCAGAGGAATATAGTCAGGGTCGCAGGTCAGGATTTTTAGGCGCCATTTATCCTCTAAATTCACCCACAGGATTTAATGGCGGTTACTATTATCTGCGTATGGAGTTAGACTTTTGAGACTATCGATCAATAACGAGTATGATCTCAAAGGTTGTACTTATGTTGAAGCTACATCAAAGCAACATTGACGTTCCGATAGGCTTACCACC
The DNA here is from genome assembly GCA_002104535.1 of Cognaticolwellia sediminilitoris. Taxonomy (GTDB): domain Bacteria; phylum Pseudomonadota; class Gammaproteobacteria; order Enterobacterales; family Alteromonadaceae; genus Cognaticolwellia; species Cognaticolwellia sediminilitoris. The sequence continues at coordinate 257,479 of NBOG01000005.1, read as the reverse complement.
TGCTGTTTACTTTATTGCACACTTATAAAGCTAATTTACCAGTCCCTCCTGTTATTGTAAGTGACGTTTTCTGAATACATTTACATATTCCACACATACTTTACTGCCAGTTAAATGATGTCGATTTAAGCATTTGTTAAGTCGCTAGGATTTGAGATTACCGTTCACATAGAAAATTAACCATTACTATAGTTTTTTATTTTGTCGTTAAAGTTATCGCTATAGTCATTCTCAGATTAATTAAGTGTATAGCTACTTTTATTGCACTTCATTCAGCAGATAATTTATGACAAAAAGGAAAACAACATGAATAAAATCACAGCGAGCTTATTTTTTGCTAGCGTTATGTTTACTAGCGTCACTATGGCTAATTCACTAGAAAAAGAGGCTATTGTAGGGAGTTGGCAGGGAAATTTAGTCATTTCGGCAGATAAGTCCATGGAAATGATATTTCATTTTAGCGAAATAACATCGGGGATTAAGGTTACGGTTGATGTTCCTGAGCAGCAGCAATTTGGTTTAGAATTTAATAAAGCAACGGTTACTGATGGAAAAATATCATTAGCTATGGATATGGCCAATATAAAATATAGTGCCACATTTAAAGGGCAGGAAATTATTGGTACTTATTCCCAAGGCAGTTTTACCGCGCCATTAAATTTAACACCCGCTAAAAAATTAATCGCTAGAAAGAAAAAAACACAAGAAGTCATGACGGATGTACCTTATTCCGTTGAACAGGTAGAATTTATCAATACTGACGGTGGCCATAAGTTATCAGGCACATTAACTTACCCCGCAGGGCCGATAAAATCGGTTGCTATTTTGCTTTCAGGGTCGGGCCCAACCACTCGCGATGCGGATGTCTTTGGTCATAAAATTTTTGCGGTATTAGCTGATCAACTAACACGTCAAAATATTGCAGTTTTAAGGTATGACGACAGGGGAGTTGGAGAATCTACAGGAGACTTTTCATCAGCGACCAGCGAAGATTTTGCCAGTGATGCTAATGCAGCTTATAAATTTCTAGCCGGCAATAACAAATTTAGTCAAAGTGATATTGGTTTTATTGGCCATAGCGAAGGCGGCTTAATTGGCGCTATAGCCGGTGCTGTAAATCAAGAGCTCGATTTTTTTGTAAGTCTAGCAGGTCCAGGGACTTCTGGAGCGCAGATATTGATTGATCAATCATTCCATATACAACAGTTGAGTGGCATGGACAAAGATAAGTTGGCAAAAGATGATAAAGTACAAAGAGAAATTATCGGCGCTATTGAACAAGGTATATCAACAGATGATCTCGTTGCCTTATTACTTAAACACAATGTCCCTGTAGCACAAGCAAAAGCTCAAGCACAGCAGATGAAAACACCTTGGTTTGAATATTTCGTAAAAACAACCCCTCAAAAATACCTTTCGCAACTACAGATGCCAGTGTTAGCATTAAATGGTGAGTTAGATGCACAAGTACTGGCAAAACAGAATGTTACAGGTATTCAAAAAGCGGTTAACTCAAAGAATTTAACCACAAAAATTTATCCAGGTCTAAATCATTTATTTCAACCAGCGGCTACTGGTTTACCTAAAGAATATAGCGAAATTGAAATTACTTTTTCAGAGCAAGTGAGTATGGATATCAGTAAATGGATTAAATCTTTGAGTTGATATGCATGATTCAATTCTTTAATGATAAGGTGCTAAATAAGTGCCTTAGCTTTAATGAATGTTGATATTGATAAATAACAAGTAAATTCAAGTCACAAACTTTACATAAAATATTTTTAAAACAAAGAGCTAGTATGAATACTCAAATCAATAATAATAACTCTGCGGTTAAATTTAATTTTTTATTTTGGCAGCTTCAATTGGGCGGATGGACGCTTTTTACTTTGCTAAATTTAGCCGCCCGACAATACTTTGTGCACTTTCAGTTTTCCGAGTTGATGAACTCTTTAGTACTAGGCTGTTGTTTAATAATTTCAACCAGTTTATTAAGAAAGTATTATCAACGTCAGTTAAAATCTAAAAGTGTGTTTGCTAGCTTTTTAACAATGTTAATAGGCTCAATAGCTGCAGGTTTAGCTACTATGTTATTGTTTGCTTTGGTTATCGTACCGAATCAAGAAGCGATTTTTCAATCAAACAACCAGCAATTATTTCAGCAAATTTTGCTAGGCTCACCCATGGTGATGTTTTTGATCTTAGCTTGGTCAGCGCTATATGCAATGTTCAAAAAACAACAGCAGCTCAAGCAATCAGAGCAAGAACAAGTTGTTTTAGCACAATCGTTACAAGTTGCAAAGTTAGATGTTCTGTTAAGTCAAATTAACCCGCATTTCATCTTTAACGCTATTAATAATATTCGCGCCTTAATACTAGAAGACTCAACAAGGGCTAGAGACATGCTAGCAAATTTATCTGAAGTAATGCGCTATACCATGCAGATAGATAAAGAAAAAGTTATCTCTTTTAGTGATGAAATTGAAGTGGTTAAGCAATACATCGCATTAAATAAATTACAGTTTGAAGAAAAGTTACAGGTTCGATATGACTTATCACCTGAAACGATGAATTTATCGTTACCTCCGATGATATTACAGCTATTGATTGAAAATGCTATTAAGCATGGTATAGGTAAGTTGAAGCAGGGAGGAGAAATAATTATCACCAGTAAATTACTGGATAGCCACTGGCAAATAACGGTTGTAAATAGTGGTACTTTATTACCTCAAAGCGCTAAAAATACAGGGGTCGGTGTTAACAATATTAAACAACGCTTATCACTAGTTTATGGTGATCAAAGCTCATTTACGCTTAAAGCAAAAAACTCTCAGGTTATAGCGTCTATAATCTTGCCTCTTTAGCTCACTTACAGCAATAGTAATAAACGGAACATAACATGATAAAAGCTATTATTATTGAAGACTCAAGATTAGCTAGGCTTGAACTTAAGTCTCAACTAGAAAGTATTGACTATATTGAATGTGTCGCAGAGGCTGAAAATATTGAACAAGCATTAATTGCTTATAAAAAACACCAGCCTGATTTGGTTTTTCTTGATATTGATTTACCTGATGGCAATGGTTTTGATTTTCTCACTCAACTTGATCAAATTCCACAGGTTATTTTTACCACCGCTTTTGAAGAATTCGCCTTAAAAGCATTTGATCAGGACGCTATAGATTATCTTTTAAAGCCTTATACTCAAAAAAGGCTCAACCAAGCCTGTGAAAAATTTAAACTTATAAATGCCACTGAACAGAAAAAAACACCAGTAACACTTGATAGTACAATGACTTTGGCTAGTCAATTTTTTGTTAAAGATGGTAAAAATTGTTGGTTAATCAAACTTGATCAAGTCGAGCGTTTTGAAGCCATGGGTAATTACACACGCGTTTATTTTGAAGATAAAAAGCCGCTGATTTATAGAACGTTAACTCAAATTGAACCACGCTTACCGGAAGGTGCTTTTTTTAGAGTCAGCCGACAAAATATTGTTCAGTTAAGTAAAGTCACTAATGTTGATGTCTGTAGTTCTGGTGGTTTAGAGCTGACTTTAAATAGCGGCATTAAAATCGAAGTGTCTCGCAGGCAGACAAGCCTCTTTAAATCACTTTTAGCATTATAATATTTTTGCTACAAGGTCGATAAGAATGCAGTGGTTAAGAAGGACTTGAGCCATCGCGAACTTGAAATGCGTCATCACAATCCGGCAGTCTGTATATTTTGACTTGGATTAATGTGTCTCAGGCTAGATATAACAAGCATTGCTCATGATATAGTGTGGATTTAGAGGGAATTCATAAGCTTTGTAAACTCACAGAATAGCGCTAGCGCATTTTATGATTATTTTAAATTTTACGGCAATTGCATTAACCGTTCACTTCGCCATATTCGAATGATTTGAATACTAGCTTCATTTAATACGTAAACAATACGAAAAGGTGAATGAATCAGTTCTCTAATAGATGGCATTTGAAACTCAGGTACTTGTCTGCCAATTTCTGGATTATCAGCTAATGTTTCAATATGGCTTATTATTTCTAAAATAAAATTCTCACCAACTTGTGGTATCTGCTGCTCGGTGTAATATGTCCTTACATCTTCTAAATCACATACCGCAGATTCTGCAAATTCAATTTTCACAATTATAAACCAAGTCTTGCTTTTACATCGTCAATATTTGATTTGTTTCCTTCTTTAATATCAAGCATACCTTTGGCTATAGCTTTAGTAAATGCGAGTTCTTCGATATTCTTTTCATATTCATCAAGCCCTTGTAATACAGCTATTCCTCGTCCTCGACTAGTAACTAATACAGGACGATGAGAGTCTTTCGCATGATTAACAACTTTACCTGGGTTTACTTTTAGATCGGATAAAGGGATCACATCTTCTGAGAATTTTGGTTGCATACAACACCTTGGATATAAATGTTAATAGCACCAGTCTACAGCACCTGTTTGTTTTTATCTAGAAATAGAATTATTAAACAGAAAGTCCACCCTTTTATGGACAGGTTCTCGCTAAAGCAAATAGTCCATTAAAATTGAGCGGTCATTACGTTATTAAATTTAAGGTGTAATGACTTAATTAACTGAAAGTAATTCAGCAGGCAGTCGAATTAAATATAAGGCTGTCGGTATGAGCTACGAAAGACTAAGAGAAATAATTGAATGAGTAACAATATTTCAAGCGATAACGTCATATCAAATAGCGCAATAAAGGAGCCGTTATGGGAGCATTAATCGGTGCGCGATTTTTTGGACCACCAGGAATTGCAATAGGCGCAACTATTGGCGGTTTGGCAGGCTCTATTCTTGATGATTAATTAAACTAAAAGTATGGCTAACTTTATTTGTTAGCCAATTCTTTTAAATGGCCATGTTGGGTGTTTGGACGTTATGTTTTTAAAAGTTTTAGATATTATTTTTTATACTGTTATCGATCACTGATGCCACAAAGCGGTCATTAGCACTTGCTGGCTAGAATTGAATTCGGATTAGCTTTTGTACCGTTTGAAATTGTTATAGCTACTTACTCTCAGCTAGTACATGCTTTAATAATGGTCTGGCTACAAATAACATGAGGCATAACATTGCAACAAAAAACACGCCAAGCCTTGAAAACTCTCCAAGACTAAAAAATGGTGATTGTTCATCTGGAGTCATAATCTGCAAGTTTGCGAACACGCCAATACCACAAACAAACATAAGGATTATTACCATTAGAATAGTCTTTAATGGCTCCTTAAATTTATATTCTGCTTTGTCATCCTGATTCAAGTCATACTCCAAAAACTAAGTAGCTATAACACCCACGGAAACAGCAACGGTAATTCCAAGAAGCTGAGATAAAATTAATTTTAAGCAATAAACTGCTAAAACTTTACGTTTGTAAAACCAAAAATATAAGCCAAAGAGTAAGTTAATAAATAACAACAGCAACGCTATTACACCATAGCTTAAAGCGCCAACAGAGCCTATAACAGAATCGAGTTCTGAGTATTTAGTTTGAGAAATAAACTCGATGAATGAATGTAATATTGGGATAGTAAAAGCTTCTAATGCAAAAAACAAAAATACAAAACCAATGATTATATATTGGACAATTTTATTTTTCACGATGCCTCCTTGGCTTATAACGCCCTGTTAAGCTGTAAAAAATGGTTAGCTATAATCGAGAAGCGCTGGCCAACTGTTTTTTATCAGTTTAAACAGCCTGTTATATGTTTGCACGCTTTATATCAATGAGTTGTTTGATGACAGCAGGTAACTTTTGAAATGCATTATTAGCATACGCAATCACGAAATATTCACCTCTCATTTGATTGAAACCCAAAATTTTATTTGTGCTGGCTACATTACTAAAATGAGTATCAACCTCCGATTGAGAGAGTTTTAACTCAATTGAAATCCCATAAACACCACCATAAAGCTTTTCTCGTTTGATATTGCCAACATTAGCCCAACTTACATCAAGGAATCTAGGCTCATCACTTGGTGATGGAGAAGATGGGAAATGTATTCCATAATCATCGGCTGTAAAATATACCCATTCTTTCCAATTAGTAGGTTTGAGTAAGACCAATAAGAACACCAAACCTAAGACCAAAAATGCGTACTTCAATACCCATGGAGAATTTCCAGCCCAACTTTCATAAGTCATATAAGCGACTAAAAATCCACCTGAGACAAGAGAGTAAGCTGAGCATATTAATTTAGCTCCCCATGCAGGTGTTTTGTATTTAAATACTCGATTCATTTATAGATAACACCAATGCTAGAGAAAAAATATAACGAGCCTGTAGAATTATTCGTTTTTTATATTATTTTTAATCAAAATGCTCTAACTGGATTATTTTCTTTTAACAATCAAAAACGTTTACGTTTTTGACGATTTTAATTTTTACATTGTTAGGCGTTTTCTTGCTTTTTAGCCTCTAAGTACAACAAACCATGTAGAAGTAAATAAAATGCAATACCACCAAAAGCTGCATAAATAACGCTAATTGGTTCATGATGCCATTTTAACAACATAAGATAACCAAACACACCACCTAAAGTAGCACCAGCATTTATAGTAGCAATTACATTTCGATATTTGCCAGATTGAATTACGTATAGCTTGGTTAAAGCTCTTATTATTTCACCTGAACCAATACAACCAACTAGATATCCTGCGAATTCATAATCGATTATAAAACGCCAATCAAAAATTCGAAGGAATAAATCTAAAGCGTTATACAAAATCCAGTAAATCGAGGCATAAAGCAGCACAGTTAAAGCCGAGTGAAATTCAACTCTTGAATTTTGAAAGAAATACGCGGGGATTTTTTTCAGAAACTCCATTTAGAATACAACCCCAAAACACCTAACAGCTTACTATGTATACGGCTCAGTAATGTCAGTTTCATAATTATTATTTAATTCACATTAATATCCCATAATTACAAAGCATTAGAAACCACAGTACTCAACTTTTTATCAGAAATAGTATGTTACTAAGCCCGCGCAGTAATATCCCTCATAGAAAAAGGTATTAATTACAATAAGATCAATAAAATAGACGTTTGTTGGCGTGGTTTAGGTGTATTACTGAGCCGACTAAGTAATACACCTAAAAGATCCATTAGAAAATATATGGCAAAAGTTTTTAGGCTAATGCCTTCAATGCGCACTTTCGAGACGTCTTCACTAGGAACGATATTTTCAATTTTCAGTAAAAAGCACAGGAAATAGACAGTAAATTCCTTAAACAGGCAAAGTTAATTAGTTCCGGTCGATGTTGAAGATATGAGCTGGAAGTTGGATAGTTGTGTAAGTAATTAGACCTAATTAGCTTCAAATACTCACAGAATATGCACAGGAGCATTCATAAGAAAGTGCTAATTATAGAGGGATATTACCCAGAGGCTTTGAATTTAAAGGACTTATGCTAGAGAAGATGGGGTGGCTAAAGGGACTTGAACCCTCGCGAACTTGAAATGGGGAATCACAGGTGATTACGGTCGAGTTTGTTACATAGAAAAAGAATGGGGTGGCTAAAGGGACTTGAACCCTCGACAACCGGAATCACAATCCGGGGCTCTACCAACTGAGCTATAGCCACCACTGAACTTACTTAGAACGCCTTGTGGTAAGGCGCGGAGAGTATATTGTATTTATCTATTGATTGCCAAGAAAAATTTCATTTTTGAGGGCATTTATAAATTATTTTTACTGAGTAAGCCGGTTTTAGCCTATCAAATGCCATTCATTACAGAAAATTTCTAGTTAATAGATACCAACATCAAGTCCGGCAGCTATCGTCATTCCCAACTCTTCGCATTGCTCAAGAAAAGCTGTTTGCCATTCGCCACGACAAATTAAAGGTGGTTGAACCCATTGCCAACGTAGGCCCGTACAAATAGTTTCAACAGCCCGACAGGTACCGGTTCCGTCACTGCCTGCACGAACAAATAACGCACAAGGTAAACCCTGTTTAGCTTCCAAGCATGGGTAATAGCAGCGGTCAAAAAAATCTTTTAACGCGCCGCTCATATAAGCAAGGTTTTCAGTGGTACCCAAAATTATCGCATCGCAAGCTAGTACATCTTCAGGGGTAGCTTCTAAGGGAGGGATCCAACGCGTTTGTACTTGTTCAATGTCAGGGTGCTGCGCTCCTTTTAAGACCGCATTTACCATTAATTGGGTATTTTCAGACGGGGCATGGGCAACAACTAACAGTGTTTTAACTTTTTTGTTCATTACCGCTATGCTCCTGCTAAATTGTTTATGTCGAGTTAAGAGTAAACTGAACTCACTTGCTATAATATAAGATAAAACCACTGATAAGCTAACACTATGTCATTAGAAAAGTCTTTAGATAATATTTCTACACAAATACCCAGTACCGCTGCCGGCAGTGAGAAAAAAATGCCGCCGGTTGAATTATGGGATCCACCTTTTTGTGGTGATATTGACTTGGAGATTAAATCGGATGGCAGTTGGTTTTATAATGGCACAATATTTAAACGTCTGGCTTTGGTTAAGTTATTCGCCTCGGTGTTAAAAAAAGAGCAAGGAAAGTACTTTCTTGTTACACCGGTTGAAAAGGTCGGTATTGTGGTTGAAGATGCGCCATTTTTGATCACGCAATGGCAATGGCTTGATGAACAGAAAACGACCATGCAGTTAACCAGTAATTTAGATGACAGCTTTATTTTAAATGCGGAACACCCGCTAGAGATAAGCCAAGATGGCAGTTTATATGTTAACGTTCGCCGCAACTTACCGGCTAAAATTCATCGTAATGTCTATTATCAATGGGCCGATTTAGCCCATGAAGAAGAAACTAAAAACGGCACTGAATTAGTGTTTTTCAGTGCCGGTTCTAGGTGTAGCTTAGGGCAGATTTAAAACCTGTTTTAATAGTTTTCCTCATAAGGACGTTTTCGTTATGAGCGCATTTTCTTTAATGAAGGTTAAATTACTCGTGAAAAGCGTTGCTTATTAATGTGTTGTTTCATGTAAGCATCAAAGCTCATGCAAATATTACGGATCAATAACCTAGCTTTTTGAGCAACGCGAATTTCATCATCGTTGTTACTCATTAAGCCGTCATTAATGAAGGTTTGTAGTAAAGGTAAGTCTTCTGCAAAGTAGTCATCAAAGTTAATCGCAAACTGCTGGCTAATTTTATTTTTGTCGAGATAAAGATTACACATCAATTCACGGATAACTTCAGCACGAATAATATCATCCTGAGTTAAGCTTACGCCTTTTACGTGGGCATGGGCTTGTGTATCAATCGCCTTGTAATAATCTTGTAGTTCTTTGGTGTTTTGGCTAAAACTATTACCAATAGCGCTAATAGATGACACCCCTAAGCCTAAAAGATCGCATCCTCCTTGGGTCGTGTAGCCTTGAAAGTTGCGGTGTAATTTACCGGCTCTTTGCGCTATAGCAAGTTCATCTTCAGGTTTTGCAAAGTGATCCATACCGATAAAGTCGTAGCCAAAGTCGCAGAGTTTTTCGATGGCCAGTTTCATTAAGGCAAACTTTTCATCAACGCTGGGTAGCCACTCATCTCGTAATTTCCGCTGAGCAGCAAAACGAGATGGAATATGGGCGTAGCTAAACAGTGAAATACGATCAACGTCCATTTCATGCGCTTTATTGAGGGTGCGAGTAAAAGTATCAATATTTTGATGTGGTAGTCCGTAAATTAAGTCGATATTTATGGACTTAAAGCCAACCTTTTTTGCATGGGCAATAAAGTTTTCGATGAACTCAGTGGACTGCACCCTATTAATGGTTTGCTGTACTTTTTTATCAATATCTTGCACACCAATACTTAACCGGTTAAAGCCTAAGCTGAAAAGGTGCTCTGCGAGGTTCATTTCAATTTCGCGAGGGTCAATTTCTATACTCATTTCTACTTGTTCGGCAAAGTTGAATTTTTCTTTCAACAAGGCGACGAGTTTACTCATTTGTTCATGGCGTAAAAAACTCGGCGTACCACCACCCCAATGTAATTGTTTAACGGTGTAATTTTTAAATAACGGTGCTCGAGATGCAATTTCTTCTGCTAGAAATTCAAGGTATGTATCCGCTTTATCGCGATGGCGAGTGATAACTTTATTACAACCGCAGTAATAACAAAGACTATGACAAAAAGGTATATGCACATACAAAGATAATTCACGGTTCGGTGATGTTTCAATCGCTTGTAATAAATCATCATGCTTGAATTGATCGTGAAACTCTAAGGCAGTTGGGTAGGAAGTGTACCGAGGGCCGCTAGTATTATATTTTTTTAACAGTGCTTTATCGAAAAATTGAGTTGCTTGCATGAGTCTTCCCGTTTATCTATCTACGAGTATTATAGATAAACGGGCCGCGCAAACATTGATCAAGCTCAATGCTGGCGGCTTTAGTATAACTTAAGTTATTTTGTCTACTGGCTTTAACTGAGGGCGATGTTATAAGTCTTATTAAGCGGCGGCATCGCTCAGCATGCTCTTGCGCTCGTTGGCATATTGGTGCAGTAATTCAATATCTTTGCGAATGTCTTCAGCGAGTTCAGCTTCAAGTTTCATCCGTTCAAAATCGAGCTTCATGCGTGATTGCTTATCTAGCTTCTTTCGTGCCTCGAGAATTGGCATATGCTTGATCGCTTCATAAAACTTAAATACCGTAGGAAACTGCTTATTCAAGTCTTGACTCAACTTTAATGAATCAAGTAATACACTTAAGCGCCAGCAGCCTTCGGCCAAATCGCATTGCTCTTCTTTCATCGCACGGACAATAATAATGACACTGGCGATAATCTTTTGATCATGTTGCTGCAAAGCTATTTGTTGTGCTGCCTTTTGTTTTTCTTGCTCAAGTGTTTGTTGCTTTAATTGCCTAAGCAATTTAGTCGCTATTGCCGCGAGCACGACAATAATTGCAAGACCTAATAAAGCGAGATATATCCAAGGGTTTGAAAACATGTCACCACCTTATTCAAATTTTGATAAATCGCTGTTATCAAACTTGTCCCATAGATCATCTTCAGAGTCTGACTTACGAGCAGGTGCTACTTCTTCGTCTTCATCTTCAAGGCCTAATTCAGCAGTGATTTTTTCATGCTGTTCCATTAAGGTATTAAAATAATTCACTTCATCAGCGGTTAGTGCTGCGTCTTCATCTTGTTTTTCTAAAATTTCAAGCAGCTTAGGGTCTTGCTCGATACGACTTAATTGTTCCGCTAGTGTTTCACCGGTTTCAACAGCACGTATAGCAGCAATGGGTGAGTTATCTTGCGGTTTCTTAGTCGCTTTTACTGTTTTAGTTTTCATTGGCGCAGCAATAGGTTTGCCTAGGTCAATCGGGGTTTTACTACCGAGACGCGGGTCTTTGTTTGCCGAAGAATTTTGTCCATTTATAATTTGAGGATTCGCTTCCTTTTGACGATTGCCTGCTTCTTTGCCGTTTTTCTTTTTAGCTTTTCGAGGAACAGGAGCAAGGACTTTCTTTTTGTCATCCTTTAGGACGCCACTAGAGCCAGTGCCAGGCTTGCGAGATTTTTTAGTACGAGACATAGTAATAACTTAATAAAATGAACAATTGGGGGTATTTTACGACATTCCACGCTAAACCGCGATAGAAAGAAAAAAGCGACGTTATTAACGTCGCTTTTGGAGAAAATGTGGCATAAGCCAACAATGTTACTTCCGATACTTTATGAGCTTTCCTAGCTTATTGATACAGTCCCTGTTTATTTGACAGTGTCCAATCTTATTATTATTACTTCCATGCTTAATTTATTTTTGTCGGTCTTCCTGACGCTTTATTAGGTTATCCGTAATACCCAATCGGGTAATATTTAAGTACTCATCTTGAGTTTTAGTAAACAATCCATGCTTTAAAAGTTTGCTGCGTATAAAACGCTTACTGCTTTCCGTGCTTATTCAATCCGTTTTGTTTAGTGCTAGTCAACTAGCTGGAACATACTTTACGTTACTTTTTTATTGCAGCAAGTCGTTTTATCCATAATTTTCACTTTAAAATTGCACAAATCAGCAAGATGCTGTTTTTAAATGTAATTAAATTGTTAAAAAGTGTAATTTAATTTTGTTATTTACGCTTTCTATGGTCAATGTCTTACAAAAGTAATCATCGAATTTGTAATATTTAGCTTATTTATCGTGAAAATAGCATCAAAAAAATCATATTTAGACATTATCTACTTTACTATTTTGTTTGAAATCGTCACTTAAAGTGAACTTAAGTGACGGTGAAATGTTGTTATTTAATCTTCTTTTTGGTGTAACCAAGCGGCATGTGTTGGTGCTTTTTTGGTTATAGACCATTCTTCAACCATTAGCGGTGCTACACGTTTTAATTCAGCATATTGCTCAGCTGTACCAGTGTTTGCGGCTAGTTCTAAGCGGTGACCATTAGGATCAAAGAAATAGATAGATTTAAATACGCCATGATGAACCGGTCCTAAAACATCGACACCTTTAGCTTGCAGATCACTTTTGGCTGAAATCAAAGCATCTAGATCATCAACTTCTAAGGCGATATGTTGTACCCATTGTGGGGTGTTTTCATCGCGACCCATATCAGGAGAATTAGGTATTTCAAAAAAGGCTAAAACATTACCCATGCCAGCATCTAGAAATATATGCATGTAAGGGTCGGGTGCTTTTGTCGAAGGCACTTCATTTTCAGCGATAGCGACAGTAAGCTCCATATTTAAATGTTTTTGATACCAATCGACTGTTTCTTTAGCGTCTTTACAGCGGTAAGCCACATGGTGGAAGCGTTTTACATTAATCATAGTATTATTACTTAAGTTAAAGTTAAGCGAGTTTTGAATGGGCTATTTTTTACCATAACTCGATAATAGCCCCTAATTTTAAGGCTAGTTTAGTTAGTAAATGTTGTCAGCAATTACGTACGGTTTAGTTTACAGCCACTAACCATTCGGAATAATATTCTGCCAGCGTTGCACTAAAGCCTGATCGGTGACTTTATAAGCGATCCCAGCTAAAGGCGAATCAATAACCGTTAATGTTGAACTGAGCAGTTGATCATCACGAAAGTAATAACAAGTCACTTCACTGTTTGCTGGTAAATGATCAACTAAACCCTGTAAAGACTGCTCAGTAACTTTGAGGTCGTCAACAGCAATCAGTATATCGTTAACTGCCAAACCTGCGTTTGCTGCGGGTGAATTTTCCAGTACTTGTGTGATAGTTAATCCCGCAGGTTGAGCCTTATAATGCGCGCCTAAATAGCCATGGTAATTATCCGTAGATATGGTGTCTAAACTGTTGAGTTTTTTAAATTTTTGCTTTTGTATTTCAACGCCATATTTTGCCAACTCATGGCTTAAATCAACACGTTCAGCACTATACAGATGATGTTTAAATGCTGAACTTATATCCTCACCGCATAATAGGTTAGCAATATTGATGAAGTCTTCTTCCGTGGTGCCGGTGTTAGTTCGGCCGAAGTGGATCCATAATTCACGCATCAAAGTGTCTAAACTGTACTGATTATTAGATTTATCTCTAATAGTTAAGTCTAACCATAAAGCAATTATGGCGCCTTTAGCGTAGTAGCTAACGATATTGTTTACTGCATCTGGACCTTGTTTATAAAACTTAGTCCAAGCGTCAAAACTTGAAGCGGTTATGCTTTGTTTTAATTCACCAGCGCCACGATTTACACGGGTAGCATTTTTCGCAATAATCGCCAAGTACTCATCAAAGTTTATTAAACCCGTTCTAAAAAGTGAAAAGTCATCATAATAAGAGGTAATGCCCTCATAGGCCCAAAGTTGCTTGGTATAACTTTCTTGTTGCAAATTATAAGGCACAAACTCTTTTGGTTTGATCCTACAGACGTTCCAAGCATGAAAGTATTCATGTGAACATAAACTTAGAAAGGTTCTATAGTCTTCAGATAACTCTTTAGCTTTATGCTGTGGGTTTGGCAGATCAAAACGACTGGCTTGAAGGATAGTCGAATTTTTATGTTCCAAACCACCAAAGCCATTTGCTTGTAAATGCGTTATAAACCAATACTCTTTAAAAGGAGCTTCGCCAAATATGTTGATATGGTGTTGGCATAATTTACTGATATCGTCAGCCAACCTTTGAGTATCGCCGTAATGTTTACTGGTAAATACGAGGTGATGTACCACGCCCTCAATAGTAAATTCAGTACAATCAAAAAGCCCTATAGCGACCGGACAGTCAATTAAGTGTTGATAATCTTCAGCAATATAGCGTCCAAACTGAAACTTTTCGGTTTCTTTAGCTCGAGTTAATCCCGTCGCGACTTGCCAGTGTTTATGTTCAGCCAATGTTGAAGGTTCAATGATTAATTCGCAGGGCTGGTGGACTAATTCTACTACTTGCAGAAAGGTTGAACTGCCATTAAAAAAGCCACGCTGACTATCGAGATAAGCAGTGCGTACGGATAAATCAAAGGCGAAAACTTGATAACGTACTTGAACCTGCTCAGTATTTGCTTGCAATGACCAAGTTTGTTTATCTACTTTTGTTAACTCAATTACTTGGTTGTTACTGTCATAGGCAGAAATTTCAGTAATATTTTTAGCAAAATCTCGAATCATATAACTGCCGGGTAACCAAGCGGGTAAAGCTAAGGTGTAGCTTTGGTTTGGCGAAGTGTTAAATGATAATAAAACTTCAAATATGTGACTATTTGGGTTGAGTGGGGAAATTTGATATTGGATCATATTGGAGCACAAATGTTAACAAGTGATTTGTGCTCCAATGTAGCAGAGTTAGCGCGATAAAACAGCTTGAAAATAACTCTGATAAAGCGATTTTAATACTGGTTATTTAACTTAATATTACGGTTTTATCTTTATTTAAGCAGATGCGTTGTTCAGCGTGCATTTTTACGGCATGAGACAATGCTGTTGCTTCTAAATCGTGGCCAAGGTGCACCATATTTTCAACGGTGTAAGCATGGTTAATCGGTTTGACTTCTTGCACAATAATCGGTCCTTCATCAAGATCTGCAGTGACATAATGGGCAGTAGCACCAATAATTTTAACACCACGTTTATGCGCCTGATGATAAGGCTTTGCACCTTTAAAACTCGGCAAAAATGAGTGATGAATATTAATAGCTTGGCCTCGTAAACTGCGGCAAAGATCGTCTGACAAAATTTGCATATAACGTGCTAAAACCAATAAGTCACCTTGGTATTGTTTGAAAAGTGCTAATAATGCCTGTTCTTGTTCAGCTTTGTTGTCTTTTGTAACCGGCAGATGATGAAAAGGTATGTCATGCCATTGTGCCAGTGCCTGACAATCAAGGTGGTTTGAGGTAATTGCGACGATATTGATCGGTAACACACCGGCTTTGTATTTAGTAATTAACGATACTAAGCAGTGGTCGTCTTTTGAAACCGCAATAACAATATTAGGGAAATTATTTTTTTCTCTAAGCTGATATTGCATATCTAAAGATTGTGCCAGTAAATTAATGGCTTGGCTTAATTCAGCAAAACTGACATTGAGCTCTCTATCATCAAAGGCAAGTCGAGAAAAAAACGTGGCAGTATCAGGATCACTGTACTGGCAAGTTTCAGTAATAAATGCGCCATGTTTGAATAAACATTGAGTGACTTTAGCCAACACACCTGAGGTATCAGGGCATTGCCAAGTTAAAATATAATGATGAGCGTTTATCATGTAAATGTACTTATTTTGATTATAGCTTGCCAGTTTGGCATTTTATTTATCTGTTGATAAATACTTTTGCGCTATATGCTAATGCGATTTAACTTGGCCTTAAAGCGACTTATATTGCTAGCCATAGTTGTTTAGCTTTGTGATGTATCATCACTGAGTTTACTTTTATGTAGGATATAAAGCGCTTCGACTTTTTCTCTTGCCCATGGGGTTTTTCTTAAAAATTTTAAGCTGGAGTTGATACTGGGATCGTCGGTAAAACAACGAACTTTAATTTCTTTACCAAGATGTTCAAAACCGAAGTGATCAACTAATTGTGTAACGATAGTTTTTAACGTTACGCCATGTAAAGGGTTGTAAGGTTGGTTATCCATATTATTTGCCTGACGCTTAAAAAAGAGCTTTGAAGTTATTCTACCACGGCACAGTGTAATAAATAAAAAACAAAAAGCGACGTTTGAAGTCGCTTTTTAATTGTTTTGAAAAGGTAAAATTTAGCTAAGGTGTTCTGCTAATGCTTCACTACCGCCAATATTTTTACCATCAATAAAAACTTGCGGCACAGTATCAGCATTCGTAATTGCTTTAAACATAGTTAAATTAACATCTTTACCTACTTCCAATTCCTCAAATGTTAAGCCTTTCTCTGTTAATAGCGCTTTAGCTTTTTTACAGTATGGGCAAGTTGGTTTGCTAAATACTGTGATAGCTGAAGTTTGACAAGCTGCTGGGTTAATATGCTTTAACATAGTGTCAGCATCTGATACTTCGAACGGGTCGCCTGGTACGTCAGGTTCGATAAACATTTTTTCAATGATGCCGTTTTTCACTAGCATCGAATAACGCCAGCTGCGCTTGCCAAAGCCAATATCAGCTTTATCAACTAACATACCCATAGCGTCTGTAAATTGGCCGTTGCCATCAGGAATAAAGCTAATGTTGTCTGCATCTTGGTCTTGTGCCCAAGCATTCATAACAAAGGTGTCGTTTACTGACATACAAATAATTTCATCAACACCATTGTTAAATAAAGTCGGTGCTAATTCGTTATAGCGTGGTAAATGTGACGATGAACAAGTCGGGGTAAATGCTCCAGGTAGTGAAAAAACTACTACGGTTTTATTAGCAAAAATTTCATCGCTAGTGCGTGTTGTCCACTCTTCGTTCGCTCGTAATGTAAAAGTAACGTTAGGTACTTTTTGTTGCTCTATATTTTCTAACATAATGGCTCCATGTATTGTTGCTAAAATAATGTCTTAATGACGATGGCGTTATTATCAAACAGGAACGCTAATTGATAAAGTGATTAATATTGTTCTTTATAATCGATAAAAGCGATTGAAAATGTATTGAGTACTAAAGTAATGTTAAAGACAAAAATAATTTCCTGTTTGATACTCGAAATGCTAAATTAGTATATATGAAGTTGTATATACAATTTGAGGGGTTGAAATGTCAGAGAGTTACACCTTAATTAAAGGCTCAGTACCTTTACTTATTAGCATGCCACATAATTGTGAAGAATTACCGGCAGACATTGCGGCAGTTATGACCGATAAAGGCCGTGAAGTTGCTGACACAGATTGGTACATGGACAAGTTGTATGACTTTGCCCAAGCTCTTGGCGCTTATATCTTGATCCCCAAGTATAACCGTTACGTAATCGACTTAAACCGCGACCCAGATGGTGTTGATTTATACCCAGGTGCGAATAATACCGAGCTTTGCCCGACAACGGCTTTTGATTTAATGCCGTTATATCAAGAAGGCTGCGAACCGACAAAAGAGCAAATAAACCAGCGTGTAAAAACCTATTGGCAACCTTATCATCAAGCCTTAGCGTCAACCATGCAGGCAATAAAAACCGAGTTTGGCCAAGCCGTTTTGCTTGAAGCACATTCAATTCGCTCACAGGTACCCCGTTTTTTCGAAGGAAAGTTACCTGATTTTAATTTCGGTAATGCTGACGGTAAAAGTTGTGCGCCAGAGCTAATGTCTGCATTAGCTGAATTAGATTATTCGCCATACACTATGGTGTGCAATGGTCGCTTTAAAGGTGGCTATATCACTCGCGCTTTTGGTCAGCCAGCGAATAGTTTTCATGCTGTGCAGCTAGAGCTATCGCAATTTACTTATATGAATGAGCAAGATCTTACTTATAACGAAAACTTAGCCAAGCAAGTTCAACCTAAGCTTCAATTGTTGGTTGAAACGTTAATCGATTTTGCATCTACTTTACCCAGTAATACCTAACGATAATGGGATTTAGTCATGAAACTTTTTGTTAAAAAAATATTGTTAGCCGATGGCTGGGCAAAGGATCAAACGATAACCATTGAGCAAGGTATCATAACCGACATTATTGCAGGCAATGTATCGGGTGCAGAACAAGTAAAAGGTGTGGTTATACCCGGTATGGTTAATTGCCATTCTCATGCGTTTCAGCGTGCTTTTGCTGGGTTTAGTGAGCAAGGTAGTGAAGGTAAAGATAGCTTTTGGACTTGGCGCAATATTATGTATAAGTTTTTGGGGCAATTAAGCGCTGAAGATGCGCAAGTTATTGCTAGCCAGCTATACATTGAAATGTTGAAGATGGGTTATACCCGAGTTGCTGAATTTCATTACCTACATCATGATATTGACGGTAATAATCACACTGAGTTGTCGGCCATGGCGCAAGCTATTTTTGCTGCTGCTAAGCACAGTGGCATCGGTTTAACGTTATTACCTGTTTTATACCGATTTAGTGGTTTTGGACCTCAAGCAGCTACCGATGGTCAAAAGCGATTTATTAACAGCGTTGAACAATTTAATGACTTAGTCACTGAGTGTTTCAACTTAGCTAACTTACAAGCTAATTGTAATGTTGGTATTGCGCCGCACTCTCTACGTGCTGTCGATAAAAGTTCATTACTAACTGCTGTTGAACATGTGCGTTCACTTGATGCACAAGCACCGATTCATATTCATATTGCCGAGCAGCAAAAAGAAGTAGACGATTGCTTAGCCCATTACGGTCAACGTCCAGTGCAATGGTTATTAGATAATGCAGATTTGGATAAGCACTGGTGTTTAATCCATGCTACGCACATTGATGAAAAAGAGCGCCAAGGCATTGTAGCTAGTGAAGCTATTGCTGGTATTTGCCCTACAACAGAAGCTAATCTCGGTGATGGGATTTTCCCAACTGACGAGTTTCTCGCCGAAAATGGCACCTTTGCTATCGGCTCTGATAGTCATATATCCGTGAATCCAATTGAAGAGCTACGCTGGCTTGAATACGCCCAACGCTTAAGTAAACAGCAACGTGCTCTGCTAGCGTCAAGTGAGCAAAAATCGGTAGGACTTAACTTATGGCAAAAAGCCGCTGCTGGTGGGGCGCAAAGCACTAACAGTAACACAGGTGCATTAGCCGTGGGCAAGCAAGCAGATCTATTGGTTTTAGATAACAGCCAATTACGCTTATTTGCCCATGACGATAAGCATTTGCTCGACAGTGTTATTTTTGCCAGTCAGCAGAATTTAATTGAAGATGTTATGGTCAATGGCCATTGGGTTATTAGAGATGGTGAGCACGCTTTAGAAGAAGTCAGTGCCGATAGGTTTGCTAAGTTATTAGCGAGGATTTCAGCCTAGTCTTAAGATTGAAACAGTGAGGTGGTGAATAAGGTTATCACCTCACTAATTAGCTCTGGCATCATTATAATAAGTTGCTGTATTGTGTAATAGTTCGACAAACTTTAATTAAATTTTCTCGATGTAGTTTAGGCGTTTGCTTATTAGCCTGACAATATTGAGTGTAGAAATCGTTTACTTTTTGACGACTGCTCGTCATCTCCTTAATAAACGCCTTCTCTTGACTGCTGAACTGGTTAAAATCCTTGGATAAATCTTGATATATTTTATCTGAATTTAACCGTACTTTAGTATCAGTAGCATCTGAAAAATAACCCAACACAAAGGTTTTTTGCTCTGATAACCAGCTATTTAATTTTTCATTAGGATAAAAATGAAAATATAATGCTCCTGCCACGATTAAGATCAATAAATTTTTCATACTCTGCCTTATAATTAAGTTGTACCTATATATAACACCTGATGATCTGCTGTTATTTAAATGGTAACACTTAACATTATTGTTTTTTTAGACGAAATGTCATGAGAATCGCTCTAGGGTAATCAATTTTGCACTAACAAAGCAATATTTTGCGATTTTTTTAATGGGTACTGAAGCTGAATCCGTTATAATTGACTGGCATTACCGCATTAAAGGATCCGCTTTGAAATCAGAAGACCACAAAAGTAAAGTTAGTCATCATATCCCGATCAAAAATGTTGAAATTCATCAACCTGTAAAAAATGATGCTTATAATCCGCGAGATCAAATTTATGTTCGAAAAGTTAAAGGGGTTTTTCAGCGCTTACGCCAAAAAATGAATTTCTTCTTTTTGGCTTTGTTTGCGGTTTTACCTTGGCTGCAATATAACGGTCACCAAGCCATATTGTTTGACATTAGTGAACAACGCTTTACGTTATGGAGCGTGACTCTATGGCCGCAAGATTTAACACTATTAGCGTGGATTTTCATACTCAGTGCGTTTTTATTATTTTTTATCACGACATTTTTGGGTCGTGTTTGGTGTGGTTATCTCTGTCCGCAAACGGTCTGGACCTTTATTTTTATTTGGTTTGAAGAGAAAATTGAAGGCACGGCTAATCAGCGAAAAGTTTTAGACAGCCAGCCACTTAATCGCAACAAATTTTGGCGAAAAGCATTAAAACATTTCTGTTGGGGCTTCTTTTCTATTTTAACTGCACTGACTTTCGCTGGGTACTTTGCCCCAATGCGGGAAGTTTTTGTCGACTTTTTTACCTTTAATGCCTCATTTGCCTTAGCAGCCACTGTTTGGTTCTTTGCCTTTTGTACTTACGGTAACGCAGGCTGGATGCGAGAAATTATGTGTTTGCATATGTGTCCTTATGCCCGCTTTCAATCAGCAATGTTCGATAAAGACACCTTAACTGTTTCCTACGATGCAAAGCGTGGTGAAAATAGAGGGCCGCGTTCGAGAAAGCAAAAACCTAAAGATACCGAGTTGGGTGATTGTATTGATTGTAATTTATGTGTGCAGGTTTGTCCGACCGGTATTGATATTCGTAACGGCTTACAATACGAGTGTATTAACTGTGGCGCTTGTGTTGATGCGTGTGACGAAGTCATGGATCGTATGAAGTACGATAGAGGTTTAATTCGATATACCACAGAGCATGAGTTAGAGGGTAAGAAGGTTCACGTTTTGCGTGGTAAACTTATAGGATACGGTGTGGTTCTAATCGTTATGACCAGCTTGCTTGTTTTAGAAATGGCAAATCGAGCGCCAGTATCTTTAGACATTATTAGAGACCGTAATGAGTTAGCTAAAGAAAACTTTAATGGTGATATTGAAAATGTTTACACGCTGAAAATTTTAAATAAATCGCAAACCGATAACCGTTATCGTTTATCGGTCAAGGGTATTAATAATACCAAGTGGCACGGTGCACAAGAAGTACTAGTAGAAGCCGCTAAAGTGTATACTTTACCGATCAGTATTTCAGTCGACCCATACGAATTAGAAGGTTATATGACAGATATCAGCTTTGTAGTTGAATTAATTTCAGAAACGGATGAGGTCAAGCTTGAACATGAAAGCCGCTTCTTTAATAAGCGCTAATGTCAGTTTTTGATTTTACTTCGCTTTCACCTGATTTAATCCTTGATGGTTTAGAAAGCACAGGTTTAACTGTTGATAGTGGTTTATTGGCATTAAACAGTTATGAAAATCGGGTCTACCAATTTCATGATATGGATAAAACCAAGTACGTTACTAAATTTTATCGACCGCAACGATGGAGCGAAGCACAGATAAGAGAAGAGCACGACTTTGCTTTTGAGTTAGACGAAAGTGAGCTGCCGTTAGTGGCGCCAATGAAAATAGACGGAGAGTCTTTGTTTTCATATAAAGGTTACCATTTTGCGATATTTCCTTGTCGTGGAGGACGCATCTTTGAAGTTGATAACTTAGATCAACTCGAATGGATGGGACGGTTTTTAGGTCGAATTCATGCCGTGGCAGCTAAAAAGAAGTTCACTGAACGTCCTACGTTTAATAGTGAGGAAATGCTTCAAGAAGCTCAACAAATTATTGAGCAATCAATGTTTGTACCTAAGAGTTTAACCTTACCGTTTTTTACTATTTTAGAGCAGGTAGTTAGTATCGCTAGCCAGCAATATCAACCAAAGTCGCAGATCCGTTTACACGGCGATTGTCATGCCGGTAATATATTATGGACAGAAGCAGGACCGCACTTTGTTGATCTTGATGATTGTCGAATGGGACCTGCAATTCAAGACATTTGGATGATGCTCAGCGGTGACCGTCAACAGCAGCTATTACAGCTTGATACTATATTAAGCGGCTATGAAGAGTTTCATAGCTTTGAGACCAATCAATTGCCTTTAATTGAATCATTGCGTACTATGCGAGTAGTTAATTATATGGCATGGCTATGTAAACGTTGGCAAGATCCTGCTTTTCCACATAACTTTCCGTGGTTCAATACTGAAAAATATTGGGAGCAGCAAATTCTAATGCTGAAAGAGCAAATGTCTGCATTACAACAACCACCGCTGAGTTTATCACCTTATTAAACCAGTATGGCGCTATTGATTTTGATTTATTAATGATTAGGAATTTAAATTTTATGAAAAAATTAGTGAGTTTATTCGCTTTAATGTTTTTACCGGTATTAGCATTCGCAGCAAATTATACTGAAGGCGAGCATTACACTAAAGTGAATGAAGAAATTACGGCAAAACCAGAAGTACGTGAATTTTTCTCTTTTTATTGTCCGCACTGTTTTCAATTTGAACCATTTATGGCGAAATTAAAAACTTCAATTCCAGAAGATGTTAAGTTTGAAATGAACCATGTAGATTTCTTACGTGCGGCATCTCCTAAAGTACAGCAAATGCTGAGCAAGGCGATTGTTGTTGCTCAACAAATGGATTTAGATAAAAAAGTTATTGGCGCTTTATTTAATTATATTCATGTACAACGAGCAGTTTTTACCTCTGAAAAAGATATCCGTAATGTTTTTGTATTAAACGGCGCCGATGGCGAAAAATTCGATAAATTAATGAAAAGCTTTGGCGTGGTAAGTAAAGCCAAAGCAATGAAGAAGCAACAGGACTACTTTGCTAAAAAAGGTGCACTTACCGGCGTACCAACTGTCATTGTTAATGGTAAGTATCGTGTTGATGTTAAAGGATTAGACAGAAGTAACTTCGAGCAAGATTATATTAATTTAGTAAATCACTTACTAACATTAAAATAATGCTGAATGTGTTATAAAAAATAAGGAAAGAGGCTGCGGCCTCTTTTTTTTGGCTCAATTTCCAGTTAAGAAAAAATAAACAGCTAATTAATCATAATGGTATGCACTATTTCGGGTTTTTTTATACAAGTAAGCACTTAAAGCTATTGCGACAACCAATAGCGCCAAACTAAAGATCAGTTGTTGCTGGCCATCAACCTGTAAACCCGCACCCATCAAAGAAAATACCGTCATTTGAGGGACAAAACCGAGTGTAGAACCCAACATGTATGGTTTAATTGGAGAACGAGCAGTACCGGCAAGTATATTCGTTAAAAAGTTTGAGCCAGCCGGTAATAATCGAATAATTAATATCTTTAAAAAAGTATTGTGACTGAAAAAACTATTCACTTTTGCTAACGGTTTTGGGTAGTGCCGCTCAACTAGCTTGGCCAATAACTTGCGCGCGACAAAAAGGGTAATTGCGCAGCCAACAACGGCAGAAAATGTTGCTAAAATGAGCCCATAGCTGGCACCAAATATAAAGCCAGCACTCAAAGCGGCAACTTGTCTTGGTAAACCAATTGCCATCGCTGGTGTCAAAATTAAAACAAATGTTACCGCACCAGATAATGTGCGGGGTATTACACTGTTAATATAGTGCTGAACGGTATCACCATGAGTACCTAGAAGTAATGTTGCTAAAGTTAAGGCTAATAAAGCCGAAAGCAGTGTGGCAATAAGGGTTAAGGTCATTGCTGAATTATTTTTAAGCACAGACGTTATTATATCCTAGGTGGGGGCGTTGTTAATTCGGTTAGCTGTAATGATACCAACTTTTCTAGTCAATTGATTTCAAGAGACGTTTAATGAAAAATCGCTATCATTAGTGTTTGTTTTTAAAATTTTAATCTAAATAAACTGCTATTAATCTCGACAACATTAACTGCATAATCGAATACAAAAATGTCAGGAATTTTGCGCTGCTTATATTATGAATACAAGTGGCGTTACTATTGACCATTAGTGATGAAATTAAACAACCTTAAAACCTTAGTTGTTAGTCAAATCTTTCAATATTTTTGCCTTTGCGGTATCAAATTCATTTTCATCTAAGAAACCTTGTTTTTTCAAAGCGACAAGTTTATCTAATGCTGCGACAAGGTCGGCGTCTATATGGCTAGTACTCTCTTCAATTGCTACAGCTTTTTGATTTAGATTATCTTCAGTGCTACTCACCTGCTCAGTTAAATTATCTGCGGGTGTAGAATTAGGATTAACCTCAGTTGACGAAAAAGGTTTTTGCGACTGAATCGGCTTTTTACTTTGTGTTTTAACCAATACCTTTCGTTTGCTTGTAGCACTAGGGTTAATGTGCTGAGCAAATAGCCATTGCCAATCTATAGCTTTATCGATGACTTTACTGTACTTAAGTTTGGTATGGCGGATGTTGCCAACTCTAAAGTAAAGGCAAATAAGATAACGCTTCTTTTGATCATCGGTTAAGCACAATTGAATTTTACGCTGCTTTTCATCAATCATTTTTAATCGATGTTCTTTCGCGAAAATAGTCAGTGTACTATCTTCTATTTCATTAGAAAATGCTTGAGCTTCCTCGGCACTGACCGTTGAAATGACATCACCATTTAATAATAATTCACTACGTATTATTGAGGATATTTTAATAATTTTTTCAGCAATTTTAGCATGACGTTTATAAAGCTCGAGTGACTTTGTGCTTAAGTTAATGTCGAAATTAGCCCATTCATCATGCAAAAAATGCTGATTTTTACTGGCATTATGTCTTAAATACCAAAAGTAACTTAAAAGAATACACAGCATAAAAAATATGAACGCAAATGAACTGTTGTTATTTGACTCAGCTATAGGTCCTTTGGCATTCGGCACTATATTATTATTTATTTCAGGTTTTTTAATTGCATATAAACGTTGTTGATTATGCTCAAGTAATAATAATTCACCATTGTGGCGCAAGTGTAAGCTAAATTTTGCCTGCTGATCATTGTCATTTTTTATAAGTTTATGCGGTACATCTTGAGAGCCTTCTTCAGAACTGACCGTTGAAGATAATGCAATAGGTTGTAACTGCCAACTGTTGTCTACTTCCTGTAACCGCAGCGCTTTTCCCCATAAAGTTTTAAGTTCTCTGCCTTGATATAGTAAGGTTTTAGGTTTTGATTTAGTTGCAGGTAAACGCTTTGTAATACGTGTTTGTGGTAGTGAATTACGCCAATCGTCTCCAATTTTTGCCTCTACAAGTAATATTGTATCTTGTTGGTTAAATTGGATGAGTAAGCTAAAAAAGCCTTTTTTTATCCAGTCAAAGTGTTCGGTTTTTTGCCCTGTAATCAAAACAACTTCATTTGGAATATCTTTCGTTTTGATATAGGGGTTGTCGGCAGGGACGGTATAGCTTTGCAAACCATACTTTTGTGGTTTAATACGCAAAATAGAACCAGCATACAGTGCATCATCTTTTAATGTCTCACTGACAGCAAGAGAGATAAATAACAATCCAAAATCATCATGCCATGGTTCTATATAAGGATTAAAGCTCAGTTGTTGTATAGACTCTTGAGGT
This sequence comes from Cognaticolwellia sediminilitoris, assembly GCA_002104535.1. Taxonomy (GTDB): domain Bacteria; phylum Pseudomonadota; class Gammaproteobacteria; order Enterobacterales; family Alteromonadaceae; genus Cognaticolwellia; species Cognaticolwellia sediminilitoris. Next base: position 231,809 of record NBOG01000005.1, on the reverse strand, counting down.
TGTTGAATGGCAATACGCATTACTTCATGGCGCTGGTTGATTTTAGCTATTGGGGCGCTAATACTAGCTAGTTTCCAGCGCATAATAACTGCATCAAAAGGGGGAGCTGCAGCTTTGTTATTAGGACTTAACTTTGAGATTGATTTTTTGCTCGCTTCAGTATGCGCAGTATAAAAGGTGTGATAGCCGTCCTGATCACGGTAATGAAAACTTGGATCTAAGGCTATTGCCGTTAAGGCTATAATATCAGGGTTATCTAATGCCGCCTTTAAATCGAAAAAAGCACTTTGGGCAACTTCGTTGTCATGCAGTTGATAAATTTTACCGGCAACTGTAGCGATAAAGTATTGCTTTTCATCACCTAGAACAGGTAGTACGGTGTGCCATTTGTCATTTTCTAAAGCGGCACTTTCAAGGTCTGCAACCGGCGATAATTCTAGCTCAATTGCTGGATGGTCTTCTGCATGTAACGCTGCACTTTGCAAAACTAAGCAGATAACAATTAAAATAGCCTTTATCTTATTAAACCTGCATTTAATGTCCATCAAGCGGTGAGTCCTTTCATTAATATTGGATAAATGATACTTAGTTTTTAGTTAGTAAAACAGCTTGGTGCGCATCTATAAATTGATTTTTATTCTTATTATTAAGATAGCTTAATTTTCCGTCAACTATTATTTGATCATTTATTTTGCCATGTTCGGCAATGTAAAGCGCCTGTTTTCCCCATACATGCACCGGACGCTTTATGGTCACTACATAACTTTGTTGGGTAATAGCGGAGTAAATATGCTGTTTAGACTCAACGATAACCTCCGCTAAAGCTTTGTCATGCTCTGTAGTAACGGCTTGAATATCAGCAACAATGTTACCACTGTAATGTATTTGATTAATGGATTGTGCATAACCCTTGGGAAACGTTTGGGCATAACTTGCGTGAATTATTTCTCTATTATTTTTTTTACTATTAATTAAGTGACCCTGCAATAATATAATGTCACCTTTATTGGCAAAAATAAGTGCGCGTTCAACAATTTCACCAATCACTTTTACCGTATGGTAGCTCGTCCACTCTTTAAAGCTATTACTTGTTTTATCAAACCAGCGACTATGAGTAGCTAAAGTTAATTCAGCAAAAGCAACCACGGGATTTGCTTGGTAACGAATATCAGGTTTATTAACTAAATTCCCTAATAGCGTTACGCGACATAAATGATTTTGAGGTGATTCTGACAGCATATGGCAACTTTTGGTGTTAAGTGGATAGAAATAGTCAATTGATAAAAATCGCTTTGCTTATATATAGATGATTGCAAAAAACATTAAGTTAACTATTAACGACTAAAGTGTAATTACTGATTAAAGTATAATGCGGCAATGAATCTCGGTATCAAATAAATTCTTAATTAATATCGCAAACTCTTTAATAAACTCAACTTGATCTTCAGTTACTGGGTTGTTCACCATGCCAGCTAACAATTCTTCTAAATCATAAACAATGGCATCTATTTCTCTAACAATAGTATTTCTATCATTAAAAGTAAGCCCTTCATTTTGATCACATAAATCAATTATCTGCTGGCTCATCTCGTACTCAATCACTTCTAAAATAGAACGATTGCTACTATGGCTATTAGTACTGTTTTCAAACAAGCTTAAATGGGCAGTTAAATATTCAATAATATGAATATAGCCTTCAGTATCGGTAACCATTGGTTTATCTATGTAATTTTCAGTAAGCCTACTTTACTCGTAAATTAAGGTTTCGATCAAGTGACTTTTGACTAGATTTATACGTCGAATTGGCAAAGGCACTGTCGACTTGACCATGTAAAATCACTTTTAAAGGGTAAATTAGTTTTTTGTATCTACTAGACACAAAATAAGTCACATAAAACGTGCATAAAAGAAATATTAGACTACGTTTTTTTGTATTAATTTTAAACAGTGTTATAAAAATGTTGCGATAGTGAGTTGTTGTATATTACAAAACTGTTTTAACTCAATTTTTCTGCTTCGTATATTGTATACAATGTAACAATTTAAGACTTGTATATATTTACAATTCAGGTAAAGATAAGGAAAATGTTACTACTAGTAACATTATGAAACATTATTAAAATAAAAACCTAATACTATAAAAACAAAATAAAGCTCGGAGAGAAACAAAAACATGAGAAATCTTAAACAATCACTAGTCGCTGCAGCGATTGGTACAGCATTAGCACTTAGCGCAAGCTCTGTTATGGCTGGTAACAACGATGGTGGCTTAGCCGGTAAAATTGTAAATGCTGCTAACCAACAAGTTATTGCAGGCGCAAAAATCAAAGTTACTAACCCTAAAACTGGTTTTACAAAAACGTTAACATCAGACGCTAATGGTAATTACCGCTTAAGTTCATTACCTGTTGGTGTTTACAGCATTACGTCTAGCTACAATGGCTATGATGAAGTTGTTGTTGGTACTGTTAATGTAGGTATTGGTAGTGATACTAATGTTAATATCAACATGGTATCTGAAGATCAAACTGAAGTAATTGAAATAACCGGCTCATCTGTAGCTATGGTTGATGTTTCATCTTCAGAGTCTGCTTTGAACATCAGTGCTGTTGAATTATCGCGTATACCTGTTCCACGTGACGTAACGTCTGTAGCGTTATTAGCGCCAGGTACTACTAGAGCTGATAGCCGTTTCGGTGGTGCTTCATTTGGTGGTTCCTCTGCTGCTGAAAACTCTATGTACATTAATGGTTTAAATGTTACTAACTTCCGTAATGGTTTAGGCTTTTCAAATGTTCCATATGAATTTTATGACCAATTCCAAGTTAAAACAGGTGGTTATTCGGCTGAATTTGGTCGCTCTACTGGTGGTGTGATTAATGCGGTAACTAAATCAGGTTCAAATGAATTTGAATTTGGTGCAAGTGCTTACTATCAACCAAAAGCACTTCGTGAAACTAGTCCGTCAGTTCGTGCAAATGATGGTACTTGGTATACATATCGTGAAAATGACGAACGTAGTGACTTAAATATCAATGTACATGCATCTGGTGCAATTATTGAAGATACATTGTTTTTCTACGCGATTTACAACCCTCGTAATGTAGAAGGTCGATATGACCGTACTCAATCAAACGGAAGTTTGACTGAAGAGAAGCAAGATAATGCTTTCTGGGGTGCTAAAATTGATTGGAATATCACTGAAGATCACCGTTTAGAATATTTAGCATTCTCTGATAAAAATGAGCTTGTTACTGACGTATATACTACTAATGATGCAGGCGATACTCAGTTTAATGGTAAAGCATTTGACAACTCTGGTGGTGATAACTGGTCAGTTAAATACACTGGATATATTACAGATGACTTAACGTTGTCAGTATTATACGGTGAAAATGAATATGATCTAACTAATGATTCAACTTCTGCTCAGACATGTGAATTGGTACTAGACTATCGTTATTACTATGGTGCAGAGTCTGATGTGCCATTGGGCGGAACGCCAAATGCTGGTTGTGCAACAACATCTAACTACTTCTTAGAAGAAGGTAGTGATAAACGTGAAGCAATGCGAGTTGATTTTGAATGGCAAATTCACGATGACCATTTAGTTCGTTTCGGTATGGATAATGAAGTTAATTCATCATTCTCTAACCAATATTATTCAGGCCCGAATGGCGCATATTGGATCAGCTGGCCAGCTAGTGCTGGAGAAACAGTAAATGATGTTGTTATGACAGAAGGAACCGACTACATTCGTAACCGTGTTCGTACTGTTGGTGGTACTTTTGAAACTGAAGCTTCAGCTTTTTATATAGAAGATATTTGGAATGTGACTGAAAATCTTACAGCTACTCTTGGTCTTCGAAATGAACAATTCGATAACAAAAATGGCGAAGGCGATACCTTTGTTGAAGTTAAAGATATGTGGGCACCTCGTTTAGGTTTAGCTTGGGATGTTAACGGTGATGGAGACTCTAAAGTATTCGTTAACGTTGGTCGTTATTTCCTACCTGTTGCTAACAACACAAACGTTCGTTTAGCTGGTAACGAAAGTGATATGCGTCAGTATTATGAATTAGCCGGTTTTACCGCTGCTGACTATAACGGTGTTGCATATAACATTCCACAGTTAGGTACACAAATTGGTGCTGATGAAGTGCTTTCAGACGGTTCAGTTCCAGATACTCGTGGTATTGTTGATGCTGAATTAGATGCTATGTTCCAAGATGAGATTATTCTTGGTTATGAAGGTATGCTAAACGAAGACTGGTCTTGGGGTATTAAAGGAACACGTCGTGAGCTAAATGGTGCAATTGACGATATGATCATTGATCATGCGATTGCGTCTAAATTTGGCTGTGAAGATTATCATCCTCATCAGTATGTATTGGGTAATCCTGGCGAAAGCATGAAAGTTTATTCAGACACTAACTGTGATGGAGCAGTAGATGATTGGGTAACTTTTACACCAGAAGAATTAGAGTATGACTCTGCCACTCGTAAATATTCAGCTATTGATTTACAAGTACGTAAAGCTTACGACGGTGAATGGTCACTGAATGCGACTTACACATGGTCTAAAAGTTACGGTAACTCAGAAGGTTTAGTTAAATCTGATAATGGTCAAGATGATGCTGGTTTAACAACAGACTTTGATTTCCCTGAGCTAATGGATGGCGCATACGGTAACTTACCGAATGATCGTCGCCATATGTTCAAAGTATACGGAACTGTTGCTTTAGGTGGTATCGAAGGCTTAACTATGGGCTATAATTTTACCTTAGAGTCAGGTCGTCCACTTAATGCCTTTGGTTTAGGTCACCCTGATATTGGCGAAGTTGATTACGGTAAAACGTACTACTTAGCTACTGATTCAGGTGAAGTAGATTCAGAAGGTGCAACGATTTATAATTATAATAAAGTATCTCGTGGTAGCATGGGTCGTACACCTTGGACAGCACGTTTAGATTTAAACTTAATGTATGAAACAGAAATGTTTGGTGCGGACACTATGTTTAAAATTGATGTGTTCAACGTCTTAAATGCTGATTCACATGTTCGTCAAAACGAAAGTGCAGAAAGTACATTTGCTCAAACTGATTCACGTAACTATGGTGTGCGTACAGCATTCCAAACACCACGTTATGTTCAATTAACAGCTACAATGAACTTCTAATAGCGGGATCTGTCACTTCCTGAATTAAAAAACCTCGCCTAGCGAGGTTTTTTTATGTCTAGAGTTTACTAAGTGTAAAAAGTTGTCACTAACCCGTCGAGTAAGCACTTAATTAAAAATAAGCATTAATTGAATCAGTTAGTCAGTATTTTAAGCTAAAAGGCTTGAATGTAGCTTAAACATTCCTGTTATTTACTTACATCTCCCCGCCTGCTTGTTACAACTTTTCTGAAAATATAAGCCACTATTTATTTACAAGGTTTACTAGTGTGTATTTAATTATTTTAGGAGAGTAAAAATGAAGGCAACAAAATTAGTTTTAGCATTAACAATTGCAGGTGCAACCTCTTTGATGAGCCATGCCAATGAAGTCGTGGCGGCAGATGAATCAAATTTTACGCAACTGTGTATGACAGCATTAGCGGGTAATCGTGCTGCTATGCATAACAACATTAAAGCTTCTGGTTACTCAAAAGCATTTATAGCGAAAAATTTACAGTGTAATGGTATTAGTCTGCAAGCGTTTGTTCAGCGGTATGGAAGTAATGCAGATGCAATGTTGCGAGTGTTTGATCGCAGAGGGCACTCGACATCAATTACGGATTTAGCGAATAATCATATCGCTAAGTGATGATTTGTTTATCATTATTTGAATTAATATAGGCGCAAAAAACGTAATGTTTTTTGCGCCTATTGTTTGCTAAATATCACTAATAAATTATCTAGGCAGCGTTGGTACTTTCAAAAATTTTGTCTGCAGAGGCTGCTACAAAACCGGTGTAAAGTTCACCATTGGCCATAGGGTAACGCTTGGCAAATTCGTAAAAACAGCTTGGAATAGCAACGGTTTTATCTGAGAACTCAACTAAAACGTGATCAGCCATGGTAGATGATTGTTCTAATTTGACTGCTTCATCACCTTTGATTTCACCACCTGTGGTGTTTAAGGTAAAACCACCCGCTTTAACGGCATTATTAACTGCTTCAATAGAGTCGTAGTTTTCTAGGTGGTTGATGCTGACAGTAAAGTGGTTAGCACGATATCCCCATGCCGCAACCCATGCTGCGTATTCACTCTCACTTAGCAAGTCTAAGTATTCTTGATGACTTACTTTCCAATGTGTACCTGAGTATAAAAAGCTTTCAACGTTAATGTCGCCTTCATTGATATTAGCTACCATTTTTTCGATTATTTCTTGCACGCGTGGAGAAAATTTCTCTACTAATAACTCACTGATAAAAACTTTTGGTAAGCTAGTATCGCTGTGTTCAAAATGTTTTGCGTATAGTTTTTTTGCTTCAAAGTGGTATTCACCACATTCTTTGTAGCCTAAATTAATTAAATGCGCTGATATTCTTTCAATATTTACTTTCGCAATATTAAACGTGCGGTAAGCAACATGGTCGTTAATTAAGTCGTTTCCTGTGCCTAAAAGCTGGTGAACTTTGTCAGCTGAAGGGGTAACTTCAAGGTAGTTCTGCCAAATGTTATTAAATAAATTTTTAACCGGGGTCATGCTAAATTCCTAAAGACATAAATAAAATTAGTTCGAGATCTCAAATCAACAGAGTGGTATGTCGGGCTATTTAGGTACTTTTCAATAGGCTTGAAAGAATATTTTGGACAGCAAGTGTTATAACCACTCAGGATAAGTGACTATATTTGATCGATATTTTTAAAAAAGCTGGGACGTATCCCAGCTTTTTTTAATGGGCAATAAAGTTTCATTAAAATTAAGATAGTGTTAATTACTTAATGGTTAAACCAGGGCTTAACGCTGCTGGCAATGATACTTTTTCAGCTTCTACTGAGGCAACTGGGTAGGCACAGTAATCAGCGGCATAGAATGCACTGGCTCTGTGGTTACCACTGGCACCAATACCACCAAACGGTGCGGCACTGCTAGCGCCAGTAATTGGTTTATTCCAGTTTACGATACCTGCACGAATGCGGCGGAAGAAGTGGTTATATAAGTCTTCACTGTCGCTCAACAAACCTGCTGATAAACCAAATGAGGTATTGTTAGCTTCATCAATTGCAGCATCAAAATCAGTATAGCGATACACTTTTAGTAATGGACCAAAGTGCTCGTCATCAGGCATTGACGAGATGTTAGTAACATCAATAATACCAGGAGAGATAAAGCCAGTACCTTCTTCTAGGTGTTTCATCATCACAATTGATTCAGCACCAAGGTCTAATAATTGCTGTTGCGCTGCCACTAAACCTAAGGCTGCTTTTTCAGAAATCATTGAACCAATGAATGGTTGTTCTGCATCGTCGTAGTAGCCGATTTTAATTGCTTCAGTACTAGCGACTAATTTAGCTAAAATTGCATCGCCTTTTGCGCCGGCTTCTATAAATAAGCGACGAGCACAAGTACAACGTTGACCGGTAGTAATAAAAGCTGATTGTAAAATGTCGTGTACTACGGCATCAATATCGCTAACATCTTTAACGATTAATGGGTTATTTCCGCCCATTTCTAACGCTAAAATTTTGCCTGGTTGACCGCCGAATTGCTCATGTAAGAAATGACCAGTTGTTGAACTACCGGTAAAGAATAAACCGTCAATTTGTGGATGAGCAGCTAATGCTTTACCTGTTTCAACTTCACCTTGCACCATGTTGATAACACCAGCGGGAAGGCCTGCTTTCAACCATAGTTTTAAGGTTTCTTCAGCAACCATAGGGGTAAGTTCACTTGGCTTAAATACCACGGTATTACCGGCGATAAGTGCTGGAACTATGTGACCATTTGGTAAGTGACCAGGGAAGTTATAAGGACCGTATACAGCAACAACGCCATGAGGCTTATGACGAATAAAGGCTTTAGCGCCAGGCATCGGGTTTTCAACTGTGCCAGTACGTTCTTCATTAGCACGAACAGAAATAGCGATTTTACCAACCATTGCGCCCACTTCAGTGCGAGTTTCCCAAAGTGGCTTACCTGTTTCAAGTGCGATGGTTGTGGCAAACGCTTCTTTGTGTTCAGTCAACAATTCTGCAAATTTTACCGCAATAGCAATGCGATCTTCAATTGGCATATTAGACCAAGTTTCGAACGCAGCACGTGCGGAAAGTACAGCTTCGTCAACTTGTGCTGGAGAAGCCGTATTACCCTGCCAAATCACTTGGTTTTTAGCGGGATTCTTTGAGAATATTTCGTGGCCTAAACCCGCAGTCCATTGACCATTAATAAGTTGTATATTGTGTGACATTCTTGATTCCTCTGCGCATGTATCGCTCATGAGTAAAATAACTTAATTTGCTTGATAATTAATTTGATACTAGGCGAACCCAGTCGCCTTCATTAACCATTAGCGCATCTGCAACCGCTTGTGTAATTACCACTTGGTTTGCTGTTTCACGTAATAATACCGGAGCTTGTGTTGCTCTAAAATCTGCTACTTTGCTATTGCAAACAATATAATTATTGTCGTTTTCAACGGCACCAATAAGTACTTGGCATTTTTGACTTTGACGAACTGTTTTAACTGAAGCAGTTTGCGTTTCAACGGTTGGGCCAGCATCAAAAATATCAACATAACCACGACGAGAGAAACCTTCTGCTTCAAGTAATCTTAATGCCGGTACAGTTTTTGGGTGTACCTTGTTGATCACACGTTGTGCTTCTGGACTCAACAAATTGACATAAATTGGATACTTTGGCATTAACTCAGCAATAAAGACTTTTTTACCGATTCCGGTAAGGTAATCAGCTGTTGGAAAGTCCAGTGAGAAGAAGTTGTCTTCTAGCCATTTCCAGAAAGGTGAAGAGCCGTCTTCGTCTGAAACACCGCGCATTTCAGCGATAACAGTTTCAGCAAAACGTTCAGTATGCTCAGCCATAAACAAAAAGCGGAAACGCGATAAAAAGCGTCCGTTTCTATTTTTTCGATGGCTTTCACTTAAAAACAAAGTACAAATTTCAGAAGCGCCAGTGTAGTCATTACATAACGACAATGTTTCTACTGTATTGTAAATATTAAGCTCACGAGAGCTATGCACAACCTTACCTAAATGGTAATGATAAAATGCATCATCTAGGCCAACTGCGGCTTCAATACCACTGGTGCCAACTACCGCACCTGTTTCAGTATCTTCCATTACAAATAGGTAACCTTCATTACCTGGCTCGGTAACCGAGCTTTTGAAAGATACTTCAGCGTGAGAAATGCGTTTTTTCAGCAGTTCTTCGTTGACCGGTAGTGATGTAAAACCGTGTCCTGACTCAACAGCAATGCGATGAAGTGCATCGTAATCACTGTCTTGAATAGGGCGTATAATAATCATAGAAAACTCTCAGTGAGACAGTTAAATACCTTAATTAATATGGTATTTAACTGTTTAATAATCAATTGGCTTACTTAGCTAATTTAGCAACTGCTTTTTCAAAACGCGCTAAACCTTCAGCAATATCTTCATTTGGAATAACCAAAGAAGGAGCAAAACGTATAATGTTAGCACCGGCAACAAGTGTCATAAGACCTTCGTCCATTGCTGCATTTAAAAAGTCTTTCGCTCTGCCTTTGTATGCTTCTGTTAATACCGCGCCAATAAGTAAACCTTTACCACGAATTTCACTAAAAACATTATATTTTGCGTTGATTGCGTTTAAGCCGTCGATGTAAATTTTTGATTTTGCTTTAACACCATTTAACACTTCAGGAGTATTAACTGTGTCAAATGCAGCTTCAGCTACAGCACAAGCTAATGGGTTACCACCGTAAGTACTACCGTGTGTACCAATTTTAAGGTGCTTGGCGATATCTGTTGTTGTGATCATAGCACCAATTGGGAAACCGCCGCCTAATGCTTTTGCAGTGGTTAAAATATCAGGCGTAACGCCTAAACCCATGTAAGCATATAATTCACCTAAACGGCCAACACCTGTTTGTACTTCATCAAAGATTAATAAAGCGTTATGTTGGTTACAAAGCTCACGTACACCTTTAGCAAATTCATCAGTTGGTGAAATAATGCCGCCTTCACCTTGTAATGGTTCCATTACTACCGCACAAGTTTTGTCAGACATAAGTGCTTTTAAGCTGTCTAAATTATTGTATTCTGCGTGATCAATATCACCAGGCTTAGGACCAAAACCATCTGAATAAGCCGCTTGGCCACCAACAGTTACAGTAAAGAATGTACGACCGTGGAAACCTTGTTTGAAAGCAATGATTTGTGATTTTTCTGCACCAAAATTATCAAGAGCCCAACGACGTGCTAGTTTTAAAGCTGCTTCGTTTGATTCTGCGCCAGAGTTAGCAAAGTAAACTTTGTCAGCAAAAGTGCTATCGGTTAATTTTTTCGCTAAACGTAACGCTGGCTCGTTGGTCATAACATTTGATAAATGCCAGATTTTGTTTGCTTGCTCAGTTAATGCACCCACTAAAGCAGGATGACAATGACCTAAACAGTTAACCGCAATGCCACCAGCAAAATCGATAAATTCACGATCTTGTTGATCCCAAACACGTGAACCTTGACCGCGAACAGGGATAACAGTAGATGGCGCATAGTTAGGTACCATAACATCATCAAATAATTCACGATTTACTGGAAAGTGGTTAGACATTGTAAATTCCTCTTATATTTAGGCTATTGTAATCAATAGTGGTTTACTAGTTTCACGAATTAAAGTTCGAACAAACTATATATGGGTTAATTAGTCAGAGAGTTTAAATACATACTAACTAAAAAATAGGCAGGGATTATGACAGATAAATGCAGTAGTGTCTTGTAAAAATGCGCTGAAGCCCTTGTAAAGTAAAGGGTTGGACGTTTTTATTCAATATTACTGCATAACTATGATCATGTTGTTTTTTAGTCTATCGGTCAGTTGCTAGCGCTTTGTGTCATCAAAGCTGATCTACAATTAGCGCTAATGTTTCATAATTAATCAAAAATAATTTAATTAAAAACTAATTTTATATGGTCAATGTCGCTTTTCTTTAACAATGTAATGTCGTGTTTCGTTAATTTAGCTGCAGAAAACAGTGCTTTTGCTTCGTCAGGCTCGATAAGACCTTCTTTCGCTAAGCTTCTATAAGCTACAAATGCCTTAGCTTTGGTCACTAGTTTCGCCATTGGGCACATTTGATCAAGATCAGTCGCATAGGCAAGGTCGAATATTGCTTCAGTGATCTGTAAGCGATCAAAGCGCATAAGTTCAACCATATCTGCGGCAACTTCGCTGCTGCGCTGTATTAACTGCTCTAATAGCAAATCAGGTGCAACGTCTAAACTAATTAGCACGTCATGTAATTTTTTATCTTTAACTTCATAGGCTGCCCGTAGCTCTTCATTATAAAGCTCGTTATAAATATTTAAAAAGCCACGAGTGACAGCTAGTAAGCCTAAGTTACTTAACATGCCAGCAGTAAAGGCAGTAAACTCATCTAAACCTTGTGCTTTTGCTAATGCTTGTGCGGCTAATGCTACCGATAAACTATCTTTCCAAAGTTTACGCTTCATTAGAGGATACGGCGAGGTGCTGTTGGGTAGCCAATGCTTGAGCATAAAAGTTGGCATAACCAATTTTAAGTTATCTAAACCAACATAACTAAGTGCTAAGTTGGGTTCGGTAACTTGTACATCAGAACGTTTACGATACTGGGGCTTATTAACTAAGCTGATTAAATCGGTACACAACCAAGGTAATGACTTTGCTAAGGGTGTGATGCGTTTGATACTGGCGGACTTTAGCGCCAATATTTCCATTATAGAAGGTGCTGAATCCTCTATCCTAAGTACATTCATATAAAGATTTTCTTTATTTTCAAATACATGATTAACTTTGGCGCTAACACGGCCAAAAAACTGCCTCATGACTTGTGCTTTAAAGTGCTCTTGACCGTGTATTTGTATAATTTTATTTTTGTGTGTTTCTTCTTCTACTGGTAATAGTTCACGTCTTCTGTTGAATTGTTCACTGTCTTGATGTTCGGCAACGCCGACTTTACCCTTTTGTTTATGGGCAAAATCTTTGCTAATCGCAAGGCTAAGCGCGCGACTATAGATAGGGAAAACTTGTTTGTTATTTTCAAATATTTGCATCAGAGCTTAATTATCGTTGATTATTATCAGTTTACAATTTTTTAGGTTTGTTTTGTTATCGACTTACTCTATTATTTCATTAGTTAGTCCTGCTTACATGTTTGACTGCAATAATATAAGCATCAATATCGGTTTATTTAATTGTCATATAGCTCAAGAAAGTTTTTTAGCAATTGATGACCTTGTTCAGTTAACACTGATTCCGGATGAAACTGCACGCTTGAAAGTGGTAAATACTTATGTTGCAAAGCCATGATAACTTTTTGCTGATTCTCCATAAGCCAAGCGGTAATTTCTAGTTCATCAGGCAAGGTATTTTCGTCGACAATTAATGAATGATATCGGGTCACTGTTAATGGTTGTGTTAACGAGTTAAATAATCCTTGTCCAGTGTGGTTGATAACACTGGTTTTACCATGCATGACTTGATTGGCTTTGATGATGCTAGCGCCAAAGTGCTGAGCAATGCATTGATGCCCTAAGCACACACCTAATATTGGGATCAGGCCTTTAAACTTTTCGATTATCGCTAATGATAATCCTGCCGCATCAGGATCGCATGGCCCTGGAGATATCACGATATACTGCGGCGCTAATGCTTCTATTTCCGCTAAGTTAATTTCGTCGTTTCTAAAGACTTTTACTTCTTGACCAAGCGCTTGAAAATAATGCACAAGATTAAAAGTAAACGAGTCATAGTTGTCGATCATTAATAACAAAGAAGCACCTGTATAAATTTCAAGTCGTAAATCCGGCGCTATTCTAAGCTTTAATCTATATCCATGCTACCCCTTGATTTTGAATTGGGTCTAAGCGGCGGTTAATCAGTATTTATAAATGCAAAAAAGGGTGTAAACATCAATGTTTAAACCCTTACTGTTTTTATTCAAAGTGGTAGCTTTATATTATGGATAAAGCTTAGAAGTTAGCGGCAACTTGTAGCCAAAGCTTGTCAGTGTCACTGGCATAATCATCGGCGTTGTAATGAGCAAACTTAACTAATATGCTAGTGTTTTTGTTCAATGCATAAGCCGCAGAAATATCGATTTCAGAGCCGTAGTCAATACCGTCAACATCTGAAGATAAATCATGATAGGTAGCTGAAAAATTAATGTCTTTAATTTTAGTGTTAACTGTTAGGTAAAGATCTTCGACGCCTTGACCTGGAGTAGCTAAAAACTTATCGGTAAAGCCTTGGAATTTATGTAGGGTCGCTAAAGGTGTTGAAAAACCAATGCCGTTATCGCTGCCTAACGATTCAATACCTGCTGCCAAGGTTACAGAGCTAAGGTTTGTACTGACTTCAACATTATAATAATCAGCGCTGAAGTTTGCCGTGTTATCACCAGCATCACTCTGTGTCGCGTAGGCAACATTAACCAATAAAGCACCAAAGTTACCGTTGTAGCTCAAGCCATATGTATCAGTTGATAAACCAGATTTACTATCAAAATCAAGTAAATAAGCATAAGCGTTGATCTTATGATCGTTATTGATTTTGTAAGCAGAGCTCAGTAAATGAAATTGACCATGTAAGTCTGCGTTAGCACCGTTTGGACCAAAAATACGATTGATGTTATATACATAGCTATAGTCTGCTGAAAAGCCTTTAGTAGGTGTTAATTGCAAACGATACCCGTCATACGTTTGTTCGTTTTGTCTCCAGCCGACACCGCCAACAAAACGTTGATTATTATGTAAAATACGTTGTCGACCCGCTACCACTGAAAAACTATCAGCACTATATTTTAGGTAGAATTGATTTACGTCCGTGCCCGTTGGATCGACAACCACAGGGTACTGCGTTTCACCGTTGGTTGTGCTGTTGTAGTTATCGATAATATCTGTAACATTATCCACTTCTACTGCTACGGCAAAGCCTTCAAAACTGCCTGTGTTCACTGTGATACGACTTTTTAACGTTAATGCACTGGCGTTCTCATCGATACCGTCTTGTTCAACTCCTTCGTAGCGTGCACGAAAACTTAATTTAACGGTGCTATCAGACAGTGCTTTTTGGATTCCTGAAGCAATAGATGTTTCTTCCGCAAACGCTAAAGGCGTAGTTAATAATGTTGTTGATAGCAGTGCCAGAGATAAATGCTTGATGTTATGTTTCATGATATTAACCTTAATAATTTTAACGTTGAGTTCGCAGTACAGATCTACTTAATGAGGAAGTTTTATACAAATGTCGATGATAGTTTCGTGTAGAACAATTCATTGTTTACAGAGGTAAAAATACCCACGACTTTTTCAATGGCTTGAAATTATCATTACTTTGGATGTATGAGAAATACAAAAGATAAAATAACAAAGAAGAATACAGTTAAGATGATCTAGAGCAATAAAACCGAGGTTTTATCTAGTGATTTGGTTAAAAGTTCTTGGCTAATAAACAACGCTGAAGTTGAGTTTATTCTGAAAAGCGTTTAATTGTTGTTGAGCTTGTTTATGACTAATTAAAGTAAAATTTACCTTCTCGCCAGGTCGCATTTGGCTCAAGCGAAATAAATCAGTTTGCATCACGGTGCCAAGCACAGGATAACCGCCCATGGTTTGTCGCTCCTTCATTAATACAATCGTTTGCTCGTTTGCCGGAAACTGTATCATGCCGTAAGTTACCGGCATTGATAATGAACACTGCTGGCGTAAAATCTCAAGTAATATTTTCTGCTCTGAAGTCGACCTTGCTTGCTGCACAGTGTTGAGGCGATAACCCATGCGATTGCTATCTGCTGAAATGACATATTCTGTAGCTAAAAACTGTGTTTGCTGTGCAACACTCATTTTTGCAAAAATTGTACTGGCGATAAAGCGTAAAGTTAGCTTATCGCGAGCATAAAATTGTGTGGCCGGTGTAGGTCTGTTCCGCAATTGGCTGGTGTTGAATGAGGCTACTTTAGGCTCAACTTGAGTTTGAGCTTGAGTTCGAATATTAAAATAAAGCTTACTACCCACAGTTAATTTCTCGCCAGTAAAGCCAAGTGCCATTTCATTTTTTGTTTGTGAAAAGCTGCCTAGCCAAGGCTGCTGTGATATTTCGCCAGTAAAGCCGCCTAATACTGCTAAATAACTGTGTAACCCAACTTTGGGCATCGAAAAGTCAAGGATATCGCCCGCTTTTAAGGTGTGACTTTGCCAGTTACTTACGAGCACATTATTGATGGTGGCTTGGCAATCTGCGCCCGTGATCGCAATAGTGCAAGCAGAGTGAGCTTTAAATGCTATTTGTCCTAAGGTAATTTCTATTGCGGCGCAGGCGCTTTGCGTGTGTTGGATGTGAGAAAGATTTTGCTGCTGAGCGATGAGGTTATTGGCCGTTAAAAATGCATATTCATCAGCAGCGCCACTAACGCTAAAGCCTAAGTGTTGAGCATTTGGTCGGCCAAGATCTTGAATGCTTGCTTGACCATTGCAGCTAATAATTTCTAAGTAAGGTTTACTCATGCGTTAACGCCCCGCTGTAGTTCAATATACTCGGTTTTTGAAATGGCATAAAACTGTACATTTTGCCCGACATTAATCGTCGCTTTGAATTGACCATTATTACTTTGATACATGGGCACTGGGGTTTGGCCGATAATATGCCAGCCGCCAGGGCTTTCACTTGGATAAACCGCACTTTGTTGCTCTGCAATGGCAACCGCGCCTTTAGGTACCTTTACTCTTGGCGATGATTTACGAGGTAAATGCAGGCTTTTTGGTAAACTCGCTAAATAACAAAAACCAGGGGTAAAACCTAAAGCATAACCGTGATAAACATGACTACTGTGCTGCTGAATTACCTCGTCTATTGACAACTGACAGTGCTTAGCAACTTCAACCAAGTCCCATTGCTGTTCAGTATCGTAATACACCGGAATTTTAATACAGTCGTCGGCGCTTTTTAGGTTTGCTAGTTGACGGTGTTCATTGTTAGCTAATTTTTTAATGTCTTCGATTAATTGCTCACTGGTGACATGTTGAAAAGCGAAATAAATCATTAAACAATGATAACTCGCAACGGTTTCAACAATTACCTCATGCAGTTGCTGTTTAAGTAGTGCTTGTAAGTTTAAAATTTCATCGTGCTGTGACAGTGATATCTGGGCTGGCCAACTCAGTAATAACGCGTTTTCTGCGACAACATCGATAGTGTATTTAGTATTACTTTGTGAAGTAGGGCTATTATGACTCGGCATGCTAATCCTTACTTTGTTGCATTAATGGTTTGACGTAAGGCTTTCAGCATCGCTAAGGCATTTGGTGTATCGCCATGGACACACAAAGCATCAAGTTGGAATGTTAGTGGCTGTTGATTAATGCTGAGCAAGGGTTGTTGATTTAATAATGCTTGGCAGCGTTCAACTACTGCTTGATTATCTGCCAAAACCGCACCTGTTTCGTTACGAGGCACCAAAAAGCCATTATCTAAATATGCGCGGTCGGCAAAGGCTTCATAATAGAGCTCAATGTCATGCTTTTTCGCAATATCATCAAAAGCTTGGTTGTCAGCTAAAGCTTGTATCATTAACGCGAGCGAGTGTTGACAGCTTTGGTTCAACTCGGCAATGGCGACACAAATATCTTCAAATAAGTTTAGATTTTTCATCATGTCGTTATAAAGAGCGCCGTGTGGTTTTACGTACTCTACTTGGGCATTTTCAGCCCTGCAAAGGCCTTGCAAAGCGCCAATTTGATATTGAATACAGGCGATTAATTCACTTTTTGGCAATTGCATTGTCTGGCGACCAAAGTTCTCAACATCGGGATAACTTGGGTGCGCGCCAATGGTAACTTGATGTTGCTTTGCGAGTTTAACGGTGTTCTTAATCGTTAGTGGGGTTGAGCCATGAAAGCCGCAGGCAATATTGGCCATATCAATCCATGGCATAATCTCAGCATCATTATTATTGGCAAACTCACCCAAGTCACAGTTTAATTTCATGGTTTTTGCCTTTTAATCATTGTTTCTGTTGCGACGTTTGCGTTCAGGGTGACTGATAACAACATCGGTTAGCGGCGTACAACTGCAGCTTAAAACATAACCTTGTTGTTGTTCTTCATCGGATAAGCCGTCGCTGCAGTGTTGCTCGACTTGCCCTTGTTCTAATTTAACTTTGCAGCTGCCACACATACCACCTCGGCATGAGTAAGGTAGAATTAAACCAGCGTTTTCACCTTGTTCAAGCAGTGTTTCGCTATTATTTCCTGTGAAGGTTTTATTAAAGCTACTAAAGGTAAGTAAAGGCTTACTTTTTTTAACCGTGTCTTTAAGCATTGTATTCTCTACTGGCTCGTTTGGTATGCTAAATGTCGGAGCTGTTTGGCGCTTTAATACTTCCACGCTGTCACCTTGTTTTATTTGACCTTGATTAAGCGCGACTAAGTTTTGGCCAAATAAAATGTCGCCATTGGCTAACTGGCGATAGTTTTTTAAAGTTTTTAATGGTTCTTGTTGCGGATGCTTTTGAGCGGTTAACGGATCAACCGTGGTAAAAATACAGCGAGAACATGGTTTTGTTAATTCAAACTCAACGTTACCAATTCGAATATGCTGCCAAGTGTCTTCGGCAAATGCATCACAATTATCGATAACAATATTAGGTCTAAATTGCGCCATCGAAATGGGATTGTCTTCAGAGCTATAACGGGTGTTTAAACTATCTAGTGACGCTTGAGAAATCAGTAGTAACGGATAGCCATCAGCAAAACCAACTTGGCTTTTTTTATTTTTAACAAAACGTTCTGATGCAGCACCAAAAAACAGTAATTGGCATGGACGCTGTAAATATTGACTGAACCATTGATTAATGTCATCTGTACATTGCTGGGCACTAATAGTGTCGTTCCAAACACGAACATCAACATAACTTGCAAGCAATGCATTATAGTCAATAACCAATGGCAGCATATTCGGTGCGGTAACAATTAAACCAGTTGCGGTAATATTTGCTTGAATTAAACACAAAGTTGGCTGGGTACGCGCGGTAATAAACTCGCCATCAGGGCTAGCGATAACAAATCGCCTATCCATTGCTAGTCCATGTTCGCCAACCCAACTATTAGACAATTCAATGCCAGCACTCGATTTTATCGGATATACATGAATGTTTTGTAAAATAGCCTGAGACATTAAATTCCTTAAATATTACTAACGAGGGTTGCTGTAGCCATTGTTTTATCACTCGATACTGAGCAAAAAGCTACGATTTTGCAATATGTATTTTTGCCAGTTTAAGGTATATTGAGGCCATTGTAAGTTAAACCAAAGCGCAAGTCGGCGTTATCCGTAAGCGCGCGAAAAAATTGAGTTTTTATGCATCTTCATATATTAGGTATTTGTGGCACTTTTATGGGCGGAATAGCCGCTATTGCCAAACAAATGGGTTTTCGAGTTTCTGGCTGCGACGCTAACGTTTATCCGCCTATGAGTACACAACTTGAACAACTGGGTATCGAGTTAAAACAAGGCTATTTCGTTGAGCATTTAAACGATGAACCAGACTTAGTCATTGTCGGTAATGCCATGGCGCGCGGTAATGTTATGGTTGAGCACTTACTGGATAGAAAAATCCCTTATATCTCAGGCCCACAATGGTTATTAGATAATGTTTTAAAAGACCGTTGGGTATTGGCCGTGTCGGGAACGCATGGCAAAACAACGACGAGTTCAATGCTGACGTGGATATTGCAATATGCCGGTATGGAGCCAGGCTTTTTAATTGGCGGTGTACCACAAAATTTTGATTGCTCGGCGCGACTAGGTAATGCACCATTTTTTGTCATCGAAGCTGATGAATACGATACGGCATTTTTTGATAAACGCTCTAAGTTTGTTCATTATCGTCCGAATACGTTAGTGATCAATAATTTGGAATTTGATCACGCAGATATTTTTAATGACTTAAGCGATATTCAACGCCAGTTTCATCACCTTATTCGCATGGTGCCAAGTAACGGTCTTATTTTATCACCAAAAAGTGAAACAGCGATCAATGAAACCCTAGCGATGGGGTGTTGGACGCCAAACGAATATAGCGTTGATAATGAAGATAAGCTGAACGGATGGCATGCTGAAAAGTGCATTGCTGATGGTAGTGAATTTATTGTCAGCTTTAAAGGTGAAGTTCAAGGGCGAGTAAAGTGGGCTCTTATCGGCGACTTTAATATTGAAAACGGCTTAATGGCAATTGCTGCAGCGCGCCATGCCGGCGTAACTTCCGCAGTAGCAATAGAGGCGCTGGCAACCTTTGTTAATACCAAACGTAGATTAGAGCTTAAAGGTGAGGTGAATCAGGTTCGTGTTTTTGACGATTTTGCCCATCATCCTACGGCTATTGCTAAAACATTAGCTGGTATGCGAGCGAATGTTGGCAATAAACGGGTTATAGCGATTTTAGAGCCAAGATCAAACACCATGAAATCTGGTGTACATAAAGACACTTTAGCAAAATCGCTTGCTGAAGCTGATTTGGTGTTTGTCTATCAAGGCGAGCAAGTTAAATGGTCTGTTGACGCTTTAATTGCTGATTGCCAGCAACCGTGTTTTGTTAATGAAAATATTGAGCAAATGGTGGCAGATATCGTTGCTAAAACACAGGCCGGCGACACGCTTGTTGTGATGAGTAACGGTGGTTTTGGTGGTATTCATGATAAACTTTTATCGGCACTTGCTAAATAATAGCTATTGCTAAAACCGGTTGAATGAGCAATTGATTAGTTCAGCTAGTATAATAAATATCAGTAAAGTAACTTTTGGTTAATTCAGGTGAATGCGTGCAAAATCAATCAGTAACAATTAATAATAGCGATGAGTTTGATAAAAAAATAACGTTAGCAATCACCGGTGCGTCAGGCTCTGCCTATGCGCTCAGGCTATTAGAGTGTTTAGTCGCGGCAAACTATCAAGTGTATTTACTATGCTCCAGTGCAGCGCGGGTGGTATTTGACACTGAAGTTGGCTTAAAGCTACCAAGCTCTCCGGATGCTGCAAGTCAGTTTTTCACAGAAAAATTTAACGCTAAGCCTGAGCAAATTATTGTTTTTGGTAAAGAGCAGTGGTTCTCGCCCGTTGCATCAGGTTCGGCAGCGCCAAAAACAATGGTGGTTTGTCCATGCTCTACAGGAACTCTGGCGGCAATAAGCCAAGGTATGAGTGATAACCTGATTGAACGAGCGGCTGACGTGGTAATTAAAGAGCGAGGACAATTGATTTTAGTGCCACGCGAAACACCATTTTCTACTATTCATTTGCAAAACATGCTGTCGTTGTCACAAATGGGCGTCACTATTATGCCAGCATCACCAGGCTTTTATCACCAACCTGAGTCGATAAATGACTTAATTGATTTTATGGTTGGGCGACTGCTCGACCATTTGAATATTGCACAATCTATAATGCCACGCTGGGGTTATCAAGCGATGAACCACGGCAAAAAATAACCTAAAGGATTACGCTAAAAAGCTTATTAAAAGACTTTTTAGTACTAGTATTTACAGCTAACGTTATCAAATTTTAATCAGCGTTAGTTGGTACTTTATTATTTTTTGCTTTAATTGCTTTGATATCGACTCCGTCAAGTAGCAGCATTACATCGGCCAGCAACCTTTTCAGTTCACTCACTTCTGTGGGAATGCTTTTTTTGACTTTTTGTACGTAAGCGATAGCTTCACGATTTTGAATAACTTCCAATAACGCTTTTAAGGTATTGGTGTCGTCAGGATCAATGGCCGGTAATTTTTTTTCACTAGCGGCGTTATAGAGTGAGTAGGTTGCAATTAAACTTGCTTGCGCTTCTTTTAGTCTTTCCACAGAAATCCATCCTCGTTTTTTTTATTGTTTGTTAACCACCAAGGTTAATAAACTCTCAAGCACTTAAACGTGTTTTGCTAAGTAATTTATAAACCTTGTTTCTATACCATACTGAAAAATAATAAATTGTCTATTTTTTCCGCAGATTATTGAAAATGAAATAACAAGTCGGAATTTGTGAAGAATTGACACTGAACGGTAAATAACAGCTATTTGTCGCATAGTACTTAAATTTTAAATGCCGATGTGTTCTAGTATCAACATAATAATAACTGTTTAGGTTTACTGTCATGTCTAAATTTAAGTCTCGAATTTCGTCGCTCACACTTGGTGTTGCTCTCGTTTTAGGTACTAGCCATAGTGTTTTAGCAGATGAAAATATTACTAAAAAAACTGAAGAGTCAACGGTTGAAAAGTGGTCGGTAAATAATCCACAAGGTGAATTTACTACGGCTAAAATTGATGTTCGCCAAGGTACTTGGATGAATGTGGATATTTCCCCAGACGGTAAAACCGTTGTTTTTGATTTATTAGGTGATATTTACACTTTGCCAATTGAAGGTGGTGAAGCAACTGCGTTAATGACCGATATTGCTTGGCAAATGCAGCCACGCTTTAGTCCTGATGGCAAGTATATCGCGTTTACGTCTGATGAAGATGGTGGCGATAATTTATGGATCATGAATGCTGATGGTACTGGCGGTAAAGCCGTTAGTTCAGAAACTTTTCGTTTATTAAACAGCCCAGCATGGTCGCTAGATGGTGACTATCTTGTCGGTCGTAAACACTTTACCGGTTCTCGTTCGTTAGGCGCGGGCGAAGTGTGGATGTACCATAAAACCGGTGGCAACGGCGTGATGCTAACTAAGCGACCAAATGAACAAAAAGATTTAGGTGAGCCGGCATTTTCTCATGACGGTAAATATGTTTACTTCTCGCAAGATGCGACGCCAGGTAAAACTTTCCATTACAGTAAAGATTCTGAAAAAGGCATTTATAAAATTAAGCGCCTTGAACTTGCGACTGGCGAAATAAAAGTTGTGGTTTCGGGTAAAGGTGGTGCTATTCGTCCAGTACCATCACCAGATGGAAAATACTTGGCTTATATTAGCCGTGATGATTTTCAATCTAATCTTTATCTTTACGATTTAAAAAGCGGTCAAGAAAGTTTGGTTTTTGAAAACCTAGATCGTGACATGCAAGAAACTTGGGCTATCCATGGTGTTTATCCGAACATGGCGTGGTTACCTAACAGTGAAGGTATGGTGTTTTGGTCAGGTGGCCAAATCAATAAGCTGAATTTAGCAAGCAAAAAAACCTCAGTGATCCCCTTTCATGTCAAAACTGAAAAGAAAATTCAAACCGCATTGCGTTTTCAACAAGATATTGATCAAGACAACTTTGATGTGAAAATGCTGCGTGATGTTGAAGTATCGCCTGATGGCCGCAAGGTGGTTTATGAATCAATGGGACATATTTACCTGCGCAGTATTAGTGATGGTAAAGCAAAAGGTAAAGCTAAGCGTTTAACTAAACAAAAATCTCACTTTGAGTTAAACCCAAGCTTTTCTCGTGATGGCAAATATGTTGTTTATAGCTCTTGGGATGATAAAGAGTTAGGTGATATTCGCATGGTGTCTGTCCGTGGCGGTAAAAGCAAAGTTTTAACTAGCGAGCCAGGAAAATACATTGAGCCGAGCTTCTCACCAGATGGAAAAACAGTGGTGTATCGTAAGGTTTCAGGTGGTTATATCACCGACCCAACCTGGGGCCTAAACCCTGGAGTTTATACGGTAAGTACCAAAGGCAGTGCACCCAAATTGGTGACAGAATCTGGATTATTTCCACACTTTGGCGCTCATAACGACCGCATTTATGTTTTACGTAATGGTGAAACTCCACAATTAGTGAAAGTTAATTTAGACAGTTCAGCAACATCAGCGAAAGAACAGCCACTTTATCAAGGTAAGTTCGCGACAGAATATAAAGTCTCACCTGATGGTAAATACTTAGCCTTTGCTGAGCGTTTTAAAGTGTTTGTAACGCCGTTTGTTGAACGTGGTCAGGTTATTGATATCGGTCCTTCAGCTAAAAACCTACCAGTGAAAAAACTGTCAGCTCGAGCTGGCGAAAGCATTAACTGGAATGGCAAATCAAATGAACTTTACTGGAGCTTAGGTCCTGATTTATACCAAGCAAGTGTTGCTGGTTTATTTGATATCGCAGCAGTAGAAGCTGATGAAAAAGTCAAAGACGAGCAAACGCCAACACCATTAAAAACTTACTTAGGCTTTAAAGCAAAAGCAGATAAACCTTCGGGGCGTGTTGCCTTTGTTGGTGGTAAAGTGATTACTATGGAAGGTGAGCAGATTATCGAAAACGGCGTTGTTGTAGTTGAAGGTAATAAAATTATTGCCGTTGGCCAACGTGATAATGTCGATATTCCGTCTGACGCTAAAGTAATTGATATTACCGGAAAATCAATAATGCCAGGCCTAATTGATGCCCATGCTCATGGCCCTCAAGGCAGTAATGAAATTATTCCTCAGCAAAACTGGAAAAACTATGCTGGCTTAGCGTTAGGGGTAACGACAGTACATGATCCTTCGAATGATACTACTGAGTTTTTTGCTGCCAGTGAAATGCAAAGAGCTGGCGACATAGTCGGTCCACGTTTATTCTCAACCGGCAGTATTTTATACGGCGCAACAGCGGCCGGTTATACCTCACATGTTGATAGTTTAGATGATGCTAAATTTCATATTGAACGTTTGAAAAAAGCCGGCGTGTTTAGTGTTAAAAGTTATAACCAACCGCGTCGTAACCAGCGTCAACAAATGGTACAAGCCGCACGTGAAGCCGAAATATTAGTGGTACCAGAAGGCGGTTCACTGCTTCAGCATAACCTGTCGATGATTATTGATGGTCACACAACGTTGGAGCATTCAATTTCAACTGCGAAAATTTATGACGACATAAAACAATTATGGTCACAATCTGAAATGGCTTACACACCAACGATGGGCGTAGCTTACGGCGGTATTTCAGGCGAACACTTTTGGTATGACACGACCGAGGTATGGAAACATCCACGCTTAAGTAAATATGTACCTAGTGAGTTTTTAGACCCACGTTCAATGCGTCGTACAAAAGCACCACATCATCATTACAACCACATTAATGTCGCTAAAGTAGCAAAAGAGCTGCAAGACTTAGGTGTTGTGGTTAATGCCGGTGGCCATGGTCAGCGTGAAGGTTTAGCTATGCATTGGGAAATGTGGATGATGGCTCAAGGCGGCATGACGCCGTTGCAAGCGATCCGTACGGCAACAATAGCACCAGCACATACTTTAGGCTTAGATAGTCAATTAGGCTCACTAAAGGCGGGCAAGCTTGCTGATATTTTAGTGGTTGATGGCGATGTAAGTACAGATATCCGTTTATCAGATAAAGTGGTTTATACCATGGTAAATGGCCGTTTGTATGATGCTGACACGATGAACGAAGTAGGTAACTACGACAATAAACGTGCAAAATTCTATTTTGAAAAATAATGGTTATTAAAAAGTAACTTAAATAAAACCCGGATTTATCCGGGTTTTTTGTTTGTGAGCGACTCAAATCAATATTATTTACCCTAGATATGGCGGGATTTTAATAAGCTAATGAAATTACTCGCTAGAATCGACATTGTAACTACTACAAATACAGAATGTAGCTTTAGTATTGCTTGACACTATTTTGGATGGCATAGTAACGCGTCGTATTCAGATTTAAAAAAATAAATAAAATAAATAAAATTAAAGGAATAAAAATGAATAAATTTAAATATGTTTTAGCATTTTTAGTTATTACTGTCGCTTCAGGGTGTGCTCACCAAATACAATTGAATCCTAATACGGATTTACTTGTTGAAGCAGACAAAAAAATTGACACCGTTGTTGGTTACCATATTTCAGACGCAGATCGTTTGAAGAAAGTAACGACACCCGGTGGAGGTGGAGATAAAGTTACCTATACCCCTTATAAAGATACAGAATCAGTATTATTTACCGTGTTATCAAATACATTTAAAGATGTATTTTTAGTTAAATCATTGGATGATGAATCTTTCATTACTGACAACAATATTAAACTTATCTTTGTTCCTGAAATAACAACACAATCAAGTTCTAGTAGCCCATTTACTTGGCCGCCGACAAAATTTGTTATTAATTTAACCGTGAAAGCCATGAAGTCTAATGGTGATATTGCTTGGCAAAAAACTATTGAAAAAACAGGGGAAGCTGAATTTGACGAATTTAAAAACGATTTTTCATTATCTGCAAGAAGAGCTGCAGAACAAGTTTTTCTCCAGTTGGCGGAAGATATTAAACAGGAAGTCACGTCTTTGGATTTAACGGAGTAAATAAATAATGTTTAAAGTAATAATAGTTTGTTTAAGTTTTTTAGTGACGGCATGTTCAATGCAAGCCCCACCATATCAAGTATCTATTGAGAATGTTCAGACAATAAAAACTAATAAAATACAAAAAATTAAAGTAGGCGATGTTGTATCGAGCAATGAGTTGAATAAAATTTCTATGCGTGGCTCTAAGATGGTTTCACCTGTTAATAAATCGTATGGAGCCTATCTCGCCAAAGCGCTAGAAGAAGAATTAAAATTAGCTAAAGCGTGGTCAGCTATTTCTGATACAGTGATCACGGGTGAGTTTTTAACTAATGATATCGATGTCACGGGTGTTTCTAAAGGAATAGGGGTAGCTTCGGTCAAGTTCAAAGTAACCAGAGACAATAAAGAGGTGTTTGAAAAAATCATTTCGGTAAACCATACCTTTGAGTCGTCATTTATCGGCGCTATTGCCATTCCGAATGGTCAAGCAAGTTATGTACATTTAGTGCAAAAGCTAATCAAAAAATTATTCGAAGATGAAGATTTCATTTCTGTGCTAAAAGTTGAAACACCATAACGTTCAACTTTTAGTTTGAATTTAAAAAACCTTTGAATTTACAAAGGTTTTTTTTGTTTTTAAAGTAGGGTCAGGTACAACTAAATATTTTTTGTCGTGATTATTTTTTATTCAGAATAGTAAACATAGCGATTTCGGCCTTGGTTTTTAGCTTCATAGAGTGCGCTATCGGCTTTCGCGATAAGCTCATCAATTAGTACCGTAAAGTCTGTTGATTGTTTCTGACTAGAACTAAAATAATATGCGCCTATTGAAATGGTAATTTTACCCGTTGATATTGAAACGTCTGATACCGTATCCATAATTCTTTGCAATACGGCAGCGCTGCCTTCTTGGTCTGTATTAGGCAGCCAAACAAGGAATTCTTCTCCGCCAATACGAGCAATAAATTCATAGTTTCGTAAGGTGTCGCTAATATTTTTGGCTATTTTAATGAGCGCTTCATCACCTTTTTGATGTCCATAAGTGTCATTTAACTTTTTGAAATGATCGATATCGATAATAGCAACAACGCAATCAGAACTTTTCCTACTTATCTGGTTTAAGCTTTGTCGTAACTGAGTATACATGCCTCGGCGATTAAGAATATTTGTTAGGCTATCGTAATTAGCTTGTTGCTCGAGCTTATAATTTAGTGCATTAAGATTCAGCTCTTGCTCTCTTCGTGTTAATTCAACTTCTATCCATGATGCCATCAGTGTCAGCGCTTCAATATCTATTTCACGAAATTTTCGCGGGAAAGGTTTATGGCTTGAGAAATTTAACGTGCCATAAAGCGTACCATTGACGTGAATCGGAATGCCAATATAGGATTCAAGCCCAAATGCCTGATAGGCAGGGTGTGAAGAATACTCATGATGCTCACCAACATGTTCTAGTGCTACAGGTCCTTCAGCTTTGCAGGTGATATCGCAAAAGGTTGCCGCGAAATCAAATTGATCGCCTGAGTTCATTTCTACATCGTCAGGGGTAATGCAGAGTTCTACGCTATAAGTGTTTTGCTCAATCTTAGATAAAATAGCAATATCTAAACCAAAACCATCAAGGCCCATGGCAAGCAAATCGAGGATTTGCAGATTCAGCCCCTTTTGATGATCACTCGTGATTTGA
This sequence comes from Cognaticolwellia sediminilitoris, assembly GCA_002104535.1. Classification (GTDB taxonomy): domain Bacteria; phylum Pseudomonadota; class Gammaproteobacteria; order Enterobacterales; family Alteromonadaceae; genus Cognaticolwellia; species Cognaticolwellia sediminilitoris. The sequence continues at coordinate 204,690 of NBOG01000005.1, read as the reverse complement.
TATAGTCGCCTAATTACTTGTTCACTACTCAATGACGTTGTCATAATATTATTATATGCCTTCGAACTTTATTAATTATTCTATCCCACATGTAATTATAAATGTAGCAGTAAAAGTAACTAAGTCACACTGGTTAATGTTTTTCTCTAGATCAAACAATTCAAAACTCGTTATACTCAACCTTGTAAAATCAACTTGTTATAGGACTTACCTTGAATATTGAAGTAGTAGATAACCCAGAATCAGAGTTGGTGTCGTTTCTTGATGAAAAAATTGCTGAATTTAATTGGGCGCATTGGGAAGTCAGTGAACGTAAAGCGTTAGCGGTAAAATTGTGCGATGAAAATGGTCAAGTTATCGCTGGCGCTGCTGGGCGAACTTTCGGTGATTGGTTGATGATAAATACCTTATGGGTCGCAGAGTCGTTAAGAGGCCAAAACGTTGGTAGTCAGCTTTTAGATAAAATGGAAGTAGCGGCCAAGGCTAGAGGTTGCAATAAAGCTTTACTCGACACCTTGAATTTTCAAGCCAAGCCATTTTATGAAAAACATGGTTATCAAGTGCAATGGATGCAGCAGGGGTACCCAAAAACCGGTTGTCGATATTATATGATGAAGCAGTTAACTAGCCAGTGACAGCAGAAAGTTTTGTTAAATTTAAACGGCTTTATTGGATAAAAATATGTATGTAGGTAAATGTTTGTGTGGCGCAGTGGCGATTACCGTTAAAGGGGAAATAAGCGATATTATTCATTGTCATTGCTCGCTTTGTAGGAAAAATTCCGGTACTGCCTATGCCACTAATGGCTTTGTCGACAAAGCTGACTTTACTGTCGTAAAAGGAAGAAATGAGTTATCTGCTTTCTCATTAAAACCAGGGAAAACACGTTATTTTTGTCAATACTGTGGTTGCCCAGTATATAGCAGTAACAATCAAGATCAGCTAAGAGTTAGAGTACGATTAGGGATATTTGATTCTGACATCAGTGAACGCCCAATTGCACATAACTTTATTGACTCGAAAGCTAATTGGGAAAATATGACGGCTGATTTACCTCATCATTTAACATTTGAGCCGAGCCGATTAAAATAAGTAGGTTGCCGTTATTGCTTCAAAAGTCCAAATGGCTAAATAGCCGAGTATTTATATGAATATTGTTTTATTACTTAATAATGATATTGCTAGCAATTTTGCGCTAAATTTATTATTGCCTTCATTAAAAGCGCATAGCATTCAGGTTTTTCTATCGAGTAAAGTTGGTGGTAATAGTACTAAACCAGACGCCTTAAAAGAACTAGCAAGGTTTGAGCAACAAGGCGTGTATCAAGCGCTTACACAAGAAAGCAGGGCTGCTGATAAGCTAATTGAAAATGCGAATAACTTCAGAACTTATGCAGAAATTATTCAGGAAAGTGGTATCGCAATCGATGTTTTAAATGAGATAAACAGCCCCGCAGGAATCACTAGAATAAAAGCGCTTACGCCTGATTTGATTATCTCTATTCGCTTTGGCGTTATCCTAAAAAATCCGGTTATAGAGTTGGCAAAACATGGCGTTATTAATTTACACTCAGGTATGCTACCTGATTATCGTGGTGTAATGGCGACGTTTTGGGCCTTACTTAATGGTGATGAGCAATTGTCGACGAGCTTACATTTTATTGCTGACAGTACCATTGATACAGGCGGTATTATTGCTCATTCTACAATCTCTGTTGATCGAAATAAGTCTTACCTTTGGCATGTGCTCAAGTTGTATGTTGGTGGTTGTCGATTAATAGAGCAGGCGCTGAAGACGTTATCACAAGAGGGTGATTTACTGACAACAGAGCAAACAGATGAGGGAAAGTACTACACTTTTCCAAGAGCTGAAGAAATTAGCAGATTCACCCAAAAGTGTGGTGCACTATACCAACAACAAGAAGTAATCGAGTTAATTAACCAATATAGGAATTTACCATGAGCATAGTCCGAGTAAATGAATTTGTTGCAGCAGAAGGCAAGTCAGCTGAGCTTTTTACTTTTTTACAAACGTTAGTACCCTATATCTCAGGGTCAACAGGCTGCTTAAGTTGCGAATTATTAAAGCATCAAGAGCATGCTGACCATTTTATGATGATTGAGCGTTGGGATTGTATCGAGAGTCACCAACTTGCTATTACCAATTACCCTCAAGAAGATATGCAAGCAGCGATGAGCCTATTTGGTTCGCCGCCTAAAGGAAGTTATTACAAGTAACCGTAAAGCAAGCAAGGGGTAGGCTTTGATATTTATTATTTTGTTTGGTTTATTAATGGTATTGCTAAGTTTGTGGATGATGATAAGTCCTCAAGCTTTTTCACAGGGTATTGTTAATTTTAGCCACCAGAGGTATTTTCATAGTTTTGAAGTATTAAGTCGACTGCTTTCTGGTGTTATTTTCGTTATTTATGCACCGTTAACTCAAGGCCACTTTACCAATTTAGTGTTTGGTTGTTTGATGATAGTGTCGGCAATTATTTTGGTCATAATCGGTGTAAACAAGCATAAAGAATTTGCATTGTGGTCAGCTAAAAAGTTTTGTCCTATGTTTCGCATTGCAGGTATTTTTTCTGCTTTTTTTGGTAGTTATATTATTTTTACAGCCCTGTAAATTAATGAGTTCATGGTCAATATCTAATTAATAGGGAAGAATCAGATGAAGGTTAAAATTAAAGATGAATGTAAATAAACATACAGGGTTAATATTATTGCTCACAGTAATGTTAACTAACAGCGCTTGCAGTTCATTTACTTTGAGCAACAAAGCCGGATCCATCAAGGTAGATTCTAAACCCAAGCAACCGAATGTGATTGTTAACGGGAATGAAAAAGCTACTTCAAGCGCAGAAAAAACCTAAGCACTTTGTGTAGTCTTAGGTTTTCCCAAAGAACGATAGTTATTTACTGGCTAATAAGTCGTTAACCGCTGACAACAACTTTTGCTGTAATTCTTCATTTTTTAACTTCGCATTATCAACATCAAAATTATCAAAGAAACTAGGCACAGAAATCGACGCGATAACTTCACCTGCAAAGTAAAATGCCGAGCTTGAAGCTGCAGCTAATACGCTACTTGCACCACCAGGGCCGGGTGATGTCGATAAAAATAGCACAGATTTGTTTTGAAAAACCTTTTGGTTAATGCGAGATGTCCAGTCAAAAAGGTTTTTATAAGCGGCTGTATAACTGCCGTTATGCTCAGCAAATGAAATAATAATGGCATCACTTTCGCCAAGTTTTTTGAAGAATGCTTTTGCGGCTTCGGGCTGACCTAATTCTTGCTCTTTATCTTCGCTAAAAAGTGGTAATTCAAAATCGTTCAAATCTAGTACTTCTACCTCAACACTAGCGTTAACTGCAGTGGCTAAGTTCGCGGCGTAGCTAGCAAGTTGCTTGTTAATAGATGTTGAGCTTGAACTGGCGCCAAATGCGATTACTTTCATGACTATGCCTTTTTATTTGGAATTAATTAATGCCAGTGTGCTAGTTTTTGAACTGCGCGTAAACTTATTTTTAATGCTTAAGTCACTTATCGATATACAGGCAATATCTTTGATTTAGTTAATTTTTAATCGCTTTTAATAACATTACTCTACAGTGTGGCAAAATTTAGGTAAAATACCGCCATTATTGTTATTTTTGCTCAATTTAGGACAGCCAGTGTCAAGTTACGAAAAACGTCTCAACAAATATATTAGTGACTCAGGTTATTGTTCACGCCGATTTGCCGATAAGTTAATCGAAAATAATCGCGTGACTATTAATGGCAAGGTTCCAGAGCTCGGTACTAAAGTACTTGCAGGCGACAAAGTGTGTGTCGATGGTAATGAAATTAAAGCCAGTGCAAGTAATCACACCGATCGTATTTATATCGCTTACAACAAACCTATCGGGATTACCTGTACTACTGAGCGCCACGTCAAGGGCAATATAATTGATGCTATCGGTCATACTAAACGCATATTTCCCATTGGCCGCTTAGATAAACCGTCTGAAGGTTTAATTTTTCTTACCAGTGATGGCGACATTGTTAATAAAATATTACGAGCTGAGAACGCCCATGATAAAGAGTATATCGTCACCGTAGATACACCGATTAGTGAGCGCTTCATTGAGCGTATGTCAAAAGGAGTACCTATCTTAGGTACTATTACTAAACCGTGTACTGTAATACCGGTCAGTAAATATGTTTTTAGAATTATTTTAACCCAAGGCTTAAACCGACAAATTCGCCGGATGTGTGAATATCTTGATTATGAAGTGACTAAATTACAGCGCTCTCGGATCATGAATGTTAAGTTGGATAACTTGCGCCCAGGGCAGTGGCGTGATTTAACCGCAAGTGAAATGGCTGAAATTAATGCAGCTGTTGCAGGTTCTCGCAAAACAGCACTTGATGATAATTATACAGAAGTAGAGCCAGCGGATACCCTAGCAGAAGAAACAACACAAAAGGTGGCAATTGCTGATATTAAGCATGCTAATAAAACCATCGACTCGAAAGCTGATGGTAAATTCACGCGAAAGCTGACTCGCATTGATGTGAAGAAAACCGTGACAAGTTCAACTGGTAAAAAACGTTTAAGCCTGAAGAAAAAGCCTTAAGAAGAAGTTTTAAGTTCAAAGCTTTCAGCTATCAGTTAAAACAAACACCACACGAGTGGTTTTGGTAATGCTGATAGCTCAAAACTGACAGCTATTTTTCCTAATGTAGGGGCGAATTTATTCGCCGTGGTACAAGCCTGAATTAAATCGACAGTGAAGTTTTAAGTTCAAAGCTTTCAGCTATGTTTTCTTCTCTACCGTAGGGGCGAATTTATTCGCCTTGGTACAAGTCTGAATTGAATCGACAGTGAAGTTATAAGTTCAAAGCTGTCAGCTATCAGTTAAAACAAACACCACACTAGTGGTTTTGCTACTGCTGATAGCTCAAAACTAAAAACTTATAGCTATGTTTTCTTACTGTAGGGGCGAATTTATTCGCCGTGGTACAAGCCTGAATTGAATCGTCAGTGAAGTTATAAGTTCAAAGCTGTCAGCTATCAGTTAAAACAAACACCACACGAGTGGTCTTAATTACTGCTGAAAGCTTAAAACTGACAGCTTTCAGCTATGTTTTTTTAATTTTTTAAATTTAATAAATTAGCTGGCGAATATTGGTCGGTTAATAACGGTGTTTCTTCTGGCCAGTCTTGCTTAGTCGCTGTTGATATCATTTGCTTGGCAATTGCTTTGATATCGACATTAAAAGGCAATAATACTTTATTTAAAGCTGTTGCCCGCTCAGCGATAACTTGCGAATTAGGTAAAGCCTGTGCACTGGTTAATATTATGCGGTTACTGTTTTTATTATTGCTAACATTGAAAAAGTCACCAAACACCGCTTTATAAGTTGCTGATTCGTAATTATATAACTCACTTACTGAAAAAGTATTAGACGCTAAAACTCCGTTGTTACTCAAAAGTTGTTGAGTTTCCTGTAAAAATTCCTTTGTCAGTAAATGCTCTGGGATGTAGTCACCATTGAAGGCATCAAGAATTATCCAGTCGTATTGTTGTTTTTTGATTAAAGCACGTTTAATAAAAATACGTCCATCTTGCGCAACGGCTGTTATTTTTTCATTTTCAAAAAAGTTAAAATAATTACGCGCAACTTTGATGACAGCAGGGTCAATTTCGACATTGGTGATCACCGCGTCAGGAAATATTTGATGTAAGGTATTTGACATTGTGCCGCCGCCCAAACCGATAATCAAAATTCGCTCAGGATTCGGGTTGATCAATAAACTAGAAAACAACATTTTCGTATAATTGAATACTAAGCGTTGAGGGTCATCCATTAGCATGCAGCTCTGCTGTGTTTTCGAGCTTTTAACGTTGAATTTTAAGCACCGTAAGCGATTTTTTTCTTCGACTAAAATATTGCGATATAGTGAACGCTCACTATGAATAGTTTTTGCTTTAACCGTTGTACTCACTGATAAACTAACAATCAGAGTTAGCAGTAAGCCAACTATTAAGGTGCTAAATAATCTATTCATGAGCGGTACCTGATTGATTAGCAATTTGGGTGGTATTTAATGTTTGCTGATTCAGGCGATTAAAAACCATCGCTGAGATTCCTAGTAGCAACAATGTTGCACTAAACACCATAATAATGTCGTTTACTTCAAACAGTAATACTAAATAAAACGAGGTGATAATAGTACCTAATGCACTACCGAGCGTTGATACAAAATAAAGAAAGCCAGCCACTTGACCACTTTTGTCTTTATCGGTAACTAATAAACGTACAGAATAAGGTGAGATCATTCCGAGTATTACTGTTGGCACAAAAAATAACGCCATTGAAGCCAACAATGAACCATATCGAGTATCTTCAATAGCAAGGAAAATAGCTTCCATTATCCACTGAGAAGAAAATGCTACCGGTAAAACAGCTATGCCTGCAAAAATGAAAATTAAACCGTAGCGATTTAATGAGGCCGCTTTTGTTGAAAGCTTCCCACCAGCTAAATAACCAAAGGATAAACTCAGCATAAATACGGTAATGATGCTGCCCCAAATATGGACACTACTACCAAAAAATGGCGCTAAAATTCTACCTCCTAGAAGCTCAATGCCCATAATGCAAAAGCCGCTGCTAAAAGCTAATAAATAAATTAATGGATTTTGCCATTTTACAGAAACTGTTTCAGTCATTGTGCTGCTACTTATGGTTAAAAGTGTTTAAGAGACAAATCATCATAAACTTAAGCTAATCAGGAAGCTAGCATATAAAAGGAAAGTTTTTATATGCTAGCCAAAGTATTTTTATTAGTTATCCATGCTTAGCTTTAGCATCTGCCAGTAATGGTTTTAAGAAACGCGCAGTATGCGATCCCTTATGTTCAGCTACTTGTTCAGGCGTACCGGTCACCAATATTTCGCCACCGCCAGAACCACCTTCAGGGCCTAAATCGACAATCCAGTCAGCAGTTTTTACTACATCTAAATTATGCTCAATAACCACAATAGTATTGCCATGGTCACGTAGGCGATGGATAACTTGCAGTAATTGCTTAATGTCGTGAAAGTGCAGGCCTGTTGTTGGTTCATCTAAAATATATAAAGTTTTACCCGTATCGCGCTTAGACAATTCTTTTGACAGTTTAACTCGCTGCGCTTCACCACCTGAGAGGGTTGTTGCTGATTGACCAAGTTTTATATAGCTTAGGCCAACGTCCATTAAGGTTTGTAATTTACGCTTTACCGCAGGAATTGGCGCAAAAAAATCAAAAGCATCTTCAATGGTCATATCTAACACTTCATGAATGCTTTTACCCTTGTATTTAACTTCTAGGGTTTCGCGGTTATACCGTTTACTTTTACACACATCACACGGGACGTAAACATCGGGTAAAAAGTGCATTTCAACCTTGATTAAGCCATCACCTTGGCAAGCTTCACAACGACCACCTTTAACATTGAAGCTAAAGCGACCTGGTTTATAACCTCTTGAACGTGACTCTTGTGTGGCAGCAAAAATTTCCCTCACAGCAGTAAAAATACCGGTGTAAGTCGCAGGATTTGAACGTGGCGTTCGGCCAATCGGACTTTGATCAATGTCGATAACCTTATCGAGTAACTCTAAGCCAATAATCTCTTTATGAGGCGCAGGCTCTTGTGTGGTGGCACCGTTTAATTCGATATGAGCAAGCTTGTATAACGTGTCATTAATTAAGGTCGATTTACCTGAGCCAGAAACGCCAGTAATACAGGTCATTAAACCGTTAGGAATGACTAAGTCGACATTTTTCAGGTTATTGCCAGTACAGCCTTTTAATTCGACAACATTGTCTTTATCAAAGGGTACTCTGACTTTTGGTATTTCAATGCGTTCTCTACCTGAAAGGTATTGTCCGGTAAGTGAGTCTTCACACGCTAATATATCGTCTACATTACCTTCGGCGATAATTCTACCGCCATGAACACCAGCTCCTGGGCCAATATCGATAACATGATCGGCCGCGCGGATGGCATCTTCGTCGTGCTCAACCACAATAACGGTGTTGCCTAAATCACGTAAATGAATCAAGGTTTCTAATAAACGTTCGTTATCACGTTGATGCAAACCAATTGAAGGTTCATCTAAAACATACATTACCCCAACTAACCCTGCGCCTATTTGACTGGCCAAGCGAATACGTTGTGCTTCGCCGCCTGATAAAGTGTCAGCACCACGCGATAAGTTAAGGTAATTCAAACCTACATTGACTAAGAAGCCAAGACGGTCGTTAATTTCTTTGAGAATTTTTTCTGCCACTTGACCTTTTTGACCGGTTAGCTCAAGACCTTGGAAAAATGCTAAGGCATCGGCAATGGCATATTCAGCAATATCATTTAATGGTGTGTCAGCAACAAATACGTTACGCGCTTCTAGGCGTAAGCGGCTGCCTTTACAGTCAGGACAGCTTTGGCTATTCAGGTATTTAGCTAATTCTTCACGTACCGCGTTTGACTCAGTTTCACGGTAGCGTCGTTCCATATTATTTAAAATACCTTCAAACGGGTGTTTGCGAATAACAATATCACCACGATCATTCATGTACTTAAATTCAATTTCTTGCTTGCCGCTACCTTTTAAAATAACGTTTTGAATTTTTTCGTCCAATTCGTTAAAAGCTAAGTCTAGCGGAAATTTATAATGCTCAGCCAAAGCTTGTAGCATTTGAAAATAATAAAAATTACGCTTGTCCCAGCCACGAATAGCGCCACCAGCTAAACTCAGCTCTGCGTTTGCAATAACGCGATTAGAGTCAAAATATTGTTGATTACCTAAGCCATCACAAGTTTGACATGCGCCAGCAGGGTTGTTGAATGAGAACAAACGTGGCTCTAACTCTTGCATACTATAGCCACACATTGGGCAGGCAAAGTTAGCCGAGAAAATCAGTTCTTCTTTTTTAGGCTCATCCATGAAAGCAACTTTCACGGTACCTGAGGTAAGAGATAATGCTGTTTCGAATGACTCAGAAAGGCGTAATTGAATGTCTTCGCGAACTTTAAGGCGATCGACAACCACCTCAATAGTATGCTTTTTATGTAGTTCTAATGTTGGTGGATCTGAAAGGTCACATACTTCGCCATCAATACGGGCACGAATATAACCTTGAGCCGCTAAGTTATCTAGTAACTTGATATGCTCGCCTTTACGGTCTTGCAGCACCGGCGCTAATACCATGACCTTGGTGCCTTCTTCGAGTGCTAAAACGCGATCAACCATTTGCGATATTGTTTGGGCGGCAAGCGGTTGGTGATGTTCAGGACAACGTGGTTCGCCGACGCGGGCATAAAGCAAACGTAAATAATCATAAATTTCGGTGATGGTACCAACGGTGGAACGCGGATTATGAGACGTTGATTTTTGCTCAATAGAAATAGCAGGTGATAAACCTTCAATATGATCAACGTCTGGTTTTTCCATTAAAGATAAAAACTGACGAGCATAAGCAGAAAGTGACTCAACATAACGTCTTTGTCCTTCTGCGTATAATGTATCAAACGCTAATGAAGATTTGCCAGAGCCAGAAAGCCCAGTAATAACAATTAACTTGTCGCGAGGAATATCTAAACTAATATTTTTCAAGTTATGAGTGCGAGCACCCCTGACTTCAATTTTCTTCATAATGACATTGTGACCAGTTTATTGCCTGACAATTCTAGTGAAAATTGTTTGGCTGAATGAAAAATTACCTTCCACTATTTCAACAATTAACTTAATCTTTATACGCTAATACAGCGTTGTTTTAGCGGTAAATTACTTTAAGTGTTGTTGAACCCTAAACATTAAGTTAGGACCGAATATTATCGCACATTTTTTAATCCAAATTCATCTTAAATCTCTGTTTTTGTTCATTCGGTGGTCGTGCTAAGATATGCCCGTTTTTCTAGCCAGTATTTTCCTAGTCAGTAACAAGTTTAATTAAGAGTTAACATTTTCATGAGCGCAACCGGTTTAAATAGTATTGAGAAAAAGGCCGCATTTTCGTTAGCCTCCGTATTCGGCCTTCGTATGCTGGGCCTGTTTATGATCTTGCCGGTTTTTGCCATTTATGGTGAAACTCTTATCGGTTACAGCCCAATTTGGCTGGGTTTAGCTATAGGTGCTTATGGTCTAACACAAGCAATGCTACAAATACCTATGGGTATTTTGTCTGATAAGTTTGGCCGCAAACCGGTTATTTTAGCAGGTTTAGTGGTTTTTCTATTGGGTAGTGTTGTTGCTGCCATGTCAGAAACAATATACGGCGTAGTACTTGGTCGAGCTTTACAAGGCATGGGCGCTATAGCGAGTGCAATATTAGCTTTAGCGGCTGATTTAAGCCGTGAGGAGCAACGGCCTAAAGTGATGGCGACCATTGGTATGTTTATCGGACTGTCTTTTACCATCGCCATGATCATCGGCCCTATTGTCGCACAGGCATTTGGTTTGAGTGGATTATTCTGGTTTATCGCAATATTAACTATTTTTGCCATGTTCACTATTGCCTTTGTCGTACCTAACTCTATTAATACCGCGCCTAAAGGTGACAGCGTGGCACTGCCTTCAAAGTTGAAAAGCTTAATTGTCGATGGTCAATTATCCCGTCTTAATTGGGGCGTATTTATTCTGCATATGGCGCTGACCGCGTGTTTTGTGACTTTACCTAAGCAGTTTGTTGCTAACGGCTTAGCACTTGAGCATCATTGGCAGCTTTATCTACCGACGTTATTTGGCTCATTTTTCTTAATGGTGCCATTTATGATCCTTGCGATGAAAAAGCAAAAAGAAACGCAAATGTTCAGTGCCGCTGTGGCATTGTTAACGCTTGCGTTGCTATTGCTGTGGTACTTGCCTAGCAGCATTACTACCTTAGTGGCTTTAGTGATGATGTTTTTTACCGCTTTTAATTATTTAGAAGCGACAATGCCGTCAATTTTGTCACGCATTGCTCCTGCTGGCGTTAAAGGTAGCGTGATGGGAATTTATTCGAGTAGCCAGTTTTTAGGTGCTTTTGCTGGCGGTATTCTCGGTGGTTTTATTGCTGGTGAATTTGGCGAACAAACAATATTTTTGGTTATGGCAATATTTGGCTTACTTTGGTTGCTGTTGACCTTAGGGATGAAACCGCTGAAAAAATCTAAAGCTTATAGTTTTGCGACCGGTATTATTAGTGATGAAAAAGCGCGTGAAATTGCGGAAAAATTGAGTGAAATGCCGGGCGTTATTGAAGCCACTATTATGCACGAGGAAGCGGTTGCGTATTTAAAGGTTGATGAGAAAATTGTTGATTTAGTCAGTATCAAAGCCTTACTCAATAGCGAGCCGCAAATAAACTAAAAGCTTATTGGGCTTATCGGACTGGGCGTAGTTAAGTTACTCGATAGCAATAATGTAGTCTGCCATTTTATTGTTACCGACAGTTAAAATAACTTCATCATCAAATTCTTTGCCAAGTAATGCCGCACCCATTGGAGAGTGTGGCGTAATTACGGTGATATTGACCATGACTTTATCTTGTGCAAATTTACAACGATAACCACCGGCGGCAGGGGCAATAAAATACCAATGCTGCTTTGCCAAATCTTTTTCCATTTGTACTAACGATCCCACCACAACTTGAGACTTACCTTGCGATAATTTCCAAGGAAAGTCTGTTAAATTTTTGATGGCGTATTTTATTTCATCTACTCGCCTAGATTGCCCTTCGGCTAAATAACTTTGTTCAATCGCTAACGTATCATATTGAGTTTCTGCTACCGATTGATCGTCAGTGGCGGCTTTATGAGCATTATTAGCGGCCTCTAAAGCTAACGCTAACTCTTGTTGTAGCTGTGTCGTTACTTCAACAATTATCATGTTTTTATCGATGTTTATAATAAGTCTCCAGATAGCATCACTAATAAGTTGCAAGTATATCGCTATGTTGTTGAATAAGGTTAATTTATAAAAAATAAACTGCCAGTACACATTGATAAATATATTGAAGGTTATGGTATCTATCTGACAGGTGTCAAAATAAAGCTTGAGTTTTACCTTACAAGCAGATATTTTAGACATTAACTGGTTCGACCAAAAAATATGAACTAGCTTTAAATACCATATAACATGACAACACAAAAAGTGACTTAATATGAATGATAATGCTGCCTTTCCACATTTATTAGCCCCTTTAGATCTTGGCTTTACAACTTTAGCCAATAGAACGCTAATGGGTTCAATGCATACAGGTCTTGAAGAAGAGAAAGGCGGGTTTGATAAACTTGCAGCATTTTACCGAGCAAGAGCCAAAGGTGGGGTTGGTTTAATTGTTACTGGCGGTATTAGTCCCAATACTCGAGGCCGATTAGCGCCTTTTGGCTGTGAATTAAGTAAATTTTGGCATGTAAATAAGCACAAAAAAATAACTGAAGCGGTACACGAATACCCAACAAAAATTTGTTTACAGTTATTACACGCAGGACGATATTCATATCATCCGTTTAGCGTGTCGGCCAGTAAGATCAAATCACCTATTAATCCCTTTACGCCAAAAGCGATGTCGGTTCGACAAATTAAAGGCACGATTAAAGACTTTGCACACTCAGCCAAGTTAGCTAAAAAAGCTGGCTACGATGGTGTTGAAATCATGGGTTCAGAAGGGTATTTAATTAACCAGTTTAGCTGTGTGAAAGTAAATAAACGTACCGATGAATGGGGCGGCAGCATTGAAAATAGAATGCGCCTAGCTCTAGAAATTATTCGAGCAGTACGTGCTAGTGCAGGTAGCGACTTTATCATTATATTTCGTTTGTCGATGCTAGATTTAGTTGATGGTGGCAACAGCTGGCAAGATGTAGTGACGATGGCAAAAGGTGTTGAGGCAGCTGGGGCAACATTAATTAATACCGGCATCGGCTGGCATGAAGCGCGTGTTCCGACCATTTCAACATCAGTGCCGCGAGCTGCATTTACCTGGATCACTGAGCGAATGAAAAAGGAAGTAAGCCTACCTTTAATTACTACTAACCGCATCAATACACCTGAAGTGGCAGAGAAAATATTGTCGTCAGGGCAAGCAGATATGGTGTCGATGGCTCGGCCATTTTTAGCCGACGAAAACTTTGTTGCAAAAGCTGCGGCGAATAAAAGTGATGAAATTAATACCTGTATTGGCTGTAATCAGGCCTGTTTAGATCACGTATTTAAACAGCAAAGAGCATCATGTTTAGTTAACCCAACCGCATGTTATGAAACAGAGTTAACTTTTGCCAAAGCAAAGCAGAGTAAAAAAATTGCGGTGGTTGGTGCCGGACCTGCAGGCTTAGCGTTTAGTGTTTATGCTGCGCAGCGTGGTCACAGTGTTGAGATATTTGATCGCGGCAGTGAAATTGGTGGTCAGTTTAATTACGCGAAGCAAATACCCGGTAAAGAAGAGTTTTATGAAACTTTACGTTACTTTAATAAACAAATTTCACTGCTTAATATTGGCTTGAATTTAAACCAAGAACAAAGTGCTGAGCAATTAATAGCAGCCGGTTTTGATGAGATTGTTTTAGCCACGGGTATTGTCCCACGAGCGTTAGATATTAAAGGTATTGATCACGAAAAAGTTAAATCTTATATCCAAGTTTTACGTGATAAAGAGCCGGTAGGAAAACGTGTCGCTATTATTGGCGCTGGCGGAATTGGTTTTGATGTTGCTGAGTATTTAGTTGAAGAAGAGTCACTAACCACTAATCCTGAAAAATGGCTTGAAACTTGGGGTGTCGATAAAAATTATCAAGAAAATGGTGGTTTGTCTGGCAAAGAAAATAGAGAAGCGCCAAGCCGAGAAGTTTATTTGTTACAACGTAAAACCAGTAAAGTGGGTGCAGGCTTAGGTAAAACTACTGGCTGGATCCATCGTGCAACATTGCAAAAAAATGGTGTGAAAATGTTAGCGGGTGTTAGCTATCAAGAAGTAAATGATGAAGGCATCGTGATTTCAATTGATGGCGAGCAACAAACGCTTGCAGTAGATAATGTCATTATCTGTGCAGGACAAGAATCTGAACGCGGGCTTTTTCATCAACTTGAAGCAAAAGGGGTTAATGCTCATTTGATTGGCGGCGCTAATGTTGCTGCAGAATTAGATGCTAAACGAGCTATCAGACAAGCGGCAGAATTAGCGGCTAAAATTTAGTGTTTACGGTTAACTTTAAGCTTTAATCAAGGTTGCGTTGTGCCGCTATTATAGTTTTATAATGCATTACCCTTAGCTAAAAAAGGGTAATTGCCAGCGATAATTCGGCACACGTAATGTTGATAATAATAAATTAACCTTAGGTGTTGGTTATATAAGCTTTTAATATTTAAAGTTTTATTTTTAACTTTTGTTTTAAATATTATTGTGACAGCGGTGAATAAATACACTTAATGACTTGGGTTTTTCTGGGGATGTGTAATTTTTCTCAACTCTGTGGAGATCTTGCGTTACAATCAGCGCAGTTTACTATAAAAAATTAATAATATAGCTTTCATGGATAATAAAAAAATAATTAATTTTACCACTACCGCTGTGAGCAATTACTAAGATGGTTGCCGTAAATTCTACAACGGGACTAGTCGCAAAAGAAATCGATATTGCCAGTTCAGCTGCTGACTTTAAGCAAATGTTATTGGACGAAATTTCCAATGCAAAAGTACGTATCTATATTTCCGCTCTTTATATTCAAGACGATACCGCAGGAAGAGAAATTCTTTCAGCGCTTTATGCTGCAAAAAAACAAAATCCAACTTTAGATATTTGCCTATTTGTTGATTTTCATCGTGCCCAACGTGGCTTAATTGGTGATAAAGCGCATGGTGGTAATCGTGAACTTTATTTAGCGCTAACAGCGCAACATCAAGAATCAATTAACATTTATGGCGTGCCTGTAAAGCGTAAAGAATTGCTAGGCGTTTTACATTTAAAAGGCATGGTTATCGACGATGTATTGCTTTATACCGGCGCCAGTATTAATGATATTTATTTGCAACAAACGCAGCGTTACCGCCTTGACCGCTACTATCGATTACCAAGCAAAGCTTTAGCTAATAATTTTTGTCAATATTTGCAGCACTTTTTTGTCGAATCAGGTTTGGCACCATTATTAAACCAAGGTGAGTTACCAGATAATAAAGTAATGAAACGTAATATTATGCGTTTAACAAAGTTACTAAAATCGTCTCAATATCGCCCGTTTAATATCGATAGTACTGCTGATGATAAATCTGATATTCAGGCCTCTATGTTTGTTGGCTGTGGTCGACGAGGTAATCAACTTAACCGCGTTATTAGAGATTTGGTTCGCAGCAGCCGTGACACTTTAATTATATTTACCCCTTATTTTAATTTGCCAAAACCATTACTAAGAGACTTAGATGCAGCGCTAAAGCGCGGTGTTAAAGTGACTTTAATTGTTGGCGATAAAAAAGCGAATGACTTTTATAATGCCGATGAAGCCACATTTTCAACTGTTGAAATAGTGCCTTATATTTACGAGCGTTTGTTAGCGAAATTTTTATCAGGTCGACAAAAGCATTTAGATAAAGGTACTTTAACCCTTAGGTTATGGCAGCATGAAAACAACAGTTTCCATTTAAAAGGCTTGGTAGTTGATCAGCGATACCACATGTTAACGGGCAGTAACTTAAACCCAAGAGCATGGGCATTAGATTTAGAAAATGGCGTTTTACTTGATGATGTCAAAGGCAACTTAGCCGAGAAATTTAGCGCTGAATTGCAACGTATTACTCAACATACCACTAAAATAACCAAAGCCTCTGATATTGAAAGTGTGCAGAGTTACCCTGATAAGCCACGGAAGTTGTTAAAGAAATTACGCATGACACAAATCGATAGGCTATTAAAACGCTTTCTTTAGATGTTCTATCTAATGTTTGATTTAGTAAGTCTGACAACCTATTAGTGAAGAGAAAAGCATAAAGATTTCTTTATGCTTTTTTCTTAAGCGCAGTAATATTTAATCAGCATAGGTGATTTTTGTCTTACGGGCAGGGTAATAATTCGTCGAGTTTTGCATGTTGGTACTCCTGATCGCTAGCAAAATATTGCTTTAACTTATCATCCCTAATTAGCGCGATTAATGCTTTTTCGTATTGTTCTCTAAGCTTTTTCCCTTGATCTGAATGGGTAAAGGCTAAGTATAATCGCTCTTCTGGTCCAATCGACTTATGGGTGAAACGGTTGGAAGGATCGGCTAAAGCTAAATTGACCTGATAAGCAAGAGCGACATCAACGCGTTTTTTTTCAATTAGCTTAGCCACATCACCTATAAATTCTACGCCATAAAAGTGACTTGAGCTTGGCAAAAATTTGGCAAAGCCATATTCTTTTCTACCCGCTACTGTTAACCCCGCTAGATCCTTAACTGTATTGATAGTATGAATGTTTTTATCAAAAATCACATACACCGGATATTCGATATCAAGGTGATGTTGTGGAAAAATTAATTTCTTATTAACGCTTTTAACGCTACCAACAAGCACATCAGCACGGCCGTTTTCGACTAGATTTAGCGCACGACTCCAAGTAGTTGTAATCAACTCTAATTGG
This sequence comes from Cognaticolwellia sediminilitoris, assembly GCA_002104535.1. Classification (GTDB taxonomy): domain Bacteria; phylum Pseudomonadota; class Gammaproteobacteria; order Enterobacterales; family Alteromonadaceae; genus Cognaticolwellia; species Cognaticolwellia sediminilitoris. Next base: position 188,068 of record NBOG01000005.1, on the reverse strand, counting down.
TATTTTTCACCATATACTGCTCTAACGATATCCCAATAGGTGCCCGTTCCATCAGCATTGGTATAATCAGTCCACTCTTCAGTAACAACTTTTAATAGCGGTAAGGGCTGGGCAGCTATGCACTGGCCCATAAATAACGCTAATATGATGATGATATTTTTAAACATAAACAACTTATCAGACCTCCGTGTAAATCAGTTTAGCAGTTTATCTATAATTACCTTAGATTAAAAAATACATATTTTTTTATGGCTATACTTTGAAACTTAAAACCTCATCCTTTCAGGTACTTTTAGGGCAGAAACTTGCTGTAACTTCCATTTTCTCTCTAACTTTGGGTATATATTTGCTCAGCGGGATTAAAGCTTACCCAAGAGGTTAATACATATTTATTTGAAGAAATAGGAATGTTACCTCTATGAGTATGGGTAAAGCCGCAAGGCGCGATAATCATAGTACCAGCTTTTGGTTGAATACTTTTATCTTGATAGTAAAAATCTGTTTCGCCACCTTCTTCAACATCATTCAAATAAATGATAAAAAGCAACATACGGTGTAGCGCTTTGTTACCACCTAGCTGAGGATATATTTCGGAGTGCCAGTAGCCATAATTACCTTTACCTTGTTCATAACGTTGGGCGTTAATTGGCGCTAAGTTGAATAAGTACCTTACCAGGTTAAATAAATTTGGTTTTCCAACTTCTTCAAAATTATCAACGGTTAATACCACCGGTTCTTTAGTCACAGGATGCTGAACGGTGAGCGAAATTCCACTGATCAAGCTAAAGAAGTATTTACCAATATAGTCGGTAATGTGATCGCCGCAGGTCTGTAATATAGTTTGCAAGGCCGGTTGGAACTCAGCATGTTGGTTAAGGTATATATCTTGGCTGAGTTTTTTTGTGGTATCAACGCCGTTGCCAGTTCTACCCGAAACTTGATGTGGGCTATTGTCAAAATCCATGATAAATTTTTTACAAAATTCTGGGCTTAAGGCGTTTGGGTATACTTCAATAAAATCTGTCATAGTTCTAAAGTCTGTGATTTGGTTAATTTATTCGTCTGGCTTCAGCATACAACAAACTGATACCAATTAAAGTAATGAATTGGGATGAGACTAATTTAATTTCCTTGTTGAAAAATCTCTGTAGAATGTGCAGATTATTTTTCTTTACGAAGGGCTTTTATGTTTAGTCAAAAGATTACTACCCGATTTTGTGACACCGATGCACTTGGACATATTAATAATACTATGGTGCCGGTATGGTTTGAAGGCGCTAGAGATCCGGTTTTTAAATGGTTTATGCCAGAATTAGATGTCAAACAATGGCAATTAATACTCGCGAAAATCGATGTAACCTTTCATGCGCAAATATATTATGGCAAAGAGATCGAGCTTCGAACTTACATTGGTCGTATCGGGGGATCATCATTCGATGTTTATCAAGAGTTATGGCAAAACGACATCAAGTGCGCGTCTGGCACAGCGGTTATGGTGCATTTTTGTTTTCAAAATCAAAGCTCTTTAAAAATACCTGCAGACCTTAAAGTTGAAATGGAAAAACACTTATTTTCTGCTGAAATCTAATTTACTTTTTAGCGATAAAATATTTTATAAAAATAGTGTAAACCTAGCGTAATTTTTTAGTTGTAGTGATAGAATCTCTCAACTGTTATAAAAAATAAATATTCTGAGCAAGCTGATGCTTGGAAAGTGTTAAATCAGTAAAGTTTAGTTTTACTGCAATTATAGGATTTTGTTCATGGCTGGTGTCAATAAAGTAATAATTTTAGGTAACTTAGGTAAAGATCCTGAGGTGCGTTTCATGCCTAATGGTGGCGGTGTAGCTAACCTCACTATTGCAACGTCTGAAAGCTGGAAAGACAAGCAAACGGGTGAACAAAAAGAAAAAACAGAATGGCACCGTGTGGTAATGTTCGGAAAACTAGCTGAAATCGCTGGTGAATATTTAAAGAAAGGTTCTAAAGTTTATATTGAAGGTGCTTTGCAAACTCGTAAGTGGCAAAACCAACAAGGGCAAGATCAATATACTACTGAAATCGTGGTACAAGGCTTTAACGGTACGATGCAAATGCTAGATTCTCGCGGTGGTAGTGGTGCAGGTGCTGGTGGTAGTTTTAATCAACAAGCACCACAACAGTCTGGTGGCTTCCAACAACAAGCAGCAGCACCACAGCAAAGTGGAGGGTTCAATCAACAAGCGGCACCTCAACAAGCATACAATAAACCTGCTCAATCTTCAGGTGGATTCCAGCAACAAGCAGCACCTCAACAAGGCAGTGGATTTAATCAACAAGCAGCGCCACAACAAGGTGGTGGATTCAATCAGCAAGCTGCTCCACAGCAAGGCGGTGGTTTTCAGCAGAATGCTCCTAAAGTAAATCCTCAAGAACCAACTATCGACTTTGATGACGACATTCCATTCTAGCCAAAGACAAAAAATAAAATGTTGAAAAATACCTTCAAAAGCCGCTTTAGCGGCTTTTTTTATGTCTTGCAATAATATAGGTAGGTGAGTTTAACTGCTTAAATAAAGTTAAAGCGCCTTTATTTACGCATTTTTTCAAACAACGATGGCTCCCATGGGCGCATAGCCATGAGTAAGCCGATTTGTTGGCGTTTATCTAAAGGTAAATCAGCATCTTCTAGATTCAACACTGCGGCTTCTTTGGTTAATTGATTTAATTTACGTTGGATTATATCAATAGATGTTTGTGAGTAACGTCCGCGCAGATAGAAACGAAACAGCCATTTTTCATTTTGTTTAGGCGCCATGAATTTCACCAAGACTTCTTGTTCCATAAACCTTTCTAATGGACCACCAGGGATCCAGCGAAAGTCTTGGGCAATTAGCGATTTAAAATGATTATTAGGCAGTAAGTCGATTATTTTAAGTTTATCTAGCCTCGCCAAAAGCTGAATACATTGATGTTTATCAATATCGTAGTAATCAATGATCTCTTCAAACTTCCATGAGTCACGCACACATACTGCTACTAGCAATAATTTGGGATCGGCTAATAGCTCATTTTCTTGTTCAGTAGATAATTGACTAATTTGCTGTACTTGCTTTTCAGTTAAGGCAAATAAATCTGACAGGCTCATTTGTAAAATATCACAAAGCTGTTCAAGGCGTTGTAATGTGAAGCTTTGTGTGGAAAAAATACGTTTGATATTGGCTTCGCTCATGTTCAATTTAGCCGCAATATCTTTATAGGTGATTTGCTGCTGTCTTAGCAGTTGCTTCAACGTTTTATTCACCTGACTTATTTGACTCATACGTTTCCTAAACATTAAAAAAACTCAATAAGGTATTATTTAACTATACCAAAAGTGTCAAAAGAGTATACATAACACAAGAGTGTTTACCTATTAAATACTAAAGCTTAATGTCTGCTTCGTTACATCGATAAGTCATCAATTAAAAGGAAGCACAATGAAACTTACAACAATAGCTTTAGTGTTAACGCTAACTGTTACATCTGTCACGGTTCAAGCGAAAGATTCAACTCAGCATAGTGGGCAAGCCAGTAAACATTCAGTACTAGCTGTTGGTCATGGTGCTGTATCAACGGCTAAGGTAGCTAGTGCAGTGGTTGCTGTGCCGTTAGTGATCGCCGGAAGCGTGGCATTAACAGGCGTAGTAGTCAGTGCTAATGCTGGAGCATCTATCGCTGATGCAACCAGTAAACACTCTCATTATGGACCATTAGTAATTACTGAAACCACAATAACCGCCGATCCTGCACCAAACAAAGTGATCATTGTTCAACAAGAAAAAACCGTTTATCGAAACCAATAAATAAAAGCTGCCAACTTTGTTTGGCAGCTTTTATTTTAAAAAGGAATAGAACCATGAAATTTTTAAATATATTTATCCTGTTTGGCTTATTTAGTGTACCTACTTGGGCTGGAAGCCAGTCGAGCGAACAAGCCACTTTTGCACCGGAAAAAATAGTTAAATTTGCTAAAGATGTTGAAAAGTATGCTGCAGCTCAAGGTGCAAGAGCTTTTATCATTGCTCGAGTTGGCAGGCCTGAAAAGGACTTACCTAAAGGTATTCATTATACCCATACCGCTATCGCTGTTTATTCAGATATTACATTAAACAACGGTGAAATAGCACAAGGGTATGCGATACACAATTTGTATCAGGTTGATGGAAAATTAAATAAAAGCGAACTTGTACAAGACTATCCCGTTGATTTTTTCTGGGGTGCACAAGCCTTAAAAGCCGGGATTATTATTCCTAGTGATGAAATGCAAACACGGCTGATTGAATTGATTGCAACGGGCAAAAATGCTGACTTACATAACCCTAAATACTCGGTGATTTCTAATCCGATGAATAGCCAATTACAAAATTGTACAGAACACACACTTGATATGCTTAATGCCGCTATTTATCAAACGACTGATGTTGACAAGCTTAAAGCAAATGCTCGTGAACACTTTACTGCTCAGCGCGTGAGAACAAGCCGCTTCAAACTGATGCTTGGTTCAATGCTAATGGATGATGTTACGACTAAAGACCATAAAGGAAAAATTGCTACGGCAACGTTTGGGTCTATTCACAATTACTTAGACCAAAATCAGTTAGCCCAACATAGCGTGAATTTATATGAAGATGGCGCAATAACGGATCTTTAGTGGAAGGTATTGTATTTATATACCTTACGTAGTGATACCTACTACAAATATTACTGTGGTTTATTTTAAATCCACCAAGAGTTAGTGTAGTAACAGTGCAACAACTTAATAAAAAGACCAAAAGGAAAAAAATCATGGAACTTCAAGCCCCAACAAAGTCTTATACTTTAGCCTCAATTGTCGCGTTAATCATTGGCGCAGGAGCCTATGGATTAGGCCTATTCAATGCTGAAATGGCTCTGAACGAAAAAGGCTATTATTTATGTATTATTTTATATGGTTTATTCTCGATGGTGTCTTTACAGAAAACCATTCGTGACAAAGCAGAGGGTATCGCCACATCAAAAATGTATTTCATTATTTCATGGGCATCTGCCGGTATTTCTATTGCGTTACTAACGATAGGTTTAATTAATGCTGAATTGTTGCTTAGTGAAAAGGGCTTTTATGCCATGGCTTATGTATTAAGTATGTTTGCTGCGGTTACCGTACAAAAAAACGTCCGCGATGCACAAGCCTTCGGGTCACGAGAATCGATTACGGAAGAGTCATTGCAAGAAGAGTTGATTACTGAATAAGTAAGATAAAAAGTAATAGGGAGCTCTGTTCTCTATTACTTTTAATTTCTAATCTATGACTTTTACCGGCACGTATACTTTATAGTCTACTCTTCGATTGGCCTCACCTGCATTGAGCTGAGGTGAAATATCGAATTAACGCTTTAATGCAATGTAATAAAGTTCAGTCATTCAGGAATTTTTTTATTGCAGAGAAGGGAGTTGTGGAAACTAAGATAGATGTGATTTTAACCAGCTTTTTGCGAGCTCAATATCATCAAAAACTTGATTTTTAAGACCCGCTTTATCATATAGCTTTTTGAAAATACTTTGCGTTACTAGCGGTGATTCGCTTGATGTAACATGCATTGCTAACGCTTTAGTTGTGCCCTTGCTTACTAAGTGTAAATGATAATCTAAGCCATCTTGGGCGGCTAAAGAGTCACCCCTGAATATCAATAATATCGCAAAGTTATGATAATCTACGTTGTGAGTAATGATGTGCCCTAGATCACGGTGCATATTTTTGAAAAACTCTAGATTCCATGGTCCCGTGGCATCAATAGTAATAAGATTATCTTCTACTATAAAACTGCAATCGCCATGTGGGGTGAATTCTGTTTTCAATAGTTAACCTATTTCATATTATAGTTTTTAATGGGAGCTTATTAATAGCTGTTTTAAGGCTATGTGTAAAGTAGGATATTCAAACGTAAAGTGATTTTTCAGTAATTTTCCAGGTATAACGTTTTGGCCAAAAATCAATAAGTCGGCAGATTCACCCATTAAAAATCGTAACATAAAGCTTGGGACTGTAAACCAACATGGCCTGTTTAATACTTCACTTAAAGTTTCGGAAAATTCTTGGTTTGATACTGGCATAGGTGCCGTTGCATTAATGACGCCTGAGAGTGACGTTTGATAAATTGCTGCTAATATCACAGCGACCATATCTTCAATATGTATCCATGACATAAACTGTTGGCCACTGGCTATTGGTCCACCCAATCCGAGTTTAAATGCCGGCAGCATTTTTTTTAATGCGCCGCCATTTTTTGATAAAACGATACCCGTTCTTAAGATACAAACACGCGTTTCGCTAGATTCTGCCTGAAGTGCGATTTCTTCCCACTTTTGGCAAAGGTGATGACTGAACTCGTGATGTATTTCTTTATGGTTTTCATCTATTGCTGATGAATCTTGGCGACCATAAAAGCCGATAGCACTACCTGAAATCAGACAACTGGGTGGTGTCTCTGCTGCTTGTATTTTTTCGACCAACGTTTGTGTTGTTTTCCATCGACTTTGGCAAATAACTTCTTTCTGTGATTTTGTCCATCGCTTGTTAACAATGGCTTCGCCTGCCAAGTTAATAACGACATCTAACTTGTTAAAGTCAACATTGTCTAGGGTAGGTATTAATTCAACATTGTTGGGTAAAATTTTAGCCGCTTTGGCAGGATTACGTGATAAGACCATTATGCGATCGGCATTCAGGTGCTTAATCAACGCTTGACCAATGAGGCCACTTCCGCCGGTAATGAGAATATTCACCATAACTCCTAGGCTAGGTTTAACTTAACTTTAATTATCAATATGCATATTTAAACTAGAAATACGTTCGATGCCTATTTTTGGATCATATAATCCAAAATTTAAATTAGGTTATAAATAAATTTTAGGCAATAAAAAAGCTCCCACGGGAGCTAATTTATTACTACAAAAGTCACCTTGTGAGACTTAATAGTAAGCATCTTCTTTATTATGCGCTTGGGGATCTTCAATAAGCTCTTCAAAGCCAACTTCAAAACTGTTGTTGCTATCGGTATTTGCCATATAAATTGTGCGGGTTGAACCATCAATCCAAGTAACTGTACCGCTACCTTTTTTACTACCGCATTTCATACCAATATGAATATCATTAAATTCCATCGTTTCCTCCTCGTTTGTTGTCGAACATCGAACAGTGCATTCGATTAAGCAAACTAAATTTCTATCTGATTACTTAGAAAACCTATCTTAAGGATAGTTCAAATATTCTGCAGATGAAGTGCTTTTTTTCGACAGGAACAGGTTATTATAAAGAGAAAACTATTCAAATCTAGTAGTTTTTAAGGATTGACACTCATACCTAAAACGGTGTGCTTGCTAGCCCCCGTTACTGCTGGGATGTTGCCGTAAATATTTTTATCAAAAGCTAAGGCTAACCAAGCAAAAGCCATCGCCTCTAATGAATCACTATTTATGTTTTTTGTATGAGTATTCACTATTTTATGGCCACTAAGTTTTTGATTTAATAATGAAACTAGGTAGTTATTTTCAATGCCGCCACCACAAATGTATACGTCAGACTTCGTACTTAGTTGGCTAATTTCTTGGGCAATAGTTTCGGCCGTTAATGCCGTTAATGTTGCTTGAATGTCGGCAGGATTTAATGTGATTTGTTCGGTAAATTGACTTAACCATAGGGCATTAAAATATTCACGACCGGTACTTTTAGGGGCAGGATGTTGAAAATAAGGGTCGCTTAACATTTTACTCAGTAAAGCAGAGCAAATGCTACCTGAACTGGCCCATTGGCCTTTTGGATCATAACGGCCTGCTTGATGTTGGCTATACCAATAATCCATTAACGCATTTCCAGGACCGGTATCAAAACCAATGGTTTTATCCGGGGCATTTTTAGGTAAAAAGGTAATGTTCGCGATTCCGCCAATATTGACGACAAAGACATCGTTTTGATTTGAGGCAAAAATAGCTTGGTGAAAAGCAGGAACTAAAGGTGCACCTTGACCACCTAGCGCAATGTCTTTGGTTCTAAAGTCACCAATGACACGAATACCGGTTAATACTGCTAAGGTCTGTAAACAACCAATTTGTAAGGTAAATGGGTTGGTTGCATATTGACTTTTAATTGGGCGGTGACGAATGGTTTGGCCATGACAGCCGATTGCGGTGATACCTGCTGCGGTTAAATTTTCTTGTACTAAAAGTTCTTTTATTGCTTTACTGAATTGTTTGGCGAGTTCGATATCTAAGCTGCCAGCACGATCGAGTTCGTTATTACCAGGGTTGTACAAAGCCATGATTTTTTCTTGAGTGTCATTATCATAAGCTTGGTAGTAGCTGGCAGTTAAATTAGCACCATTGGCTTGTTCCGAAAGGTTATCATCAAACTCTACTAGTGCGAGATCAATACCGTCTGCACTTGTGCCAGACATTAAACCAATATAACGTAATTTATTATTCATACTATTGCGTACTGTCTTTTGAAGGCTGCATCGCAAGCATAGCTCGGTGAGAGGCAGATAATTCTGCAAGGCGTTGTTTTGCTATTGAATCAAAGTCTGAACGGTATTTAGAGCTAATAGGTTTAGCGTCTGGTAATTTTACCGTTCTTGGGTTTCTATGTACGCCGTTAAGTAAAAACTCATAATGTAAATGTGGCGCTTCTGACATGCCAGTTGAGCCAACATAACCGATCACTTGCCCCTGTTTTACACGCTGTCCTTTTTTTACCGCACGTTTTGAAAAGTGTAAATACTTGGTGACAATACCATTACCGTGCTGAATAAAAACATAATTACCATTGTATTTATTATAGGTTGAATGGGTAACTTTACCACTACCTGCAGCAACAACAGGTGTGCCAGTTTTAGCGCGATAATCTGTGCCGTTGTGTGCTTTCCAGCGTTTTTGTATTGGGTGAAAACGTTTAGGTTTAAAGTTAGAGCTGATGTACTTAAAGCTTACCGGAGCACGTAAAAAGGCTTTACGCATACTACGGCCATTAGCAGAGTAGTATTCTCCATCGGTAAAGCGAATAGCGTGGAAGGTTTCACCTTGATTAATAAATTCAGCGGCAAGAATTTTACCGGTTCCAATAAAGTCGCCTTCAATGTATTGATTTTCATAAATAACGTTAAAGCTATCGCCTTCTCGAATATCTAAAGCAAAGTCTATATCCCAACCAAAAACATTCGCTAAACTGATAATTTGTCCGTCATTTAAACCCGCAGAAGAAGCCGCGCTCCAAAAGTTAGATTTTATAGTGCCTTGAGCAATAGCCTCTCTTATTTCAACACTTTTACTTTCTTTGTAGGCGTGATATTGCTGATTTTGTAAGTTAACGAATAAAGTCTCATTTTTTGACAGAGGATATTCTAATGAAATTAACGTGCCCTTAATATCCTTACCTATGCGGATTACGTCACCGACATTAAGTTTTTTTAATAAGCTACTTCCTTCACCTTTAGCCGTTATCACTTTATGGGTAGTGGTGGCATTTAAGCTATTGCGCTTAAAAATTTTAGCTAATGAATCACCGCTTCTCACCGTTACCGATTGCCAGTCTAGTTGCGCTGCGCTTTCTTCTATATTACTCGGTAGATCTCTTGCGGCTTCTTGCTGAAGATTTAAAGCATCTAAAGGCGGAGCAGGTAAATTAATACTGTTTGATGCCGCTGTTTTATCTGATTGTTCAGGTATGGCAACTTGATATCGTTGTCCAACTTTGAATTCATCGTCAGAATTAGAAGACACTTCATTACTACTTTTTAACGGCAGAACTAATAAAAACAGTACAACAACAGCACAGATAGTAATAATAATTTGGTGCTGTTTTGGTAAGGCAAAATATAAATTTTTTATATTTTTCAAAAAGCTAAGACTCATAAAGGAAAGTTTTATACGAAAATTGTCGTTTACTATAACAAAATAATATCCTGCTAAACAATGATAGGGTTTTCACCATCGTTAAAATTACAGTAGAATTCGAGCATTATTTAATTATAGCAAGCGCATTGTCTTAATGTTCCGTTTGCTAAATACCCTTGTTGGAGCTTAGTAAATGTCAGATGTAAACCAAGCGTTTGCGGAATTAAAACGTGGTTCAGAAGAAATCCTGCTTGAAGATGAATTGTTAGAAAAATTAAAACAAGGTAAAGCACTAAAGATTAAAGCGGGTTTTGATCCAACAGCACCCGATTTACATCTTGGCCATACGGTATTGATCAATAAACTTCGCCAGTTTCAACAGCAAGGTCATGAAGTTATTTTTTTAATCGGTGATTTCACCGGCATGATTGGTGACCCAACAGGTAAAAATGTTACTCGTAAGCCATTAACTAAAGAAGATGTGTTATCGAATGCTGAAACCTATAAAGAGCAAGTGTTTAAAATTTTAGATCCGGAAAAAACTACCGTTGCATTTAACTCTACTTGGATGGAAAAGTTAGGTGCAGCTGGGATGTTAAAGCTTGCATCACGTCAAACCGTTGCTCGCATGATGGAACGTGATGACTTTAAAAAACGCTATGCTGGCGGACAAGCTATTGCTATTCATGAGTTTATGTATCCATTGGTGCAAGGTTGGGATTCAGTTGCGCTAGAAGCTGATGTTGAATTAGGCGGCACTGACCAAAAGTTTAATTTATTGATGGGGCGTGAGCTGCAAAAATCAGAAGGCCAACGTCCACAAACCGTGCTAATGATGCCATTGTTAGAAGGTTTGGATGGTGTGCAAAAAATGTCTAAATCACTGAATAACTATATTGGTATTACTGATGAACCCAATGAAATGTTTGGTAAAATCATGTCAATTTCAGATGATTTAATGTGGCGCTACTATGATTTACTCAGCTTTAAATCTATCGATATTATTCAAGGCTATAAAGATCAAATTGCCGCAGGTTCAAACCCTCGCGATGTGAAAATTGATTTAGCAAAAGAGTTAATTGAGCGTTTTCATGATAATGCGGCGGCAGAAGCGGCTCATCAAGAATTTATTAATCGTTTTCAAAAAGGTGCGTTACCAGACGACATTTCAGAAATTGATGTTGTAACCGACAATGGAGAAATTGCCATTGCTAACTTGTTAAAAGAAGCTGGATTAGTGGTTAGTACGTCTGAAGCCATGCGAATGATCAAGCAAGGTGCGGCTAAAATTGAAGGTGAAAAAATTACTGATAATAAATTGGTGATTAAAGCAGACACAACAGCTGTATATCAAGTAGGTAAACGTAAATTTGCTAAAGTTACCGTTAAGTAACAATCGGTTAAAGTTAACTTTGTGCAGAAGGAAGCCAGTATTTATACTGGCTTTTTTTGTGCTGTTTTGCATATTAGAAAACAGCGTTATCCTTTTGGATTAAGGAGTATCTCGCAACAAAGTGAAAATTCTTCCTCTCAATACCTTTTTATTTATCGTTCAAATTCCCTTCAAATAAAGAAAAACACTTTATTGATCTAAGTCAGTGTTGCTAATTTTAATCGGCGTAATATGCGCTCATATTGTCGCAGTTAGCTAAGTTAAATTCTGGTTATATTATTCTTAACTTACGACTCATTTCTTTTGTAAAGGTATAGCGAAGCAATGTACTTGTCGTCTTGTAGTAAAAAAAGTTTCCTATTATTTATCGTTATCCTGCTTTGGTTTATCCAGTTTTCTGCGCATGCTTTATTTGTCAGTGAGCCAAGAGATCCCCTAACACTGATCAATGAAATATTCCCGCAAGCGACTAAAGTTTCAGAAAAAACAGGCGAACCATTAATTTGGACCATTTATCAGCAAGAAACCATCATTGGTTATGCCTTTGAAACTAATGATATTGCAAAAATCCCTGCCTATTCTGGCGAACCAGTGAATATGCTCGTAGCGATTGATCCAAAAGGTGTTTATATAGGGGCAAAGGTTTTAGAGCATCATGAACCGATAATCCTCGCCGGTATACCGGAACGTAAATTATGGGCTTTTACTGATCAATATGACGGTCTCAGTGTTAGTGACCGTTTGAAAGTAGGCGGAAATGCTAAAGGTGATGTTATCCATCTCGATGGCCTTTCTGGCGCAACGGTGACGGTGATGGTGATGAATGTTGCTATTACTAAAGCAGCAACTAAAGTTGCCCGTTCATTGGGGATTATTGCAGAAGCGGAAGAAATAAAGCAGCCAATGGCAACCGTGTTAGCTGAGGTTTATCAAAAAGCTGATTGGCAAACATTACTGGGTGATGGTTCAATTAGAAAGTTATACCTTGACCGGGAAGCCGTTGATGAAGCTTTTGTTGGCACAGAGGCTGAAAACATCGAGCAGGCTAGCCCTGAGCACAAGTCAGATATGTTTGCTGAGGTTTATTATGCTCAAGCAGATATTCCTACAATTGGCCGGAATTTATTGGGCGATAGCGAATATCAATGGTTGATGAAAACGCTGCAACCGAATGAGCATGCCATTATTGTTTTAGGCAACGGTTATTCATTTAAGGGCTCGGGTTATGTTCGAGGCGGAATTTTTGATCGTATTCAAATTTTACAAAATGAAGCGGCTTTTGCTTTCCGAGATTTAGACCATAATCGTGTCACAGATATTTTTATAGCTGGCGCCCCAAGCTTTAGAGAAATGTCATTATTCATTGTCCGTCAGCACCACGAGTTTAATCCTGGTGTTGATTGGCAGTTTGAGTTATTGGTTCGTCGTCAAATGGGTGCGGTTGATAGTGTATTTACCAGCTTTAAAGGCAACTATCATGGTTTAGATAATTATTTGCATCGTCCGCCAATTATATTACCAGAACCGGAGTTAACGCTGACACAGCAAGTTTGGCAAGATAAAAAAGTTGAAGTCATTATCTTATCAATTTTGTTGACACTTTTGCTCGCCACACTGTTTTTCCAAGATATTTTAGTTAGGCATCCTACTTTCATGCATAACTTTCGGCATGCTTTCCTAGTTGTTACTGTCGTTTTTATTGGTTGGATGTGGGGCGGCCAATTATCGGTAGTTAATGTATTTACTTTCCTACAAGCCTTTATGTCAGATTTTTCTTGGGACTTATTCCTATTAGACCCAGTGATTTTTATGTTATGGGGCGCAGCTGCAGTCACTATGTTGCTGTGGGGGCGGGCCGTTTATTGTGGTTGGTTATGTCCTTTTGGTGCGCTGCAAGAGTTGATCAATGTCTTCGCACGCTATATCAAAATACCGCAGTTTGAATTGCCTTGGGCAGTCCATGAACGCTTGTGGGCAATTAAATACTTAGTGCTTCTAGGGCTATTTGCATTATCGCTTGATTCACTAGCCTTAGCAGAGCAGTTTGCTGAAATTGAACCTTTTAAAACGACCTTTCTTCTAAAATTTGATCGCGAATGGCCATTCATTATGTACGCCATTATCTTGTTAACGATCAATGTTTTTAATCGTAAATTTTTCTGTCGTTATTTATGTCCGTTAGGAGCGGCACTTTCCACCAGTAATAGTGTGCGCTTATTTAGCTGGTTAAGACGTCGCCCAGAATGCGGTAAACCTTGCAAAACCTGTGCAAAAGAATGTGAAATTCAAGCGATTAATCCAGATGGCGAGATTAATATGCGCGAATGCCATTACTGCTTAGATTGCCAGGTAACATATTTCAACGATGAAAAATGTCCGCCATTGAAAAAACAAAAGTACAAAAAGAATAAATATAAAGAGCAAGAGATAGCGGCAATTAATGTCGGTTAGTTGTAAAAAATTTATTAATACTTAATTGAATAAGTAATGGAGAAAATTATGAGTAACAATGAAGAAAATGCAAAACACAATGAGTTGGAGAATGCCGACAGACGTAAGTTTTTTGGTAAAACAGCCTTAATTGGCGCAGGTGCTGTTGCTGCACCAATGACCGCTGCTATGTTTGCATCAATGGCTAAAGCTAATGCAACAGAAGCCGGGAATAGCCCATTTGTTCACCCAGGTGATTTAGATGAATACTACGGATTTTGGAGCGGTGGTCACTCAGGCGAAGTACGAATTATGGGTATTCCATCGATGCGTGAATTAATGCGTATTCCCGTATTTAATACCTGTTCGGCAACCGGTTGGGGCATCACTGAAGAAAGTAAGCGTATCAAAGGCGACAGTGCGCATTTATTAACCGGGGATTCTCATCACCCACACATGAGTATGACCGACGGACGTTATAACGGTAAATATGTTTTTATCAATGATAAGGCCAACTCTCGTGTTGCCCGTATTCGTTGTGACATTATGAAAACGGACAAAATGCTCACGGTTCCTAACGTACAAGCTGTACATGGCTTACGTGTACAAAAAGCGCCTTACACTAAATATGTTGTCTGTAATGGTGAGTTTGAAATACCGATGAATAATGATGGTAAAGCTGGCATGGAAGATGTCAGTACCTACCGTTCGCTTTATAACGTTATCAATGCTGAAACCATGGAAATGGCTTTCCAAGTCATGGTCGATGGAAACCTAGATAATACTGATGCAGATTTCGATGGCAAATATTTTGCATCAACCTGTTATAACTCAGAAATGGGTATGAACTTAGGTGAAATGATCACTGCTGAAAGAGACCACGTTGTAATTTTCAGTTTAGCTGCTTGTGAAGCTGCACTTAAGGCCGGTAAATTTAAAACTTACAACGGTAACAATGTGCCAGTATTAGATGGTCGTAAAGGCTCGAATCTTACCCGTTATATTCCGGTACCAAAATCGCCGCATGGTTTAAATACTTCCCCTAATGGTGAGTACTTTGTTGCCAATGGTAAGTTATCGCCAACGGTTTCAATTATATCTATTAAAAAATTAGATGATTTATTTGCCGATAAAATCAAGCCGCGTGACACCATAGTTGCTGAACCTGAGCTTGGTTTAGGGCCACTACATACCGCGTTTGATAATAAAGGAAATGCATACACGACTTTGTTCCTAGATAGTCAAATAGCTAAATGGAACGTACAAGATGCCATTGATGCGCACAATGGTAAAAAGGTTAATTACATTCGCCAAAAGCTTGATGTTCATTATCAACCAGGCCATAACCACACGTCACAAGGTGAGACACGTGACGCCGATGGCAAATGGTTAGTATCACTTTGTAAATTCTCTAAAGACCGTTTCTTACCGGTAGGCCCATTACGTCCTGAAAACGATCAATTAATTGATATTTCAGGTAATGAAATGAAACTTGTGCATGACGGTCCGACATTTGCTGAACCTCATGACTGTATTATGGTTCATCGCAGCAAAATGAAACCATTGAAACTATGGCCACGTGATGACCCATTCTTTGCTGAAACTAAAGCGCAAGCAAAACGTGACGGTGTTGATGTTTATATGGACAACAAAGTGATTCGTGATGGTAAAAAAGTACGTGTCTATATGACGTCAATTGCACCAACATTCGGTATGAGTGAGTTTAAAGTTAAGCTAGGCGATGAAGTGACCGTATTTGTTACTAACCTTGACCAAGTTGAAGATGTAACTCATGGTTTCTGTATGACTAATCATGGTGTACAAATGGAAGTTGGTCCACAAGCTACTGCATCAATTACTTTTACGGCTAACCAACCGGGCGTTCAATGGTATTACTGTAACTGGTTCTGTCACGCCTTACACATGGAAATGCGTGGTCGCATGTTTGTTGAAGCTTAAATAGTTATGGCAGACTAACGTGATGTTAGTCTCAGGTTTTTAAGTAAACAAAGGTAAATAAGCGGTAATAGCGACTTTTGTTATTGCCGCCTTTTTAATTTTAAAGGGTTAGATTTTTGAAGTTATCATTGTTGAAAATACTGTTGGTCTTTATGTTGTTTATCAACATTGAAGGTAGCGTAATAGCGGCAACTATTGTGGTGTCACAGGCAGATAATTTACAGCAGAAACTTGATACGAGTGTTGATGGCGATATCGTAAAACTCGCACCTGGGCGTTATTTCGGTAATTTTATCATCAAGCATCAAATTACTTTAACGACAGATGCTAATGGGCCTGCGGCAATCATTGATGCGCAAGGCAAAGGGCATGCACTTGAATTAATCCAAAGTGATATCGTGTTAGAAAACTTAACCATTGTTAATTGGGGGGATGATCTAACCGAGCAAAACTCAGGCATATATGCGGTTAGCAATGCTAATAATATTACCATTATCGGTAATAACCTTAAAGGTGATGGTTTTGGGGTTTGGCTGCAAAAAGGTAAAAATATCAAGGTATTGAATAATGTTATACAAGGTAATACTGCATTGCGTTCTGCGGATCGTGGTAACGGTATTCAGCTTTCCATTGTTCAAGATGTTGAAGTAAAAAACAATGAAATTTTTCACACTCGAGATGGTTTATATATTATCTCAAGTCAGAATAATATTTTAGAAAATAATACTATGCATGACTTACGTTACGGCGTGCATTATATGTATTCACACAGTAATAAAGTATTAAATAACCGCGCTTATAATACCCGCGCTGGTTATGCACTAATGAGCTCACGCAACTTAATTGTTGATGGTAACAGCACGGTTAATAGTGAGGATTATGGCTTTTTAATGAATTTTATTACCTCGTCAGTCATTAGTAATAATCACATTGAAAAGGTCTGGACGAAACCAGAAAAAAAGGTGCTAGGACGTGACGGAAAAGGTTTGTTCGTATATAACTCTGCCTACAATACCATTAAAGATAATCGTATCGATACCGCTGAAATAGGCATTCATTTAACTGCAGGTTCAGAAAATACTAAAGTGTACGGCAATAGTTTTATAAATAACCCCGTACAAGTGAAATATGTCTCTAATAAGAAGCAAGAATGGAGCTTTGAAGGTAAAGGTAATTACTGGAGTAATTATTTAGGTTGGGACATGAACGGCGATAACATTGGCGATGTTATTTTTGAGCCGAATGATGGTATCGATCAGTTAGTTTGGCAATACCCTGAAATGAAAATGATTATGGATAGTCCGGTTGTATTAATTTTACGATGGATTCAAAAAGAATTTCCAGTATTAAAGCCCCCTGGAGTTAAAGACAGCTTTCCTTTGATGCGCTCACCTATAGCAAGCGTAAAGGAAAACGTTGCACTATCCGTGGTAAATCAACTTGATGCTAACTCAGCACGCTATGCAAATAAGGCCAATTAATAGCAATGAATAATCCACTAGTTTCTCTTGAAAATGTTAGTAAGCATTATAAAGAACTCACCGCTCTATCTAGGGTTAATTTAAAATTAGCGCAAGGTGAAGTACTGGGTTTATTTGGTCATAATGGTGCAGGAAAAACCACTATGATGAAGTTAATTTTAGGCGTGATTTCAGCTGATGATGGTGATGTTAAGGTTATGGGCGTAAACCCTAGCGATAAATCGGCTTGGCATATGCGAGCTAAAATGGGCTACTTGCCAGAAAACGTGATGTTTTATGAGCAATTAACCGGTTTAGAAGTACTGGTTTACTTCGCGCGTTTAAAAGGTCAAACAAAAAAACACGCCAAAGCGCTGTTAGAGCAAGTTGGTATAGCCTATGCCATGAATAGACAAGTTAAAACCTACTCCAAAGGGATGCGACAGCGTCTTGGCTTAGCGCAAGCATTTATCGGGGAGCCTAAGCTGTTATTGCTTGACGAACCCACGGTGGGTCTTGACCCGAGTGCAACCGCTGAATTTTATCAAAGTGTTGATCAGCTTAAAACGCAAGGTACGAGTGTGGTTTTATGCTCTCATGTTTTACCTGGGGTTGAGCAGCACATTGATCGCGCAATGATTATTTCTGGCGGTAAAACACTTGCATTAGGCACTATTGCTGAACTCAGAGCACAAGCAGACTTGCCCATTAAAATTAAGCCACAGGGCTTAAATGGCGCAGTATCAAATGATAGTTTACTAAAGCCTTATATTGATGCATCGGGTAGCTTACAAGTACCAGCACAAGAAAAACTTATGGTACTGAGACATTTACTTGCAGATGATGGATTGTCTGACATTATTGTGGAATCAGCAAATTTAGAACAAGTTTATCAATTTTATTTGGCTCAAGCTGAACAATTAAAAACGTTCAAAATGGCATCGAAAACTAAAATAAAAACTAATGAGGCGGGTCTATAATGAGTGCAATTTTAACCGTCGCTAATAAAGAATTTCATGACGGATTACGTAACCGTTGGCTATTATCGATTACTTTGATATTTGCTGTGCTTTCGGTTGGTCTTACCTATTTTGGCGCAGCGGCATCGGGCACTGTTGGTATGACATCACTTTCAACAACTATAGCTAGTTTGGCAAGTCTAGCTGTTTTCTTGATACCACTTATCGCTTTGTTATTAAGTTACGACAGCTTTGTTGGAGAGCAAGAAGGTGGCACATTATTACTGCTACTGACTTATCCTTTGAGTAAAAATCAGCTGCTAGCCGGCAAATTTTTTGGTCAAGGCGGTATTATTGCTTTAGCGACTTTACTCGGCTTTGGCGCATCAGCCGTGTTACTTTTTATGCAAAATAATGATGTGATTATCTTACAAACCTTTGCCTACTTTATTGTCAGTGCTACGTTATTAGGGCTAAGCTTTACCGCTATTGCGTATGTTATTAGCCTCGCAGTGAGCGAAAAATCAAAAGCGGCTGGTGTGGCACTTATTATCTGGTTCTTTTTCGCCTTGGTATTTGATTTAGCGTTACTCGCTTTGTTAGTTGGTACCGACTCAAGCTTGAGCCAATCAACACTTACACAGTTAATGATGTTAAATCCGGCAGATGTTTTTCGTTTAGTTAACCTTGCCGGCATAGACAGTTCAGATGTTAATGGTGCACTTTCTGTGGCAATTAATGCTAATTTATCACAGGGGCAATTACTCTTAATATTACTAAGTTGGGTAATTGCTCCGCTCTTTCTCGCATCCGTGCTATTTAGACATAAAAAACTTTAGGATATCTGTTATGTTTCTTAAAATATTTTTATCTATCGCTTTAATACTTTTGGCTGGCTGTTTTGAGCAAACGGAGCAACAACAAATAATTCATCAAGCGGTAGCTATAGAAAGTGCCGATGAGTGTCACTTATGTGGCATGCTGATCACAAATTTTTCAGGGCCAAAGGCAGAGCTTTTTCGTAAAGGCGTTACTCAAGCTGATGGAGCACAGGTTAAAAAATTCTGCTCGACACGGGACATGTTTAGTTTCTTTCTTGATCCTGAAAATAAACGCAATGTTACTACCATCTGGGTGCATGATATGAGTAAAACTCCTTGGGGTGCGCCAAAGGATGAATATTTTATCGATGCTCATCAAGCTTGGTATGTCGTTGGATCAAAAAAAACTGGCGCGATGGGGAAAACGTTAGCGAGCTTCTCCATTAAATCTGACGCTGATGCCTTTGCGGCAGAGTTTGGCGGAAACGTTATTGATTTCAATAGTGTAACCTACCAGTCATTACAATAAGCTGTTCTATTAGCCTTTAATGTAAAAATCACAGCATTTGTTGTAATTTAAAACTAGCTAGGTAACCTAGTATCACTATTTCTTGTTTGAACCTAGCATGATAAATATGAGATTACTGAGTTGCTTAGTCTTAATAATTAATTTAATTGCCTGTACATCAACCAATGTGGCGACAACTTCTTTTCGTGATGGTTTTGATTTTTCTGCCGTGGAAACTTATAGCATTTATGGTCGAAATAGCGCTTTTGGTGAATTACAAAACATTAATGACAGCACCCGAAACACCATAGAATTAGCTATAGAGCAAGGCTTTGACGAAAGTGGCTTTCGTTATAATATCGTAAAAAATGCCGATATTATGATTGCGTATCATGTCATTAACCATAATCTTGTTGAATTTGATAAATATAATAAGCAAGTAAAGTACTGTGGCTATTGTTTGAATGGCAACGATACCACCCGTTTAGATATCGAAAAAAAGCAACGACCAGGTAGTTTAGTGCTTGATATTATTGACCCTAAAAGCCAGCGTTCTGTTTGGCGAAGTGTTTATCCGCTTGGTTTTAAAGATAAAGATAATAGCCGTGAAATGCAGGAAAAAATTAGTCACGCGGTTGATCAAATGTTGAAAGAATATCCTCGAGTTAAAAAAACTGCTGCGATGATAAATTTGCAAAAAGAGTTCGCTTAATGTTTAAGTGGCTCGCTATCACTTTAATCGCACTACTTGGCTTCATGGTTGTTTTGCTCGGCTTAGGGTATTTATTGTCAGAAAATGAAAAATCCACCACGCTGTTAAAAAACCAATTAGAGCAGCAAGCTCACTTCGAAAAGCAACGTAAAGAGCAAAGTAATGCGCTTGATAATTATACTAAAATTATAATGACAGGTGCTGACTCAGAAACAAGCACACAAAACGTTGATGCTTCAAGCATGAAAACTTTTGAGCAGACATTACTCAATAATTTAACTTGTATTACGGTAGCCCAGTGTAAAGTTGTTACGGTGAAATTTAAAAATAGCGTTTGCCAGCTAGCCAGTAATGTTATCGGCGTTTCTCAACTAAAAAAAATACCTACCCATACACTCACCATGGATACTTGCCCAACCATTGGCAGCGAGAGCCAACTTTCCTGCCAACAAAATATCTGTACGTTTAATTAATTTAAACGGCTATTTTTAATTGCCACTGAAATCTTTAATTTAGCTTCAAGGCTTAGCGTTGACTAAATGGTTATTCCCTTTTTAAACGCTATAACGCCGAAGATAGGTTACTGTGAAGCGCCTAACGGTGGCTTTAACAAAGCATTTATACCGCGTTAATTATTTTTGATAGTGAATAACAATATGTAAAAACAATTGCCTTGTCTAAATGATTTTTAATTGCCACTGAAACGAGCATCTTGAGCTGGTTTGGGTTATACCCAAGCCAACTCAATATACCGGTTTCAGCACATCACAGTAATTTAGC
This sequence comes from Cognaticolwellia sediminilitoris, assembly GCA_002104535.1. Taxonomy (GTDB): domain Bacteria; phylum Pseudomonadota; class Gammaproteobacteria; order Enterobacterales; family Alteromonadaceae; genus Cognaticolwellia; species Cognaticolwellia sediminilitoris. The sequence continues at coordinate 167,161 of NBOG01000005.1, read as the reverse complement.
TTCAAGGCTTAGCGTTGACTAAATGGTTATTCCCTTTTTAAACGCTATAACGCCGAAGATAGGTTACTGTGAAGCGCCTAACGGTGGCTTTAAAAAGCATTTATACCGCGTTAATTATTTTTGATAGTGAATAACAATATGTAAAAACAATTACCTTGTCTTAATGATTTTTAATTGCCACTGAAACGAGCATCTTGAGCTGGTTTGGGTATATAATAAGACATTGTTTTTAATAATATGTATGTAATATGACTTTCCCGAACGATGAGACTGGCCAAGTATTAACTGAAATGCAAGCCGCTGGTATTGATTTAAATGCGATGCACAAAGTAGTTTTTTTTCAGTTATTCGAACAAGAACAACAAGCACAAGCACTGGTTGCACATTTAGCCGAACACGCACCAGATATGCAGGTTGAATTAGCACCTGATGAATTACCTAATGTATGGGATGTTAATTGTACGGTAAATATGATCCCAAGCTATGATGGCATCGTCGCTCAAGAGGCTGAATTTGAGTTGTTAGCAGGTAAATTTAATGGTTATAACGACGGCTGGGGAATAGAAGCTTAAACAGCCCTTCAACCAACTTATTAATCCCCTGATTACAGATAACGTCTATAAGCATTTTGAATAATTAAGCGTAGGAAACACTCATGTTAAATTTTATCTTTATACTTCGAACTTCGCTGTTGATCTTGATGACTACATTCATGCTATCTACTGCGAATGCTGAAGAGCCAAGAGAAGTTTTCCACGTTGAAATAGATGCTCATATTGACGATATCTGGCATGCATTTACTACGACCGAAGGTTTGCAATCATGGGTAGCTCCGCTCGCCGATATAGATTTTCAAGTGGGTGGTAAATGGCGAGCAAATTATGATCCGAATGGAACACTTGGTGATGCCTCAACTATTGAAAACACGATATTAAGTTACGATCCTAAAAAAATGATTTCGTTAAAAGCTACAGGCTTTCCGAAAGACTTTATATTTGAGGAAGCAGCGAAAGATACATGGTCTGTTTTTTATTTTAGTCCTATCACACCCTCAAGAACTAAAATAACGGTGGTTGGACTAGGCTATAACGAAACTGAACTGTCACAAAAAATGCGTTCATTTTTTCAAGCCGCAAATCAATATTCTATGGATCAGCTAAAATTAGCGCTGAAAAAGCAAAGCATCCAAGAGTAGTACTAAATTTCAATATTTATCCATGTAGGCCAATTACATTCCATATGTAGTTTTGACTTTCAGTTCTGTAATAACAATTCGTGCTTTACTTTGTTTAGAACAAATTTAATGTTAAAGTACGCATTGTAAGTATACATGCTTAAAATCTAGCTCGCATAGAGCGCTATATTTATTGATAAATTGCTCCACAGCAATCGTGACGTGACTTAAATCATGTTATTTTTTCTTAGAAAAAGTCTATCAAGAATGAAGTAATAAAATTCATATTTGTATGATCTCTCTAAAGAATTAGCACCTGAACATATCAGTTGCTGTAAATTTAATTCATTAGGAAAAATTATGTTAAATAAAAAACACATTGCCACCTCCGCTTTATTGACCTATTTGCTTGTAGGTTGTGGTGGTAGTTCAGACAAAGCATTACCAGAAAATGAAATTATTCCGTTACCAAGTTTTTCATTAGCTGTGAGCGATGCCCCTGTTGATGACCTTTCAGAGGTGGTTGTTTGCTTCACTCAAATAGAGCTTAAAGGCGGTGGTCAAGATGCTATTTATACTGTCGGTAATGAGAGCGGATTAATTGCCTCGAATGATTTATGTTTAGATAGCAATGGTGATGTTATCGCTAATACTGTTGGTATTGATTTGCTGCAATATACTGGCAGTAACTCTATTTCTTTAGTTGATAATATCAGTATTGAAGCAGGTGAGTACTCACAGTTGCGACTGATAATGAGTGATGGCTCATACGGTATTGACGTAGAGACCAATGAAAAAATCAGTGTAAGTGTGCCTTCAAATGAACTTAAACTAGACGGTTTTACTGCTACATTAGGCGGAACTGTCGATTTCACCTTAGAGTTTGATCTTAATAAAGCTATGACCAACCCTGTTGGGCAAGCCGGTTATTTTCTTAAGCCACGTGGCGTAAGGTTAGTTAATAATAATGAGGCAGGACATATTGAAGGTACCGTAGATGAAACGGTATTAATTAATAATCAATGCACTCCACTTTCTGATGCAAGTGAAAACGTGGCGAGTATTTACATGTTTGAAGGTGCTGATTTAGCACTTGAAACGCTAGAAGATAATGGTGGAGATGAAAGCGGCAACCTGCCTTATACTAGTACCGCAGTTACTTTTGACAGTGAACAAACGAGCTATGAATTCTCTATCGGTTTTATCAAAGCTGGCGATTATACTATTGCATTAAGTTGCGATAAAGGAGATGACCCTGAAGTTGACGATGAGATTAATTTCATTGCATCACAAAATGTCACTGTAGTAGCAGAAAAAACGGCTGTACAAGTTAGCTTCTAAAGGTCTATTTTTGAAACTAACGGTTATCCGATTACTCTTATAACCATTAGATTAAAAGTACCTCGCTTTAAGCCAAGTAAATTATTTTAATTTACTTGGCTTTTCAATGAGTAACTTTATTGCTGAGATTATATTTTTTTGCTGCTTAATATTTCTTATTAAAATGCGCCATGGGGTAAAAACCACATCAAAAAATGATACATCGTATTGGTACCCGACGACACCGTAGCGCGGTTTTTCACCATCTGAACAGACAAATGTTCCAAATAACTTATCCCAAATAATCAATACTCCAGCGTAGTTTTTATCGATATATTGTGGGTTGCTGGCGTGATGAAGACAGTGATGTGTTGGGGTATTAAAAACTTTGCCTAATAATCTAAATTCTGGCCCCATTTCGGTATGGACAAAAAACTGAAATGCTAAGTTTAACGCAACAATTGCTAATACTAACTTTGGCTCAAATCCTAAAATGATCAGCGGTAACCAAAACAGCCACATGCCAACCATAGGGTAGAAAAGGCTTTGCCTCATCGCGGTTGAAAAGTTCATATTGTTAGAGCTGTGATGAACAACATGAGCAGCCCATAGCCAATTGCATTGATGACTGGTTCGGTGAAACCAATAATATAAAAAGTCCTGCAAAATAAACCCGACAATAACTGAAAATGCCGTCAATTCAAAAGAGAAAACTGCAAATGAAGAATGTAGCCAAAAAAACAACGGCATTAAAGCTAGCATGGCCAATATATCGGTAGCCTGATGCGAAAGTGCTAAACCAAGATTGAGCAAAAACTCCTTTATTGAATAGCTATCTTTACGCTTTAACAGCTCCATAATGATGGCGATAATAAATATTGGACTCAATAAAATTAAGATAAACTCAACAGCCATTTACTGATCTCCATAGTCGTTTCCCAGCTAGGGTAAAGTCGTAATACATGACTATTTTTAATAACCAAGTTGGTACCCAAGTGTTGCTCTGTCCCTCTATTTGATAATGTAAGTAATCACCATTAGCGGCTTGAATATAATTAATTTCGCCTCGATGATTTTTAACCGGCCCATTACCTTCCATTTGGTAGATAAGCTTACTGTCACAAAGGTGAATGATTTTTTCCGTAAACTGATGGCCTCTCATGTTTATCAATCTACGGCGGCATGAATCATGTTTTTCAAGTTCAACAAATTTGCTGGCAAAAATTTCGCTTAAAAATGCACAATCAGCTAGACAAGACATATCGAACTGTTTATCGCTTGGGAGTTTTATGGTGATGTCTAATAATGTCATATTAAGTAATTTCGCAATGGCAAGTTATGCTAGCTTAATCTGTTTTATCGCGACATACTTGTTTAATTATGTCATTTTTTTGTCTTAAGGCGCCATAATGTCAGACGTAAGCCGAGAATATTGTCAAATAATAGCCGCTAATATACCTCAGGCATGGCTAAATTGTCAGCGAATACCAATGGCGATATACCTACAAGGGTTGGATACTGCTGCTAAAGAAATGCGCGATAGTTTATGGGGCTTTACCGCAGGTAAAACGATCACAAGTGCTGAATATGGCTTACTCGGTTATTTAGTCGAGTCGTGTGATTCTTTAAAAGCAGCACTAGACGCTTTGCTGCAGTTTGATAAAACAGTGGCAGATATTGGCAAAATCCAATTCACTAATGAGGGTGATACAGCAAGCCTGAAGTGGCTACCTTATTTTCAAAATCGCCATGCTATTTTACGTAATATGACGGCTTGGGTTGCTACGGTAAGACGACTAACCGGTAAGCAATTAACCCCTAAAGTTGTAAATCTACAAGATGACTTTTCTAGTAAGGAACTGAAAACTCTCACGGAATGGTTTGGTTGTTCGGTGCAAGCTTCGCGTGACTCGAATGACATAGTTTTCAGTATGTCTTTATTAGCTATGCCTATTTTAACGCGCAATGAACTGGTAAATAATCATTTGTTGTTAGCAACGCAAGAAGCGAAAAAGTCATTTATCGATCAGCCTGGCTGGTTAAGCCAAATACAGCCCGTGCTACATAGCGCTGATTTACACCATTTTACTTTAATGACGTTGGCGGAAATACTACACATGTCGCCACGCACTTTACAAAGGCAACTAAAGCTTAATGCAATGAGTTTCAGTCAATTGCTCGACGATGAAAGAAAGCGCCGCTTTGAACAGTTTGGTCATATTATGCGAAAACAAATGTTGAGCAATTTACTTGGCTACAGTGAACAAGCCTCTCTTAATAGAGCAGCGAAGCGGTGGTATGGCGTTTCACCAAGTCAGTATTTTAAAAAGCACGGTTCGTGAAATAAATGACTTATGGTTTATTATTGCACGTAAAGTATCAAAGCTACTCTAGCTTATCCCAGTTTAAAATTAATGTGAGTGGTTAGTTACAGTATCGTTTATATCTTATATTATCGCCGTTTTAGCAAACGGGAGCTTTTAATGGCGCTTCCCAAGTCACTATACACTTAATTGGGACTTTAAAATCCAGTATATGGCAAATGCATTGTTAAAGTTAATTAATAAATATAAAGTATTTCTCTACCAAACAGACGAGCTTATCAAACTCGTTATATGCATAAGGATATCAAGGGTACTAATGATGGATGAGTTTCAAACGGTTATATTTAGTGAAGAAAAAAATGAAGGTAAAGGCATTCTTATTGCTGCCATTTTATTTTTTATCCCTACATTTGCTCTAGCTTTATCTGCAATATTTAATGCATCGGTAAGCGCTGCCATTGGTAGTTTTGTCTTTCTAATTTTTACCTCATTACTCTATATATGTAGTGTATATAGTAAGAGAAAATATCAACAATTAGGTACCACGCCTTTAACTATTACTCCGGGCTATTGCACTTTAGGAGATAATATCAATGGCTCAATTTCGGTTGAGCGAGCACAATTCACCAAGATTAAAGTCTTGTCACTGATTTGTTGGAAAAAGAGTAAAGCGGGTACCGATTCAGGTAGTGTCAGGCAGGATAAAGTCTGGGAAACTAGCATCACTCCTAAAATTAATTATCTTGAGTCGACAACAATTTTAGACTTTGAATTCACTATCCCTGCGGACAAAAAGCCAACTGATGAACGTTTTACCTCTGCTAAAAAATATTATTGGGAATTAAGTTTTGAATTTGTAGAATCGCTGAGTAAATTAAAAAGGTGCTGGAAAATACCCGTTAAACCTTAAGCTTTTAAAAATCCACCTTGAGAGCTTAGTTAGCCGAATTTATAGTTTTTTATCGTCTTGCTCAGGCTCGATAATGTCAAAAGCGGGTAACGTTACTCGCCAATAAATAGCAGCTAAACGTAACGATAATGCTCCTAATATTGCCCCGATAATAGCGAGATGTTCTGCTAAACCGAGATAAATAAATAAGGTAAATAACGCGCCACCTAAAATAGCGGCAGTCGCATAAATTTCTTGTCGTAAAATCATCGGAATTACATTACATAAAACGTCACGTATCATGCCACCAGCTACACCGGTCATCATTCCCATTACAATTGCTACAGGTACTGCAGCACCTAAGCTGAGGGCTTTTTCTGTGCCGAGTACAGCAAATAAAGCTAAGCCGAAAGCATCAGAAACTAATAAAAATCTTTTCGGAATGCGCTTAGGGCAACGAATGAAAATAATGGTCAATACCGCTGTTGCGAATATCACATAAAGATATATCGGTTTTTGGACCCAAAATACCGGAGTTTGGAGAATCACATCGCGCATAGTTCCGCCACCAATTGCGGTAACGGCTGACAGAACTACCACGCCAAACGGGTCAAGTTTATAACGTCCAGCCATTAATGCCCCTGAAAAGGCAAAAACGACAATACCGAACATATCAAGCCAATATAGTAATTCTGACATATTGTAGCTGCTTACTTTACCAATGGAAGATCAGCAGCTTGCCAACCTTTCATGTCACCTTCAAGGTGTCTTAAATCGCTAAAGCCTGCTGCGCGTAAATCATTTTCAGCGCTAACTGCGCGACGGCCAGAGCGACAATGCACTACGACGGTTTGATCTTTATAAGCGAGTATCTTGGCAAGGTTTTCATTGATTTGTTCATGACTGATATTGATGGCACCTTTGATATGACCTTCAGCAAATTCTTCAGCGGTACGAACGTCTAATACCACTGTATTACTGGCAGGCGTGGCCATTAAAGCTAATAACTCTTGTTGAGATATTGTCGCTGTTTGCTCTGCTAAACTGGCAAATGCAAAAATGCTCAATAGAATAGCGAATGCTGATTTAATTAAAGTCATGAAAAGTCCTTAAAAAATAATGGAATGTGAGTTCATCTTAAGCTTGTTAGTTTACCTGAATCTTTACAATAGCATAGACTTTTAAAGATCAATAAATTCAGATGAATAGCGGTTAATTTCTTGAAAGGCTATAGGAAATTAATGCAATCATCATCAGCAATACCACAAAAAGGTAAAGTGCGTAATTTATGCGTTTGCTGGCGTGAATAATATCGGTTGCCTGTGGCTGTCTTGCATGGTCATTGAAGCTAGCTTTACGAACTTTATGCATGTTGTACATTGCTACACCACTGAGCCTTATTTCTAATCCTAGTGCAAGGACATGTAATAATATTGAGTTATCAGTGCTGAAAAATTTTCCGCGTATTAATCGCCAATAAAGTAAGCTGCTTTGACCGGCCATGCCCAGTAATAATAACAAGGCGAATATTCGTGATGGCAACCATTGCAGTAACTTAACGATATGATTAACCGCCGCTCCAAAGTGGATAAATCGTTGAATTTTTATATTCCAAGCGTAATGCATTTCCAGTAATAGCCGAAATGCTAATGCCACTAATGGGCCAAAGAATAAAAAGTAAAAGCCAACACAAACCAGTAATTGTGAACTGCGTAAAACTTGCATCTCAATACACGCTTTACTCAACCCCAGTGGCGATAACTGTTCGGTGTCACGCAGTACTAGCGGCGAGAGCATTTGTTTTGCTTGGTAGTTATTATTTGCAACTAACTCTCGTGCAATGAATTTATTGGTTTTAGTTAAACCAAAGCTTCCTAAAGCAAAGTAGAGTATTAAGGCTTGCCAAAGCCATTGAACTTCAATGAACACTTCAAACAGCCACAAAATTGTAAGGAGAGGCGCTAACGTGACGATAATAGCGATTAGACCGGAGATTTGTTGTTGGCGAGGGCTGTTACTTGGCTTATTGACCTTGTCAGCCAGGCGCTGGCAATAAAAATTGAAAAAGCTTAAAGGTTGCTGAGTAACAAACTGACTTACAACCGCTTTAATCGCGATCAACAGCAATAGCGTCACCACAGAAGAATACAGGTGCGTACTGGTTAGTATGTTACTCAGGTGCTCCATTAGCTTAGGCTTTTTCCTTTCAGCGCATCTAACATGCTGGTTACAAGCTTAGATGAATTAACTGAAGCCGTTTCTAGATAAGCTTCAAAGGAAGTAGGTGACTCTTTACCTGCAATATCAGACATTGAGCGGATGACAACAAATGGAATATTAAATTGATGACAAGTATGGGCAATAGCCGCACCTTCCATTTCTACTGCCGCCATCGTTGGAAAGTTAGCTCTTGCCTTAGCAATGTCGTCATCTTTAGTCATAAAAGTGTCACCGGTGGTAATTAAACCAACCAATGTTTGTATATTTTCAAGTGAGTTGATACCAACTTTTGCGGCGTTGACTAATTCAGGGTGTGGTATATAAGCCGGTGGATTAGCAGGTAACTGACCTATTTCATAACCGAATGCAGTAACATCTACATCGTGATAACGCACTTCAGAGCTAATAACAATGTCACCAACTTTTAATGATTGCTCGAAGCCACCAGCAGAACCCGTGTTAACGACATAATCTGGTTGGAATTTATCGATTAGTATTGCCGTTGCCAATGCCGCAGCAACTTTGCCAATACCAGACTGAACGATAACAACGTCAGAGTCGTTTAGTTGTCCTTGATAGAATGTGTATCCCGCATGAGTTGATGTTTCGCAATTAACTAGTTTAGCTTTTAAAATTGCAACTTCTGGCTCCATAGCGCCGATAATACCTGCTTTCATTAACTTAAATCCTGTAAATATAGCGATAGATTTCGCTAGAGTATGTATATTTTATTTGCGAATTATACCGCGAGTTTTGTTAATTAGATATTCCACTTAATATACCGAGTACTTTTTATTAATGGTAACAAAAAAGCAGGCTTTGTTACCTTTATGATGAAATAGGTAACAAAGCCTGCTTTAAAAGGTTGAAGTTATTTTTTCTAGTGAGGCAAAGCAGCTGTTTGTGCAGAGGTAAGTTGTCCCGCAATAGCTGGGGCGTCTTTTTGCAACATGGCTTGAGCTGCAGCTGGCGTTAAGGCTCCGGTAGTGCGTGGACGCGCTTTCACTAAAGGTGCTGGAATAATGCGACCTTTGACTTTTGGCGACGGCGCTTTATTACCTAATATTCTGCTATTAATACAAGCTCGAATTTCATCAATAGTATAATTAGCTTTAACTTTAATACGAATATGTGGAATGGCTGCGGCTTCAAGCGCGCCACTAACAAACCAGTCTTTTTTAACTTTATAGCCTTTGCCTTGCGTGTCGACTAAATCGATCACACCGAGTAATTTCATGGTATCGCGTTCGCAAATAACAAAATCTAAATATTTACTATTAGCGTGGTTTGCTGCTGTTTGGCTGGCACGAGTAGAAATACCATTACGAATATTAACGATATCTGCCAGTTTAACGCGGTTAATAATGCGAAATTTTGAACCGAGTGCTTGTTCAACTAAATTTTGAAAGTTTTTTTCTGCGGGGGTAAATAGCGCAGATTTACGATCAAAAGGAAAAGGAAAACTATTGTCGTTTAAGCGGCTTGCAAGCATAGCAACAATAACAATTAGGCTGATCATGGCAAATAGAATGAGTTCCATATACATCTCCGGCAGTACAAATTTTTGACGTTTATCTTATGTAGCTAGATAAGCAAAAAATGAGCCAGAGATCGCCATGATCTTACCTTGGTTAATTGATTATCTTTAAATCATCATGATAATCGATTAACTAATTGATTTGTAATACTTAATTATTTTGGGTATTTCGCTTCTAATGCGCTGTAAAGCTGCTGCTGAAAGTCATCAGCGCTAGTGTCTGACGAGCTAACTAACTTTGCTAATACTTCGTTATCTTCTTCACCATTCCACACTTTAATATAACTACCTTCTTTGTAGCCATGATCTTGGCGGAAGAAGTTCAAGGTATTTTTGCCAACGTATTGACGGAAAAGCTCGTCTAAATCCATTGACATTAAACGCATACAATCAGCTAGTGCAACGGCGTCGAAAGCTTTGTTTGTTACCGCTTCAGAGGCTAAATTCTCTAATGCGATTTTAAAGTCTTGTTCGCCACTATTTTGCGTTAACTCTGTCGCTAACGCTTGGCTGATGTCAGCAATTGAGTCACCGGTCATTAATCTTAAACTTAAGCCAAAATGAAAAATATCGACTAATTCTAATTGTACCTGTGGAACGTCAATTTCTTGGTGTTTCCACCATTTCCAACCGTGGTGGTCCAACATTTCTGCACACTCAACCCAAATGGCGCGATACCACTCGTAATTATTATCGCGCCAAGTTTCACTCACTCGTGAATTCATGGCGTCTTGCATGGATAACATTTGGGTAATTTGGTTTTTTGCGGTGCTAAGTAAATCGCTCATGTTTTTCTCTATATTATGGGTATTTAGTGGCAAAAATAGCTTCTGATGTTAGTTTGCCGTAGCCGAGATAAACTAACAAGTGTTGTGGTTAAAGTTTACCAAGAATAATGGCATTATATAACTGATGATTAAATGACTAAGGAATTTAGTAGTGACAACTCAGGTTTCGAGTGAAGTGCAAAGTGAAGCAATGCGTATCGCCAAAGGTACGCAGAAAAAAGCACAAAGCAAAGAGCAAACAAAATTGATTGCTCAAGGTATTGAAAAAGGCATTAGTGAGTATAAAAAACAACAGAAGGCTAAAGCGAGAGAGCGCGATAAACAGCGTAAGAAAACCTTAGCAGCTAAAGCAAGAGATAATCAAGCTGATAGTTCTGAGTCTTTAACTAATCAGACTCAAACGACAACAGCGTTAAAATTATTGTCCGTATTGCCTTGGTTATTGCTAGTGGTGAGTTGGGGATATTTTTTTACAACTAAGTCATCGTTTTAGCTCGAAACATCTTGATTGCCTAAAGGCCAACCTACAGAACCTGATGTTTTAATTCTTTGTAGGTCGTGCTCTAACCCGACAATGCAAATTTATTCAATAATTTAAATCGGCATCATGTTAATCGTATTAATATTGGTAACGTATGCGTAACCAAGCATTGCTGTTATCTTGATGTTGGCCAAAAAATGAATAGTCATTTTGCCCGAAAAACACATTGGCTCCAGCACTAAACAGCCACTGATCGTTGTATTGATAATTTATTGATGGTTTTATATAGCCGTCTTTATCGCTAGGTGAATAAAAGGTAAATAACGAATACACCAGTGTTTGTCGCAGCGCTCGATAACTTAACCTTAAGGTGAATAAGTGACGGTTTTCAGCCACTAACTGTTCAGGGACTGTGCTGTTATCAACCAATGCTTGATAGTCTTTGGTGCGCTCTAAGTAATATTGAATAGAACCCGTAAAGTTTGTTGCTAATTCATGTTCGTAGCTGACTAATAGACGGTGTTGCCCATGGGCTACCATGTCATTTTTACCTTGGTTATCTTCCAAACTATTGTAATTGGCATATTCAAGATTCAATATCCCGCCTTTGAAAGAGCCTAGTGCGCTAACACCCCAAACATTTAATTTTGGAAAGTAACCTTGGATTTGCATAGGGTTATTATCTGCAGGCTTTATGCCCAGAGGTGTTGGCCAAAAGCCTTTATAGCCATAAAGCGAAACTTCTACTGAGTTGATATGCGTTTTTAACCGAGCAGACCATTGTGCTTTATCTGTTTTATCGACCGGGTAAGCTTGCTTTGGGGCTACTAATTTTTGTGCTTGTGGAGAATAAAATGAGAAACGCTCACCAGTGATATAATTATCAGCGGTAAATTCTGGCGTGTACACTAAGGTGAAACTAACGTCATCATAAAACCAGTTGCTGCGAAAGCTGTTTGATGGCGCTTTTAAATATTCGTCTGCACGGCCAGAGAAAAAAGCCTGCCAATCTTTGGCAAATAAATCATTAAGAAATAAATAATCACCCGTACCCCAAGTTAATACCTGTCTTCCTACTTTTATATCAACAAAACTAAAAGGGCTAGCGCTGAGACTTAGTTCTCGAGTTTGCCAAATTGTTTTTGATAGCACCGCATCATAGTAACTATCTACTTTGCCACTTACATCAAAGTGCTCATGACTATAATCAAGATTTATTCGAGCACGTAATTCACTAAGTGAAGCATCACTTTTAACAATATTACTTTGTAAAAACTGACCATGAGCTGCTTCAATAAAGCCGGTGAATTGCCAGGGAGATGCCGGCTCTGCTTCGGCCCAGTCGTCTGCCCATGCATCGTTAAGGTCATTACTTAACACTTGTTCTTGCTGTGGGGCCGCTTTGGTTTCACTATTTGAAAATGCAGCTGAACTTGCTACAAAACACACGCTCGACAATCGCAATAGCAGAAAAAATTGCCCTTTACCTAATGCTTGATGATTTTTGTTGTTCATATTGGATTTAATCTAACCAAGTTTTAGGTGGCGTGCGCATACTACGCTCACTAAAAATATTGTCAGGTAAACCGACATCATATTTTACGTTTCGAAATTGCATCTCGGTGTAACTGTTGTTTTGTAAATTAGTGATACGAGATTTCATAACCGTTGGTATGGCATTGATGCTCTGTACATTAAGTACCTCCATCTTGCGTATCGCTTGATTATTTTTATCGAAATAGGTTGTTTCAATAGGTAAAAAATTAACTTTATCAATTTTTACCATGTAACGGCTAAACTCAACATTCTTTGGGGCTTTTGGCTCAGCATTGATGGTATAAGTGGCTTCGTCTTCAGCAACTAAAGTGAAATTATCTTCATTAGGGTTACGACCTGAGACGTCTTCATAATAAAAATGCGATCCGACAAAAGACGTGCGCTTATCACCAGCTGAAATGCGTTTAACTAAGTCAAGCGCGGGCATAAACAGCCAACGGTTGTCATCACCTTCAAGCTTTTTCTCAACACGAAATACCGTGTCTTTTACGTTACTAGGCTGTGAGAAAAATACTAAAATATTTTGATCGCCTAAGTCTTGCTGGTCTTTACGTAGAATAGTGAATTGGCGCATTTGCTTATTCCCGTTTTCATCGACAATAATCATGCGTGCCTCAGCACTACCGTCATCACCGGCATAATAAGATGCTAAGTTGGCCTGCTTGATAATTTTTTCAACTTGACTTGATTTAGCCTTGTCATTGGCTAAAGCAATAATTTCTTCAGCTTGTATACTGAAGCTTGTTGGTATTAATATGCTAGCCAATAATGCCAAACTGGCACTTATGCTAAATTTGTTAACGAACTTATTTATTAAACTAATCATCATGACTCCTTTATTAATGCCTACTGGTTATTAGTTGTTGGATTTCGGGCTAATAACGATAGTAGTGCAGGTAGTAATACTAATGTGACTAAAGCTGAAAGCACCATAATGCTAGCCAAGAAAAACCCGACCGTGATGTAAGGCATTAAGGGTGATAACAATAATGGTGTAAAGCCAATAGCGATAACAATGGCATTTCGGACTATAGCTCGACTCGGCTCTTCAAACATCGCTGTTAATGCCCGTGTGAAGCTTTTCTCTTGCACTTCAAGCTCACGAAAATGCTGAATAAAGTGAATAGCAAAATCTATTGATAATCCAAGCGTTAATGCCGACAACACTGCAATAGGCATATCATAGGCTTTACCAAACCAGCCGACTAAGCCGTAGATCATGGTAATGGTAAAGGTCAGAGGTAGCATCGCCAAAATACCGTATTTAATTGATCTAAATAGTATAATCATTATGATAAATACAGCGATAAAGGATGATAATAAACTGTCGATCATGCCGCTAACCATAGCGTCTTGCCAAACAATATTCAGGTAGGATTTTCCAGCCCATTGATGTTTAACATCAGTGGGGGGAGGGTTCTGACTAATGTAATTTTCTACCCAATCAACCACTTTTACCATATGTTGATTGTCACCACTGGTCATTTGCAGCCATAAAAGTGTGCGCTGATAATCTTGACTGACAAAATGCCATAAATCTTGTGGGCGATGCGAAGATTGAAATTGCAATAAAGTTTGCGCGACACCATTACTAGTATTAGGTATCGCAAAGTCTTTATCTGCGCCTGAGTTTAGCTCTCGATTTACTGTACGAACAATATCAGTCAAGCTATTCACTTTTCCTACATCGCCTTGTTTGATCATTGCCGCTTGCAACTCGCCTAACCAATTGAGCATATCAGGGTCGGTAAAGATTTGTTGGGCATTAATCGCTTGTTCACTGACAGTGTAGAGTTGCTCTAACCAAGTTTGTTCTTGCTCGCTGGCGCTAAAGCGAAAATCATCAAGTTGGATTAATAAATCTTGGTTAAAAAATGAAGCTTTTTCAGGCGAATTATTATTTAGCCACTGTTGGTAGGTGTTTTCAATCGCTGTTTTGGTTGCGCCTTTATTTGCGCTATTAAGAGTTTTGTTAAAATTATCAACCGCTTCTTGTTGCTTTAATTTGGTGTTGCTAAAAACTAACCAAGCATCGTAGGTACCGGCGAAGTGTTCATTCAGTACTTTATCAGCTAGGCGTATTTCGTGATCGGCTTTGAACCAATTTACCGGGTTGTCATTAATTTCAATGCGATTTATCCCTTCTAAACTGACCGCAAATAATGCAATAAAACCAATTAAAATAAGCTTGCTACGGTTAACCGAAAATGCCCCTAGTTTAGCTAACCCTGTCGACATTCGACCTTTTTGTTCCATTAAGGCAATCGCCTGCTGCAATTTAGCTAAGGTTTTAGGCTTCATACGAGCAATGTAGGCAGGAATAAAAGTGATAGTTAAAACAAAAGCCAATAAAATACCGGTGCCGATAAAAGCGCCAAACACTTTTACCGGTGGAATTGGCGTTAACATTAATGAATAAAAGCCCACTGCAGAGGTGATTGAGGTAAATAACATCGGCTTATATAAATGTCCCATGACCTTTTTAATGGTTTTAGAAGGATCGTCACCGGCTTTAAATCGGTCGGCAAAGCCTGATAAAATATGGACTGAGTCAACCACGGCAATTGGCATCAAAAAGATTGCTATCATTGATGACATAATATGTACGGTATAGCCTAAACCAATTAAGCTCCCCATAATGATCAATACTGTCGCCATTGCAACGACCATAGGGGCAATGATCAGGGCAATATTACGAAAGAAATACCACAGTAATAAAAATATCGCCAAGCCAGCGAGTGGTGCGGCTACGCCCATTTGTACAAACATTTCATAGCCAAACTGGTCTTCTGCAACCGGCAAGCCTGTAATGTGAAAAGCTAAATTTTCCTGGGCAATAGCGTTATTATTTCTCGCTAATTCTCGAATTTGTTCGGCAATTTTATAACTTTGATCTTTAGAGATAATGGGCACATAAATCGCGACCGCTTTATTGTCGCCTGAAACCAAGGTATTGTTCAGCATTGGCAAGCGCTTTACTGCCTGCTGTATTTCACTACTGGCTTGAGTTGTAGTAGGCGCTTGTTTCATCAAGTATTCAAATTGTATACCTTGACTAACCCCATGCTCG
Organism: Cognaticolwellia sediminilitoris; assembly: GCA_002104535.1. Classification (GTDB taxonomy): domain Bacteria; phylum Pseudomonadota; class Gammaproteobacteria; order Enterobacterales; family Alteromonadaceae; genus Cognaticolwellia; species Cognaticolwellia sediminilitoris. Next base: position 151,801 of record NBOG01000005.1, on the reverse strand, counting down.
TCGGTTAATTGTTGTATATTATCGACCACACTTAACGACATTAAATCTTGATCAATAACACCGTCGAGAAGCAAAATTTCTTGGGTTAACTGTTCGACGACAGATAAGCTTGCAGGTGTATATATATTACTGTCGCTAACCAAGCCGACAACAATCATATCGCGCATGAAAAAATCAGTTTTTACCTGATTGTGAAAGATACGAGCGGGCGCTTCTTGACTGAGCATATTTTCTGGATCGGTATCTATCTTTATTTGCGGTAGCATTGCTAAACTTATTAAGGTTATTAACAAGACCAAGCTATAGATTACTTTTGGCTTTTCGATAGCAAAATTTAATACGCGTTGGTAATTCAAAATAATTCCCTGACTATATATTAGATAAGTGTAATATACTTTTATATTACACTTATCTAATGTAATATCCAACTATAAATATTTTTCGCGATAAAATGAGAGTGTAAAATGACTGAGTTCACGGCAATTGAAATTAAAGATATGCGCGATAACGCCTCGCAGGCGGCCGAGCTATTGAAAGCCATGAGCAATGAACATCGGCTGTTGATTTTATGCCATTTAGGTGAAAAAGAAATGCGTGTTAATGAGCTCAATAGCTTTATAGATTTAAGTCAATCAAGCTTATCGCAACACCTTGCTAGATTACGTCAAGATGGTTTAGTTAAAACGCGCCGTGAATCGCAAACCATTTTTTACAGTATCGCCAACCCTTCCGTGGTTAAGCTGATCAGTTTTCTACATAGTGAATTTTGCGGTTAGCTGCTGTTAGTTATTATTCTAAATTAACTTTGACCTTAAGTTTAAACAAGCGCTTTAAATCCTCTTTAGTCATTACTAAATAATTTCTTCCTCACCATCGCCCGGTAATCCTTTGGTGTTAAGTTAAGCATTTGTTTAAACAACCGGGTAAAGTTTGCTTGATCTTGATAACCCACTTGAAATGCTATTTCTTGAATAGATAAGTTACTTGAGGCTAATAGTTCTTTTGCGGTTTCTATTTTTAATTTCTGCCAATATTGCCGTGCATTAATACCCGTAGCTAGCTTAAACCTACGGGTAAAACTTCTTTGGCTGATATCAAACTGCTGAGCAATTTCGTTTAATGTCAGTGTCGAGTTTAAATTTGTTTTTAACCAAAATTGAATTTGGCTAATTAATTCATCAGGATGGCGATCAGCCGCCCCTTCTAAGTAACGTTGCTCTTCATAAGGTTTTCTGATTTCGTGTGAAAAATTACGTTCGACTTGCTGCGCTGCATTTTGACCGTAAACTTGAAATATTATATGGACAACGATGTCAGCTAAAGCATTTAAACTAGCGGCGCAATAAGTACGATCAGACTGGGTGATGAAAAAGTCTGGCTTTAAATCTACTTTAGGATAATCACGTTTAAACTGGTCAACATAGTGCCAATGAGTGGTTGCTGGATGGTGATCTAAAATGCCTGTTTCTGCCATCAAACATACGCCAGTACCTCCGCCAATAAGTGTTGAGCCTTGTGTCCATATATCACTTAACCATTGCAGCATTTTAGGTTGTTTTACAATAGTTGGCCTAGGGTTTCGCCATAGGCTAGGTATAAAAGCAAAGTCTGGTCGTTGCGCATGTTCAATGTCAGTATCGGGCATTAATTTAATTAACGCACGCGTCGAAATTGGCTTGATAGTTTCCGCTACCATTTGCAATGACAATCGCGGTGCATGACGATTCTCTTGTAAAGCCACTGCTTCACCAGCCCTAAGCATTTCAACCGGTAAGCTGACACTGGTTGCTAACATTTGATCATAGAGCAGCAAGGCAATGTTGATGGTCTTGCCTTTTTTACGCTTAAGTTTTGCTTTCACGTTATTTAAATCACCTTTTTATACTTATTTGGCTATATTGACATAATTTTTGGCTATTAATGAATATTATTTTTTTAAACTAACTCTTACACTGTGCGATATAAACAATATCGTTTGAATTAAAAGAGATTTTTCATGACTGCGTTACCGATTATAGTTGGCATGGGCGGCATTAATGCTGCTGGTAGAACATCATTTCATCAAGGCTTTCGCCGCATTGTTATCGATAAATTAAATGCTGAAGCTCGCCAAGAAACTTTTGTTGGTTTAGCAACATTAATGAATTTATTGACCTTACAAGAAGGTAAGTTAGTTGATAGTGATGGTAATGTTGTTGATAAAGCTGATGTTGAGCAGCTTTTTGGTGAAGAAATACTTGCCGGAACATTGATCCGAAAAATTGAAAATGAACACTTTGATCCTGACGCGACACCTTGGCAGCAAAAGCTGACCATGGATACCGGTGAACAAGGCATCAGCTTTGAAACTCGTGCACGTGATTTACCTACACCATTGCCGCGCACTTGGAAAATAACCGAGCTTGAAGATAAACGTGTTCGTGTTGATATCGCGGGTGAAATTGAAGTTAAGCATGATTCAACCCGTGATAACCCTATTAAAGCTGCAGGACAATTCCCGACAGGATTTAAACCGGCAAGTTTATACAATAGCCGTTATCAACCCCGTGGATTGCAAGCGACTATTTTTGGTGCGGCTGATGCTATTCACTCTACTGGCTATAGCTGGGATGAAATAGCAGATAAGATCAGACCAGATGAAATTGGCACTTATTCAGCATCAGTGTTTGGTCAAACACAAGCTGAAGGCGTTGGCGGCATGATGCAAAGTCGACAAAAAGGTGAACGAGTTTCAACTAAAAATTTGGCGCTTGGTTTAAATACCATGTCGACAGATTTTGTTAATGCTTATGTAACGGGCAGTGTTGGTACAACATTTACCTCGACAGGTGCTTGTGCGACATTTTTATATAATTTAAAAGCCGCTGTACAAGATATTCAAGCAGGCCGTATTCGTTTAGCAATTGTTGGCAGTAATGACTGTGCTATTACTCCTGAAGTTGTGGAAGGTTTTGGCAACATGAGTGCGCTAGCAAATGAAGAAGGGCTGAAAAAAATTGATGGTACTGGTGTTGCTGATCATCGCCGTACCAGTCGACCATTTGGCGAAAACTGTGGTTTTACAATTGGTGAAGCTGCGCAGTTTATTATTTTGACTGACGATGCTTTAGCGCTTGAACTTGGCGCCAATATATTAGGCTCAGTTGCTGATGTTTACACTAATGCTGATGGTATTAAAAAATCTATCACAGCACCAGGTCCAGGTAATTACATTACTATGGCGAAGTCAGTTTCGTTAGCTAAATCTATCGTTGGTGCAGAATCTGTTCAGCAACGTAGTTTCATTTTAGCGCATGGTTCAAGTACGCCACAAAATAGAGTGACAGAGTCATTAATTTACGATCGCGTGGCGAAGAGTTTTGATATCAACAATTGGCCAGTTGCTGCGCCAAAAGCTTATGTGGGTCACACTATAGGTCCGGCAAGTGGCGATCAAGTTGCCATGGCACTTGGTGTTTTTGCTCATAACATTATGCCCGGTATTACTACTATTGATAAAGTGGCTGATGACGTTTACAGCGAACGATTAAATATAGCTACAGATCATTGGCACTGTGAGAATATGGATGTCGCATTTATCAACTCTAAGGGCTTTGGTGGCAATAACGCGACGGCAACGTTATTTTCTCCAGCAGTTACTTTAGCGATGATGGAAAAACGCCATGGTAGTAAAGCGATTGCTACTTATAAAACTAAAGCGGCGGTTGTTGAACAAGCAAGAGTGAAATACCAAACTTTAGCTGATAATGGCGACTTTCAAATTATATACCGTTTTGGTGATGGCACTTTGTTAGATGATGATCTGATAATTACCGATGAAGATATTAGCGTTACAGGCTTTACTAATAAGATAGTATTGCCAACGAATAACCCATTTACAGATATGGTTTAATCCGCAATATTAACCCAAGTTGACAAAAGCCCTGCAATTTATTGACAGGGCTTTTACATTTAATGCAATATGGATCATAGATACTGTTGTATTCTCACCTATACTAAACTAAACAGTTAATTATTCGCAGCTAGAAACGATTTAAGTGGTATATTTTTGATGATTAACTCGCCAGACCAAAGTGCTGTAAAACTTGAAAAAGACGCGGATAAGTCAAGTCAAAGTAAATCAATTATATTAGCGATTGTTTTAGGTTTATTAGGTGCTTTAATAAATAGCATACCCATTGAACTTGCTTATAATATTACTCTGATAATAGGCAACCTTACTTTTATTATTGCCGCATCTTATTTACGACCTGCGTTGACATTATTATCTGCAGCTATTTGTATAGCGCCATTATTTATCATTCTGGGTCACCCTTTTGGATTTATTACTTTTGGTTTAGAAGCACTGTTTGTTTCTTATATGCGAGGTCGTGGCTGGTATTTACCGACAGCCGATTTATTATATTGGCTGATAATTGGCATGCCGCTAACAGCAATGCTAATGGTATATACGAATGCAGATGCGCATGGTTATTTCCTTTTCACTCTATTTAAGCAAAGCATAAATGCGATTTTTTATACCACATTAGCGGTTATATTAATTTTTGTATTTAGTGAGAAATTAAACCGCTGGGTTCAGTCGCAACAACCACCTTTAGTTAAAAACCTTAAACAATATTTACATTATATTATGTGGATTATGTCGGCATTCTTGGTTGTGGGTATGTGTTTGTTTTTGAGCCGCAACTTGAATGATTTACAACAACAACAATTTGAAGACAAACTCAATATTAGTAGTCAATACTTTGCCCGTGTTGTTGAAAATTATATTGATGATCATAAAAAAGCAGTTAGCCAAATAGCTAATCATTTATCTGTTATCGAGCCCAGCGATTATAATGAAACTCTAACGCAAGCTCATAAGCTGTCCCCTGGTTTCATCTCAATGCTCATCGCTGATCAGAATGCAAAAATAAAGTTTTCATCGCCTAGCTCGTTAATGGAAAGCTTACCTAAATCAGCAGAGTCAATCAGCGACCGAAGTTATTTCAAGCAAGCATTTTTTAAACAAACACTTTATATTTCGCCAGTGTTTCTGGGTAGAGGTTTTGGCGCAGATCCTATTGTAGCAATAAGCTCCCCTATCTATGCTGATAATCAGACAACCCCGGTTGGAATTGTAGAAGGTTCAATAAACTTAAATATATTCAATCAAGTTAATCTTTATTCGGCAAATGATCGAGAGATAGCATTAGTGTTAATTGATGAAAATAATAATGTTATTTTTTCTGAACCTACTTTAGCGCTGACAACGTTGTCGAAATTAAATATATCCTACGATAAGAGCAAGCCTGGTCACGAATTATTAATTCTAAAGTCCCATGATCTCAATGAAAAAAGATATTTATTTCGCCAGCAAACATTAAGTAATGGCTGGAAAATTTATGCAATAATTGAACATAAGCAAGTTTTACAGTTAATAGAACAACAATACTTGACCATTTTCATCTCATTATTTTTAGTGTTTATATTAGTAGTATTATTAGCAGATCAATTTGCTAACACGTTAAATAGGCCACTTGCCTTTGCGTTAAAAGAGCTTGCTCATGGCAAAGGACAGCGAGGTTATCAGCGAATTCCTTTTGACGCACCTACCGAATTTATTAGCCTATATGACGAATTACAACAATCGAAAGAAAAACTATTAAAGCAACAGTTTATTCTGGAAGAAAAAGTAGAAAAACGCACTAAAGCTTTAAATGAGGCAAATAAAACGCTGAAAGAATTAGCCAGTACAGATAGCTTAACTGGTTTGCATAATCGTCGATTTTTAGAGACTAAATTTAGTGAGCTGCAAGCAATTTTGTCACGTAATAATGCTGATATGATCGTTGCGATGCTTGATTTGGATAACTTTAAGAAGCTTAATGACGAGTTCGGTCACTTAGTCGGTGATAATTGTTTAGCCTACCTTGGCGCATTGATGAAAAGTAAATTCGACCGTCGCAGTGATATTGTGGCACGATTTGGTGGTGAAGAATTTATTGTTGTGGCTCAACATGATGAACAAAACGGTGTATTAAATAAACTTGAAGCGCTGCGAGAAGAAATCGAACAACACATTTTCTCACATGATGAGCAGCAATGTTTTAGTGTCACGGTATCAATTGGAGCAATGACTGCACCTGCTAGTTATTCAGAAAATATTGATGACTGGATAAAACTGGCGGATGAGCAGCTTTATTTATCGAAAAGTAAGGGTCGTAACCGATTAACCCTTGAACATATAAGTTAATTGCATTTTTTATCGAATATTCATCGCGTTAAAATAACCAGCTAGGCTTATTTTAACGCGACTATCAAACAATAAGTGTTATTTAGACTGCGGTGTCATGACAAAGTCTAAAATACCTAATGCGGCTTTTCGGCCTTGATCAATAGCGGTTACAACTAGGTCTGACCCGAGTACCATATCCCCACCAGCAAAAATATTCTCTTTACTGGTTTGTAAGGCGAAGTCACTTTTATCTGTCGCTATTACGCGACCTTTAGCATCCACTTCAACACCGGCGTCTTTCATCCATTGTGGTGGACTTGGCATAAAGCCAAATGCAATAACGACAGCATCGGCATGCATGATAAATTCAGAACCAGCGATTGCTTCCGGGTTTCTGCGGCCATTAGCATCAGGTGTGCCTAATTGAGTTTTAATAAATTTAACACCGCACGCTTTGCCGTTTTCATCGGTGGCAATATCAAGTGGTTGAATATTAAATTGAAAATCTACCCCCTCTTCTTTGGCATTTTGCACTTCTCGTGGCGATCCCGGCATATTCGCTTCATCGCGACGATAAGCACAAGTTACAGATGTTGCGCCTTGACGAATAGAGCTTCGAACGCAGTCCATTGCGGTATCTCCACCACCTAGCACAATGACTTTTTTATCTGAAAAATTGACATAAGGCTTAGCGCTAGCATTGCCATCTTCTTGTGAAAGTTTCATTAACTTTTGCGTATTGGCAATCAAGAAATCTAATGCATTATATACGCCTGGTGCCGATTCATGTTCAAAGCCACCGGTCATGTCAGTGTATGTCCCCAGTGCTAAAAATACCGCGTCAAATTCATTACTAATGTCGGCAAAGCTTATATCAACACCAACATTGGTATTTAAACGAAACTCAATACCCATACCTTCAAGAATTTCTCTGCGAGTTTGGATGACATCTTTTTCTAGCTTAAAAGATGGAATACCAAAAGTGAGCAAACCACCAATTTGGGCGTGTTTATCAAACACTACAGCCTCAACACCATTACGAGTTAAAACATCGGCACAGGCAATACCAGCAGGCCCTGCACCAATAATTGCAACACGCTTACCGGTTGCAACAACTTGCGATAGGTCAGGCTTCCAACCTTGAGCGATAGCTGTATCCGTGATGTACTTCTCGATATTACCAATAGTTACCGCACCGAATTCATCATTGAGTGTACAGGCTGATTCGCAAAGTCTGTCTTGAGGACATACTCTACCGCACATTTCTGGCAAACTATTGGTTTCGTGACACAGGTCAGCTGCCTCCATAATTTTGCCATCGGTGACAAGCTCTAACCATTGTGGAATATAGTTATGAACTGGACATTTCCATTCACAGTAAGGGTTGCCGCAATCTAAACATCGGTCTGCTTGACCAGCACTTTGCTCGTTGCTTAATGGTTGATAAATTTCAACGAAATTAATTTTACGTTGTTCAATGGCCTTTTTAGGCGGATCGATACGCTTTACATCGATAAATTGATAAATATTTTTACTCATGAAATGGCTTCTCCACTCGTGCTCTGATTATTGCGCTTGAACACGAAGTTCTGCAGATGAACGGCTGCGATGACCTAATAAGGTTTTAACATCAACCGCTTTTGGCTTAATCAACTTAAATAATGGTGCGTAAGTTGCGAAGTTAACTAAAATTTCTTCTGCTCTTAAACTACCGGTTTCTTCTAAATGTTGGTTGATAATGCCACGTAAATGTTCTTGATGGATATTGAGTTCATCTATCGCTAACATTTCAATTGATTCATTATTAAGACGAATTTCTAAGTCGTTTTCTTCGTCTAAAACATAAGCGAAACCACCTGTCATGCCAGCGCCAAAATTGACACCCACCTGACCTAAAATAGTCACTATCCCGCCAGTCATATATTCACAAGCGTGATCACCAGTGCCTTCAATCACCGCATGACAACCTGAGTTACGCACGGCAAATCGTTCACCTGCACGGCCACATCCGTATAGTTTTCCACCGGTAGCGCCGTATAAACAGGTGTTACCCATGATCATGGTTTTATGACTTAGATATTCCACACCTTTAGGCGGCTTAATGGTCAATTTACCACCGGCCATACCTTTGCCGACGTAATCGTTGGCATCACCCGTAAGTGTCATTTCTAGGCCGCCAGCATTCCAGACGCCAAAACTTTGTCCGGCAGTACCATTTAAAAATATTTTAATTGGACTTGATGACATGCCTTGGTCGCCATGTTGACGGGCAATTTCACCCGATAATGCTGCGCCGACCGAGCGATCAGTATTATGAATGTTTACCCGGTATTCACCGCCTAAACTATGGCTAATAGCTTCGCTTGCTAAACTAAGTAGCTGTTGATTTAGCTCGCCTTTATCGAAAGGTTCATTACTGCTGGTTTGGTGTAAAGCAGTATCAGAACTTGCAACAACAGGAGCAATAATCGGTCGTAAATCAAGTTTTTGCTGCTTAGCTGTAATACCTGCTAACGGCACAAGTAAATCAGTACGACCAATAATAGCGGTTAAGCTTTCAACGCCTAAACTAGCTAAAATTTCTCTTACATCTTGAGCAATAAACTTGAAGTAGCTCATGACTTGATCTGGTAAACCTTTAAAAAACTGTTCTCTAAGCACTTCATCTTGAGTCGCAACACCTGTCGCACAATTGTTAAGGTGGCATATACGTAAGAACTTACAACCAAGAGTTACCATAGGTGCAGTACCAAATCCGAAGCTTTCTGCTCCTAAAATAGCGGCTTTAACGATATCGAGACCGGTTTTTAGCCCGCCATCGACTTGTAATCGTACTTTGTGTCGTAAGCCATTAGTAACAAGTGATTGATGCGCTTCTGCTAACCCAAGTTCCCATGGACAACCTGCATACTTAACCGAGGTTAATGGACTTGCACCTGTACCGCCGTCATAGCCAGAAATTGTAATAAAATCAGCGTATGCTTTTGCTACACCTGAGGCAATGGTGCCAACACCAGGACCAGAAACGAGTTTGACGGAAATGACCGCTTTAGGGTTAACTTGCTTTAAATCAAAAATTAACTGCGCTAAATCTTCAATTGAATAAATGTCGTGATGTGGTGGTGGTGATATTAACGTTACACCAGGTACCGAAAAGCGTAATTTTGCAATGAGTGGTGTGACTTTATCACCAGGTAATTGGCCTCCTTCACCTGGTTTTGCACCTTGTGCAACTTTAATTTGTAACACATCGGCATTAACTAAATAATGTGGTGTCACGCCAAAACGACCTGAGGCAATTTGTTTTATACGAGAGTTTTTGACCGTACCGTAACGACGTTCGTCTTCTCCACCTTCACCTGAGTTTGAAAAACCGCCTAAACGGTTCATCGCAATCGCTAACGCTTCATGCGCTTCAGGGCTTAATGCGCCAATCGACATCGCGGCACTATCAAAGCGCTTAAATAGTTCAGTTTCAGATTCAACCGCTGAAATATCGATAGCAGTTTGATCGTCTTTCAAGGCTAATAAATCACGTAATGCTGCGGCCGGTCGCTTGTTAACATGATCGGCAAAAATTCTATAATCGCTATAGTTACCACTGCGAACTGCTGCTTGTAAAGTGCTTACCACGTCAGGGTTATAAGCATGATATTCACCACCGTGGACATATTTAAGTAGTCCACCGTGACTCATTTTCTGATGTGGCATAAAGGCTTTGCGAGCAAGGTTTATATTATCTTGTTCGATATCAGCAAAATCAGCGCCTTGAATGCGACTCGGTAAATCAGGAAAACAAAGTTCCATGATGTTACTGTTGAGGCCAATAACTTCAAATAGGCCAGCACAACGATAACTCGCAATGGTGGAAATGCCCATTTTTGATAAAATTTTCAATAGACCTTTATTGATGCCTTCACGGTAATTAACCACTGCTTGACGCGCAGTTAAATCAATTTGTTTTTGTTCAACTAGTTGTTCAATGGTTTCAAAAGCTAAGTAAGGATAAACGGCCGTTGCGCCTAAGCCAAACAGTACCGCAAATTGATGTGAATCTCGAACAGAGGCGGTTTCGACAATGATATTAGAGTCACAACGCAGTTGTTTATCAACTAAACGTTTTTGCACTGCACCGACTGCCATTGCCGCTGGAATTGGTAACATGCCCTGATGTATTTGACGATCAGATAGTACTAAAATAACCGTATTTTTATCTCGAACTAACATTTCAGCTTCATCACATAAACGTATTACGGCAGCTTCTAAACCTTCTTCTTGATCATAGTTTAAGGTTAATGTGTCAGAGCGATAGTGTTCAGGGTCAAGCTCGCGTAATTGTTTTAATCCGGTGTACATTAATACGGGTGTGGCAAATAAAATACGATCAGCATGGCCAGTCGTTTCGTTGAAAACGTTATGTTCACGACCAATACAGGTGCCGAGTGACATTACGTAGCGTTCGCGTAATGGATCAATCGGTGGATTAGTGACTTGAGCAAATTGTTGACGGAAATAGTCATAAAGTGAACGTGGTTGGCTTGATAAAACAGCCATTGGCGTATCGTCACCCATAGAGCCAGTGGCTTCTTGACCGTTTTCGGCCAATGTTTTTACCACTTGATGGATCTCTTCATAGCTGTAATTAAACAATTTATGATATTGAGCAATTTCTTTATCAGTAAATATGCGTTGACCGATTAATTGTGCGTCTAATTTGTCAAACGGTATTAAGCGACGAATGTTATTATCTAACCACTCACGATAAGGATGACGAATTTTCAGTTCATTATCGATGGCATTAGAGTTAAAAACTTTACCAGTATAAGTATCAATTGCCAGCATTTCGCCAGGTCCAACTCGGCCTTTCTCAACCACTTCATCTTCGCCATAATCCCAAATACCGACTTCGGATGCTAAGGTAATAAAACCATCACGGGTAATAACATAGCGAGCAGGTCGTAGGCCATTGCGGTCAAGATTACAAGCCACGTGACGACCGTTAGTCACAACAACACCGGCTGGACCATCCCATGGTTCCATATGCATTGAATTAAATTCATAAAAAGCTTTTAAGTCATCATCCATTAACGGACTACTTTGCCATGCAGGTGGCATTAATAGTCGCATACCACGGTATAGATCCATGCCGCCGGCAAGAAACAATTCCAACATGTTGTCTAGTGATGAAGAGTCGGAGCCGCTTTCATTAACAAATGGGGCGGCATCTTGTAAATCAGGCAATAGAGGTGATTTAAAACCATGAGTACGTGCGCGACTCCACTGGCGGTTACCTTTAATAGTGTTAATTTCACCATTGTGAGCTAAATAGCGGAAAGGTTGTGCAAGATGCCATTGCGGTGAAGTATTTGTTGAAAAACGCTGGTGAAAAAGACAAATAGCGGTTTGCATACGAATATCGGCTAAATCTAAATAAAAGTTCGGTAGATCAACTGGCATCATCAAACCTTTATATATAGTGACCAAACAAGACAAACTGGCAACATAGAAGCGATCATCACTAATACGTTTCTCAGCTCGGCGTCTTGCCATATATAAGCGGCGTTCAAGGTCTCGATTACGCCAGCCAGACGGGGCATCGACAAAAACTTGTTCTATAGCAGGTAAGTTACTTTTAGCTATTTCACCTAACGTACTAATATCAGTAGGAACGATTCTCCAGCCTACTAACGTTAGGGTTTCGCGCGCTAATTCTTCTTCAAGGATTTTTTTACTGGCATTGGCTTGAATAGGGTCTGGATTGAGGAAAATCATGCCTACAGCGTATTTACGGCCTAATTGCCAATTGTTTTCTTCAGCCACAGCCCGAAAAAAACTGTCTGGCTTTTGCATCAAAAGTCCACAGCCGTCTCCGGTTTTGCCATCAGCGGCAATACCACCACGATGTTGCATCCTATCTAAGGCATGAATAGCTGTCTTTACGAGCTTATGACTTTTTTCGCCGTGTTGATGAGCAATTAGACCAAAGCCACAATTGTCTTTTTGATAAGTATGATCGTAAAGCTGCATGATATTCTCCTAAATAAAAAGCCCGGAGTTATTTGTTAAAATGGAATAAAAGTATGCTTTAAGTGCATAAATAATCCAAAAATTTGTACCGGCGAACTGCTTACATTAAACATTTAACAGTTAAACGTCAATCTGAATAGAGTAAATACTCGTAGTTAATTTACGAAATTTATTCACATCAATAATAAAATGACATAAAAGCCCTCATTATTCGTAGTTCTAGCCTTTATTATGAGCATAAATCAATAACAACACCGTTTTTATGTAATTTTATTACATTTCCACCTTTTTTATTAAATGGATAATTACCGTTCATTATATTCACTATTTATTCAGCTTATAGTGTTTGGGTTTTTAATGGTAAGTAGAGTGTAGTATGGGTTTTTGAAAAAGGCAGGTTAATAAGCAAGCCTAAACTTGGGCTATACCAAGCTTATCAACGAGCTTGTTTAGCGTCTATCAGCTTGGTTTGTTGGCAATAGCCAGCTATTGGATACGCACAGTAGTCTTGATATAAACTAAACCATAAACATTGAGTTATAGTGTTTCCACTACGGCGAGGACTTCACATTACATTGATATTAAAGATTGTTTGAGGTTTTTTAATCTTCATTAACCTGAGTTGAGGTTCTGTCGGTTTCACCCATAAAAAAATCCCTAGCTTTGAAAAAACAGCTAGGGATTCTTAATATTCTTAAACAAGTTACTTAAGACATATACTTAAAATACTTACTTATTTAAGGTTACTGATTAAGGTTGGTAACCATTAACAACACCTTTAGTTGTAACACTGACAGCATCATGAGCATGCAATGATTCTAAATGATTAATACGCAACCAGAAGTCATCAAATTGATCGGTAGCATTCATAGTGTGCTGTAATCGACGTGCAGCATCTTCACAAAACATTAGGTTTTGTCCATTTAAAAGCGCAAACTCTTGCTCATCTTCACGTTTGACTGCCGCTTGCACTGGCGTTTTCAGTGAGCCTTCGATTAAATCAACGAGATCGGTAATTGGAAACTCGGTTGTTGAATGATTAAGCTTCACTTTAATCTCAGCAATTGATCGTTGACTATGTGGTGTTGCGACAATACCTTCGGTTGTTCCTAACCATTCATGAACTGCGGCTAGATCAACACCATCTTGCTCAGTAAATTTATCTTTAAAGGCTTTTTGAATCAACTGTCGTGCAAGAGCCGCTGAACAAGGGCAGGTAGAAGAATAACGGACATCAAGGCTTAGCTCGATATCAAGTTTACCCTTATTTAATCGACCGGTAATCGTCACTGGGTATGCTTTCCAGCCTTGTTTTCCACTAATCAGTGATTTACGACGTAGATGATAGTCAAAAGTAAACTTTACTTTTGCGTTATCACTTAATTCTTGATGGCTGCTTATAAACCCATCCAATAAGGTCACTAAACTTTGATGGTTTAAAGTATTTGAATTTGAGAGTTCATCAAGTAATAAATACAAGCGCGACATATGGATGCCTTTTGCTTTAGGCTCTTTAAGATTAACAAACGCGTCAACGTAGGCTGAAACCATACGCTCTGATTGGCCTTTAGAGGCAACCATGATGGGCATTTCTATGTTGCTCATGCCGACCCAATCCAAAGTCCCCTCAGTTTGTGCTGTGGTGTGATTTGCAATATCAGGCATTAATGTTGGCATTTTTACTCCGCTTTTCGCTTGTGCACTAAGTAAAGGGCTATCTTTGGTAACTTCAGTACTTAGTAAATTTATTATTGGCATTACAATCTAGAAATTGATAGTTTCCACAATTACACAGTAAAAGTGGCTATAATGCAGTGACCCTAAAATGGGCGGCTATTTTGAACGATATACCTAGTAAAAGCAATGTTTGTGATAGCTATAGTGATATTGAAAAAGAATATGTTAGTTGTATCTTATTGCGGCTGAACGTATTTGGTTTTAAGTGCCAAAGTGTATTAAATAAATAAATTTAAAAATAACGGTCAATTTGGAGGCCAAATGCCGATAACTGAGCAACTAGACTTAACGTTAATCAATGGTTATCTTGAAGTACTTGATCACGCGGTGATTCAGCAAATGTTAGATTTGTACTCGCAACAGTCTGGCATATATTTAGCAGAAATTGAGAATGCTATTATCTTGGAAAATCAAAAATTATGGCAAGAGCAATGCCATAAAATGAAAGGGGCGGCGGCGAGTACCGGGTTATGTAAAGTTCATAGAAAATTGGTGGAAATAGAAAAGTCTGAACAAAGCTGGCAGATAAAATCGGAACATTTGCAAGAGTTGAGGTTACTTAACCAAGCGGGCATGAAAGTATTTGAACAGTGGCTACTTGATCAATAAGGTTTATAAAATAGTAAATATTATCGTTAAACCTAGCAACAATGGCTTAATCGAATATTTAATCTACTTGCCCAATAAAGCGATAGCCTTCGCCATGGATGGTGTTAATCAATTCTGGCGCGCTCTCTACTGACTCAAAATGTTTACGTAAACGGCGAATAGTTACATCGACTGTTCGATCATTTGAACGTAAATCTCGCCCTGTCATCTCTTTTATTAATTGTTGGCGGGTCACAATCTGTCCAGCATTGGCAATCAATAAACGTAGTGCTCGGTATTCACCACGTGGAATAGAAATTTCTCTATTATCAGGAGTAATCATCTTTCTTGAATTACCATCAAGTGTCCATTGATTAAAGCTAATTATAGCGTCATTTTTCTCAACGGTACTTGCTGACATGCGGTTTAAAATATTACGCGCACGAATGGTAAGTTCTCTTGGGTTAAACGGTTTAGTTAAGTAGTCATCTGCACCGATTTCTAAGCCAAGTATTTTATCAATATCACTATCTCGACCAGTGAGAAAAATTAGAGCAAGATCATTTGTACGAGTTAATTCTCTCGCTAACAGCAAGCCGTTTTTACCGGGTAAATTAATATCCATAATAACTAGATTAATTGAGTTATTTTGCAATTCTCGCTGCATACTTTCTCCATCTGTTGCTTCTGCTACTAAGTAGCCTTCTGCTTCAAATAGATTTCGCAGATTAAAGCGTGTTACGTCTTCGTCTTCTACGATTAATATATGAGATTTTTGCATGTTATCTTTCCAGTTCTGTATGGTTTGTATTTTATTAGGCGAAATTTTAACTCGCACCTTAATATTATAGACTATTTTTAGGCTAGAAAATATCGGCACATGGTATAGAAGCTATAGTTAAAAAACAATCATTTGCATGACAATTATTGATTTAATGTTAGTGTATATTTTATTCAAAGTTCTAACCGATTGCTGTGAACAGGTGAAGCTTGCTAAATTTATCGATTAATTAATTGGAAAATTAATTTCGATACTAACACCTTGATCTTTTTCGCTCTTTAATACGATAGAGCCACCTAATGCCTGTGTCACTAAATTATAGACTAAATGCAAACCTAATCCGCTGCCACCTTCACCACGCTTGGTAGTAGTGAATGGCTCAAATACTTTTTCTTTTATTGACTCATCAACACCACGTCCGTCATCTTTAAATAATATATTTAATTGATTGCTCAGCGGCATAGCCGTGATTGTGATACGGCCTTTATCTCTGCCTTCAAAACCATGAATAATTGAATTCATAATAAGATTAATTAAAATCTGGTTTATAGGACCGGGTTTGCTGGAAATCTTTAATCCATCTGGGCATTCAATATCAATAATGTAAGGTAAGCTACTGAGCTGAGGCCTTAAAGTTAGTAAAACTTCTGTAAAGAGCTCTTTTACGTCGAACGTACGAACGTCCTCACTAGATTGATCAACCGCGACTTGTTTAAAGCTAGATATTAAATCTGCTGCACGATTTAAATTTCGGTAAATAATGGCAATATTTTCACAACCATCATGCAGGAATTTTTTTAATTGACTTGATTTAAGTGTTTTATTTTCAAATGCAGTTTTGATTTCGTCGAGTCGGTCAGCTAATAAAGTTGATGCCGTTACGCCTAATCCGATTGGTGTATTAACTTCGTGGGCAACACCAGCAACCATATCGCCCAGTGAGGCCATTTTTTCGCTTTCTACCAGTTGGCTTTGAAACTGATGTAGTTTTTCCAATGTTGAAAGTAGCTCTTGATTAGACTCTTTCAACGCTTCGGTGCGCTTATTAATTTTACTTTCTAAAAGGTGTGAATGCTCAACACTTTCTTGGCCGGCGGCATTTAGTTGCGAAATATGTTTTTCCATACGGTTAAAAAGAATATTAATATTACGGGCCAAAATGTCTGCCTCACGATAATCCATCACTTCGCACACTTGCTGAAAGTTTTTTTGTCTAGAGGCAATTTGAATAGTGTTAGTTAACGATAGAAATGGTGAACTAACAAAACGATCAAGTCTTATGGCAATGAAAACAGCAATTAAAAATATAATAGTGATAAGTAAAGCGGCGGTAATTAAAAAACTCTCATTAAAACGGGTAATGTGTTCAATACTACTTTGGAGGTAGACATAACCAATAATAGTATTTTGTGACTTTATTGGTTGTATATATTCTAAATACTTCTCATGGAAAATAGGCTTTTGCAAACTATTTATTTGCTCGGTTTTGTCTGAAATATTAGTGCGCTGTTGATCGCGTTTATAACTGAAAATTTTATCAAGTTTTTGAGTTTCTGGATCAAGTCTAAATATTTGTAAGTAATTTAAATGGGGGATGTGTTCAGGTAATTTAAAATTATCACTCATAGGCAGCTGATTATTAATGGTTAAATAGCCTATACTTTCTCCAGCAACAACATTTGCCCAGTGGACGATTTGATTAGCTTCAATCTCGTGGTCACTTTTGGTGTGCTGTTGTGAGATTATCGCAATGCTAACAATGGATAGAAACGTGATGGCGCCAATGATTGAGAGTAGAAAAACTCGACGAATAGACCAAATAGGCTTGATTATTGACATGCAATACTAAACTCAATTAATGATGGTTATTAATTGATTGTAGAAAACCTTAAGGCATTCAACAATCATTTTATTTTAGTTATTTTAGTTATTTTATTAACTGCGATGTTTAAGATAGCACTGATAAACCGCAAAGCCTTTCTTTATTGCTAACGTTTTGGTTTTACCTATAGCACTTTCCATGATCGGTAAATACTTTAAAAAGCTATTAGCGACAACGGTAATGCTACCTGTAGAGGTAAGGTGTTGTTTGATTTTTCCTAAAAATTGCTCAGTAGCGGCATAATGTGTTTTTACACCTTGATGAAATGGTGGATTAGAAATAACAAAATCATACTGCTCATGAATATTAGATAAACTGTTTGAAGCAATATATTTGCCAGATAAATTATTTAGCCTTAATGTCGTTTCTGCAGAATGTAATGCAAGGGCGCTTACATCAACAAGGGATAGTTTTGTTTGTGGATAAATAATGCCTATATAAGCGGCAATAACACCGGCACCACAACCAAAGTCCAATACTTTACCGGTAATATTTTCTGGTAAATAATCGAGTAAAACTTCAGTACCTTTATCGAGAGCGTTTTGACTAAATACGCCAGGTAAAGCTGCAACCTCTATGGTTTTATCTTGCACTTGTAGTTGATAATATTTGTAGAAATCTTGTAAGTCAAAAGGGGGGATAGTCGTTTTAAACTTGCCAATATACATTAAACAATGACGAGCAGAGTCTGCTTTGTTGCAATAGTCAAAGAAGTCTTTAGCAAGTTTGTCAGCTGATTTTATGCCGCCTTTATTTTCACCAACAATAATTATTGTTGCATCGGTTGCCATCGATTCGGCTAACATCGCTAGACTAAAGCTAAACTCAGCCTTACTTTTTGGGAATTGAATAATCGCTAAATCGTGTTTAACTTTAGCAACATATTCAACACAAAAGTGGCTTGTGACACGGGAGTTTTTTAATGTTTGGCAAAGGTTATATTCAGCATAATTGGTATGGTAACTATCAATGCAGGCGTTGGCGTTCTTAGCTAAATATTGATTAATAAATCCGTCATCGGCAATATTGACCAGTAAAGGTCTGAGTGCTGCTAATTCATCAATATTTCGTATCAATAACTGGTTTATATTACTTATTGCCATTAAATTACCTGTAATTAAGCTTTTTAAGTCTGATTTTTGCTTTATTTAACGTTTCATTGAAAATTTATCAACGGTGATGACATTAAAATAACAGTGTTTAAGAAATAAACAATTTAATTAAAAAATCATTAAGATAACTGTTTATAATATGCCATAATGCCGCCTATTCTACGCTAATTAGATTAACACGCCATCATTTGTCTACTAGGAAATAGCTATTTTCAATAAAACTTTATTGCGATTAAAAATCAAATGGCTACATAGTCATTTTAGAACCAATATTTTAGCTTTTCGCTATGTCACCCTTAAACGATTTTTC
This sequence comes from Cognaticolwellia sediminilitoris, assembly GCA_002104535.1. Taxonomy (GTDB): domain Bacteria; phylum Pseudomonadota; class Gammaproteobacteria; order Enterobacterales; family Alteromonadaceae; genus Cognaticolwellia; species Cognaticolwellia sediminilitoris. The sequence continues at coordinate 133,147 of NBOG01000005.1, read as the reverse complement.
GGTAAAAAAACTCACGCAGAAATATATCTTTCATTAAATGACCCTCACAGTTTTATGCTCGTGCAAATGTTATCTCGGTTAGCAAAAAATTACCGAATAGACTTTAAACTGCTCTTTATTTGGGGAGCGTTACCTGGCGTGACAATTTCACCCAAACTTTATCGCCAGTGGGCCATTAAAGACGCTAACCTCATTGCTGAAAAATATAAATTAATTACTATTACAGAAGCGCCTTCGCTTAAGGTATTGACGACAGGTCAGCAGTCATGGCAATTTTTAGTCAACAACATTGCTAATGCAGAACAAGTTTTTATAAAAACCTGGGGTAACCAATTTACTGAGCATTACCAAACCTCAACACCAACAATAAACTATCAGGTTAGAAATCAAGAGCGCTTACGCTCGAAAGGGCACTACGCACCAGCAAGTATTTTATTGGCGGGTGATTGGTACGTAGGTGTGGATCGTTTACACCATTTCGAGCAAGCATTACTAAAGTTTTCTTTTTTAGACAGTAAAAATGCACTGTTTCGCTTATCTAAAGACGAAAAGAACGATGTGGTAGCCGATAAATATTTCAGTGCTCAAGATGTCTCTCACGAAAACTTAAACAAAAAAACTAACAAAGGCGAACCTTTGGTGAGTTATTTATCATTGCGTAGCCCTTATTCATATTTGGGGTTTGTGCAAGCGATCAGTTTAGCTCAACGTTATGATGTTGAGTTAATTGTTAAGCCAGTTTTGCCGCTCTTAATGCGTGGAGTACTGATACCAAAGTCAAAGCAAAAGTATATTTATTTAGATGCTGTTCGCGAAGCTAAAAGGTTGGGGATTGAGTTAACCTGCTTTGTTGACCCATTAGGAGATGGCATTATTAACGTTTATCGTTTTTTCTCTTGGGCTGAAACACAAGGTAAGGCTGTTGAGTATATGTTAGCGTGCTTTCGAGCAGTTTATGTTGATGGAATTGATTTATCCAAGATTAAAAATGTACAAATAATTTTTGAAAATTTAGCCTTAGATATGAACGAAGCCTACAGCTATCAACTAAAGCATGACTGGCAGCAGTGGGCCGATGTAAACCAAATTAGTTTAAGCGAATTAAATTTTTGGGGAGTGCCCTGTTTTAGTTATGGCGATTTCAGTTTTTGGGGGCAAGATCGCATTCCAGCAATAGAAAAAGAAATAAAGTTATTTAAATCATGTTCTTAATTTATTTTTTTAATATACGGCTAGCCGTCTATTGACTATCCTTATACTTAAATGTTTTAATATTGCCGTCCCTTATTCCAATGTAGTTAATCGAAGTATTAGCTACAACGATGAAGGGCCAGAAGAGGAGCGTTAGCCAGGTAGTTATTGTGAAGAGATCAAACTCTAGTGAGCAATAATGAGGGGGTATAACGCCGAGGGAATTATATTTTTGATGATATGATTCTCGGTTGTTAACACTCAATGTTTTTTAATACGCATTGAGTGCTAGGTTGAATCCTTGCAACTGTCACCTATTAGGTGGAGAGCTTCTGGCCTTTGTAAAGGCCTGTTTCATTCTTGAAATTGCGTCTATACAAGTGCCTAAAAGTTCTCCGAACGACATGAGTTCGAGAGCAATGAATATTAAAAAATCATTAGAAAACCTCGCAATAACAAACCAACCTTTGGTTTGGACTGCATTGATCACCCCCTTATTAAATAACGATGAAATTGACTATCCGAGTTTACGCCGTTTAGTGTTACAACAAAATGACGCGAAAAATGGTATTTTGTTGTTAGGCAGTACAGGAGAAGGATTAGCGCTAACCCCTCAAGAGCACTTAAATATTGTCGAGTTTGTTTGCGCCATTCCTTTACAAGTTCCATTAATGGTTGCGGTTGGCGGGTATAATTTAACGGAACAACTCGCTTGGATTACTAAGTGTAATAGCCTACCAATAGATGCCTATTTATTAGCTAGCCCTATTTATGCTAAACCGGGCCCTAAAGGTCAACTAGCTTGGTTTAATAGCTTACTTGATGCTGCGAATTTTCCCTGTATGCTCTATAACGTCCCGTCTAGAGCAGGAGTGGAAATTGCTATTTCAACTCTTAAAGTATTACAAAACCACAAAAACTGTTGGGCTTTAAAAGAGGCCAGTGGTGATCTCAATAAACTGCTAGCTTATCGTCAGCACTGTCCTAACGTTGATATATATAGCGGGGAAGACGCGATGATGCCTTTTCTTGCTGCTGCAAATGTAAAAGGCTTAGTGTCTGTTTGTGCAAATGCTTGGCCTGAGGCTACACAGCTGTATGTTAAGTTGGCTTTAACTCAACAACACAATGACTTATTGAGCTTGTGGCAACCAGCGATATCGGCATTATTTCAAGTAACTAGTCCAATCCCTGTAAAAGTCTTGTTAGCAGAATTAGATGTAATTTCGTCGGCAAAATTGCGTTTACCGCTTTGCCAAAGTGAAATTTCGACTAAGCATGGCTTACAAGACCTTCATCAAAAAATTCAGCACTGGTTTTTTCAAAAACAGACCTCCCAATTAGTTCTTGATACCAGCCCCCTTAATCAACCTTTAGCGAACACTAACTTAAGAGAAGTAAACTCATGACTTGGCAACAAACATTAAATGACCTAGAAACAGGTAAAATTAGAGCGGCAGAACAAAACAGTAATGGTGATTGGCAAGTTAATACCGATGTTAAAGAAGCTATTTTGGCGGCATTTAAAGCTGGTGAAAATAAGGTCTTTGATGGCATTTATCGTGGTTTTGTTGATAAGCATAATTTACCAGCGCGCGAGTTTACGGTTGCAGATAAGGTGAGAATGGTGCCAGGCGGTTCATCAGTTCGCCGTGGTGCTTTTGTCGCACCAGGTGTGATTATTATGCCACCAGCTTACATTAACGTTGGCGCTTTTGTTGATACCGGCACTATGATTGATAGTCATGCCTTGATCGGTTCTTGTGCACAAATTGGTAAAAATGTCCATGTGTCAGCAGCGGTGCAAATTGGCGGCGTACTTGAGCCTATTGGTGCTAGTCCAGTAATTATTGAAGATAATGCTTTCTTAAGTGCTGGGGTTATTATCGTTGAAGGTATTGTAGTAAAGAAAGGTGCAGTTTTGGCGCCGGGTGTATCATTATCAGCCTCAGTACCGGTATATGATTGTGTTAATAACGTCATATTACCCAAAGGAGCCGATATTCCGGAAAATGCCGTTGTGGTTCCTGGCACTCGACCAGTTGCTGGTCGTTGGGCTCAAGAACATGGATTGAATATGGCATGTGCATTAATTGTTAAATATCGTGATGAAAAAAGTAATGCCGCTTTAGCGCTTGAATCGTTACTGCGCTAGGACTAAAAATGACTGAAACGTTAAATACAAATATTAGCTCTAAACCTGACTGGTTAAGTACCGCCATACAAACAGCCTTAATTGAACGCAATGAAGCTGACGTTCAAAATTCTGTCACGCGCGATGAGGATGGTTTTTATCTCTATGACTTAGATCAACTTGAGCTACATTTATCAAGTTTAATGCAACAAGACGTCATTAAACTTTGGTTTGCTGTTAAGGCAAATCCGCTGTCTCGTGTACTCAAAACCTTAGCTCAGCAAGGTTTTAATTTTGATGTAGCAAGCCAAGGAGAGCTCAGCCAAGTGCTCAGTCAAGGTGTGTCTGCTGAACGAATTCTCAATACCGGTCCGGCAAAATCTAAACAGCAGTTAAAAGCTTTTTTAACACAAGGCGTTCGTACTTTTGTTGTTGAAAGTTTAAACCAATTACAATGGCTTAACCAAGCGGCTAGCGAACTGTCATGTCAACCACAAGTGCTGCTAAGAGTACAGTTACAATGGCAAGAAGGGGAGAAAAACCCGTTAGGTGGCAATGAAGTGACCGCCTTTGGTTTATCATGTCAAGAATGGCAAGCGATTAAAGTCACTGATTTTCCAACATTGAAAATCAACGGATTGCATATCTTCCAGTGGGGTAACATGTTAAGCAATGAACGCATGTATGACCTTTGGTCACAAATGATTGATCCGTTGTTAACGCTTGCAGAAAACCTAGCGATGAAACTCGAGGTTTTAGATTTAGGTGGCGGGCTAGGTGTGGATTACTTACAAAATGGACAGAGCTTGAGTTGGCCTACTATCATTGCAGATTTAGCTAAAATAAAAGCCCGCGCAGGTGTTAGCGAGCTTTGGTTAGAATTAGGCCGGTATGCGGTGGCTGAAATGGGCTATTACGTTACTTCAGTTGTTGACCGAAAAAATAACTTCGAGCAGCAGCAACTGGTGCTATCTGGTGGGATTAATCATCTATTGCGACCAGCGATAACAGAGCAGCCATTTCCTGTTACTTTAGTGCGAGAGTCAGTCGAAGAACCGTGTTATTTTGATCTTCATGGTCCGCTTTGCACTAGTTTAGATAAATTAGGCACATTATTACTCGCCAGTGATGTAGAGGTGGGTGATCAGTTAGTTTTTGGTTTAGCCGGCGCATATGGCTTTACTGAAAGTATGCCGTTTTTTCTTTGTCATCAAATCGCAGCTGAGTATGTATTGGAGCAAGGTAAAGTTGAGCAAGTTAGAGCGGCAGAGCCGGCTACTTGGTATTTACGTTAAGGATATTTATGAATGTAATTAGTAAAGAGATCATGCACGTAGGCGAAATGGCCAGTGGTGCTGCTTTAACAGTACCTGTGTATCGTATCAAAGGTAATCAACAAGGACCTGATGTTTATATTCAAGCCAATATGCACGGTGCTGAAGTACAAGGTAACGCGGTAATTTTTCAATTGCTAGAGCAATTAAAAACTATTGAGTTAAAGGGTAATGTTACCTTAGTTCCATACGCAAACCCCGTTGGATGTAATCATAAAAATGGTGAATATACTTTAGGGCGCTTTGACCCTATTACTGGTGTAAATTGGAACCGAATGTATCACTTTGATGGTGAAGTCATCGCCCCTTTTGCACAAGCGCATTTGTCTGCTTCTGCGGCGGAGGTTGAGCGTGCATTTAAAGCTTTATTGCAAGGGCAGATTGAGCAAAAATTAAATCATAACATTTATGGTTTAACTACTGGTCAGCGCATTGCTTATAAACTTCAGCGCTTGGCACATCAAGCGGATATTGTTTTAGACTTACACACAGGCCCAATTTCGAGTAAGCATTTATATTGTCCTGAATATGCTCGAGCGAGTGCGCAATACTTTGATATTGAGCACGTGTTATTTATTCCTAATGGCTTTGATGGCGCGTTAGATGAAGCGACCTTTTGTCCATGGTGGCAATTAAAGATAGAGTTTGCTGGGTTGGGTCGCGATTTTCCGATCACTAAAACAGATCCAAGCCAAGGTGAAAAGCTCATTATCAAAGAAAGCTTTACCGTCGAGTTAGGCTCTCAAGAACAAATTGATTTAGATGTTGCCCATGATGATGCGCTTAGTATTTTAAGTTATCTACAGTATCAAGGTGTGATTAACAGTGATCAATATCATCCGAAAACGATGACACGCTATAGTTGTGAATTAGAAGATTACAAAGCGCTTTATTCACCTATGGGAGGAATGGTGGATTATTTAGCCGAGTTTGGTCAGCCGTTACCTGCAGGTCAACCATTAGCCCGCATTCTTCGTATGGATAATTATGGTGATGGCGACCCGCTACATTATATTAGCTTAGATAGACCTGTGATACCGATTTTACACTTTGCCTCCGCGAGTGTTAATCAAGGAACAGAGCTTTATAAAGTGTTTACTAAGTTTGATGTTTTGACTTAGCCCGACCAATAACAGTAAAAAGCCCTTGATTTAGCGTTAAATCAAGGGCTTTTTAATCAAAGGTCTGAGCAGTTTTAAAAAACCACATGCTCTTTTAAGTAAGCGAACAGGTCTCGGTAATGTTTGCCGACTTTTTCTTCTTTATGTTCTTTCTTAGCCTGACGGACTAATTGACGAAGCTTCTGTCTTTCCATGGTGTCACATTGGCTTAACAAGTCTTCAATACTGTCATTGCCATGTTCGATAAGCTCATCACGCATTTTTTCAAGCTTGTCAAATTTCACCGACTCTTGCTGATGTTTATTAGCCATAACATCCATGGCCTGCTTAATCGGCTCAAGATCTGTTTCGGCAAGAATTTTTGCAATATGGCGAACGTGACGTCGCAATGCTTCATGTTTATTGCTGATTTTATCGGCAAGTACCATGGCAGCTTTCAATTCATCAGTCAGTGGTAATTTACTGCGTTGATGCTTCGACATTTTGACAATGACTAAACCAAAGTCTTGTAGTCGATGCATTTCTCGTTTTATTTCCGATTTACTCAGTAATTCTTCTTCTAATTCATCGATATCGTTGGCAGACTGGGGCATAATGTTAGGTATTAAAGTGATTGTTACCTATAGTATACAACAAACCTGTACCAGCAAAAACATTCCTGTTGTTCGTATCGATAAAATGTGAGAAATAATTTACCCATGAGCGATTCTGATAGTATTCAAAAGCAAATAGAACATGTAAAAACACGTGTTAATGATGCCATGACATTGGCGAAATCACTGGGCGCCGACGGTGCTGAAGTTGCCATGACTAAAACACAAGGTCTGAGTGTTAGCACACGACTAGGTGAAGTTGAAAATGTTGAATTTACCAGTGATGGTGCGTTAGGTATTACAGTGTACAAAGCGGGTAAAAAGGGCAGTGCTTCTACATCTGATTTATCGGAAAAAGCGCTAAAGCAAGCCATTGAAGCTGCAGTAAATATTGCCAAGTACACTTCGGTTGATGAATGTTCAGGCATGGCAGATAAAGAACTGTTAGCCATGGCGCCACAAGATTTAGATTTATATCATCCTAAAGCGTTAACTACAGAACAAGCGATAAGCATAGCTAAAAGCTGCGAAGACACAGCACTTGGCTATGATAAACGCATCACTAACTCAGACGGCGCAACACTAGCAAGTTTCGAAGGTTTTAAAGTTTACGGTAATAGTCATGGTCAATTAGTCGGTTATCCGAGTACTCGTCATAATTTGAGTTGTGTGATGATCGCCAATGAAGGTGATCATATGCAGCGTGACTATGCTTATACCGTTAGTCGTGAATTTGACAAAATGGAATGCGCTAGCAAGATAGGCCAACAGGCTTCTATTGAAGCTTTATCACGTTTAGGCGCACGTAAACTCGCGACAGCTAAAGTTCCAGTGATGTTTCGTGCCGATATTGCCAATAGCTTATTCGGTCATTTTATTGCGGCAATCAGTGGTGGTAATCTTTATCGTAAATCTTCTTTTTTGATGGATGCTATCGGTAAACAAGTTTTTCCAGAATTTTTAAGTATTAGTGAGCGTCCACATATACAAAAAGCTTTGGCAAGTAGTGCATTTGATGCTGAAGGTGTTGCCACGGTAGATCGTGAAATAATTACTGATGGTAGTTTAGCGACTTATCTTTTAACCAGTTACTCAGCGCGTAAGTTAGGGTTACAAACCACTGGCCATGCTGGCGGTATTCATAACTGGCAGCTGGGGATGAAAGGCACCGGTCAAGGTGGCGATTTTGATGCTATGTTAAAAACTTTAGGCACTGGCTTATTAGTCACGGAACTGATGGGACAAGGTGTTAATGTCGTTACGGGTGATTATTCGCGTGGCGCTGCAGGTTTTTGGGTGGAAAATGGCGAAATAGCTTATCCGGTGGATGAAATCACTATCGCTGGTAAGTTACAGGATATTTTTGCTGGCATAGTCGCCATAGGTAATGACACGGACATGCGCGGGAGTATCCGTACAGGTTCAATTATTGTCAATGAGATACAAGTAGCAGGTAGTTAAAAAGAAAAGTAAAAGTAACAGTTTGAAGTTATAAGCTGTCAGATAAACATAGCGGTCAGTTAAAAGCTGTCAGCTGTCAGAAAACAAGTGAACAGTAACTAGTTCTACTGATAGCTTTAAACTGATAGCTTATAGCTATGTTTATAACGATGTTTTATTGCCCTAGCAGTAAGGTAGCGGTGCCTAAAAAGGCAAATATACCTACCACGTCAGTTACTGTTGTCAAAATAACACTGCCAGCAAGTGCGGGGTCGATATTCATTCTTTTCAACATCAATGGAATAGTGACACCCGCGATACCGGCCGCAGTCATATTCATTAACATTGCAAAAGCTATAATCGCCCCGAGCATAATATTTTGCTGCCAAAATGCCACAACGGTGGCGATTAATACCGCCCAAATCAGACCATTGAAAAAACCAATAGCGAGCTCTTTATAGAGTAAAACCCGAGCGTTACTGTCACCAACATGACCTAAAGCGATACCACGAATAACCAGGGTTAAGGTTTGATTACCCGCCACGCCACCCATGCTAGGTACCAATGAATTTAATACCGCTAAAATGGCTAATTGGTTTAATATTCCTTCAAACATGCTTGATACAGCGACAGCCATCAACGCTGTTATGAGGTTAACGCCGAGCCAAATAGATCGACGTTGCGTACTTTTTAATACTGGTGCAAAAGTATCAGCCTCGTCATCTAGACCGGCCATACTCATCATTGAATGCTCTGCTTCTTCACGGATAATATCAACAACATCATCAACCGTTATACGACCGAGCAATCGGCCTTCTTGATCTATGACCGGCGCAGAAAACCAGTCATAACGTTCAAATAATTGTGCGACATCTTTTTCATTCATATCGGCAGTGATTGCTTCAATGTCTTCATCGATAAGGCTAGAAATAATAGTTTCAGCTTTGGCCGTTACTATGGAAGATAAAGATACTGCTCCGATAAAATGATCTTCACGGTCAACAACATAAAAAGAGTCTGTTGCTTCTGGTAGCTCACCACGTAAACGTAAATAGCGTAATACCACATCTACTGTCACATCTGGACGAATAGAAATGGTGTCGGTATTCATTATACCGCCGGCAGTGTCTTCCTCGAATGAAAGTGCAGCTTCAACACGACTTCGGTCTTGCCAGTCCATTGCATTCAGTACTTCCTGATAAACACTATCAGGTAATGTTCTGAATACTTCCGCTAAATCATCAACATCCATGCCTTCTGCAACAGCAGCTAGCTTTTCTGGACGGATATTTTTAAGAATACCTTTTCGGACTTCTTCGTTTAGTTCTTCAAGCACGTCACCGTGATGGTCAGCATCAATTAACTGCCAAAGTGCAACACGACTTTTGGTGGGCGATGACTCTAATAATAAAGCGAGATCGTAAGCGGGCATGTCTTGCAATAATTTGCGGACATAGACAAACATACCACTATCGAGGGCATCATTAACCTGCTGTAAACGCTGGTGACTGTACTCTTGTTCAGAAACTTCCGGCATATATTTACCTTGTGCCGTTGCAAAACGAAAATTGAAAACTATCAGGAAATGTTGAGTTTAATGTTGCATTGGTAAGTTTGATTTTAAGCATTAGCAAAATCTATAATTATCGCTAATGTGGCTAATTTGCGAAACATCATTTCATTTTCAAACCAACACGACTTTTAGGTTTTTAAATGGCTTTGTTAAAAAGTCATTTTATATAGACGAAATTTAAACCTAAATAATTAAACAGTCCCTTTTGTACGAGATAATTGTTAATAATTATCTCGCTTGAGTCTACCGTAATTTATCAGTTTTCGCAGCTTTTTTATTGACTTAAAAGCTGGTTGAGGAGTTATTATTCATCTTCATTAAATTTATCACTAAAGAGTTGGCAAACTTCTTCCAGTGCTATTTCAGCATCTTCACCTGTCGCTATAACCTTAACCGTTTTTCCTTGAGCGCCAGCAAGTAACATCAAGCCCATAATACTATTAGCGTCAGCGCGATTTTCACCTAATTCAATAGTAATGTTAGCGGTAAACTTTTGACTTAGTAGGGCAAGTTTAGAGGCTGCTCGAGCGTGAAGTCCGAGCTTATTGATGATCTTAACTTGGCGATGTGCGGTTTTAATTAGACAGCCTTAAGTACTTTCAAGTGGTAAGTCGCGGTGACGGGACTGAACGTCTTTACGTTCTTTACGCATGTTATTTGCTAGTAGTTCTGCAATATACACCGAGCGATGTTTACCACCAGTACAACCAATTGCAATAGTGATGTAACTACGATTGTTACGTTCTAAGTGCGGTAACCAAGTCATCATAAAGCTGTTTATTTGCCAAACAAATTTAGTCACAATCGGCTGGCTTGCAAGAAAATCTTGTACCGGCTTATCTAAACCAGTAAAGCCTTTTAACTCTTTATCCCAAAACGGGTTAGGCAAAAAACGGGCATCAAAAACATAGTCGGCATCTTGCGGCACACCGTGTTTAAAACCAAATGATTCAAAAACTACCACCATTGAACCTGAGGTTTTCCCGAGAATTCGTTCTCTAATTAAATCGGCGAGTTGGTGTGGCGTTAGTTGGCTGGTATTGATGTACAAATGTGCGCGAGTGGCAATAGGCTCAAGCAGCTTTTTCTCTAAAGCAATTGCTTGGTCTAAAGCAATGTTTTGTTTAATTAGCGGATGCAAACGTCGGGTTTCACTAAAGCGACGAATCAGATCACTATCATCAGCATCTAAATAAATTAAGTTTAATTCTACCGCGCTTGGCAGGTAGTCAATAATCTCTGGAACGTCATTTGGGTCTTTTGGCAGGTTACGAACATCTAGACTAACTGCCACGTTTTCGTAATCATTTATAACGGTATGCGTTAATGCCGGCAATAAATTCACTGGGATGTTATCAACACAGTAATAGCCTAAATCTTCTAAAACACGCAATGCAACACTTTTACCTGAACCAGAACGGCCACTGACTATAATTAGCTTCATTGCTGTTTAACTCGCTTTTTGGATTAACTGAAACAGTTCTAAGTTACTTTTACAATTACGTACTTGTTTGCAAAATTGTTTATTTTGAAATATTTTGGCGATGCTTTGTAAGGTACTGAGATGGTTTTCACACTCACCTTCAGGGACAAATAAAGCGATAAAAATATCAACGTGTCGGTGATCAATAGCATCGAAATTTATTGCTTCTTCTGTGGTAACAACAACAGCAATCGGCTGAGTAGCACTTTCTAAGCGGCCATGCGGGATGGCGATGCCATTACCTATGCCTGTTGAGCCCATTCTTTCACGTTTTACTAAGCTTTCTAATAACTGGTAAGTATCGTGATCTGCCAATTTATCGGCGGCTAAACTACTTAAAAACTCTAAGATGCGCTTTTTGCTGGATCCCGGGGCTGCACATACTGTGCAGTCCGGGGTTAAGATGTCTTGCAACTTCATAAACTTCAATGACCTAATGCGACAGTGCGCTAGTGCTTGTTAATTTTGCCTTTATATTTCAGGATTTGGCGATCCAACTTATCAATTAATGCATCTATCGAAGCGTACATATCATTGTGTTGGGCCTTAGCATGAACTTCTGAGCCACTTAAGTGCACAGTTGATTCGGCAATCTGATTCAATTTTTCTACGGTTAATACTACATGTACATTGTTGATATGCTCAAAATGACGTTCTAGCTTTTCAAATTTGCCATTAACATAATCACGTAACGAGTCGGTAACATCGACATGGTGTCCAGTAAGATTAATTTGCATAAGCATCATTCCTCTTTTTTGGTGGATAAGACAACCTATAATAGGCTTTTACGTTGATTCGATGGCGGTATCGAAAGTGACTCTCGATACTTGGCAATAGTGCGTCTTGCTACTTTTATACCTTGGTCAGCTAAAATATCAGCCATTTTACTGTCACTTAGTGGTTTTGACGGTATTTCGGCAGCGACTAATTTTTTAATTAATTCTCGAATGGCAGTTGATGAACACTCGCCACCGTTTTCTGTGCTGACATGACTGGAGAAAAAATATTTCAGTTCGAAAATGCCTCTCGGCGTATGCATATATTTTTGTGTCGTGACACGAGAAATTGTCGATTCATGCATATCAACTGCTTCAGCAATATCATTTAAAACCATTGGGCGCATAGCCTCAGGTCCATGATCAAAAAAACCTTGTTGGCGTTGAACAATACAATTTGACACTTTTAACAAGGTATCGTTTCGGCTTTCTAAACTTTTAATAAACCATTTCGCTTCTTGTAAGTTAGAGCGAATAAACTGGCTGTCTGCAGAAGATTTCATCGTACGAGACATCGCAGCATATTGTTGATTAACCGATAACTTAGGTGCAGTATCTGGGTTAAGTTCAACAGTCCAGCGACCGTTTTTCTTTTCAACGGAAACGTCTGGAATAACATACTGTTCTTCACTTTTTATAACGCTATCGCCGGGACGAGGATCTAAGGTTTGAATTAAGCGAATTACTTCACGTAATTGATCTTCTTTTAAGCGTAATTTACGCATCAATTGGCGATAATCACGGTTGCCTAACAAATCAATATATTCAGTAACAGCTAACTTGCTTTCAGCTAACCATGGCGTATCTTTAGCAAATTGATTAAGTTGGATAAGTAAACACTCAGGAATGGAGCGAGCGGCAACACCAACAGGATCAAAAACATTAATACGCTTTAATACTACCTCAACTTCATCAAGCTCGACGTCTTCAATGCCAACACTTTCTAAAATTTCTTCTGCTGATACCGTTAAGTAGCCCGCTTCATCAATTGCTTCAATGATGGCAATCGCAATGGTGCGGTCAGTATCGCTAAATGGGGTTAATTCCATTTGCCAAATCAGGTGATCTTGTAGCGAGTCTTTAGTCTCGCCTTGATATGTATAATCTTCAGAAGCGGGGCCTACACCGCCACTACTTGCTCCAGCACTGAAATTATCGTCCCAAGTGGTGTCGCTGTTTAATTCTTCCGGTAAATCTGTTTTTGCCAAGCCTTCTGACGAGCTAATTTCGTCAATGGTTGGCGCTGAATCTTCGCTGCCATCAGAAGATGACATATCTGTGCTATCACCAGCACTGGCGGAAAAACCTTCTTCTAAATGATCAGGGGTATTTTCTGAAGCGTTTTCCGGTGATTCGTCAACTTCAAGCAAAGGGTTACTTTCAAGTGCTTCTTGAATTTCCTGTTGTAAATCCAAGGTTGATAATTGCAACAGTTTGATCGCCTGCTGCAATTGCGGGGTCATCGTTAACTGTTGTCCAATACGGAGTTGCAGAGTAGGACGCATTTACGTTTTCTTTTCCCTGTTCGAAGGCATAATTATAATGTCGTTGTTATTTATCACTCACTATAGCGTGAATTGTTCACCAAGGTATACATCTCTTACATGTTGATTTGCAAGAATTTGATTCGAATTACCTTCAGCAATGAGTTCACCATGACTGACAATATATGCGTGCTCACAAACATCGAGTGTTTCTCGTACATTGTGGTCAGTAATTAAGATACCGATGCCACGCTCTTTTAAGTGTAGGATAATTTTTTTTATATCACCTACTGAAATTGGATCAACACCGGCAAAAGGTTCATCTAGCAGAATAAACTTTGGATCGGCGGCTAACGCACGGGCAATTTCAACACGTCTGCGTTCACCACCAGATAAGCTCATACCTAAATTATCTTTAATGTGGCCAATGTTGAATTCTTCTAAAAGATGTTCAAGCTTTTCTTCTCTTTCAACATCACTAAGCGTTTTACGCGTTTGCAAAATGGCCATAATGTTGTCGTAAACAGATAGTTTACGAAAAATAGAAGCTTCTTGTGGTAAATAACCAATACCTTTGCGTGCTCGCTCGTGCATAGGCAGCAAAGTTAAGTCTTCATCATTTAACACGATTGACCCGCTATCGTTATTAACTAAGCCGACGATCATATAAAACGAGGTGGTTTTACCGGCACCATTAGGGCCCAATAAACCCACTATTTGCCCAGCAGATACTTTAAGACTAACGTTTTTTACAACTTTTCTGCCCTTATAAGCTTTGGCTAGGCCAGTTGCGGATAATGTTGAAATTGACATCTACTCTTGCTTACCCTTTATTTTTTTTGGCAATTCTGATTTGTTTTTAGGTTGCAAAACCGTTTCAACTTTAGCGTTTTCTAAACTTTCAGCGTTGACATATTCAGTGGCAAAGTTATAAGTGATTTTACTGCCGCTGACTTCACTACCTTCTTGACGTAGTAGTGCATTACCTGAAATAACCACTGTATTCATACCTGGTTCATAACGGATTTCATTAGCTTGTAAATTAATTGGGCTACCATCTTGTAACGTTTGCTCGAAAGTTGCTGGTGAACCTTTAGCAATATAAATTTTGTTGTCGCTGCTTTCTTGAGTGATCACTTGCACTAAATCTGCATGAATTTTTAGTGTGCCTTGAGTAATGATGACATTATCAATATAGCTAAAAATTTTATTTTTTAGATCGGCAGCTTGGCGTGAAGCAGATATTTTTATCTCTTGTTCAACGTCAAATTTTTCTGCACCAGCTAAAGGCACTAAGAATATTAAAGCCGACAGGCAAAAAAGATTACTTTTAAATTTTTTTATAAATGGTTTGTACATGTTGGGTCAACGTCATCTGTGTTGTGTTTAAGTCTACAATTAATCCTGAGCCATACATAGTAAATCCTTTACCTAATATTAAGATTGTTTGCTCTGAGCTGATAATATTAGTTTTTAAATCCATTTCTAAATTTTTGCCGTGCACTTCCTGTATCAAACTTTCTTTATCAGTAGCGATTAAGCGTACGCGATTTTCTAATTTTACACGATTGTTATTATATAAGGTGCCTTCATTGGCGGTTACTTGCCAGGTTGGCTTGTTATTTTTCGGGTATAAAGTGTATTTCGGGAATTCAAAGTGTGTGACCTCTAATTGAGCGTAATGTTCCATTCGTTGGGCTTCAACATTATAGGATAATGCGCCTGAAGCTTTATAGATATCACTATTAAGATTTTCCGCGATAAACTCAGGGTTATTAGCTTTATTGAGTATACTATTGGTTTCTGTTTTAGCGCCGTACCATTCAAGCAGGCCATAAGTTGCTAGTGCTATCAAAAAAAAGCTAATTGTTGCTCCGTATATTCGATTCATATACTCGCGCCTTTAGCATCGGCTAAGGTGTTTTGACTTTGCATGATCAAGTCACAAGTTTCTCTTACGGCGCCAAAGCCACCTCGCGTAGCGGTTACATAATCGCAAAATTTTAAAATAGCGGGGTGTGCATCATGAACCGCAATACTTAAACCAACATAATTGAGACATTCAAAATCAGGCATATCGTCGCCTATATAAGCGACTTGTTCAGGGCTTAATGCTAACGTCGCAATCATTTCTTTTAATGCGGGTAATTTGTTTTCTTCACCTTGAACAATGTGTTTAACATTTAAGGCCGTCATACGCGTTTGAACTATGTTTGATTTTCTGCCAGTAATTACCGCGACATCAACACCACTGGCTCCGAGCGCTTTTACACCGTAGCCATCTTTGGTGTGGAAAGCTTTTAATTCTTCGCCATCGTTACCTAAGTATATGCGTCCGTCAGAAAATACGCCGTCAATATCACACACAAAGAGCTTGATATTCTGCATTTTTTGCCAAACATTTGGCGAAATTTTTCCGTATAAACTGTCCAAATTTATAACACTCCAGATTTTAATAAATCATGCATATTCATCGCGCCAATAGGCTGGTTATTTTCATCAACAATAATTAGGCCGTTGATTTTCTTGTCTTCCATAATTTTTAAAGCTTCAGCAGCCAACATATCTTGCTTCGCAACATAAGGCTTTTTGGTCATAACGCTGGTGATGCTGTCATGGTGAATATCAATTTGAGCGTCTAAAATTCGGCGCAAGTCCCCATCTGTGAACAACCCCATTAGACGGTTGTCTTCGTCAACTATCGCGGTCATGCCTAAACCTTTTAAAGACATTTCAACTAAGGCATCTTTAATTTTAGCAGTTTGAGCAACACTTGGCAGACGTTCACCTTTATGCATTATATCTGCTAGGCGTAATAAAAGTCTTTTTCCTAAACTACCACCAGGATGAGATAAGGCAAAGTCATCTGCGGTAAAACCACGTGCATTTAATAAGGCAACGGCTAAGGCATCGCCCATTACTAAGGTTGCAGTCGTACTAGACGTTGGCGCTAAACCTAAAGGGCAGGCTTCTTGAGATACTTTTACACAAACATGGGTATCAGCCAGTTTAGCCAATGTAGAGTCTGGGTTGCCAGTCATGGCAATAATTTTTGCCCCTATGCGTTTTAGCACAGGGACTATTGCTAGAACTTCGCCAGTTTCGCCCGAATTTGAAATGGTCAAGACCACGTCGTCGAGCGTGATCATTCCGAGATCACCATGGCTCGCTTCACCCGGGTGGACAAAAAAAGATGGTGTACCCGTGCTGGCAAGTGTCGCCGCAATTTTACCACCAATATGGCCTGACTTGCCCATACCGATGACAATTACACGACCTTTACAATGAAACATCAGCTCACAGGCTTGGGCAAAATCATCGTCAATAAACTGTGACAGTTCAGCAATGGCTTGTTGCTCAATATTAATAACATTTAGTGCTAATTGTTTAAAATTCTTCATTGCTATTGACCAATAATTACCCGTTAATTTGACTAAATAGTAATATTTGATAACCAACAAATACTGCTAATAATAGTAACCCTTTAATGCGAGTGATGCGAAACTTTCCACCGCGACTAAAGCAAAGTATAAATAATAAAAAGGTGGTTGCTAACATATATGGGGCGTCGCGTGCGGCAGCCGCTTTATCAATATCACCTGGAGATATTAAACCGGCTAGTGATAATACCGCTAAAATATTAAATATGTTTGAGCCAATAATATTACCCAGTGCTAGATCATCTTCTTTTTTAATAATACTCATAATACTAGCAGCTAGCTCAGGTAAGCTGGTACCAACGGCAATAACAGTTAAGCCTATAACTAGGTCGCTAATACCAAACGCTTTGGCAATAAATATCGAAGAGTCTACTAAGAAATTAGCACTCAACGGCAGAAATATGATGCCAAAAACTAACCAAATCACAGCACTTTTAGTACTGACCCCGTCAGGTACTTCTTGCTCGGCTTCTAAAACCATTTTGTCGTCTATCGGATTTTGCTTGGCACGCTTTAAGGTCACTATCAGCAATGTCGCAATATACAGGACAAAACCTATGATGAGTATTAAGCCTTCAATAAAGCTGAAGTTACTATCGGCTAGCATATAAGTCGCTATGGCGGTAACCACCAAAATAAGAGGTATTTCACGTTTAATGGTTGAAGAAGATACAGATAAAGGATGAAATATAGCAGTTAAGCCTAATACTAATGCGATATTAGTTATGTTGGAGCCAATAGCATTACCGACAGCAGTATCTGGGTTTCCTTGTAAAGATGCGGTTGCGGCTATCATCATTTCTGGCGCTGAGGAGCCCATTGCAACGATAGTTAAGCCAATAATCATAGGAGAAATCCCTAGATTTCGTGCTAATGATGAGGCACCAAATACAAATTTGTCTGCACTCCACACTAATACCACTAGTGAAAGTAATAAGATCAAAATTTGGATGAACATTCAAAGCTCCTGTTTGGCTAAAGAATTATATGGGTGATGATGAAATAAAAGAGGAATTATAAACCATAGATGATAATCGATGACAGCCAATTTATACTCATTTTGCTAACTTTAAGTTGAGCAGTCTGCATTATAAACGTTTTCTAAGCTTATTGGCATGCTGATTCATGAGAAATCATTATAACTAGAAATAGGCTCCTACGAGGGGATTCGTAAACAGAGGCGTACAATTATTTACCTTTACACACTTTTGCTTACGTTTTAAGCAGTAAATATTTGTTAATTTGTAATGACTGAACTGGTGCGCTGCGTTAGAATTCATCTCTATAAGACAATAATTAATAGTGATGCGATCTCAAGCAATATGTCAGAAATTTTAGTTGATATCAAAAACATGACTTTTAAGCGTGACGAACGTGTTATCTACGATGGCATAAGTTTGTCTATTCCTAAAGGCAAAGTTACAGCGATAATGGGACCTAGTGGTATCGGTAAAACGACTTTGCTGCGCTTAATCGGTGGTCAAATTAAACCAGAGTCTGGGCAAATTATTTTTGATGGTCACGATATTCCACAATTGTCGCGTAGTGCTTTATATGAAGTGCGTAAGCGCATGAGCATGCTTTTTCAAAGTGGTGCTTTGTTTTCAGACATGAATGTATATGACAATATCGCTTTTCCTATTCGAGAGCATACCGAATTAGCCGAAGACATTATTGAAAAAATGGTCTTGATGAAATTAGAGGCTGTAGGCCTGCGTGGTGCAAGGACTTTACAACCAAGTGAGCTTTCTGGTGGTATGGCACGTCGAGCTGCGCTCGCACGAGCAATTGCTTTAGATCCTGAATTGATACTTTATGATGAGCCATTTGCGGGACAAGACCCAATTTCGATGGGCGTAATCGTGCGCTTGATTCGTGAGTTGGGACAAGCGCTAGGGCTAACTTCAGTTGTGGTATCTCATGATGTTCCAGAAGTAATGAGTATCGCTGATTATATTTATATTATCGCAGAGCAAAAAATTATCGGTCAAGGTACACCTGAGGAAATTCACGCGCAAACATCACCTTTAGTGCAACAATTTGTACAAGGTAAAGCAGATGGACCTGTACCATTTCATTACCCTTCAGCACCTTATAAAGAAGAATTAATTGGCCGAGGTACTAAATAGTGAAACAACTGCAAATGTTGGGTCGTACCATCATTGGACAAATTACTGGTTTAGGTAGCGCATTGATGATGTTAGCGTCAGCGTTAATGCACGTACCTAATCCAAGAAAAGGTTTCCCTCTGTTAATCAACCAACTGTATTCAGTGGGTGTTTTATCATTAGTTATCATTATTGTTTCAGGGCTGTTTATCGGCATGGTGTTAGCGCTACAGGGCTATACTATTTTAGTTGGCTATGGCGCTGAAGCTAGCTTAGGCCCGATGGTTGCTTTGTCATTATTGCGAGAGTTAGGCCCAGTAGTTGCTGCCTTATTGTTTGCAGGTCGAGCCGGCTCTGCACTAACCGCTGAAATTGGTTTAATGAAGGCAACAGAGCAGCTATCAAGTCTTGAGATGATGGCCGTTGATCCATTACGTCGTGTTATCGCACCACGTTTTTGGGCCGGATTTATCAGTTTACCGCTACTAGCCGCAATATTTTCTGCGGTTGGTATTTTAGGCGCTCATCTCGTTGGCGTTGATTGGTTAGGCGTTGACAGTGGCACGTTCTGGTCAGTAATGCAGTCACAAGTTTCATTTGAAAAAGATATTTTAAACGGCATTATCAAGAGCATAGTATTTGCTTTTGTGGTGACATGGATTGCAGTTTATAAAGGTTACTCTTGTCAGCCCACATCTGAAGGCATAAGTCGTGCAACAACCTCAACGGTTGTGCAGTCGTCATTGTTAGTGTTGGGCTTAGATTTTGTATTAACGGCGTTAATGTTTGCAACTTAACAGTTGTATCGTTATTTACGCGGTTATTAAATTAAATATTATTTGAATTTGGTGGAAGACATGGTGTCGAAAAAAATAGAATTATTGGTTGGGTTATTTGCGGCAATCGGAATCGCTGCATTATTAATGCTCGCGTTAAAAGTAGCAAATAGCGGGATTTCAGGTGCCGGTGATACCTATCAATTGTATGCGAAATTTGACAATATTGGTGGTTTAAAAGTGCGTTCACCTATTAAAGTTGGTGGCGTAGTTGTTGGACGTGTTAGTGCTATTTCTTTAGACAGTGAAGACTACACTCCCGTTGTTACTTTAGATATTTACGCTGAGTACAATAATTTTTCTGAAGCAACATCTGTTTCAATTTTAACAGCAGGTTTGTTAGGTGAGCAATATATTGGCTTACTACCCGGTTTTATTGATGTTTCTGTCGAAACATTAAAACCAGGGGATTTTATAGAAGATACTAAACCAGCATTAGTGCTTGAAGAGTTGATAGGACAGTTTTTGTTTAGCCAAGGGAGTGGTGATTAATGAAGAGATTTAGTGCAATGAAAAAATTCGTATTCTGTTTAACACTTTTAGGGTGTTCTAGTTGGGTACATGCTGGAGCAGATGTAGCGAAGAAAGACCCTTATCTGATGATTAAAACGGTAGCGGATATCACCTTTAATCGCTTTTCAAATGAGCAAGCTGCGATACAAGAAGATCCGAATATCCTGAAAACTATTGTACGCGAAGAGTTAATGCCTTATATCAATTATCAATATGCGGCTTATAAAGTTATTGGTAGTAACTTTAAAAAAACCAATAAAGATGACCGTGCTGAATTTGTTCCGGCATTTCGTGAATATTTGATCACATCTTATGCGCAAGTTTTTACTTTATATAATAATCAAAAAGTAGAGTTTGCTCCGGCAAAAGACTTTTCAGATGATCGCGTGGTTTCAGTAGATACCAGTGTTATCGAACCGGGCCGCTCGCCAATAAATATTTCGTTTCGAGTACGTAAACATAAAAAAACCGGTGAATGGAAAGCTTACGATATGGTTGCTGAAGGCGTAAGTTTACTTGATAGTAAACAGTCTGAGTTAAGCAGTTTGATTCGTCAAAAAGGCCTACCGCATGTTACTGATATGCTTAAAGAGAAAAGTGCCAGAGATATAGTGTTTAAGTAACGTATTTGATCTTACGGATAGTCATTTAAATTGATTGCCGTACCGATACCTTGGCGCCTGACAGGAATGTTAATTAGATAATATGATAGATGTTCAACAGATAGAGCAAAAAGCAATTTTTAGTGGTGCGCTAACGCGTGCTACAATAACCCGTGCATTTGATAAAAAATACCGTGATTTAGTCAAGGGTGAACGCATCATTTTAGACTTAGCTAAAGTTGATCAGATTGATACCGCAGGCTTAGCATGGATTTTATTATTAATTGAATTAGCGTCTAAAACAACGTGTCACATCAGTTTGGTGAATTTACCAGAAGACTTAGTGAAGTTAGCAAAGTTAAGTGCAGTTGATACTTTATTGCCGACAGAAAATACCTAAGAAAACGCTATTTGGAGCAAAAAGTGGAAGTAAAAGAAATAGAAAAACTCATTACCGATGCGGTTGAATTAGACGAAATTCATGTCGCGTTTGATGGTTCACAGTGTAAAGTTATTGCTGTAGCTGATTTTCTAGGCGATTTAAGCCGAGTGAAAAAGCAACAAACAATTTATGCACCATTGGCACAAGTGATTAATGACGGTGTGATTCACGCAGTTACTATTAAAACCTTCACAACGTCTGATTGGCAACGTGAAAAAATGTTTAATTTACCCCTTTAATTTCTCAGACATAAAAGAATATTCTATTGGACGCATTTAAAATTATAGGTGGGCAACCACTACACGGCGAAGTGACTATTTCTGGCGCGAAAAATGCGGCATTACCTATTTTAATGTCTGCTTTGCTGTCAGAAACGCCAGTAACCTTCGACAATGTACCTAAGCTCAATGATATTGAAACTACAATTAAATTATTGACGCAATTGGGGGCTAAATGTCAGTGGCTTACCGATAATAGCTTGCTGATCGACGCAAGCACTATTGACCATTGTCGCGCCTCATATGAATTAGTTAAAACCATGCGCGCTTCTATTTTGGTTTTAGGACCATTACTAGCTCGGTTTGGCCATGCAGAAGTGTCTTTACCTGGCGGCTGTGCTATTGGCGCACGTCCGGTTAATCTTCATATTCATGGCTTGAAATTAATGGGCGCTGATATTGAAGTAGAAAACGGTTACATCAACGCGCGTAATAATGGTCGCCTTAAAGGTGCAACTATTTTTATGGATACCGTCAGTGTTACGGGGACTGAAAACTTGATGATGGCTGCCGCACTTGCCGATGGTGTTACTATTATCGAAAATGCAGCCCGTGAGCCTGAAATCGTAGATTTAGCGAATTGCTTAAATAGCATGGGTGCTTTGGTTTTAGGTGCAGGCACAGACACATTAACCATCACCGGTGTTGAAAAGTTACAGGGGGAGCGTTACTCGGTAATGCCGGATAGAATTGAAACTGGTACTTTCTTGGTTGCAGCGGCTGTAACACAAGGTAAAGTTAAATGCTTAAACACTGATCCAAGAGCATTAGATGCAGTGTTAAGTAAGCTTCAAGAAGCCGGTGCAATCATTACCACAGGTGATGATTGGATTGAGTTGGAAATGACCACTAAGCCAAAAGCTGTCAATATTCGCACGGCTCCGCATCCTGCTTTTCCAACCGATATGCAAGCACAGTTTGTTGCGCTAAATGCTATTGCTGATGGTACCGCTACGACCACCGAAACTATTTTCGAAAATCGTTTTATGCACGTACCTGAATTGCAACGCATGGGGGCTAATATTAGTCTTGAAGGTAATACAGCAATCAGTACAGGTGTTGAAAGTTTAAACGGTGCGCAAGTCATGGCAACGGATTTACGTGCATCGGCAAGTTTAGTTATTGCTGGCTTAGTGGCAACAACAGAAACCCAAGTCGATCGCATCTACCATATTGACCGCGGTTATCAGAAAATTGAAGATAAGCTGCAGGCACTAGGTGCAAACATTACTCGCATAAGTGTCAAATAAGCATAAATGAATTATAAAAAAATCCCAGCTAACTAGCTGGGATTTTTATTTGTCTGACCGTTGGACATTGTTTGTTAATTTGGCACTTCCGCAATGGTAACCGGCAAGATTAATTGTTGGTTACCGCGCGAAACCATAAAACTTAAGACACTGCCTGGTGTTGCTTCTGCCACTACATCTAAACCCTGCTTGGTATTTTGTAAGCGAATATCATCAATTTGATAAACAACATCACCTGATTGTAAGCCCGCTTGCATTGCTGGGCTATTCGGTGTGATTGAGCCAATAATAAAACCCTTTAAATTCGTCACTGAATCATGAGCGTCAACGCCTAACCAACCACGTACTACACGACCATGCTCAATAATTTTAAGCATAATCTTGTGGGCTAATTCATAAGGTACGGCAAAAAATATCCCTTGAATATTAAGGTTAGAGTTAGCTTGAGTAAATTTTCTAGAATTAATACCGACTAACTCACCATTTGAGTTGATCAGTGCGCCACCAGAATTGCCTTCATTAATCGCCGCATCCATTTGTAAAAACTGTAAGTAACTTGTACTTAAACCACTTTGCCCAGTTGCACTGATAATGCCTTGAGTCACTGTTTGGCCAAGATTTAATGGATTGCCTATCGCTAATAC
Source organism: Cognaticolwellia sediminilitoris (assembly GCA_002104535.1). Classification (GTDB taxonomy): domain Bacteria; phylum Pseudomonadota; class Gammaproteobacteria; order Enterobacterales; family Alteromonadaceae; genus Cognaticolwellia; species Cognaticolwellia sediminilitoris. Next base: position 109,905 of record NBOG01000005.1, on the reverse strand, counting down.
CACGTCACCGACTTGCGCTTGTAAAGTTGAATTTTGTGGGATAACAGGTAAATTACTAGCTTGAACTTTTAAAACCGCCAAATCGGTTAAAACATCATAACCAATTAGCTCAGCATGCAACTCTTGCCCACGCTGCAACACAACAACTATTATATCCGCGCTTTGTACTACATGATAGTTCGTTAAAATATAGCCCTGATTATGCATAATTACGCCGCTACCCAAACGGGTGACCTTGCGAGGTTTACTGCCATAGCTTGGATTAACCTGAATATCTTCCGTGTAAATATTAACCACGGCGGGGCCCGCTAACCGTACGGCTTTAGCATAAGATAACGGCTGTGTTTTTTGCTCAATAGAAGTGAAAATTTGCCAAGGTGCACTATTATTGTCACGTAGCTCAGGCACTAATAGCAACAAAACCACGGCAAACATAACGCCGTAGCTAGCTGAGCGAAAGAAAAACTTTAGTGCATTGATAATTTTCAACAGGATTATTTTTATTAGTGTGATTTTTTCTAGATTAACATAAACCCTGCGTTGTGAAAAAGTTTTGTTGTTATGAGGGAGGGAATTGAGATAAAAAAGCCCGTCAATGTGACAGGCTTTTTGGGCTCAGGTAGGGTATCAAAAGCGATAACCTACTTTATCTAGATTGTATTAACGGATCATCAAGAATAATGATGAGTTGTTACGTAAAATATTTAAGGCAAATACACCTTTGCGATCACTTAAGTAATTACGCAATTCGCCAAGGTTGTTAATGCGTTGACGGTTGATGCCGTTGATAACATCGCCTTTACGTAAACCAATTGAGGCCGCAGGGCTATTTTCTGCCACCTCAGCAACGATAATGCCGTTACCTTGGTCATTGTTTTCTAACGTAGCACCATCAAGCATACGATGAAGGCTGGCCGCTTCTACATTGGCGTTTTCAGATTTCTTTAAGGTAACTTTATACTCTTTCTCTTTACCGTCTTTACGAATTACGGTGATTTTTACGGTTTTACCCGCACCAATTGAGCCAATTTTACCGCGCAGTTCATTGAAGGTTTTAATGGTTTTGCCATTAACTTCAGTGATAACGTCACCGGCACGAATACCCGCTTCATCTGCGGCAGAGTCTTTAGTCACTTGCTCAACAAAGGCACCTTGATTGATATCAAGTTCCATGGCTTTAGCAATTTCACTCGTCACGCTTCTACCAGCGACACCTAAGACACCACGGCGCACTTCACCAAACTCAATAATTTGATTTACCAAGTTCTTAACCATGTTACTTGGAATGGCAAAGCCAATACCTACATTACCGCCATTAGGCCCTAAAATAGCCGTGTTGATGCCAATAAGTTCACCGCGTAAGTTGATTAATGCGCCACCTGAGTTGCCGCTGTTAATCGCCGCATCGGTTTGAATAAAGTCTTCATAGTTTTCAATGTTAAGACCACTGCGACCCAAGGCACTGACAATACCCGAGGTTACCGTTTGACCTAAACCAAATGGACTACCAATAGCGACAGCAAAGTCACCGACACGTAAAGTGTCAGAATCAGCCATTTTTACTTCAACAAGATCATCTGCATCAATTTGTAATAACGCAATATCGCTGGCTTCGTCACCGCCAATTTTCTTAGCGTCAAGTTGACGGCCGTCTTTTAAAGTGATTTGAATTTCGTCTGCGTCATTAATAACGTGGCTGTTGGTAACTATGTAGCCTTTATCAGCGTCGAGGATAACACCTGAGCCTAAACCACGAAATTCACGTTCTTGTTGTTGACCTTGGCGAGGATTTCCGAAGAAAAATTTGAAGGCTTCTGGTACACGTTGATTGACTTCGTGAGTACCTCGGACAGAAATTAGCACAACACCCGGTGTTACTTTTTCTAACATTGGGGCTAAGCTTGGCATGACTTGACCATTTACCGATTGCGGTAATGATGCTTGAGCTGGGAGACTTGCCAAGCCAATAGCGCTGGTAAGTAATACGGTATTAATTAAAACTGATAAATTTTTCATATAACAGAAAACTCCTAATTAAAATATTTAATAGCATCAGGATTAATATCGAGCTTTATCCATTAATCCTGTTGTTATCACCCAATTAAAGACATGGAATACAAAAATTAGTTCCTAACCATTGGCTCCGGCATTTGTAACACTATGTTTCTTATCATCAAACAAACCACTCGGTGCGCCGGAATAATCTAGTGGTGGCTCAGATGAAGGCTCGTTATTTTTACGTAAATTTTTGTTGTGTCTTAAGTTTACAGTTTGCGCTAATTGCTCTTGTGTTTCTTTCGAGAAAAAAGGCATGCTTTCAATATTTTCTGGTGTTACTTGTTGCAGCAACTGCGTGCTTTCTGCCATTTGTGCCATGGCTATTTGGCAAGTTGTGTTCATTTGTTCAAGTAATTTCGCTGAATTTTCAAGGTGATCTGCAACATCAAGTTTATATTGCGCCAATTCTGATTCGCTTTGACTCGCTTTAGCGGCGAGTTTCTGAGTTTCTTGTGCTGATGAAAAAAGCGTTCTGTTAGCGAAAAAACCGATAATAGCGCCGACAATAAATAGCCCTAGTCCTAAAACAACATTCATATTTCTTTACCTTCATTGTATTCATGGGAAAAATTAGAGAAAATAGCTCTCTAATTAAATATAACGTGCTTCACGCTAGTTTCCTAATGAATATATTTACGAAAATATATATTTCAAGCGTAGTTTGAATAAACCTTGCAATAAAATATAACAAGTACTCACAAAACGGTTGTTAAATGATTAAATTATCTCCAATGGAAAAATATACGCAAGATTTAACTCGCGATGATTTTCACTTTGATGCGGCACAAGAAAATGCTGTGAAAAACTTACAGCGCTTATATGACGATCTTCTCATTCAACCTTTAGCGGTTTCAAGTTTTAAAAAAGTGCTAAACCGTTGGAAGCGGGTGATGTCAAAACCTGATGTAACGCCAATCAAAGGGCTCTATTTTTGGGGTGGTGTTGGCCGTGGAAAAACCTACCTCGTTGATACATTTTATGATTGTTTGCCGTTTAATAATAAAATGCGTGTGCATTTTCATCGTTTTATGCACCGTGTGCATGAAGAGTTAAAAACTTTGCAAGGGCAATCAGACCCGCTAAAAATTATTGCGAAACGTTTTGCTGATGAAACGCGCATTATTTGTTTTGATGAGTTTTTTGTTTCAGATATTACCGATGCCATGATCTTAGGCACATTGTTTGAAGAGCTATTTGCTCATAATGTTACGCTGGTTGCGACATCAAATATTATTCCTGATGAGTTATATCGTAATGGTTTGCAACGTGAGCGTTTCTTGCCTGCGATAAAATTGATCAACGAATGTTGTGATACTGTCAATGTTGATAGTGGCATTGATTATCGCTTGCGAACCCTAGAGCAAGCTGAAATATATCATTTTCCTTTAGACAAGCAGGCAGATGAAAACTTAATGCACTACTTTCAGCAGTTATCGACTGAAGTGGGACAAAAAGACAAAATAATTGAAATTAATAATCGGCCTTTAACCACAATACAAGAATCTGAAGGTGTGGTGCATTTTGAATTTGCTACCTTATGTGAGACCGCTCGAAGTCAACGTGACTATATGGAATTAAGCCGTCTATATCATACGGTATTATTGGCCAATGTTACGCAAATGGGCGCAGAAAACGATGACAGTACCCGACGATTTATTGCTTTAGTCGATGAGTTTTATGAACGCCATGTAAAATTAATTATGTCAGCCGAAGTTGACCTAGAGCAGCTATATACTGATGGCCGATTAAGTTTCGAGTTCAAGCGTTGTTTAAGTCGATTACAAGAGATGCAATCTCACGATTATTTAGCCAGTGAGCATTTGCCATAAAGCCGAGAGCTAAATTATTAGGAAAACTTGTTCGGCGGCATTAATCAACTATTGAGTGTATTAGCTACGAACAATAAGAGCAGGTCACATACTAGAGTCCTGCTCTGAATGCATTCTCAACATTACCCTAAGTTTACTTTCCGTAGATTTTAGTTATACCTTTTCAATCAGTAAAAAGATTAAAAAATAGGCGTGATCTTTTTATAATTCTTCTGTATAATCCGCGCTCCCTACGTTACAAAGCTTGTTCTTTTTCCAGAGGACTGGCAACGGACTCGATGCTCGAAGGGGCAATAGCGTAGTCTTTAACGGATAACTTAAGGTTTTCTTAGGTTATTATTTAAGTAACATTTATATAATTGGGTTTTTTAATGAAAACTTTTGTAGCTAAACCAGAGAGCGTACAACGCGAATGGTTCTTAGTGGACGCCGAAGATAAAACTTTAGGTCGTATCGCTACTGAAATTGCAAGCCGTTTACGTGGTAAGCATAAAGCAGAATATACTCCTCATGTAGATACTGGCGATTACATCGTTGTTATCAATGCTGAGAAAGTACGAGTAACTGGTAATAAAGCGAAAGGTAAAATTTACTACTCGCATACAGAATTTGTTGGTGGTCTTAAGCAAATTAGCTTTGAAAAGCTAATCGAAAAAGCTCCAGAGCGCGTTATTGAATTCGCAGTTAAGGGTATGTTACCTAAAGGTCCTTTAGGTCGTGAAATGTTCCGTAAACTTAAAGTTTACGCGGGTACTGAACATAAACATACTGCACAACAACCACAACTTTTGGAGCTGTAAGCAATGGCTGATAATCAATATTACGGTACTGGTCGTCGCAAGAGCTCAACTGCTCGTGTGTTCATGAAAGCTGGTAACGGTGCTATCACAATTAACAAACGTGACATTTCTGTATATTTCGGTCGTGAGACGGCTCGTATGGTTGTTCGTCAACCACTTGAGTTAGTTGAAATGTTAGAAAAGTTTGACTTTAACATCACTGTTACTGGTGGTGGTATTTCTGGTCAAGCTGGCGCAATCCGTCACGGTATTACTCGTGCATTAATGGAGTTTGACGAAACTTTACGTGGTTCTCTACGTAATGCTGGTTTCGTTACTCGTGATGCTCGTAAAGTTGAACGTAAGAAAGTTGGTTTACATAAGGCTCGTAAAAAGCCACAATTTTCAAAACGTTAATATTTACGTTTACGATTTCAAAAACCGGCTTCTGCCGGTTTTTTTATGTCCAAAATTTGTTGCTGAACATGGTTTTGAGCTATAAATTAACTACTAGTACAGTAGACTATCTGATGAATAACTTCATTCGCTTGGTAAGATTGCTATCAGAGCGATTGATAATTGCAGATTATTTACATAAACCTTTGATGAAAAGGTTAATTGCCTTGTAAAAAACAAGGGTTTTCTTTATTATCAAAGCAATTTTTTTATCGTTGATTTAGTCGATCAGCAATCTGCGCATTAACTAGGTGCTTTTCTTAGTCATGTGTTGTTGTTTTAGCTAGATAATAATTGGAGAGTTTGAATGAGCAATGAGCCCGTTAACAACGGCCGTCGACGCTTTCTAACTGCAGCTACTTCGGTAGTTGGTGGTGTAGGTGTTGTCGGTGTGGCTGTGCCTTTCATTGGTTCTTGGAACCCAAGTGCGCGAGCGAAAGCTGCCGGTGCACCGGTTGAAGTCAATGTAAGCAAATTAGAGCCTGGTCAATTAATTCGTGCCGAATGGCGCGGTAAGCCAGTATATGTTGTACGTAGAACAGAAGAGATTCTTTCTAGCTTAAGTAAGCATGACGGCCAACTGAAAGATCCTGAATCAGAAGTTCCACAGCAACCAGTTTATGCAACGAATGCATATCGTTCAATTAAACCAGAATTTTTGGTTGCACTAGGTGTTTGTACACACTTAGGTTGTGCTCCTACACATCATAAAGGTGATTTTGATCAGCATGTTGATGGTGTTAAAGACGGCTTCTTCTGTCCTTGTCATGGTTCTAAATTTGATATGGCGGGTCGTGTTTTTCAAAGCGTACCGGCACCAACTAACTTGATGGTACCTGAGCATTCATTCCCTAACGATAACACATTGCTCATTGGTGTGGCCGGAGGAGAAGCATAATGTTTTCTAACTTAATGGCTTGGATCGAACAGCGTCTACCTTTAATGGACGCTATGAACAAACATGCTGCGCAATATCCGGCACCAAAAAACTTCAACTTTTGGTATGTTTTCGGTATTTTAGCGAGTGTAGTTTTAGTCAACCAATTGTTGACTGGTGTATGGCTAACTATGAATTACGAACCATCGGGTGACGGTGCGTTTGCTTCTGTAGAATATATTATGCGTGACGTCGACTACGGTTGGTTATTGCGTTATATGCATTCAACAGGTGCATCAGCTTTCTTCGTTGTGGTTTATATGCATATGTTCCGTGGCATGATGTACGGTTCTTACCAAAAGCCTCGTGAACTATTGTGGTTATTCGGTATGCTTATCTTCTTAGTGTTAATGGCTGAAGCTTTCATGGGCTACTTATTACCTTGGGGTAATATGTCGTACTGGGGCGCACAAGTTATTATCTCTATCTTCGGTGCAATCCCTGTAATTGGCGATGATTTAACGTTATGGATACGTGGTGATTATGTCATATCCGGTGCAACCTTAAATCGATTCTTTGCCCTGCATGTTATCGCTTTACCATTAGTATTGGTTGTGTTGGTATTCTTGCACATTTTAGCGCTACATGAAGTGGGTTCAAATAACCCTGATGGCACAAACATTAAAAAGCCTAAAGGCAGTGTTCCTCCTGAAGAGCAAAGTAAATTTACTTTCCATGAGCAGTACACTAAAAAATACGACATTGTAGATGCGATACCTTTCCACCCATACTATACCGTTAAAGATTTAGTTGCCGTGGTGATCTTCTTGATTGTATTTTGTGCCGTGATGTTTTTCGCACCTGAAGGTGGTGGTTACTTTATTGAGGCGCCGAACTTTGAACCTGCAAATGGCCTGAAAACGCCTGAGCATATTGCTCCTGTATGGTACTTTGGTCCTTTCTACACAATTTTAAGAATTATTCCTGATAAGTTATTAGGTGCTGTAGGTATGTTTGGTGCGATTATCGCATTGTTCATGTTGCCTTGGTGTGACCGTGGTGTTGTGAAGTCTCTTCGCTACCGTTGTACTGCACACACAGTTAACCTTATCCAATTTGCTATTTGTTTTATTATTTTAGGTATTTTAGGTACTTTACCTGCGACTCCATTAAATAACATGATTGGTACCATTGCGACCTTCGGTTACTTTGGCTTTTTCGTTGCTATATGGATTTACAGTAAAAATGAAAAAACTAAGCCAGTACCAGAGAGGGTGACAGGATAATGAAAAAATTTATTATAGCAGTCTTAACTGCGTTACCAATGCTAGCGATCGCTGCTGGCCCTAGCATGGACTTAGATAAAGCCAATAACGACTTAAGCGATAAAGAGTCTTTAAAACGCGGCTTTGAAGCTTACATTAACAACTGTTTAGCTTGTCACGAATTAAAGTATCAACGCTATAATCGTACCTTTGCTGATTTAGGCATTTCAGATGCTGATGGTTTAGCAAATTACATGTATACCGGTGAAAAAGTGGGTGATCATATTACTAATACCATGCCAGCTAAAGAAGCGGCGAAATGGTTTGGTAGTACACCCCCTGATTTAACATTGGAAGCACGCTTTAGGAGTCCAGATTACATTTACACTTATTTACGCTCTTTCTATGTTGATGAAAGTCGTCCATTTGGTGTAAACAATAAGGTCTTTCCTGATGTAGGTATGCCACACGTATTGCAAAACCTTCAAGGCGTTCGCACCATGGATGAACACGGTAACCTTTCTGAGGCAACTGGTGGTTCAATGACTGCGGAAGAGTATGATGAATTTGCACGTGATATAACCAACTTTTTGGAATATACCGGTGAGCCAAATAAACTTGAGCGTCAAAGCATGGGTTATTGGGTGATTGGTTTCTTATTTATCTTGTTATTCTTTTCATACTTATTGAAAAAAGAATACTGGAGAGATGTGCACTAATTACATGTGTTTCATGAAACAGTGTACAAGTTAGATATTACTGGGGGCTTTGGCCCCCTTTGTTAGTTTTTTTTATTAAGATTTTTTGGAGGCATTATGGCCATAGCCGCAAACAAACGCTCTGTTATGACTTTATATTCGCATGCAGATGATATGTATAGTCATCAAACCCGCATCGTGTTGGCAGAGAAGGGTGTCGGTGTTGACATCCATTTGGTTGACTTAGCCAACTTACCAGAGGATTTACTTGATTTGAATCCTTATGGCACTGTGCCTACGTTAATTGATCGTGAATTAGCACTTTATGAAGCATCTATTATTATTGAATATTTGGACGAGCGCTTTCCTCATCCACCATTGATGCCGGTATATCCTGTATCACGTGGCCGTAGTCGTTTAATGATGCACCGTATCGAGCAAGACTGGTATAGCTTAGCTAAAACTATCTATAACGGACCAGCTGATGCTGCAGCAAAAGCACGTCAAGAATTAAAAGAAAGCTTATTAAGTGTTGCGCCTATTCTAAATGAAGCGCCTTATTTTATGAGCGAAGAATTTAGCTTAGTTGATTGTTATTTAGCACCGTTATTGTGGCGTTTACCTGTTATGGGTATTGAGTTAGACGGTCAAGGTTCGAAAGAGCTTAAGTCTTATATGTTAAAAGTGTTTGAACGTGAGTCTTTCCAAGCTTCTTTAACTGAGTCTGAGCGTGAATTGCGTTTCGGTTCACCGGTTTAGCACTTGACAATGAGCAGTGAAATGACATCGAGTAAGCCTTATATTGTTAAGGCTTTCTATGATTGGATTTCTGATAATGGCTTAACACCTTACATCGTGGTTGATGTTAATGTTTATGGTGTTATGGTGCCAATGTCTTATGTCAATGATGGTCAAATTGTTTTGAATGTTTCTGCATCGGCAGTTGGCAGTATTGCTCTGGGTGATGCAACCATTGAGCTTAGCGCCCGTTTTGGCGGTAAACTTGAGCTAATGAGTATCCCTTATGGCGCTGTTGCGGCTATTTATGCAAAAGAAAATGGTGCGGGGACATCGCTAGCGATAGAACACCCTGAACCGGAGTCTATAGCAGAAGTAGAAGAGACGGTAAAAATGTCGACAGTGAAAGCGGTAGATAGTAAAGCTGCAGATCTTAAAACAGCCGACTCAACAGCAGATAAAGCGAAGCCAGTTTCGTCATCAAAAGCGAAAAAACCAACGCTATCAGTGGTAAAGAAATAAGCTGAACTTAATTGCTAAGTTAAAGGCTAGAAATCAAAAAAGGTAAGCATTATGCTTACCTTTTTTATTGGCTAAATCGCTGTTAATACTAGCTGATTATAATTGTGCGAAACAACGATCAGCTGCTGCTAATGTGAATTCAATTTCTTCATCGCCATGGGCTGTTGAAAGAAAACTGGCTTCAAATGCAGCAGGAGCTAGATAAACGCCTTCCTCCAACATCAAGTGGAAGAAGCGTTTGAACTTATCGCCATCACAGGCAGTTGCCTGGGCGTAAGTTGTGATATTTTCTTCTTCTGTGAAAAAGAAGCCAAACATAGCACCCACATAATTAATCGCTAACGATACACCATTACGCTCAGCCGCTGCTTTAAAGCCCATTGCCAGTTTCTCAGTGGCATCGCTTAGTTGTTGATGCTTATTACCAACAGAGAGCTCGGTAAGTGCAGCTAAACCTGCTGCCATAGCAATAGGGTTGCCTGATAAAGTTCCTGCTTGATAAACAGGGCCTACAGGAGCAATGAAATCCATAATTTCTTTTTTGCCGCCAAAAGCGCCAACAGGCATACCGCCGCCGATAACTTTACCTAAAGTGGTCAGGTCAGGTTTGATATTGTAATGTGCTTGCGCTCCGCCTAGTGCGACACGAAATCCAGTCATTACTTCATCAAAAATTAACACGCTATTGTATTGATCACAAACTGCGCGTAAGCCTTCCAAGAAACCTTCAACAGGCGGGATGCAGTTCATGTTACCGGCAACAGGCTCAACAATAATACAGGCAATTTCATCAGGAAATTGGGCGAATATTTCTTTGACTTGTTCTAGATTATTAAAGCTGACCGTTAATGTGTGTTTAGCGACATCTTCTGGGATACCCGGTGAACTAGGCACACCCATGGTAAGTAAGCCAGAGCCAGCTTTCACTAATAGTGAGTCGGCATGACCATGGTAACAACCTTCAAATTTTAAGATTTTGTCACGGCCAGTAAAACCACGTGCTAGTCTGATGGCGCTCATAGTCGCTTCAGTACCAGAACTGACCATACGTAGCATTTCCATGGAAGGTACTAATTCACGGACTTTTTCAGCTAAAGTGATTTCAAGCTCAGTCGGCGCACCAAAACTTAGTCCATTTTGAGCAGTTTCAATAACGGCGTTTAATATTGCTGGGTGATTGTGACCTAAAATCATCGGTCCCCAAGAGCCAACATAATCAACATAACGCTTATCATCGGCATCGAAAATATACGCGCCTTGGGCTTTTTTAATAAAGAGTGGTGTGCCGCCAACACTATTAAAAGCACGCACTGGTGAGTTTACGCCACCAGGGATAACGCTTTGGGCTTCGGTAAATAATTGCTGTGAATTGTTTGTCATAATATGCTACTCGCGGTTAACGTAACCTTGTTATAAAGATAAAAGTTAGTATTTATTAGTGTGCCAAGTGACTGGTTTTTCGTAATGGCTAAGTCTGTTTTCGACACCTAAGCTCAGGGCGAACAAGGCCATGCGAACCAATACGCCATTTTGCGCTTGACGAAATATTGCTAAGTTGTCTAAGTCATTTAAATCGATGTCTAATTCATTGGCTTCAGCACGAGAATCACGTGGCAGTGGGTGCATAATGACCGTGTGCTTGTGACAATACTGCTGATAGATTTTTTTATTAAGGCTGAAATGACCACGATATAAATCAGCTTCATCTTTACTAGCAAAGCGCTCTTGTTGTATGCGGGTTTGATAAATTACATCGCAAGCTAAATTGCCTTCAATTTTGTCGGTTATGACAACTTCATGGCCAGCATTTACTAACACATCAACGACACTAGCAGTCATCTGTAGAGCTTGTGGTGCAATCATAGTGATTTTGATGTTGTTATATAAACTCAAGAGTTTTGATAAAGAGTGCACCGTGCGGCCATGTTTTAAATCACCCATTAACACGATGTTAAGGCCATCTAAGCCCATGTCAAAACGAGCCATTTCAGACTGTATTGTAAATAAATCAAGTAGTGCTTGAGTGGGATGTTCGTTAGCACCATCTCCACCATTTATCACCGGAACGCTACTCCCTTTGGCGAATTCAGCAACTGAATGCATGGTTGGGTGCCGCATGGCAATAACGTCAGAATAACCACTAATGACTTGAGCCGTATCAAATAATGACTCACCTTTAGAAAGTGAAGAGTTTTCTTGCCCGACAGTTTCTCTGACGAAACCACCGAGTAAATTAAAGGCGGTACCAAAACTAACACGGGTACGTGTGCTAGGTTCGAAGAACAAGTTACTAAGAATTGCTCCTTCAAGCACATAGCAGCGCTTCTTTCTCATGGCATAGGGTGCCATTAACGTTGAAATTTCTAATATACGGGAAATACTCTCTCTGTCGAATTGTGAAACAGATAAGATATGGTTTCCTTCAAATTTCATCATGGCAGCTTCCTAAATTATCGAATCATGTTCAAGACGCAGGGCCGTTGACATAATAAGTTCAGTCTTTCGGGGAAAATTCGCAGCGAAATATAGCACAAAAGATGAATGCTGAGAATGCATTATCTTGAATTGAAATAAGTTAATGATGGTTATTCTATATCGTGTTTAATCATTTATAAATTAACACAGCTTTACGCTAACAAACTTTAGCAACCGAGGCTTGGTAATATCACCTCAGTTTGGTAGCAGCAAAGCTATTCAACAAGCTATATAAGCTAAAAAAGCGCGGGCATTAAAACGGCTTTATGTAAGCTAAAATGACAATGATAAAGAGAATAATAACAGGTACTTCATTGAAAAACCGATAGAACTTACCAGATCGGGTGTTCTGATCAGCAGCAAAGATTTTAACCAATTTGAAGCAGTAACCATGATAAACCAATAGTAAAATAACCAGAATTATTTTTACATGTAGCCAATGTGCTGCAGCAAACCATGGGTAACCATATTGATAGATTATTGCGATGCCTAACAGCACAGTTAATATGGCAAAAGGGGTGACAAAATACAGTAATCGCCGCTCCATACCTTTAAGTTGCTGGTGAACTAACGCTTCGGTTGATTCAGCATGATTTACAAACAGCCGCGGTAAATAAAAAATACCCGCGAACCAGGCCACCATAAAAATAACATGAAATGCTTTTAGCCAAAGAATACTAGCCATTAATTAGTTTTTCCTTTCAGTAAATAACTCCGGATATAATCAAAAGTGATTATTCCCATAATGTCGTCAGGACTGTTTTGATAAATATAAACACCGCCGGATCTTTGTTTAACCAATAATAGATATGCTTCTGCTAATGTTGATTGACAAGAAAGCGGGACCAACGTGTGTTTTTCTAATGTGGGTTCAGTGTCAATATTTACCGTGCTTTGTTGATAGAAAATGAACTCGGTTTTTTGATCCGCGTTAGTTATTTTGTTAATAACATTGTCAGTAAGCGGTTGCTCAGCAAGGGTTGCGGTCATTGTATTTTCATCCGCGTGGTCTAACAGTTTAATATTCTCATCCATAACACCAATTACACCAATGCGTTGCAGAGCCTTTTCTAATGGTGGTCGACGGTAAGCTAAACCTTGAACTTCTAACTGCATGATAAAAATGGAACGATTACCAAAAAACTGTCCTGAAGAAACACAGGCACTGGTAATGACTATCATTGCTGGCACTATGATTTCAATCTGATCAGACAGTTCTACCACACACAAGAGTGCGGCTAACGGTGCGTTAAGTGTCGCAGCCATAAACCCAGCCATACCCATTAAAGCAAAATCGCTAGCAGAAATATCGCCGCCCATAATGTACATCACAACAATCGAACCACATGTACCCGCAATTGCTCCAATACCTAATATAGGGCCGATAATACCACCCGGTATACCTAGGCCTAGCGCCATTATAGTCATGACCATTTTGGCGACTAATAAACCCAGTAGTAGCTGAAGTTCTAAATTATTTTCTAAGGAAAAATTAATTGCACTTAAATCAGTACCCATGGCAAATGGCACGGCATAACCCAGTGCCCCGGTGATAAATGCAGCGGTAAGTATACGAGGGACAATATGAAAGCGAGCACTATGCTTTATAACTAAAATTAGATAGCGGTTAAAGGCAAAAGCGATGACACCGAGTACAAGGCCAAGGATAGCTAACGCGAGATAATGATCAGTTGTTAAAGAGATAGTGGTGAAAAAGCCAAATTCATGGGTGGGCCCAAAAATACTGCTTGTGGTCATTGAGCCGACAATAGCGGCGATCATCACGGGAATAAAAATATGGACTTTATATTCTCGTAAAATGACTTCCATTACGAAGAGCACGGCAGCAATTGGTGTATTGAAACAAGCGGCAATACCGGCGGCAATTCCACAAGCACTTAAACTGCGTATAGCGTTGTAGGGTAAATTTAACTTGTTGCCAATATAGCTACTACACGCAGCACCTAAATGCACTGCGGGCCCTTCTCTTCCGACTGAAAAGCCAAAAGAGATAGCAACAATGCTGCCAATAAATTGATTGATAGTATTTCGCAGGGGTATGACACCATTAGCAATTTTTAAACGGTGCAAAACAAAAGGGATACCGCTTCGGATATATTTGTAGCCAGTTAACCAAGCGAAAAATAGAATAATAACAGCACCAATAATTGGTAATTGGAAACGACTTAATGAAGTTAAGCTGCTATAGTCGTCTTTTTGGCTCATAAAAAATGACTGTATGCCTTCAATGGCAAAAATGAAAAGCACAACTAACATTGCGGATGCAAATCCACCAACTGCAGCTAATAAACATAGTTGCCAAGAAGTTTGCGGTAAAGCAAGACGTTTTTTCAGTTGGTTTATTGTCTTCATAATAAGTTGCTTTTCTTGAAATTATTTATAGACCTTATGGATATCATAATACTTTTCAAATGAATTGGTTAGCAAAAATAAATCTCAGTACTGTGGTAATTCGCTTAGGCGCATTTCGTTCCGCTATTTTATTACTCGCAATTATCGTAGTTACTTTATTTTGTGGTTATCGAATCGGCAACTTCTACCATGGTTATCAGGAACAGACTTTAGCCCAGCAACAATCTCGCTTAGATTTTGTCTATCAGCAGTTAGCTGAGAAAACACAGCGTATTAATACCTTAGAAGTTGAGCTTGAAGTCGAGCGTATGGCTAATCAGCGGAGCCAACAAACGTTAAAGTCTATCGAGCAAGAACATTATCAAGTTAAAAAAGAGCTGGCCTTTTATGAAAAGGTTATGGCGCCAGAGAAACAGGCTAATGGCTTAGTTATTGATGCAGTAAACCTAACGAAATCGGAAAGTGCCGATCATTATCGTTTTCAAGTGGTTTTGGTACAACAATTGTTACGTAAGCGCTACGCTAAAGGTTATATTGAGCTTTCTATTGCAGGTAGTTTGAATAATAAACCAGCCAGTTTTACTTTGTCAGAGTTGTCGACGTTAACCAAAAAAGAACTATCTTTTAGTTTTCAGTATTTTCAAATTATCAGTGGGGAATTAAAGTTACCTAAAAACTTTATTCCTGAAACGATTAATGTTGCGGCAATATTGCCTAAAAGTAAGTGGCAAAAGTATAATCGCATCGACGAAAGTTACCCATGGTTGAAAAGTCTAGAAAATACCTACCAGGGTTCGCCTTAAAACCGAACTTGGCAATACTTCAAGTTGTAAGGTAGTCGCTCATCTGCGGCGCTTATCTAGATAATTAATTAAACCATTTAGTATAATACTTGATTAAAACAGTCAAGTTTAAGATAATTACACCAGTTCATTCGTTTAAGTTGAGTTTTATGTCCAATCCTGAATTACCTATTAAATTTTCTGACGCTGCAGCGACTAAAGTCTTATCGTTGATCACAGAGGAAGAAAACCCAGATTTAAAATTGCGTGTTTATGTTACAGGCGGTGGTTGCTCTGGCTTTCAGTATGGTTTTACCTTTGATGAAAAAGTCAACGATGGTGATATGACGATAGTTAAAAAAGGCGTTACTATGGTCATTGACCCAATGAGCTTGGGCTATTTAGTCGACGGTGAAGTTGATTATGTCGAAGGTCTCGAAGGGAGCCGTTTCTTAGTAAACAATCCTAACGCTAGCACTACTTGTGGTTGTGGTTCTTCTTTCTCAATTTAATCGAAGAAGATTCACTAGTGAAAGCCGACAAATGTCGGCTTTTTTGATCCCCGAGGTTTGTTTTAAATGACAGATCTAGATGGTATATTCATTTATATCCGCTCCATAATTAGATGAAGCTACTTTCTGTTAAGAGTAAATTCCCGAGAACATGATATTTAATTTTGCTAGCTTGTTGTTATAGTTCTGAAATAGTTAATTATGTCTTGGCGATTAATGTCAGGGTAAATGCTAAATTAATAACTGGGATTGGTATTAAACCTTTTGGTATAATTATCTTGAAAAGGTAATTAACCTCAATAATAAAATAAGGGAAAACATGAGCCTAAAAGCAAAAGTTGTTGCTAATACGTGTTTAGCATTATGTCTCAGTTTAGCGAGTTTCATTGGTTCAGCACAGCAATTGAACGCTGAACAAAAAGCAGAATTGGACGCATTAAAAGCGACGGCATTGAAATCAGAATTGTCTTACCAATTGATCGAGTCATTAACCACCGAAGTTGGGCATCGATTGATGGGTTCTGAAGGCGATAAAAAGTCGATTATCTGGGCGGTAAATAAAATGAAAGCGCTCGGCTTTGATAAAGTATGGACCGAAGAAGTTACCGGTAGCTACTGGTTGCGCGGTGATGCTAAAGCAAAAATAATTGCGCCATATCCGCATGATGTTGTGGTATTAGCACTTGGTGGCAGTATCGGCACAGACAAAGCAGGTTTAACTGCTAATGTTGCACACTTTGAAACTTTTGCTGACCTTAAAGCAGTTAAAGACAATAGCTTGGATGGCAAGATTGCATTTGTTTCATATCAAATGGAACGTCATATTGATGGTGAAGGTTATGGACCTGCTGTAGGTACCAGAGTTGGTGGTGCTGTAGTTGCTGCCCAGAAAGGTGCTTCAGCCATTGTGATGCGATCTGTAGGTACTGATAATAACCGTACCGCTCATACGGGTGTAATGCGCTACAAAGAAGGCGTTAAGAAAATACCCGCAGCGGCTTTATCAAATCCTGATGCTGACTTATTAGTTAATCAGTTAAAGCGTGGCAAAGACGTTAGTTTGTATTTAAACATGACAGCAAGAACGGATGCTGAAGTTAAAGCTAAATCTGCCAATGTTATTGGCGAATTCACGGGTAGTGAATTGCCAGAAGAAATTGTGTCACTTGGAGCACATCTAGATAGTTGGGATGTTGGCACCGGCGCTTTAGATGATGGTTTAGGTATTGGTATGGTGATGGCTGCTGCGCATCATATCGGACAACTTCCTAAACGACCAAAACGTACTATTCGAGTGATTTTATTTGCGGCTGAAGAAGTTGGCTTATTAGGTGCAAAGCAATATGTTGTAGATCATAAAGCAGAAATGCCTCAGCATGTTATTGGCGCTGAATGGGACTTTGGTATCGGTCGTATTTACAAAATGACACCGGGTGTAGGCGCACAATCACTTAATGCAGTACGTGAATTGGCACAATATTTAGCACCTATGGGCGTTGCACTGTCACCTGATAATAATGCTAAAGGTCAATCTGATATGAGCGCGTTAAGTGATGCAGGTATGCCGAGTATTGATTTTGCTCCAGACGGCTCTGATTACTTTGATTATCATCATACTGAAAATGATACCTTGGACAAAGTTGACCCTGAAGCATTAAAGGTCAATACCGCTATTTATACTATGTATGCGTATTTTGCTGCTCAAACTGCGGCTGATTTTAGGAAGTAATGCGATTGTTTTCTAAAGCAGTCATAATTTGACTGCTTTTAGATGAATTTTACAGTGCAATTATTGAAAAATCGTAGGCTTTTCTGCTGAATATTTAGCTATGTTAACCTACGATTTACCCTTCAGTTAATAAGAAATCTATAATCTTATTTATATCAAAGTCATAATCCTGAGCTCTTACACTGCGAACTATATAGTCAGTATTTTCAGCTAAATCAATATCTTTCGCCATAGTCGATTGTGCTTTTTCTATATCATAAAAACAACGTACTTTAGGCTTGATAGGATTGTCTTGGTTGCGACTTTCGACAATAGCCAGTCGTTGAGAGTTAAGCTCGACTAGTGTACCGACCGGGTATACACCTAAACATTTTATAAACATATCTACTAATTTTGCATTGAGTTTCCCGTCACTCGCTAAGCTTCTTAAAATATTAAAAGCCTTAATTGGATTGTAATACTCTTTATAGATACGTTCGGCGGTAAGTGCGTCAAAAATATCACAAATTGCAATCATACTGCCATAGGTTGATATTTCGTCTTGTTTTAACTGCAATGGATAACCTGAACCATCTGCGCGTTCATGGTGCTGTGCGGCAACCTCTAAGCTTAACGGTGTTATTCCGGGGGTCGATTTAATAATATTAATTGAGTGATTCACGTGTTCTTGCATAATGCGGAATTCTTCAGCATTTAGCTTGTCCGTTTTATTTAAAATTTCACTCGGTAATTTAATTTTACCTACGTCATGCAACAATGCCCCTATGGCAAGTTGTTGTGTAATGTTAGCATCCAGCTCAAGATAGCGTGCGAAAACCGTCATCAATACTGATACTGCGACAGAATGTTCCAATAGATATTCATTTTTTTTGCGAATATTAATGACACAAATTAAGGCATCCGGATTTTTAAATATTGCTGAAATAGTTTGGTTAGTGGCGTCGATTATTGGCGCCATATCTATGGTTTGGCCTTGCTGAACGTCATTAAATACTTGCTGCTGAATTTTTTTTGAATGACTAAAAAGGCTTTTAGCTTGAGTTACTTCAAGCAATTTAGGGCCAGTAGCTTGAAGTTTCTTGCTGCGCTGTGGTGTGGTTTTTTTAGCTACCGTTTTTACAGGTTCAACTAATGTTTTACTGGTATCAATTAATACCGATGAGACACCTTTCGCGATTAAACCAATGATTACCTTAGTACTTTTTATATGACCCGCACGGGTTAAATTAAAAGTACCTCGTTGATCGGCTATATCGACGACAAAATGGCCTTTTTTTAAATCTTTTATATCAACTTTTTTAATCATAACGTGATGATGTCACTGAATATCCTTTGTATTTTACAAAGCTAAATTACAATTTATAGTTTAAAAACCATGCCGTTGTTGGCTTTTTTATTAACATATAAATTCTTATCGGCACATTTCAATAACTCGTCCATACTTTGCTTTCCGTCACTTTCGGCTGCACCACAACTAATACTTACTGGCAATCTAAGATTTTGGTATTGCATCGGGTTGTTGTTGAAAAACTGGCACAAACGATCACTTGCTTGTTCCGCTTCAAGTAATGTTTGGCTTGCTAGTACGACAACAAATTCATCACCGGCGTAACGAAAACATTTATCGTTTTCTCTGATCAATTCTTGTAATTGACTAGCGACATAAGCGAGTACTTTATCACCACAGTCATGACCGTAAGTGTCATTGATTGCTTTAAATTTATTGCAATCTATGAATAACACAGAAAAAGGCACACCGTAGCGACGTTGACGAATCAACTCTTCACTCATACAAACTTCCATCAAGCGGCGATTTGCAACACCAGTTAACCGATCATAATGAGCCATATACTGTAATTGTTCGCGAATTAATACATTCGATAAACAAAGACTGACTTTTACCGCCAGTTGCTCTAAATGAAAAGTGCCTAATTTTTGGTGAAATCTCGCGGGTGATTTGTCAGTAAATAGTAAACTGCCAAATAACTTACCCTCTAATGATAAAGGTGTTAAAGCTGCGGATTGAGCGCCTGTTAATAATGAAGCTGGAATGATGTTTTCAAGTTGATGAAAGTCATTGGTCAATAATGGTTTTTTATCAACATGTAATAAGGCTAATTTTTCTGCAGAGATTTTTTTGGTATGGTTTTGGTGCCAATTCGATTGTAAGTTACCATTAATTAAATAACTTAACGGTGTCGGCTCGGCAAGCAGTAAGGAAATTCCTGATAATTGAAATTTCGCTTGAATTAAATCTAATAAGCGCTTTAATAATTCCTCGCTCGATTGGCAGGCGAGAACTTCAGTTTCAATTTCAAAAAGTTTACGGGCTATGCTCTCATTTACTTTTGAGTTTTCAATTAATTGGTGAATTTGCGACATTTAACACACCTAGCTGCTCACATCTTCGCCATTGTTATATTTTCTCGTAAAGAGTGCAAGCTTAGATAGCTTATCGCGGTATTTTATTAAGCTGAAGACACTAGTCTCCATTGGTATTATACTTGCTTAGTTTCTTGAGGCTAAACGCTCTAATACTAAAGAGCTAAAATTTATAATTAAAGTAATTGTCATATTGTGACGATATAACATTAAGTACGATGAGAATTAAATGACAGACCCAAGAGGTATTATGCAACGCTTATTTATCGCGATATTACTTACAATAACGCAGGTTATCAGTGCTTCTGCTGCTGAATTAACGGCTGTGCAAATTTATAGTGATAATGTCTTGCTCGATCTTATCAAAGAAAATAAGCACCTAAGCCAGGTGGTAATTGATGACTGTCAACTAGTGCAAGATATTGAAGCACGTGCAGTAAAGTCTCAAATGCCTTCATACCAATTTCTCTGGGGCGACATGCTAGCTTATGGCGTGTGTATTAAAAAAGATGTACCGCTAGGCCTACATTATATGCAGGCTGCTGCTGATCAAGGGTTGTCTGAAGCACTTGAGCAAATGGGGCGTTATTATCATGTCGGTAAATTTGTTCAAGTTGATATTCAGCAAGCGATTATTTTCTTAAAAGAGTCTGCAGCTTTGAAGAATTTAAAAGCACAATTGAGATTAGCTAATATATATTCGGACGGTCATGGTAGCCCACTAGATTTTCCTGAGCTATATGCACAATTACATCAGTCAGTTACGGATGATAAAAAAGAGCATCAAGTAATAGCTTCGCATTTAGCTAAACTTGAGAACAAATTGCCAACGCGGGTAGTAAATGCCGCTAAAAGCGGAAAGTATTAACCGTTTTATTTATTAACTTGGAAGATTTTCTTGAATACCACCTCAAGCAAGTAGAGTTACTTTAAATCACAAGTTAACTATAACGATAATAAAGCACAGATATGAAACGCTAAGCCAGTACTTGAAGCTAGACCTAGCTTTGTTGCTAATTTATACTGAATCAACAATTTGAAGTAGTTTGGGTATAACGTTAATCTACGATATACTAAACAAAAAACCAACATAGAATAAAAGTGATCGAAAAAGACCCACACCAACAGCGAGAAGCTGGCAAATATGATAAACCCGTAGCAAGCCGAGAGCTGTTACTGTCATTGATCGAAAAATCAAACATCCCACCTACATTTAAAGCCTTAGTTCAACAGTTACAATACACTGATGAAGATATGCTTGTGGGCTTAAAACATCGCTTACGTGCGATGGAAAATAGTGGCCAAATTGTTTTTAATAAATTTAAACAATATGCCGTAGCAGATCGTCGCGATGTGCTCACCGGTAAAGTGATTGGCCATCGAGATGGTTTTGGTTTTTTTGCGCCTGACAATGGCGATAAAGACTTATATATTTCATCTTATGAAATGAAACGAGTTATCCACGGCGATATAGTTGAAGCTATTTTGCTCGATCGTTCAGATCGTAAAGGCCGTAAAGAAATAAAAATTCTTGATGTCGTGAAACCTCGTACGGCTGGAGTTGTTGGGCGCTTTTATGTTGACCATCATATAGCTTGTGTCGTTCCTGATGATCCACGCATTCAGCAAGATATTTTGATCCAACCAGATAAAAAATTAGGCGCTCGCCATGGCCAAGTGGTCGTTGTTGATGTTATTCAAAGACCTACAAAACGTTCCAATGCCGTTGGGCAAGTTATTGAAGTGCTCGGCGAACATATGGCCCCGGGTATGGAAATTGAAATAGCCTTGCGTGAGCACGATTTGCCTCATCAATTCTCCCCTGAAGTTATTGCTCAAGTGAGCGAAATTTCTGATGAAGTAGAAGAGTCAGCCAAAGCGCCAAGAGTTGATTTACGCGACTTACCTTTAGTCACCATTGATGGTGAAGATGCACGTGATTTTGATGATGCAGTTTATTGTCGACCTAAGCCTGAAGGTGGTTGGACTTTATGGGTTGCTATCGCCGATGTTAGTTACTATGTTCGTACTAAAACACCGCTTGATGATGAAGCGATTGCACGTGGTAATTCAGTGTATTTTCCGAGCCAAGTTATTCCGATGTTACCGGAAAAACTATCAAATGGTCTCTGTTCATTAAACCCCGATGTTGATCGCCTGTGTATGGTTTGTGAAATGTCTATCAGTGCCACAGGCGAGCTGGCAGATTCTAAGTTCTATTCTGCAGTTATGCGTTCGAAAGCACGCTTTACTTACAGTAAAGTCGCGACAATCCTTGGGGTAAACCCAGAGCAAAAAGATGAAGACTATCGCGCCGAATTAAAAACACAGTATCAAGCGTTAGTGCCTGATTTAGAAAACCTCAATAAAATGTACCAAGTGTTAACGTTGGCTCGTACCAAGCGTGGCGCTATTGCTTTTGAAACCACAGAATCACAATTTCTGTTTAACAGTACTCGAAAAATTGAATCTATCGTTGCCATGGTGCGAAACGACGCGCATAAAATCATTGAAGAATGTATGATTTTAGCCAATGTAGCCACGGCTGAATTCATTGATAAACACAAAAAACCAGGTCTATTCCGTGTTCATGATAAGCCTAGTGAAGATAAATATAATAACTTTATAAGTTACGTTAATGAGCTTGGCCTAGATTTATCCTCAATGGGAGAGCGCAAAGCTCAACCAGAGCCTCAAGACTATTGCCATATTTTAGAAAAAATTGCCGGTCGTCCTGATTACGAACTTATCCAAACCATGCTTTTGCGCTCAATGCGTCAAGCGGTTTATCAAAGTGATAATATTGGTCACTTTGGCTTAGCATTACCTTCGTATAGTCACTTTACCTCGCCAATTCGCCGATATCCGGATCTGGTTGTTCATCGGGTTATAAAAGCCATTTTAAATGAGCAAGCATACAATGAAGCTAATGCTGGTGCGCATAGTTATACACCTGAAGCCGTGATTGAGCTTGGTGAGCATTGTTCGATGACAGAACGCCGTGCAGATGATGCCACGCGCGATGTCTCTGATTGGTTAAAGTGTGAATATATGCAAGACCATATCGGTGATACTTTTACCGGTGTGATATCGACAGTGACTAACTTTGGTTTATTTGTTCGCTTAGCTGATTTGCATATCGAAGGCTTAGTTCATATTACTTCATTAGGCCGTGACTATTACCATTTTGACGATGTTCGTATGTGTTTGTCAGGTGAAAATAGCGGTGTGAAATATCGTATTGGTGATACTGTCGAAGTACAAGTTGCTGCGGTTAATCTTGATGAGAAAAAAATTGATTTAGCCATGGCGGGCGCTGATGCAGTATTAAAGCGTGCAAAACCAGCGACTAAGGGTAAAAGTAGTGATAAGCATAAGCGTGGTAAACGCGCAGATGGCAAGTCATCGCTTAAAAAATCAAGCTTTGATGAAAGAACGACAGCGGATAATAAAGCCGTTAAACCTGCAACTAAAGCCAGTGATAAAGCAACTACTAAGGCTAAAAAGCGCAAGGCTAGAAAAAAGCGTCCAGGTAAAAATGCTAGAAAAACAACCGACTAATCATTAAGCGCGTGCTGAATCAGAGAGTGCGCGAAATAGGTTGTATACATATAGCTTTACTAACAATTGATTTAATAGAGAAAAGAAACCGTATTTATGGCTAAGCAAGAAGAACTGGCATTTGGTATTCATGCAGTACAAGCACTGATTGAAAGCGCACCGGAAAGGTTTATTGAATTATGGCTATTGAAAGGGCGTGAAGATGATCGCCTAATGCCTATAATTAATTTAGCGCGAAAATTTGGTATTCCTGCACAAATGGCCAACCGTAAGGTGCTAGATGAGAAAAGTGAAGGTGAGCAGCACCAAGGTGTTGTGGCACGCGTAAAGCCAGGTAAAACTTTCACTGAAGCTGATATCGATGAAATTCTTGCCGAGGCCGAACGTAAAGGCGAAGCGCCATTTTTGTTAATTTTAGACGGTGTAACTGATCCGCATAATCTTGGTGCCTGTTTACGAAATGCTGACGCCGCTGGTGTGCAAGCTATCATAGTGCCAAAAGATAATGCCGCTAGAGTAACTGCAACGGTTCGAAAAGTTGCTGTCGGAGCTGCTGAATCAGTGCCACTTGTTCAAGTTACAAATTTATCAAGAACCATGAAAGCTTTGCAACAAATGGGCGTATGGATTATTGGTACTGCTGGCGAAACTGACAACTGCTTATACGATGAGAAATTATCAGGGCCAATGGCATTAGTGATGGGCGCTGAAGGTAAAGGTATGCGTCGTTTAACGCGCGAAAATTGTGATCAACTTGTTAAGCTACCTATGGCAGGAAGTGTGTCTAGTTTAAATGTGTCAGTTGCGACAGGCATTTGCTTATTTGAGATTGTTAGACAACGTCGTGTCAGTTAGTTTTTTAATTAGGCTATTTCTAAATATTATCGCTTAAATCATGAAGAGTCGCTATTAGCTCTTATATCAGTAGGCAGTTTAAAACGATTTTAAGTTATTGAAAAAAAGCCATTTTAATGGCTTTTTTTTATGCGCTTAATTTTAATCGACCAAGAAATACCAATTCTATTAAATTCTCGCTTAGTGAGACATAACTTAATAAAATTGGGATAAAACTAGTGCTTGCCTTTGTTGCTCATTTTCCCTACAATACGCGTCCTTAATTCAGCCTGAACTTTTTGTTCCTTGCCTCAACTGGTGTTGGCTGAGCCAGACAATGAGGCTACAACCGTAAGGAGCTCGTAATGCGTCATTACGAAATCGTATTTATGGTTCACCCTGATCAGAGTGAACAAGTACCAGCTATGATTCAGCGCTACAGTGACATCGTCACAGCAGCTGAAGGTAAAATCCACCGTCTTGAAGACTGGGGCCGTCGCCAATTAGCTTACCCAATCAATAAACTGCACAAAGCACACTATGTTTTAATTAACATTGAAGCGCCTCAAGCTGCTATTGATGAACTAGAAACTTCTTTCCGTTATAACGATGTAGTTATTCGTAACATGATTATGCGCACTAAAGGCGCGGTAACTGAAGCTTCAGCTATGGCTGTTGCTAAAGAAGACCGTCGTGATGAGCGTCGCGAAGTGAAGAAAGAGGTTACTGAAGCACCAGCTGCTGAAGCACCACAAGCAGAAGAAGCTGCGAGCGAAGAATAAGTAACCTGTGACCGACTCTCTATCTATAACTAATAGCCTAGAGAATTGCTTAGTGTTGACCGGCCATGTGGTTAAGCCACCTAAAACGTCAACAAGCCCAGCGGGTATTCAACATTGTCAGTTTTCAATGGACCACAAGTCCATACAAAATGAAGCAGGCATGAACAGACAAGCGTTTGTGCGAATACAAGTTGTAGCAACAGGTAAAGTGTCACAACACTTAACTCGTGATTTAATTGAAGGCTGTAATGTTAAAGTGACGGGGTTTATTAACCGTCATGAATCTAGAAACGGAAATCCGCTTTTAGTGTTACATGCTCAACAAATTGAAATGATTTAATTTAGGCTGTAGAAAATTAACGGTGATTACCACCTTAATAACTTAGCCATTTTAGGAGAAATCCATGTCTCGTTTTTTTAGACGTCGTAAGTTCTGCCGCTTTTCAGCGGAAGGTGCTGCTGCAATCGATTATAAAGATACAGCTGTACTAAGAAACTATATCACTGAAAGTGGTAAAATTGTTCCTAGCCGTATTACTGGTACAAGTGCTAAATATCAACGTCAACTTGGTCGTGCGATCAAGCGTGCTCGTTACTTAGCGTTATTACCATATACTGATTTACATAAGTAACCTAATAAGGGGTTTTGAAAATGGAAGTAATTCTTCTTGATAAAATCGCCAAATTAGGCGGTCTTGGTGACAAGGTAACTGTTAAATCTGGTTACGCTCGTAACTTTTTATTACCAAAAGGTAAAGCTGTTTTTGCCTCTAAAGCAAACGTTGAGCACTTTGAAGCTCGTCGCGCTGACTTAGAGAAAAAACTTGCTGAGCAACTAACTGCTGCTGAAGCACGTGCTGCTAAATTAACTGAATTGGCTGAAATCACTATCGCTTCTAAAGCGGGTGAAGAAGGTAAATTATTCGGTTCAATTGGTACTCGTGATATTGCTGATGCAATCACTGAAGCTGGTGTTGAAGTTGTTAAAGCTGAAGTACGTTTACCTTTAGGTAGCATCCGTGAAACAGGTGAATTTGATATCGTAATTCACGTGCATAACGATGTAGATGCAACAATTAAAGTTGTTGTTATTGCTGAAGCTTAATCGCTGAAGTAAGTATCTTCAAAAACCCTGAACTCATTCATGAGCTCAGGGTTTTTTTATGGCTAAAAATTGTTGATTTATAGTTCATTCGATTAATAGTTTAAGTGGCATTGTGTAAGAATAATGAAAGTAACTTAGCGGTTTTTCACAATAAAATATGGTGTTGATTGTAATTAATAATAAATTAATTATTTTATCGTCTACAATGGAAGCAATACTAATTGTAAACGTAAACCCCCGTTTAAATTATAAGTAAACCTATTTTAATTCGATAGAAATGAACAATGTCATTGATGTAATTATTTACACATCAGTTTAATAATGCAGAAATAGTTTATTTAGCGATGGAGTGCTCATGTTACCGAAGGCTAAGTCCTTAGAAAAGCAAACCTTGAAAACACTGTCAATTTTATTGTTGGTACTTTATGTCGTGGTTTGTAGTTTATCAATTGTGGCTGTTTATCAAAGTCAGGATAGCCAACATCGAAATTTTGAAGCATTAGAATTAAGCGATCAACAACTGACCTCTTTTGCTAGTACAAAAATATTTACTAGTCCTCACTTCCCTCGTTTAGAACTTATTGAAACAACTCAATATCGTCAGTTAAAGATAAATAATAGTCGCTGGTATTTAACATTTCAGGAGCCAACTTCTTTGGTATTTACCTCGCCTCTATTTATTGTATTTACAATAATAATGTTAGCCATTGCTTTTATATTGTGTAAAAGAATTGCGCAAGAGTTTGAAGTCAGTTTCAAACCATTACAGAAATTAGAAGATTGGGCACATCATGCAGTAATAGAGGGTAGTGCCACAGATATTGTTTTGAATGATTCAACTGAAGGGAATGATATTGTTACCTTGGCCATTCACCAATTGCAGCA
Organism: Cognaticolwellia sediminilitoris; assembly: GCA_002104535.1. GTDB lineage: Bacteria > Pseudomonadota > Gammaproteobacteria > Enterobacterales > Alteromonadaceae > Cognaticolwellia > Cognaticolwellia sediminilitoris. The sequence goes on along the minus strand of NBOG01000005.1, from coordinate 83,263 downwards.
CCGTATAAAAGCCAATATTGCCAGTGATATTGTCTGGGATCAGAATATAAGATCAAGTGCATTATTAGACCAAGAAACGCGTATCGGTAATCGTGCTTTTTTTGATAATCGCTTGCAAGCTTTTGTTAAAGAGGAAGATGCCCAAGGCGCAGTCATGTTGATACATTTTAAAGAGCTAGAATTGGTGCAAAACCTTTATGGTTATCAACAAGCAATGACGTTATTGTCAGCACTCATCCAAGTTACTAAGCAACGACTGCATGATCAACCTAGTTATTTCATTGCTCGACAAAGTGAATATGAATTATCAGTACTTTTACCTGGCGCATTTATTAATGAAGTTGAAAAGCTGGCCGAGCGCTTACTGAAAAACTTACAAACAGTTGTGCTTCCTATTGGGATAAACCATGAAGAATTTGTTCATATCGGCATGAGTTATTTCAGCGGTGAACAAGTGCCCTATCAAATTATGTCTGAAGCAGACATGGCGTTACGTTCAGCACAATTACAAGGGCCATCTCAGTGGTTCATGTTTAAAGTAGGCGAATTAGAGGCCGTTAAGGCAAAGGGTTCATTAAAGTGGCGAACTTTTTTAACTGCCGCTATTAGTAGTAACCGCTTTGTTCAGTTCTATCAACCCGTGATTGCTAGTGAAAGTGAAAAAACTTTACACTATGAAGTTTTAACCAAGGTGAGCGAAAAAAGTGGTGCTTTAATTGGAGCACGAGTGTTTTTACCTATGGCGAAAAAGTGTGGCTTAACGGTGCAAATAGACTTACTTATTTTAGAGCAAGTTTGCCGAATTTTAGCGACTGAAAAATACCAAGAAGACGTTTACAGCATAAATATCTCTATTGACTCACTATTATCAAAAGGTTTTAGCGATAAGTTTTTGGAAATTGTACAACGTTTTTCAGAAGTGAAAGGCCGGATAATGATCGAAATTAGTGAATATCAACTGGTTAATCATTTAGTGGATTTACCCTCGGTGTTAAATACAATAAATTCTGCAGGTATTAACGTTGTTGCAGATAAAGTAGGCCAGTATGTAGTTAGTGCATTGTATATTAATGTTTATCCAATTTATGCCATGAAGTTACACAGAAGTATTGTTCTCGATATTGATAAAAAAACAGAAAATCAAGTTTTTATCCAAAGTTTGAAGGCCTTAGCGGAAGCCAAGGATATCCCTATTTATGCTTTAGGTGTTGAAAATCAAACTGAGTGGCGTACTTTAATGCAGCTTGGCGTTAAAGGCGGACAAGGTCACTTCTTTACTGAGCCGTTAGCTCAGGTAGAGAAGGCCATTCGTTCGGCATAAGTATTCCTCGCTCGATTAACCCCCCAAGTCCTTGCAGTCCGCCAGTATGTAAAATAACAATACGGTGATGAGCAGGGAAATAGCCAGATTCAATCAACGCTAAAAGCGCTAAGATCATTTTTCCAGAATAAACTGGTTCGAAATCAATACCTACTACACGACTAAACTCTCTTATTTTATTAGCGTCTTGCGGGCTAAATTTGGCATATCCGCCAAGATGGTAGTCGTTTAATATTCGCCAATTATTCGCATTCTTAGCGCTAATAGGTAACAACGCTTGCACCGAATTTTCTAAATAACCTTGTTGCTTTAACACCGCAATACCCAGTAAGTTATGCTGATTTTTATCACCAACAATCAGCCCAGCTAAAGTACCGCCGCTGCCAACAGGTGTTATCAGTGTGTCAAAATCAGCTTGTTGATTTAATTCATTTATTATTTCTGCAACGCCAGGTAATGCTAACTGATTACTTCCACCCTCCGGAATTATAAGATGTTCGGGATATTGTTTTTGTAATGCTTGAAGGTAAACTTGTTCACCTCGTTGTCGGTAGGTTTTTCTGTCAACAAAGCTAAGTTGCATCCCCCAATATTTAGCCCATAATAAAGTATAATTATCTTGGTTTTTAGCTTCACCACGTATGATACCAATAACAGGTAATTTCTGTTGTTGGCAAGCAAATGCACAGGCATGGATATGGTTTGAATAACTACCACCAAAGGTTATGATACCTTTGGCTCCATTTGTTTGGGCCTGTAATAAATTGTATTTGAGTTTGCGCCATTTGTTACCGGAAATGATGTGATGAATTTGATCGTCGCGTTTAACTTGAACCGTAATTTTATGTTGGGTAAAAATAGGGTGGCTAATCGGCTGTAATGAAGATAAAGGCAGCATAATAGTTGTAACCAAAAATAATGAAGTAATTAAAACACTTGCGAGATAAATAGAATCAGCGATAATGGATTTATGGTGACACGCAATGAAAATAATAATATAGCTTAATGTCAATTATTACACGTATCAAAAAAGTTTTCTCAAAAGCAAAGTCTGCAAATGTCATTGGCGTTGCTCTGCGTCAGCAATCCATCAGCTATTTTTTTAAAAAATCTGATAAAAATCAAAGTGAAATCGTTGAAACTAAAGGCCACCCATTAGCAAAAACTTTAAAGTTTCTGCTTGGGGAATTCACCTTGTCAGGAACATGTAATTTAGTGCTGGCTAATGCTCATTCACAAATTGTACAAGTTGATAAACCCAATGTGCCATTAGCAGAAATTAACGACGCACTAAAATGGCAGATAAAAGATTTAGTCAGTATCGCACCCGAAAACATGATTCTGGACTATTTTGATGGCCCGATACTCGCAGGTGGTCACGAAAAGGTAAATGTTGTTTGTGTTGCTAAAAATGATTTAGTAGATTTAGTCACAGCTCTGACGACAGACGATATTAAACTCGCCAGTATAACGACAGAAGAATTCGCTTTCGCGAGTTTGCTACCTGTACGAGATGAGCCAGTGTTGATGGTTTGCCAACAACCCAATGAAGAAATTAATTTATTAATTGTTAAAAACGGACAGCTATTTTTTAGTCGACGTCTACGAGGTTTTGCACAGTTAGCAAGCAAAACGGAAGAAGAGTTAGGTCATGGCGTCATAGATTCTTTAAGTTTAGAAATTCAACGTTCAACGGATTACTTCGAGAGACAATTAAAGCAAGCGCCAATTAAAGTGATTGAAATATTACTTCCTGTCGCTTCTGAAGCGTTTTTAGCACGTAAGCTCGCCGAAAATACCAACGTAGAAGTAAAGTTGTTTTCAATGCCAGAAGGGCTTGATGAACTTCGAGGTAGTGCTGTTGCCATTGGAGCAACACAGTTAAATTTCATGGAGCCAAACTAAAATGGCTAAGTATTCAATCAACTTACTACAGGCAGACTTACTACCGCCAAAAGTTTTATGGACACTTAATCGTGTCGCCACATTATGGGCTGTAACTTTGGTTGTAATGCTTAGCTTAATATTCATCGTTGAAATGCAATTATCAAATTTAGAACGCGAATTTGCCTCAGTGAATGCGGTTAATAAAAATCAAAAATCACAATTAAAAAATCTCGAAGCTGCGATCAGTAAAAATCGCACCGACACTAAGTTACAAACGCAGTTAAATACCATTAAATTGGTTATCGCCAATAAACAACATTTACACCAACAATTAACGGATCCAACTCAAACCTACAGTGCTGGTTTTTCAAGTGCGATGGCTGAATTAGCAGAACTGCATAATCAAAATATAAGTTTAAAGAAAGTTAATATTGGCAATGGCACGATGACTTTCTCTGGTATAGCTCGGACACCAGATGCTGTGCCCAATTGGTTGTCTGGCTTTGAATCATCAACATTTCTTTCAGGTAAACGATTTATTAATTTTTCATTGACCGAAAATGAACAAAAATTAACTGAATTTGTCGTTAGCTCTGCACAGAGTAAGGGAGAGTAGCCGATGGAACAGTGGACAGCTTATAGCGATAAGTTTAATAGTTCGACTACCCGCGAACAATATTTAATTATTGCGACAGGTTTAGTGGCGATTATTTTTATTCTATTTAGTGCTTTTTTAGATACACCAATGCAGCGCATTGAACAGTTGAATAGTGAAATAGCCAAAACACAAAAAAATAATCAAGATAATATAGCCACGATGCAAATATTAGAACAAGCACTTAGTGGTGATCCTGATGTAGCTTTAAAAAAAGAGTTAGCACAATATCAAGATAAGCTAGGTGAAATCGACGAACAATTATTAGCATTAACTTCTGACTTAATCGATCCTTTTCAAATGCGTTTAGCATTGATCAAATTGTTAAAATTGCAAAAAGGCGTTAAGTTACTTTCTTTTGAAGTATTACCTGCAAGTCCAGTAACTAAAGCTAAAGTTGAAACAACGACAGCACTAGATGCTGATACTCAAACAACGTTGACAGCTTTAGATTCACAACCTGAACAATTACGTTTATACCGTCATGGCATTAAAATTAAGCTGCAAGGGCAATACTTCCAGTTAAAAGATTATTTATCGCAATTAGAAGGTTTGTCTTGGAAGTTCTTTTGGCAAGAGTTTGATTATCAATTAAAAACTTATCCAGTTAGTGAATTAGAAATTGAAATTTATAGTTTAAGTACGGCACAGGAGTTTATCGGTGTATAAAGTCAGCCTTGTTTTATTACTGCTATTTTTGCCACAAAATGCAAATAGTCAGCAAGTCGATCCAACTAAGCCGTTTGGCATTGTTGCATCCACTAATAGTAGGGAAGAGGGCTCTGCTGTCGTGTTACAGTCAATTATCCATAATAATAAGCTATCAAAGGCTATTATTAATGATCGAGTACTTAAAGTCGGAGATACATTTAACGGTTTTGAGTTAATTGCAATTAATGCAAATGGGGTGGTGCTAGACTCACCACAAGGTCGAATGGAATTATCATTATTTTCCGGTGTAATAGCGAACTAAAAATGAAAAAAATAATTAACAATAAAAAACACCAAGCAAAAATATTCTGTTGTACAGCAATATTGGCTCTGGTTGGCTGTCAATCAGCCCCTAAGCCACCTACGGATGTTACTCAAGCCCTTGACAATGCAATAGCGCAAGCGAGCCAGCCAACAACGCCAAAACCTTTACAGGCACTGCCTAATTCAGTTCGTCAAGAATTGATGCAACAAGAAATTCAAAAAGCTCGCCACGGCCTCCTTGCCGAAAAACGACTTGAAATAGCAGCCAGTGGTGTTGCCGCCGATCAATTTTTTGCGGCGATTGTTGATGGTTCATCGTACAGTATTGCTGTGCATCCTGATGTCAGCGGTACTATTACCTTAAACCTAAAGGACGTCACACTTGATGAGGCGCTTGATGTTGTTGAGTCACTATATGGTTATGATATTCGTCGTGAAGGACGGATCATTCAAGTTTATCCTTCAGGCATTCGAACTGAAACTATCCCGTTAGATTATCTTTTTGTTAAGCGAAGCGGTATTTCAAGCACCAGCATTAATTCAGGCGGCGTGTCTGAAAATGATCCTAATAGTAACGGTGGTGGCAATAACGGCAGCGGCAACAATAGTAGCGGTGGTGGCAATAGTCAAAATGGTCAAAATGGTCAAAGTGGTAGCAGTAGTGGTGTCAACATTTATACCGAAAATGAGTCTGACTTTTGGTCTGAATTAAAAGAAACTTTAGCCGCTTTAGTGGGTAATGAAGCCGGTCGTTCTGTGATTGTTTCACCTCAAGCCGGTTTAGTTACCATCAAAGCTTTGCCAGCGGAAATTAGCGCGGTAAGACGTTTTATAGAGAGCACTCAAGAGCACTTACGTCGTCAGGTCATCATCGAAGCAAAGATTATGGAAGTAACGCTCAATGATGACTATCAACAAGGGGTAAAATGGGATCAGGTACTAGGAAATATTGGCAGTACAGATCTTACTTTTTCAACGTCAGGTAATATCGCCGGTAGTACCATTGCATCGGCTATAGGTGGCGTTACCAGTTTAAATATTCTAAACAAAGACTTCAGCGGTGTTATTGAACTATTATCAACTCAAGGCAATGTTCAAGTACTTTCTAGCCCAAGAATTACCGCGACGAATAACCAAAAAGCGATTATTAAAGTCGGTGAGGATGAATACTTTGTCACCGATGTATCAAGTACCACTACCACAGGTACTTCAACGACAACGACGCCAGAAATTGACCTAACGCCTTTTTTCTCTGGTATTGCATTAGATGTAACACCACAAATTGATGCTGATGGTGAAGTGATTTTACATATTCATCCATCAGTGACTATTACGGCTGAGCAAACTAAAACTATCAGGCTAAGTAATGAAGATATCATCTTACCTTTAGCACAAAGTAGCGTTCGTGAGTCAGATACCATTATTCGAGCTAAATCAGGTGAAATAGTGGTTATTGGCGGTTTAATTGAAACGCGTAAAGTAGACATTGAATCGAAAACGCCATTTTTTGGTGATATACCAATTATGGGTAACTTATTTAAGAGTAAGAGCGAGTCTGTACAAAAGAAAGAATTAGTTATCTTACTTAAGCCCATTGTTATCGGACAAGACACCTGGAAGAACCAATTGCAGGATGCGCGTGCTTTGTTAAAACAATGGTTCCCTGAAGACGCGGACGCAAACGCTGATAATAATTAAGCTTACCTATTATGTATTTGTACCACTTTGGTTTAAGGGAGTTACCATTTACCCTGACACCAAACACAAATTTTTATTTGGGGTTAGAGCCTCACAACGAGGCTCTTGAGGTTTTATTAACCGCTTTAAAAACAGGTGAAGGTTTCATAAAAGTTGTCGGTGAAGTTGGTACAGGTAAAACCTTAATGTGCCGAAAATTATTAAATGAAATACCAGAACATTTTGTCACCGCTTATATTCCCAACCCTTTTTTAAAGCCTGATGAATTAAGAAGAGCTGTGGCGGTAGAATTAGGTGTTAAGCAAGCTCAGCGCATGTCCGTACAATTACTCACTCAGCGCATACAACAAAGATTATTGGAATTACATTCACAGGGGCATTCAGTGGTATTAATTCTAGATGAGGCACAAGCACTTCCTGCTGAAAGCCTTGAGGCATTACGGCTATTCACTAATCTTGAAACAGAAACTCGAAAGTTATTGCAAGTGGTACTGTTTGCTCAGCCAGAATTAGACCAACGCCTAGCAGAAACGGCTTTTCGCCAGTTGAAGCAAAGGATAACGTTTTCGTATAAATTGCGTTCAATGAATGCACTTGAAGTTGAACACTATATTCAACATAGGCTACAAGTTGCTGGTTACAAAGGTGCAAACTTATTTAGCCACGATATTGCAAAAAAAATAGCAAAAGTAACTGAAGGTATTCCGAGATTGGTCAACATTCTTTGCCATAAAATGTTAATGCTAGGTTATGGTGAGGGCAGTTATCAATTGACCAAAAAGCACTTATTTCAAGCAATACAAGACACTGAAGGAATGCAGCAGAAAAAAGTACATAGTTTTTATTTAACTAGCCTTTTAATTATTGCCGTTTTGGCTAGCGTATTCTATTCATGGCAGTTTTTTGGAGAAATGCTATGAGCGTCATTAATCAAATGTTAAGAGATTTAGACAAACGTCAAAATGAGCAATTAGACGGAGTTAATCAATCGGTTGCAATACCTGCTAAACGTTCCACTGGGAAATTAGTTTTTATAATTTTGATTATTGTCGCAATAGTCAATGTCATCGCGATCTTTTCCTGGCAGCTTTATAGTGAAAATAAACAATTAAAAGCTCAAGCACAACAAGTGCAACAAAACGCTATACAAACACAAGTCAGTATTGAAAATTCAGCTCAACCTGCGCTCAAGGCGAATGGCAGAAGTGCTGACTCGCTAAACAATGCTTTACCGATGCCCAGCAAGACAAATACTCAAAATAAACAAGGTAACGCAACTGCGGCTAAAGCAGATGAAATAACGGCTTTACCGGACAGTACTACTGAAATCCTTGTTGATAACGATGAGGTTGATTTTCCCGAGCACATAAAGAAAGCAACTAGAAGCAATAACTCAATCGATAACTCAATGCCAAGTACTGATGAAGAAAAAAGCGTTGTGCACAATGGCACAAACAAAGTTCATGATGAACTACCAAAAACGGTAAAAAAACCTAAACTTAAATCATCAGCAGATACTGAAAGTGAATTGGTGGTAGAAAAATCGAGTTTATCAATTTCACGCACACAATTAACACCGCAAGCATTAGCAGCAAATAAAATTGCTCAAGCCGAACAAGCAATGGAGCGCAATGATCTTGCCAAAGCAGAGTCATTATTTGAAGAAGTGTTGTTAGTCATGCCTGAACACGAAACCGCTCGTAAGCAACTTGCCGCCTTGTGGTATGGTAAAAAGTATTATCAAGATGCGGTTAATTTACTTTCACAAGGTATTGCGCTTGCACCGCAACAAGAAGAAATGCGATTAATGAGTGCACGTATCTATTATGAGCAGGGTCAAGCGAGACAAGCTTATAATATTTTAATGCCAATAAAAGCTAGTACGAGTACAGAAGTACAAGCTCTGTTAGCTAATTTATCTGCAGAGTTAAATGAGCATGAAAGTGCGATTATTGCTTATCGAGCGTTAATTACCCAAGAGCCTGAAGTTGGACGATGGTGGCTAGGCTTAGCTGTATCAATGGACACACTTGGCAAGTTTGTACCCGCAAGAGACGCCTATAAGCAAGCGATAGCGAGAAACAATTTATCAATCAGTGCGATGCAATTTGCTCGGCAACGTCTAATTGAGTTAGGAGAATAATATGGCAGCACCTAAATTAAAGATGCGTTTAGGCGATTTACTCGTCCATGAACACATTATCAGCAATGAACAACTGATGCAGGCGCTTAACAGCCAAAAAACCACAGGTAGAAAGCTCGGTGATACCCTAATTGAATTAGGTCACATTAGTGAAAATCAACTATTAGAATTTTTTGCACAACAACTTGATGTGCCATTTTTAGACATTAGCCAACGTCGAATTTCTTCTGAGGTAGCGTTATTGTTACCCGAAGTTCATGCTCGTCGACTCCGCGCCATTGTGATAGAAGATCAAGGTGACTCAGTTTTATTGGGGATGTCAGATCCCGCCGACTTGAGTGCACTTGATCAGCTTGAGCAAATGCTAGCGCCGAAAGCATTGAAACTAGCTGTGGTAATGGAGTCACAACTATTTGACGCTTTTGATGGTTTGTATCGCCGTACTGCTGATATTGAATCATTCGCCAGTCAGTTAGAAGAAGAATATGACCAAAGTAGTAACTTTGATTTATCAAGTAACTTTCTTGAAGAAGGTGGCGATGCAACCGTTGGTAAGTTATTACAGTCAGTGTTTGAAGATGCGGTGCAAATGCGTGCTTCTGATGTTCATATTGAACCTGATGAAAGTGCTTTGCGTATTCGCCAACGTATCGATGGTGTATTACAAGAAAACATTCTAAAAGAGAGTAAAATAGCATCAGCAATGGTGTTACGTTTAAAGCTGATGGCTGGGTTAGACATTTCAGAAAAACGTTTGCCGCAAGATGGTCGTTTCAATTTACAAATTAATGGCCACAGTATTGATGTTCGTATGTCGACCATGCCAGTACAATATGGTGAATCGGTTGTTATGCGTTTACTCGATCAATCTACCGGGGTGCTTTCCTTAGATGAAACAGGTATGCCTGAGCATTTTATCAAGCGTATTCGTCATCAAATTTCACGTCCTCATGGTATGGTATTAGTTACTGGGCCAACAGGTAGTGGTAAAACAACGACATTATATGCAGCGCTAAGTGAATTAAATCAAGCCAGTAAAAAAATCATAACCGTTGAAGACCCTGTCGAGTATCGCTTGTCGCGGGTAAATCAGGTACAAGTAAATAGTAAAATTGATTTAACTTTTTCTACCGTGTTACGCACAGCGTTACGACAAGATCCCGATATTCTCATGGTCGGTGAGATGCGTGATAAAGAAACCGTCGAAATCGGTTTACGAGGCGCACTAACGGGTCACTTAGTGTTATCAACGTTACATACCAATGACGCTATCACCAGTGCTCTACGGCTACTTGATATGGGCGCAGCCGGATTTTTAGTGGGTAGTTCATTACGCGCTATTATTGCTCAACGACTCGTACGAAAAATTTGTGAAAATTGTCGACAAGTTCATAAGCCAGAACAACAAGAGTTGCTGTGGCTTTCTAACTTAGTTGGCTATGATGTTAACGACCTTGAATTTAGCTCAGGTCGCGGCTGTCAAACATGCCAACATACCGGTTACAAAGGTCGTGTAGGTGTGTTTGAGCTATTAGAAATGAATGAACCTATGATGACGGCACTAAAGCGTGATGATACTGAAGGGTTCACCCTTGCAGCTAAAAATCATCCTGAATATAAACCTTTAGCAATGGCGGCATTTGATTATGCTAAAATTGGGATAACCAGTGTAGAAGAAGTGTTACGCTTGGTTGAAACCGTCGACGTAACAGGATAAAGCGTAACCATATGCCAGCTTTTAATTATATTGGACGAGATGCTAGTGGTAGTAAAGTAACAGGTGCTTTAGAAGCGGCTAATTCCACAATGGCCGCAGAGCAATTGTTAAGCCGACGTATAACACCAACTTCAATAGAAAGCACGGTATCATTAGCAACAGCTGCTACGTCTAATGATATCAACCTTGATGATTTATTAGGGCTTAATCAAGTCACCTTAGATGACGTTATCGTTTTCTGTCGGCAAATGTATGCGCTAGTTAAGTCAGGGGTGCCGATATTACGTGCAATAAATGGCATGGCAGAATCGAGCACGTCAGTAAGGCTAAAATCAGCGCTAGGTGAAATTTCAACACAGTTAGAAGGGGGCTTTCCACTTTCTAGTGCGCTACATCAACACCCGAAAATATTCACACCATTATTCGTATCATTAGTTCATGTCGGTGAAAATACCGGTAACCTTGATGACGCATTTTTAAAACTTGCCAGTTATTTTGAACGTGAACAAGAAACCCGAAAACGTATAAAAACAGCATTACGCTACCCAAGTTTTGTTTTAATTGCCTTAGTCGCGGCGATGGTTATTTTAAACATTTTTGTGATCCCGACCTTTGCCGATATGTTTACTAAACTAGGGGCTGATTTGCCTTGGGCGACGAAAATGCTCATTGCTAGCTCGAACTTTTTTCTTGAGTACTGGCCCCATATGTTAGTGGGTAGTATTATCGGATTTTTTTCATTACGGCATTATTTGAACACGCCTGAAGGCATGCTGTTTTGGGACAAACGTAAGTTAAAATTACCTGTTGTAGGTGGTGTAATTGAACGCTCAATTTTGTCACGCTTTGCACACAGTTTTGCCATTATACTTAGAGCTGGTGTACCTATGACCTCTGGACTGAGTTTAGTTGCCGATGCGGTTGATAACACCTACATGCGAGACAGAATTCTTTCAATGCGAAGCAGTATTGAAAGTGGTGAAAGTTTATTGCGCTCTGCCGTTACAAGTAAATTATTTACGCCATTAGTGTTGCAAATGATTGCGGTTGGTGAAGAAACCGGTCGAGTTGATGAATTGCTTGCTGAAGTTGGCGATTACTATGAACGCGAAGTTGATTATGAGTTAAGTACATTAACGGCACGAATAGAGCCAATCATGATCGCTATCGTTTCAGGTATGGTCTTGATATTAGCGCTTGGGATATTTAGCCCGATGTGGAATATGATGTCAGCGTTTAAATAACCATAAATACATTAAAAATTAACTAGATGATATTACTATGACGTCTCTACAAGTTGCTGAAAAAAGTGAAAAGTCACTGACTGAGATATTGATAGTGGTCGTCTTAGTTGGGATATTGATGGCGAGTTTTGTCTTTTATTTTTTTAAAAATAAAGATCAAGTTACTCTGATTGGTTTTGAGTCATTAGCGCAAATTTTTTCCGCACGGGTTAATGGTATTCGTGCACAATGGTTTATGGATCAAAAGCCTAAATTTGTCGTGGTTCAAAGTCGCAATACACAATCTAATGGTGGCAATACATTGAGTATACCAGTCAATAAAACAGGTTGGGTTGATAGTCAAGATCAGGCACTTAGCTGTCAAGTTATTTGGCAATATGTCATGGAAGCACCGTTAAAATATATGAAATCGCCTATCGGCGCGGTTTTAGTTGAAAAACCTAATGACGAGCTACATTATTGCCAATATAGCTTGTCTAGTGGAGAATACTTTACTTATCAGCAGCATAGTGGCAAGGTGAGTGAAGTGCAATTAACGTATTAGCAGAAAGTTGTTATCAGTGTTACTGACTTATTAACTATTTAGGGTAAATAGTCACTAAGTAAGTGACTTTATTGCTAAATCGTTGCTAGAATAAAATTAATACTATTATTTAGAGGTTGTTATGAAGAAACAGTCAGGTTTTACCCTTATAGAGTTAGTTATTGTTGTGGTAATATTAGGGTTTTTGGCGGTTACCGCGATTCCTAAGTTCCTCGACTTAACTGATCAAGCTAAACAAGCGAATATGGAAGGTATGGCTGGTGGCTTTGCAACAGCGATTTCGTTGGCGCGAGCTCAGTGGGAAGCAGAAGGTCGTCCTAAAGATGCTAACAATCGAAATTCAGTTAATTATGACGGCTCAATATTAATACTGACCACAGAAGCGCCAGGCATAAGACCAGGCTATGTGGTTGCTTCAGTCGATGGTGAAAATACCGGTGCGGCTTTAGACGCTGACTTTACGTCAGCAAACTGTGTTGATATTTGGCAAAATATTTTCCAACAGCCGCCTCGGGTTACCAACGCTATTGCCACTTTAAACAATGACAAGAGTATGGATTACTTAGCCGCTAAATCTGGCGCGGGTGTCACCACCCAATGTCATTATTATTTAAAAGAAACCCTAGTAAAAGATAATAATAATGACTATATCGACCCAGGGGTTGTAACTACCACAGGCAACAGTTTTACTTATCAACCGGCAAATAGCTCAGTAATTGTTTACATTAATAATTAATCAGTTTTTAATAGTTTTAATATATATAAGAAGGTTCATGTTATGAAGAAGTTAACAAGCAATGGTTTTAGTACGCAAAAAGGTTTTACCCTAATCGAGTTAGTGGTAGTTATTGTTATTTTAGGTATTTTAGCGGCAACGGCAGCGCCTAAGTTTATCGACTTAACTGGCGATGCGAGAACATCTGTTATGAAAGGTGTGGAAGGCAGCATTAATAGCGCTGTCAATTTAGCGCATGCTAAAGCATTAGTTTCAGCTCAAACAGGTGTAGCAGGAGAAGTTATAATCGGCAACAAGTATTATGCCTTAGTTCATGGCTTTCCTGCTGCTGTTGCTGCAGGCGATGAAACAGGTACAGGAACAGGTAATGGCTTAGGCATAGACAGTCTTTTGGAATTAGGTAGTAGCTCAGATATTACTATTACTACTGACACTGGTGAAAGGGTTTTTACTTATACAGGAGCAACAGGCACTTGTGAGATAACTTACGCTAACGCGACAAATTCTGAAACACCACCAGTTATAACAGCGACTCTAGGCGGTTGTTAAACAACAAGAGTTAGTAAAAAGGAGAGCATAGCTCTCCTTTTTTTTACTTAAAATTTGCTTGTGATAATTAATAAATCTTCGATACCCCAACTCAATTTAGAAATACAGGTATATAAAATATAAAGTGTTTATTATTATAGATAAAGTAGCGCTATATTAATAAACTAGCGATTGATAACATAACATCAAGGTAGATTCGCTTAATATAACTAAAGCGCTAATCTAAGTGTAAATTAGATTTTTTAAAATACGTGGATGTTGGCTAAAGAGGCTGAGGAGGTAGTGTGACTAAAATAACATTAAATAATTATTCGACTCCTGCATCGAACCGCGGCTTTACCTTAATTGAACTTATCATCGTTATAATTATTCTCGGTATTTTGGCCGGCACAGTTGCGCCGAAAATGTTTGATTCAAAAGGCTTTACAGAGTTTTCTTACCGCAGTGACATTATTGCCAAGTTGCGCTTAATCCAAACTAAAGCCATGCAGCAAACCAATGGTGTTTATTGTCATCGAGTGCTAATAACGGCAACTAAGTTGGGGGCGCCAGATGATTGTGACTACACACCTAATTTCACAGGTACTTGGCAAAGTAGCGCTACCGGTATTGTGATTAACACCAATGACGCTGTTACTTTTTCAAGCAATATACCCGATAACCATTTCGAGTTTGACAGTTTTGGCCGTCCTAATTGTAACCCTTGCACCATTACCATCAACGGTGCGCAAAGTATTAGTGTAGCAATTGAATCAGAGGGTTATATTCATGCGCTCTAGCACTGACAAAAATGCTTTAGGTGTATGCCCCTATAAAACCGGACAGCAAGGTTTTACGTTAATCGAAACCATTGTCGGTATTGTGGTGTTATCGATTGTTTTTTCCATTTTTACCAATTTACTTTATCCATTATCTAATCAAAGTGCCAAACAGGTGCATCAAATTCGAGCCGCTGAATACGGTCAATCTATGATCAATGAAATTCTCGGTAAAGCCTTTGATGAAAATTCAGATATGTCGGGTGGTTTAATGCGCTGTGGAGAAGGAAGCACTTCGTGCACGGCTACTGCTAGCTTAGGATTTGAAACAGGAGAGAGTCGAGCAACCTTTGATGATGTTGATGATTATCATAACTTAACGGTAATTGAGAGTTCGTTAGCGGAAGGGCTTGATGATACCTATCGTGGTTTCGAGCTTAATGTGACAGTGATAAATGATAGCAATTATGACGGCGTTAGTGATGGTTCAGATAATAATTTTACCGCTAAACTAATCACAGTAACCGTGACCACACCGCAAGATTTTGATTTTGCATTTGCTGTTTATCGGGTGAACTTCTAATGGTTAATGTTCCGAAAAAGCAAACAGGTTTTACCTTGGTAGAATTAGTTACCGTTATTGTTATTTTAGGGGTACTTGGCACCGGTATTAGTAGCTTTTTGCGCTTTGGTACTAAAACTTATACTGATTCAAGTGATCGTGAAGCCTTGATCAGCACTGGGCGTTTTTTAGTTGAACGACTCAATCGTGAAGTTCGTCATGCTTTACCCAACAGTATTCGCACTATAGGTGATGATGATCAATGTTTAGAGTTTATGCCAATCGATAAAAGCGTTATTTATTTAGATATACCTGTAGCGCCTGAACCTGCCAGTAACAGTGTTGAAGTACTTATGCTCAATGAAGCGTTATCAACTAACACTAATTATGTTTCCGTTTATGCTTTAAACAGTGACGATATTTATAACAGAGCATCGGGTGTAGTAGAGGCGTTTTCATCGGTAGTTAATTCAAATGCTAACGACTCGCCTTCAACCATTAACTTTGCTAGTAATGTGCAGTTTAACGCCGAGTCTCCCACTAACCGGTTATACTTTATCAGTAATCCTGTCAGTTTCTGTATAGAAAATAGTAACGTATATCGCTATCAAAACTATACTGATGGGGACTATGCGGCTAATGGCATACCGGGTACGAGCGCAACACGGGTGTTAATGGCGCAATACTTAGCAAATTTTTCAGGGACGGTTAATTTAGCGCCCTTTCAAACGTTCCCGGCAACATTGCAACGCAATGGCTTAGCGATAACTCGCTTTAAGTTTGCTCGCAACGATGAAGAAATAGTGTTTAGCAATGAAATACAGGTGCCGAATGTGCCATAAAATTTTCAAATATCGCTATATTAATTCCATTGCCTTATATGCTGATGTGAGTAAACGCGTCGTGGGTAGAAGTAAAGACGACATTAGCAATAAACAGCGCGGCAGTGCATTGGTAATCGCGATATTTATCATTATTGTTTTGTCAGCTTTAGGTGCAGCATTAGTGAGTATGCTAGATTCCAGTCAAGAAGGTGTTGCCTATGAAGTATTAGGTACACGTGCTTATATCGCAGCGCAGAGTGGCGTGCAGTGGCAATTATCAGAAGTATTTCCGTTAAATAGTGACGCTATAGCCTGTAAAAACCAAACTGATATCGATAACAACACCCCTTCGTTTACTTCAGTAACTGGCTTGGAGCAATGTAACATCAGTGTCACTTGCACAGACTTTGAGCGTGATGGTATTCGATATTATGTGGTTAAAAGTACTGGGCAATGTGCCTTAGATAGTGAAGTCACTTCAAGGACTATTGAAGTAGACGCACGCAGCTTATGAGGTAAGACGCGACAACAAATGTTAGTTTACTAAATCTCTCAAGATTTTCCTTGCGTTGGTTACATTTAAAGTATTCTAAAGGCCTGACTTTTAATATGACTTTTAAATCTCTAATGGTAGAAATTAAATTAAGTTAATCCCCATTCCACACTTACTTGCAGCCGGTTTTTTATTGCTTATTTAACCACTTAACGTTACATTTATTAGATAGCTTTACCTGATGTTATTGCGCATTGTACGTTGAATAGCCATTCAGACGTACTCTACCCTAGCAATATTTTTATCAAAGATGGGATCTATCTAAATGACGCGTATAGTTTTATTCATACTACTGTTAGTGCCCTTATTCGGTAATGCCGCAACAACGACATATGATTATTCTGTGCGTAACCCTGGAGTAAATATTTTTGCTTATGAAGGTGCAAGCACGACACAAGTTCCTAATAACAATACCTTTCCGGTAGAGCAACATTCTCAAAGTGAGTACGAGGCTATTGCAGCTAATGATGGCAGTGGCAATGCCATAACGGCCATCTCCAATAACTCTTATGCTAGCCTTCGCTATGTCATAGAAATTGATGAGGATATAAGCAATATTAGCCAGATTGATTTTTTATGGAATGGTGAAGCTAATAACACTAGAAAGCAATCAAGTGATGGCGTATTAATTTATATTTGGAACTTTAGTATTAACCAATATCAGTTAGCGACTTCAACAACAGCAAGTAACGAGGTCAGTTTAACCTTCTCTGTTACATCAAATCCAAGTGATTATATTGATGGAAGCAATAATCGCATTATTATCTATGTGGTATCTCAAGATAAGACTCAAGGGAACAGCACTAACCAGATTATTACCGATTATGTGCAATTAGCGGTGACGGCGGAACTTCCTCCTCCGTCAAGTTTGTTAGCGAATTTTCAATTCGATGAATGCGCTTATAGCGGTACAGGTAATGAAGTTATCGATCAACTTGGCAGCTATTCGGGGACCAGTCACAATGCGGTAAACACCTCGAGTGATGCACAAATCGTTAAAGCACTGGCTATTTCAAATGCTCAACATCATGTTCGAACCAGTATTCCTCTAGCCGCGAATTTTAGTGTCTCGACGTGGTTTAAGAAACCCAGTGACAACGCGGGTAATCGCTACTTTGTTCTTGGTGCAATGTCAGACGGCGGTGACTTATTCTTGCTTGATCGAGACAATAGCATGCGGTGGGCGGTTTATAATCCAGTCCTTGGTAACGTTTATGGCACTTATTCCTTCAATAATCTAGACGCTTCTTGGCATCATATGGCATTAGTCTTTCGTAACAATGAAACCAGC
Organism: Cognaticolwellia sediminilitoris; assembly: GCA_002104535.1. GTDB lineage: Bacteria > Pseudomonadota > Gammaproteobacteria > Enterobacterales > Alteromonadaceae > Cognaticolwellia > Cognaticolwellia sediminilitoris. The sequence continues at coordinate 65,806 of NBOG01000005.1, read as the reverse complement.
CTATATATCGACGGAAACTTTATTGAGGCTGTAGGTGCTGTGCCCTCAGGTACCTTGGGGTTTATTGGCACCTCATTTGACGAGGTTAATTCCGCCAACCCACAAGGTTTTAGGGCACCTATCGATGAATTCATGGTTTTCAATGGTTCGCTAACTTCAAACGAAGTGTCAAGCATTTATAATAATCAATTAGTTGGTAGAAACTATGATGGCGGTACACGAGAAACTACCAGTTGTGCGGTTATTATGGCCAATTTTCAATTTGACGAGTGTGAGTATACCGGCGCTCCAGGAGAAGTTATTGACCAAATCGGCAACGCTAACGGTACCAGCTTTAATGGTGTGACAACTTCTTTTGATGCTCAAATTGAAAAGGCGCTTGCCATAACTAATGCCCAGCAGCATTTTCAAACCAATATTCCATTACCTGAAAGCTTTACAGTTTCAACCTGGTTTAAAAAGCCAACTACCACCACGGGTAACCAGTATTTTGTTCTAGGTGCGATGGAGGATGGAGGTGATTTATTGGTTTTAGATCGAGTCGAAAATTGGACTTGGCTTGTTTATAATGGCACGACTAAAACTTTTGTCAGAGGTACGTTTAGTTTTGCGAGCTTAGATGATAATTGGCATCATATGGCATTGGTTTACCATCAGAATGCTACAAGCTTATATATTGATGGTGACTTTGTTGAAACAATTAATATAACACCTGCTGGTACTTTAAAATATATCGGTACTTCGTTTGATGAATTGGCAAGTGTCGATTCTCAAGGTTTTCGAGCGCCACTAGATGAATTTATCGTTTTTGATAATGTCTTAACGGCAGCTGATATTACTGAGATTTATAACAGACAAGTTAGTGGAGAAAACTATGATGGTACTATTCGGGAAAATTCAAACTGTCCATATATAATCGCAAATTATAAGTTTGATGAAAAGCAATACGAAAATGTAGCAGGAGAGGTCATTGACAGTATTGGTACGTTTCATGGTCGTTCAAAGTCAGCACAAACTGCGGAAGGTAAGGTTTGTCGAGCCCTCGATTTAACTGCTACAGGCACGCAAGATTATGTGGTGTTAGATGAATCAGTATTAAACAATAAAAGTGAGTTTAGTATTTCACTTTGGGCTAAAACTGCGGTCACTAGCGGTCAAAGTATTATTTCGGGGGCAACAGATGGCAGTTTTAATGAACTCTGGATGTGGTTCACTAATCATGAAGGCTTTAGGCCTTATTTGCAAAGCAAAGTTAATGGCACGTTACCTATAACCTCTATCGCTGGTGATGTATGGCGCCATATTGTTTGGACACAAGGTGACGGCAAGAGCTGTGTATTTATTGATACTGTAGCGCAAGGGTGTTTAAACCAAACTACAAGTCTACTTGATATCCAAGTCTTGATTATTGGCCAAGATCAAGACACTTTAGGTGGTGGGTTTGCTTCCAACCAAGCATACAATGGTTTACTTGATGAACTTGTTATCTTTGAAAAAGTAATTGAGCAGGAAGAAATTAATCAAATTTATAATTATCAAAATAATGGTTTAGATTTAGATGGTGAGCCTATTTCATGTCCTGTCGATGGTGTTCATCATTACGAAATTGTTCATGATGGTAATGGCTTAACTTGTGATTCAGAAACCATATCTATTAAAGCCTGCATTGACAGCGATTGTTCTAGTGAAAGTACAGAGTCAGTCAGTCTTGACTTCACTATTACGAGTCCTTCAACGGGGGTAAGCGTAAAAGCTTCACCAACCTTTACCGGCAATACGAGCATCAACTTTAATCATACAGTTACCGAAACTATTACCTTATCAATCGACGGCGCAACGTTACCTGCAAGTAATGAAATTGAATGTACTGGCTTTGGTAGTAGCTGTGAAATGACTTTTGCTAATGCTGGCTTTAGGTTTCTTTCCGGTGATTTAAATAGTGAAATCATTAGTCCACAAACTGCCGGTGTAGTCTTTGGTGAAACGTTAAAGTTACAAGCAGTGGCAAACAATAATGGCGCTTGCGTAGGATTGCTAAGTTCTACTGTAACGGTTGAGTTATCGCAAGAGAATGTAACGCCAGATCTTGACTTTAATCCTGGCTTAGCCTTTCAAGCAAGTGGTATTAACATCGCGAAGTTCCCAGACTATACTGACAATATTATCTTAATTTTTGGTTCTGACAGTATTGCAACCATCAATTCCCCTAAATATTTGGATGCAGGAAAAATACGCCTCCATGCTAAATACCAAGACCCATTAACAGGGGTAATTATTGTTGGTAGTTCAAATGATTTTTGGGTTAAGCCCGACAGTTTTGCAATGGCGGCGACTAATGCTAGTGGAAATTTAAACGGTAATACCGCTACAAGTGCCACTACTCATAAAGCGGGAGAAAACTTTAACTTTCTTGTAAAAGCGTTAAATGCTGATGGCGATGTGACGCAAAATTATCGTCAATCGGATGGCCAGATAGAGCTGAAAGTCTCGCGTTACGCTCCCGTATTAGGCGGTTCAGTTGATGACAGATTCACTTATGCCGATGGCAGCGTTCGTACTAGTTCTACTACCGCAATTTTCCAGCCTAGTACTTTAACAAGTTTTATAAATGGCGCTAAAGGGCAATCAGAGTTTACAGGCGCACACTATGACGAAGTTGGCATTATCAATGTCGACATACAAGATAGTAATTATGGTGGCTTAGGTGGCAGTGAAGGATTGGTCTCGGCAGATGATTTAACGATCGGCCGCTTTACTCCTGCTTATTTTAAGCAAACCGTTAAAGACAAAGGCAAGTTAGATGCATATCACAGTAGTAGTGGCTTATGTGCTATATCTGATTGGGCTTATAGCGGCGAAAGAACAATAACCAATGAAGGTGTGATTTCTTATAGCCTTGAACCTAAAATCGCTATCACTGCGTATAATGCTAAAGATGAGGTCACTAAAAATTATACCTTGGGTGAATCTGAAAACTTTATGAAGCTTGCAGCGAGTGGGATTGATATTACGCTACCGACAAATGACGATAGCCAGCAAATTGTAGGAAGTACTGGTGATGACCCTGTAACGTTAAATGCCTTCATGAACACGGGTAACTTAAGTGCAAGCAAAGATGCAGATGACAATTTAGTTGCTGGAGAATGGATTTATACTTTTTCAAACGACGATCATTTCAGTTACGATCGTAATGATACTAGTTTTTTAGCGCCATTTGATGCCAATATCCCTTTCGTTACCTCTCAGGTTGAAGATACCGATGGCATTTTATTAGCCCTATTCTCCGATTCAACTGGAAAAGTAATTACTGATGTAACAGAAAAAATGGTTACCGAAGGTGTTGAAATTCGTTTTGCTCGCATGGTATTGGAAAATTCTTATGGTTCAGAAAATGCTCAACTCAGAGCGCAATTAAAGCTGCAAGTCTATGACGGTGATAAATTTAACCTTCATACCGATGATAGCTGTTTAACGACATTGATAAATGATAAAAAAACCGGTGCGAAATATTCTGGCAACATGAATCTATGGGATTATCGTTTAATTGATATAGATACCGATGCTATTCAAGTTGGAGATACAGACGCAAGTATTTCAGGTGCTTTTGAAAGTGGTTTGCAACAGCAATTATTTTTTAGTCCCCCTAGCAAACAAGGTTCGCTTGAATGGGAATATGAAGTACCAAGTTGGTTTAAGTTTAAATGGAATAACCTCGATGAGGACAATGATGGCAACTTTTATGATGATAACCCAAGCTCAGTATTAAGCTTCGGTATTTACCGCGGCAACGACAGAATTATCTCATGGCGTGAAGTATCAAATTAATATGACGGTTGAACAGGCATTATTTGCAAATAAACTGAACATTTGCTGATATTTTTGTCATAGAAACAACACAAGGTGTATAGTCTGGGTTATGATAGCGTGTTAATAAAACCAAATATCATTTGTAAGCTTTAATTAGGCTTGCAGATTAAGCACTAAAATATTCTGGCAATTGTTTGCCTAGGTGATGTTTAAAGGACATTTCGACAATATGTTTAAGAAATTACGTGGCATGTTTTCTAACGATTTATCAATCGACTTAGGAACAGCAAACACCCTTATTTATGTAAAAGATCAAGGCATCGTTTTAGACGAGCCTTCTGTTGTGGCAATTCGACAAGACCGCGCTGGTGGTTCTAAAAGTGTTGCTGCTGTTGGTACTGCTGCCAAACAAATGTTAGGTCGTACACCTGGTAACATTGAAGCTATACGCCCAATGAAAGACGGTGTTATTGCCAACTTTTTCGTGACTGAAAAAATGTTGCAGTACTTTATAAAACAAGTGCATAGCAATAACTTTTTACGCCCAAGTCCTCGGGTTTTAGTTTGTGTGCCTTGTGGGTCAACACAAGTAGAGCGACGTGTAATTCGTGAATCTGCCTTAGGTGCAGGCGCACGAGAAGTCTACTTAATTGATGAGCCTATGGCTGCTGCTATTGGTGCAGGTATGCCTGTGTCAGAAGCGACTGGTTCAATGGTTGTTGATATTGGTGGTGGTACTACCGAAGTTGGCATTATTTCACTTAATGGTGTGGTTTATTCTTCATCAGTACGTATTGGTGGTGATAAATTTGACGACGCTATTATCAATTATGTTCGCCGTAATTTTGGTAGTTTAATTGGTGAAGCAACAGCTGAGCGTATTAAGCATGAAATTGGCTCAGCTTACCCTGGCGAAGAGTTAGTTGAAATTGAAGTGCGTGGTCGTAACTTAGCAGAAGGTGTTCCTCGTAGCTTCACACTAAACAGCAATGAAATCTTAGAAGCTTTACAAGAGCCTTTAACAGGTATCGTTAGTGCGATAATGGTTGCACTTGAGCAATCACCACCTGAATTAGCTGCAGATATTTCTGAGCGCGGTATGATTTTAACCGGCGGCGGTGCTTTACTTAAAGGTCTCGACCGTTTGTTAATGGAAGAAACCGGGATACCAGTTGTTGTTGCCGATGATCCACTTACTTGTGTTGCACGAGGTGGCGGTAAAGCCATTGAAATGATTGATATGCACGGCGGCGATTTATTCTCTTACGAATAATAATTAGCACAAGCCATGAATCCGATATTTAAACATGGACCTTCCCCACAGCACCGACTCGTTTTGGTGCTGTTTTGTTCTGCATTGTTAATATTCTTTGATCATAAAATGAATAGCTTCGAGTCTGCTCGCGGCTTTTTGCAGTCTATGGTGAGTCCTTTACAATATCTAGCGACCGCACCTAAGCAGATGATGAACTGGGCGTCAGAAAATATTGTTACCCGCAGGCAACTTATTGCAGACAATGAACAATACAAAGTTAACGAGCTAATATTTCATGAGCAAGCTTTACAGTTAGACATTGTTCAGCGCGAGAATGATCGACTAAGAGAGTTACTTGCATCGCCATTACGCACTGAAGCTAAAAAAATGGTTGCAGAAATACTTGCTGTGGATAGCGACCCTTATACTCATCAAGTGGTGATAAATCGCGGGGCAAATGACGGCGTTTTTGAAGGACAAGCTGTTATTGATGACCAAGGTATTGTTGGCCAAATATTGCATGTCGGCACTATCAGTAGTCGAGTATTGTTGATCACAGACGTAACGCATGCTGTGCCGGTCAGAATAAGTCGAAACGGCGTAAGGCTTATTGCTAGTGGTGTGGGAGTAATTGACCGATTAACCCATAACTATGTACCACACAGTACTGATATCCGCAGCGGCGACTTATTGGTCACTTCCGGTTTAGGCAGTAAGTTTCCAGAAGGCTATCCTGTTGCAACAGTTACCTCTGTAATTCAAGATGAATCACGTGCTTTTTCACAAATTCAGAGTGAACCGGTCGCCAAAATTGATCGCTTACGTTATGTCTTATTGCTTTGGCCTGAGCAGGCTAATACCCAGCAGATTAAGAAAAGCGAAGCAGTATCCGTTGAAAAGGTGAGTAGTTAATGACCTTTGCTAATCGTCTAATTATTATTTTGACATTTCTTGTAGCATTAATGGCAAGCATTATGCCGTTACCATTAAGTGTTGATGCTTTTCGCCCAGACTGGGTGCTCGTGGTTTTGCTTTATTGGTGCTTAGCCTTACCCTCACGGGTTAATGTAATATCTGCTTGGGTTTTAGGCTTTATTCTTGATGTATTACTAGGCTCTACCTTAGGTGTACATGCAGGTGCTATGGCCATATCTGTGTTTATTGTTGCGGGGAATTTTCAAAAAATTCGCAATTTTTCGGTTTGGCAACAAGCGATGATCGTTGGGGTATTATCAGCGCTATATCACTTAATTGTATTTTGGCTTCAACGATTTTTAACTGATGCGGTATTTTTACCGAGTTATTTATACCCGGTAGTAACTACCGTTATTCTATGGCCTTGGGCTTTTTTACTGTTACGTAAAATAAGACGAAATTTTCGAATCAAATAATATGTCTTCTACTTTAGTTTTAGCGTCGCAATCACCGCGCAGAAAAGAATTACTTCAGCAACTTGGCTATAGTTTTAGTTGCCTGCCGGCGGATATTGACGAGAGTGTTTTACCCCAAGAAAATCCTGAACAATATGTTGCGCGGTTAGCCTTAGCAAAAGCTAATGTTATTGCCAGTCAGCAAAACGAAAATGTAGTTGTGCTTGGTTCGGATACTAGCGTGGTTTTTAACCATCATATTTTAGGTAAACCTGACTCTCTCAAGCACTGTATTGAAATGCTTTCCATGCTGTCCGGGAAGTCTCACCAGGTGGTGACAGCAATTGCCGCAGTAAAGGGCGAGAAAAGTCAGGTTATTGTCGTGACAACATACGTTGACTTTAAAGTACTGACTGAAACAGAAATAACGCGTTATTGGCAAACAGGTGAGCCACAAGATAAAGCCGGCGCCTATGGTATTCAAGGTATTGCCGGACAATTTGTTAAGCAAATCCGAGGCAGCTATTCTGCCGTAGTCGGTTTGCCATTATACGAAACAGCACAGTTGCTAGCCGAATTTGGCGTACATTCGTCAATGACACAAGATTAAACAGGAAACGATATGACTGGTGAATTGCTTATCAATGTTACCCCAAGTGAAACACGGGTAGCGTTAATCGAAAATGGTTCACTACAAGAAGTTCATGTCGAGCGAGAAGCACGCCGAGGGCTTGTTGGTAATATCTACCTAGGTAAAATCATTCGAGTACTGCCTGGTATGCAAGCGGCATTTGTTGATATTAATTTAGGCAAAGCCGCTTTTTTACATGCCTCTGATATTAATTCTAAACTGATTTTAAATGAGGAAAACACTGACGATCAGGTCCCCGATATTCGAAACTTGGTTCATGAAGGTCAGCATATTGTCGTACAAGTTGTTAAAGACCCACTGGGCACTAAAGGTGCTCGTTTAACAACAGATATTACCATTGCAGCACGCTATTTAGTGTTAATGCCTGAAACCAATCGCGCAGGCATTTCACAACGTATTGATGATCCTAGAGAGCGAAATCGTTTAAAATCAATTGTTACCCCTTATTGTGGTGAAGAGCATGGTTTTATTGTTCGAACCGCAGCAGAAGGCGCTTGTATTAAAGAGTTACAGCACGACGCGGAATTTTTACGCCGAGTGTGGGCGAAAGTATTAGAGCGAAAAGCGCGTAAACAAACCAAAGATCCCATTTATCAGGACTTATCCTTAGCGTTTCGTATTTTACGTGATTTTGTTGGCGTATCACTTGAGCGTATTCGCATTGACTCGAAGTTGACCTATCAGCAGCTAGTAGAATTTACTACTGAGTTTGTGCCCAATTTAGCGCCAGTGTTAGAATACTATCCAGGTGAACGCCCTATCTTTGATTTGTTTGATGTTGAAAGTGAAATTCAACGCTCATTACATCGAAAAATTGAGCTAAAATCAGGTGGTTCATTGATTATTGATCAGACAGAAGCCATGACCACTATTGATATCAATACCGGTGCTTTTGTTGGCCATCGTAATTTAGAAGAAACCATCTTTAATACCAATATTGAAGCAACACAGGCCATTGCTAGGCAGCTAAGACTGCGTAACCTTGGTGGCATTATCATTGTCGATTTTATTGATATGAACGATAAGGATCATCAGCGACGAGTTTTACATAGTCTAGATACCGCGATGGCCCGCGATAATGTCAAATATAGTTTGTCAGGGTTTTCAGCCTTAGGGTTAGTTGAAATGACGCGTAAACGTACCCGCGAAAGCTTAGAGCACATCTTGTGTGGTGAGTGTGAAGTGTGTCATGGCCGTGGTTATGTCAAAACTGTTGAAACGGTTTGCTTTGAAATATTAAGGGAAATCGTTCGGGTAAATCGAGCATATGATGCCGATAAGTTTATTGTTTATGCTTCATCATCTGTCAGTGAGTCATTAATAAACGATGAGTATCATAACCTTGCAGAGCTAGAAGTGTTCATTGGTAAGCAGATTAAAGTCCAGACAGAAAACATGTATAATCAAGAGCAGTTTGATGTTGTTATGATGTAGAGCTATTCGTCTCTTATCATTGAATAAAGTGTATTGGTAATATATTAATGAGTGTTTCAACGGTCTTAAATACATGGCTTAAACGGCTGTATAAACTATTAGCAATATTGCTAGTAGCTTTTGCCGTGTTGATTAGCACCTTACGCTTGTTCTTGCCTTATGCACACAATTATCGTCAAGATGTCGAAGATTACATCAATACCAACTACAACAGTAACATCTCCATAGGTGAATTAAATATGGGCTGGCATAAAAATGGCCCAACATTAATCGCACAAAACGTACAGCTTTTATCCAGCAAAGAAAGTGACATTTTTATTGAAAGCTTAGCGGTAGAAGTCGATTTTTGGCGCAGTATTCGCGCTAGAAAATTAGTAACACAAGATTTTGTTATTTCAGGTGCAGAATTAGCATTTCAACAAAGCCCAACGGCTAATTCAACAGATAAAGACCAGAGTGATGACAGCGATAGTGCGGCATTAATCGATTCTTTAACGTCAATATTACTGGAACAAATTTCACGCTTTTCCATTAAAAACAGCCATATGCTTTACCATACCGTTGCTGGCGTGCGAGCATTTACCATTAATGAAATGTTTTGGGTTAATGAAGACGATCGACATCGAGCCAATGGTACGGTAATTGTTGATGGCCTAAGTTCAAATAACTTAAAAGTTTTATTAGACGTTAAAGGCGCTAGGTTTGATGACTTTAGTGGTCAAGCCTATTTAGAAGCCAATGAAATTGACATTACCCCTTGGTTAGGACAATTTCTAGCTATTAAAGGTGCAAATACCCATTCAGCGATAAACTTCGATGCATGGTTGACTGTTAGCAGTGGCACCCCAGAACATATTCAACTAGCGCTTGGCGATAACGAAATCACTTGGCAACACCTTAATCAAGTACAAACATTTGAAATAATTGGCGGTGATATTGAAATACAAGCTCAAAATCACATCGCTTATAGCGTAGCAACCTCACCTTTAACCATCAAAAGAAATGGCAACGAAACCAATAAAATATCTTTTCTGGCTAATGTCGAAGGGGAAAATATTCAGGGCCATATAGATGGTCTAGAGTTAACAAGTTTTGAAGGAATATCGCCTTTATTACTGGATAATGTCGAATTAGAAAACTTACTAATTGACCTGAGCGCCGAAGGTAGAGTTGAAGATATTCATTTTCAGCGAAATGCCAAAGGTGTAGCGGTAACAGCAGACTTTAATGATATCAATAGTCATTTTAGTTACGGAATACCGGGCATTGATAATGTCAGTGGCGAGTTAATTTATTTTAATGACCAATTGCAAATATCCTTAACTGCGATAGATGGTGCGCTCGATTTTGATAAACATTTTAAATACCCGATCCCTTATACTCGTTTAAGTAGTTTACTCAATGCGCGCTTCAGCGATGAAAGTTGGCAATTTACCGTACATGATATCGATTTTATTTCTGATAAATTGCATGTTAAAGCAGACATTGAAATTAATAAGGCTAAAAGCCAGCCAGTAACGATGGCTTTGTTGGCAAGCGCTAGCCATGGTGATGGCAAGTTTGCAGAGTATTTTTATCCACACTTATTGATGGGTGAGGATCTTGTTAATTATTTAAATAGTGCGATTGTTGAAGGAGAAATTAATCAAGCGTTGGTGTTATTTAATGGCCCGCTAGAGCAATTTCCATTTAACCACCATGAGGGGATTTTTGTTGTTGACGCTGAACTATCGAATAGTACTTTTAAGTTTGACTCTGAATGGCCAGCAATTCAAAACTTCTCTGCTAATCTCAATTTCACCAATAATAGTATGCTCATTACTGGCCGGGAAGGCACATTGTCAGGCATTGATGTTACTGGCGTAGAGGCGGCAATTGCTGATCTAGCGGGTGAACAAGTATTAACCGTTGATGCGGGCTTTGACCAAGTACAGCCGCAACGCGTAAAAGAGTTAATGGATAATAGCCCGATGCTTGACACTGTCGGCGTGACTTTAGAGCAAGTGATGGTAACTGATGCCATCAATGGTGAATTTTCTTTAATGTTACCGCTAAATAAGCCTGAATTAGTGATTGCTAAAGGTTTTGTTGATTTTAACAATAATTCAGTGGTTTTGAAGGCTCCTGAGATGGAGTTTAAGCGTGTTAACGGACGCTTAGCATATAAAAATGATGAGATTCTAGTTTCAGACATCAAATTAGATTGGCGTGGTATGCCGTTGACGCTTGACGTTAAAGCGCAACAAAAAATAGATTTTTATAATGTCAGTATTACAACAAAAGCGGCGTGGCAAAATAAGCACTGGCAAGATCAATTACCTAAACAGTTAACTCAATATGCGAATGGTGACTTAATCTGGCAAGGGTTATTATCACTTAATATTAGTGACGATGATTTTACTTATGATTATCAAATTAACTCTAACCTTGAGACGCTCGAGTTATTTTTACCTGAACCGTTTAACAAAAATACCGGTGCATTAGCCGCTGTTAATATTCATGCATTTGGAAATGAATTAAGCAGTACCATCAATGCTAGAGTTGATAATAAAGTGAGTTTCCATGGTTTACTTGATCACCAAGAAACACAATTTTCATTAGCACATTTGGTTTTAGGCAAGCAGCAATCATGGCTACCTACGACGGGGTTTCATATTACCGCGGAGTTAGAAAAAGCGGATTATGAGCAATGGCAACCTTTAGTATTAGATATTTTAGCAACAGTCAATACTGGAAAACCTGAAGATATTCAACAAGGCAAGAATGTCGTTATTGAATCACCAAGCCTATTGTCAGCCCCTGATATCATTCAGGGTAAAGTTGATAATTTATTGGCTTATGGACAAGACTTTCAACAAACGAACTTTGATTTCACTCCTGAGTCTGATGGTTGGCTACTGAATATTAGTGCTAAAGAGTTAATGGGTTCAGCTAAATTTTATCCTGATTGGCATAAACAGGGAATTGCTATTGATGCAGACTTTATCCATTTAAAAGGGTCGCAAACTCAGGAAGCAAACAGTACAGAGCAAATAGCAGTAACGGCTGATTCCTTAGTTAATAATAACGAGGAGCCGGAGATTGTTGAGGTTATTGATGATGTTGCCAATGCCGAGTTGTTCGCTGCCTTGCCACCGCTAAAGGTCAGTTGTGGAAGTTGCCGCTATGGCCAGTATGATTTTGGCAAATTAAATTTCACCCTAACACGAGAACCTGACCACACAATGGTGATGAAAGATTTTATCGCGCAGCGTGGGAAAAATAAGCTTACATTTGACGCACGATGGCATCAAGATGCTGCAATTTCGAATACGCGTATCACAGGGACTTTGTTAGCTGATAATGTTGCTAGTGAAGTTGAAAGCTTAGGTTTTGCTTCCATTATCAAAGATAGTGGTGTTGAAATTAATTATGATATGAATTGGCAAGGAGGCCCGCACGATTTTAGTACTGTTAGTTTAAACGGCGAGCTTTCAACAGATTTTGATGATGGATATTTAGCGGATATAGATGATAAGGGCGTACGACTTCTATCTTTCTTAAGTTTGCAGTCGTTGGTGCGTAAATTAAGTTTCGACTTTCGAGATATTTTTAGTGATGGCATGTTTTATCGAGAGCTTAAAGGTGACTTTACCGTTAAGGATGGAGTGGCGTATACCGATAATATTTTCATGAAAGGTACCGCAGGGGATTTAGCTATTGTCGGCAATACGAATTTAAATAATGGTGAGCTTGACTATCGTATGTCTTACAAACCGAATTTGACCTCTAGTTTGCCTGTATTAGCTTGGATCGCGACACTGAACCCTGTGACCTTTTTAGCCGGTATGGCGCTCGATGAAGTGATCACTTCGTCAGTTATCGCAGAAATGAATTTCGAAGTGACTGGTAATTTAGATGATCCACAATTTAAACAAGTTAGTCGAAAGAATAAAAATATTAGTGTCGGTCGTTCAACGCCTCCAAAGATTGTGGATGCCGAGCCTGAAAATTTGCCCGATACTTCTGCTGAAGATCAGAACAAAAAGGCACCGGATGTAAAAGATAACTTTAATGGCTAATGACGTGACTGATAAACCTTTACAACTTTGCGCAATACAAATGTCTTCAAACACTAATGTTGACGATAATATCGCGGACATTGAGCTGCAATTAGCGACATTAGAGCCAGCACAACAGCAGTTAGTCTTGTTACCAGAATGTTGTTTGTTTTTTGGTGGTCAAGATAAAGCACAGTTGTCATTGGCACAAGAAAACCAGAAAAATCATGGACTACAAAAACGTTTAGCAAAATTAGCATTAAAATATAACGTCTATTTAGTGGCAGGGAGTATTCCTGTGTTAACCGAACAGCGTGATAAATTCACCAATAGTTGCATTGTATTTTCGCCACAGGGTGTGGAATTAGGTGACTATGATAAAATTCATTTGTTTGATGTTGTTGTGCAAGACAATGGAAAAAATTACTGTGAATCACGTTATGTTAAAGCTGGTAATCGTGTTAGCGTAGTTAATGTAAAGGGTACCAATGTTGGTTTGACAATTTGTTATGATTTACGTTTTCCTGAGTTATTTAGGCAGTTATGCCATCAAGGTGCGAAAATTATTACTGTGCCAAGCGCCTTTACCCGTGTTACTGGAACGGCACACTGGCAAACATTATTACAAGCTCGCGCCATTGAAAATCAAGTCTATATTATCGCAGCAGGCCAAGAAGGTGTGCATGAAAATGGTCGAGAAACTTGGGGCCATAGTATGATTATTAGCCCATGGGGTGAAATATTAGCGCAACGTGATACCGGTAAAGGTATTATTTTTGCGGATTACCAAGAACAAGAATTACTCAACGTGCGTAAAGCTATGCCTGTTGCTACTCATAATCGTTTTAAAAATAAGTTGATGTCGTATGAATAATGTTGAGAGAGAACTCTTAGCCGATAGTGAAATTGATCAAAGCATGCTAATGGATACGCTGGATAGTATGTTCCAGCGTAAAGTTGATTTAGCTGATTTATATTTTCAATCTAGTAGTCATGAATCATGGATGCTCGAAGATGGGATAGTCAAAGAAGGTTCTTTTAATCTTGAGCGTGGTGTAGGTGTTCGTGCTATTTCAGGTGAAAAAACTGGTTTTGCTTATTCTGATGATATCTCACCTACAGCATTAAAAAAAGCCGCGGATGCCGCTAAAGGTATCGCAAATGCTGAGAAATCGGCGCGAGTTCAAGTATTTGATGGTAAAAAAATTCAGCAAACCCCGGCGCTGTATCAAGCCAATGATCCATTAGCAAGTTTGGCACAAGAGCAAAAAATAACCCTTTTACATGAAGTAGAGGCGCATGCTCGTAGTGTTGATAAGCGGGTTAAACAAGTGATAGTGGGTTTGTCAGGTGTTTACGAGAAAATATTAGTGGCGGCAAGTGATGGCACTTATGCAACTGATATTAGACCTTTGGTGCGTTTGAATTGCTCAGTTTTAGTTGAAGAAAACGGCAAACGAGAACGTGCTAGTGCAGGCGGTGGTGCTCGCACCGATTATAGTTATTTCTTCGAGTTAGAAAATAACAAACCCCGCTACTTAGCCTATGCAGAAGAAGCCGTTCGTCAAGCTTTAGTCAACCTCGTTGCTATTGATTCACCTGCTGGGTTATTGCCGGTAGTACTTGGTGCTGGTTGGCCAGGTGTGTTATTGCATGAGGCAGTAGGACATGGATTGGAGGGTGACTTTAATCGCAAAGGTTCTTCAGCATTCTCGGGTAAAGTTGGCGAACAAGTTACCTCTGATTTATGTACCATTGTTGATGATGGCACGATAGCAAATCGCCGAGGCTCTATCAGCATTGATGATGAAGGAACGCCAGGGCAATATAACGTCTTGATCGAAAAAGGCGTGTTAAAAGGCTATATGCAAGACAAACACAATGCTGGATTAATGGGCGTTAAACCGACGGGTAATGGTCGTCGTGAATCATATGCTCACTTACCTATGCCACGTATGACCAACACTTATATGTTAGCAGGTGAGCATAAACCTGAAGACATTATAAAGTCTGTGAAAAAGGGCATTTATGCACCGAATTTTGCTGGTGGCCAAGTTGATATAACTTCAGGTAAGTTTGTTTTTACCAGTTCAGAAGCATACCTTATTGAAAATGGTGAAATAACCTCGCCGATTAAAGGCGCGACATTAATTGGTAGTGGGCCAGAAGCGATGCAGAACGTCAGTATGGTTGGCAATGACTTGAAACTAGATGCAGGCGTTGGTGTCTGTGGTAAGGATGGCCAAAGCGTTCCTGTAGGGGTTGGGCAACCGACTTTGAAAATTGATGAAATGACCGTTGGTGGTACTCAATAGTACTTAGGTTTAGCTGTTTTTCACCAGATAAAATAAAAGCCCTAACGGGCTTTTATTGTTTAAAAGTGAGGTGCTATTTTAGTCTGATACCATTAGCTTCAATAGTAATTTTACCTTTTTTCATTAAATTACCAACGGTAGCTTTAAAGGTTTTTTTACTGACGCCTAATATGCGCTTTATTAATTCTGGGTCACTTTTGTCATGTAATGGACTAAAACCGTCATTTTCAGCAATATGTGCTAATAAAATGTCGCTAAAATCTTTAACTTTACCTTCACCAGGGCGCGTTAATGACAAATCAATACGGCCATCTTCACGCACTTGCTTAATATAACCTGTTATTTTTTTACCAGTACGTAAAGGCTTAAAAATCTCATTGTCGTAAAGTAAACCCCAGTGCAGATCGTTGATAATAGCTTTAAAGCCCAAATCAGTTTTTGTGGCAATCGTCAGCTTTACTTTATCCCACTTTTGATACTCAGCAGGCCAAATATCGATAAATTTGTCGAGTTTGCTTGAGGCAACTAAACGGTCGGTCTTTAAATCTAGGAATATTCCAACTAGGTAATATTTACCAACTTCCATTTCACTGTGCTGTTGGTTATAAGGTACGAGTAAATCTTTAGGTAATCCCCAATCAAGAAAAGCGCCCATTTTATTCACTTGGCTTACTTTTAATGACGCGAATTGGTCTACTTCGGCAAGTGGTTTTTCTGTTGTAGCGACGATTCTATCGGCCGTATCAGCATAAATGAAAACTTTAATTTCGCTGCCAACTTCACAGTCTTGTGGAACAAATCGATTAGGCAATAAAATTTCGCCTAGTTCGTCTGCATTTAAATATGCGCCATTGTCAGTAATTGCTACTACAGGAAGAGTGTTATATTTGCCGATGCTTGCCATGTTGATTCTTGGAGTCAGTTAACTTGCGGCTATAATAACCGATTTGAAGATAAGTTAATACTAACTCTATGCAGTTACACAACACTATTGCTAACTTAAAACTTAGAACCCGTATTTGTTTTTTAAGGCTGGTTATTTAATTTAGTTTGAATATATTCGCTGTGCCGTAAATGTAATAAATCAGCAATTTTCCGAATAATATGTTCTTCAATACTAGCAAGTTCACCATCGGCATAAGCCACTTTCCATAGCAGGTCTAGCATTTTTATCCGTTGCTCTGTGCTGTAGTTTTCATTAATTTTTGAAGTAAATTGATAAAAGTCTGTAGCATTTTCACAAAGTGTTAACGAGCGCTTGATAATATCTTTGACTTCAACTTCAGTAAGGTGGAATTGTTGTAAGAGGATACTATTAAGTTTTTCACGCTCAGTATCATCTAGTTGGCCATCTGCTAGCATTACTTCACACAGTAAGACGCTACAGGCGATTTCTAAACTAATTTCATTCGCAGGCTGACTATTATCTTCAGCGAGTGACTGAAAAAACGCATTAATTTTTGATAACATAATTCACCTCACATAAGAACGTTCATATTAGGGCTTTTATTTTTCTGCGCAAGCGCAAACAGTATTTAATATTTTCTGAAATATTTCTCAGAGAAGTATTGTTATCTCGATATTTTATTTCATGGCTAAATCGACGAAAAAATTTAGTAAAAAATTAATTATTTAGTGAAAAAAGCTAAATTACTAATAAAATTAAACATTTTATTTTTAGCGTATTGATCGTGACATTAAAATTAAATTAGCTAATTACTTGTTATATATGGATTTTTGATTAAAAATAAAGCTTGGTATAAAAGCGGCGCGAATTTTGTAATAACCATTTACAACTTTGTTAGTTTTTGTAGGCAGATATTTAGGTATCCTAACTACAATTAGACTAAAAATAACCAAAATATATTCTCTATGAGGACGTCACTGTGACACGGAAAAAACAAATATTTATACCTTTAGCCATACTCATTGCAGGTATTTTAATTAACTTTCTTTTTTCAAGTATGAAAAAACCACCTGAAAAGAAGGATGAAGTAGACAATACCCCAATCGTAGCCGTTGAATCTATTGCACTTGAACCGTTGATCTTAACGGTAGACTCCTATGGTGTTGTTAAGCCTAAGTATGAGACTGAGCTTGTCGCGCAAGTTAGTGGTCAAATTGTTGAGTTGTCACCTACCTTTGTTCGTGGTGGCTTTGTTAAACAAGGTCAATTATTAGCGCGTATTGACCCTAACGATTACGAAGCAGCATTGATTGACGCTGAAGCAACAATGGCATCCGCGCGTGCTTCATTAGAGAAAGAACGTGCGCAAGGTGTCGTAGCCGAGCGTGAGTGGAAACAAATAACAGACACTTCGCCTACAGAGTTAAGTCTACGTAAGCCGCAATTAGCTCAAGAAATAGCTCGAGTTAAATCTGCACAAGCAGCCATTTTACGCGCGAAACGTAACTTAGAGCGTACTGAAATTAGAGCTCCTTATGATGCCATGATCGATAGTCGCAATGTTGGCTTAGGATCATTTGTAGGTACTGGCAGTATGGTTGGAAAATTATTGGGCACAGCAATAGCAGAAGTTCGGTTACCTGTTGCTGATAATCAATTGGAATTTCTCATTGAACAGGGTGAAGGTGCTGATGTTGATTTGAGTGGTACCTTCGCTGGCATTGAAACAATTTGGCCAGCAAAAATCATTCGAAATGAAGGTGTGATCGATAGTAAAAGTCGTATGAATTATTTAGTGGCTGAGATCAACGACCCTTATGCTTTATTAGAAAATAATAATGTTACACCTTTACGATTTGGCTCTTATGTTACCGCTAATATTGTCGGTCTTGAAGTTGCTCAAGCGGCTAGTGTCCCACGATATTTAGTTCAGAATAGTCGTGTCGCACTTTTAGACAGTGATTCAAAATTACATTATTCTGAAGTGAAAATTGTTCGCCAAGATGGCCAAAACGTTATTATCTCAAGTGGTTTGACTGAGGGCGACCGATTGATAGTTTCGGCACTTGATTACCCTGTTGATGGCATGAAGTTGGCTTTGATCACTGACAAGTCGCAAAAGAAAATTGATGAAGAATCTGATGTTGCAGAAAGTGAGTCACAAGTCGCACTTAATGATAACGATTCAGGGGAATAATCATGAGCACAGCTACGCCTAAGAAAACGCCTGAAATAGATCATACTATAGATACCAACACTGGTATAATTGCTTGGTTTGCTCGGAATAGTGTTGCGGCAAATTTATTAATGATTTTTATTCTCATTGGTGGTTTGCTTACGATACAAACCATTAATAAGCAAATGTTTCCACAAGTTAAAGTTAATTGGATTAGTTATGCTGCCCCATATCCTGGCGCAGCTCCACAAGAAGTGGAAGAAGGTATAACGATAAAAATTGAAGAAGCATTAGAAACAGTACAAGGCCTTAAACGCGTTATTACTTATTCAAACCGAAATTTTTCTAATGGTTGGTTTGAAGTTGAACTTGATTATGATCCCCAGGTAGTTTTGGAGGAAGTGAAATCAGCAATCGATTCTATCTCGAGCTTTCCTGATGGCATGGAGCGTATAAAAGTTGAACGAGAAAAGTTTCGCCAAGAAGTCATGTATATCAGTTTGTATGGTGATTTAACTAATGGTGAATTAAAAGAGTTAGGTCGAAAAATTCATAACGAAATTCAACAACTCCCATTTATCAATATTTCAGATATATTTAGTGGCTTAAACTATGAAATATCAATTGAAGTCAGCAAAGATAAACTTAGGGAATATGGCTTAAGCTTTAATGATGTCGCAAAAGCTGTTCGAGGTTACTCACGTAATATGTCCGCCGGTCAAATTCGTGCAGAAAATGGCTATATTAATTTACGCGTTGAAAATCAAGCGTACCGAGGTCATGAATTCGAACAAATTCCGGTGCTTACTTTAGCCGATGGAAGTCGTATTGTTTTAGGCGAAATTGCCACTATTATCGATGGCTTTGAAGAAGGCTTACAATACTCTAAATTTAACGGAAAAAATTCGGTAACTTTATTTATTGGTGCAGCTGATAATCAAAGTATTACTGACATTGCCGCCGTGGTAAAAAAATACGTAGCAGAAAAATCCGCGGTATTGCCTGCAGGGGTTAAGTTAGAAACCTGGGTCGATATGACATACTACCTTGAAGGCCGTTTAAATATGATGGTCGACAATATGAAAAGTGGTGCAGTATTAGTATTTCTCATGTTGGCGCTATTTTTACGCGTGCGATTAGCCTTTTGGGTCATGATGGGTTTACCGGTGTGTTTTTTAGGTACCTTACTGGTTATGCCGCTTGAGTTTGTTAACGTAACTATTAATGTTATTAGTTTGTTCGCCTTTATCTTAGTGCTAGGTATAGTCGTTGATGATGCCATTGTTATGGGCGAGAGTGCCCACGATGAAATTGAAGAGCATGGTCATAGTACCGATAACGTCATTCGTGGTGTTAAGCGAGTTGCTATGCCTGCAACCTTTGGTGTCTTAACTACGATTGCAGTATTTTTACCGTTTCTTTTTGGTGAAGGTCCTTCTTCAGCGTTTGGTAAAGCTATTGGCTCAGTGGTTATTCTTTGCCTCATATTTTCTTTGATTGAATCTAAACTGATTTTGCCTGCGCATTTGGTGAAAATGAAAATGAAGGCGTTTAACCCTAAAAATCCAATCGATAGATTACGTTTATGGGTTGATACTAAGTTGAAAGGCTTTATTGAGAATGTTTACAGCCCAGCTTTAGCGGTGTTTATTGAATATCGTTATGCGGTGTTAATGTTCTTCATTAGTTTAATGTTGATCAGTGCAGGTTTGTTTAGTGGTGGTTTTGTTCGTTTTGTTGGACAGCCTAAAATTCCACATGACTTTCCTCGTGTTTCAGTTGAAATGAATGTTGACGCCTCAGAAAAATCTACCCTAGAAACCTTGTTAAATATTCAAGGTGTTATCAACCGTATTGATAAAGAAATTGAAGCCGAATATGGTAATTCGATGATTTCTGACATGCAGGTAGATTTGCGTAGCAGAACAAGTGGTCAAATAATGGTGAAATTAGTATTGCCAGAATTACGCCCGATGAATACCTTTGAGCTTGCAGACTTATGGCGTGAAGCCATTCCAAAATATCCAGGTGTTAAATCATTTACCATCGGAGATAATTTGTTTGGTGGTGGTCGAGATGATGGTGACATTGCTTTTCGATTAGAGAGTAAAAACGATAAAGAGTTGTTGGCAGCGGCAAAAGAATTAAAAGCAGAACTTAATACCATAAAAGGTATTGGTGACGTTAATGATAGTCGCCAAACTAGTGCTAAAGAAGTGCAGTTTACATTAAAACCTTTGGCTTATAGTTTGAATTTAACTTTAGCGGATATTGCTTCGCAAGTAAGTTATAGCTTTTATGGCCTAGAAGCGCAGCGTATTTTACGTGACAGTGAAGAAGTGAAAGTCATGGTTCGTTATCCTTTAGAACAGCGCAGTTCAGTTGGCCATGTCGACGATGTCATGATCCAAGCACCTAATGGCGCGGAGCTGCCATTATCTGAGTTGGCTGATATTACTTTGCAAGAAGGTGTAACACGTATTCGACGAGAAAATGGTAATCGTACAATCAATGTATGGGCCAGTGTTGATGCAGAACAAGTCGAGCCATTCAAAGTCGCGAATGATATTCGAGATAATTTTATCCCAGAATTATTAAGAAAATATCCGCAAGTTAAAAGTGAAGTAACCGGCAGCATTCAAGAAGAAATGCAAGGTGCTAATGATCAATTACGCGACTTTGTTATTTCATCATTGATAATATTTTCATTACTGGCAATTCCATTAAAGTCATACGCACAAGCCACTATGATCATGATAGTAATACCTTTTGGTATCATCGGTGCTGTATTAGGGCACTTTATATTAGGTATGGATTTAAGTGCGCTATCTGTTATGGGGATATTAGCGGCATCGGGAGTGGTGGTGAATGACTCATTAGTCATGGTTGATTATGTCAACAATGCTAGAAAACGTGGAGTTCGCTTAAAAGATGCAGTTATGCATGCGGGGAATAAACGTTTTAGAGCCATTTTATTAACGTCTATTACAACCTTTATTGGACTAGTGCCTATTATCTTCTTTGAAGTTAGTGCACAAGCAAAGATAGTTATTCCAATGGCTGTGTCACTCTCATTTGGTGTGTTATTTGCCACGATTGTTACTTTAGTGCTAATACCTTGTCTTTACCTTGTTGTTGAGGATATTAAGGGGCTGTTTAAGCGCAAGAAGAAATCACCAGCAGAAGATTCATTAGATAGCCTGAAAACTAAAACTATTTAATTATTCATTCACGCACATCAAAAAAGCCATCACAAAGTGATGGCTTTTTATTTGGCTCTTTTGAAATTAAATATTTTTGTAGTCTCGTTATTTTACACCAAGCTCTTTTAATCGCTCTAACAAGTAACTTTCTGAGGTGTGCTTATCTGACAATACAACTTCGCCACGAGGATGTAAAAACAGTGGTAAAGAAATTCGTGATTTACCTGAGTTTTCACCCGTTGGGTTAATAACCCTATGGCTAGTTGAAGGGAAGTAACCTTGCGATGCTTCTTGTAGCATATCACCGATGTTGACAATCAAGTGACCAAAGTCACTCGGTACGTCAAGCCATTGACCATCTTTAGCTTGTACTTGTAAGCCTGGTTCATTTGCTGCGGGTAAAATGGTAATCAGGTTAATATCTTCATGTGCGGCAGCACGTATGGCACCAGGTTCTTCAGTACCGTTAAAAGGAGGGTAGTGAAGAATACGTAATAAAGTATTTGGTGTATCCATTATCATATTCGATAACGGCTCTGAATATAGCTCTGCAACATCTGCAGGGCTATTTTTTTCAATCCAATCAAGTAATTCACTGGCTAAGTCAGAAGCCATTTTATAATAGGCAAGAACATCTTCTTTTAACTGCTCTGGAATACGGCCCCACGGGTAAACGTGATAGTATTCTTTAATATCTTTTATGGTATGGCCTTTAGCCGTTTCAGAAATTTCTGGAGCAAAATATCCGTCTTGTTTTTCAACATCAAAAGCAAACGATTTTTTTTCGTCATGCATAAAAAATTGATACCAATCTTGGTATATTTTTTCTACTAACGCTTGTTGAATTGGATGGTTAGTTAATACACCAAAGCCGGTGTTGCGTAAACTTTCTACAAATTTTTGGGCTGCGTCACTCGCGCAGTAATCAACAACTTGTACTTGCATAATATTCCCCTAATACAATAATCTTAATGCTAAATCTTTATTTTTAAGTATTATATACTTAATCTATTCATAAGTGGATGAATTCAAAATTTTGGCGATTCGCCAATGGTTATATACACCACAAAAACTTCCAATTTATGGATTTATTTAATAAATATCGAACTTGTCGTAATTTCAACTTATACTTAATAAAGTTATTGTCGATTTTAATAGCGAAATTGTGATTGAAACGACGAAGCCCAACAAGCTCAAATGCTCATTATTAGTTATTTAATAAATTTTTGTAACATAAAAGAGAGATAAGATGATAAAAATGTTGGCTATCATGAATGTAGCTGTACTCTTTATATCAGGTTGTAGTGCTAATAATGACGCCTGTGAAGATGTAACCTTAGCTGCCGAACAAGTGCAGCAATGTCAGTCGCTGCATAAACAGATTATTAATGCTAAAAATCAGCCTTTGATGAGAACAGAGTTAGAGCGGAGATATCAACAAGATTGTGTTGATATCCGTTATTACCGTGATGACAAACAATCGGCTGTTTGCGGAAATAAAACAGAAGTTGCAGACGCTCAAAAACTTAATAAATAAAACGAATTTCTCAGGTAGAAATAACTATTGCGGTTTGTTACTGTAAATTCTATTTATGATATAGGGTCTATCGGATTGCACCCTACATTAAAATTAACTGTTCAGTATGGTGGAAAAGTTGACAGATTCATTAAAACCATTAACTAATTCAAGTGCAGATTTAGCAAAGGAATCGCTTGCTTTACTGAACAAATATAAAAATCTTCAAGAGCGCTACACAGCGTTATTCAAACTCAGCCAATTATCAATAGAAAGCGCCAATCTTAGTTCCTTTTTCCAACAAGTTCACCATTCTATCGCTGAGATCATGAGTGCGAATAATTTTTATATTGCTTTATACGATGAAACATTAGCCACTTTAGATTTTGTTTATTATGTCGATGAAACTGATGAATTAGAAGAGCGTGTTTATCCTTTTGAAGAATATAAAGGGTCATTGACAAGCTATGTTGTTGAGAGCGGTAAAGCTTTATTAGCCACGCCAGATGTTTTATTGCAATTGAGGAAAGAGAAAAAACTTAAAGCTGCCGGTGTTGGTAATGACAGTGTCGATTGGCTGGGCGTACCTTTAATACTTGATGGCTTTGTCGTTGGGGTGATGGCCGTACAAAGTTACTCCGCAGATATGCGTTATCAAGAATCTGAACTTGATTTACTTGAGTTTACGGCTCAGCATATTGTCACTGCTATGACACGTTTGCAAGATAGAGGGCGGCTTCAAGCTGCTGTAGACTCTCGCACGCGTGAGTTAATGGAGCAAATTCGTGATCGTGAAAAGTCTGAGCTATTACAAGAATCACTTTATCGTATTTCAGAACTCACGAATGATCCAGATTTAGACATAGACACTTTTTATAGCTTAGTCCATAACATCATTGGTCAATTGATCAGTGCTGAAAACTTTTATATTGCAAAGTATGACCAAAAAAATGATGAGCTATTCTTTGCTTATTATCTCGATCAGCAATTCAACCATAGTGAACAATATAAAACGCGTAAACTGTCTAATCGTTTTACTGAACTTGTCTTAAAAAGCAGTGAAACAATATTGCTTGATCAGCAGGCGATGCAAAAGTTACATGAAGAAGGTAAAACCATTAAGCCAGCGACTAATGTTGTTTCTTGGCTAGGTGTTCCGCTTATTCATTCAGGTAAAACTTTTGGCGCTATGGTGCTTCAAAGTTACCATAAATCAATCTATTTTACCGAGCAAGACGCTGAACTGCTGCGTTTCGTTTCTCGCCATGTAGCTTCTGCGATGAATCGTCGTGAAATTGCTGATTATGAACGTAAATCACATGAGCTATTAGAGCACCAAGTTAAACTTCGAACGGCGGCTTTAGAAGATGAAATAAAGCAACGTAAAGAAGCTCAAGAAAAGCTCAAGCATGCGGCATCGCATGATATTTTAACCGGATTACCTAACCGCGCGGTATTTGTTGACTTACTCAATCACGCTATCGCTTGTAATAAGCGCCGCCCTAGTTTTGAATTCGCTATTCTGTTTCTTGATTTAGATCGCTTTAAAGTAGTCAATGACAGCTTGGGTCATCAAGCTGGTGATAGTTTATTAAAAGAAATAGCGGCTGCGTTACTTGATGTTGTGCGAGATAAAGACACCGTTTCTCGTTTAGGCGGTGATGAATTTGTCATTTTAGTTGAAGATATTGAAGGTAGTGAAGGCACTTTCGAAATTGCAAAACGTATTACAGACTTGATGTCTTCGCCCTTTACCATCGAAAACCAGTCAGTGTTTATTGGTACGAGTATCGGTATATTGTTTAATCACGAGCGCTATGAAAGTGCAGATAACATGCTTAGAGATGCGGACACAGCGATGTATCACGCGAAAGATAAAGGCAAAGGCCGATACGAAGTTTTCGATTCAAGCATGCATAAAAAAGTGCAAAACGCTTTATCACTCGAAAATGACATTCGAGATGCGATTGATGCACAAGAGTTTATCCCTTACTTTCAACCAATAGTTGAAATGAAAGACGAAAAAATCATTGGTTTTGAAGCTTTAGCTCGATGGCCAAGTAGTAAGCGCGGCTTTGTCATGCCAAATGATTTCATTCCAATGGCTGAAGAAAGTAATTTAGTCATGGCAATCGATTTGCAAATCCTAGAGAAGTCATGCCGACAGTTAAAGTTATGGCAAGATGACCTTGGTGTTGAGCACCTTTATGTTAGTTGTAATTTGTATTGTAATCACTTTTTTAGCTTGAGTTTACCAGAAGATATTCAAGCGATAATTGAAAAAACAGGCGTTCAACCTCATCAAGTCAGGGTAGAGTTAACTGAGCGAGCGCTATTAGAGAAGAATGATATTGTGCTCGATAATATGCGCGCCTTGAAAAAAATGGGCGTAAAAATATTACTGGATGATTTTGGCACGGGGTATTCAAGTTTAAGTTATTTGCATCGTTTCCCGATGGATGTACTAAAAATTGATCGCTCCTTTATTAATAACGTTCATGAGCGTGGCAACCATCAAGCGATCATTAAAACTATTATCGATTTGGCGGCAAACCTAAATATGGCGACTGTCGGTGAGGGTATTGAAAACAAGGAAGATGCTCAATTACTGAAAACCATGGGCTGTGTTTATGGTCAAGGTTATTATTATTATAAACCACTGCCAGGACCAGACATTGAAAGCTTTTTAATGAGTAAGCTTTAATAAAGTAAATTGGCAACTCAGCCATGATTTTTTTTTAATACTCTGCGACTATTTAAATTTTAATGCTCGCTGAGTAAGAAAAAACTTAGTAGACTTGCTTTAGCCACTAACCTTAAGAACGATTGATAGATGACAATTAATAAACCTAGAATATTAGATCGAATAGATTTAACTATTTTAGATATTCTGCAAAAAAATGGTCGAATATCAAACAATACGTTGGCGCAAAATGTCAATTTAAGTCCTAGTCCTTGTTTAGACCGAGTAAAACGACTTGAGCGTGAAGGCTATATCGAGCGTTACGGTGCCTTTTTAAATGCCAATAAATTAAAATACGGCATGACCGCTTTTATTCAAGTAACACTTGATCGGACAACCGCCGATATATTTAATCAATTTCGTGAGCAAGTTGTTGAAATTAAAGAGGTTGCTGAATGTCATATGGTGGCAGGTGGCTTTGACTATTTACTGAAGTTACGTTTTGAAAATATGGCGGCTTACCGCGCGTTATTAGGCACGATTGTTGAACTCCCGGGTATTTCTCAAACTCATACCTATATTGTTACCGAGCATGTTAAAAGACACTCTGGAATCCCTGTCCATGATTAACCATTTTTACGTTGCAAAGTTTTAGTAACACTAGGAAACAAATCCCTTTCTGCTTTTATTACCGCATGCTAGTTTTTTCATAACACAGCCGATATAGTGTCTAAAGTACATTGAGTAACTTGTGTAGTCTCGCCAAATGAGCCACTGACTCTTTCGTTACGATAGAAAATAATAAAGTCTTATATATTTATAAAATATTCATACCATGATTTATAAATAAAATTTGTTAAGTTAATGAGAAACCATGAACATATTCCCATCGAAGATAATCAAAAACATTACGCTTGTAGCATTTTCTAGTATTGCGCTATTAGCATGCAATAAACAACCTGCAGTAATAGATCAAGCTTTGGTTGAGCAAGTCCCGAGCCAAGTAAATGCTGCTAACATTAAAGCACATATAGAATTTTTAGCTGATGATACTCTACAAGGTCGAGATACCGGCAGTAATGGATATCAAATAGCAGCTAACTATGTGAAGTCTTACTTTAAGCAATTGGGTTTAACGCCACACGGCACAAGATTAATCAATGATCAACGAGGTTTTGAGCAAGAGGTTCGTTTTCGTAAAAGTTATCTAATTGATGGCTCTGCTAGCGCAATTGTTCATGGTTTATCTGGTGATGTTAAACTTGAATATGTTACTGAGTTTTTAACCTCAGGCTCTAGCCTTCAAACTGAAACAGCGATAACTGCTGGCACTGTGTTTGTTGGTTATGGTGTTATATCTGAAGAGTTTGGCTATAACGATTATGAAAATATTGATGTTAAAGGTAAAATTGTTGTAGCTTTAACCGGTAGACCAGACGATCTTCCTTCAGAGGAAGGAGCGCATATTGGCTCTAGTGCCGAAAAAAGTCGTCATGCTGCAGAGCATGGTGCTATTGGTTTTATTACCATACATACCCCTAAACGTGAAAAAGTGCGTAGTTTTGAAAAGTCAGCTCAATATGCCAACACACCTCGTTTAAGTTGGTTAACAAAAGATGATATCCCATTTGGAAAACAACCAGAGATTGTCGCTGGTGCTTATATTCAACAAGATGCGGCAAGTGCGTTATTTGAAGGAGCAGCTCGTAGCTTAGAAGATGTCTATGCAGCTGATGATAATAACATCGCTATAAAAGGTTTTGCCCTTCCACACAAGGTGACTTTGACGAATCGTTCACGCCATGAACAAATCACCAGCCCTAACTTAATCGCCGCTATTGAAGGTAGCGATGCACAATTAAAAGATGAATATGTAGTGTTTAGTGCTCATCTTGACCACATTGGCTTAAGTTCACATAGTGATGAGGAAGATACCATTAACAATGGTGCGCTCGACAATGCTTCAGGTGTCGCGATTTTACTTGAAACTGCAAGATTATTAGCTGAGATGCCGATAAAACCTAAGCGTTCAGTTTTATTTGTTGTTGTTACTGGTGAAGAAAAAGGCTTGTTAGGCTCAAGTTACTTTGCCAATAACCCAACTATTCCGGTTAATCAATTAGTGGCGAATGTTAATTTAGATATGCCATTAATTTTATATCCATTTGCTGATGTTATCGCCTTTGGCTCGACACATTCAACGATGGGTGAAATAGTGGCGAAGGCTGCGAATAAAATCGATATAGAGCTTAGCGAAGATCCTATGCCCGAACAGGCACTATTTACGCGCAGTGATCATTATAGTTTTGTCAAAGCAGGCATTCCATCAGTATTTTTGATGACGGGTTTTAAATCAACCGATGAGAACATTGATGGCGGTGCGGTATTTGGTGACTTTCTAAAAAATCATTATCACCAACATAGTGATGAAATTACTTTACCAATAAATTACGATGCGGCGGCAAACTTTGCATTGGTTAATATGATGATTGGTTTAGAGATTGCCAATCAAGCAGAACGCCCTCAATGGCATAAAGGTGATTTTTTCGGTTTAACATTTGCTCAATAATAAGCTATTTTGGCTTGCTTTAAAGCAAGCCAAATTGTTTTTGAGTTTAAAAAAGGAAGTATTAATAAATGAATGCACTTGAATATGCGCAGCAAGCCAACGGCTCTTTTGCACTTCCCGATGCGTGCTTTAAAATAAAAGCACTTATGGAAGATGATAGTTCTACCATTGAAAGTTTCGCTAATGTTATTAGTGTTGACCCTTCATTGACGTCACGGTTACTACAAATAGCTAATAGTGCCATTTACAGTTTTCCTGGCGAAATAAGCACTATTTCTCGTGCGATTACGATCATTGGCACACAAGCTATTTATAATATGATGCTAGTCGATGTAGCAGCTACCGCGTTTAAACACTTTTCAAACCAAGCTATCGATTTAAAGCGCTTTTGGCATATGAGTGTTTTTTGTGGTTTAGCCTCAAAAAACTTAGCGATAACTGCGGGTATTCGTGATATTGAACGCTTATTTGTTGCCGGTTTATTACAAAATTTTGGCGAGTTAATCGTCGCGAAAGTATCACCTGAATTGGCGAAGCAATGTGAAGCTTATAGTGCCGATTTATTGCCGTGGCAATTACAGCAACAGGTGTTGGGTTTTACCTACACAGAAGTGTCTGCTGAGTTGCTTAAAATATGGCAAATTCCAGAAAAAATTATTATGCCTATTCGTCATTATAATAACGCACATAACATCGAAATTAATAAAGACGTCAAAGTGTTATATTTAGCTTCAAGGTTAGCATTAGTTGAGTGCCATCCTGATAGTTTTAGTTATGATGATGGTGTCGATGCTTCACTTTGTCAGTCGTTAAAAGTATCTACTGACGACCTTGATAATGCAGCCAGTTTTGCGGCAGTTGAAACCAAGAACATTCTTAATATTATGAATGCAAAATTTTATGGCTAACTCGAATTAACAAGTGCAATAATTATTATACACTTATCGCGCTATCGGCTAATAACAAAACAAGACATAGCTAAAAAAGCCTGCTAGCATCGCTAATTCAGCGTTTAACTGATCGAATCAAAATTCGCTTGGTGTGAATTGGCTTTCAAAAATATGGGTTATTTTAAATAAAAATTACAACGATTTGCCCAATAGAATAATAACGAAGGACATTTATGAGTACAGAAAGAGAGCATTTTAGTTCCCGCTTAGGGTTCATTTTAGCGGCTGCGGGTTCAGCCGTTGGTATTGGTAATTTGGTTGGTTTTCCTGTGAATGCCGCCAAAAATGGCGGTGGTGCATTTTTATTAATGTACGCCCTTTTTGTATTTTTTATCTGTTTACCCGTAATGGTAGCTGAAATGGCTGTTGGGCGGAAAACTGCGAAAGAGCCTGTAGGGGCTTATAAAACCTTAAGTGGTGGCAGCAGGGCTTGGGGCGCAGCAGGTTTTCTTGGCGTGCTAACTCCGTTTATGATTGCTGTTTTCTATATGGTGCTAACAGTTTGGATTTTCGGCTATCTCGCTTTAACCTTAAGCGGTAATTTAGATTATCTAGCGAGCAGCCATGGTTTTGGTGAGTTTGTGAATAATGGAAAATATTTATTTTCTGCTATGGTTGTTGTAGCAGCGATCGTCGCCTTTATTCTTGTCGCTGGTGTGAAAGACGGTATTGAGCGCGCGTCAAAAATATTAATGCCGACCCTCTTTATTATGCTACTGATTATGGTGGTCTATGTTTTAACCTTAGATAACGCACTTTTAGGCGTTAAGTTCTTTTTAATTCCAGATGTCGCTAAAATTACCCCTGCAGTAATTAATGGTGCTTTATCACAAGCGTTTTTCTCATTGTCTTTAGGTATGGGTATTCTGATAACGTATGGCTCTTACATTGACCGTAAAACGGATATTGTCGGTTCAGCAAAACTTGTTGCTTTAACTGACACTGCCGTTGCATTTACCGCCGGTTTGATGATCTTACCTGCGGTGTTCTCATTTAATCCTAATGTTAATCCCGCTGAATTGAGCGATAGTTCAGTATCGTTAATTTTCACATTTTTACCTAAAATATTCTTAGCGTTGCAAACGTCTATTGGCTACATTGGCGCAAGCACGGTAGCGGCATTCTTCTTTACGTTAGTATTTTTTGCAGCCATCACTTCTTTAGTGTCTATTTTAGAAGTGCCGGTTTCTTATTTAGTAACTGAGAAAAAACACAGCCGTAAGAAAGCATTGCTTATCTTACTAATGACAGCAGGCATTTTAACTGTTTGTGCGACGTTATCCTTTGGCATGGTGGCATTTTTCACCGAGTTCACCTCATACGCTGGCGGCACACGCTCATTCTTTGATGTGATTTATGATGTTTTCTACGATACTATTTTACCGTTGAATGGCTTCTTATTATGTATATTTGTTAGCTATCGCTGGAAAAAATTGCAATTATCAGAAGAGTTAGCGCTTGGTAATGCAAGCTACAAAGGGTCTTGGGTAGAGAAATATATTAACTTTTCATTAGGTACTTTTATTCCCGTGATTGTTTTTGGTATTTTTATCAATACAGTGGCTCAAAAGTTTTTCGGTTATAGTATCTTTGGCATATAAATATTACTGAACCCCCTAATTTAATAGTGTAAAGCTAGGTTAAATACCACCAAAGGCGAGATAATTTGTTATTATCTCGCCTTATTTTTTTGTCGCTAGAGCAATAATTATGATTGAATTTATCACGCCAACAGACTTCCAAGAAAGCCAACGCTTATTTCATGGTCGTGGTCACGCATACCCTGAGCTAGAGCACGTTAATGTTGACTGGTTTGAACCAGTGATCTTGATCACTTTATATCAAGAAGTTGATGCGAGTTGGTTAGCTGAGCAAGTTAATCAACTTAAAACCTTGACCGATAAATGTCAGTCGATACAAGTACAATATCGTTGCCGAAAATTTGCTCCATGTGAATTGCTATGGGGACAAGAGATCAACAATCT
Source organism: Cognaticolwellia sediminilitoris (assembly GCA_002104535.1). Taxonomy (GTDB): domain Bacteria; phylum Pseudomonadota; class Gammaproteobacteria; order Enterobacterales; family Alteromonadaceae; genus Cognaticolwellia; species Cognaticolwellia sediminilitoris. The sequence goes on along the minus strand of NBOG01000005.1, from coordinate 34,944 downwards.
AGCGGCAGTTGAGCATGGACTTAAATATCATATTAGTTTAGGAAAGGCGCAAAATTCAGGACTGTTTCTAGATATGCGAAATGGCCGAGAGTGGGTTAAGAATCACAGTGAAAACAAACGCGTTCTGAACTTATTTGCTTATACCTGCGGGTTTTCTGTTGCTGCGTTAGCAGGAAATGCTAATAAAGTCGTTAATATTGATATGAGTAAAAGTTCATTAGCGAAAGGGCGTGATAATCATCGCTTGAATAAGCAAGACCTTAGTAAAGTCATTTTTGAAGGGGTTGATATATTTAAGTCGTACGGTCGTTTGAAAAAGCATGGTCCTTATCAACTTTTAGTCGCTGATCCACCCTCTTTTCAAAAAGGGAGTGTTGATATTGTCCGCGATTATAAAAAAATTATTCGCCGATTACCTGAGTTAATGTCAGATCAAGGCGATGTGCTTTTATGTTTAAATTCACCTGACTTAAATGAGGAGTTTTTGTTAGCTGAAGTAGCGAGAGAATGTCCTGATTGTATATTTCAATATCAGCTTGATACTCCCTCAGTATTTAAAGAAGCACAACAGGGTAAAGGCTTGAAGTGTTTATATTTTATTTATAAACCTGCATAAATATAAACACTGAGTCAATGGTCTAGCGCTAAAGTTAATTTATGACAACGCGTGCGGCTAATAAAATTAAAAAGCTACCGGTCACTCTATCGACGATATGACTGTTAGCTTTTAATTTATCTAAAATCGGCCCACGTGACATGGTAAAAGCTATAATGATGTACCAAAGCATGTCTATTGTGCCGACAGTTGCTGTCATCTGTACCTTTTGCTGCCAACCTGCACCCGGTTCAACAAATTGACTAAATAAAGCAAGGAAGAAAATAGCCAATTTAGGGTTTAGAAAAGCAATGAGAAAGCCATCTCGCCAGCCGTTAATACTTGGATCTATAGCACCACCTTGTTGTGAAAACTGAAAATTTTGCTGCTTACTAAGCAAGGCTTTAATACCTAAATATAAAAGAAAAGCGGCGCCAGCGTATTTTATAGCAGAGAAAATAAACGGCGATTGTACTATAAGTAAGCCAATGCCTGTTGCCGTTATCGCAGCATATAAAGCAACGCCAAGTCCATGACTAATTGCGGTAGCATAACCTTGACGAGCACCGCCATTTAAGGTGTTCTTAATTACAAGGGCAAGACTAGGGCCCGGGGAAAGTGCGCCAAGAATACAAATCACAACAAGTGACAACCACAAATGGAATTCCATCATATACACACCTTAACTAATGTTCATTTTTGATCCGAAGAAAACTGGCAAATCTTGGCACACCTCGTTGTGTTTTACCAATGTATTTATAAGTTATTGTACTGCCAATTTTTGGCGGAGATTGACGCTCAAGATCTGAAAAACCGCTGCCTATTTTAAAGGTTATACCCTCTGGCGTTTCAACAAGTATTGCGCCTAAAAAACCCTCATATTTGCCTTTACCTGAAGTATGAGCAATTACTTTGGCTTCGGCGTCTTGATGCTTTTTAAGCTTGAGTAGGTGCTTACTACGTCCACTTTCATAGTGAGCAGCACTCAGGTGTAACATTAACCCCTCACCGTTACTTTTTACAACGTCATCTAAAAACGCGTACAATTGCTTATCATTAATTAACTTAATTTGCTTAACCATTCCTAAGTATGTTGAGTTACTTGCTTGAGTTAACATTTTCATGATGTTAATTCGTGTAGAAAATGTGCCCGCTTGATGTGGGAGATCGAAGATCATCAGCTTAAGGTTTTTCCAACATTCACTATTAGGGCGCTTGCTTCGAACGCATGCACTTATTTGCTCAAAACTCCCTCGTTTACTCCAAAGCTCTCCATCCATTGGGGTTGTCGGCCAATACTTAACGAACCATGCGGGCGGAGATAGTTCATTGCCAGAGCGGGTTAATAATTGTTTTCCTGTCCAATAACCTCGGACACCATCTAATTTTTCACTGACCCAATAGTGCTGGATGTTGGTGCTTTTTTGATAAATCGTTGCGAGTTGTAAGCGAGGCTTTTGTATGGTTATGATTGATTGAGAGGTTTCTTGAGCTTGTGCACCCAATGATATGAGTAATATCAGGCACGGAACGCTTGAATATAAGATTAATTGAAACATCCTTGTTTCCTTTATGTGGTTTATTTAATACTTGTCAGTAAATACCGTACTTTGCTTGGAAATAAGTATAGAAGCATTTTTATATTTTGCATGATAACTATTGCTAATCCAATGGTCGTTTTTTCGACTATACTGGTCGGTGAAATGGAATTTTATGGATGATAGCTAATGAAACGGATTATTCTTTTAGCCCTAATGTTAATGATTGTAATGTCTTCATTTGTGGCAGTAGCAGGAAAGCAACAATGTCAAAAATATCGTAAAAAACTTGATAATATTCAAGCACAACAACGACAAGCTAATTCACTAAATCGTAGTAATAGTTTAGCTGAACGTGAGTCTAAAGCTCGAAAATCTTGGTGGAAATGTGAAACAGGAAAGCATAAACCTGTTGCTAGCAAAAAGAAAAAATTTAAGAATAAACCTATCAAAAGTCCTAATAAAGTTAAGGTTGAAAAAATCACCTACCAATCAAGTGATGTACATACGGCGCTGATGCCATTTTATAGTCATGGTCTTAAAGATCAACATGGGCTTTATGAAGGTGAAAAACTACAAGCTTGGTTACTCTATTATCGACCGGATAAAAAGTGTGTTCGACCTCGGTCAATGCATCAGTTTGCTGCTTGCGCTGAAGAAAGACGAGTTCATCAAAGAAAATTTGAGAAGGATTACTAACTTTATTTTCGCTAATATTTCGCATCATTGACCATAAAATAATTGGCTCAGTTATCAGAGTGCTTTTAATTGCCTGATAAATAAAAGCTAATTTATTGGAATGAGTTTTGCAATCAATTAGTTTTTATTGACACTGAAATACGGATTATTTATGCAAAATAAAATAACAAAAAACTTTAAGCGATTAGCACTGACAGTGTTGGGGTTTATATCTTTGCTGATTGGTGTGGCTTTTATTCTATTACCCGGTCCTGCGGTTATATTTATTCCGATAGGTTTGGCATTATTGAGTTTAGAATACGACTGGGCAAAGGTTTGGCTGAAAAAAAGTCAACGCTATTTTCGTCAAGCAGCTGTAAAGGCAGATCAGACGCTGCTTTGGTTTAGACGTAAATTAGGTCAACGCTAAGCTGTGGTCGAAAAGTAGCTTAGTGTCTATTGAGTTGATTTATGGTGACCGATGCTTAGGAAAGTGCGAGTATAAATTCCCCTAAGCATTTTTGAAGGGTTAGGCTTCCTGCTTAAGGTATTCAGACTTGGTGCCATTATATTGCGCGACAATACCATCAATGGTCTCTTGGCAGTAGTCGCGTAAGCCACTTAATATCATGAATTTTTTCCCGTGCCCAATAACATTTCCTTGCGACATTAAGTCAAAAGATAAGCAGGCGTTTCCTCGTTTCCCTTCGATTTGTAATGTGTTTGTTGATTGACGTAAAGTCACTTCATTAAAATCTAATCTATCAAGGTGTATAGACATACTTTCATACATCACCATTGGCCGAGCAGGGTTGATCATAACCTGACATTCTTTCATTAACTCGACAAGAATGTGTGGAAAAGTATGACCTGAAAACTCAACATAAGCTCTTGTTAAAGATTCAATAGACTGCTTGTCTTTTGTGCTATTACCGGCAACAGACATGCTCAAATATTCTTTGTCTTTATCATCAACAATACTAGCGCTATCGGTTATCTCTGTTGGGATGTTTAAAACGGTTGCATCAGTGACCATGCCAGAAAATTTGAAGCTCATCTCTTGATGTAATCCCGCGCGCTCTAATATTATTGAAAATAAAAGATCGCCAGGGACACAAAAACGTTTGGCGTCAGTATCATGCAATGGATTGAAATCATCAGCAATTTGCTTAGCAAAATCACTCGCTTGTTGGCGGGTAAAACTAATTTTATTATCCGTAGTAAGGCAATAATTTTCTAAAAACATGGCTATCTGTCAACACTATTTGCTATTAAAATCGGCGCCATTCTATCAGTATGTTCAGGTGAAATCGAAGTTTATTAGTATTTAAATGACTAAGCAGACCAGTAAAAATAAGGGCTATAGATGATCATTGTTTTTTTAGCTTACTTTACTTTTAGCGTGTAACTTTTTACTAAACGTTCTTTTTCTGGTTTGCTAAGTTGTTTTAGTTGGTGTTCGCGTATACTGGCTTGGCTTCTATCGAGTTGTGATTCTGCATAAGCTAAGCAAACAGGACGTCTAGCTCGAGTATATTTGGCTGCTTTCTTATTGCACTCGTTATGCTCATTAACACGACGCTCAAGACAGGTAGTTATACCGGCATAAAGGCTATTATCGGCACAACGGAGAAAATAAACATACCACATTAAATTAATATCTGATTGAAATGACAAAGTGTCATCATCGCAATTTTTTAATGGATATTCGAGAGATAAATGAATTAGTACTGGCTGATAGTTTATGATTTTTATATTATTAGCACCTGAAAAAATTATAGGTTGAGATATGTTGCAAGTAGAAACTGGTGCTTTACGTAAAATGCGAGCGGATTTATTACCAGATGGAAAAGTAAATTATCGTATGGTGCTCGGTGAGCAAGAAGTAGAGTTAAACGCGCTTATTGGTCAACATTTGACGCTTCAGTATAGTGGACATATCGACTGTCAGCATTGTGGCAGAAAAACCAAGAAAAGTTATTCACAGGGCTATTGCTTTCCATGTATGCAAAAGCTTGCCCAATGTGACATGTGTATTATGAAGCCTGAAACTTGTCATTTTGAACAAGGCACCTGTCGTCAACCAGAGTGGGGTGAAAGCAATTGTATGATACCTCATTATGTTTATCTGGCGAATACGTCAGGATTAAAAGTAGGTATCACTCGACATACGCAAATACCAACCCGTTGGATTGATCAAGGGGCAACTCAAGCATTACCTATTTTTAAAGTAAGCACTCGCTTACAATCAGGGTTAGTTGAAATAGCTTTGGCAGAATTTATTGCGGATAAAACCAATTGGCGTGCGATGCTTAAAGGCAGTGCTGAAACGCTTGATTTAAAAGCTATCGCCAGTGAGTTGAAGCCAAAAATTGCCGAGAAGCTTGCGAGTGTTAGCCTTAAGTATGGTGCAGATGCTGTGACTGTGCTTGATGAGAATGTTGTTGATTTACACTTTCCCGTTCAGCAATATTTAAGTAAAATATCTTCCTTTAATTTTGATAAAACCCCAGAAGTGTCAGGCACGTTAATCGGTATAAAAGGACAGTATTTAATTTTTGAAACCGGAGTGATTAATTTACGAAAATTTACCTCTTATCATGTGAGTTTGCAGGTGACTTAATTATTTTTAAGGACAATTCTCAGAGATAGGCTAAACTAAATTTATTATTTATTAGCTTTATTTTTTAGCTAAGTTCTTAATAGCGAAGAAAGATATTTTATAAACACTTTGCACAATCTCATTTATAGTCGTACGCTAACTAAAGAGCGTGTTTCTGGTTTTTTGCCTATTGTTTGCAAAGCTTTAATTTTCGTAAAGGAATAGAAAGTAATTTTTTGGGATCATTATGATGAATGTAAATGATTATGCGCAACAAGCGAGTGAAGTGTTTGTCCTGTCGGATTCTTTTGTTCGCATTAAGCAATTGATCGATGATGAAAACTCAACTATTGATGATATAGCTGATATTATTTTATTAGATCCTGCTTTGGCTGGAACAATTTTAAAGCTTGCCAATAGTTCATTTTTTAATTATCCAGGCAAAATTGATACTATTTCTAAAGCCGTATTGGTATTAGGAATAACCGAAGTTTATAACTTGGTTATCGCTTTTTTTGCTAATAAAGCTTTTAAAGACCTTAATGTTGACCAAGAGTACCTAGATGATTTTTGGTGTAAAAGTGTCGATTGTGCACTTATTGCTAAATATATTGGAGCTAATCTCAATATTCGAAATGCAGAGCGTGTTTTCATTTTAGGGTTGTTACATAACCTAGGGGAATTGGCTGTTAGACAACTTTCTCCTGAAAAATTGACGTCTGTCGATACGCTTTTAGAAACTGAATTGCCGTGGGATAAGCAAAAGCAAACACTTGGATTTACCTATGGTGAATGCTCAGCTGTATTATTAAAGTTTTGGCAATTACCGCCAAGTATAATCGAACCTATTCGTAATCAAGATAATCCTGATTTTGATCGAATCAGTGACGATACCAAGCTTTTATATCTCGCCAAGCGAATCATGCTAACGATATATGATTGTCCTACACATCCCATCGAATCATTAATTACTGATGAAGCTTTACAGCAATACCCGATTGATCAGCACTTTATTAAAGAAGTGCTTAATTATTGTGATCTTGAACGCTTAAGCATTTTGTCAATTATTAACCCTGGCGCATCAATGATTTATTAAGAAAAATCATTTCTTTTATTTTTCAATATTGCTTAACGTGTGCTCATTTTCAGCTTAATAGTACCCATCAGTAAAAATCCAGCTATATCAAAGTGCGATCTATACACTTTGATAGTCTAACTAACCTCTATAACGCATCCTAATAAACCTTCATTTAATGATTTAACGAAAGTGCTGTTTTTAAAGCAGGTGCAGATACCTGCACCAGTAACTTGCAAACAAGCTTACTTCGCACTGTACTGGTGCGCTATCACATGGCGGTAAAATGCTATCTTATTGTTTTTTAATTATTAATTTGTTTGGCATAGAGCTTGATTAACTCTAGCTAATAATAATTAAGGGAAACAACATGAAACTAATAAACGCAATTATTAAACCGTTCAAATTAGATAGCGTCAGAGAGGCGATTTCTGAAGTGGGTGTAGAGGGACTCACAGTAAGTGAAGTCAAAGGTTTTGGTCGACAAAAAGGCCACACTGAGTTGTATCGGGGTGCTGAATATCAAGTCGACTTTTTACCGAAGGTGAAACTTGAGATCGCCGTTAACGATGACGTAGTGCAACGAGTAGTTGATGCTATTTCGCAAGCTGCCTATACCGGAAAAATTGGCGATGGCAAAATTTTTGTCTATGACCTTGAACATGCTGTGCGTATTCGTACTGGTGAACAAGACATAGAAGCGATATAGGAGCATAAATCATGGAACAAAATATTTTTCAACTTCAATATGCAATGGACACATTTTACTTTTTAATTTGTGGTGCTTTAGTCATGTGGATGGCCGCAGGTTTTTCGATGTTAGAGGCCGGCTTAGTCAGAGCTAAAAATACCACAGAAATATTAACAAAAAATGTCGCGCTTTATGCAATCGCTTGTATGACCTACTTATTTGTAGGCTATGACATTATGTACGGCGGTGGCATCTTTTTATCGGGTATTGAAACTGTTGATCCTGCGAAGGTTTTAGCTGACTTTTCGGCACGCGAAGATGGTTTTACTGGTGCGGCAATCTACTCAGCAGCATCAGACTTTTTCTTTCAAGTAGTGTTTGTCGCAACGGCAATGTCAATTGTTTCAGGTGCTGTCGCTGAACGAATGAAGCTATGGGCATTTTTAGCCTTTGCTGTGGTTCTAACCGGTGTTATTTATCCTATGGAAGGAAGCTGGACGTGGGGAGGCAATGCGGTATTTGGCTTATATACTTTATCTGAGCTTGGTTTTTCTGATTTTGCTGGTTCAGGTATTGTTCATATGGCAGGTGCTGCTGCTGCTTTAGCAGGAGTATTACTATTAGGTGCTCGTAAAGGTAAATACGGCGCCGACGGCCGTATTAATGCCATCCCAGGTTCAAATTTACCAATGGCAACTTTAGGTACATTTATTTTGTGGATGGGTTGGTTTGGCTTTAATGGTGGCTCAGTGTTAAAACTAGGTGATATTGCCAGCTCACACTCTGTAGCTATGGTGTTTTTAAATACCAATGCCGCAGCGGCAGCGGGCGCTATGACAGCATTGGTTTTTGCTAAAATACTCTTCAAAAAAGCAGATTTAACCATGGCGTTAAATGGGGCACTAGCTGGATTGGTTGTTATTACAGCTGAGCCATCTACGCCAACACCATTGCAAGCGACATTGTTTGGTGCGATGGCAGGTATAATTGTGGTCTTGTCGATTATTAGCTTAGACAAGTTAAAAATTGATGATCCTGTTGGGGCTATTTCCGTTCACGGCGTTGTTGGCTTAGTTGGTTTATTATTAGTACCGGTAACGAATAGCGGTTCAACATTAATTGGCCAACTTATTGGAGCGGCAACTATATTCATTTGGGTATTTAGTACCAGTCTAGTGGTTTGGTTTGTGCTGAAAAAAGTCATGGGTATCAGAGTCAGTGAAGATGAAGAATACGAAGGTGTTGATAAGTCTGATTGTGGTATGGAAGCATATCCAGAGTTTACGCGTGGCTAATTAACGTCATTTCATTACTGTTTACTCTTAAAGCCTGTGAATTAATTTTCACAGGCTTTTCTCGTTTCATGGGGGCTCGGTTTAACAGCAATTTACTTCATCCCTTTCTGACAAATTACACTTGGTGAAAAATTTATCAAAGATTTACTGCCATTAACAATAAAGTGTGTAAAATTAAGCTATTAATCAGTTAAGTTATTAGTGGATTTTAAAATGGCAAGAGAGCAGTTTGGTGTTTGTGCAGAGCCGAGTCTTCATGGATATTTTTTATTATTTAACGCATTAGACGATAAAAATTTATTTTTACGTAAAGCATTATCACGTTTGCCTGCATTGTTTGATAAATATGCCGACCGATTTTCTGAAGCTAATCTTGCCGGCGTTATTGCGATAGGCACTAATTTTTGGGACGAACTTTACCCTGAAGGTAGGCCAAAGCATTTAAGGCAATTCCCTGAAATGGCAAACGAAGACTGTATTGCGCCAGCGAATAACTATGACCTTTACATTGAAATTCGAGGCGACAGAGCTGATGTTAACCACATAGTAGCAACCAAAGTGTGCCAATTACTTTCTGATAGTGTTGAATTAGTTGAGCAAGTTAGAGCCTTCCGCTTTTTAGATGGTCGTGATTTAACCGGTTTTGTTGATGGCACTGAAAACCCGCAAGGGCACCATCGTCGTCGTGTTGCTTTAGTTAACGAGGAGCAAGATGCTGAATTTGCAGCCGGTAGCTATTTGCATATTCAACGCTATCGTCACAACTTGAACCTTTGGAATTCAATGGAAGTTAAAGACCAAGAAGATATCTTTGCTCGAACTAAAGTGAATAATGAAGAGTACTCAGAAGAGAATAAGGCGGCCACTGCACATATCAAGCGGGTTAACCTAAAAGACAGCGAAGGCAAAAGCTTAGAGATATTAAGACAAAGTATGCCCTATGGTGATATGAAGCTACAGGGCTTATTCTTTGTATCTTATTGCAGCTCGCCAGAACCATTTGAGTTAATGCTTGAAAGCATGATTAAAGGTGATGCGCACGGCCATAGTGATCATATGTTAAAATACACCCAAGCTGAAACCGGTGCGGCATTTTTTGTCCCTAGCTTAAACCTTTTGGCAAAACTGGGCGATTAACGCCAAGTGTTTGAAATTAATCGCTATGTGATGACAAAAATATAGCGATTAATTAATAGGTCAAATTCTTCAAAAATAAAGCTTCAAGCCTAGAAATAGTTTGCTTAATTTCTTTCACGTCCGTTGGCGCAACAAAAATAGTATCATCGCCAGCAATAGTACCAAGTACGCCATCACTTTTACTTAAGCTATCTAGCAAACGAGCAATTAATTGCGCTGCACCTGGACTGGTTCTAATAATGACCATGACATCGTTATGTTCAATATCGAGTACTAACTGCTTAAGTGGGCTCTTTGCCGTTGGCATACCTAACTCAGCAGGTAAACAATAAACCATTTCTTGGCGAGCATTACGCGTACGTACAGCCCCAAATTTACTTAACATACGCGATACTTTGGACTGACTTATATTTTCAAAACCTTGGGCTTTCAAGGCATCTGCAATATCGCCTTGAGAACTGAACTGCTCTTGTTTTAATAAATCTTTAAATGCTTGTACTAACGCTTCTTGTTTTTGTTGTCCGCTCATATATTTTCACTATTTTTTGATAGGTTATACTGGTTTTATGGTTTATTACTAGGCAATTATAAATCAGGCTTGAACAATTACTTAACTGTATTATACCTAAGTATTATTCCACAATTTTGATTATAAGTTATCCTTATAAGCCAATATAGGGAAATTATATCAATTTGATTTGATATTTAGACTTTTAATGGCAATTTTTAAAGTTAGCGATCATGGTTAAAGATTCGATTCGCACCTAGGCGCTAATATTTATATAACCTAAGTGATGACAACAGACCGCTGTGAATGACTTATCAAAGTTTAAATGAAGTTTAAGTTGACAAATTCATTAATCATATTGGTTTAAACATTGTTTTTTGGCCATTTATACTATATCTTTTGGCCGACAAATTATTACGTAATTACTCAAATTTTCGGAGACATCAAATGAAAGTTGCTGTGCTAGGCGCTGCTGGCGGAATCGGCCAAGCGTTATCTTTACTATTAAAAACTCAATTACCTGCAGGTTCTGAGCTATCTTTATATGACGTTGCACCAGTAGTTCCAGGTGTTGCCGTTGATTTATCACACATCCCTACAGCCGTTAAAGTTGCTGGTTTTGGTGCTGATGATTTAGCCGGTGCTTTAACAGGTGCTGATATTGTAATTATTCCTGCTGGCATGCCGCGTAAACCAGGTATGGACCGTGCAGATTTATTTGCTGTCAACGCTGGTATTATCAAAACTTTAGCTGAAGGCATTGTTGCTAACTGTCCGAAAGCATTGGTGGGTATTATTACTAACCCAGTAAACGGCACGGTACCAATTGTTGCTGAAGTATTCAAAAAAGCGGGTACTTACGATAAAAACCGTGTTTTTGGTGTAACAACACTTGATGTTATTCGCTCTGAAGCATTTATTGCTGAACTAAAAGGCTTAAATGTAGCTGAAGTTAAAATTCCAGTAATTGGCGGCCATTCAGGTACCACTATTTTACCTCTTCTTTCTCAAGTTGAAGGCGTTACTTTCTCAGATGAAGAAGTTGCTGCTTTAACGCCACGCATTCAAAATGCTGGTACAGAAGTTGTAAATGCTAAAGCCGGTGGAGGCTCTGCAACTCTTTCAATGGGTGCTGCAGCTGCTCGTTTTTGTTTATCTTTAGTTAAAGGTTTACAAGGCGAAGATGTTATTGATTACGCTTACGTTGAAGTGGAAGGTGGTGATGCACCATATTTTGCTCATCCAGTTCGTTTAGGTGTTAACGGTATTGCTGAAATCTTACCTTACGGTGAGCTTAGCGCTTTTGAAGAAAAAGCTAAAAATGACATGCTTGCAACATTAAAAGCAGATATTCAAGAAGGTGTTGATTTTATCAACGGTTAATTGAAGTCATTAAATACTGAAAAAAACCGCGTATTTCGCGGTTTTTTATTGCCTTAAATTTTAACTCAAGCACGTTAATGCTTTTTCCTGTCACCATTTGCCTGTTTTATGCAGAGTAAGTTGTGGCAATTACTCTGATGATGAAATCAGTCAGTATTTGTCGACATTAATTCATTTAGAATAACTTGAGATAGTTTATCGAGTTTTAAGCCGAGAAATTATCAAGGTTAAATAGTATTAATATCTTGATATCGGTAGAATGCCGTTAACTTTAATGATTTTGACTTTACTATGAGCCAGCCCTTTAATTATCAAACTACCTTTATACTAGACAAGTCTCATTTTAATGAGTGTTATCAAGAGTCAGTCCCCGATAAAAGCTTTAAAGCGTTATATACAAAAGGTGGTGTTTTATTGCTTATAGGTGCCGTGTTGGTAATGTTTACTGAGCTTAACCCTTACGCCGCGTGGTTTATTTTCTCACTTGGGCTACTGGAAATTGTCAGTAGTTATTATCACAAGCCGTGGTGGGTAGCTCGTCAAATGTTAAGTAAAGTGGCGAAAGCAGAAATTAAGCTAAACATTAACCAAGAAAGTATTCACATCACTTCATTTTATAATGATATCGACATGAAATTTAGCGATATAGACAGCCTAACTGCAACAGATAATGGTTGGCTAATAAGCTATAAAAGTAATCGGCATTATATTTCTAATCGTTGCTTAGATGAGCAAACAATGCAGTTTCTCCAATCCAAAGTGATTTAAACGGTTATTTTCCCTTTTAGAAGCGAATGAAAAAAGTTGAATGAGAATAATTCGCAAAAACCTTGACAGAGAAAGCTATCTTCATTAGTCTTGCGGCATTATAAATTCATCCATTTTCTAATAGCTCAGGCGGACTTCATGTTGAATAAAATCTGGTTTTCTAGCGTTGCTTTTATCGCACTACTTAGTGCAAGTATTAATGTTGTAGCAAGTGACGACGTTAATGTTTATTCCTATCGTCAGCCATTTTTAGTAAAACCACTTTTTGATGAATTCACTAAAGAAACAGGTATTAAGGTTAACGTGGTTTTTGCCAAAAAAGGCATGGCAGAACGTTTGGACCGTGAAGGCGAGTATAGTCCTGCTGATATTTTATTAACCACTGATATTAGCCGTTTAATCGAATTAAAAGATAAAGGTCTCCTACAAGCGGCAACATCAGCTGAGTTGGCAACTGCGATACCTACTCAGTTTAAAGCTTCAGATGACACTTGGTATGCCCTGACGACCCGTGTTAGAAACATTTATTCAGCAAAACGCTTAGGTAAAATAGACTTCAACTATGAAGATTTAGCCGATAAAAAGTGGCAAGGTAAAATTTGTACGCGCAGTGGCAAACATCCTTATAATGTCGCTTTAGTTGCGTCGATGATCGCTGAACATGGTGAAGCTGATACGTTAACGTGGTTAGAGAAAGTTAAAGCTAACTTGGCCCGTAAACCACAAGGCAGTGACCGAGCTCAAGTTCAAGCTATCCATCAAAAACTATGTGATGTATCACTGGGGAACAGTTATTACTTTGGTAATATGCTCAATGATGACAAGCAAAAAGTTTGGGCAGATGCGGTATATATAAACTTTCCTAACCAAAGTAACCGTGGTGCTCATGTCAACATTTCTGGCATGGCGATGGCAAAACATGCACCTAATAAAGCGAATGCATTAGCCCTAATGAATTTTTTAGTGTCAGAGCCAGCTCAAAAAATGTATGCAGAAACTAATATGGAATATCCAGTACGTCCAGGTGTGAAGCCGTCAAAACTCGTAGCCACATGGGGCGAATTTAAAGCCGATGACTTATCGTTGGAAGTAATTGCGAAACATCGCAAAACAGCACTGATTTTACTGGATAAAGCCCAGTTTGATCTTTAGCTTTTAAAGTAAGACATACCTGGTGCTGACCGGAAATAGAAATACCAGCTGGAAGTTTTTCAGCTGGTTTTTTGCTTTAGCATTAATGACCCCCGTTGTTGTTATGTTATTTGGTAGCTTGAATGCATCTAGCGATTTATTCAGTCATTTGTGGGCAACAGTACTGCCTGAGTATATCCGTAACACTTTATTACTTGGCATACTCGTTGCCGCACTTTCTTTTTGTTTTGGTGTGCCAGCCGCCGCCATTATCAGTCAAACCAACATCGTTATGGGTAAGCAACTTAGATGGTTGTTAATGTTACCTTTAGCAATGCCGGCTTATTTGGTCGCTTATTTATATACTGATTTGTTTGATTATGCCGGTCCTGTACAACGTTCGTTGCGCGCCTGGTTTGATTGGCAATCACCAAATGATTATTACTTCTTTGATATCAGAACTATCGGCGGCGCAGCTGTAGTAATTGCCTTGGTATTATTTCCTTACGTATACATGCTTACCCGTACGGCTTTTGAGCAACAAGACCGTAATTTATTGCGTGCAAGTCGGTTGCTGGGCTGTACAGAGCGTCAGAGCTTCTACAAAATAGCCCTGCCGTTAGCGCGACCGGCTATTGCTGTAGCGTTGGCTTTAGTGGTTATGGAAACCTTGGCCGATTTCGCAACCGTGCAATATTTTGCCGTTAATACTTTAACAACTGCTATTTATGATACTTGGTTAGGTTATAGCGACTTTGCAGCAGCCAATGCACTGGCGAGTGTGTTGATGTTATTTATTTTATTTGCTGTAGTAGCTGAGCAACGAGCGCGGGCAGGACAGCGTCACCAATCTAGCCGGCCTAATTCCAACCAAGCTTTAAAGCAGTTATCGCTTGGGCAACAAATAATAGCCAGTATATTCTGTTGGTCTTTAGTTTTTGCAGGCTTTCTTTTACCGGTTATTTTATTACTTTCAATGGCGTTTGAGTATGCCGATTATGCCCAATTATTAACGTTGTTAGATACAGGCGAAAATAGTATAGAAATTGCGACTTACAGTGCAACAATCGCCACGTTAATCGCTCTGGTGTTAGGGTTATTTCAGCGCCTACACCAAAGTAAAGCTCGTACTCTCCCTGTGCAAATTTCGGGTTTTGGCTATGCTATACCAGGCACTGTTCTCGCTATGGCGATGTTAGCTACATTTGGCCCATTAGATCATGCCATCAATGACTTTGCTAAAATGCTCGGCTTTAGTGCACCAGGTTTGATTCTATCAGGTACCGTTTTTGCTATTATATTCGCCTTCGTCGTCAGATTTTCGGCTATCGCCAATGGCACGATTAGCGCCGGTATTGGGCAAATACCGAAATCTCTCGACTTTGCGCCAGCTAGTTTAGGGGTTAAAACTTTACCTGCTATTTTTCGGGTACATTTACCGCTCTTAAAGTCGTCTATTTTGGTGGCATGGTTGTTAGTCTTTGTTGAAGCGATGAAAGAATTACCCGCAGTATTGTTATTACGACCATTTAATTTTGAAACGTTAAGTACGCAAATTTATCAATTAATATCTGATGAACGATTAGAGCAGGGCGCATTAGGTGCTATCTTAATTGTTTTGTTCGGATTATTGCCGATAATTTTTCTAAACCGTCAGAAGGACAACAAGTGAAGCCATTGATCAATATTGAGAACTTAGCCGTGGAATTACAGGCTAAATTGATTCTATCGGACGTGAGTTTATCCTTAGGCAAAGGTGAAATACTCGGACTTGTTGGGCCCAGTGGTTGTGGTAAAACAACCTTGCTTAATACCTTGGCAGGCTTTATTGAGCAAAGCAGTGGTAGCATTGAAATTAGCAGTGGCGAGCAAGTAAAAAAAATAACCCTTGATACTATGCTTCCAGCCGAGCAACGCAATATAGGTATGATTTTCCAAGACTATGCCTTGTTTCCTCACTTGAGTGTCAGTGAAAATATTTGTTTTGGTTTAAAGAATATAGCGAAAGCAGAGCAATCAGCCCGTTGTGAAGAGCTACTAAGCTTATTAGAATTAAGCGAGCTGTCTGCGCGTTATCCACATGAATTATCCGGCGGACAGCAGCAACGTGTTGCTATTGCACGTGCGCTAGCACCACAACCTAGTTTATTGTTACTTGACGAACCTTTTTCAAATATCGACGCAAGATTACGTCATGAGTTGATGATTGAAATTCGCCAGTTACTAAAACGCTTAGGTATGACGGCAATTTTTGTCACTCATAACAAAGATGAAGTTTTTACTTTCGCAGATAAAATAGCGGTGATGAACCAAGGTAAAGTCTTACAGGTAGGAGAACCAGCGCAAGTTTGTCAACAACCTAATAGTTGGCAAGTTGCAGATTTTCTGCAATTAGGGTGCTGGTTACCGGTCACGCTTTTGAATGAAACTGAGAACTTAAAGGTAACAAGTTTAATTGGTCAAACGACAGGCGATACTTTAATCACAGCTGTTGGTGATAATACTACTGTTGAAAACCACACCGATTCAGCATTAAACTTGCAACTATTGGTTAAACCTAATGATCTTGAGCTCAGCGAGCAGGCAGAGAATAATGTTATTATTGAACATATCAGCGTCACGCAGCAGGGATATCATTACTTACTCAGTAGTATCGAGCAAAATAACGCCTTAGCGTTCAAACAGTTAAGCTTTTACAGCCAAAATTTATATGTTTTAGGTACAGAATTAGCCATTAAGTTATCGGGACAGCACTTTCTTTTATACCCAACAGGGCCAATTATAAAGGCCAATAATTAGGGTGAATGTATCACCAGTGTCTCTAATTCATGACACTAAAAGCGTTTTTTCGTTAAAAATAAATAAATTTCAAGCCTAAACTGGGCGTCAGATCCACAAAAGCCCACAATTTCATTCACTTCCCTCAAAGCCTTTATTTTATAGGCGCTCAGCGAGATCAAAATACAAAACTTTGCTTGACATAAGTTTGCTTTACTCACTAAACTGTATCAATGTGGGAAAAAGTGGGAATTAGTGGATCTTAAGGGATCCCCAAATAATAAAGCGGATTATGTATAGAGGCACTAGCGCAATAACGCTCGACAGCAAGAATAGAATCACGATACCTACAAGGTATCGCGAGGAGCTATTTGCTGATTGCCAAGGAAAAATGGTCTGTACTGTTGATATTCAGCACCCGTGTTTATTGTTATATCCACTGCCCGAATGGGAAGAAATAGAAATAAAACTGTGTGGTTTGTCGAGTATGAACCCACAAGAACGACTTTTACAGCAAGTGCTATTAGGAAATGCTTCAGATTGTGAAATTGATAAGAGTGGTCGTTTATTAATTAATGGTCCATTAAGACAACATGCCGGTTTGGAAAAAAACTTGATGTTAGTCGGTCAATTGAAAAAGTTTGAAATTTGGAGCGACAACGCTTGGCAAGCACAAATGCAACAAGGTATTGCGAAAATTCAGTCAGGTGAAATTGAGCTCACTGACCGTTTACTTGATTTATCTTTGTGATAAATCGTTCGATTTAATATTAAAAATTAGATGGCGTTAATAAACTCATAATGCAACACGATAATGCACATATTTCAGTTCT
Source organism: Cognaticolwellia sediminilitoris (assembly GCA_002104535.1). Classification (GTDB taxonomy): domain Bacteria; phylum Pseudomonadota; class Gammaproteobacteria; order Enterobacterales; family Alteromonadaceae; genus Cognaticolwellia; species Cognaticolwellia sediminilitoris. The sequence goes on along the minus strand of NBOG01000005.1, from coordinate 17,932 downwards.
GCTTGACGAGTCAATTTCAGGTCTTGCGATAAAACCAGACGGTATCTACATCGACTGTACTTTTGGTCGTGGTGGGCACTCGGGTTTGATTCTTGAAAATTTAGGGCCAAACGGACGTTTGATTGCAATTGATCGTGATCCAACCGCTATTGCAGCAGCAGAAAAATATGCTGACGATGAACGCTTTATCATTGAACATCATGGTTTTGCTGACTTAGAAATGATCGTTGATAAGCATCAGTTAAGTGAAAAAATTGACGGCATCTTGTTAGACCTTGGCGTGTCATCTCCACAATTAGACGAAGCAGAGCGTGGCTTTAGCTTTATGAAAGACGGCCCCCTTGATATGCGTATGGATACAACACGTGGTCAAACAGCCGCAGAATGGTTAGCCGTTGCAGATGTTGAAGATATTACTTGGGTACTACGCACTTTTGGCGAAGAGAAACACGCATGGCGTATCGCTAATGCCATTGTTGATGAGCGTGAAATTAATCCGCTTACACGCACTAGCCAGTTAGCACAATTAATTAAGAAAACTGCACCACAAAGAGAAATTAAAAAGCATCCTGCAACACGAAGTTTCCAAGCTATTCGTATGTATATCAACAGCGAATTAGAGCAAATTGAAAAAGTGCTAGCAGCATCTTTATCGGTGTTAAGCACTGGTGGTCGATTAGTGGTGATTAGCTTTCACTCTCTTGAAGACCGTCTTGTTAAGCAATTTATGAAAAAGCATTCGCAAGGTAAGAAAGTTCCACGCGGCATGCCGATCAGTGAAGAAGAATTAAACAAAGGTAAGAACTTAAGCCTTATCGGACGCAAGTTAAAGCCGAGCAAAGATGAAGTTGAAGAAAACGTACGTTCACGCAGTTCAGTACTTCGAGTTGCAGAAAGGTTAGCGCGCTAAGTACGGCGCTTTAGTATGACAACCAAGAAAGTTGTGTTAACGCTTGATATTTGGCATGACATTCGCCGCCATTTAGTGGTTTATGGCATTTTGATATTGGTATTGGTGTCAGCATTTTCAGTGATTTATTTCACGCATTTAAATCGCATAACAACCAGTAAAATAGAAGTGCTATTAACTGAGCGAGATGCACTAGAAAATGAATGGCGTAATTTATTATTAGAGCAAAACAGTTTGGCAGAACATAGCGCTATTGAAAGTAGTGCAGAAAAACAACTAAATATGGCAAGGCCAGATGCCAGCTCAGAAATAATTATAAAATTACCGTAAATTATTAGTACAAGTAGGACTATGAAAAAATCAGCACAATATAATCCGAACACAGTAGCATGGCGTTTTTACGTTGTGATAGCTGCTGTTGTGCTGATTTATGCTGGTTTGATGGCCCGTACTGCTTATATTCAAGTATTTGAACCTGATATGCTAAAAAAGCAAGGGGATAATCGTTCATTACGTACCAATACTAAAACCGTACAGCGAGGCTCAATTGTTGATCGTAATGGTCATGAATTAGCTATCAGCGTGCCAGTAGAAACGGTTTGGGCCGATCCTAAGATTATCTTCGAGACCAACGCCTTATCGATGAAAAAGCATTGGCAAGCGCTAGCGGATGTACTTGGCCAAGACGTTAATAAGCTAAAAGTTAGAATTACCAAAAATCCGACTAAACGCTTTGTTTACATCGAGCGTAAAGTTGCGCCTGCGATGGCTGCGTATATCCAAGAGTTAAAAATTCCGGGTATCCATCTTCGTAAAGAATCTAAGCGTTTTTACCCTGCCGGTGAAATTAGCGCTCATATTGTTGGTTTTACCAATGTTGATGACAAAGGTATTGAAGGTGTTGAGCGTGTTTATAATCAACTGCTTACGGGTGAGGATGGCGAGAAAAAATATCGTAAAGATGCCAAAGGTCGAAAAATTGAAATATTATCGGTAAAAGCATCGACACCTCCTGAAAATATTACTTTAAGTATCGATCAACGTATTCAAGCTCTTGCTTATCGAGAATTAAAAGGCGCGGTGAAAGCTTTTAAAGCTACATCAGGCTCGGCAGTTGTTACTAATGTAAATACTGGTGAAGTATTAGCGTTGGTGAATAGTCCATCATACAACCCAAATAATCGTGCGGGCGTCGCTATTCATCGTTTTCGTAATCGCGCAATCACCGACATATATGAGCCGGGTTCAACCATGAAACCGCTAACGGTGTTAACCGCATTAGAGTTCGGCAGCGTAGAAAAAGATAGCATAATTGATACTTATCCAGGGTGGATGCGCCTAGGTGGTAGTCGTGTTGCTGATCCTCGTTATCTTGGAAAAATTAGTTTAGCGGAGTTATTAGTACATTCTTCAAATATGGGCACCACTAAGTTAGCGTTATCAGTGCCAAAAGATTACCTAATTGATAAGTTTTTTGATGCTGGTTTTTCTGAAGAAACGGGCACAGGTTTAGTCGGCGAAAGTTCGGGCATGATGCATGACAGAGCACGCTGGTCAAAATTCGAATTGGCGACTTTATCTTGGGGACATGGCGTGGCTATTACCCCGATCCAGTTAGCACGTTTTTACACCATATTAGCTAATGGTGGAATTAAAACGCCATTAACTATTTTAAAACAAGACCCTGCAGCGCAAAAGAATAAACATTATGAACGTATTTTCTCTGCTGAACATAGCCAAAACGTAGTCGAATTACTTGAACATGTTGTGGATGAGCAATACACAGTCGCGAAAGTTGATGGATATCGCGTTGGCGGTAAAAGTGGTACCGCTATTAAAGCGTTTGCCGGTGGTTACGGTAATGATTATGTTGGATTATTTGCAGGCATGGCACCTATTTCAGATCCTGAAATTGCCGTGGTGGTGGTCATCGATGATCCCGGCGGAGATCTATATCATGGCGGTGAAGTGGCCGCGCCAGTTTTTTCGCGAATTATGAAGGGCACGCTGCGGCTGCTCAATGTACCGCCGGATGCGAATACCAGAGTATCCTCTGTGAAAGCAGAAACAAAATCTGAAAGTTTAGCTAAGGAGCGTGACCATGTCTGATCACGCTTTACGCGTTTATAATCAACCAAGAAATTTTGCCGCTATTGAAGCGGTTTTACGCTTTGGTGATATTGCCCTCAGCAGTGATGATTTAGCGCAACTTAAAAAACAATTTAACCCGCTAGAACTGACTAATAGCAACAGTGCAGACTTAGTCAACGACACGCGTGCTCTTAGTTCTGGCGATGTTTTTTGTGCGGTTATCGGCAGTTTAAGCGATGGTCGAGAACATATCGCTCAAGCTATCGCCGCTGATTGCGCGATGGTCATTCAAGAATGTACTGAGCAGTCTGGGCATGGGCAATTAACGTGGCAGTTGTCGACATCAAATGCACCCGTTGCGATAGTAAATTACTTTAAATTAAACGAAAATTTATTTGCCGTTGCCAAAGCCTTTTATGGCGAACCAGCGGCGCACCTGAATGTGATTGGTATAACTGGAACTAATGGTAAAACTAGCACAAGCCAAATTATTGCTAATTTATTAGATAGCTGTCAGAAAAACTGTGCGGTAATTGGTACTAATGGTGCAGGTAAGTTAGACAATTTGCAGACCATTGCTAACACCACACCTGGCGCCACAGAGCTACATCAACTTTTGAGCTTATTTGCCAACCAAAGTATTACAGATGTTGCGATGGAAGTGTCGTCACATGCATTAGATCAAAAACGCGTACATGCAAGCTTATTTAATACCGCGGTATTCACTAATTTATCACGTGATCATCTTGATTATCATCACACTATGTCAGCGTATGCTGAAGCGAAAAAATTAATATTTAGCGGTGATAATAATCAAGTTGCCGTGATTAATGGTGATGATCTTCAAGCACAAGTTTGGTTAGATACTTGGCATAAATCACAACCCGTAGTGGTTTATGGACTAGGTAAAGATATTTGTGAATATGACCGTTTTGCACAAGCATCAGCGGTTAAACATCTTGCTGAGGGTATCAGTTTTACACTTAATACTGACCAAGGACAATGTCAGATTTCTAGTGAGTTACTTGGCGACTTTAATGTTGAAAACTTGCTAGCAGCGATTGCGGTGCTGATGGTCGAAAACGTTGCAATTGATACCATTGCTTCTGCGATTAAAGCACTAAAACCTATCAGTGGTCGAATGGAGGCTTACTCATTTGCAGGCAAACCGACCACGGTTGTTGATTATGCGCATACCCCTGATGCCTTAGCCAGTGCTTTAGACGCATGTCGTCTTCATTGCCATGGCAAGTTATGGCTTGTATTTGGTTGTGGTGGCGATCGCGATAAGGGTAAACGCCCACTAATGGCGAAGGTAGCTGAAAGTAAAGCGGATCAAATTATCATTACCAATGACAACCCTCGTAGTGAAGACCCTGATGCCATTGCTAATGAGATTATCGCAGGTTTTAGCCAAACAACGCAGGTTGAAAAAATATTAGATAGAAAGAGTGCGATTAACACTGCATTCTCACAGGCAAAGCCGAATGACATTATTTTATGTGCTGGTAAAGGGCATGAAGACTACATGATTTTTGGTGATGAAAAGCGTCACTATGATGAACGTGCGTTAGTAAGCGCATTTTATTGTGAAGAGGTAGCGTTATGATCACATTAACGTTAACAGAACTTTCAAGCGCAATTAATGGCGATTTAATTGGCGAAAATCTTACCATTAATGCCATTAGTACCGACAGTCGAGCATTAAACGCCGGCGATGTTTTCTTAGCATTGAAAGGGCCAAACTTTGATGGACATAAATTTTTAACACAAGCAAGCGAGCTTGGCTGTAGCGCCGTGATTGTCCAACAAGTACAAGCCGGACTGGGTATTGCACAAATAGTAGTAAAAGATACCCATCAAGCGTTAGGTCTAATTGGTGCTTATGTGAAGGCAAAAGTAGCACCTAAAACAGTGGCAATTACCGGAAGTAGCGGAAAAACGACAGTTAAAGAAATGGTCGCAGCAATTTTAAGCCGATTAGGCAATGTTTTGGCCACCAAAGGTAACTTTAATAACGATATTGGCGTGCCGCTGACCTTACTAAGGTTAGAAGAAAAACATGATTTCGCGGTAGTTGAATTAGGCGCAAATCACATTGGGGAAATAGCCTATACCTCAGCGCTAGTGAAGCCTGATGTTGCCATTATTAACAACATTGCCGCCGCTCATTTAGAAGGCTTCGGCGATTTATGTGGTGTTGCTCGTGCCAAGGGAGAGATTTTCTCGGGTTTACCTGCAAATGGTATTGCGATATTTCAAAAAAATACCCAATGGGCAGATAAATGGCAGTGGCGTTTAGATGATAAAGTCGTGCGTCATTTTTCTTGTCAGAGCGAAGCGGATTGCTTTAGTCAGCAAGAAATTTTAGATGATAATGGCTGCGCCAGCTTTAAACTCACTACGCCAATTGGTAGCACTTATATCGAGTTGACTGTTCCTGGTCATCATAACGTTTGTAATGCCGTAGCCGCAGCGACTATAGCTTTAGAGTTTGGTGCTAGCCTGGATGATATTCGTTTAGGTTTAGCACAAATGGCAGCAGTTAAAGGCCGATTAAATTTACATCAACTGGGCGCTAACACTAAGTTAATTGATGACACATACAATGCCAATGTTGAATCTATTAATGCCGCGTCAGACTTATTAGCAAGTTATCCGGGCCGAACAGTACTCATTCTTGGCGATATGGGAGAGTTAGGCAGTGAAGCACGGCGTTATCATCAAGAAGTGGGTGCATACGCAAAAAATAAAAATATCGATGATTTATTAACGCTAGGTGTATTAAGCCAGAATACATCAGATGCTTTCTATCAAGGACAGCAAGATAAAGCACAACATTTTAGTAGTAAAGATAAATTAATGTCACGATTACAGCAGTTACTTCAAGGTGAAGAGCAACAAGTGACAATTTTAGTAAAAGGTTCACGCAGTGCTCATATGGAATACGTAGTGGCTGATATTATTCAATGGCACAACAGTCTTACACTGCAGGAGCAGGCATAATGTTACTTTGGTTAGGTGAGTATCTCACCCAATATTATTCATTCTTTAATGTCTTTTCATATTTAACCTTTAGGGCGATTATTTCGACCTTAACGGCATTAATTATTTCGTTATATTTTGGTCCGAAATTAATTCGCGCTTTACAGCGTATGCAAATTGGCCAAACGGTTAGAGATGACGGTCCAGAAAGTCATTTGTCAAAATCGGGTACGCCAACCATGGGCGGTTTGCTAATTTTGGCATCGATTGTGGCCAGTGTTTTGTTGTGGGCTGACTTAACTAATACCTATGTTTGGGTGGTGTTATTTGTTTTAGTTAGCTTTGGCACTATTGGTTTTGTTGATGATTATCGAAAAGTCATTCGTAAGGACTCTAATGGCTTAATCGCGCGTTGGAAATACTTCTGGCAAACAGTTGCGGGTTTAGCTACCGCGATATTCTTATATCAATTTTCGCAAAACCCAGAAGAAACCACGTTACTGATCCCATTTATTAAAGATGTGTTGCCGCAACTTGGCTTGCTGTATATCGGTTTAGTTTATTTCGTGATTGTAGGTACCAGTAATGCCGTTAATTTAACTGATGGTCTTGATGGTTTGGCGATCGTTCCAACGATTATGGTTGCTGGGGCATTTGCGGTATTTGCTTATATGACAGGCCATGCAAACTTTTCTACGTATTTACACATTCCTCATATTGCCTTAGCAAGTGAACTGGTCATTGTGTGTACCGCTATTGTCGGTGCAGGTTTAGGGTTTTTATGGTTTAACACCTACCCAGCCCAAGTATTTATGGGCGATGTTGGTTCGTTGGCCTTAGGCGCTTCACTCGGCGTTATTGCCGTTTTAGTAAGACAAGAGCTAGTACTATTTATCATGGGTGGTGTCTTTGTGATGGAAACACTGTCAGTTATTTTACAAGTTGGTTCGTACAAGTTGCGTGGACAGCGCATTTTCCGTATGGCACCCATTCATCATCATTACGAATTAAAAGGCTGGCCGGAGCCAAGAGTGATTGTACGCTTTTGGATTATTTCTTTAGTGTTGGTATTGGTTGGATTAGCAACCTTGAAATTAAGGTAAACATAGACGCGTGAGTAAACAATTGCACCAGTCGATAACGACGCAATTAGCCAATAAACGAATCGTGATCCTAGGTATAGGTATCACGGGTTTGTCGTGCGCGCGCTTTTTACATCGTCATGAAATTACTTTTGCGGTCAATGACAGCCGTGCTATGCCAATTTCTCCAGGTGATTTTAAGCATCAATTTGGCGATAACACTTTAGTACTTGGCCAGTGGGATCAGGCTTTAATTACAACAGCCGATATTTTAATTGTTAGCCCTGGGATCAATACGGCAGACTCTGAAATTAAACAGGCAATTGCACCACATTGTGATGTTATTGGCGATATAGAGCTGTTTTGTCGTTTAAGTGATACACCTATTTTAGCGGTGACAGGCTCCAATGGTAAATCTACCGTAGTGTCGATGCTAAATTATGTTGGTAACTCAATAGGATACCGCGTGCAATTGGGCGGAAATATTGGTTTACCGGTACTCGATCAAATTGACGATGAAAATGTCGATTTTATGGTGTTAGAGCTTTCAAGTTTTCAATTAGAAACGATTACCAGTATGAAAGCTTTAGCAGCCACAGTGTTAAATTTAAGTGATGATCATCTAGACCGTCACAAAACTATTGAAAACTATGGCGCGATTAAACAGCGTATTTATCAAAATTGTACTTATGCACTTTATAATCGAAACGACAAAGCAACTATACCTAATGCTTGTTATGGCGAAAGTCAGACCTTAAGCTTTGGTCGCGATCAAGCTAGCGGTGAAAATTTTGGCTTGGCAAAAATTAACGGGGTTCACCACTTAATGTCAGGTGAAAACGCTTTATGTTCATTGGCAGAATTACCACTTCAAGGCATTCATAATGCGGTAAATTATTTAGCAGTATTGGCTTTAGGGCAATGCGCGGGCTGGGATATCAACGCCATGCTTGCAAGTTTGAAAACCTTTAAAGGCTTAGCACATCGCTGTGAAGTAATTGAAACGAGTGATGGCATTCGTTGGATTAATGACTCTAAAGCTACCAATGTTGGCGCAACACTGGCTGCTATTGAAGGGTTAGCACCGACATTAGCAAAAGGTAAATTATTTTTAATCGCTGGCGGTGTTGGAAAAGGCGCAGACTTCACGCCATTAACTGACGCGTTAAGAACGCAAGTGGAACATTTGATAACGTTAGGCACCGACGGCAAAGCTATCGGAACTTTACGCTTATCATCTCAAATGGATAAAACCACACATGTAGAATCGCTAGAAGCAGCGGTAGCACTTGCCAAGGCTGAAGCTAATCCGGGTGATATGGTGTTGTTATCCCCTGCTTGTGCCAGTCTAGATATGTTTGCAAATTATGTCGAACGTGGCGTGGTATTTATTAAATCAGTTTTCATGCAAAAGGGAGGCAAATAATGTCAGCTTCTTTTGCTAATTTATCACAGTGGTCGTTACCGGGGTGGTTACGCATTGAATCGAGTAACGTTTCAACATTTGACCGCAGCTATGTTTTACTTGCACTTTGTATGTATACCATCGGTTTGATCATGGTGGCAAGTTCATCTATGCCAGTGGCTGAGCGATTATTTGATAATCCCTTCCACTTTATCATTCGTCATATGGTTTACATTGTTTTAAGCCTAGGCATTGCTGCAGTGGCATTGCAAATACCAATGAGTATTTGGCATCAATATAGCGGTAAATTATTGCTACTCGCTATATTGCTGTTGGTGGTGGTACTCATTATTGGTCGTAACGTTAATGGCTCAACACGTTGGATTGCTATTGGCCCGATTACTATTCAAGCCGCTGAGCCAGCAAAACTATTTTTCTTCTGTTATTTAGCGGCTTATCTTGTCCGACGTCGCGATGAAGTGATGGAGAATATCAAAGGTTTTGCCAAACCATTGATCGTTTTTGGCGCATTAGGCGGCTTACTTTTAATGCAACCTGATTTAGGCACCATTATCGTGATGTTCGTCACCACATTTGGCTTATTGTTTTTAGCTGGCGCTAAGTTATGGCAATTTATCGCTATTGCTGGGGTTGGTATCAGCTTGTTGTCAATGTTAGCGTATTTCTCGCCATATCGATGGGCGCGAGTCACAGGGTTTCTTGACCCATGGAAAGACCCATTTGGCAGCGGTTACCAGTTAACGCAGTCATTGATGGCATATGGTCGCGGTGAAACTTTTGGTCAAGGTCTCGGCAATAGCGTACAAAAATTAGAATATTTACCTGAAGCGCATACTGACTTTGTTATGGCGGTTCTGGCAGAAGAGTTTGGCTTTATCGGTATCAGTGTAATTTTAATATTAAGTATGACCTTAGTATTTAAAGCTTTGTTATTAGGCCGAAAAGCAGTTACACAAGAAAAGTATTTTGAAGGTTTTTTTGCCTATGCCATCGGTATTTGGTTTTGCTTTCAGGCGGCTGTCAACATTGGCGCTAGTGCCGGTATTGTGCCGACGAAAGGCTTAACGATGCCGTTGATTAGTTATGGCGGAAGCTCGATGATTATCATGACCATAGCGGTGGTGATTTTAATCCGTATTGATCACGAAATTAGGTTGCAAAGTATACAGGCTACTAGTCGCTCGACTGGTGCTAATAAAAACGCGAAGAAGAAAAGAACGAAAGTGAATAAAGCAGAATTAATCGAGGGTGCGAATGACTGATTCAACAAGTCATGATGAAAAGCGCCCAACACTACTAGTGATGGCGGGCGGTACAGGTGGGCATATATTCCCAGGTATTGCGGTGGCCGAAGCATTAGTACAGCAAGGTTGGAAGATTCATTGGTTAGGCACTGCCGAACGAATGGAAGCAGAATTGGTGCCTAAAAATGGCTATCCAATATCATTTATAAATATTGCCGGTATTCGCAATAAAAACTGGCAGACGTGGTTGAAAACACCGTTTAAAATTTTACAGTCGGTTATGCAATCTATTCGAATACTACGTGAGGTTAAACCTGATGTGGTATTAGGTATGGGTGGATATGCCAGTGCTCCAGGTGGCGTTGCCGCATGGTTATTGCGCATTCCGCTCGTATTGCATGAGCAAAATGCCGTTGCAGGTATGAGTAATCGTTTTCTGTCACATATTGCCACTGAAACGTTAAGTGCGTTTCCTGGTGCGTTCAGTGCCAGAGTGAGTGCAGAAGTTGTGGGAAATCCACTTCGAAGTGATATTGTCGCGATTGGAAATGTTATTCCAGAACAGCCTGCAACCAGCAAGAAAGTTTTGGTTGTTGGTGGTAGTTTAGGCGCAAAAATATTGAATGATGTTGTGCCGCAAGCGATGAAGCAAATTCAAGTACAAAGCATCGATGTTTGGCATCAAACTGGTGGTGGTAATGAGCAAGCGGTACTGAAAAGTTATGAAGATTACGGCCTTTCACAAGAAAAGGTCAAAGTGACTGAATTTATCGATGATATGGCTTCGGCTTACAAGTGGGCTGACGTGGTGATTTGTCGTGCTGGTGCGCTTACTGTATCTGAATTAGCAATGGCAGCTAAACCTGCGATATTCGTACCTTTGCCACATGCTGTCGATGATCATCAAACCAAAAATGCCATGTATTTAGTCAATTGTGGTGCGGCAAAATTAATTGCCCAAAAAGATTTTAACGGTACAACCTTAGGACAAATGCTAAATAGTCTGTTTATCTCCGATAAAGTATTACAGCAAATGTCAAAAGCAGCGCATAATGCGGCCCACGCAGATGCTACTAAACAGGTGGCATTAACCTGTATTAAGGTTGCACAAAAATGAGTAAAGCAATGAACAAAGAACAAAATAGCAATCAAAGCCATAACGCTCATCATAGAGTGCCAGAAATGCGTCGTGTTAAAACCATTCACTTTGTTGGTATTGGTGGTGCGGGCATGGGCGGTATCGCTGAAGTATTGTTAAATGAAGGCTATCAGATCACTGGCTCGGACATTGGTGAAAACCAAGTGGTAAAACGTCTAACTGAGTTAGGGGCGAAAATCACCTTAGGACATCATCAAGATAATGTGGTTGATGCTAGTGTCATCGTGGTTTCAACTGCGATTAATGCTGATAATCCAGAGCTTACTGCTGCTCATCAGCTTCGTATTCCAGTAGTACGCCGTGCTGAAATGTTAGCCGAATTGATGCGATTTCGTCATGGTATAGCTATCGCAGGTACTCATGGAAAAACCACGACCACGAGTTTAATTGCTAGTATTTTTGCGCAAGCGAAATTAGATCCAACTTTCGTTATAGGTGGTTTGCTTAATAGTGCGGGCACTAATGCACGCTTAGGTAGCAGCCGGTATTTAATTGCAGAAGCCGATGAGAGCGATGCATCGTTCCTACATCTTCAACCTATGGTATCTGTGATTACCAATATTGATGAAGATCATATGGAAACTTATCAAGGTGATTTTGAAAAACTTAAAGATACCTACATTGAGTTTTTGCATAACTTGCCTTTCTATGGCTTAGCGGTTGTTTGTCTTGATAATCCTGTTGTTCGTGAAATATTACCGCGTATTAGTCGTCAAGTGATCACCTACGGTTTTTGCGAAGACGCTGATGTAAGAGCGACACAATATCAGCAATCAGCAGGTATGAGCTCGTTTGTTGTTGAGCGTGAAGGCTGTGCGCCATTAGCTATCAGTGTAAATTTACCGGGCGAGCATAACGTGTTGAATGCATTAGCGGGTGTTGCAGTCGCTGTGGATGAAGGTGTCTCAGATCAGGCGATACAAGACGCATTACAAAACTTTGCTGGTATCGGACGACGTTTTGAGGAGTTAGCAACGCTCAGTACCGAACAGGGTAAAATGTTGTTGATTGATGATTATGGTCACCACCCAACAGAGGTGAAAGCCACTATTGCAGCAATGCGAAAAGGCTGGCCTGAAAAAAGATTGGCGATGGTATTTCAACCACATCGTTATTCACGTACTAAAGATTTGTATGAAGACTTTGTCGAAGTGTTATCAGAAGTTGATACTTTATTCTTACTCGATGTTTATGCGGCAGGTGAAGCGCCTGTTGCAAATGCTGACAGTAAAAGTTTAGCGCGCAGTATTCGTCTACGTGGCCAAATAGAGCCTATATATGTTAGCGATAGCAATAAACTTGCTGAGTTAATGGCTGCACAATTACGCGATGGTGACATGGTTATTACTCAAGGTGCTGGAAACATTGGCACTATTGCTCGCCAGTTAATGACAGATGAACTATTAACGGTGAAAAAGACATGAAACCATTACAAGAACAAAAACTAGCGGTTTTATACGGCGGAACGTCTGCTGAAAGAGAGGTATCTCTAAATTCAGGCAAAGCGGTAGCGAAGGGCTTAACTGAAGCTGGCTTTAATGTGCAATTAATTGATACACAAGATTACTGTTTAAGTGATTTGGCTACGCTTGATATTGACCGTGTTTTTATTGCCCTGCATGGTCGCGGCGGTGAAGACGGTTGTGTGCAAGGTGCACTGCAATATATGAACATTCCATATACTGGTTCTGATGTCTTGGGCTCAGCGTTATCAATGGATAAAATTCGTAGTAAACAAGTCTTTCAAGCATTAAATTTACCAACAGCGGCATTTGCCATTGTTAATAAAGCAGAATACCAAGCAGGCGATGCAGCGAAGGTTTTACAACAGTTAGGCGATGTTGTCATGGTTAAGCCAGCGAATGAAGGCTCAAGTATTGGCATGTCAAAAGCGAATAATGCCGAAGAGCTACACCAAGCATTAATGGCGGCTTTTAACTACGACCAACAAATATTGGTGGAAGCGTGGATTCAAGGCCCAGAGTATACCGTTGCTATTTTAGGTCAAACACCGTTGCCGGTAATTCATATGGAAACGCCAAACGACTTTTATGACTATGCAGCTAAATACCAGTCGACCACTACGCAATACCATTGCCCGTGTTCGTTATCTGCCGAAGATGAAAAAGAATTGCAAGGTATCGCATTAAAAGCGTTTAACGCTACTGGCGCTAAAGGTTGGGGCCGAGTAGACGTAATGCGAGATAGCCAAGGGCAATGGCAGTTATTAGAAGTGAATACCGTACCCGGCATGACAGAAACATCATTAGTGCCGAAAGCGGCAAAAGTACATGGCTTGAGTTTTAGTGAATTAGTAACAGAAATCGTTGCTATCAGCGCACAAGGTAGCGCATAAATCATGGCAGCGGCAATGAGCAAACAGCTTCCGTTAAGCGAGGAAGTAGAAAACTTACATTGGACGTTTTGGTTCGGTGTGGCGTTTTTTGTTGCTGTTATTGTTGCGATATTATCGTTTGGTATTTTTTTAAACAAACGCTTAAGTGCTGAAGAATCAGCGCCAGTTACTTCGATAGCGATTGCGGGTGAAATGCCATATACCACGCGAGTAGATATTGAAAATGCTCTAGAAAAAGTAAATTTAGGAAACTTTTTTAATTTAGACGTTAATGATGTTCAGCAGAAAGTAGCGCAGTTGCCTTGGGTGTTCTCAGTGTCAGTTCGCAAGAAATGGCCGAATGAATTAAAGATTTATGTCGTTGATCAAAAGCCAATTGCTCATTGGAATGGCGACTTTATGATCAATGTAAATGGCAAGGCATTTCAAGCTGATGTCGCGCGATTAGCACAAAAATTACCGGCTTTTTTTGGCCCTGAAGGGACTGAACAAATAGCGTTAGAGAATTTTAGAAACTTGAATACATTATTGGGTTTCAGTGAGTTAGCAATTGATGAGTTAGTATTGACTGAGCGTTTTGCTTGGCAACTGATCCTAAATGATGGTGTCACCATTAATTTAGGGCGTGATAATCGTGTTGAGCGAATACAACGCTTTATGGATGTTTATCCCGAAATTAAAATGAATAAAAAGCAGGGTCAACAAGTAGATTATGTCGACCTGAGATACGATACCGGTTTAGCCGTTGGTTGGAAAACCGCGGAACATAAAGAAAGAGTTTAGCCTTAATGTCAAAAATAACTGAAAGAAATTTAGTGGTTGGATTAGATATTGGAACGTCAAAAATTTCAGTAGCAGTAGGCGAGATCACGCCTGATAATCAACTCAGTATTGTCGGTGTTGGTAATCAACCATCTCGTGGCATGGATAAAGGTGGTGTTAATGACTTAAACCTGGTTATCCAGTCAATTCAGCGTGCCATTAACGAAGCAGAATTGATGGCAGACTGCCACATAACTTCGGTATATCTGGGTATTTCTGGTAAGCATATCAGTTGTCAAAATGAAAACGGTATGGTGCCAATAAATGACAAAGAGGTTCTGCAGGATGACGTTGATAACGTAATTCATACTGCGCGCTCAGTACCGATTTCAGCTGAACGTCGTATGTTGCATGTGCTACCTCAAGAATACAGCATTGACTGTCAGGACGGCATTAAAAGCCCGATCGGTATGTCAGGTGTTCGTATGGAAGCGAAAGTTCATATCGTTACTTGTGCTAATGACATGGCAAAAAACATCGTTAAATGTGTTGAACGTTGTGACCTAAAAGCTGACCAATTAATTTTTTCTGCGCTTGCTTCTAGCTACGCCATTTTGACGGATGACGAGAAAGAACTCGGTATTTGTGTAGTGGATATGGGCGCAGGTACCATGGATATAGCCGTATTTACTGGTGGTGCTTTGCGCCACACTGCGGTGATTCCTGTGGCGGGTAATCAAGTGACTAGTGATATTGCGAAAATATTCCGTACACCATTAAGTCACGCTGAAGACATTAAGGTGAAATATGCCTGTGCGCTGCGCCAAATGGTCAGCATGGAAGAAAATATTGAAGTACCAAGCGTTGGCGGCCGTCCGGCACGTTCAATGTCACGTCACACGTTGGCTGAAGTTGTTGAACCGCGTTATCAAGAGTTGTTCGAACTGATCCAAGAAGAGTTAAGAGAGTGTGGTTTAGAAGATCAAATTGCCGCGGGTTATGTTTTAACGGGCGGTACGGCAAAAATGGAAGGTGTAGTGGAATTTGCTGAAGAAGTATTTCAAATGCCAGCACGTGTGGCTCAACCTTCTGATGTTTGTGGATTGAAAGAATATGTAAATGACCCAACGTACTCAACTGTTGTCGGTCTATTACATTATGGTATGCAAGCAAATTTACAACAAAATAATGAACATAATAAAAGTGAATCTGTCGGTAGTATCGGCACAAGAATACTTGCTTGGTTTAAAGGTGAATTTTAATTAGCGGCAATGGCGGCTAACTAAATGGTAAAAAAGAGTTTTGGTGGAACAAAACGTAATAAAAATCGGAGATAATAAAATGTTTGAATTAATGGAAGATCATAACGAAGAAGCAGTCATCAAAGTCATTGGCGTTGGTGGTGGTGGTGGTAACGCAGTAGAGCACATGGTATTACAAACCATTGAAGGTGTTGAATTTATTACTGCAAATACTGACTCTCAAGCTTTACGTAATTCGGCTGCTAACGTTACTTTACAGTTAGGCCACGATGTTACTAAAGGTCTTGGCGCGGGCGCTAATCCTGAAATTGGCCGTCGCAGTGCAGAAGAAGACAGAGAAACTATCAAAGAAACCCTTAAAGGCGCTGATATGGTATTTATCGCGGCCGGTATGGGCGGTGGAACAGGTACAGGTGCTGCACCAGTTGTCGCCGAAATCGCGAAAGAAATGGGAATTTTAACGGTTGCTGTTGTGACGAAACCATTCCCGTTTGAAGGTAAAAAGCGTATGAATTATGCAGATCAAGGCATTGAATTTTTATCGAAAAACGTTGATTCTTTGATCACGATTCCAAACGAAAAACTATTAAAAGTATTAGGCCCAGGTACAAGTTTATTAGATGCATTTAAAGCTGCTAATAATGTTTTATTAGGTGCGGTACAAGGTATTGCAGAGCTTATTACTCGCCCAGGTTTAATTAACGTCGATTTCGCCGATGTTAGAACGGTAATGTCAGAAATGGGCACAGCTATGATGGGCTCGGGTACTGCATCTGGACCGGACCGTGCTGAAGAAGCGGCAGAAGCTGCTATTTCTAGTCCGTTACTTGAAGATGTCGATTTAGCAGGCGCCCGTGGTATTTTAGTTAATATTACTGCCGGTATGGATATCAGTATCGATGAATTTGAAACTGTCGGTAATATGGTTAAAGCGTTTTCTTCTGAAAATGCTACGGTTGTTGTTGGTGCGGTAATTGACCCTGAAATGACTGAAGACTTACGTGTAACAGTCGTTGCAACAGGTATTGGCGCTGAGCGAAAGCCAGATATTACTTTAGTTAATCCAACGCCAGTTGCTGAGCCACAAGTTGTGGGTGGTGATTACGTTCCAAGTGCACAGCCTGAGTTGTCTGCAAATCCGGTTACCATGCCAGATGCAAACGCCCAAGCACAAACACAAAAAGTAGCAGCAGCAGAGCTAGATGACTATTTAGATATCCCAGCATTTTTGCGTAAACAAGCAGACTAATACCTGCTTGTTTAGCTGAGCATGAAATACTATAAATGCTGATATTTTGATTTTGTTAGGCTTTTTTGTTATATTACGTCTCCGCTTAATTACGGCG
This sequence comes from Cognaticolwellia sediminilitoris, assembly GCA_002104535.1. Taxonomy (GTDB): domain Bacteria; phylum Pseudomonadota; class Gammaproteobacteria; order Enterobacterales; family Alteromonadaceae; genus Cognaticolwellia; species Cognaticolwellia sediminilitoris. The sequence continues at coordinate 1,309 of NBOG01000005.1, read as the reverse complement.
GCTGATTATTAGTGCAAATATAGGCTTAAGAAGGCTATTTATGATTAAACAACGTACATTAAAAGAAAGTGTCTCTGCCATTGGCGTAGGGTTACACAAAGGTGAAAAGGTGCAGATCACTCTCCGTCCTGCTCCTGCTAACACCGGTATTATTTTTCGTCGTGTTGACTTAAATCCAGTTGTAGATATTCCAGCAACACCGGAAGCTGTCGGCGAAACGACTTTGTGTACGTGTTTAGTGAATGAGCAAGGTGTTCAGATTTCCACCGTCGAACATTTGCTTTCTGCTGTAGCAGGTTTAGGGATAGACAATCTTATTGTTGAGGTTGACTCACCTGAAATTCCAATTATGGATGGTAGCGCGTTACCTTTTGTTTACTTAATTCAGTCGGTTGGTATTGAGACGTTAAATGTTGCTAAGCGATTTTTACGTATCACTAAAGCTATCCGTGTTGAAGAAGGCGATAAGTGGGCTGAATTAAAGCCTTATGAAGGCTTTCGGGTTAATTTTGCTATCGAATTTGAACACCCAGTAATTGTAAATACTTGTCAAACGATGAGTATGGACCTTTCAAGCTGTTCATTTATCAAAGAAATTAGCCGCGCACGTACTTTCGGCTTTATGAAAGATATCGAATTCTTGCGTTCACACAATTTAGCTTTAGGTGGCAGCTTAGAAAATGCCATCGTGTTAGACGAATTCCGCATGCTTAACAAAGATGACTTGCGTTATGATGACGAGTTCGTCAAACACAAAATCCTCGATGCTATTGGTGATCTATACATGGGTGGCGTAAGTATTTTAGGTGAATTAAATGCCTTTAAATCGGGCCATGCATTAAACAACATGTTATTACGTGAAGTGTTTAAGCAAGTAGATTGCTGGGAATGGGTGACGTATGAAAATACCGCTGAGTCACCTATTCAATATCAAGAAATTGAAGCAACAGCTTTTTAAGCTAAAAAGTAATCGTATAATTAAAACCAGTCTAATGACTGGTTTTTTTGTATCAAAATAAAGTGACTTAATAGAACGGGTAAATCACACCTCCCTGTATAAATCAATTTTATTCGTTTTGGTACAAGCCTAAAAAAAGGCGACTGAAGTCGCAAACAAAGTTTAAAGTTTGAAGCTGTCAGCTGTCAGCTGTCAGTAAAACAAGTGCTACACTATTTGCTTTTAGGACTGAAAGCTAAAAACTGACAGCTTATAGCTATGTTTTCGTAGGGGCGAATTTATTCTGAAGTATCCCCACAAATATAGAAGATAAGTGCTTGTTTATTATTTAAAATACTTTCACCAAAAAAA